>NZ_NVXQ01000010.1 GCF_002733955.1 Hoeflea sp. | reverse complement strand
CACTGAAACTTGTAAGTCCTGCCACTCACGGCGCTTACCCTCAAGTTCCTCCGCACACAGCGCGAGGAACTTTTTGCGTTTGGGCTCCGTGTCGAGAACTCCCTTGTCGATCAGGTTGTGGAACTCGTACTCCTGAGCCGTCCGGAACTCCGCTTCCATCGCCTTGATCGTGTCCATCGTTGCCAGAATGCTCACGATTGCACCATGGACGTAAAGTTCGACGCCGTTGCCGTGTTCGGCCGGACCGATCACGACTTGCTGGATCAGCCCGCGAATGATGTTCACGAATGGCTGCTTGGTCTCGGTATCGGCGTGCTCCCGTAAGTAGTACATGAGCGCATTGATCACACGTTCAACCATTTCTGCGGTGACGTCGTCCGCCAGATTGACCGGCTTGGTTGTCCTGGCCACTTCCAGTTCCTGCCGGAGGTCGGCAATCTTGACCTCAAGCTCATCGACCATGTCATCGAGGCTTGCGATAGCGGGGCGGTTGGCCTGGATGCGATCGGCGATCTGTTTGAGGATCGTCTTCTGCTCCTGTTGCCTGGCGGCAATCTGCTGTTCAAGCGCGGGGATGCTGTTGCCGGCCTTTGCCTGTCGGGCAGCGACGCTCTCTTTGGTGGCGGCAATAACGGTCTCGATGTTGACCAGGTTCCAGAGAGCGTTCGGGATACAGGTCAGCACCCGGTCTTCCAACTCCTGCCGGCTGATGGTCTTGGAGTTGGTACAGACGCTTCCGTCAAGGTGATCGAGCGGCAGCTTCTTGCCTCGGTTCGTGCAGCTGTAGCGATCTTTCCCTGAAATCGCATAGGGGCCGCCACAATGGGCGCAGGGCAGGATGCCGCTGAGCAGATAGCTCGGCCGGTGTGTCCGGTTTAGCTTGTTCGTGGTGGTCGCTTCGTAATTGTCCCGGACTGCAATCTGGCGCTGCTTGACCCTGTCCCAGAGCGCATCATCAATGATCCTGAGTTCCGGGACATCGACGATGACCCAGCTGCTCTCACTGTTCATACGGGCTTCGCGCTTCTCGGTCTTCGGGTTCTTGCGGAACTTGCGCCGGTTGAAGATCAGGCGTCCACGATAGGCCTCGTTGTTGAGGATGCCCGTGCCACGGTCGACATGTCCGCGAATGGCCGTGTCGCGCCATTTGACGCCACGTGGTCCGGGCACGCCTCTCCTGTTGAGTTCTTCGGCGATCTGGATCGGAGAGCGCCCGCGGGCATATTCCCGGAAAATCTCCTGAATGATCGCTGCCTCTTCGGGATCGATCTCCCTCAGACCGGGAATGCGGTTACCCTTGGCATCATATTGCTGGGCAACCCGGTATCCATAGGACAGGCCGCCGGCAGCCTTGCCCTTCCGCACCGCTGACTTCATGCCTTCGAGGGTACGGTAGCGGATTTGTTCGATCAGTTCCTGGCTCAGGACGGCCCGGATACCCACTTCCATATCCGTGACCCGGCCACCGCCATGAACGGTCCAAAGCTCGATATCGCGGTGATTGAGCATCTTGAGGATGCCGGCGCTGTGTTCGACATCGCGGGATATACGATCGAGCGTGACGCAAAGCACGATGTCGATGCCGCCCTGTTCACACCGCTTAAGCAGCGCCTGAATCCCAGGGCGGCTCTTGAAGCAGGTCCCGCTCACGGCCGCGTCCGTGAAAACCTCGACCAGCTTCCAGCCGCGTTCGTCGTTGAAGGTCGTCCCCAGTTCCACCTGGGTCTCGATCGAGACCTCGTTCTGGTGGTTGGTCGAATAGCGGGCGTAAAGCAATACACTTTTTGACATGGGCAACATCTCGGTATGTCGAAATGACTTTGGTCGAAGTTTGCGAATGACATTTTAGCTCGAAGTCTTGGGGGTGCCATCGGCGTGGTACCAATCCGAGCGCCAATTCATTCCGTCGAACCCCTGGTATCCCAACGGGTTGCTGAAGAGGTAGGAAGCCTCCGGCCACAGGGTCAGATCGTGATCTGGAAAAGGCGCCTCAATGTCTTCGAGGTCTTTGTCCCAGCGTTGATAAGTTAGAATGTGTTCTCCGTAAGCTTTGACCAGTTTGCCGGCGCGTTTTTGATATCGGCCAGCAGGCATGGAGTAGACATGCAGGATCACATCCAACTTTTCGCGATAGGCGTCCTCATCATCCTCCGGTTCCTCGTCCATGGTCTGTGTGAGTGATGACACGGCAATGCGTTCAAGCCACTTTGTACCGCGCCGCATGACCTCCAAAGGACGGTCGAAACTGCGAACGATCTCGTCGGTATAACCGTCGACAACGAGCAACTGCGAGCCGGCCAGGCCCTCATATAGCCGGCAGGCTTCACGCATCATCATCGTGAGTGCGCCCGCACTGTTGACGCCCTGATACCTTGCCTTCAATTGTTTGAGTGGGGTCTTCGGTGTGATGATGCCGTCGCGTAGGTCGGCGATCATCACCTCGGTAACCAACGACATGGTCCCATCCTCATTTGGCATGAAGAACACAAACCACTCTGGTCTTGTTTTGCCCTTGCGGCGCCCTGACTGGGGTCGAACCGAAAATCCGTCCACGAGCGCCTTGCCCAGATCCCCGTTCAGTTGAAATGAACTCGATTGCAGGGCCTCCTTGGTTATGAACCCGTACTGCTTTGTCTCCCGCTGAACTTCTTGTAGGAACTCGGTCTTGACCGCGACACCAATGAATACCGTGTCCGTGGTATCCGCTCGCGTGATATCAATGGCCTCCGCGCGCTCATTGACGAGCCAGGAATGCTGTATCAGTGCCAACTTCCCAACATCGACGACGAAACCTTCCGCGTAGTGATACTTGCTGCCCAGATCGTTCTGCAAAGCCAACTTTGTGCAATTGGCCTTTGCTTGAGCCGGAAGGCCGGGCAGGAGTTCTTTGGGAAAGTGATTGGCGTGTCGGAACACCTTCCCGTGCCGCGCCACTACTGCGAGCAGGAGATTGTCTGGTAAAGCCTCGGCTTTGGACCGCACCCAGTTCAACAGGAACTGGTCCTGTGCTGCTGTTGTGTCCGCTGCAGGTGTCGGCAATTGCCGGTCCGTCGCAGCAGGCCCTCGCGCTACCTTGCCCTCTCCCCCGAGGCGCAATTCGCGCCCCGGGTTTTGAGCTGCAGCCTTCTCATCGGCCATTGCCGAGCAGCATTTGCCGATGGTGTGATTGCCGTGTGTCAGTTCTCCGACCGCGGGGTGATCGATCTTCTCAGCGGTCATACCGTTTCCTCCGCAACCTTGCGTACCAGGAGCTGAGCAAAGTCATCCAAATGGTCCATAGCCTCGTCCATCAGGATCCGCCGATCTGGCCGATTGCTTGTGGAGACCATCTTGATCAAGGCCTCGATGATAGCGAGGAATGCCGCTTCGCCTTCCTCCAGCGCCTCAGCCAGATCCGACACCTTGAGGTCGTTTGGCAGGTCAGTGACCACGCCCACGACGATTTCATCGGTCTTGGGCCGGACTGATGCCTGGTCAGGTTCGATGAATAGAGCGAAGCCGGACAGCAACATGTCGCAGTCAAGGCTGATTATATTTGACCGAAACTCGGTGATTGTCTCAAGAGGGGTTCTTTCGATTTCTAGCATGTATAAATTCTCCATTCTTGTTTCGTGTATATATGAAATCTGCCCGTTGCTATGAGCAACGTTCACTAAGACAACACGTATTCAATCTAACGGTTGTTACGCGATCGTCATGCATACAAGGATGGTGACTGTTTACAGGAACATCAATATGAACATGAAATAAATAATACTTAAAAATGTTCGTATTTACACGAGTTCTTTAATTATAGAAATTACGAGAAATAAAAACATAAGAACTCGATAGGTATTAACTCCCGATTCACGCCCTATTTGGGCCAGCGAGTTCTTGAATTACGCTCAATTAACTATTTATTAACCATGATCGCAGCTTCCGCTATCCGTGAAGGTTTGATGCGGGAATTTGGCCATTCAAAGAGCACCGGAAGGCAGGATTGAACCAAGAAAACACTTGTTGACGTGGTCACGGAAGCGGCCAACGGATTTGTTTGGCTGTTTGGTTTATAGCGAAGACGGCGCTGTTCAGCGCATAGGCTGGGTCTCCTGCGCCTGCCGGTAAGAACTCGCGATGACGGTTCATTGCATGTGGTTCGCAGAGTCGGTTCAAAGGACCGAAATGGGGCCGATTGCTGTCTGTCCGCTTCTGCGCGGAGAATAACCGAAGCTGCCCTCACGCTGCGTCAGTTCGACCTGTCGCTTGCCGCGCCAGGCTTGCGGCGAAGCCTTCTTCATCGGTCGGGACTCCGAACAGGTAGCCCTGGCCGACCGGGCAGCCCATTTCGGAAAGCATGGCCCGCTGGGCTTCTGTTTCCACTCCCTCTGCGACCACCGTCAGGCCCAGGGCGCGCCCGAGTTCGATGATGGCGCGGACGATCACCCTTTTGGAGGGCGCCGTGGCGAGTTCGCTCACAAAGGTGCGGTCTATCTTGATCTCGGTCACCGGAAACCGTTCGAGCGATCGCAGGTTCGAATAGCCCGTGCCGAAATCGTCCACCGAAAGCCCGACGCCGATCTGTCGCAGCCGCTCGAATGCGTCCATGACGCCGGGCGTGTCGCTGAGGAACATGCTCTCGGTGATCTCGAGAGTGAGCCATGCAGGGTCCGCGCCGGTCTGACGCAGGATGCGGTCCAGCAGTTCGGCCATGTCGTGGCGCAGAAATTCGCCTGCGGACACGTTGACCGAAAAGTGGAGCGGCTTGTCGCGGTGGGCGTTGAGGTGCCCGGCGAACGTCGCGACGGTGGTCAGGCTGCGTTCGGTCAGTTCGAGCAACAACCCCGATCGCTCCGCTGTCTCGATGAACCTGCCGGGAAGCTGGCTTCCGAACAGGGGATGGTTCCAGCGGATCAGCGCTTCGGCGCCCAGCCACTCGCCGGTGACAAGGTCCACCTGGGGCTGGAAATGATACACGAATTCATTGTTGGCGACCGCGGACTTCAATTCGCGCGTCATGCGCAAGCGACGACGGGCCTGCACGTCGTCTGAGTCGCGAAACCGGCGCGGCCCGCCAAGCGGATCGGACTTGGCTGCCCAGAGGGCGGTGCCGGCATTCCGGATCAGGGACAGGGTGCCGCCCACAGGCTTGCCGATCGCGTATCCGATGGCAAAACGCAGCGAGACACTGGCGCCGGCCACGACGAAGTCCGCGGCAAGCAGGGCGGTGACCATCGAGACGATGGCGTCGGCACTCTGTTCATCCGGGAGCTGGAAGGCCAGGGCGAACTCGTTTGCGCCCATCCGCGCCACCAGCGCAGCGCCCAGATCCCTGAGACGCCGTCCGGTTTCGCAAAGCAGGGCATCGCCGACCTCGAACCCGTAACCGGTGTTGAGATCGTGAAAGTCGATCACATCCAGCTTCACCACCAGAAGCAGCGCCTCGGCTTGCGTTGCGAAGCGCTCGTCGGCGGTCAGGAGAAACGTTTGACGGTTCAGGCAGCCGGTGAGCTGGTCCAGGTTTGCGACCCGATCCAGCGCGATGTGGGTCTGGCGGATCGCCGAGACGTCGCGCAGGATGGCGACATAGAGCAACGCGTCGCCGACCCAGGCCGGTCTCAGACTGAGACTGTTCCAGAACTCCGATCCGTCCTTGCGGTAGTTGCGCAGCGTCGCATCCACGGGCTCCGCCGCCTCGATCGCGGCGCGAATGCGCGCGATCTCCGGCTGGTCGCGTTCATTGCCCTGCAAATAGCGGCAGTCCTTGCCGATGACCTCGTGGCGGGCGTAGCCCGTCAGGCGTTCGAAGGACTTGTTGACGTAGAGCAAGGGCGAATTGGCCCCCGAACGCTGCCCAATGGCGATCCCGTCGCTCAGTTCCTCGACCAGCGTGGGAAGTATGGACCGGATCGAATCGGTATCGGCCAGCCCGTCGCCGGCAATGCTCGGCACGCGCTTGATGAAGTCCAACGGCATGGGGTTCTTGATTTCTTCCATGACAGGGAGCATGGACGGCGGCCCGGAGCCGGGCAACCCACAGCCGGGACGGTTCCAGGACAACCGACAGCCGTTTTCGGACAAACTGCTTTTTTGCAGCCGCCTGACGTACGGTAGTGATCGCAATAATAGGAGGGCATCATTCCCAGATGCGCAACGAAGGCCCAGCGTACTGCACGTGCCAGTTTGGGGCAATCGTTCCGGGACTGCGGCCACTGCCAGACCAGGCGCTCTCCCGCGTCAGGCGAGACCTTCAAGGCCGTAAAGGGCGGGGCGGATCTTATCGAGCAGAGCGAAGGGATCGGTTAGCGAAGCGAAGACATTGATGAAGACTGTCGGCTGCTCGCGGATGAAACGGACATGCAGCGCGCCGTTCTCGCGGTGCACGACCGCGCAGCCGATATGATACTGGCGGTCGCCGATCGAGATGAAGAAATGGTCCGGAATGTCTTGGCGATGGCTGGTGGCCATCAAACCATTCTCCGAGATGTTGAGGACGCGCAACTGCGCCTGGCTCACCTGCCGCACTCCCTTGAGCGTGAACAGCACATGGACGAGGACATTGCAGCTGCGCCGCACCCATTTGCGGGAATCCTGCTCAAAGGCCAATTTCGTCAGGTAGTTCCTACGAGAAGACACGCTCTTTTGAAATGTCATCTGACTTGGTCCCTGGTGTGTCGGCGTTGAGACGCTCACGATCTCTTTTGGCAAAACAGGCTCATCTGTCCGTGGGTCGGAGACAGCGGCTTCGGCGTCCTGGGTTGGATGGAACGGCAGGCTGCTTTCTTCCATGTCAGGGAGCATGGACGGCGACCCGAAACCCGGCAACCCGCAGCCGGGGCGGTTCCAGGACAACCGTCAGCCGTTTTCGGACAAACTGCACCTTGCTCCGTCGCCGGAGGTCCGGAAGCGATCGCGATAATCGGACGGCGTCACGCCCACATGCGCGACGAAGGCGCGGCGCATGGCGCGCGCCGAGCCGAAACCACTTCTTTCTGCGATCGATGCGATCGGCAACCTGCTGCCTTCCAGAAGGAAGCGGGCAACGTCGATCCGTGTGAGGTCGACATATTCGGATGGCGAGATGCCGATCTCCTGGGAAAAGACACGCGTGAAGTTGCGCGGGCTCATCGCCGCGATCTTCGCCAGGGCAGTGACCGAGAGGTCGGCCGTGGGATGGTTGAGCACGAATTGCTGGACGGCATGGAGACGGCTTCGGTCGATAGCCTGGACAGCCAGATGTACGCTGAACTGTGACTGGTCGCCGGGACGCTTCAGAAAGACAACGAGCCTTCGAGCGACGTAGAGCGCCACCTCCCGCCCGAGGTCCTCCTCGACGAGAGAAAGACCGAGGTCGATCGCAGCACTGGATCCGGCAGAGCTGATCATCGCGCCGTCACGGATAAAGACCCGGTCGCCTTCCACCCGTCCTTCGGGAAAGCGCTCTGCAAGCAGCGTCGCATACTGCCAGTGCGTGGTCACGCGCCGGCCCTTGAGCAGTCCCGCCTCACCGAGCACGAAGGCGCCTGTGCACACGGAGCCATAGCGCCGGGCCCGCGCGGCAATATCCACCAGCCAGTCAAGCATCTCCCCGCGGGGACGGAGCGGCACCCCGACACTTCCCGCCACGAGTACGGTGTCGGGATCCCCTGGATAAGCATCGAAGGCGCAGTCGGGCAGGACCCTCAGTCCCGATGCGCAGCGGATCGTGCGATCGTCTTCTGCAACTATGGCAACCTCGTAGAACGTTTTGCCTGCCCGCGCGTTCGCTTCGGCGAACACATCTGTGAGTCCGGTAAGTTCCAGGGAATGCACGTCGGCAGGCACGAAGATCACGATCCGCACATGGATGCCTCCTACCGCAGACAAGGACCGAAAGCTTTCGCAGAGGCCTGTCTGTTCCGGAAATGGTCCCACAGTGCTGCCGGATCGTCAAAGCAAAATGATCAAAGTCCGACGGGCGGACGGAATAGTCGTGAAAGTATCACGCCCGTCCTGGAGCGTCGGCCAGGACGGCTGCTGCAGGCACGGGCCTTGCCGGTCGATCCATCCCGGACTTGTAATTTCTGAAAATTGATTAATATGTGTGCAATGTCGAATGCTCTGCGCATCGCACGCGGCCGCTTCGGGAGGGTGGCGCTGCTGGATATGGATCGACCCCTGGTGCGGCACGCGCACCCGCATTGCCATGTCCTGTTGAAGGTCGAGGGCGCCGACACGCAGTTTTCGGTGCGCGACCAGCTCGTGCCTCTCACCGACGGAAGCGCAGTCCTCATCAACGCCTGGGAACCGCATGCCTATGCGCACGACCCGACGCGGCCAAAGACAGTTATCCTTGCGCTCTATATTGAACCGCAGTGGCTCGGCCATTTCCGGCCGAACTGGGCGGCAAGCCACGCGCCCGACTTCTTCGCCTCCAATGTCGGCTCGATCACCCACGACATCCGCTCGCGCACGCGCATGCTTGCGGAGGCCATGGTGCAGGAGCCGAACAGTACCGACATGCACGAGGTGCTTCTCGGCGAACTCATGGTCGCCGTCATCGAACGCTTTGCCGACTGGCGGGCGGTGCCGCATTCGATCCGTGACTTAGCCGCGCGCCACCGGGTTGATTTCCGCATCCGCAAGGCTGTTGAGCGCATGAAGGCGGCACCGGGCGAGATCGCCGATCTCGATCTTCTCGCAACCGACGTGGGCCTGTCGCGGGCGCATTTCTTCCGTCTGTTTGAAGCCTCGATTGGGGTGACGCCGCGGGTCTTCCTCAACGTGCAGCGGCTGGAACAGGCGGTTGCGGCCGTCGCCGACGGAACGCAGAGGTTCGCGGCGATCGGCGATCAACTCGGTTTTTCCGTGCCGGCGCATTTCTCGCGCTTCTTTCACGATCATGCCGGCTCCTCGCCCAGCATCTTCCGCAGTGTAAGCCGCCTTTCGACTGAGGATTTTGGGACTCCTCGGTAAGGTCTGGTACACGGCGGTATCGCCTGATCGCGCCCCCTTCTTCACTCTTCCCGCTACGGCACCCCTTCACCAATGGGTGCGGGAGGAGCGTATGACGAGATTGGAAACGGCGGGAGGCCTGGTTGGCCGGACCGTCGAGCGGGTCGAAGATGCCGGACTTCTGACCGGCCGCGGCCGTTACATCGACGACTTGCCCGTCCGTCGCGACACCGCGCATCTGGCGATCCTGCGCTCGCCGCATGGCCATGCAGAAATCCGTGCGATCGATACGACTGCCGCTCGTGCGTTGCCCGGCATCTTCGCCGTGCTGACAGGCGAGGATGTGGCAAGGCTCACCCGCAGCATGACGGTCGGGGTCAAGGCCAATGTCGAATGCTGGCCGATCGCCCGGGACCGGGTGCGCTATGTCGGCGAACCCGTCGCCCTCGTCGTCGCCGAGAACCGCTATGTCGCCGAGGATGCGCTCGACCTGATCGAGGTCGAGTACGAGCGGCTTATCGCCATTGTCGATCCCGAGAAGGCGCTCGCCGCAGACGCACCGGTCTTGCATCCCTCGCTCGGCACCAACCTCATCAACGAGCGCAGCTTTCGCTACGGCGACCCCGAAGCAGCGCTCGCGACTGCGGACCACCGCATTTCCATCCGCATCGCCTATCCGCGCAATTCCTGCACGCCGATCGAAACCTACGGGGTCATCGCCGAATACGATCCCGGTGAGGACGCCTATGACGTCACCGCGAATTTCCAGGGACCGTTCTCGATCCATGCCGTGATTTCCCGCGCGCTGAACGTGCCCGGCAACCGCATGCGGCTGCGCACGCCGCCCGATTCCGGCGGCTCCTTCGGCATCAAGCAGGGCGTCTTTCCCTATGTGATCCTCGCCGCCGTCGCCGCCCGCGTTGCAGGACGACCGGTGAAATGGATCGAGGACCGGCTCGAACACCTGACGGCCTCCGTTTCGGCCACCAACCGGGTCACGACGCTGGAGGCGGCCGTTGCCGCCGACGGCCGCATCACCGCGCTTAGCTGGGATCAACTGGAGGATTGCGGCGCTCATCTGCGCGCGCCGGAGCCGGCGACGCTCTACCGCATGCACGGCAACATGACGGGCGCCTATGCGATCGAAAACGTCGCCATCCGCAACCGCGTCGTGCTCACCAACAAGACGCCGACCGGGCTCAACCGCGGCTTCGGCGGACCGCAGGTCTACTTCGCGCTCGAGCGGCTCGTCCACAAGATCGCCGATGAGCTTGGCCTCGACAGGCTTGCGGTAATCCGCCGCAACCTCGTGCCGGCCGGCGCCTTTCCCTATCGCACGGCGACCGGCGGGCTCCTGGATTCGGGCGACTATCAGACCGCAATCGATCGCGCCTGTGCGGAAGGCGGCCTTGAGGCTCTGAAGCTGCGAAGGGACAGTGCGCGTGCCGAAGGGCGCCTCTACGGCATCGGCTATGCGACCGTGGTCGAGCCGAGCGTCTCCAACATGGGCTACATCACGACAGTCCTGGCGCCGGAGGAACGGGCGAAGGCAGGTCCGAAGAACGGCGCCCAGTCCGTTGCAACGGTGGCCATCGATCCTCTCGGCTCCGTCACTGTCAAGGTCGCCTCGGTGCCGCAAGGGCAGGGCCACCGCACCGTCCTGGCGCAGGTGGTCGCCGAGCGGCTCGGGCTCCCCCTGGAGGCCGTGTGCGTCAACACCGAACTCGACACCGCGCGCGACGCCTGGTCGATCGCGTCCGGCAATTATGCAAGCCGGTTTGCCGCTGCCGTCGCCGGCGCCGCTTCCCTTGCCGCCGACCGTATCAGGGAGCGTCTTGCAGCGATCGCCGCCGCGCAACTCAACGTCACGGCGGATCGGATAGACTTCGGGGCCGGAAAGCTCTTCGATCGCGACAACCCGGACAATGCCATTTCCTTCGGGCGCGTGGCGGCGGCCAGCCACTGGGCGCCCGGCACCCTGCCGGATGGAACCGGCCAGACGATCCGCGAGACTGTCTTCTGGACACCGGAGCAGCTCGAGGCGCCGACGGCGGCGGACGGCATCAACTCGTCGCTCTGCCATGGCTTCATCTTCGACATCTGCGGCGTGGAGATCGACCGGGCGACCGGCCAGGTCAGGATCGACCGCTACGTGACGATGCACGACTGCGGCCGCATCCTGCACCCCGGCATGGTCGACGGCCAGGTGCGCGGTGGCTTCGCCCAGGCCGTCGGCGCCGCACTCTATGAGGAATATGCCTATGGCAACGATGGGAGTTTCCTGACCGGCACGCTCGCCGACTACCTGATCCCAACCGTGATGGAGACGCCGGAGCCGCTGATCCTCCATCACGAGACGCCATCGCCCTTCACGCCGCTTGGCGCCAAGGGCGTCGGCGAGGGCAATTGCATGTCGACGCCGGTCTCAATCGCCAACGCGGTCGCTGATGCGCTGGGCGTCGAGGACATCCGGCTGCCGCTGTCGCCGAGCCGGGTCAGCGCATGGCTCTATGCCGAGGAGCGACCTTCGTCGAAGCCGCGGGACGTTGCCCCGGTCGCCACCGGCGCCTCCGGCGAACGGTTGCTGACGGGTGCGGGCTCGGCCGATGTCGTCGCCACCCGCGAGTCCGTCTGGACGATGCTGCTCGACCCGAACACGCTGAAGGCCATCATTCCCGGCGCGCACGAGGTCCGAAAGGTCTCCGACACGCATTTCCGCGCCGAGGTCACGCTCGGCATCGGTCCGGTCAAGGGCCGATACCGCGCCGACATCCGCCTGTCCGACATGGTCGCGCCGGAAGCCGTCACGCTTTCGGGCGGCACGGAGGGCGCGCTCGGGTCCGGCCGCGGCACGGGCCGCGTGACGCTGACCGAAACGGCGACCGGCACCCGCATCGACTATCGCTATGAGGCGGCGATTGGCGGAAAGGTCGCCTCGGTTGGCGGCCGACTTCTCGACGGCGCGGCGCGCGTGGTGATCGGACAATTCTTCCAGGCGCTCGCCCGTCATGCCGGCGGCGGAGGGCCTCCCAGCGCCGCCGCCGGCTTCACTCAACGGCTTCTGAGCCTTTTCAGGAGGCGTGGATGAAGCCTGCATCCTTCGATTTCCTCTGTCCTGACACGCTGGACGAAGCGCTTTCTGCGCTCGCCGAGGCCGGCGGAGACGGGCGCATCATCGCTGGCGGGCAGTCGCTGGTGCCGATGCTCAACATGCGGCTCGCCCGTCCCGCCCTGCTCGTCGACATCATGCGGCTCGAGGCTCTGCGCCGGATCGAAACGTCGGGTGACGAGATCACTATTGGCGCCGGCGTGCGGCAGGCGGAACTGGAGGCTTGGGCAAATCTTTCGCGCGACCTGCCGCTTCTGGCCGCCGCCTTCCCCTGGCTCGGTCATGTGCAAACGCGGGCGCGGGGCACGGTCTGCGGCTCGGTCGCCCATGCCGACCCAAGCGCCGAGCTGCCTCTGTCCTTGGTAACGCTCGGCGGCGCCGTCAGCCTGCGCAGCCGCAAGCAGAAGCGCAAGGTCACGGCGGACGACTTCTTCATCGGCATGATGGCGACCGATCTCGCCGAGGGCGAGATGATCGAGGCCGTGCATTTCCCGAAGGCCCGGCCCGGCAGCGGCTATGCCTTCCGCGAGGTCGGCCGCCGGCATGGCGATTTCGCCATCGTCGCCTGCGCTGCCGTCGCCGACGACAAGGGATTGCGGCTCGGCATTGCCGGCGTCGATGACCGGCCGCGTGTCTTCGCGCTGCCGGCGCTCGACGACGACCAGTTCGACGATGCGCTGAACGACATCGCCTGGTCGCTGAACGCCCGGGAAGACATCCACGCCAGCGCCCGCTACCGGCGCGAACTGGTCCGCAATCTTGGCCGCGAGACCCTCAGGGAGGCAAGCCGATGCCGCGCATGAACGCTGCCCAAAGGCATGGGGTCGAATTCACGCTGAACGGCCGGAAGGTCCGTGCAGAGGCCGAAAACCGGATGCTGCTGTCGGATCTGCTGCGCCACGAGATCGGGCTGACCGGCACCCATGTCGGCTGCGAGCACGGGGTCTGCGGGGCCTGCACCGTGCAGATCGACGGAAAGCCGGCGCGCGCCTGCCTGACGCTCGCCCAGCAGGTGCGCGGCAGCGACGTGCGAACCGTGGAAGCGCTGGCTCCCGGCCCGGCAGAGCTCTCGCCGCTTCAGGCGGCCTTTCGCCGCCATCACGGCCTGCAATGCGGCTTCTGCACGCCCGGCATCCTGATGTCGCTCGACGCCCTCTTGCGCGAGCGGCCGGAGGCGGGCCGGGAAGACATTCGCGAGCACCTCTCCGGCCATCTCTGCCGGTGCACGGGCTACGCGACAATTGTCGAGGCGGCACTCGCCGCCGCGGAGGAACAATGGAAGGAGGAGACACCCAATGCTTGATCTTGGAACGAGCTTCCTCGCGAGCGTCGAGCGCGACCCTGGCGCGCTCGCGATCGTCGACGGAGAGATGCGCCTGAGCTATCGCCAATGGTACGACAAGGTTTCGGCGCTTGCCGCAGCCCTCAGCGAGACCGGCCTGAAGCGCGGAGACCATGTGCTCACCGCCATGCAGAACCGCTGGGAGAACGCCACGCTGCACTGGGCGTGCCAGTTTCTGGGCCTGGTCATCACGCCGCTCAACTGGCGGGCAAAGGCCGACGAAATCGACTTCGGCATCGAGGATGCCGGCGCGAAGGCCGTGTTCTACGACGCGTCGACGGAAGAGGCCGTGCACCTGTCGCGCCTCGCACTGCACTTGCCGCAGTTCTCGGCAGAAGCGCTGGCCTCCATCATGGACGGCAGAGCCCCTGATGCGGTGCCTGTCGCGGAGGCTGCGGACTGGTCGCTGATGCTCTATACTTCCGGCACGACGTCAAAGCCGAAGGGTGTGCCGCGCCGCCACCTGGCCGAACGCGCCGGCGCCGTCGCCCATGTCGCCCAGAACCTCTACCGGCATGGCGAGCGTACACTCGGCGTCATGCCGCTCTATCACACGATGGGCGTGCGCTCCCTGATCGCATCCTCACTGATCGGCGGCGCCTTCGTCTGCCTGCCGCGCTTCGACGCGGCAAAGGCGCTCGACCTGATCGAACAGGAAAAGATCACCAATCTTTATCTTGTGCCGACGCTTTACCACGACCTCGTGCATCACGAGACCTTTTCGCCCGAGCGCGTCGCCTCGGTCAGAAAGCTCGGCTATGCCGGCGCCTCGATGACAGACGGATTGCTGAAGCGGCTGGAGCAGACCTTCCGGCCCGAGCTCTTCGTCAACCACTATGGCTCGTCGGAAATCTACACCTTCACGATCGAGCAGAAAGCGGCGGCGAAACCCGGCTCCGCCGGCCGCGCCGGCATCAACCAGACGATCCGGGTCGTGAAGCTGGGCAGCCGCAACCCCGACGAACGGGCAGCCGTCGGCGAGGAAGGCGAAATCATCGCGCTGATGAAGAGCGACGAGGCCTTCGAGGGCTACTGGAACCGGCCCGACGCGGATGCCAAGGCGCTCCACGGCGGTTGGTACTTCACCGGCGACACCGGCTTCTTCGATGCGGACGGCGATCTTTTCGTTACCGGCCGCGCCGACGACATGATCATCACCGGTGGCGAGAATGTTTCGCCGGTCGAGGTGGAAAGCTGCCTGTCGCTGCACGACGGCGTCGCCGAGGTCGCGGTCGTCGGCCTCCCCGACGAGCGCTGGGGCAAGATCGTTGTCGCCTTCATCAAACGGCGTGGCGATGTCACGGCCGAAGATCTCGATCGCCATTGCCGCGATTCCGGTCTCGCCAATTTCCGCCGCCCGCGCCGCATCGTCTTCGTCGAGGAGATCCCGAAATCGCCCGTCGGCAAGCTGCTGCGCCGCCTTCTGGTGGCTGGCGAGTACACCGAAGAACGCATTCCCGAAAATCACTGAGCGGCACTCCGCCGCGTGACCAACGAAAGGACATTTCATGGCCGAACACGCCACCTTCCAGGACCCGCGCCTGGCCGACCTCGACGGCTTCACCGTCACCATCGATGCAGCCCGCCAGCGCGCCGACATCATGCTCGACTATCCGCCCTACAACGTGGTCTCGATGCTGGCGCGCGACCAGTTGCGCCTCGTCTTCGAGGCGCTCGACGAGGACGAGCGGGTGCGCATCATCGTCGTTGCGGGCAAGGGCGAGCACTTCTCGTCCGGCGGCAACATCAAGGGCTTCCTCGAGGCGAGTCCCGAGCATGTCTCGCACCTCGCCTGGAACATCGCGGCACCGGCCCGCTGCTCCAAGCCGGTCATCGCCGCCAACCGCGGCTTTTGCTTCGGCGTCGGCTTCGAACTGTCGCTCGCCTGCGACTTCCGCATCGCGACCGACACCACGCGCTACGCACTGCCCGAGCAGAAGCTCGGCCAAATCCCAGGCTCCGGAGGCTCGGCCCGCCTGCAGAAGATGGTCGGCGTCACCCGCACCAAGAACATCGTGATGCGCTCGAAGCGGGTCACCGGTCAGGAGGCCTACGACTGGGGCATCGCCTCGGAGATCGTTGCGGATGCTGATCTGGAAAAGGCGGTCGACGCGCTTGTCGAGGAACTGATCGGCTTCTCTCCGCTGGCTCAGCGCACGGCAAAGAAGCTGCTGAACGACACCGACGACGCACTGCTGTCGACGGCCATTGAGCTCGAGGGCCATTGCTATAGCCGGCTTCGGACATCGGAGGATTTCCGCGAAGGCGTGCTCGCCTTCCACGAAAAGCGCGCGCCGTCCTTCGTCGGGCGCTGAGCCAACGGCCGGGCGGGAGCCCGGCTTCATTTCCACGAGGAGGGAGCGGCCTCGGATCCGCTTCGGGAGGATTGAGAATGGATACGACCCAGCAGAAGACGCTCGAAACACGCCTTGTCGAACGGGGACCCGGCCTTATGTCGGGTCTCAGAGACCTGCCGAAACATCTCGGCGTGAAGACCATGAGCGCCGGGCTCGTCGCCGCCATCTTTGGCTGCTCCGGTCCGGCCCTGATCGTCATCGGCGCCGCCGAGGCGGGCCATCTCAGCAACGGGCAGACCGTCGCCTGGCTCTTTGCGATCTACGTACTCGGCGGGCTTATCAGCCTGGCTCTCGCGCTCTATTACAAGCAGCCGATAAACGGCGCCTACTCGATACCGGGCGCGGCCCTTGTCGCGGGCTCGCTTGCCACCATTCCCTTCAACGAGGCCGTCGGCGGTTTCATCATGGCGGGCCTCTTGGTTCTGCTGCTCGGCGTAAGCGGGCTCATCGGCAAGGTGATGCGCTGGCTGCCGATGCCGATCGTCATGGCGATGATTGCCGGCGCGCTGATCCGGTTCGCCATCGGCACGGTGACGGCGCTCAACTCGGCGCCGCTAATTGCCGGCGCGGCAATCCTCGCCTTCTTTGTCTCGATGCGGCTGACCAAATCCATTCCTCCGGTTCTGGCGGCCCTTGTCGCAGGCCTGATCGTTGCGCTTGCGACCGGTGCGGTTGGCGGCGGCGCGGCCAACATCGCCTTCGCCGCACCTGAATTCACGATGCCGGTGTTCTCCGTCGACGCCTTCTTCGCGATTGCCATTCCGCTCGCCCTTCTGGTGATCGGCGCCGAGAACGCGCAGGCGACCGGTGTGCTCATGGCCGAGGACTATCGGCCACCGGTCAACGCGATGACGATCATTTCCGGCATCGGCGGTGTCGCAGCCGGTTTCCTCGGCGGCCACAATGCCAATATCGCCGGCCCGATGACCGCCATCTGCTCGTCCGAGCAGGCGGGCGAGAACAAGGAGGGGCGTTATGCCGCGACAGTCGTCAACGGAGTGCTCTTCGCCGCCTTCGGTCTCCTCGCGGGAGCTGCCGTTCCGATCGTGCTCAGCCTGCCGTCCGCGCTCATCGGCACCGTCGCCGGCCTCGCCATGATCGGCGTGCTCCTGTCGGCCTTCCAGAACGCCTTCGGCAAGTCGCTCGGCAACCAGACAGGCGCCTTCGTGGCGCTCGCCGTCGCCATGTCGAACATCTCGCTCTTGGGCATCAGCGCCCCCTTCTGGGCCCTGGTGGCGGGCGTCATCGTCTCCGCCCTGGTCGAGGCCGGTAGAATCGGGGAGAAACAGGCCGCTTGATTGCGGGCCGCCTTTGATCGATATCTGCTGCCAAGTCGCCCCCATTGCTGTTCTGTATGGCCGGCATGGGGGCGAATATGGAAACAGTTTCGGCATCGGGGCTCAAAACGGCTCAAAGCAACTTCTTTTGCATGGCCTCTGCGCCAAGGCCGACGGCCCCGTTAAGCACGGGGCCGCTCTGTCAAATCTCCGTGTGCTCCGCCAGCTCCAGGGCATCCTCGATGTCTACCCCAAGATACCTGACGGTATTCTCGATCTTGGTGTGGCCCAAGAGAATTTGGATCGCGCGAAGATTGCCTGTCGCCTTGTAGATCATCGCCGCCTTGGTTCGGCGAAGCGAGTGTGTGCCGTAGTCCTCGCATCGCAGGCCGATCGCGGCCACCCACTCATCGACCAATCTTGCGTACTGGCGAGTGCTCAGGTGATCGGCAGGATCGACCCGGCTGGGAAAGGCGTAGTCGTCAACCGTTCCACCTCTTCGCTCAAGCCAGGCAAGCAGGCTGGCCCTCACGTCGGCCGTGATCTCGAACTGAACCGGACGACCGGTCTTCTGCTGGATCACCATCGCGCGCGATCGAATCTCGGGCCCGGTCACGAGGGTTCCGATCTTGATCTTCACGAGATCGCAACCTCGAAGCTTGCTATCGAACGCGAGGTCGAACAACGCGCGGTCTCTCATGCGTCCCTCTCTATCGAGGAAGAAGCGGATCGCCCATATCTGGCGCTGTTTCAGTGGCTTCTTCACACCGACCTTCCGGCCGGCGTTCCATGCCGGTCGACCCAGTGCAGCAGGATCATATTGTGCAGTACCCATTTGAGTTCTCCTTCGGCCGTCATTGGCCGTCGGAATAATGCGCAAAAGAAAAGAGTATATGGAGCCGGGAGGGAACCGGCATCGCAGATGCTAAATGATCGAGTTGGGGGCGCGAAGCAGAAGTGATTTCCAGATAGATACAGATAATGGCGTTTCCACCAGGTGAACATCGCCAAATTGATCCGGATTGCAATCAGAGAAGTCCAGAGCAACGTTGCTGTGAAACCCACTTTTGCGATTCCCGCGCAAACGCCGTTATGACTAGTAATGGGGGGAGGGCAGATGAGTTGTATCAAACGCGGTTTGGATGATGGTGCCAAGAGGCTGCTGATCACGCTGGCTTGAGATGCCGTTTCGGTCGAAATGGAAATAGGCCATCAGCGTACCGCCCAGCAAGCTCTTCGAAGACCTCTTCACTTTCACAGACATCAAAACCCTGAAGCTCCAAGCCATCAACAATCTCATCCCTTAGCCGATCCAGCGCCTCCCGTTGCCCCAGATGATGCTTCCCGGCGCTCATGATCATTTTCCATAGCAGCATTCGCGCAAGATCGTCCCTGGACGGCCTCCGCCGATTGCGAGCCGCGTCTCTTACTCGCTGCTGCCTCGCCCTCTGCTCTGCATTGATTTCCCGCTTTGATCTCTTTGACATCCTGATCTCCTTGTTATCGTGGAGACCCATTTTGACGGTCGGCGATGCAAGCAACAAACGCCGTTTGCCTGCAATGTTGACAATTTGGAAGGCAATTGCGCGGCGGAGTTGGTATCGAGGATTCCAGCCCGTCGTCTGCAAACGCCGTTCACAGAGGAATCGCGGTTTCTCGGTTTCGAATCGGTAGGACAGACTTCAGAATCGCGGCAGGATAAATTGACATGACTTGTTTCAGGTTGCCGGCACGCCATTGCAGGTCAGTTTGATGTCTCGGTGACCTAAACCGCCTTGCCCACACGCTGTTTCAATGGATATCAGGTTGCGACGGCTTTGTTTTGAAGACTTCCCGCAAACGCCACTACGGCATGGAGCTTTGGCAGCTGCAATGATCTCTAAGCCCGGTCTCGCCCGCCGTTGCGAGAAGCCACGGGCCTGAGTTCCAGTCGTTGCTAACGGCTGATCCGGGGCTGCATCCATATCGGCTCATCGCCCGAGATCTTGCGGATTGCGCTGGCCAGGGAATCGTTGATGTCAACGACCGCATTGTAGTGTTCGGACTGCGGCTTTAGCTCGCACAGCAGAGGAACCAAGTCCTTATGTAGGTGTGTCAACCGGGCAACGAGATCATCAATCTGCGCAGGTGTCAGTTCCGGTTTTCGTTTGTGTCTTTTCGTCATCATAGGCCTTCCAGAAAGAGGGCCCGCCCTGGTCCTCGGTTAGCTGATTCACGGCTTCACGCAAATCATGATCGTGAAGGCGGCTGATCCTCTGACCTGAATCGCAGAATTGCAGTTTGGAATCGGCTGCGCTGGAGTGGGAATCGGCAAGGCGGGCTCTGGCAACGCGGGGACTGATATCTGATTCGGCGAACCCTGGATCGGAATCGCCAATCCGGCATTCAGAATCGCTGGCGCCCGGTTTGGAATCGCGGGCGCCGGTTCTGGTAACGCAGAAGCCGAATTCTGAATCGCAGTTTCAGGGCGCCGGTCCTTTGGAACCCGGTGTGACGACATTCATTTCCAGAGCAAGCAATGATCGCACTTCGCCTCCATCAAGGGTCTTCGCATGAGCAAGGCGGGTTGCCAATGCCAGCAGTGCGCTACGATGCTGCGACAGCAATTTGGTAGCCAAGGCCTCCCCAGCCTCAAGTCGGGCGTGGACGTGCTGTGCAAGCTGACGATCGAGGGAGAGGATCGACGGCTGCGCATCCATCGAACGATACAACAATGGCTGCGCTTGCCCGAAGCCGAGATTAGCCTCGGCATCTGTTGCTAGTCTCGTGGCGCGGGCAAGGTCAGACTGTTCACTGCCGCCAGACCCCAGGACGCAATCGCCGAAGATGAGCTTTTCCGCCGACCTGCCGGCAAGCGCACAGGCGATCATCTTGTTGAGCCACTCTTCTGTCTGAACGACATCCGTTCGAATATCACTTTCAACGAAACCGCCTGAGCCATTTCCAACGGTCACGGTCTGAACAGTAGCGATGTCGAATGCAATCCAAGCCAAAGCATGGCCAGCCTCGTGAACTGCAATTCGCCAGATCAGTGCTGGTGACATATCCGCCTGACCAGCGGTGAGTGCTTCTTGGATGTCGTTGTAGGTGAGCGGTCGCTTTTCACGACGCGCTTTTTGGCGTGCTTCGCGGATCAGACGCTCGATGTCTGCACCGGTCTTGCCAGCGGCAGCCAATGCCAGGGGTTTGAGCACCGGGTTCCAATCTGGGTTGGCGGCTGAGAGATGGGACTCATCCATTAGCAAGCACTCCTGCACGGTCTTCACAGGGGCGGGCGTTGCGGTTGTCGACTGTGGTGTTGCGGAGTTCGGCCAATGCCGCAGGTGACTTGGTCCGACCGACTGACCCGCCGACCTCAGTGCTTTCCAGGACGACTTCGAGATCGCTCCCGAGATGATGTGCAATGATCTGGACCAGTGCATCGGTATCCGGGGGCGGGACAACAATGTGTTTCTCAAGGCGGCCTGAGCGGAGAATTGCCGGGTCGATCTTGTCCGGTCGGTTTGTAGCGCCAATGACAATGACACCCTCGGTTTTTGCAGCTCCATCGAGCAATTCGAGCATGCGATTGACGATGCTCGACCAATAATCATCGTAAGCTCGGTCGCCGCTGCCGCGACTTCCAATGTTGTCGACTTCGTCGATGAACAGAATGCAGGGTGCTGACTCTCTTGCTTGTTCGAATGTCGTGTTCATTGCTGCCAGAACATCCCCAAGATGTGACGTCTCAAGCCATCTCGCCACCGACGTCGCGATCAGAGGGACACTCAGGGTGTTGCAGAGCGCTCTGGCAAATGTTGTTTTGCCGGTGCCGGGTGGACCAGAGAGCAGCAGCCGTGAACTGAGATCGGACCACTCGACCTCTTTGTCATTGTACGCCTCAAGATCAGTCTTGAGATCAAGCGCCCATTGCCGGGCATCGCCATAGCCAGCGAGCCGCTCAACGAACAGCTGGCCCTTGCCAGTGGGCGGTTTGCCTCGCTGTTGCGCGCAATTCCCGTTGCCCGTATCCGCCCCGCCAGTCTCTTTGACGGGCTCGATGATGTCGAAACAGCCAGTGTATTTCTCTCGCTTCCGAGCGCTTCATCAGAGAGCCCATGTTGTTCTCCTTCTCCTCATCTTCCTTGGCTTCGGCCGTTGCCCTGTTTTCGGCTTCAAGCGTCGCCAGAACTGAAATGATCCTGGTCAGTGAGCGACCGGGACGGATGGCGATCGCGAGATCATCAATTCCTAGATGCTGCGGTTCAAAGCCGAGCTCTTTCATCAGGAACCAGGAGCGACCGATCGGGATGTCGTGACAGATTGCGAGAACATCTGCGATCAGGCTGCAATCAATACCGCTTCCCGTGATCGCGATGTCGGCGACAGCGGAAAGTCGTTCTGGCAGCGGCCGATTGCGTTCATCACAGATGATCAGCGGTTTGAATGCCGTCAGAACCCTCTTCGAGATGATGCTGCGGAGTTCGTCATCGTCGCTGTACCGTTTCAACAAAGCACCTGAGAAGCAGCTGAAGGATTTACGCGGCTTTGAATCGGCGAGCGGTTTGTAGCGCCCGACAAGGGATGGCCCCTCCGCGATCGTTTCGAGCGACACATAGAATGGCATCACGAGCCCGTCTTCGAGAAGATGACCGAAGTGGCGTTCGAAGTCCCGGACTGGTACCTGGAGGGCAACAATCGATTTCCGGGATTTCATAATCGAGAGCAATCGATCAACGGCATGCCCATCCCTCTCGATTGCCCTTGCGAGCAGCAGCGCCGCCGCGACTTCTGGAACCTTCAATACCGGTGCAAAGCCCGCAATGATTGACAGGACCTGATCGCGAAGTGCTGCCAGTTTCGCGGGGGACATAGTGGCTGGAGTACCCTTACCTGATTTCGACCCATCTTCTTTGGACGTCAGATTTGCGGACGGCTCACTTCCGCCGCCAACCTCGGTCGCCGTGTCGGAATGCCCAGCGGCGTCGCCAGCGGATTTGTCGGATGTGGCGAAGGCTTCGCCAACGCTTTCTTCATCCTCTTTAAACCCACCCAGATCACCGGCTTCGAGCCGTTTTTCGATCTGCTTCCTGTTTCGCGAAGAAACTTCAAGAAGCGAACGGATCGCTTCCCGGTCGTGGTCGACATCACCGGAGAGGTGCGCTGCTGTTTCGGTCGCAAGTTTCCAGACTGCACCGCTGTGCTCGGTCTCACCGAGTGGTGTGCGTTCAAGAATGCCAGCGTCCAGGGCATCACCAAAGACATCCAGCCGCGCGGCTCGCTGTTGGCGGGCGAGGAGGTATTTGGAAACGCGTTTGCTGATCGTGCCCATCACTTTTCCTCCAAGGCGCATGTGGAATACTCGGCAATGGTCTGTAGGTTGGAGGGCAGGAACCGCCTGTTTCCGTCGAGCCAGTCTTTAATAATCAAGGCGGCCGGATGCCCGAACTGGCACATCAGATCGAGCCGCCTCCGCAGAGGCTTCGGCAGATTGGTCTTGGTGCACTGACCTGATCCGACGCGGCGGAGGACATTCCGGACGAGTCCCGGAGCCAGCTCGTCGATCAGCTCGGGCGTGGGGTCGCCCTTTGTAGTCAGGATTTCAACGCGCCGGCGATTTCGCTGTAGCACGTCATTGGCCGCGCTGCCGTGAACCAGAAGTCGGGTTTGGGGTTTGCCCTGCTTCCGCTTGGGCGTGCGAGCAGCCGGTTGTTGCAGGTAGACTGCGGCACCTGAGAGACGCTTTGGCTGCTGTTTTGGAAACGCGATGATGTTGCTGTTGGGGATGTTGGGATCGGATTTACGCATGACAAGATTCTCCCGTCGCCAGACCGTTAAGATCGGCGGGTGTCGTGAACAAAAGAGTTGATGTGTAAGTGGGCGGAGTGCTGGTCAGTGCCGTGTGGGCGCTTGAGGGAAGCCCAGCCTGATCATCGATCGATTGGCGCTGGCGTCGATGGCATTAGCGTCGTCAAAGGACTGCTCATCCTCTTTATCTGACACCACATCATCGAGCTCGGCCTCGACCTGATCCAAGGCAGCTATCGGCAATTTGCGGGACTGCGCAAATGTCTCGCACGCCTTTTTCCAGTTCGCTTCAATACAGAAATGGAACTCTGTCTGAAGGCGGGCGATTGCAGCGCCCGCACCCTCCACTTCCACGAGGTGGTCCAACTGCGAGATATGCCAGATGCCGCCATTCAGATCAGTTTTCCGATTGTCAGCAGTGAGGATGACGACCCTGACTTCTTTCGTGACGAGGCGTTTGTGCTCTTTGTAAAGAAAGTCTGGCAGGACAAGGCCCGCTGCTTTCATACGGTTTTGCAGATCATCAAGCCGTACGCGGTCATAAGTGTAAACGCTGCGCTTGGCATCGACGATATGCGCCGTGCCGGTACGCTCATTGAGAATGACAAGGTCAGGCGTGTACGTCTTGCGGCCGCCCATATCGGAGTCGAATGTCAACGCTCGGAAATTTTCGGCGTGGTTCAACTCGACCAGTTTTAGCGCGGTTGGTGAGACGGGCAATCTCAGGTTCTGGGTCAGCACCTTGAGGTCCGGATTGCACCTAGCGACGGCAGCAATGCCGAATTCGATCAGTCGACCTTCAAGTGCTGGCAGGGAGCGAAGCGTGGTAGCTAGGTCAGCAATGCCGCCAGACAGCGCTTGCGTAAAGGCTTCTGCCGACATGGGGCCTTCGACAAGCTCATTGATGAACGCACAGAACTTCTGCCTCAGTTCCGGTGTGTCTGCGGAAAACGCATATAAGGGTGACGTGGTTGTCGTGAGTTTGGTCTTGGTCATGGAAATCTCCTGTTGGAGCGATGACGGCAGCCAGGCAGGCATGGAGGTTCGTATGCGGAAATAATTTCCGCATTGGCTGCCCGAAACGGGCAACCGAACCGCTGATGTCGGCGAAGAACTGGCACTATCGCGATGAAGTGAAATGATCAGTAGCGAGAGAGAGTGATGGGTGACCGTAATGGGTCACTGGTCCACGTTGAGCGTCGCTGTGATCGGGCTTCAAACACAGGAGAGGGGTGGGACTGGTCTTCCCCATCTGGGGAGATCACGATAAAGGTCAACATAGCCTTCGGCCTTCTTACCAAGGTTGCGGGTTAGGCCCTCGTTCGATGTTTGCAGCATCGACGGGGGCCGTTAAATCACTGCAGAAATTTAGTTTCTGGCGACGGTCAACAGATATCCTGGAGCTGCTTGTCCGGCAAGCCAAAAAAGAACGTATCCGGAACAGGGCTCCGGAATGGTTAACAGATGACGCGTGCGTCTTGGAAGACGCAGCGACGAGTTGTCTCGCATAACTCATGATATATGGGTATACGGGGCCGGTGCCGTCTGGAATATTTGCACGAAGGACAGAAGTTGCTTGAAGCTGCCGACCCCAATAGTGCTTGATGCGTGCTTCTGTGATCTAGCCGCCCGCTTACTTGCCTCAGCCCAGCGAAACCGAAAATTGCGACCACTGAATGTACGGTTTCGACCCCACTGTTGGGGTGCTACTTACAGCCGCGGACCGACCTGTTGCGGGTATCGGCGATATGTACGAACATAACATTGGGCTATCAATTCAGCAAAGGTGCGATGATGGAAAGGGAACCAAACCTGATTAGTTCAGGCATGTCGCGGCGGATCGTCGAAGAGGGCATTACCTTTAAAGTCGACATTTACCAACTTGAAGGTGGGGACGGGTGGACACTGGAGGTCGTACTTGAAGACGGAACATCCATCGTTTGGGATGATCTGTTCGACTATGACCAAACCGCCTTTGAAGAAGCAGTCACCACAATCCGAAACGAAGGTGCCGTAGCGTTTGCGAATGGCGGATCGAACGTGGTTCCGTTCAAGCGGTAGCTTCGGGGCGTTCCATTGACGAGCTGCACTGCGTTACAGATCGCAGCTTTGCGCTCCCATGGTGGTCATCGGTGTACGGCATTCTGTTTCCGAAAGCGGTTCTTCGATGCGCACCCGCCTAATGTCCCAAAAGGGATTTGCTCTCTAAACTGGGCCATTCCCTTAAGGGCATAAAGCCCAATAATGCAATCTTATCGTTCACAAAATATCTACGACATGCTGTGCGGATAGCACCGAAATTGATAGCTAATTCCGCACATCCGGTATAGCGTCACCGCCATGGATTCGTTGCCCCTACCCCCCTCGGATTTGGCGGTCCGGTTGTTCAGCCTGCCTGGCTGGATGCAAGCGCGTGGCCGTGATCCGTCCGTGGCGGATGCCGCCTTTGCAGCCGGTATCGCGCTGAAATCACTTGATGATCTGGTTCAGCTGGACCCCGTCTGGGTAGGTTGCTGGCGATCCAGGCAGGCGCTCAGATGCGCGTCAGTGGCGGTTCAGCTCATGCGGGGTGGCGAGGACGAACAGGCATTGCGTGACGCGGTCTTGCTGACGGCAGCCGGTGATGATCCGGGCCCGGCCGGAAGGCTGTTTCTGGGCTTCAAACGGATGGCCGGTCGAAAACCCGGGTTTTCCTCAAGGCACCTGGCTGAGCTTGCAGATTTGTTTGGGCTCGTCGGGGAGGAGCTGATTGCAGCAGCCACGATTGCGACCGACGATGCGCTTCAGTCCGGCCGGACGCCGCCTTTTGCCGCGGCAGAGCTGGTGGCTTCTGTCTGTGCCGCCCGTCCGGATGCGGAACCACTCGCCTGGGCGCTTGCCGACATGCTCATCGCTGCCAGGCTGAAATGGCCCTTTCCGGTGCCGCTGTTCATGGCTGAACGGTATGGCCCGGCCTTCCGGACGCTCGGGGGGAGAGGACGGGTCCGTCCGGGCGAACCCGCATTCGCGGGGGCGATATGTTTGGCCTTGATCGATGGTGCGAGCTCAGCATTGCGATCGGCGGGGGAGATCAGCCGCCGGGCTGACCGGCTTCTGGCCGTAGCACCAAAATTGCGGACCAAGGGTGCCGGACCTGTGCTTCAGACATTGCTCGATGAAGATGCGGTTGCCGCATCGGCGCCCGGCAGCAAACTCTCGCGCTGGGCCAGCAGCCGGTTGTTCGACCGGTTGGAGAGCTTTGACGCCGTGCGCGAACTCTCCGGCCGGTCCTCGTTCCGGATATATGGATTATGACGATGACCGGATCGACCGCAGCAAGGCCGTCGCGAAAGAAGGCTGGCGACACAGATGATGTTCTCATCGACCGGGAACTGGGCGATCTGCCGCCGGAAGCGCGCTGGCGGGAATGGATGCTGCGTGTCGAGGCCATTATCTTTGCATCGGCCGAACCGGTGACGCGGGATGTTCTCGCGCGCGTCGTCGGCAGGGAGTGCAGCATTGATCTGCTCATTGATGATCTGCATGAGGAGCTCCGCTCCCGACCTTACGAGCTGGTCTCGGTCGCCGGCGGCTGGCAGCACCGGAGCCGCCCGGCCTATGCAGATGCAATCCGGGCATCGCAAGCCTCGACACGGGGAGCGGCGGCGGCTCTTTCCGAGTTCGAGGCAATGGTGCTTATGGCGATTGCCTGTTCCCAGCCGATCACCCGCAGTGACGTTTCAAAGATCCTTGGCAGGGAGGTCAGCCGCGACACGATCGGGTCGCTGCGTAGCGCCGGCTTCATCGGATCAGGTCCCCGCAGCCCGACGCCCGGCGCGCCCTACAGCTATGTGACGACGAAGCACTTTCTGTCTGCGTTTGGTATGCAAACGCTACGCGATCTGCCCGACCTGGAAGCGCTTGAGGATGCAGGCTTGCTCGGTCGTCATACAGTACAAACGGAATCGCTATTGTCCCAGTCAGAGGATGATGAGTTGGCGGAATAGTTGAGCTGGTAGCGTCGCCTTAACCACATTGTCGTGAAGGAGTTGGTATTTGATGGCTATCAGAGATAGTCCAGCCCGCTCACGGGTCAGGGTGACACTACCCGGGTGATGGTCACCGACAAGCTGTGCTCCGGCTTGCTGCCAAGGTCGAACTGATGCGAATGTCGGGAATCGTTTGCCTAAAGGGCTCAACACAACCGCGCTGAAAATTCGTGCCTTCCCTTACGAGGACTAGAACGACGTATGAGGCGCTTTAAATCGGCATGGTGATACCAGCGGTTCGTCTCTACCCATGGCCAGATTGCCAATCTCTGCCGCTTCAGTTCCAGAACTGTGTGCATGAAATCACACTTGGCCATATGCCGCTTCGCACTGTGATTTGATCAGATAGATTTCCGCCTCATGGGTAACACACAGCCGATGCCAGCGAACATCGTCCATATCGGTTGTGCGCCATGCCATCAGTGTAACGTAACACTGCTCTTTGCCCAATCCGCAGATATCGGCGGGCACGACCCTGGCAGACACTCTGGGGACGAGGCGTTCGGTTGCTCCCAAACGGTAATCGACAATCAGCCGGTCAGGATCCGTGTCGATCTCGAAGAAGCCCTGTGCCCCGTCAAATAGCGAATGACCGGAGTGGATCGGTGCTGTTTTCGTCGGCTGGGTATTCATGCAGCCAAGCGACCATTGGCCCAGAGCGATCGGGTCCGCCATGAAGGCGAACGCCGCTTCGGCCGGCACGTCGAACAGACCGGTCACGCTGTGAGCGTATTGCGAGGATGGATTTATCATGCCGCCTTCACATTCCCTGCCAATCCGGCCAGCAGCCTGTCGACGCCTTCGACGGTCGTTACTGTTCCGGGTGAAAGGCGCATGATCCGGCCGCGGCAATCGGCATAGATCGCCTGCTCACGCAGGCGGTCGACAGACGATGCAGGATCGACCCCGTCCGGCAGTCTCAGCATGATGCTGCCGCCACGACGCTCGGCCTCGTGCGGGCTTGCCAGTGTCATGCCCAGCGAGGGCGCGGTATCGATGATGCGCTGTCCAAGCTCGCGGTTGTGTGCAAGCAATGCTGCCTGGTCCTGTTCGGCGTGCCATTTCAGTGCGGGTACTGAACCGGCACAGGCCAGTACCGAGGGTGTGCCGTGATCAAAACGGCGCGCGTCTCCAGCGTAGGCAAAGGCATCAAGATCCCACGAAAAGATATTGTCCTGGCTGAACCAGCCCCGAAGCTCGGGTTCGCAGGTCTTCAGCAGCGGCTCTGCGACATGGATGATCCCGGCTCCGGGAGTTCCGCACAGCCATTTGAGGCTCGTGGACAGCGTGAAGTCAACACGCGGCTTGTTTACGTTGAAGGGGATGAGCCCCACACCCTGGGTAATGTCGACACCGATCAGGCTGCCCATCTTTCGTCCATGGCCAACCAAGGCGTCGAGGTCACAGCGGTGCGAGGCGGTCGATGTGACGAAGGTCAGCAGCGCCAGCCCGACGCTCTCATCCCAGGCTGCAATGATGTCTTCGTCGCGCACCCAGCTTTCGCCGCTTCGCAGCGGCACTGTTCTCAGCTCGAATCCGAACCGTTTGGCAATGCCCGAAAGCAGGAAGTGCAGGCTCGGAAAGCAGTCGCCCGCAATCAGCAGCGTCCGATTCCGGAGATGATGCTCCGGTAGCGCACCGATCAGGCTGTAAAGAGCAGTGGTCACGTTTTCGGCTGAAGTCAGAGTGCCCCCGGGGGCCCCGATCAGATTGCTCCAGAGGGTCAGGAACTCCTGTCGCGCCGCAAGCGCCCGCATCCACTGACCGTCATCCAGCCTGCTCCAGCTTCTGGAGAACTGCGAAAATGCAGCCTCCGTCTCGGCTTCCTTGTCAGGATACATGCCGATCGAATGGTAGAGAAAGTAGCCGGAACCGTCTTGTGTCTCGTAGGTCATGGTTGTTCGTGTAGCCTTGTGATTGTCTTAGAAGCCAAGGGCGCGTGGAAGCCAGAGGCTTATCTCGGGGAACGCCGTCACCAGCACCAGCATGCACAGCGTCACCAGAAGGAACGGCGCGGTTGAACGCAGCAAAGGCCAAAGGCCGCAATCGGCGATTTTCTCTGCCGCGAACAGGCAGACGCCGAGCGGTGGCGTCAGCAGGCCGACATTCAGGTTGAGGATCGCGACCGCACCGAAATGCAGCGGGTCAATGCCCGCATGGGCGGCGGCGGATGAAAGCAGGGGGCCGAACAGAATGATGACGGTGGTCGGATCGATGACCATGCCGAGCACCAGCAGAATCAGGTTGAAGACCAGCATGGTGCCGAAATAACCCAGACCCCAGTTCTCGACGGTAGCGCCAACCAGCCGGGGCACATTTTCCATCCCCATTGCCCAGGAAAATGCCGCTCCGCACCCGATGATGATCAGCAACTGACCGGAAAACAGCGCCGAGCGGCTGAAGACATCGGCAAGCGCAGAAATGCTGATGGAGCGGTAAAGAACGACCGATACGATTAGCGCATATGCCGCAGCAATACCTCCGGCCTCCGTCGGTGTCATGATGCCGCCGAGCATGCCCGTGAGAATGATCACCGGGATCATCAGGGGAACGATGGCATGGCCGGTCGCGTGGCCGACGGCGCGCGGCGAACGATCCATCTCCACGCGTGGAAAATTGTAGATCCGCGCCTGTACCGCGACCAGCCCCATCTGGGCAACGCCGATAAGAAGGCCCGGAATCAGCGTGGCCGCCATCAAAGCACCGATCGAGACGTCCGACATAGAACCGTAGATCACTGCAATCAGCGAAGGTGGCACCATCGGGCCGATGATCGAGGAGGAAGCGGTTACGGCCGCGGCATAGGCTGGCGTATAGCCCTGGCTAATCATCGAGGGGATGAAGATCCGCCCAAGTGAGGCAATATCGCCCAGTGCCACGCCGGTGATGCCAGAAAACAGGATCGACGCGCCGACATTGACCTGGGCAAGTCCGCCGCGCATCCAGCCAAAGATTGCGTTGGCAAAATTGAGCAGCCTGTCGGTTATCTTTCCGGCATTGACCATCTCGCCTGCGAGGATGAACAACGGCACCGCCATCAGGACGAAACTGTCCATGCCCTGGTAGATCCGTTCGGAAGCGACGGGCAGGAAATACCAGTTGCCGGTCGCCGTTACCCAGACCAGCACGGATGCAATCATGGCCCACGCAATCGGAAGGCCGATCAGGATCAGACCGAGAAAACTCAATATAAGGGCGGTGAGGGAAGGGGTCATGTGCGGGCGTCCAGGGCGACGATCCGCAGAATTGCGAACACTGATGCAAAGAAGAAGGAGATCGGCAGGACGCTGTAGGGATAGGAAAGCGGGATCTGCATTCCGTCGCTGGTCTGGCCGGCCGCAAAGATCATGGAATCGATGCCGAACCACAGCAGGGTCAGGAACACCGCAAGCGAAATGACATCGAGCGCCACATTCAAGGCCCGTAGTGCTGCTGGCGCCACAGTTCCCAGAATGGAGGGCACGAAATCGATCCGGATATGGGCGGCGTCACGCACCCCGATTGCGGCCGCCAGCAGGGCCATCCAGATCATCGCATAGCGTGCGGTTTCTTCGGTGAAGAGAGGCACGCTACCCCAGCCGTAGCGGCTGATGACCTGAAAGACCACGAGGGTGGTGAGGATCAGCAGGCACAGCGCGCAGATGGCGCGCAAGCCCTTGTCGACAAAGTCGATGATTATGCGCGCCATCCGGATCATTGTTATTCAGCCGCCTTTGCCGCGGCAACAGCCTCGTCGATCAGGGCAGGCGTATCGACATTGTCCTTGAGCCAACTGATCGCCGCCGGCTGCATGATATCGCGGAAGGCTGCCTTGGTGTCCTGGTCAAGTTCGATGACGGTAACGCCATTGTCCTTTGCGAAGGCGATGGCGCCGGCTTCCATTTCGCGCGACTTGGCGCGGTTGAAGGGAGACCGGTAATTTCTCTGGGGTCGGACACGGGATGTTAGGCTCGATCCGTCCATCACCATCGTTTTGATCGGGGACAAAGCGATGGCAGTGGAATGGACAATCATGATTGAGGGTAGGAACGAATTTGGCGACACGTGCCGAAAGGAGGTCCGCATCGATAAGAGTTGGGAACGTTTGTTTGACGGCGACATTGGATTGTCCATCGACGATGGCAAGAAGATCATGTCGGCGCTGCAGAGCGCGGTCGTGAACCATGAGGCAGAGACCTATTCTCTCTTTCGTCGGGTCTGCCCGGACTGCCATACGTTCCGGCCGGTCAAGGACTACACAGCGCGCCGGATCCGAACCGTCTTCGGCACCGTTGAGGTTCGCAACCCCCGCTGGATGCTGTGCCGGGATTGCTGCCCTGGCATGGAGTGTGCCTTCGCGCCGCTGAAGTAAATCTGCCCGGATCGAGCGACGCCCGAGCTGATGGAAGTGACAGCGCGGCTGGGGAGCATGATGCCGTACAGGCAGGCGGCGAAGGTGCTGGCTGATTTCCTGCCCGTTGAACCTACCGAGACACATGCGACCGTACGCAAGCGCACCATCAGGATCGGCGAGCGGCTCAACGATCAGATCGTGCGGGAAACATGGCGGACGAGGGCTCAAGCCGATGACCGTCGCCAGATTGAGATGCAGCTTCCCGGCGATCGGCGCAAAGAGTTCGTTATCAGCATCGATACCGCTCATGTGCGCAGCGCCGAGCCCAATGCAGCGCGAAACTTCGAGCTTGTCGTTGCCCGATGCGGCTGCGGAGGACGGGGCGAACCAGGTGGCCGCTACTTCGTCTCCGGCAGCACCGAGCAGCATGCAATCCGAGATCGTACTCTTCACGCTCTTGAGGAAGTCGGATATCGCGGCTTCGGCGATGTGACGGTGATCTCGGACGGCGCCGAAATTCTGAAGCGGCTGCCCCACGCCATGCCGAAACCGACGAACCACATCATCGACTGGTTCCACATTGCCATGAAGATCCAGCCCATGCAGCAGATCGCCGATCATATCGCGCGATCCCAGCCCGAGGGAGCTCTATCAACCATCGACACGGAAATCAGAGCCGTGAAGTGGCGTCTGTGGCATGGACGTGTCGATTATGCGATCCGCGGCATGGAGCAGCTTCTGGCGAGGCTGAAGGAGACACAGCAGGAGAACGGGTTCTCGACCGTGCGGCTGCACAGCCTCGGCGCGCAGCTCCTGACCTATATGCGCTCGAACCGCAGTGGGATGATCAACTATGGGAAGCGCTACCGATCCGGACTTCGCGTTGCCACCACCCTCGCCGAGTCGGCAGTGAATTCGCTCGTCAGCAAGCGGATGGTCAAGAAGCAGCAAATGCGCTGGTCCCGCCATGGAGCGCACATGCTCATGCAGGTCCGGACGGCCGAAGTGAATGGCGAGCTTCGCGATCGGTTACGAGCACCCTTCCGACAGCCGGAACCGAACGTGCCTCCAATATTCAAGCCAAAGCCGCCCCTTCTGCAGGTTGCCTGACCCCGGAGAAATTACCGGTCTCATCTCAAAGATCGGAAGTTCCACACATTCGAGAAAAGCGACGCATATCCCGCGCTGTCGAACCACATCGGGGTGCCGATCAATGCCACCCTGATCCTCGACCATTGGGATGATCTGCTTCATCTGGCGGCGTCGATCACAACGCGATCCGTAGTGCCTTCCACGATCTTGAAGAAGCTGTCAGCATCACCGAAGGAAAGCCAGCTCGCAAAGGCGCTACGGGAACTTGGCCGGATCGAACGATCGCTGTTCATGATTGAATGGTACTCAAGTCCAGCGCTACGCCGGCGTTGCCAGGCCGGCCTCAACAAGGGCGAGGCGGCACATAAGCTGAAGCGCGCCATTTTCTTCCATGAGCGTGGTGAAATCCGCGACCGATCGTTCGAAAGCCAGGCTTTCCGCGCCTCCGGTCTGAACCTCGTCGTCAGTGCGATTGTCCACTGGAACCCGGTCTATATCGAACGAGCCGTTACTCACTTACGCAACATGCGTCGCGAGATTCCGGATCACCTGCTCAAGCATATCTCGCCGTTGAGCTGGGAGCACATCAATCTGACGGGCATTTACACTTGGGATAGCGAGCAGCACCTCCCGGAAGGCTTCAGGTCACTCCGTCTCCCAGCTGGGCAGCGGCGGGCTGCCTAGCGTTCCCGCTTCGTTCGCCCTTAGCGTACGATTTCGCACTGCTCTTGTTCGGACCCCTATTAATCGCGGCGGGGCGAAAAACCCGGAAAGCGAATTGAAAAAATCTTTCTCGCCCGTTCTTTCCCCGGCTGCGAGCGCGTCGAACCCTTGCAATTTGTCCCGCCAAATCAAATCTCCGACCTAGTCTGACTCCTCTTCAGACGCCGCGATGTTATCGAATAAATCGACGGTGTCTCGATCCCTGCTCTTGCCCAGGCTTTCCCCGCGATGGAAGCACGGATGCTTGATTCGAGTAAGACCGTCCTATCCCTCGAAGCTAGCGACACCGAAAGAATGATCTTTCTGACACGCGCCGATCGCTGAAACGCATACCGCATCGAACACAGCGGTGAGAGCATGAGAAAACGCTGCTCTGTCAACGCCGCCGATACAACCGTGGCTTGACCTGAGAGCCCGTTCCGGTCAAACAACCGGCCGGCCCAAGGCCACCGCGAACTGTCCGGCTTCGCATCGGAATCACCGTCCGGCATCATTGGAATACGCACTGATTCGTTCGCGCAAAGTCTGTAATGTATAGGAGGAACGGACAACGCAGGATAGCGCGAAGCTCGGCGCAGCGGCCAGAATATAGCTCGCGTCGTAAAGGCCGGTTTCTCGATACGTTGACAAAATGAGATGTGGTTTGTTCGTTCGTATCCCATCAAGGCGATGCAACCAAAATCCAGCAGTCGATACGTCAACTCAGCCGCTTCTGTGTACCACGTCCTGAACCCGATGATTTTAGACTGCCTTACTCGTCGACCAAGAGGTGCGCTCCGCGATGAACTCCGCGAACGGTTTGACGTTCATGTGGACGCTCGCCTGTTCAAGGCCAGCCAAGTAAGTTGACCGATCCTCAACCCTAACCACTGTCCATGGAAACCCACCAGAGGCGAACATGGCGTTCATTAGGAAGCGCGCCATCCGTCCGTTGCCGTCAGGATAGGGATGAACATAGCCTATCAACCAGTGGCCAAGGACTGCCCTAACCGCTGGTTCGCTTTCTTTCTCCAGTAGGCCGAACAGGGTCTCCATTCCATCCGGAACCGCTTCGGAACGCGGTGGTACATGCCTTGATCCGCGGAGATATACAGGGTGGTTTCGATAGCCCGCGAGGGCGCTGGGTTTCAGGATACCTGCGGCTACGGAGGGGCCGAACAGTTCGCGGTACCAATCCCTATGTTGCTTACGGACAACGGCTCCCGCCGGTGCACCGCGGAGAATCTCCGCAACAGATTCCTTTACGCTCTGAAACGCCTGCCAGTAACCGCGTGCTGCCAAGGCGTCGCGGTTTTGCCTATCCTGCTGATTCACGTCCGGATCCCACGTACCAGCGCGCACGCGATCAATGAGTTCCGGAGTAACGCTGTACCCTTCGATCGAAAGCGAGTGGTATGCGTCGTTCTTGTATATATCCTCGACCGATTTCATGAATTCGGTGGTGTCCGAGGGAAGCCCGGGGGCAGCAGGAAAAACATCAAGGACCGCCTGACGCTGGCTTTCCCAGATAGCATTGAGACGGGCCACAATGGGAGATCCACCAACGGCTAAGGTGGAGACTTGCTGGTTTTGATCGAACGGGTCGGTCTCTCTAACGTCGTACATCGCGCCTTTCATCGTTTTCAAGATATCGTCGGCGAACTCGTCTTTTCCTACGCGCCGAAATGCCCCGGCCAGACGGCCGGCCACGGCCGAATGCCCTCCGTCGAGCAATCTACCGAGGACTCCCGACACGTCGCGCACGGATTTCAGCACGACCTGGGCTTCGATAGGTGATCTTTGGAAAAACGCTTCAGCAACTTTCACCAGGGCGGCGTCCGCAGTATAGAACCTCAATCCGTTTTTCTCGACGAGATCAACACGCGGTGGCATTTTCTTGGTCTTGAGATCGTACATTGATGTGCCAAAAAGCAGTGATAGGTTGTTTCCCGTTGCCTTTGGACTGTTGACAATCACCTGGGGCGGAATCGCCGTTGCTTCTGCGTGGAGTAACATCGATTGTTCCGGTGACAGATGCCATTCCTGTCCAAAGCGGTCGTTGCAGTAGAGGGAACAGAACTCCCAGAATGAAGCGTACCAAAGGGTTGTGTCGCCGTCCTGGGGCTGGGGTCCCGTTGACATTTGCCAGCCGCGGATGACCTCTTGGAGAAATCCGCTCCGTGTAAGGCGCTCTCGGTGTAGTCGGCTGAACTCGTCGGACTTGAATATTCGACGCCCGCCATCCTGCAATGTTTTGAGGGCTTGCAGGGCGTCAGCCAACTTTTCATTTGGTGTAGCCATTCTAGGTTCTCACGACCTCGTTCTTCTTGTGCGACTTCACAATGCGGCATCTCGATAGGCCAATTGGCCGTATTATTACACGTTTTTGCTGTCGTTTATATACGCGTATTTAACGTTGAGTCAAGACGCGTTTAAATTGACGATTCGATAAGCGTTTTTAATGATGCGTCATTATACGTGATTGATGCCGTTCGCTATCGAGTTTTAAATGGATAGGTGTGTGCCGAAATGTCCTTCGGAGCCCGAAAGACCGGCAACAGCAACAGCGTCACGATATCCGCGATTTCGGCAGCATTCGCCACCGGCGCGATGACGGCAAACTTCCAGCCTATCCGAGGCCTTCGACGGATTCTGAATCCAACAGGATCATGGTTGCTTGAACACGGTCCACCGGAGGCGGTCCGTTCCTGCTCTCTGGTGATGGCCTCCTGGTCCGGCCCCGGATCTCCGTCGATCAACCCACTGCGGGGTCGGCTAGCAAGCTGCCGCCACTCGTGTCGATTTACACTTCAAACGGTTCTTCCTCAAAGTCTGTGGTTAACAGAGTGTTAGCGTCGCGGTCGCTATCTGCGGTGATGCAAACGAAATCAAAATGGTCGCCCGGTCCAGGGGTCAGAGTTCTGGGTATCACCCTTCAAGATGAAGAAAATTGGATTGTTTCCGCTGCTGCGAAACCGATCGGCATCTGCCCGGATTGCGGTATGCGAAGTCGGCACCGGCATGGCTGGCACAACCGCTGCCGAGACCGGTAATTTCACTGGGGTTACGCGGCACGCAGGAGGGGCTGTTTTGGTTTGAATAGCGGTGGCATGTTCGCTTCAGGCTGTCGAAAAGGTGCTCGCAATCGATCGCGAAGTTCGCCATTTGCCTCCGCAGTTCGAACCTGCATGAGCATATTCGCGCCGTGGAGCAGGTTCTGTTGCAAATTTTTGATATGGCGGAGAAAGAACCGTTTCGGATATGAGGTCAGAAGGCATCGGCCAGAGCGTGGAATTGCTCAGCAAGCGATGGGCTGGGGTTGTAGGAATATCTGCCTTGTCGCTTGCGCATCATATGAACCATTTTGAAGACCGCCTTTGCGACAGGACGCGACGTTCATCGAGACCAAATCGCATACGCAAGGGCAAGTACCTCAACAACCGGATAGAACAGGACCATCGGCGCAGCAAACGCCGGGTCCGCTCGATGCTCGGCTTCAAGTCGATAGCGAGCGCCCGGATCATACTCGACGGCATCGAAATGGTTCATATGATGCGCAAGCGACAGGCGAGGTTGCCTATAATTCGCGCCCCTCAATAGCTGAGCAATTCGAAATCCTGGCCGCTTGATAGCCGACCCGGAAGCGTCCTGTCGCGACCAGAATTACGGTTTGCGACAGAACCCTCCAGCGCACAATTCAACCAGACACGAGACTGACCCATGTGTTGGGGTCATGTTGCGATTGGCGTTTCAGGAAATAGAGTTCTGCTTCTTTCCAGAGCAAAACTCGAGGTTCAACGTTGTCCAGAACGAAATCCCCATGGTCTGTGACAACGGTCAGGACGGCATGTCCGCCTCCGTTTGCGTCCCGTGCAACAGTCATGGATAGCGCACCCAGCGGAACTCCACGCTGATTTAGGCGTTTGCGCTTTTCCAGTGCGTAGTCCTCGCAATCGCCTACATTGTCGGGATACTCCCAACGCTCTTCAACCCCGAAAATCTCGCTGTCGGGCAGAGGAGCAACAGCTGTATTCACATCGTGGTTGGTCTGGATGATGTCCTTCCAGAGTTCGCGTGTCAATTCGACGATCTGGCCATCTGCCGGGCGGTCACAGCGATCGGCGTAGCGCTGGCAATAGTCATAATAGCCGATAGGTATTGTCGTTCTGCCGAATGTCTCCATGTTTGCGGCGCTGGCGGGCTGCGTCGGGTTGAGATGGAGTGCATTGGCGCCGGCGGTGCCGCAGGACAAGGCGAGCGCAAGCGCCGCAATAATTGACTTTCCCATGTTGAACCTTTCCCCAAAGTTGATGGAAAGACACTACGAGAAACAGATAAAAACTGGGAAAAATCAAAGACTTGGATTTTTCTCAAATGCGATTCAAATGCTGCATTAGCAACACACGATTTAGAAACAATTGGATAGCTGAATCTTTGTTGACTTGCCCGGTAAAAATGGTGGGACTTTCTGATTCGCTGGACGCGACAGAAGGACCCAATGGGAAAACGCGAGAGACGGACATTCACCGATGAGTTCAAGCAGGAAGCGGTGCGGCTGACGGAAAGCAGCCGCCCCACACTCCGTGAGGTGACGGACGATTTGCGGGCGGATTATCCAGTCTGACGCGATGGAAGCAGCAATATCAGGAAGCAGATCTGCTGGCCGGCCCACACGAAGATACCACCAAGGAACTGGCACGGTTTCGCCATGAAAATAAGCTTCTCCGCCAAGAACGCGAGATCCTGAGGCGGACAGCAACTTTTTTCACCAAGGAGGGACGTCAACAAGGTTCCGCCTCATCGATCAGGCGATAAAGGAATTCCCGTGCATCGCCTGAGCAATGTCCTTGGCGGCAACTTGAGTGGGAATGGCCGTCTCGCCAGCCGCCGACATGGTGAAGACTTGGTACTGTTGGCGCATATCCGTGCGCAGTTCTCGACCTCCAGCGAGACCTACGATGCACCGTGCATGATGCCGAACTCTGGGAAGAAGGTTTCGATGTCCGGCGTCATTGTGTGGCCCGACTGATGCGCGACAATTTCCTAAAGGTTCTGCAAAATCGTCGCTACAGGAAAACGACTGACAGCCATCACGGTGGCCCGGTCGCCGCCAATCTCTTCGAACAGGACTTCGATCCCAAGGGCCTCCATTAGAAGTGGGCGCCGACATCAGTTATATCTGGACGGCCGAGGGCTGGCTCTATCTGGCGATCGTGCTCGATCTCTACTACAGGCGCATTGTCGGCGGGGCATGAGCGACCGGTTGAAGAAGGACTTGGCTCTTAATGCGCTGCTGCGCGCCATTGCCCTGCGCAATCCGCTACCCGACCTGGTCCAGCACACCGAGCGCGGTAACCAATATTGCTTGCACGACTACCAGTGGCTTCTGTAGGCGAAGCGGATTATCCCGTCGATGAGCGGCAAGGGCGATTGCTACTACAACGCGATGGTGGAAACAGTGTTCAAGACGATCAAGAACGAGCTGATTTGGCGAACCAGCTTCCAGACCCGAAAGAGCTGCGGTACTGGCCTTTGGCCAACATATCGAAGGCTTCTACAATCCAGGTCGGCGACATTCCGCATTGGGATTCAAATCGCCAACCTCATTCGAGGCCGAAATGGCCATCACAGAATGAAAGCCTCTCCACACATTCCGGGCAGGTCCAATTTGCGCGGCCGTTCTCTCATAGAGGAATGAATAGATGGGGTGGTTGCCGCCAGATTGCTGCTTTGCTGAGACATTGTGACGCCGACGAGGGATTGGCTTTAATAATTAGTTAAGGTTAACAAAGCATCCTCTTCGCGCAACGAACCAGGTTTGGAGAAGCAAAGATGCGAACAGCCGTGTGCCCTAAGCACTCCGCTTTGGCTTTGTTTTTCGTGTCGTGGATAGCTTTCGGTTTTGCGTCTCCGCCACACCTCTACGAATCAAGGGGTACGCAAATGGAAAGGCCCCTGGAATCCCGAACAACCCAGAACGCAGATCGTTTTGTATTCCTCGACGGTAGCGAGGACTATGGCAAAAAAGGCGCCCGGATCAAGCTGCGGGGTGCCCACGAGATTGGTTCTGCGACATCGGCGGTTTTGACGAAAACTTCGAGGCTGCCGCGCAGGAAAACGACCGGGCTATCAGCCGGGATATCGATCACCCAATCTGGCTTCGTGCCGCTGCTATCGGCGTTTGAACCGGAGTTCGGGGAACTTAGGCAAGGCTTCGAGTATCTTACAATGAGAGACGCTTCGGCACGTCATAATCCCGAAGATGACCGTTTGGCCGGTGTCCCGCCTGTTCTCGCTGCCCTCGTCACCAATGATTCCGCTGATGTTCTTGCTACGGCCTACGCCCCGACGGACGCTTACCATTCTCCAGAGGGTCCTTTTGATGCAGTGCTGGGAGGCGAAACAGACAGAGGTCGTTTTGTTCCGCCGGTGGCGGAAGGTGACCATGATTGGTTGAGTCAGCCACTCCCAGCATCGGTCTTCTCGGCTACTGAACAAAAATGCTTGGCGACCGGTATTTACTTTGAAGCGCGCGGTGAAGAGGTGAAGGGTCAAGCAGCTGTCGCCCAAGTTATTCTAAATAGAGTGCGCAACCCCAAATATCCCGGCAGCATTTGCGGAGTAGTGTACCAAAACAAGAGCTGGTTCAACAGATGTCAGTTCTCTTTCGCCTGTGACGGTATAGCCGATCTAATTGTAGACCGAAGAGCTTTTCGGCTCGCAAAAGACGTCGCGATGGCGGTATCTGCTGGCAAGATTTTTCTTGCCGAGGTCGCTTCGTCCACTCACTATAATGCAACCTACGTGAACCCTTCCTGGGCCGCCTCCATGCAGCGCATGACTCAGATTGGTTCGCATATTTTCTATCGGACGATAGGCGGCGGCTGGAGCTGATAGGCACCACGCCACCTTATCTATCCGTGCATTGGGGCTTTTCCGCTGAAGCCAAACTTCTCGATGATCAGAATGTTTCCGAGCAGGCGGAGGTGCCGCTGAATCAAATTCTGCCGTGGGCCGGTACTCGTTGGGAGTCTGGTGGTGCGACAATGGAATCGGTGGGAACAGAGAACGCCTGGATTGTCGAGCGGATCCTCGATCGCGGCACCATGGCGGGTCTATCGACTTACGGAGATTTGCGCCGCGTACCAAGCGGAGACGGCTTGTATCTGTTCTTGCGTCATGTTCTCGGCGATCTCGGCCATGACGTGCGTGTATTGAGTGCCGCCGCGCGTTCCTTCCTTCCAGAGATGAAGGTGCTCCGAGAGGTACCATTCCGGCTGGCCGGAGAGATAGGGATAATACGGGTTCCGGGCGCGGCCGGTGCCGCCGTGGCAGCTCCGGCAAGCGGGAATTTTGCGCGACGCGATGCCCTCCAGTGCGATGCGTCGCCCGAGCTCCAGAAGTTCATCCCGGCTGGCCGGAGGCCCCGCAGCTGCTGCCATCGGCACCGCGCTTGTCCCTGCATCGTCTTCGCCCTCGAGCACCCCTGCCTCGTCCTGCCGTGTTTCGGTGGGCGAAACCAGGGTTTCGACCGCATCCGCCGCGACCGCCGGAGGGGCGGATGCGGGCGCCTCGTCGCTCGTGTCGAAACCTGACGGGCCGCGAGCAGCCACGCCTTCGTCGCTGGAACCAGGGGGCGCCGGCTGCGCCGCAAAATAGCGCGCGAGTTGGGCGAGCACCTCGGTCTCGTAGCGGGTGGCGGGCGGTTCCATGAACCCGCTCTGGCGGTCGCCGCGCGCAAAGGCGAGCAGGGTCGCGTAGAGATAGGGCGCGGGTTGGCCGGCAATCACCGGAAAGGCGTGGCGGGCTTCGCCCTCTCCGCGGCCCAGCCCGTCGCGACCGTGACAGCGGGCGCAATCGGTGAGCGCATTGTCGACGATGCCATCGAGTGCGGGCATGGTTTCACCGCCCGCTTCGAGTTCGTCGTCAGCCAAGCCGCCGCCCAGCGCGAGGTCCGCATATTCGGCCCGGGACATTTCGGGAAGCGCTCGAAGAAACGCCACCTGCGCCCAAACCTCGTCCTTGCGGTCCTGCGCCGGCCAGGCCGGCATCCCCGAGTACTTGATGCCGTTCTTGACGATCCAGAACAGTTCCTCGTCGCTCCATTCGGCAACCTTTTCTTCGAGCCGCGGCGGCGAGGGCACCATCTCCTCGACCACCGGTGATTGCGGCACGCCGGGGGCGCCGTGGCAGGACGCGCAGCCGGTCGCGTAATGCCCGGCCGCGCGACGCACCAGCATCGGGTTGTCGAGGTCGATCTCCTCGGGCTTCGAGATCAGCATCGACTGTGTTCTGACAGCATTCTCCATCGTCCAGCCGAGGAACCATTGTGTCACCGACCAATGCCCGGCCGAGGCAGCGATCGAAACTAGGCCTATCCAGCCGACCATCAGCGCGCCCGTCACGCCAAGCACGGCGAGGCCGGCGAGCCTCTTCCAGGTGATGACGACGTTCAGATGCATGGTACCCTCCCGGGCGGTCGCGCGCGCATTACCGGCAGTCCCAGAAAACGAGGACCGGCAGCGTCTCGAAGACCACCGCGGCGAAGGAGAGCGCGGCGAGAAGCAGCGTCGAGAATTCCAGGAAGCGCTCGCGCGCCTCGGGCGTGTCCTGGTTGTTGCTGTAGCCGCCGCCGTCGGCGCGCCATTCGCGCCAGGCGCGGCGAGCTATCAGCAGGATCAGCAGCAGGCAGACGGCTGTGACTCCGGAAATCGCCATTCGCGTGCCGCCGATGTTCCTGAAGACATCATCATTCGGCGCGCATCTGTAAGCCGCCAGGAAATAGCTGAACAGGAAATGGAAGCCCCAGATGGTCGGCGCGGCGACCAGGGTCCAGAGGTTGTCTTGCGTCTTGCCGAATACCTGCATGTATCGCCCTCACATCAGAACGGGGAGATAGGCGAGCGTCCCCACTGTGACGATCACCGTGAACCCGACGAAGTGCCAGTAAAGTGCGACATTGAAGATATCGATGTCGTGTGCTGGCGTCATCCGCCCCGCCAGCGAGCGGGCGAGGCAGTATCCAAGCATGAGACTTCCCGCGACGCCGTGCGCGGCGGTCCAGATGGTGATCACCCAGACCGTCGCCGGATAGACGTGTGCCGTGGGGCGGAGACCCGTGACATATGGTCCCCAGAGGAGCGCCGCACTGGCGGCGAGGGCAACGAGCGCGCCTGCCGCCATGAGCACCCGGGCGCGACCGACGCGGCCCGCCTGGTTCGAAAGCCGTGCGCCGAGGGCCGTCGACCAGGCGACCGCGAAAAGGCCGAAAGCGACGCTGGGCCAGAGCACGCCGGGGCCGACCGTTGACGGCGGCGGGAAATCCGCGTGGATGGTGAAGAAGTAGTAGTAGCCGAAGACCAGGCCGAGGAATGCTGTTGCGTCGCCCATCATCATGATGAACATGGCCCACCAGCCGACGGAATGCGGCCCGGACTTGTAGAGCGGCAGCTTCAGGCCGAGGCCAACGTCCTTCTCCGGCTTCTCCGGGATCAGGGAGGTGCCGCGCCAGAGCCAGACCATGATCGAGATCGTCGACAGCCCCATCGCGACGATCGTCGCAGCCCACCAGTGGAAGGTCGCGAAGATGAACATCGCTCCGGTGAAGACCGCGGCGATCATCGGCATGAAGCTCGGTCCCGGTACGCGCAGGCATTGCAGCGGCTTGCCGTCGAGGACGGAGGTGATGATCGTCTCGCGCTTCATCTCCGCAGCGTCGGGGAGGTAGAACCTGCCCTTGTCGACGTCATCGATGAAGTTCGGCTGCTCCCAGATCGGATAGCGCGAGGTGACGGCCGGAATGGAACGGACGCCCCAGCTCTCGCCCGGCATCTCGACCAGCCATTCCAGCGTGCCTGCGTTCCACGGGTTGCGTTTGGCGTAGGGCTCCTTGCCGCGCGGACGCAGCACATCCCAGACGATGATCAGGATTCCGCTGGCGAAGACGAAGGCGCCGACGCTCGAGATCATGTTGGCGGTGCCGACGCCGAGACTTTCCGGATAGGTCCAGACGCGCCGGGGCATGCCGGCAAGGCCGGAGTAGTGCATCGGCAGGAAAGCAAGGTTGAAGCCGGCGAACATCAGCCAGAACGCGATCCGGCCTGGCCGGTCGGAAAGTTTACGGCCGCTGACCAGTGGCCAGTAGTAATAGACGCCCGCGACGACCGGAAACAGCATGCCGCCGATCAGGACGTAGTGCAGGTGTGCCACGACGAAATAGGTGTCGTGCGCCTGCCAGTCGAACGGCGCCAGCGCCACCATGACGCCGGTGAGCCCGCCGATCACGAAATTGGCGAGCGCCCCGGACACGAACAGCATCGGCACCGAGTGGATTACATGTCCGGTTAGAAGCGTCGCAATGAAGACGAAGATCTGCACTCCCGTCGGGATCGCCACCGCTTCGGACGCAGCCGAGAAGAAGCCGAGCGAGATCGAGGGCAGCCCGGTTGTGTACATGTGATGCACCCACAGCCCGAAAGAGATGAAGCCGGTGCCGACCGCGGCGAGCACGATCCAGGAATAACCGAGGATCGGCCTTTGCGCGAAGGTCGGCACGATCATGGCGACAAGCGCGATCGCCGGCAGGAACACGATGTAGACCTCCGGATGGCCAAAAATCCAGAACAGATGCTGCCATAGAACCGGATCGCCGCCGCGACTGGGGTCGAAGAACGGCCAGTCGAATAAACGCTCGAGTTCGAAGAGGATGTCACCTGCGATCAGGGGCGGAAAGGCGAACAGGATCATGCCGGCGACGACCAGCACATACCAGGCGTAGAGCGGCATCAGGTTGAGCCGCATTCCCGGCGGACGGCACTTCAAAGTGCCAACGATAAGTTCGACCGCCGCGGCGAGGGAGGCGATTTCAATGAACGACAGGCCGAGCAGCCAGATGTCGGGTCCGTAGCCCGGCGTGAATTCCTCCTCCGTTGTCAGGGGCGGATACATGAACCAGCCCGAACTCGGCGCCTGACCGAAGAAGATCGAGCCCATGACGAAAACGCCGCCGATGAGGAAGCACCAGAACCCGAACGCAGAAAGCCGCGGGAATGGCAGGTCGCGTGCGCCGAGCAACTGCGGCAGCAGGATGATCGCAACCGCCTCGAAGATGGGCACAGCGAAGAGAAACATCATCGCCGTGCCGTGCAGCGTGAACGCCTGATTGTAGAAGTCGGGCGTGACGAGGTCGTTCTCCGGCAACGCCAGTTGCGCCCGCATGATGAGCGCCAGCACGCCGGCAAACAGCATGAAGATGAACGACAGCGCCGTGTACCAGATGCCGACTTCGGTGTTGTTGACGGCCGACCAGTAGCGCCAGCCCTTCGGGGCCGCCCAGACCGCGCGCAGCCGGTCCTCCTGCGCGCGGCGGACCGCTTCGTCTTCCTTATCGGCGAAAGTGGGTGATTGGTCCGTAGTATCGGTCATTCTAGCGTCCCCAGCCATTTTGCGATTGCGGTGATCTCCTCGTCGGGGAGCATCCCGAAACCCGGCATCTCCACGCCCGGCTTGAGGTGCTCGGTCGAACGGATGAACGCCGCGAAATTTTCCACGGTTGTCGGAAGCACGCCCGCAGCAATTGTGCGCCGGCTCGCCACATGGGTCAGGTCGGGTCCGACGGCACCGTCCGCGGGGGTGCCGCGCACGGTGTGGCAGGCGGCGCAGCCGTTCTGCAGGAACAATCCGGCACCGGGACCGTCAACCACTGCGGCGGGGAGCGCCTGCGACGCGACGTAGGCTTCGAACTCCGCTTGGGGCACAACGACGACGCGGAATCCCATATAGGTGTGGGCCGTACCGCAGTACTCGGCGCAGGCGCCGTTGAAGACGCCGGGACTGGTGGGCTCCAGCACCAGACGGTTCACCCGGCCGGGTATGGCGTCTATCTTCCCAGCGAGCGGCGGCACCCAGAAGGAGTGGATGACGTCGGGGCTGCTCAACAGGATCTCGGTGCGCTTGCCGAGCGGGATCCAGATCTCGTTCGCGCTCGGGACGCCGCCGCGCGGCAGGTTGCGGATGACGCCGGGCTCGCCATCGACGGCATAGGCCACCCGCCACCAGAACCGTTCAGCGGAGACGGCGATGGTGGGTCCGTCCGCTGCGCGCCGCAGTTCCTGCATCATCGTCAGACCCCACCAGAGCAGCCCCGCCAGAACCACGACCGGAAAGACGCAGCCGCCCCAGACGATCAGCCGAATGCCGGATCGGTCCGAATAGGGCCCGGACTTGCCCTTGACGGCATAGTAGCTGATGCCGATCACGACGATCCAGATGGCGGCGCCGCCGGCCAGCATGATCCAGAACAAGGTGAGCACGCGCTCCGCCTCGACTCCCGCCGGATCGAAGGCGGACTGCGCGCCCTGGCAGCCGGTGAGGGCGGCGCTCGCCAGCGCCGCCGCGAGGACCCCGGATCTCGTCATCGGGCGAGGCCCCCGGGTTGCGGTGTCAATGTGGTGGCGACGCGGCTGTCCGGCGAGCGCAGCAGAAGAGCTACCCGGATGACCAAGGCCAGCAGATACATCATTGACTGGACAACCATCATCAGGATGCCCGCGAGTTGCTGATCCTCCAAAAGCGTGACGCCCCAAGGGAGGCCGCGATCCAGGTAGCTTTCGTAAAAGACACGTGAGGAGAAGGCGAGCAGCGCACCCAGGATGAGCGAGAACTTGAAGTTCACAAAGAGAGCCAGGATCGCCAATCCGAACTCGTCGCTTCGCATGCGCAGGATGGCTGTCCAGAACACGAGCCCTGCGGCAAGGATCGAGCCGTGCATCAGCGAGTGCACGAAATCATTTTCGAGCGACAGCGCGATCGCCGCCGGAATGTGCCACAAAGTGAATACGAGCAGTTGCAGAACGGTTGCGACGTCAATGCGGGCGATGAATCCCCAGAACCTGCGCCATGGCTCCCAGCGGACAGCGTGCGCCAGCCCGCGCTGCCAGTCTCGCGGCAGGGCCCGGATCATCGTCGGAATCGGAAGACCCAGCACGAGGAGCGGGGCGGCCATCCCCATCAGCACGATGTGCTGCGCCATGTGGGCGGAGAAGAGGCTTTCGCCGATGGCGTCGAGCGGCCAGACGAGGCCCGCCCAGAGTGCGATCATCCCGAAAGAAAAAAGCCCCGCCCGCCACGCCGCCGTGCCGCGGCCGATTCCGGCGCGGCTCCAGGCGAGGCGCAGACCACGTCCGTAGAGCAACGCCGCGATCGCGATGGGCACCACGACGCTCGGCTGCAGCGACCATGCGGTCCAGAAGTCGTGTGGCGATATCGGTGTACCCTCGGTATGGGAGCGAGCGCTCGAGGCGACGATCGCCGCAACGCAGAAAATGACAGTGGGCCACGCTCCTGGCATATGTCCGCGTGAGGAGAGTCGAAAGGCTGCGACTGCCCTGGACAGGAGACGGGTTGGAAGCCGACCTGCGCGCTCACGGAAGTCGTGGGCACGGCAGGAGGGTGGCGGTCCAGTCACACCCCGCCTGCCCATTCCGCAGCCGCGTCCAGCGCGCTTGCGTCGAACCAGCGCATCTCGGCATGGGTCAAGGCCTTAGCGAAGGTGGTTCCCCAGTGCTGCCACGCCGCGTCGCCGACGACGGCGATGCGGGAGAAATCGTTTCGATGGGCGGTGTCCATCTTGAAGTCTTCTCGCATTGAAGCGAGGCCCGTGTACCCTTCGAACTTCGTCAAATCGACCACGAGGCCGGGCTCTTCTACAGATGCAAGTCGCTCATGCAGCAACGCGTGCATCCGCTCGAGATCGCTTTCGCTGAGCTTGCCCTCGCAGGCGATTCCGATGACGTCGTCACGATTTGTCCGGGTCTCGGTGAACATGGTCTTCCTCCTGTTCTTCGGGATTGCCGTGACCATAGAGGTCAGCATTTTCGTGCGCTCGGTTCTCATGCTCGAATTCAAGGGTGGAATGCGCGATGCCGAACCGATCGTTCAGCCTGTCCTTGATCTCGTTCTTGATATCCTCGATCCGCGACCACCCGTCCGCGGCGACGACTACGTGGCAGTCGAGTGCCGCCTCATGCTCCTGCATTTGCCAGAGATGCACATGATGCACATCTTCCACGCCGTCGACTTCGCGCACGGTTTGGACGACATCGCCGCCGTCGATCTCCGGCGGGCTGCCCAGCATCAGTGTCCGGACCGGATTGCCGATCTCGGTGAAGGCCAAATAGAGGATGTAGAGCGCGATACCGATGGTGATCGCCGGGTCGACCCAGCGCATGTCATAGAGAATGATGAGTGTGCCACCGATGATGACGGCGACGGATGCCAGCGCATCCGAAAGGTTGTGCAGGAACAGCGCGCGGATGTTCACGCTGCCCTTCTGCATCGAATAAGTGAGCATCGCAGTCAGCGTGTCGACCGCGAGTGCGACCCCCCCCAGGATGACGACCGTCCAGCCCTGGACCTGGGGCGGGTCGATCATCCGCATTCCGCCCTCATAGATCAGGTAGAAGCCGACAAGAATAAGCGTGGTGTAGTTTATCAGCGCCGCGACAATCTCGATGCGACCATAGCCGAATGTCATGCGCTCGTCCGGGGGGCGCCGCGAAATCTTGCGCGCGGCAAAGGCAATGACCAACGAGGCCATGTCGGAGAAGTTGTGCAGCGCATCAGCGATCAGAGCAAGGCTGCCGGAAAGAATTCCCCCGGCTATCTGCGCGACAGTGAGAATTCCGTTCGCCCATATTGCAATGGAAACCCGGCGATCGCCTGATTCTGGGTTGATGTGGGTGTGGTCATTGGGCATTTGCATACGTCCCGCTTTGCTCGATCACTGAACTGCTCTGGCCGGTCGATCCGCCACCGCTGGCCATAACTGTCTCCAGACCGGCGGAAACCAAGGTAAAGAGAACGAATCCGCCGACGAAGGCCAGTGCCGAGAGGCGGTTGTCGCTCGCGGCCTCGTGTGCCTCCTCGAGCATGTCCTCGACAGCTGCGACCGACAGGAGCCCGGCGACGAAGCTCAGCGCGGCGTATTTCGCTGCATCCGGCGCGCTTCGCAGCAGGAACCATGCAAGCAAAGCCGTCCCGAGGCAATAGAGAGGGAATGACAACGAGACCGCGATCCGCCGCTTGCGCGACACGCCGTTCTCTTTGAGGTTTGCCACGACCGAGTATCCCTCCGGAAAGTCGGCCAGTACCTGCCCCGCGGCCAACACAACGGCAAGCGAGGCACCGACCGCAGTGCCGGAGCCTATCATCAAGCCATCACCGGAGAGGTCGACAGCTACCGCAACATAAATCATCCACATTTCAGTGCTTCCGCCGCTCTCCCGCGACGGCTTTATCTTCACGATCAGCGTTTCGGTGCCGATATAGATCGCTCCGCCTGCCGCGAAGGCGACGGCGATCCACCAGCCGGCAAGATTGTCGAGTGCTTCGGGCATCAGCTCGATCGCTACCACGCCAATGACGATGCCCGACGACGCATGGAGCGCCAAATTCAGAAGTCGTGGCGATGTTCGGACGAACTCAGCGACCATTGCGCCAGCAAAATTGCCGAGCCCCGGTAGGAGCGCGAGGCCAGTTATCAGCCATAGGTTGTTCACCACCGCTCCTTCACAATGCTGCCCTTCGCATTTGCTCCGTCCCGCGCACCCGCTTCGCGCGCATAGCACACTGAGGCGTCCTTGGGCGGCAAACTCATAGGGCGCGGATTTGTTCCATCGCATCGGAATTCAAAAAGATGCGAATCGTCCCCAGTAGCTGCTGCAGCGGAGCCTCCAGAAGAGTTGTCGCTTCAAAACCAGGTGGTGATACGCCAAAGGTCTAATTTCGGAGTTCTGTGTCTTCTACCGCTACATTCGCATAACCGACGCTGTGGAATAGACACTACTACAGGCGGCAAAAACGGCTCCCGCGTCCACGGTGTTGGCCACATAGATAATTCTGTTAATTGGGTCACAAGGTTTTACATCGAACCATCGCCCCGTAGCCGGGTTTAATCCAGTTCGTGTTTTGGGGTCCGCAGTACCAGAATATCTAGAAATCTGCGAGTTGTTTAGCCCACCTGGGTAAGTCGAGGCCGCCCAGAATCTACAGCAACCCGTTGCGTTTTTGAGTACGACTGGTTCAAGGTTCGCGCTATGCATCTCCTTGACCGTGATGGTGGTCTTCCATTTGCGTGTCTGTTCGAATCCATGTTGCAGAAACGGCTATACGCCGCCCACTGTCAAACACCAGAACCATGTCTATTTCAGTGAGCGTCTCGACGTTTCTCTTAGGTTCGCCCAAGGTGAGATATACACCGTCTGGTCTCATCAATAGCTCTGCACGACCCGGTATGGGAACCTTCCCGTAAACCGGGTCAGGCATGTCCTGCACCTTTGTCATCTCTGTCCGGCGAATGGATATCTTGCCGAAGGCATCACTCTCCACCGAAGCGAGTCTCACTGGTTCCCGTGTTCCGTTCCAAATGGTAAGAAATCCCGTCGTCTCCTGGACACCAATTGTCGGCTGGACGATCACGGCATGTTCGACAACGAGGTCATTGCTGGCATTCAACGAGATGCTGGTACCCGCAATCGACGGGACCACAAAAAAAAATAGACTTGCCGTAATCAAACAGAGTGCTGATCTCATGGGTTTCCTCATTCGAGCATGTCGGGCTTACCGATATCTTTTACCACGGATCGTTGCACATTCTTATTTCCCCTCGCAATGGTGCTTTCGCAATTCAGCCGCCAGAGGGGGTGAACTGATGGAGAAACTCTCATGATAACGCCATTGCCGAGAGCTTTTTCAATTTGCTTAAACACGAGATGACGAGACGATGAACTTACAAGGCCCGCGTTAAGGCCAGACCGGATGTGTTCGACTACATCGAGGTGCTCGACAACTCCACACGCAAGCCTGTCAGGAATGGGATGCTGTCGTCCGTCGCGTTCGAGCAGCAGCATAAAATGACGTCCAAGGGTATCTAGAACACTCGGAGCTGTTCATTCTGCGCAACCGACTTTGATTACATGTCCACGACCACCGTGCATTAAGCAGGCAGATCTATGTGAAGGGCAAATCTGATGGAGTGTGTAGCCCGTACACAGTGGGTTGGTTGTTTGTTCTGAGCAGATTGAGGGGGTGAAGTGACATGGACGGTATATCGGAGCTGATACGGGAGTACGGTCTGTGGATCTACGTCCTGCTTTTTGTATACTGCATGTTGAAAAGTGGTAGTCTGCCTTTGTTCGCGGGTTATGCGGCTCAAACACAAATTTTAGATTTGCATATTGTCTTAGTCGCGACTTTTGCCGGCGGGTACCTGGGTGACGAAGTACGGTTCTTCATTGCCAGACGATTTGGAGATGCTTGGCTAAACAGATGGCAATTTGCTCAAAGAGCGAGTGTTGTAGCAAGAGCTTTACTTGCAAAGTACGGTTGGGCCTACATCTTTCTTTACAGGTACCCCAAGGGTATGCGGACCATCGGCGCGTTGCCCGTCGGTCTCGGATCAATGTCATGGGGCAGATTTACGATTTTGAATGCAGGATCGGCCATGATTTGGACCGCCTGCTTGGTCTCGGTGGGCTTCGTTTTCGGTGCGCAGGTAGAAAAAGCCGTGGAAACAGGCTGGGGCTTTGCAAGTATTGCTTTTCTTGTCGCTTTGGTCGTCCTCACGGTTTTCGCATGGTGGCGGATGAACCAGATAGCTGTCCCAGTTCCGAAAGTTGAGGAGCAACCGACTTGACACAGTCTCGCTCGCTGCTGATCGCAGGGTCATTCTTCACGAAAACTTAATCATGGTTCATGTAGACAAATTGTATCAATGAGGCGAAAAGGGTCAGATGATACGCGTATTGACCTTCATTTCAGCATTGCTGCTGGCGCTTCCGGCGCTGGCGCATCCGTCCAGTGAGGTGGATTTGGTTCCTGTGTGCCAAAGCTTTGGTGAAGCCGTCGAATGCGATGAAATGGCCAGTGGACTTGCACTTGGTTCAGACGAAATCCCGCTGGGCGAGAAAAGCGGAAGCAAAGTTTCCGTGCACTGTCAGATGCACTTTGCAGTATTTGCTGTCTCGACTGTTTCAGCGAGTATGAACGAGGTGCAGGAGCATGATGCTAGCTTCAAAGTCTTGCTTCTCTTCAATATCGGATACGTGGTCCCGCGGCCACCAGACGCTCACGCTTGAATAGCCAAATGCGCATTTTGCGCCAATCGGAAAATTCAACGACGTGAGTGTGAAACATGATTTCGAGAAGAGGACTGCTGTTTGGCCTTGGCGCTGGCCTTGCCACCTCCTGTGGGCTTCCCGCCTACGCCCATGACGAAAAGTATAAACTGGACGAGAAATTCGAGCCGCAAACCGTGCGCTTTAGCGGTTACGAGCCCGGAACTATAGTTGTCGACCCCAGCAACCATTTTCTCTATTTGCAGATGGGTGCTGGAAAGGCACGCCGCTACGGGGTCGGAGTGGGTCGCGCAGGTCTCGCTTTCCGCGGACAAGCAAAGGTTGGTCGAAAGGCCAAGTGGCCGTCATGGACTCCTACGGCAAACATGATCAGGCGCAACCCGAAGAAGTACGCGCGCTTTGCCAAGGGTGTGCCCGGTGGGCCAAACAACCCGCTAGGCTCGCGAGCCCTCTACTTATATCGAGATGGGCGTGACACGCTCTACCGCATCCATGGTACTACAGAACCATCTTCAATCGGGCGTTCTGTCTCGAATGGCTGCATTCGCATGATCAACGAACATGTCGAAGATCTCTTTGAGCGGGTGCCGGTCGGCGCCCAGGTTGTGGTGCTGTAGAAGAAACGCCATTCTTCGAATCTAAATAGTTGCGAGCCGCAAATCATCTCTGATTCTGCGGCTCGTTTCCCCGATGACGTTATTAAGCGAGTCAACCATGCACACATTCGTGAAAGATGAAAACACATGAACCGGCGTCAATTCATTGTTGGAGCAGCGGGCTCTTCAGTGCTGGCCTTGTCCGGATGCACAACCGCAACTCAGACCGGTCAGCTGGACGAGAAACCTTCGCCAAATCCAAAGTTGAGCAATGTACGAGCAATGTACGGGCCGATGCCCGGCGAACAGTTCCCCTTGCCTGCGATAGACATAGACAAGGTGCCATCAAAATTCTGGAGGCGGCAGGTGGATTTGACCAGCCCGTATCCGGTTGGAACGGTAATCGTCAACACAAAGACATATTTTCTTCATCTGATCCAGGAGAATGGAAAAGCCATGCGTTATGGCGTTGGCCTTGGCCGGCAGGGTTTCGAGTGGTCGGGTGAAGGCGTGATCCAATGGAAGCAGGCTTGGCCGAAATGGACTCCGCCCGAAGAAATGATCGCGCGACAACCTGAGTTGGCAAAATGGAGCGCCAGCAATGGCGGCATGCCGCCCGGGCTAAACAATCCGCTCGGCGCGCGAGCCCTCTACATCTTCCAGGACGGTGTGGACACGCTCTATCGCATCCATGGATCGCCGGAATACTGGACAATAGGTAAATCTGTGTCGAGCGGGTGTGTGCGCATGATCAATCAGGATGTTGTTGATCTCTATGGCCGGGTCACCAGCGGAGCCCGGCTGATAGTGATCTGACGCCAAAGGCAAGAAACGGAAATGATGCTGAAGATGATCGGGTCCAAGCGACAAACAAAACGAGGGTTTCGACCCAGCTTGATCGGTGTCCTTTTGGCGGGTGTGATAGCGTCTGGATGTGTGTCGAAGACGCTTGAGCTTGATGACCGAGGCAATATTCCTATCCCCCAAAAGACAATTGCGCAAATGCGGGAGATGGGCATGAAGCCCGCAGATCCGGTGCTGGTTCGCATCTTCAAACAGGAGAGTGAACTGGAAGTTTGGAAGCAAAACGCGACCGGCAAGTATGCGCTGATGAAGACTTATCCGATGTGCCGATGGTCGGGCGTTTTGGGCCCAAAAAAACTCGAAGGTGACCGTCAGGCACCTGAAGGTTTCTACACTGTGGGTCTAGGTGGATTGAACCCGAAGTCGCAATACTACCTTTCCTTCGATCTCGGCTATCCGAACCGGCTGGAACGCGCAAAGGGCTATACCGGTTCGGCCCTGATGGTTCACGGAGCATGTTCTTCCTCGGGTTGTTTTGCTATTTCTGACGAGCATGTTGCGGAAGTTTACGCCCTTGTCCGGGATGCCTTGCGTGGCGGGCAACAGGCTGTTCAAGTCCAGTCGTATCCGTTTCGGATGACGCCAGAAAACCTTGCCGCGCGCCGAGAAGACCCAAATTTGGATTTCTGGATGGATCTCAAGGCCGGGTATGATCGCTTTGAAGTTTTGCGCCAGACTCCCCGATTTCAATTCTGCGAGGGACGCTACAGGTTTGGCGAACCCGTCAACGGCAATGTGCCCGCTAATCCGCTTGGACAATGTCCGGCATTTGAACCGGAGATCCAGCAAGTGGCCGAGAAGTCGGAGCGGGATATTGAGAGAATGAAAGAACTGCTCAGAGATGGCCAGAATGTCGGCCTTGCTTATTCGGATGGTGGAATGAATCCGATTTTCCGAAAAATTCTGGCCAAGAAGGGCCCGCAATATTTGTCGGAAATCACTTCATCGACTTCTGTCCCCGTTAGTCGGCCGAAAGCAGCGCTTGCCGATCCCTTCGGCGCTGGACCGAAAGCCCGCTAGAACAGGCGCGACAGAGGAACGATGATCGCCAGCATCACGGGTTGGTGAAGCAGATAGATCGGCAGGGTGTGGCGGCCCAGCCAGCCGAGCCTGGCGAAGATGGTGCTATCCGCACCCGCACTGGCCATCCTGCTCTTACTGATGTCCACGACCTTGGCGAAGCTGATGCCAAGAAGTGTAATGCCTGCCCAGGGAAACACCGGAACGAAATCATTGCTGAGAGGTGGGTTGGCTGAAAGGCCGATCCAGGCTAGCCAGCGGGGATCGAAAGCAGGCAGCGATAGGTACCAGGGAAGCGCCATTATCGCCAGGCCGGCAAACAGGCTGGCCAAAGCCGGGAGCCTGAGAAACATCACCCCGAGGAGACTTGCGACCGCGATCGAATGCAGGATTCCAAAGTAAACAAATGCGTTGGGGAATGTGAACCATGTCACAACGCTTATCGCCAAGGCCGCGACAACAATGATGGCCAACCGGCGGAAAAACGTCCGAGCTCTCAACTCTGTGCCATGCGCCAGAACCAGACTCACTCCTGCAAGGAACATGAAGCTCCCGGCCAGCAAACGCCCGAATGCGAGCCACAGCGGATGGAAAGCCACGCCCGATACAAATCCCGTGAATTCCAGATCCCAGACGAAATGGAAAAGAACCACGCCGGCAATTGCCGTCCCTCGTGCTGCGTCAACGGCTAGCAATCTGTTTTTTCTCATGCTTTTCAACCTCACCTTGTTCGCCGACCGTTAAGCGACGGATATTTCTGAACTCTCTCGCTTCCGCAGTGCATACATGCCAGCCCCAAGAACATTGTTTTCAGCGCCTTTCAGAACGGAGTGTCCAGCCGTTGTCCTGCGGCTGCCAGCGGCCACAGGACCCTCTCCCCCCAGCGCCATCGAAGCCCAGCAGGCAATAAGCCACCCATTTCAACCAGCGGTGCCGCCGCATGGATGATAAACAATCCAAACGGATTAATGATCCTTTTCGTCCTGCAAGTGGCGGTGATCGGTCGCACAAAGCGAATGATCGCTCAACACCTCAATAACTCGGCAATCTGCAATCTTGCCACCTGCGCACTGCACAACCATGCGATTGAGTTCAACTTTCAGCGAGGCGAGACGTGCGAGGCGTTTCTCTATTTCCGCCAATTGAGCTTTGGCTATCGCATCGGCTGCTGCGCACGGCTGATCAGGATGGTCAGAGAGGCTGAGCAGATCGCGGATTGCGTCAAGCGTAAAACCAAGTTCACGCGCATGTCGGACGAAGGTTAGACGGTCAAGCGCCTTACGGCTGTAGAGTCTCTGGTTTCCAGCGCTACGCTCAGCCTCCGGCAACAAGCCGATTTGCTCATAATAGCGGATGGTCGGCACCTTGACCCCCGCCGCCTGCCCAAGTTTTCCAATGGTCAGCATAATTTTTCTCTTGAAGCTACAGTAGCTAGAGACATTAAAAGGGGTGGCTGACGATATCAAGCCCGAGAAACCCCTGTTGAGCGAAGGAAAAAATGTGTCGGAAACGGAAGCAAAAAAGGGAATCAGTTGCGACTGGACTGTATCTGGCATGGACTGCGGGTCTTGTGCGACGAAGGTCAAGGACGCCGTGGCAAGGCTGCCAGGAGTCACCGGCGTCGAGGTCGGCATTATGTCCGAACGCCTGCGCCTGACGCTGGACGAAGGTGAAACCGGCCGCGACAAGGTTGAAAGAACTGTTCGTGCGCTCGGTTACGGTATCGAACCGCGCGTCGCGACGGCGGTGCAGGACGAAGCTGTCGATCAGAGTGCAAGCTGTACCGGCCACTCCCAGGCCGGCGGCAAGGCAAAAGATCATTCCGGTCATGGCAGTCCCGGACACGTACATGACGATCCCGCAGATCGAGGCAAGCGGTGGTACCAGACGGCCAAGGGCAGACTGGTGATTTTTACCGCCTTGCTTCTCATGATAGCCTGGGGAGTGGAACTGATTGTGCCAGAGGTGGGAAACTGGGCCTTTGTCGCCGCGTGTCTGATCGGAGTTACCCCCATTGCCCGCCGCGCGTTTGTCGCTTTGCGCGTGGGGCAGCCTTTCACCATCGAAAGCCTCATGACGGTTGCCGCTATCGGCGCACTGTTCATCAATGCGGCGGAAGAGGCGGCACTGGTTGTTTTCCTCTTTGCAGTGGGCGAAGTCCTGGAAGGCGTGGCGGCAGGCAAGGCGCGCGACGGGATACGGGCGCTTGCCAATCTCGTCCCGAAAACGGCGCTTCTGGAAATGGACGGCGTCACACGCGAAGTGCCGGCAGCAAGTCTTGCTATAGGACAGATCGTGCTCGTCCGTCCCGGCGATCGTATTCCGGCAGACGGCGAGATCACAGAAGGCACCTCCGGGGTGGACGACAGTCCGGTAACTGGTGAAAGTGTGCCGGTGAACAAAGGTCCGGGCGATCCTGTATTTGCAGGATCGATCAATACCGAAGCCGCCCTGCGGATTACCGTAACCAAAGCCGCCGAAGACAACACCATCTCACGCATCATTCGCCTCGTGGAAGAGGCCGAGGAGGCTCGCGCGCCGACCGAGCGGTTTATCGACCGCTTCAGCCGCTGGTACATGCCTGCAATCGTCACTGTCGCGGCGCTGGTCGTGCTCGTGCCGCCACTGGCTTTTGGCCAGCCTTGGGATACCTGGGTTTACCGCGGGCTGGCGCTCTTGTTGATAGGTTGCCCCTGTGCCCTCGTGATCTCGGTTCCCGCCTCCATCGCTTCGGCACTTTCCACCGGTGCGCGGCGGGGCCTTCTCTTGAAAGGCGGCGCCGTGATTGAAGCGACTGCCAAGGTGAGCCGCGTGGCCTTCGACAAGACCGGGACGTTGACCCATGGGCGACCGGTGGTGACAGACGTCGTGACTTTGGGAAAAACAACCGAGGCCGAGCTTCTCTCTGTCGCGGCGGGCGTAGAAGGCGGCTCTAGCCATCCCTTGGCTGTCGCCATTTTGCGCAAGGCCGAGGAAGAAGGCATAGTGATCCCACCGGCACGCGATGCAAAGGCGCTGATGGGCAAGGGTGTGACCGCCACTGTGGGAGGCGCTTCCGCTTGGGTGGCTTCGCCCGGATATGCCAGGGAGAACGCCGGCATTGACGAGTCTGACCTCGCCCAGACCACAACGTTTGAGGAAGAGGGCAAGACCGCTGTGGTGGTCTTCCGCGAGAAGACCCCGCTCGGCATTATCGCTGTGCGTGACGAACCGCGCTCCGATGCGCCCGAAGCGGTTCGCCAGCTGAGAGCCATCGGTATTACACCCATCATCCTGACCGGAGACAATCCGCGTACGGCAGCGGCAATAGCGCAAAACCTGGGCATGGAATATCAGGCCGACATGATGCCCGAAGACAAGCTTAAAGCCATTCGCGACATGAGCGAACATGGCGGCGTGATGATGATCGGAGACGGCATCAATGACGCCCCAGCCCTCAAGCAGGCAAGCGTTGGCGTAGCCATGGGATCGGGGACCGATGTCGCGCTCGAAACGGCCGATGCGGCCATCCTGCGTGACCGGGTGACCGACATTCCGGCGACCATCCGGCTTACCCGTGCGGCAATGGCCAACATTCGCCAGAACGTTACCATTGCGCTCGGTCTGAAAGCGGTCTTCCTCGTGACATCCGTTTTGGGGCTGACCGGTCTCTGGATCGCGATTATGGCCGATACCGGAGCGACGGTGCTCGTCACGCTGAACGCGTTGCGGCTGCTGCGGTTCAATCCAGAGCAGGAGGCCTGATATCATGATTTCCAGCTTTGGTTGGTCCGTGCTGGTCCTTCTTTTTGGCTACCTTTCCCTCTTCTTCTGGGGCAGCGCGATCGCAGCACGGGCAGCGGGAAAGCCGGTATGGCTGTTTGGCCGTGCCAGGGGACGTGACCGATGGGCCGCAATGGGGTTCCGTGCGGCCTTTGTTCTGGCTTCTGTTGCGCCGCTACTTTGGTTGGTGATGCCTGTCTTGCGCGAGATGGATCCGTTCTGGAGCCGAGGCTCTACAGCAGCGCTTGGTCTGATCGGCGTGTTCGTAGCAGGGGTCGGCGCGATGCTTGCCTTCGCGGCGCAAATGTCGATGGGGAGCTCGTGGCGCGTTGGCGTAACCGAGGGAGCGACCGGCAACCTCGTCTCGGACGGACTCTATCGGTTCAGCCGCAATCCCACCTTTGTCGGTCAATTCATGCTTCTGGCCGGTATCAGTCTAGCGGTTCCAGCAATCCCGACGATTCTTGCCCCGCTGATCTTTTTCTGGTCAGCCTCGATACAGGTTCGTTCCGAGGAGGCTATACTTAGCCAAGCGTTGGGGCGGGATTATGAGCAGTATGCCGCAACTGTGCCGCGTTGGGTTAGCATGCGTCGCGGTATAAGGCCATGAACGCTCGGTGGGTGTGGGCATTGATCGGAGCCACAACAACCACTGATCAACTGACCAAGGCGGCGGCCTTGTCGCTGCTCTTGCAGGGTAATTCAGTGGCAGTTTTGCCCGGATTGGATCTGACGCTCGGCTTTAATGTAGGGGTGAGCTTTGGTCTGTTCTCTGACCTCATGGCTGGTAAACCGCTGGTCATGGCCGCGCTGACCGGCACCTTGACCGTGGTCCTCGCCATCATGGCATTTCGGGCGCGTCACCCGGTCGAACAGATCGGATTTTCTCTGATAGTGGGTGGCGCGCTTGGCAATGTGGTTGATCGGTTGCGACAGGGCGCGGTCACTGATTTCATAGATCTCTCTTTTCAGGGCTGGCGCTGGCCAACTTTTAACACAGCCGATATTGCGATTACGTTTGGCGCTCTGTTTATCGTGTTCGCCACATTCGCTTCACACCGATCTAAGGACACCGTCGTTGACCAATCCTGACCCTCAATCATTGTCCGGCGAGGATATGCCCTTGCTGGCGGCGTTCGTTATCGCTCTGGCCGCAACACTTGGCGCTCTCTTCATTGGGGAAGTGCTCGGACAGATGCCCTGTACTCTTTGCTGGTACCAACGCATTGCCATGTTTCCCCTGGTGCCCATCGTCGGCCTTTCGATCTGGCGCGCCGACGGCATGGCCCGACCCTACGGCCTGCCGTTGGCAGCGGCCGGCCTGATGTTGGCGGGTTGGCATTCCGGCCTTTACTCCGGCTGGATCCAAGAGGCTGTCACGCCTTGTGCAAAAACCGGGCCGTCCTGCACCGATCAGGCACAGACCATCCTTGGCCTGCCCATTCCCTATCTATCCCTGATCGCCTTTGGAGCGATCCTCAGTTGCCTTGTTCTATCGAAAGGAAGACGCGCATGAACAGACGCACTCTCTTGATTGGAGCTTCGGCTCTCGGGCTAGCCGCTTTCGGTAGCGGCGCCTTCTTCCTGACCCGGCGCCAACAATTGACCGAGGCCGAGGCAGTAACCCCGGCAGTTGATGAGGCGCAGTTGATTCGAGATTATTCGCCAAGCTTCGGCCCCGATGAGGCTCCGGTCACCCTTGTTGAATTTTTTGATCCCTCCTGCGAGGCCTGCAGGGCCTTTCATCCGGCAGTTCAGGCAATACGCGAGGAGTTCCCGGAGCAGGTGCGCGTCGTCATGCGCTACACTGTGTTTCATGAAGGATCGGACGAGGCGGTGCGTATCCTGGAGACCGCACGAATGCAGGACAAGTTTGAACCTGTGCTCAATGCCATCCTGAAGCAGCAACCAGCATGGGCTGTGCACGGTGCACCGCGTATGGACTTGGCCTGGCAGATCGCGGCGGCTGCCGGTCTTGATCTGGAACGGGCCAAGAGCGACAGGTTGTTTCCCGGAATTACAGCAATTCTGAACCAGGATAAGGCAGATGTCGAAGCGGTGGGTATCCGTCAGACTCCCACCTTTTTTCTAAACGGGCGCGAACTATCGGAACCCAGTTTGGACGGCCTCATCGCTGAAGTCCGCAGCGCGGTCGAGAGTACGTGAGGCTCCGCTAGGGCCGATTGGCATAGGATTCGAACAGGGCGAGTGTCTGCTCGCTGACATGATGTTCAATCCCCTCGGCATCACGCTCCGCCGTTTCGGGGTCAAGTCCGAGACGGATCAGGAACCGCAGTACGATTTCGTGGCGACGGCGGCATTCCTGTGCCAGCGTCCGACCTGCTTCCGTCAGGAACACTGAACGGTACTTCTCGCGGGTGATCAGTCCTTCGCGCGCCAAGCGGTTCAGCGTTTTGGTCACGGTCGGCGCGCGAACGCCAAACCGCTCGGCGATATCGACCGGACGTGCCTCGCCATACTGGTGGATCAGGTCGGCGATCAGTTCGACATAATCTTCGGCCAACTCGTTACGCCGCGCCTCGCGTACGGTCGCGAACCCGTTGGCTTGTGCTTCGGGGGCGCGGCTGTCCGGCGCGAGATCGTCGCTAGACTGTGAAGTTTGGTCAATCATCAGAGGACAATGCCGGATCGCTGCCCGATTGACAATATGTTGGTCAAGGATGTATAAGTTAGCCTTAGCTAAAAATCGGGATGGAGGCGCGTGTGCGTATCAAATTACTAGCTCTCGTCTTCGGCTTTGGGCTGGGGATCGGTCTGCTCGCCGGGCCGGCCATGGCGACCCCGGCCAGAGATACCCCTTGGCTACCCGAGGCTGCCGCCTACCGGCTGACCCTGTTTCTGGGCAATCTTACTCCCGTGCCTTGGGATGAATTAGGGCGCGCCTGGGAGGAGCCCTATCGCGGATCGGAATACACGCAAGGTGCGCTCGATTGGCTCGCAGGCCAAAGCTCCCTACCGACCGAGCCGCTGACAGCTGCCATCGCGCGCGAAGATCGGGCAGCGGTTTTCGAGGCCGCGACGCGTATTATCTCCGCCCGCATCGACGAAGAGCTTGACGCGGCGTTGGCGGCCGAGAGCCCCGCTGCAGCCCAGCAGGCGGTACGCACGGCCCGAGAGCTTTATCGCGCAATCGAGGATCATCTCGCCGCCGCCGACCCTGAAGCGGCCCGCGCGCTCGGACGGGCCTGGCTGGAGCTGTCCAGTGCCACCGGCTCCACCGGGGTGCTGGGTGCTGGAGCGACCGAACCCGATCTCAACGCAATGGCGACAGCGCGGGTGGTTGTTTCCGACTATCTCGCCGCGAACTACCGCGTCGCCGATTTTGCACCGCGCACAACCCTCACCGCCGTGCCGGAAACCATCGCCCTCAGCGGCCGTGCGGTAACGCTTCCCGCGACGCTGCCTCCGGGCTCTGACATCTTCGATCAGGATCCGTTGCCCCTGCTTGTACTGGGTTTCGAGGAGCAAGGCATAGATGAGACCGACCTGCCGCTCATCGCCTATGGCGACATGCTGTTCGACAGCCCCGAAATATTCAGCGGCCCGGCGCGTGAAATTGGCATCGCCTGCTCGACCTGCCACAACCGTTCGGATATCAACCAGCGTTTCTTCATTCCCGGCGCCAGCCATCAACCCGGAGCAGTGGATGTGGACGGTGCCTTCTTCAATCCGATGTTCAACGACCGCCGCGCCGACCCGATCGACATTCCCAGCCTGCGCGGCCTGCGGTTTACGGGTCCTTATGGCCGTGACGGCCGGTTTGCCAGCATTCGCGATTTCACCCGCAACGTGATCGTCAACGAATTCGCTGGGGCCGAGCCGACGCCCTTCATGCTGGACGCCCTCGTCGCGTACATGACCGAGTTCGACTTTCTGCCGAACGCGATGCTAACCGGCGACGGCCGCCTGACCGAGGCCGCGCCTGAGGCGGCACAGCGCGGCGCGGCGATCTTCAACCAGCCTTTTGACGGGCTGAACGGCAAATCATGCGCCAGTTGTCATGTGCCAGATGGCAATTTCCTGGACCGGCAGGCACATGACATAGGATCGGTCATCCCGGCCTATGAAGGGTCGCGCGGCGGGGCGCTGGACACGCCGACCCTGCTCGGGACCGTCTATACCGCGCCCTATTTCCACGACGGCTCGATGCCGACGCTGGCCGCCGTTGTCAACTGGTTCGACACGACCAAGAGCCTTGGCCTCAGCGAGTCCGAGCGCGCCGATCTCACCGCTTACCTTGAGACCGTTGGCGCGGCGGATGAACCTTATGAGGACTTCGACACCGAGAATACGCCATTCCGGTTGGCTTTTGCGGAGCTGACAACCTTTGCCTCCACCCTCGATACCCTTCTGCCGCGCCGGGACACTCAGCACATCCTGCTCCTGACTGATACCGTCGCCGCCGATCTTGCAGCGGATGCTGGCACCATGGCGAACCTTGTCGCACGCCCGGAGATCTACTCCCTCGCAGAACACCTGGCTGCAGTTGGCGCAGAAGTCCGCGCCGACAATTGGGCCGCCGCAGAGGCAAGCTGGGCCGCATTTCAGTCCGAGGCGCAAGCCATCGAAGAAAGGGCGTTCTGATGAACTCCATGCTCTCCCGCCGTCATATGCTGGCGCTGTGCTGTGCAAGTCTCGCGGCCCTCGCGGCACCGGTTCGCGCGCAGTCTGCCCCGTTGCGGTTGGCCTTTATTCCGCAGGAGAACCCTGAAAAGCTACTGGGCGACATCAAGGCCATCACCGGTTGGCTGTCACGAGAGATCGGCGTGCCGGTCGAAGGTTTCGTGACCATCGATCACGCCGCCGCCGTCGAGGCGCTGCGCAACGGCGATGCGGACATCTCCTTCATGGGAGCGCTGCCCTTTGTTCTGGCCGAGGCGCAAATCGGTGCGGTGCCGCTCTTATCCGAGATCTATCGCGACGCCCCCACCTACACCGGACGGGTCTTCGTGCGACGCGACAGCGGCATCACCACGCTGGCCGATTTGCGCGGACGCGATATCGCCTTTGCCGATCCAATTTCGGAGTCAGGCTATCTCTACCCGCTGGTTGAATTCGAGCGCGCGGGACTGATCGCGGGACCCGCAGAGTCGGAAGCGTTCTTCGGCAGAGTGTTCTTCGCGGGCGGATATCAGCAGGCGATGCAGGCAATGGCAGAGGGACTGGTCGATGCCGCGGGCGCCAGCCAGTATGCCGATCTCCTGCTCGCGCCAGGCCAACAGTCCCAAGTCACTTGGATCGCCGAGAGCGAGCCGATCCCTAGCCACTTGGTGATTGCCCGCCCGGGACTGGACGCCGAGGTGCAGGAAAATTTCGTGAACGCTATGCTGCGGCTGAACGAGCTCGAACATCGCGCCATGTTGCGGCATCTCTACGGCCCGGACGGCTATGTCCCGGCCGATGCGGCCGCTTTCGACGGTGTTCGGGCACTCGCCCGCCGCTACGGGCTTCTGCAATGACCGAGGCCCTCCGCATCGAGGAGCTATGTTTCTCCCATGTCACCTCGGGCCTGCCGACGCTGGATCAGGTGACGCTGTCTATCCCGCCGGGTGAAGCGCTCGCGCTGATCGGGCCTTCGGGGGCGGGCAAGACGACGCTCCTGACGCTGCTCGATGGTCGCCTGAGGGCTTGGCGCGGCCGCGTCTCGGTGCTGGGCGACGCGCTCGATGCGGACCGTGCGCCGCCGCGCGCGTGCCGGGCCGATACGGGGTTCATCTTTCAGGACTTCGCTCTTGTCGAACGCGCCAGCGTGCTGCGCAACGTGCTGAACGGCAGGCTGGGCCGCATGAGGCCGCTGCGTGCCCTGCTCGGGCGGCCGTCGAAAGACGATCTTGCGGTTGCGCGCGCGGCGCTGGCCGATTGCGGCATTGTCGACCTGGCTGAGCGACGGGTGGACAGTCTGAGCGGCGGACAACGGCAGCGAGTCGCAATCGCACGCTGCCTCTCGCAGGAGCCGCGCCTGATCCTTGCCGACGAACCGGTGAGCAACCTCGACCCCGCACGCGCAGCCGAGATCCTTTCGCTTCTAACCGAAGCCGCGCGTCGACGAGGCGCGACCACAGTCTTCTCCTCTCACCAGCCCGACCTTGCGCGGCGCTTCGCGCGGAGAATCGTGGGCATGCGCAACGGTCGGATCGTTTTCGACACTCCGACGGCAGAGCTCACCGAGGGCGCGACAGCCCGGCTCTATGATGATGCGAATGCTGCCGTACAGCCCCGCCTGAAGGCGGTGCCGTGATGGAAAGCCGGGGTTGGGGCGGCTTCGCGACGGGCGGGCTCGTCGCCGGGGCCGTGCTCTGGTCGCTCGCGACGACCGACGTCGAACTTTCCCGCCTCTTCTCCGCCGGGCCGCGCATCGGTGATTTCCTTGCGCGGATGTTTCCACCGGATCCGTCAGTGATGACCGAGATCATCAACGGCAGCGCCGAGACGCTGCGCATCGCCATCCTTGGAACACTCGGTGCTGTGCTCCTGTCGGGGCCGCTCGGCGTCTTGGCATCGGAAACCATGGCCCCGCCCGTCGTTCACCGTCCGGTGCGGACAGCTCTCGCGCTGATTCGCGCCATTCCGCTGATTCTCGTCGCCATGTTGATGGTTGGCGCAGTGGGCCTCGGCCCGCTTCCGGGCATCATCGCGGTTGCCATCCATGCAACGGGCATGCTGGCGAAGTTCTATGCTGAAGCAATTGATGGGGTTGCCCGCGGACCGATCGCCGCACTGGAAAGTGCGGGCGCCGGGCCGCTTGCACGCCTACGCTATGCAATCTGGCCGCAAATGGCTCCGGTGATCGCCCGTGATACAATCTTTCGTTTCGAGCTGAACCTACGAGAATCGCTTATCCTCGGCATCGTCGGAGCCGGTGGCATCGGCTTCTACATTCAGACCTATGTTCGCTCATTTCAATACGAAAAGGCTGCCAGTGTCACGCTGGCGGTCATCGCCATGGTTCTTGCTATCGAGGCGTTCAATGTTGCATTGCGTCGCCGCTTTTCATGATTATTTGCGTCCGGCCCGCTGCGACCCTCCCAGAAGTGATTAACCAGCGGAGCGCCTCCCGACCGAGCATGTTCAGATATTCCGCTTGAAGCTCATGTCACTAGAGGCTTTATACGACTAGCCGGAACGCGAGGAACGGCAAGGATGCGATTGAAGGTTCTGCAGAAGATGCTCTGGGCGGCGGTGGCCCTTGCTATTCCGGCTTACGGCGCGTTGCATCTTCTTGATGAGCGCGCGGAAACACCGGTGGCCGAAGTGTCTTTCCGGCCGACCTTTTCCCTGCTTGATGCTGAGGGAAGAGTGCGCATGCCCTCGGACTTTGCGGGGAAGCATCTTCTGGTCTTTTTCGGCTTCACCAATTGCCCGGACGTCTGCCCGACGACGCTTGCCGAAGTGGCGCAAGTGATGGAGGGTCTGGGAGATGACGCAGGAAAGGTACAGCCCCTCTTCATCTCCATCGACCCGACACGTGACCGCGGCCTGGAACTTGCTGAATATACCGCGGCCTTTCACCCCTCAATCCTCGGTCTGGCCGGCGACGAGGCGCAGACCCGCGCGGCAGCCGGCAGTTTCCGGATTTTCTATGAGCGCGAGGACAGTTCCGGCGCGCCGGATGGTTACACAATGGCACACAGCGCATCACTCTACCTGATCGGACCTGACGGAAACTGGCTGCGCCAATTCAGCTATGGCACGCCAGCAAGTGAAATCATGAACGACCTCAAGCAAAGATTGTGAATACGATGAAATATCTTCTGACCGCTCTCCTTCTCAGCCTATCCGCCACCCCGTTGCTGGCGTGTGAAACCGTTCAACTTGGCTCGCTCGAAATCTCGGAAGCCTGGTCGCGGGCTTCGATCGGAATGGCCCGGCCCGGCGCCTTCTATGTCACCATCCGCAACACCGGCGCGACGGACGATGCGCTTGCCGGCATCGCGACGCCGGTGTCCGGAAAGCCCATGCTGCACGAAACGGTGGTGAAGGATGGCGTGGCTTCGATGCCGCACGCGCCGGCGATCCCCGTGCCAGCAGATTCCACCGTGCAATTGGAGCCAGGCGGCTATCACGGCATGCTGATGGGTCTTACACAGGTACTGAAGGAAGGCGAGACGTTCCCGGTTACACTGACGTTCCGCGAGGCAGGCGACGTGACCGTTCCCGTGGCGATCCGGGGAATGGGTGCGAAAGATGCAGGCTGCGTGGACAAAAAAGATTGAGACGCCGTACGCTACTTGTTGCCGGGGCGTCGGGCGTTGGCGCACTGGCCTTCACGCTCGGTCTGGGGTGGTGGCAGAGCCGGGACAGCCTGCAACCCGGCTCCGCTCTGTTGCCATTGCCCATCGGCAAGATGTCCTTCACCCTGACGAACCATCATGGCGTGACGGTGACGCCATCAGAGTGGATTGGCCGCCCGACAATGGTCTTTTTCGGCTTTACCTGGTGCCCCGATGTTTGTCCGACGACGCTGAGCGATATTTCGCTCTGGCTGCAAGATCTCGGCCCTGACGCCGACCTGATGAATATCTTTCTGGTCAGTGTCGACCCGGAGCGCGACACTCCACAGGTTCTTGCCGACTACCTGTCGAACTTCGATCCAAGAATCACCGGTCTGACGGGGTCACTTGCCGAGATCAAGCGCGCCGCGGAAGAATTCCGCGCAACATTCGAGAAAGTGCCGAGGGAGGATGACTATACCATGGACCACACCGCCGGCGTGTTCCTGTTTCGGGCCGACGGGCGATTTGGCGGGATTATCGATTATCACGAGGATCGGCATGTGGCTCTGCTGAAGATCCAGAGGTTGTTGAAAGCGGCTAGCTGACCGGCTCTGTTGGCTTGGTGTTGTGGTCGCAAAACAAGCCGCCTTCACGACGAACTTCATGCGGTGCTCTTGAAGAGTTCCGACGTTGACCCGGCTTGCGGCGACAGGTTGCCTTTCGATCCTGTTGGGCCCCACAAGCTCTGATGTTCAGCCTGCCGTTGGGAAATCGGATACTTCCTCACTCGTCGCTAAACTGTTGTGGGTGGAAGCACTTTCGCGACATCTGCAACCAAACAATGCGGCTGCGTTGCATGCCCCACCCCTGAGGAGACCTAAGCCCCCAATCACCTGTACGCTGGATGCGCTGACTTCAAGGCGCGCATGGCATAGATTGCGTCACTCACATCCCGTTGCTGGGTCTGACAAAAAGATGGGCGCCACCGGGATAGCGATTCCCATAATTCCATATAGACCTTCCCCGAAGCCAAAATGACAAACGAAAGAGTTCAATTGACCGTCCTGCGTGAGACCCTCGAAAACCGTCAGGTCCCCATCTATTTTGGCGCTGTCGTCCTCGGCATGATTGTGGCGGTAACTCTCAACGGAATGACGGCGCTGGAAATCGGCATCAACCCCGCGCTGGCATTCATGTTATTCGTGACGTTCCTCCAGGTCCCCCTAGCCGAGTTGCGAGTGGCCTTCTCGCGCTTTCGCTTTCTTGGCGTCCTGCTGCTGACCAACTTTATTGTGGTTCCTGTTCTGGTGGGAGCCCTTGTTCAGTTTCTGCCGCCCGATCCGATGATAAGGCTAGGCGTGCTGTTGGTGCTTCTCGCGCCATGCATCGACTATGTCGTAACCTTCTCGCATCTCGGTCGTGCCGATGCCCGTCTCCTGCTGGCTGCGACGCCCGCGCTTCTGGTCATCCAGATGATGATGCTTCCCGTCTATCTGGGTTTTTTCCTTGGCCCTGAGGCTGGGTCTCTTGTGACAGCGGGGCCATTTGTTCACGCATTCGCCTGGTTGATTGCGGTCCCGCTTGTCTTCTCCGCTCTCGTCCAGTTTTGGGCCATCAAAAGTGCCGCGGGGGCACGTGTAGCCTCGGTTCTTGGGCTGCTCCCAGTTCCCGCAACAGCGCTTGTGTTATTCGTTGTCGTGGCCGCTGTGGTGCCGCAACTCGGCCCCGCACTTGATGACACGTTACGGGTCGTCCCGATTTACGTGGCATATGCGGTTATTGCACCCTTGGCGGGATGGGGCATGAGCAGGCTGTTTTGCCTTGATGCGCCAGCCGGGCGGGCCCTCGCGTTCAGTGCCGCAACGCGTAATTCTCTCGTCGTCCTTCCGCTGGCATTCGCTGTTCCCGGCGCGGTCCCACTCCTTCCTGCGATCATTGTCACGCAGACATTGATCGAACTTATAAGCGAGTTGGCGTATGTCCGTCTGGCGCCAAAGCTCGGTTCCAAAACGGCTGCATGACGGATCCAGCGGCGGAGACCGCGATACGAAACAACGGCAACAATTCCGGCATGGCGCTGATGCAGCTGACTTGAGACGGAAGGGAGCATTTTGATCTCTGCGCATGTTACTCTACCCGAGGACTGCGCGTTTACCGCTCAGCCGTGCCTTCATGAACCTATCTTCGACGAGATTGAGGAAATATCTTCGGGACAAAGCATGCGAACGCAGGATGCGATACCTGCAAGCTGATCCTGACGACATGACAGCATGAAAAGTCGCAGATTGAGAGATTAAAATCAGCCGCAACCGCGCGGCGATCCAGCGATCAATCAAGATGCTCCGCAGAAGCGGAAATGCCCAACCACGAACGATGGAGTCTCGCAATGAAATTGGATAAATTTTTAGAGAAATAAGTATAAAATCGTTAAACATGCCCATTTGCGGGATATTATACTCTGCATTGTAGTCTTCTCCTCAACGAAGGGGAGAATAATCAGATGCAAGATAAATATAAAGCGAAATCATATTCCAAAGTATCTGCATTCGCACTCGTGTTGCTCTGCGCTTCATTCGCGCAGGCTTGTGCTTACGAAACACTCGAAACAAATCCTGAAGTTCTTGTAAGCTCCAGTGCCGCCGCTCCCCTCTTGCAGAACCGGAATGTCGCCCGGGGTTCAGCTTGGCTGACCACGGAATACCTCACCACGACCCTTGCCCTGACCCAAGCTGGCCTCGCTCCCCTTGATCTTGATGTCGATCCTGACTTTGACCTTGCTTCCACCAACGACCTCGCACTACCATCGGCGCTCACAAAACTTGCCGATAAGGGCCTGGTGGAGAATCCGGCTCCCAATGAAAAGACGATCGACCAGGCCCAGATCATCACGGCCTCGATTCCTGCGATGGCGGCCCCCGCTGGGGTGTCGATCAGCCAGACCATTCGTCAGGAAGCACCTTTGTTCGGCGCCTACAGGATCCGCTTCGGCAAGATCAAGAGTGGTGCCCGCATATCCGGCCTGATCAAGAAGGCTGTCGCTTCCGGTACACCCGACGACATTTGCACCGAAAAGTGCGCAGACCTTGCCGATCAACTTGCGTTGAGCGGATCAACTGTCAGCGAGCAACTTCGCCACGTCTCAGCATCAGTCAACAGAATTGTCGCCTACAAGGCAGACGACCAGAACCATGACCGGGTGGACTATTGGTCGACGCCCGGTGAAATTCTGGATCGCAGCAGTGGCGATTGCGAAGACTACGCCATCCTGAAAATGGCTTTGCTGGCCCGCCTCGATGTTCCTATGAGCGCCATGGAAATAGTCGTGCTCAAGGATACCAGCCGTAATCTGTTTCACGCCGTTCTGTCTGTTGCATTTGAGAATCGTAGCCTGATTCTCGACAACGTGACCGATGCTGTTGAAGCTGACACGGCGAAGGAAAGCTATGAGCCGCTGTTTTCGATTTCTGGCACCGCAAACTACGTATTCGGCTACAAGGGTGGTAAGTCCAACCTTACGGCCTCACTCAAGGACCTCGGAGCAATTGCGCCAGGTGCAGGCTTCTGAGCGCATAAGATTGGCACAATTCTCCAATCGAACTTGCATTTTCGGATGAAGTGACATGCGAAAACGGGGTGGTTGAACGATCCGGTCGACGGATTTCGGGTGAATCGGATGCTCTGCCCGATCAGGGCAGATCGCCCCTTTCATCGGCATGCAGCGTCATCGGCAACAGTGTCCGGGCGTGGCGGAAAAATCGGTTAGCTCAGCTTATCGGCCTCGTGGTAGTCGAGACGAAATGCTCGCTTGGTCTCCTGCCCGTGGGTCAGGCTCTCATAGCGTTCCATCGACATGATGACGTAGCGCGGCTTGTGGTGCTTGGTGACCGCGACCGGCGAGATAGTCGCGGCGTCAAACAGATCGCCGGTCTTGCGGGTCAGGTCGGCGGCGGCAAATTCTTTCATGGCTGCACCTCGGCTACGGTCAAGCAGAATATATGTTTATTCTGCAAACTTAAAGTGGTGGGAAGGGCTTTGAGCTTCCCCTCGTCTTCGCCGCAGTTGCTTGATGCGGGGGCAATGTGACGACCCGTCCGTCCCTTTGAAATGGATCAGGTCCGCGGCCTGGCCCTGGCCTCCTATGGCCGGGAATGGTGATTTGTGACGGTGTCCTGCCGAGGATGGTAGGCTCATGCGTGACCTGCAATCGGCAGGACCGCGAAATGGAGCCCTGCGCCAGCAATAGCCCGCTTCGATCAGCTTGTGCCATAGTTCCCGCAGGTATCTACGGCGCACGCGGTCTGCGCCAGCAGCGCGTCGCTAAGCAAAAACAGATCATTCAGACGTTGATCGCTCAGGCGATAATGGACAAAACGGCCGCGTTGTTCGCCGTAGACGAGGCCGCATTCGCTGAGACATCGCAGATGGTTCGAGGCATTTGACTGCGACAAACCCGTGATCGCGACGATCTCGCCGACGGACAACGGTCGCGTGCGCAAGGCATCAAGAATTGACAAGCGCGAGGCATCGGCCAATCCCCGGAACAGCTTCGTACGCAGAGCAAAGGTTGTATCTTCGATCCGCTCCAGCTCTTCGACATTACTAGACATATCAGCCATGGATGATATATATCCCCTCTTGAGTAGGAAAGATAGCCATGACAATAACAGCATCAGCGAACGATGCGGAGACCGCGCGCTACCGCGTCACCGGCATGGATTGCCCCTCCTGCGCGGCCAAGATCGAGAAGGCAGTGCGCTCGGTCGGAGTGGACGAGGTAAAGGTTTCGACTGCTACGCAGATCATGACGTTGCACGTAAGCGACCCCGTATCCTGCCTCCCGAAGGTCGAACGCGCCGTCAGCGGTATCGGTTACCGGCTTGACCGTCTAGATGAGCCCCAAACCGACTCCGAGGGCGACATTGACGATTTGGCCAAGGACCTATCGCATATTACACCGGCCTACAAACGGGCGCTGTGGATGGTGGTCCTGCTCAATGTCGGCTACGGAATCATCGAGATGTTCGGTGGCTTCATTTCTGGGTCGCAGGCGCTAAAGGCCGACGCACTCGATTTCTTGGGCGATGGCCTCATTACTTTTCTGGGCATCCTCGCCATCGGGTGGAGCCTTGTCTGGCGCGCCCGTTCCGCCTTAATCCAAGGCCTTTTTCTTGGGGCGCTCGGACTTGGGGTCCTTGTAAACACGGCCTATCGGGTGCTGGTGCAGCAGCAGCCCGAGGCCGAACTGATGGGCCTGTTCGCACTGGTCGCGCTCGTCGTCAATGTCGTTGCGGTTCTTCCATTGCTGTCCCACCGAACCGGCGACGCGAATGTGCGGGCGGTCTGGCTGTTTTCGCGCAACGACGCGATCGGAAACGCAGCCGTCGTCGTGGCGGCCGGCCTGGTGGCTTGGACCGGAACGGCTTGGCCGGACCTCGTCGTCGCCGCCGTGATCGCCGGCCTGTTCCTGCAGTCGTCCTGGTCAATCATCCGCCACGCCCGCAGCGATTTGCGGGAAGCTTCGTCGACACGGCGGAGCGCTCCGGCATGATATCGAGCCGCAAACCCGACCGCTCCTTCACGAACCGCGCCTTGTCGATCAGCTCGACCCGGACAACCTGTCACGGAGGAGCATGAGCACTTGGATATGGGTTGCCGTTTTGTTGGCGGCCGTCTTCGCGGCGGAATGGGGTTCCGATCATCTGGCGGAGCCCCTTCGTAAGCTGCGCAAGCAGTGGGGGCTCTCAGCCGCTGCTGGGGGCTCTCTGATCGGCATTGCCACTGCAAGTCCGGAAGTCGGCGTAAACGTTACCAGTGCCGTGCGGGGCGTCACCGATATCGGCCTCGGGGCAATGCTCGGCTCGACCGCCATCGGCATCCCCGCACTCGTCTCCGTCGGCTATCTCGCAACGCGCAGGCGCGACATCCCCGATGATCCGGGACATCAACAGCACCTGCGCGAGCATCTATTGCGTGTTGATCCGAAAGCAGCAACCGTGCAGGCCCTTCCATATCTCGGCATATTGGCGCTCGCCGCTCTCCTGATCCTTCCTGCGCCCTGGCAGGGGCTGCAGCCAATTGATGGCGGGGTCCTGTTGGCCGCCTATGTCGCCTATGCCGCCCAGGCATTTTTTCGCGGCCGCGAGAAGCCCGAGCAGGTCGAGTGGTCGCGCAGGGGGATCTGGATGGCGGTCGCCGGCGTGGGGGTTCTCGCACTCGGCGCCTATTTCACCGTCATCTCTACGCAAAATCTAGTGCAGGCGTTTGGCATCTCGCCGATCATCGGCGGCCTGTTCATTACTGCGCCTGTTGCCGCCCTGCCAGAGATCTTCGCGTCCTGGAAGGTGTCGCGGAGCGGCCAGATCACGCCGGCACTCACCAACATCATCGGCGATCACGCCATGACCATGACGGTCGGATTTCTGCCCCTGGCGCTTGTCGGGACGCAGATCGGCAACTTCCGTCTGGTCTGGGTGAGTTTCGTCTTTGTCGCGCTTATGCCTGCGCTCTACGCGGCGTTCGTCCGCTGGGGCGGGTCCGAATCAGGCTTCCGACGCTGGCAGGTTCTTAGCCTGGTTGGCGTCTACGCTACCTATGTAGCCGTCGTTGTCGTCTGGGTGCTGGAGCTGGTCTGATGGAGATTTCCAGCATCGGAGTAGCAACAGCCTTCGCCGCAGGCGTGATATCCCTTTTGTCACCCTGCGTTCTGCCGCTAGTACCGGGCTATATATCCTATGTCGCTGGGCGCACGATCAGCGCTGACGGGGTTCCGACCCATTCCGGGATGACGGCGGGGAGCCGACCCCGCGGCCTCAGCCTCTGCTTCGTTGTCGGCTTCTCGACCGTGTTCGTCTTGCTCGGGGCCAGTGCGACCGCGTTGGGCGGACTCCTGCGCACGCATCTTTACGAAGCAAAGCTGATCGGCGGTGTGATCGTCGTCATCTTCGGCTTGTTCACAACCAGCCTTGTACCGATGCCTTGGCTCGATCGTGACGTTCGGTTCCATTCCAGTCCGAACAGCGGCGGGCGCTTGGTCTGCCTATTTCGGTCTCGCTTTCGCGTTCGGCTGGACCCCATGCATCGGACCTGTGCTGGGCTCGATCCTGGCCCCATCCGCCGCCAACGCCACGGTTGCAGCGGGACGGCACTGTTGGCCGTATACTCGCTGGGCCTTGGCCTGCCCTTTATCCTGGCCGTTCTGTTCATGCGCGGATGCATGACACGGCTGTTGTCAATGCGCCGAACTGGTCGGGTGCTCAAAATCGTCGCTGGCGGGGTGAAGGTGGTCATGGTGGTCATGGCTATTGCCATGATCACCGGCCATCTCTCCAGCTTTGCAATTTGGCTCCTCCGGACGTTCCCGGCCCTCGGCCGAATCGGCTGAGCCGGAGTTTATTAGGGATTATGCGATATGCTCAGGCTCGGCCTTCCAATCGCCCTTGGCGGATTTTTCCTTGATCAGGCGACGAAATGGTTGGTCCTGAACTATGTCATGATTCCACCTCGGGTCATCCCCGTCACCGACTTCTTTAATCTCGTGCTCGGCTACAACTCCGGCGTAAGCTTCGGATTGTTCGGCGAGGCTCCGGTTTGGATCCTGATGACGTTCACGCTCGCCATAGCTGTGGGGCTCCTTGTCTGGATCAAGCAAACCGACAACCGTCTCACGGCCGCCGCCCTCGGGCTTATCGTCGGGGGCGCGATGGGCAATCTGCTCGACCGGCTGCGGCAGGGCGCCGTGACAGATTTTCTGGATTTTTACATTGGCGGTTATCATTGGCCAGCCTTCAATCTTGCCGACGTGGCGATCGTATGCGGGGTGGGGCTCTTGCTCATCGAGAGCGTCCTAGCCGGAGATGACAAGAAAGCCCCGTAGCGCCTGAACCAGTGCCTGCCCGATGAAGGACGCTTCAATGCCTCTGATGCCTTGCACTGAAACGCCGGACGCCACTTCGGCCCTTATCAAGGATACGTATCGGTTTATATCGAAGCGATGTCGGAAGTATGGGGTAGAATCGGGCATTTCCGTGCTCTGCTCCCATTTGGGATTTCGCGCTGGGCCTAGAATATTGGCCAGGCCGTCGTGCGATCAGCCAAGAGTGGAAACATGCCAATCCGTGACCCCGGCTCGCTCACGACGTCTTTCTCCGCACCGAGTTCCATCCACTCGGCATCCTGCTCGGACAAGATCCAGAGGCAAAGACGGTCTTCCACCCGATTGCGATAGCGAGTCGTACATCCGAGCTGGGAACCAGTTTCTTTTGGAAGCACGCCGCCGTCTTTCGGGTCAGCGTGCCTTCCAGCGACGAGCAGCTTCGTGTATCGATCTCGACAAATTGGCAAGATCAGGCAATGGACAAAAAATGACCGACACTTCTCTGCGACTTTCGATCGAAGAATCGTACACGTTGGCGCGACAGCGCAAGCGCCGGAACATTTATCTGTTATTGGCACTGTGCTGCTTCGCAGTAACCGTGTTTGGCGTGAGCATCACTCACCTGCAGTCGGAAACCCAGATGGATCCGTTGCCTTCACAGCCAATCACCGACAAGTGATTGGCTGTGTGCCGATGGTGCATCCATAATTTGGGGATGGATCACACCGGACTTTCGCACCTGCTGGCACGTATCGGCCTTTTTAGCGCGACGACCTTGGCGGCCTATTCGGGCTTTGCAATCCTGTTTGGCCTATTTTGTCTTGTCGGAGGCCATAACATGATGGAAGCATTGTACGGAGGGTTCGCGAGCTTTTTGCTAGCTCTTGTTGTAGGCGCTGGAGGTGTTTGGGTATCGACCTCCAGCGCACGATTCAACCAGAGACGAGACTGACCCATGTGTTGGGGTCATGTTGCGATTGGCGCTTGAGGAAATAGAGTTCTGCTTCTTTCCAGAGCAGAACCCGAGGTTCAACGTTGTCCAGAACGAAATCCCCACGGTCTGTGACAACGGTTAGGACGGCATGTCCGCCACCGTTTGCGTCCCGTGCAACAGTCATGGATAGCGCGCCCAGCGGAACTCCACGCTGATTTAGGCGTTTGCGCTTTTCCAGTGCGTAGTCCTCGCAATCGCCTACATTGTCGGGATACTCCCAACGCTCTTCAACC
>NZ_NVXQ01000006.1 GCF_002733955.1 Hoeflea sp. | reverse complement strand
GCAATGAAGATAGCTATGGAAAAACAGGCCGCATGAGGTCAGATTAGAAACCCAAGACTCTCCTTAAAACTGGAGGGAACTCGGGTCTCAGGTCAGTAGCCAACTGCGTCATCGCCGACTTCAAGCGCGTAGGTACGGGTAGACTTAGCTGCCGCTCCAGCTACGGCGACTGATCGGTAGAAGTTCAAAGCTGCGGGGTCTTGGATTATATCTTCAGCGAAACGCCCAGAGCGCCATTGTGCTATTTTGCTAAGGGCTTGGGTAATGGCAACGGGTTCCTCCAACACCACCAACTTCGCATCCGCCGAACGGAAAAAGCGTTTGCGCTTACGTGCCAGCATGCGGGCGAAGCTGCGACTAAATGCACCCTCACGCCAAGACTCCATTGGCCCAGCAACTGGAGTTGCATGTGCATTGAAGCCAAGACCGCGGCTTTCGCCGGGCAGAAAGGCGCGCCAGAGCGCCAGGTGTTCTGGTCGCACAGGTTTGATGCGAAGGATATCGTAAGGCGGCAACTTACGGGCAATCTGTTCTACTAGCGTATCCCGATCCTCAAACGCTTCCCACCATTGGCGATCAACGATAGGAGCGGCATAGTCACTAACGCCGAAGTCAGCAGATTCCAGAAGTGAAGTTATGGAAATCCGCCTTAGGATCAATGGCAGTACGAAGCAAAGCCCTGCAGAGGAACACCGCCCCGTCACTATTATCGGCTGCGCGCCCCGCTTCGGAGCCCAATCCCGATAAAAAGCTTGTAACCAGACTGGGTGTTGAAAGGCAGTCGCACCCGACCTTTCAAACAATCGCGAAAACTCGGCGGCCGTGAAGTCGAAGGCTGGCTCAATATCTACGCGCAACGAAACTGTTTCGCCTCTATTGAGAGGTTGATAAGTATAGAGGGGGACCAAAGCTGCTGAGATGCTGCGACAATACAAAACTCAAACATGTCATGGGTTAATACTAAGATACAAAGTATTGTTAAATTTGACATGCCCTTATATTTGGAAAACTGGGAGCGTAGACGTTGAAAAGACGCCGCTACACAGAACGGCGTCCCCAAACAACTTAGACGGCAAAATCATAGTGGCCTTAGTTGGAAGGCCTAATCACTAGTTTCTGCCGTATAAATTGACAAAATTTACCAAAAATGGTAGATAATTTTTTAAATATTGCTGGAGAGGAGAGTGAACATGAGTATTTTCTGTCGCGCCTTATCCGCTATTGCGCTGGTTTGGTCTGTTGGTTACGCTCAAGCGGGCAATGAAGTGTCTATTTTGACCGAGGGAAATGGCAACAACATTACGATTCGTCAATCTGGTCAACGAAACGATTTAGATGCAACGTTCACTGGTCAGAATAGTACACTCAGATGGCTTCAAAGAGGTTCAGATAATAATCGGACTTTCGATGGAAGCGGAATTAACAACAATAGAGTGCGACGTCTGCGACGTTAAGCGCATTGTGTAAGGGTTACTTACTGACTTGGTCGTGCCTGATTGGGGAGTCTGCTGAGTTGTATCCAACCTCTAAGAGGCCAGCCAAGTATTTCGTTGAGTTATTTCATCGACTTTTCCTTCTTTGTGCTTTGCGTAGACTAAGGATCGAATGGCGTGGACTGAACTCCCTCTGGAGGAATAGGGCCGGAAGCACCTGCGCTTTGCAGGCGATTGCATGGACGAGGAATGGGAGTTGATCAAACCGTTCATGTCCGCCTCGGATAAGGTTAGTTGGTCCCGCGAATGGCGGATGCGAGTTTATACAGTTTTGGCGGAAAACGCCTGAGCTGAACATTTTCAGAATTTTTTCGAGTTTCAAGACACCGGGGTTGGTTGCTTTGTCAGCGATGAAGCGGAAGGCTGCTTACCGCCCGAAGTTGCCGAGCGCTCATTGGTGCTTTCGGCCCTTTGCTGCCGTTCAAATTCCATTTTGTCTCGCAACTCGCAATCCGCTGCACTTTGGCGATGATCCTTTTGAGGTATTCACTTCATGTCGTCACTTTTAACAAAACCGGCAACCTGGAACCGGCCGGAAAACGACTCATGAGTGCTCGTTGCATCCCCCGTTTTCCGTTGTGACCGGCGATTCCGGAGATGAACTCTACCCTGGATAGATATTTGGAATGCAGGGAAAAGACGGCACAGTCCGGTCACTGCTGTTGCAGCCAAAATTGATCCAGGGTGACTTTCAGGATGTCTGTCTCGCCGCCGTGATAGACAAATATGTCATCTATGACCGGTCGCCCGTTCTCTTCAATTATCAAAAAAACCACCTTCGTGTATTCCTCAGTTCCCCAGCATGACCGAGATTGAAATTGGACAGTCACGTCCCAAGAGGTTTCAAAAGGCTGTTCAGTTTGGAATGTCATGTTTTCGAGAGGGCAGTGATCCTGACCACCTATGACGAAATCGTAGTCAAAGACACTGCCACCCATTTGCTGCGCCCACGGCGTGTTGACCGCTCGATTGTAGAATCCGACGAGATCTCGGCTATACAGGGTTGCAAGCCGGTCCTCTGAGAAATATGGCGAAGGGTCTCCTTTGGAGTCCAGCCGTAGCATTTTCCGGGCGGGGGCTTCGGGATCGAATGCAGAAAGGGCGGCTGTATTGGCGGGAACGGCATTTGCGTCCTCAGTTGTTATCCACATTTGGCTCGGTGACCCTGTGCAGGGATCTTGAACAGCGTTGGTTCTTGCCGCCTTTGTCTACTTTTCAAGATCCAAGCAAAGACCACCGGCCTGGGAGCGAACAACTACAGTGGCATCGCCAATAAATTCGATTTGCCAAAGCCGGTGTTTTTTGCCGTCACATTCGACTTGATAGACGCCTGCTCTCTGGTTCATTTTGCTCCATGGGATACCCATGCACAAACCAGATTTCACATTCTCAATCCTGCCATCGGGAAAAAAGTCCCAGTGCTGATTAGGATTATCGTTGCATGGCGTCACAACAAGTCGGGTAGCCGGTTCTTGGCTACGCTCCGAGCTGGCAAGACAGTTCCCATTGGCAGCTGAAACAATTTTCTGGCCCGCATTCGCAGCGCCAAGAGCAAATGTGCCAGTTAATAGCACTAGTGCAATTATTAGATTTTTCATGAAATTCATTCCCGCATCCAAATGACATTAATAAATAGACGACAGACCATTACCACATAAAAGTGTGGATGCCTGGCCTTGTTGGGCTGCGCAGCAAAAGTCCGCTTCCCGCCCTATCAAGACCTGGATACGGAGCGCAGCGAAAGGCTGCTTAGGGGAGCTTGGTCCAAGATCGCGAACGACCGCCTTGGGGGCGCAATCCAGCCTGGCTTGTTTGGGGTCGGGAGCCGACGGGCAGCTTTCGGTACAGAGCAAGTTAAAGCAGCCATTCGGCCTATGTCGTGCTCCGGGTTCAGCGTAGCGGCAGTCGAATAGAGCACGGCCCCGTCGAAACGGAACCGCTCAAAACCAAATTTCGGTATGCTCTGCCAACTCAAGGGCATCTTCGATGTCCACGCCAAGGTATCGGACCGTGTTTTCGATTTTGCTGTGGCCAAGCAGAATCTGGATCGCTCTGAGATTACCCGTCGCCTTGGTCCGACGTAGCGAATGAGTGGCATATCGAAGCGAGTTACGAGGCGTCATGAAGCAAAGCTTGTTGTCAGCCTTCAGGTTTAACCAATTGAGGAATGCAAATGGCTAGACGGCTTTCTACAGACAAAGAAATCGACAATTTCGTGGTGAAGGTGATCAATGAAGCGATTCATCATGCATCAGCCGTGGAACGCGTTATTAAGCCTCTTTCAGACGCGGTCAGAAAGCGTATCGATTTGTCCAATGACTCGGTCGAAGTTTACGAACGGAATGGGCAATTAGCCCGCACCTGTTGGGTGACCTTGGATGGTAAGCGGTACGTTTTCAGCTACAACTACGGAACCAAGAAAATTGAACTTCGTTCTGGCACATTAAGAGGCCGAACGCTTTTCAGTTTTGACAACGCCACATCTCAGTCGAACATCGTTGGACAGGTCGTAAAATTATAGCGGCGTGCTGCCCCGGTGCTGCCCACAGCAATTTCGGAAAATCGCCATATCCACTAACCTATTGAGAAAGTTGGCGCACCCGAGAGGATTCGAACCTCTGACCTCTGCCTTCGGAGGGCAGCGCTCTATCCAGCTGAGCTACGGGTGCATCCGTGGCGCCTGGCGGGGAGGGGCAAATCGGGGTTCGCCTGATCCAGCCCCGCAAAGCAGCTGACAAGCGGTCTTCTAGCTGATCCGGTGCCGCGCATCAACGCCGAAATTGCTGTGTTCGGTTCGAATTCGCTCGCGGCAAGCCATCCTCGCCATCCTGAGCCGCGACGATCAAGGTGAGTAGGATTTTTGAGCCTTTGCCGGCTGGCGGAAGTGAGTGAAACAGAACATCGCGGCTCATGTGCAGTCGCGCCTGGGCGGGGCGGGGTCAGGCGGCGTTGCGCCAGCGCTCCTCGCGGACGAAGCCGATGAACTCGTCGGAGCTCATCGGGCGGGCCAGCGCATAGCCCTGGAGCGTGTCGCAACCGATGTCGCGCAGAATGGCGGCGTGTTCCATTGTCTCGATGCCTTCCGCCACCACCTTGATGCCAAGCGATTGACCGATATCGATAATCGAGGCCACGAGGTTGCGCTGGCTTTGCGATTGCACCACCGGCGCGATCAGCTGGCGGTCGATCTTCAGCCGTGTCGGCTTGACCTGCACAAGGCTGACGATGGAGGCGTAGCCGGTTCCGAAATCGTCGATCTCGATGTCGATGCCGAGAGCCTTGAGCTGCGCGATATTGGCGACAATGGTTTCATTGTTGTCATCCAGAAAGATCGATTCGAGCAGTTCGAACGACAGCGTCCCGCGCTCAAACACGAGACCGTTGAGGCTTTCGATCAGGTCATCATCATAGAGCCGCCCGGCGGACACATTGACCGACATTTTCGGGATGGTGATGCCCGCGGCCTTCCAGCGGGTCGATTGCCACAGCGTCTGCTCCAGGATGGCCCGGTCAATCAGCGGGATCACGCTCAGCTCCCCCGCCGTTTTCAGGAAGGAGTCGGGCGCCAGCACGCCTTCGCTCGGGTGAACCCATCTTGCCAGCGCCTCGACACCGACGATGTCGAGGGTCCTGGCGTCGAACTGCGGCTGGAAATAGGGAACGAACTCGGCGCGCTCGAGCCCGTTGAGAATATCGTCGGCAACACGCTTGGTGCGGATGATCTCGGCCTTCAGCGAAGCGTTGAAGAATTCATGCCGGTTGCGCCCGTTGCTCTTGGCCCGGTAGAGCGCGATATCGGCATCGATCAGCAAACGCTTGCCGCACAGCGGCTGGTCTGCCTGGGCCATGGCGATGCCGATGCTGACGCCGAAGCGGCATTCATGCCCGTCATAGACCACCGGCTCGCGCATCTTCATGATGATCCGGCTGGCCAGTGATTCCAGCTGCTGCTCGCCCACCTCGGAGGTGGTGGCGATGATGAATTCGTCGCCTCCGATCCGCGCCACATGATCGCCCGCCCGGATACTGGCCGTCAGCACCGATGCCGCGTGGGTCAGCATCGCGTCGCCCGCGGCGTGCCCCAGCGTGTCGTTGATCTGCTTGAAACGGTCGAGATCGATATGCAGCAACGCCGTCACCTTGGTTTCGGCCGTGCCACTGAGAAGTTTCTCGTCGAGGAACCGCCGGTTCGGCAGGCCGGTCAGGCTGTCATGCAGCGAGTTGCGCTCCATCTGTGCGCGCGCTTCCTCAAGTTCCTGGTTGCGCCATTCGGCACTGTGCTTGGCTGCAAGCAGACTGGCGTTGAGCTCGACATCTGCAGACACGTCCCAGACCACACCGAGCAGAGACCGTGAGCCATCGCCATCGGTGTGGGGTGCCCCGATCGAGCGAACCCATCTTGTCGTACCGTCATTGGTGCAAATGCGGAAGTTGGATCTGCTGGTCTCACCGGTGTCGACGGCGCGCTGAGTTTCGGTTGTTGTCTGATCGCGGTCGTCGGGATGAATGTGGCTGATCACGGTCTCCATCGTGATCGGCACCGTCTCGTCGGCGACACCGAAGAGTTCGCGCATGCGACTGTCCCAGCTGATCTCCAGGGTGTCGAGGTTGACTTCCCAGACGCCGATCTTCGACGTTTCAAGCGCGAGATTGTGCCGCTGCGACAGCCGTTGCAACTGGCGTTGGCGGCGATTGAGTTCCTCGACATGAGTCTGGCGGAGATCGTTCAGGTAGCCTGCGATCAGTATCGGCAAGATGACCAGCAACCCGGCCAGCAGGATGAGAGACCGCACCTGCCAGACATTGTCCGGCGTGGCTGTCCATCCGCCCGTGGGGATGGCGGCGATCTGCCAGCTGCCGCTGGGCAGAGACACCAGCGACGTTACCGGGTCCCCATCGAAGACCCTCGCTTCACCGTAAAACAGATCACCCTCGGCGCCGCTGGCGTCCTTGCCGCGGATGGCGACGTTGATTGGCAGATCAAGAGCCGTCAGGCTGCTGGCAGCGTAGAGCTGTTCGGTATCAATGACGGCGGAGACCAGGCCCCACAAATACCGGCCGCCCTTGTTGCCGACAAAGACCGGAAAGCGCCCGATGAACCCTTGCCCTCCCTGCACAAGATCCACGGGACCGGCGAGGATCATCTGATCCGAGCGAACAGCCTGCATGGCGGCTTGACGTTGTTTTTCATTTTCGCGGTAATTGAGCCCGATGGCGCGTTCGTTGCCCTTGACCGGGTACATCAGGCTGATCACCAGGTTCGGAGCGCCGGCGACGTTGCGCAGTTGCGAGTGTTTTCCAATCAGCCCTGATGCGATCCGGCTGAATCGGATCTGATCCATGTCCGGCTCGGAAGCAATCACTGAAACAAGACCGCGGACGAGTTGAATGTTGCTGTTGATGTTGCCTTCCAGCTTCGCCCTTACGAGGCCAAGCTGTTCGCTGACCTTGGCGCGTTCGTTCTGGTAGTGGACAAGACGGTTCTGGCGTTCGGCATAGAAGCCGGTCGCAACGGCGACGACGAGCGCAATGGCGCCAGCAATCCTGCTCGGTCGCGTCAGGACCTGGTGGAATTTCTTTCCCTGCTTTGCATCTGTCGTCATGGCAATCCACGCGTAACCGGTTTTGAGCCTCGCACCCGGAAGGGGAGCCCAAAGAAGGTCAGACGTCGGGCCAACCCAATGCTATTTCAGGAAAGGGTAATAAAAGGCTAAAGGCTCAAGAAAAAATACTATCCGCACGAGGCGCCAAGAAGAAGCAACACTCGACTGAAACTCTGATCTGCGGCCTGCCAAGCTAAACCCGTACGGGTGCCGCTCGCTGTTCTTGCCGTGCTGCAACAGACCGTCCGTTGCAGGCTTGCACTTGCCTTGCAGGACAAGCCTAAGGCGCATGGCATCGGCAATCCAGGCCAGAATGAACTGTCCGCAGCGACCGGCACGACGGCCGGGGACCGCCGAGCACTCGAAGGGGGCGGGTCCAGTGCGCGTTCACCTCACCTGGGCCACGAGAGATGGGCTGATGGCGGCAGGCATCAAAACAGGAAATAGCGTTGCGCCATCGGCAGTTCGGTGGCCGGCTCGCAGGTCAGCAGCTGACCATCGGCCCGCACCTCGTAGGTTTCCGGATCAACCTCGATATGCGGCAGGGCATTATTGAGCAGCATGGAGGATTTGGAGATCCCGCCCCGGGTGTTTTCCACCGCGCAGAGTTGCTTGGCGGAGCCGAGCTTGTGCGCCAGCCCGTCCTCGATTGCCGCCTGGCTGACAAAGGTTACCGAGGATTCGGTTCTGGCCTTGCCATAGGCGCCAAACATGTGCCGGTAATGCACCGGCTGCGGCGTCGGGATCGAGGCGTTGGGATCGCCCATCGGGGCTGCGGCAATCATGCCGCCAAGCAGCACCATGTCGGGTTTGACGCCGAAGAAGGCCGGGTTCCACATCACCAGGTCGGCGCGTTTGCCGACCTCGATCGAGCCGATATGCTTGGACATGCCCTGGGCGATGGCAGGGTTGATGGTGTATTTGGCGATGTAGCGCCGAACCCTGAAATTGTCGTTCTCGCCGGTTTCCTCGGGCAGGCGCCCGCGCTGGCGTTTCATCTTGTCGGCGGTCTGCCAGGTGCGGATGATCACCTCGCCGACGCGGCCCATGGCCTGGCTGTCCGAAGCGATGATCGAGAACGCGCCGATGTCGTGCAGGATATCTTCGGCCGCAATCGTCTCCTTACGGATCCGGCTTTCGGCAAACGCAATGTCTTCCGGAATTGCACTGTCGAGATGGTGGCAGACCATCAGCATGTCGAGATGCTCGGCGATGGTGTTGACCGTGTAGGGCCGGGTCGGGTTGGTCGAGGACGGCAGCACGTTGGACAATCCGCAGACCTTGATGATGTCGGGCGCATGTCCGCCGCCCGCACCCTCGGTGTGGAAGGCGTGAATGGTCCGGCCCTTGATGGCCTCCACGGTGCCTTCGACGAAGCCGCTTTCATTCAGCGTGTCGGTGTGGATCATCACCTGCACGTCGTACTCGTCGGCAACAGCGAGGCAGTTGTCGATGGCTCCCGGCGTCGTACCCCAGTCCTCATGCAATTTCAGCGCGCAGGCGCCGCCCAGGATCATCTCCTCGAGCGCCGCGGGCTTGGAGGCATTGCCCTTGCCCGACAGGCCGATGTTCATCGGAAACGCGTCCATCGCCTGGATCATGCGGCCGATATGCCAGGGGCCGGGCGTGCAGGTGGTGGCAAGCGTGCCATGCGCCGGGCCGGTGCCGCCGCCGAGCATGGTAGTCAGCCCGCTCATCAGGGCTTCCTCGATCTGCTGCGGGCAGATGAAATGGATGTGGCTGTCAAAGCCGCCGGCAGTGAGGATCTTGCCTTCGCCGGCAATCACTTCCGTTCCGGGACCGACAATGATGTCGACGCCGGGTTGGGTATCGGGATTGCCGGCCTTGCCGATGGCGGCAATGCGCCCGTCCTTGAGCCCGATATCGGCCTTGAAGATGCCGGTGTGATCAACCACCAGCGCATTGGTGATCACGGTGTCGACTGCGCCATCCGCCCTGGTGACCTGGCTCTGCCCCATGCCATCGCGGATCACCTTGCCGCCGCCAAACTTGACCTCTTCGCCGTAGGTGGTGAAGTCCTTTTCCACTTCGATGAAGAGCTCGGTATCGGCAAGCCGGACCTTGTCGCCAACGGTGGGACCGTACATGGCGGCATAGGCGGCGCGGGTAATCTTGGCGGGCATGTGTGATCCTCGGTTCGTTCAAGACTTATCTGTCAGGCAAGCAATAAATGGGCCATCAGCAGGCTTCCTGGCTTCCTGGCTTTCGCTGAGCATGGCCCGGCGTGGGCGGTGCCGGCGGGACAGCATGATCCTGGCCCAAAGGGCAGTTGCGGGCGTCAGCCACCCGGACGATATGACCAGCTTGTCCGACAAGCGGCTGCCATGATCGCGGGGCTCGACATCAATCGTATGTTCCCAGCGATCAATTCCGCCGCCGCTTTCACTGGTTTCCAGATGCATTGCCGTTGCGTCGAACTCCCTGATTTTCAGCGTGTAGGCAAAAGCCGGCAACACACCAAACAAGGAGACAGTGGTGTGGATGAGCTGGCCCTTGTGCATCGGCTCAGCAGGCAAGGGGCCGAATGTGACCGTCTTGCCAACCGCCCGGCGCAAACAGTTCCAGTCGGTCGCAATTCTCCAGAGCTCGCGTGCCGGCGCATCGTAATCATGCGACATGGTGATCATTCTCGCCATCATCTGGTTTCCAGAATGCGGGCGAGCACCTCAATGCGCTCGCGGGTTAACCGGGCCAGGCACATGCTGCCGATCATCGGCTGGGCTGTGCCGCCGAACGCTTCATAGGCCTCGAATTCGCATTGCGCGTCGCGGAACCTGATCCAGGCGCGCTGAGCGGAACGCAATGCTTCCACCGTGGTCGGCACGCCGCGGTCCCGAGCCATGTCGCCTACATACTCATCATTGGACTTGGCTGCTGCAACGATATCGGGCCAGATCGCATTGAGATCGGCATCGGCTTTCTCATAGTCGACGCCGGCGCAATAGGTCATCTCCATTTGGCTTTGCGGGTCTATGCAGTCCGGCATGTCCTCGGCGGCCACCCCATTTGCAGCGCCGGCCAGCGGGCCGATTGCAAGCAGGCCCGCCAGACACCATCGCATCCTCATGCCCCCGCGCGCCACAGCCCGCCTCATGTCTTCTTGCGGCGCGAGACCGCCTTCGAGACGAGGCGTTTCCGGTTTGCGCGCGCGGTTTTCGTCAGCGGCTTGACGGCAGCTGTGAGGATTTGCTCCGGGCTACCGCCCGCCGCCGCTTTCCTGGCTGCTGCGGTCGCAGCCTTGGCGAATGCTGGCGGCTTTTCCGCCAGCATCTTGCGGTTTTCGGACTTGGCGACCGGAATGGCGCCGCTCATGCCCAGCATCCGCATGCCGATCACGGCCTGCGCTTCGAGCGCCAGCATGCCAAGCCCGGCATAGGCTTGCCAGATTTCAACCGGATTGACGGGTTTGCGGCGCATCGCTTGTTCTCCTAGACCATGGCCATGACGCGGGCAGGGCCGCCGGTCCCGTTGCGGTGCTTCGGTGCGCCGACAAACAGGGTGGCTCCGCTCGCTGGCAGCGCATCGAGATTGGCGATGTTCTCGATCCCGAAACGTCCGCTTGGGAGCCAGGAATAATGCACCGCGAAATCGGCCGAATTGCCCGGATCAAGCGACAGCGTGTCCACCGCGATGGAGGCCGCTCCCATGTCTGCGAGCATGTCGGTGGCTGCCTTGGAAAAGCCGGGGAAGGCAAAATTGCCGTCCGCATCATTGCGGTAGCTGGCATCGCCAACCTTGTCCTGCCAGCCCGAATTCATCGCCACGCAAGCGCCTTCAGGGATCTCGCCATGCGCGCTGACATAGGCCTCGACGTCTTCAGGCTCGACCATGGAATTGGGCGCGTCTGCGGCCTTGCTCTTGATGTCGATGATGCAGAGCGGGCAGATCAGGCTCTGCGGATCGAGCTCGTCAACGGACGTGCCGTCCTTGGAAAAATGCAGCGGTGCATCGATATGGGTGCCGGAATGCTCGAAAATGGTCAGTTCCCAGAGCTGATAACCGGATTCATCGAAATTGACGTTTTCGGTGTAGAGAATGCCGGGCTTGCCGTCGAAGGTTGGAAAATCGCCATCGAATGTATGGGTCAGATCGACCACCTTGCCGGAGGCCTGGGCCAGCGCGGGCCGGGCGGAGACTGCACCGGCAGCGGTTGCCGCAAAACCGGCAGCCGCGCTCTTGCGGAAAAAATCACGTCGCGACAGCATTGAGGATTTGACGTTGTTAATGACACAGACATGGCACATGCGGCTTCCCCTTCTCTTGGTGACGTGATGCAAAACCCTCAGAGTTTTCCCATCACTTTTTGCTGAAAACCATAGACTTCGCGCCCGCCGGACAGCGGAACCAGCGTGACATCGCGTTCCTGACCCGGCTCGAAACGGACGGCAGTGCCCGCGGCAATGTCGAGTCTGAGGCCGCGGGCCTGATCGCGGTCAAACCGCAAGGCCTCGTTGGTCTCGAAAAAATGATAGTGGCTGCCCACCTGCACCGGACGATCGCCGGTGTTGGCGACCTTGAGCGTAACCGTGACCGCCCCCTTGTTGAGCTCGACGTCGCCGTCCTGGGTTATGACCTCACCTGGTATCATGACTGTTTCCTCAAATTATGTTCCTGCCGTGAGGCATTTCCGCGTCTGTTTCCTGTAGCCCGTGCCCCGTTTCGCATGGCCTCAGCGGAAAGGGTCGGAACGGGCTGGATCGGCCTCTCATGCAACGTCACTTTCACGCCACGAAAACTTCACGAAATCGCCTTGGCTCTGCACGCAACCAAATTGGTGAGACATCGTTTTTTCCCTGTCACGCGCCGCACGGCGGGTGACACCTGAAACTGCAAAAGGAGTTATCCCATGAAACGCATGACCAAGATTCTGACCGCAGCCTTGATGACCTCGACCTTTGCCGCCGCACCTGCTCTCGCGCAGTTGGCTGATGCGAACTCCGGTGTCAGCATTGGCGCGGACAGCGGATCGAGCGCTGGGGCAACCAGCGGTTCGGCAGGCGCCTCGGTCGGCATTGGTGCCGACGCTTCCGGTGGCGACGCCACGCTGGGTCTGAATGCAGCGGCTGACACGAATGCTTCTGCCGGCGCGACGCAGGACGACGTGATTTCTGCGATCTCCGCCAACACCGATGCGGCGACCGATATCAGCACCATGACGGAACCCGCCAAGGTCGAAGTCGTGGAAGTTGGATCCGCCGATGTGTCGGCTGACGAGCTCGATCAGGCCGTCAGCGAGAACCGGGGCGCGATTTCCGATCTTCGCACCTCGCTTCAGGCCAACGCCGGTGTCTACGACAAGCTTGAGGCCGAAGGCGTCAACCTGTCCAGCGTGGTCGCGGCCCAGACTGACGCGAACGGTTCGCTGACTGTCTATGTCCGCTGATGGATAATCATCCACACAGAGGCGCGGGCTGCGGCCCGCGCTTTTTTTGTGCGCGTTTTCCGCCAGTGCAGGGGAGAGCGCCCAGATCATGGTTCAGCGTATCGGTTCATGCACGGTCACCAGCTTCGTGCCATCGGGGAAGGTGGCCTCGATCTGGATATCGTGGATCATTTCGGCGATGCCGTCCATCACCTGGTCGCGAGTGATCACATGCGCACCGGCCTCCATCAGGTCGGCCACCGCACGGCCGTCGCGTGCCCCTTCGACAACGAAGTCCGTGATCAGGGCAATGGCTTCGGGATGGTTGAGCTTGACGCCGCGTTCCAGCCGCCTGCGCGCCACGATCGCAGCCATCGCGATGAGCAATTTGTCTTTTTCCCTCGGGGTCAGGTTCATAACGTCTCTTTCATATCGACCAGACTTTCGGCATGCCGCCCAACGGATTGAGCAGGCGGATCAATGGTACAAGCACCTTGCGCAATTCATAGCTGTCCCTGGCAACAATGCGAGCAAGAAGCTTGCCAGTTTCTGCCCTGTCAGCACCGCGCGAGCGCATTCTCACATGGCTGACGCCGCCAGCGTCGCCGATCAGTTCGCGGGCCGCGGCCAGCCTTGCCTCGGCCTCAGGCGCGATCAGCAACACGGTGGCCATCGCCAGCCCGCCATCGGCAACGGCCTTGTGCTTGAGCGCATCGGCGACATCCGGGCCAAGCCGCATCTCCTCTGCGTGGATCAGCTGGCCCGCCTGGCGCACCCGCCAGCGATCGCGGAAATGGCCTTCGATCACGGCTTCGTCCATCGCCAGACGGCCGAAGACCACCGGCTCGATCATCAGGAGCCGGGAATCCGCCGCCATCTCCACCTCGATGGAGCGTGCCAGACGGGCGCGGTCGAACAGGATCGTCTCCTGCGGCAACCAGGCGAGTGAACTTTCGGCATTGAGCTTCAACTGCACGGTTACCCGGGCTTCGCTGCTGCCATGCGCCTTGTAGGTTTTCTCGCATGCCTGCGTCGCCAGCGTCATCGAGGCGCCGGCGCCAGCCTCGAACCGCCAGTCCATGCGGTCGCCGCCGGTCAGGCCACCCGCGGTGTTGATCAGCACGGCCTCAAGCGGCAACCCGGAAGGAACCCGGGGGATGCGGATCCGCGCCGAGCCTTCCTGAAACAGCCGGTCGATTCGGCTTTCGCCTGCCGACAGCTTGACCGACAGACGTCCACCGCCACAGGTGCGCTGCATGGCGGCGCCCTCTTGCGGTGTCGGAAGCGGAAACATGGAAGTCATCGTGGCCCTTTACACTCTTCAGGGGCGATCATCTGAAATGCATTGGCCACACGCAAGCGCTTTTCTGACAGATCCTGCCCAAGCTGAAGCCACCAGCGCATCTTGCACAAATGGCGGGCATCGTGCCTGTTTTTTACTCTGCCAAATGTGAGTCGGATGAATTGCGTTTGAGCGCTTGTGGAGGTCCGAGGAACCGGATCAATGCGGCTGTGAAATTTTTTTTTGCCCGCAAGGCAACCAAATCCGCTCTTGCGACGTTGAATGGTCGAAGCGAACAAAGAATGAAACGAAAGGACTGACCATGTTGATTTCAACGCTTGCACTTGCGATGAGCATCGCCATGATGGTCTCGGCCATCGTTATCTTGTACAATGAAACTGTGGCCCGGAAGCATACGTCCTCGTTTGACTGAGTTCGCCTCCGATTTAACAACAGCCCCCTATGATGGAGCCTTTGATGACCAGACTCGTTCTTTCAACCCTCGCCGCCGTATCGCTCCTTGCCGCAGCCGGCTGCACGACAACTGAAAAGCGGGCCGGCACTGGTGCTGCTGTTGGCGCCGGAACCGGTGCACTTGTTGCAGCTGCCACAGGCAACAATGTCGCGGGTGGCGCTCTGATTGGTGGCGCAGCCGGCGCTCTGATCGGCGCGGCAACCACTCCTGGCATGTGCCGCTACCGCGACGCCCAGGGCCGTGTCTACGAAGCTGCCTGCTGATTATATCGGCATACCAAATATGATGCAGTCTCCCGCCGAGTCGGGGGACTGCATTCACGCTTTGCGGTCGGAACGTCGTGAATTCACCTTATCCGGCGAGAAACGACGCATCATAGCTGAGCCTGCGGAGCGACCCGTCTCGAAGCCTCAGCACCAGTTTTTCTTCTTCATTCCACAATTCAAGCACCTTACTGTCAGCATCTGCTGTCGCGCATGCGCCTACCACCTGGCGGACGCGGATCGTTTTGCCGTCATGCAGCGCGAACGCAGTTTCCACGCCGCTGCGCGTCAAGGCATTGTCCCGGCATGAATCCGCATGTCCCAGCGGCGATGCCCGCGCATCCTCTATTCCCAACACACCCGTATGACGTCCCGACCAGGGCGCGTAATCCCGGCCGCCATTGCTCATCCAGAGCATGGTGACAGGCAGAATGTCAGGCCGCTTCAGCACGATGACCCGATCCTGCTCAGCCTTCCGGCTGACCACACTCCAGCCGAGAGCATGGCCCGGCGCCTCGACCAGTGTCACGAAATCCTCGTGCTGTCCGGCCACGGGATAGGTGGTAAGGTCGGCCATGCGGCCATCTGCCAGCGGAAACGCAGTCAGGTCTGCAGTCTCCGCCGGGTAGGCGAGGCTTGAACGACCGCGGGACGGATCGGGTTCCAAGGCATCGGGTGGTGTCCGTGCACCGAGCTTATCAGACACCGAGAGATCGCCGCCCTCTGCCATGTGCACCATCACATGGTGCGCAGCCGAAACCGCACCGGTTCCTCCGATGAAACAGTGCTCCTGGTAGACGAAGGGGTGGCCGGCAATCAGCGTAATGCGCTTTTCGACGACCGCTCCCATCACCAGTTTCTGCAACCGGAAAACGGCCGTGAGCTGGTTATCCCCGCCAACGGTTTCGACGTGGTCCCAGGCACTGTTGGCCGGCAAGCCATGCGATGGAGCCTCCTCCAGATCGTTACGGCCAAACGGTGCACAGAAAAAATCCCCCGACAACCGGCGCACATTTGGCGGCGTGGCCTCCGGAAAGATCATATCCGGAACATCCACCCACGGCGCCCGGTGCAACGGTGTGAGCATGCGTTGACCGTCGCGGATCTTCAACTCGGCGATATGACCGACACTCAGGTCGATACTCAGGGAAACGGGATCGAGATCAAGGGTGCAGGTGGTCATGGCCAATTCCGGTGAAGATGGACCATGTTCCTACAGTCCGGGGGGCTCGACTGGCAAGCGAAGTGCTCTTGCGCCTTCACGCGGGGTTTGTCGCAGCCGCCGGGTCTGCTAATGCGTTCCGGCGCAAGCGCGGCTGCCACCGCGACCGCCTGACCCATATCCGGAGCCTTCATGTCCGCCACCAGCAAAACAGATGTCGTCATCCTCGGCGCTGGCGCTGCCGGGATGATGGCCGCGATCGAGGCGGGACGTCGCGGCCGGTCTGTGGTGGTCATTGATCATGCCAAGGCGCCGGGAGAAAAGATCCGGATTTCCGGCGGCGGCCGTTGCAACTTCACCAATCTGCACTGCACGCCGGCAAACTTCATCTCCGGCAACAGGCATTTTGCCATCTCTGCGCTCAAGTCCTTTACCCAGCATGATTTCATCGACCGGGTAAAAGCCCGTGGCATCGCCTATCACGAGAAGACGCTGGGGCAGTTGTTCTGTGACGGGTCGGCGCGCGAGATCATTTCCATGCTGACCGACGACATTCGGGATGCCGGCGGCAGGCTGGAACTGTCGACCGACATCCTGGAGGTTCGGCAGATCGAAGGCGGATTCGAAATCAACACCAGCGCCGGCATCTGGCAAGCGCAATCGCTCGTGGTCGCCACCGGCGGCAAGTCGATCCCGAAGATGGGCGCCACCGGTCTGGGCTATGACATCGCCCGGCAGTTCGGCCACGTCGTCACCGACACCCGGGCCGGGCTGGTGCCGTTCACCTGGGCCTCGAACATGCATGAGAGCTGGGGCGGCCTTTCCGGCGTTTCGCTCGATGTTCACGCAGCCTGCAACGGCGCAGCGTTCGACGAGGCCATGCTGTTCACCCATCGCGGGATTTCAGGCCCGGCGATGCTTCAGGTCTCGTCCTACTGGCGCGAAGGTGACAGCGTCGCGATCGATCTTGCGCCGGGCGCCGATCTGGCGGCCCTCTTGAAGGTGGAACGCGGCAAGCGGCCGAAAGTCTCGGTCTGGACGGTGCTTGCCGAGGTGTTGCCCAAGCGGCTGGCACAACAGCTCGGCCAGGCCGCTGGAGACAGAATTTCGCGGCTGGCGGACTTGAGCAACGCCGCGATTGACGAGATAGTGGCGCGAATCCATGCGTTCAGCTTGGTGCCGGGCGGAACCGAGGGCTACCGCACGGCCGAAGTCACGCTTGGCGGCGTCGATACAGCTCATATCAATCAGAAGACGATGGAGAGCCGTCTGGTTCCGGGGCTGTATTTTGTTGGCGAAGTCATGGATGTCACCGGCCATCTCGGCGGGCACAATTTTCAATGGGCCTGGTCATCAGGGGCCGCCGCAGGGCGCAGCGTCTGAAACCGGGTCACACATATTCGACAAGGGAGGAATTCTAATGCGTATTTTGTTCACCGGAGGGACCGGCAAGGCCGGACGTCACGTCATCCCCTATCTGGTCGACCAGGGCCATCATGTCGTCAATGTCGACCTGACCCCGCTCGATCACCCGGGCGTCGACAATCTGACCGCCGACATCACCGATTCCGGTCAGATGTTCAATGTCATGTCGAGCTACGCCAATTTCGGCGAACTGGAGCCCGGGACTGGCGTGCCCAAGTTTGACGCGGTTGTGCATTTTGCAGCCGTGCCGCGAATCCTGATCCGGCCCGACAACGAAACCTTCCGCATCAACACCATCGGCACCTACAATGTGCTCGAGGCAGCGGTGAAACTCGGCATTCGCAAGATCGTCGTCGCCTCGTCGGAAACCACCTATGGCGTCTGTTTTGCCGATGGCGAGGTCAGCCCGGCCTCGCTGCCGGTAGAGGAGGACATGGATGTCAATCCGATGGATTCCTACGGTATGTCGAAAGTCATCAACGAGCAGACCGCGCGCGGCTTCCAGCGCCGCTCCGGTGCCGATATCTACGCGCTCCGCATCGGCAACGTGATGGAGCCCGAGGAGTATGAGCGGTTCCCCGGTTTCTTCGCCGATCCCGGCGTGCGCCGCCGCAACATCTTCTGCTATATCGATGCGCGTGATCTCGGCCAGATCGTCGACCGGTGCCTGAAGACTGATGGCCTCGGCTTCCAGATCTTCAACGCTGGCAACGACACCAACTCGGTCGACATGCCGACGGCAAAGATTGCCGAGCAGTTCTTCCCGGGCGTGCCGTTCAGCCGCGAGATGGGCGAGCATGAAGCGCTTTATTCCAACCGCAAGATCCGCGAGATGCTCGGCTTCAAGGAAGAGCACGACTGGCGCAAATATGTGAAGTGAGGCTTTGCGCAGGGTGTGGTCCTGCCGTTCAGGGCAGGGGCACACCCAGGGCAAAGCGGAACAGGCTGTAGAAGCCGGCCATGATGAAGACGCCCGACAGCGCAAATATTATTGCGCTGCGGCCATCCCAGCCTTCGTGCCGTGCCGCGATCAGGCCACCGGCAAAGGCAATGGCCGTGGCCGGCAGAAACCCGCTCAAGGGCATTGCCAGGCACGCTGCGAGCATGCTGGCCACCAGCAAAAACCTGCGCCACCAGTCGCCGCTGCCAAAACCATTGTGCGGGTTCGGCTTGAGCCAGGAATAGATGATCACCAGCACCGAGCAGAAGATAAGCGCATAGGCAACAAAGCTCGGAAAGACCACGGAATCACTGTCGGAATAGGTGGTCACGTCGTAAAGCGTGATCAGCCCCAGGCCGATAAACAGGCTGGCGATAATCAGTGTGCCGACGTCCTTGCGGCCGGTTTTTGCGGTTGTCTCAATCATTGGAGTTGGCCTGTGTTGCAAGGATCCGCTTTGCCCGTCTGCCCTGAATGATCGGATAGACCAGCGACAGGATGGTGAAGGCGATGATTGCCAGCGAAATCGGCCGTCCGAAGAACATGCCTGTGAGATTGCCTGTCGCATCACCGATGATCCAGGCCTGGACAAAGCCCTGCTCGGCGATGGGCCCGAGAATGAGCCCCAGCACGATCGGTGAGGCGGCAAAGCCGAAGCGCGACAGCACCCAGCCGACAGAGCCCAGCACGATCATGATGATGACGTCGGAAATCGAATTGCGGATGGCAAACGTACCGATGATGGTCATGAAACCGACCGCCGGCACCAGGATGGTCTTGGGAATGGTGACGATGGTCTTGTAGGCGTAGCGGCCGATCAGCAGTCCGGTCGGCAGCATCAGGATGGTGGCGATGAAGAGGCCGAAAATGAAGGTGTAGACGATCGAACCGCCGCCGTCGAACAGCGTCGGACCGGTGCGAACGCCCTGCACCAGAAGCGCGCCGAGAATAACCGCATCGGGAGGCGTCCCGGGAATGCCAAGCACCAGTGTCGGAATGAAGCCGCCGCCGACGGTGGCATTGTTGGCGGACTCCGTCGCCATGATGCCGTCGGGCTCGCCGTCGCCGAATTTCTGATCCGGCCGCGCGGTGCGCTTGGCTTCGGAATAGGCGACCAGGCCGGCAACCGAGCCGCCCGCGCCCGGTAGGATCCCGATCACCGTACCGATGACCGAGGACCGCAGCAGGTTGAGGCGCGAGCGCCAGGCGATGAGGGCGGCTTCGCGGAAACGGACCGCACGTACGCCCTGTTCCACCTTGAGATGCCGCTCCGGCGTGGCCACCAGGTCAATCAGCACCGGAATGCAATAAAGCCCGATCAGCGCCCCGACCACTTCGATGCCGCCGATCATGGTGGAAACGCCGAATGTGAGACGGATATCGGCTGAAATTTCGGCAACACCGACACAGGACAAGAGCATGCCCAAAGCACCGCCGGCGAGCCCCTTGAGCACGTTTCCGGTCGACAGCGAGGCGATCAGCGACAGACCGAAGATCGACAGCCAGAGATACTCCACCGGGCCGAAGGCCAGGGCCACCGACGACAGCGGTGGTGCCAGCAGCAGCAACGCCAAGGCCCCAATCATGCCGCCGAAGACGCTGGCGTAGCAGGCAATGGCCACGGCCAGATCGCCATCGCCGCGCTTGGCCATGGGATAGCCGTCAAACGTCGTGCCGATCGCCGATGGTGTGCCGGGCGTGTTGAGCAGGATGGCGGAATAGGCGCCGCCATAGATCGCGCCGGTATAGATGGCCCCGAGCAGGATCAGCGCCGAGGCCGGCGCCATTGAAAAGGTGATCGGAACCAGCACGGCCACCGCCATCGTTGCCGACAGCCCGGGTATCGATCCGATGACGGTCCCGGCGACCACACCGAACAGCGCCAGCGCCAGATTGGTCAGCGTCAGCGCATTGGCCAGATGTTCAAATCCCATAGTGTTCCATACCCATTTGGGAGCGTGCGCTCTGCTTGGGGCAGCTCCGGCTGTGCCGGCCGCTGCCAGACAAGGTCTGCAGCCGGGCCGTTTGCCCACATTCTCGGGAAACGCCCGGACCGGTCAGTCCGGTCCGGGCTTTCGGCGGTGGCTCAGTTGAGCAGCCCCGCCTCAGTCGCCGCCTGGATATACTCGTCCTTGCGGGCCTTCATGAAGTCGGCCATGCCTGCGGAATCAACGTCGAGCAGGGCAAAGCCGCCATCGAGCATCTGTTTGCGGAAGGCCTCGTCGGCGTTGATTGCGCCGAAGGCGTCGGAAAGCGCCTTGATCATTTCGGCCGGCGTATCCTTTGGAGCGGCCATGCCACGGTAGGCACCGCCGACCATGTCAAAACCGAGCTCCTTGAAGGTCGGCACATCCGGGAAAAGCGGGTGCCGCTCTTCCATCGCAACCGCCAGCATCCGGACGGCATCGCCCTGGGCCGCACCTACCGTGGTGTAACCCCACTGCGCCTTGACCTGCTTGCCGAGATTGGCTGTCGTCGAGGCGCCGGTGCCCTTGAAGGGAACATAGGTGGTCTTGATGTCCGCCATCTTGTCGAAGCGGATCTGCGCCAGATGGTTGGCCGTCGCCTTGCCCGAGCCCGACATGGTGACCGAGCCCGGGTTTGCCTTGGCGTCCGCGATCAGGTCATCAAGGCTCTGGTAGGGGCTGTCAGCGGTGACCACGATCGCATCGGGCGTGTAGTGGAACATGTAGAAAGTGGTGATGTCGTCTGTGGTATAGCCGACATCCTTCTGCGCCGGCTGAATGACGATATGCGGCAGGTTGACGCCCATGATGGTGTAGCCATCGGCAGTCATCGAGTTGAGCTGCGCCCAGCCGACCGCACCGCCGCCGCCGGGCTTGTAGGAGACGACCAGGTCCTGGCCGAACTTGTCCTTGAAGAAGGGCTGCTGGAAGCGCGCCGAAATGTCGGATTCCCCTCCGGGGCCAAACGGAATGATGTATTCGATCGATTTGTCCGGAAATGCCAAAGCGCCAGTCGCCGCGGCAAGCGAGACCGCGGATGCAATCACAAACGTTTTGACGGATTTCAGTTTCAACATGCTTCCCTCCCAGAAAGTCCTCTGATGCAAGCGCTTTCATGTGCGCTTGCAGTGATGCCGCAGGTCCCCTTGTCCAATCCTTCTCCCAGACCGGAAGACATGGCGGCCAAATCATTTAATCACCTGAAAATCGGTTTGTCATGCGCGTGTTGTCGATTTTGCCGATGGCCCGACATGCGCAGTAGCAATCTGGTCTTCAGCCTCTCCACCATTGTCCGGTTAGCATTCATGCCGCGGGGGAAGACCACCGTTCGATCTGGCGGCAGCCGTCCGCCAAGCCATGACTGTAGTGCATGGCTGCCAAAGCCAATTGGCGTTTTGTTGCGTTGCAATATGAGGATAGTATTGCGTTGCAATATAAGGAGTCATGTCATGACCACTGAAAGCACCAATCGTGTAAGCCGCTTTTTCAGCGCAGCCAGGCAGTCGCTCAATTTCGCGTTTCAGGCCGAACGCCTTGCACACACACCGGAAGCCGCCTTCAAGGCGCGCGGAACCACCCGCCAGCAGGCTCTTCGCGATCTCGTCGATCAGCTCTGAGAGCGGGCGCTGAAGCCCGGCGGGACACGGACTGTTCGGTCAAGGGACAGGAGCTGCAAAGGCGTAGCTCATCGGCTGCGGACGACTTGGGTCGTTGGCGTTAAATCGCGATCTGCCCATGGTTTGCGGCAACCGTTTGCCAAGCTCGAGCACTGCTCGCTTCAGCCGCACTTCGCGCCCTCCCTCTGAAGACGCTGCCTCTGCCTGCGTCAGCCCATCCCGTGGATGGGAAGCCACATCCGACAGAGCGCACAAAAGTGCGGTGCACAAAACCGCTCGCCATCGCTTGGCCAAATAGCATTTCCCCCCTAAGATCAGAGCTGTTCCGGATGTAACCGGGGCCTAGCGGCGCGTTGCGATGCCCAAATTGTGACGGCCGCCTGTTGGACAGGGAGCCTGCATGAATCTGCCGACGGTCACTTCAGTCACGCGGACATTTGAAAATCCGGCCGCAGTCATCACCCTGGATGAAACCGCGCGGCATCGCCGCCGCATGCGGATGGTGTCCGACCGGCTCGAAAACGGCGCCACAATCGCCTTTTTGCTCGATCTGCCGCAGGCCCGGCTGCTGCGCCATGGCGACGGGCTGGTGCTTGATGATGGCCGCATCATCGAGGTTTGTGCCGAGCCCGAACAATTGATGGAAGTGCGCGGCAGGGATGCCCGGCACCTGCTGACGCTGGCCTGGCAGATCGGCAACCGGCATCTGGCTGCGGAGATTACCGCAACGGCGATCCGCATCCGGCGCGATCACGTCATCCACGACATGCTCATCGGTCTTGGCGCATCGGTGGAGGAAGTCGAGGCGCCCTTCGACCCCGAAGGCGGCGCCTATGGCGGAGCCCACGAAGCCCATCATCATCACGCCGGTCACGACCATTCGCATGACCATGATCATGCCCATGACCACGAGCATGGTCATTCGCATGACTGATATCCGTGACTGGCATTCAGATCCGGCTGCCGACAGCACCATCATCGATGCGAACTACCGCAACACACAGAATGTGCGGCGTTTTTTCAAGTCAGCGATTGGCGATCACTTCAAGTTCGATCGGCCCTTCATGGCCTGGATGAAGGCTCATGCCGGATCGACCATGGCCGAAGCCGTGGCCGAATGGCGGCGCCGCGAGGCTACGAGATGACCAGCGCAACCCAATTGCTCAAACTGATGAGCTGGCTCTCGCCGGTGTTCCCGATTGGCGGTTTCGCCTATTCCGCCGGCCTTGAGCAGGCTGTGCAGAGCGGCCATGTCAGCGATCAATCCTCTCTTGCCGGCTGGATTCGCGTGCAGATCACGCAAGGCGCGCAGTGGAACGACGCGGTGCTGCTCGCCGAAGCCCACCGCTGTTTGGCTGACAAGCCCAAGCTTGAAGAGCTCACGGATCTTTGCCTGGCGCTCTGTGTTGGACAGCAACGCCTTGACGAGACAAGGGGGCAGGGCACCTCGTTCATACAGGCGGTTTCCCACTGGGTCGGACCACAGCATTTTCCGGACCGGAACACGCCGCTGCCGGTCGCAATCGGCATCGCCGCTGCGGTGGAAGGCCTCGACATACGCCTGACCGCCGGCGCTTATCTCCATGCCTTCGTCTCCAACCAGCTGCAGTGTGCGATCAGGTTGTCGGTCACGGGCCAGGATGGCGCGGCCAAGATCCTGGCCGGCCTTGAGCCGGTGGTCGAGGCCACCGCGGATCGCGCCGCAGCTTCGACACTGGAAGATCTTGGCGCTGCAGCCTTTATCGCGGATATTGCCTCGATGAATCACGAAACCCTCGAACCACGGTTGTTCCTGTCATGACCTCATCCAATGGCCCGCTCCGCGTCGGCATCGGTGGCCCCGTGGGCTCCGGCAAGACTTCGCTCACCGACAAGCTCTGCAAGGCGATGCGCGAGAACTATTCCGTCGCCGTGATCACCAATGACATCTACACCCGCGAGGACGCCGAGGCGCTGGTGCGTATGCAGGCGCTGCCGTCGGATCGTGTCGTCGGCGTGGAGACCGGAGGCTGCCCGCACACGGCCATCCGCGAGGATGCGTCGCTGAATTTGCGCGCCATCGATGCGCTGAACGAGAAGCATCCCGATCTCGATGTGATCTTCATTGAATCGGGAGGCGACAATCTGGCTGCCACCTTTTCCCCGGATCTCGCCGATCTGACAATCTACGTGATTTCCGTGTGCCAGGGCGAGGAAATCCCGCGCAAGGGAGGGCCGGCCATCACTCGGTCCGATCTTCTGGTGATCAACAAGATGGATCTCGCGCCCCATGTCGGGGCGGATCTGTCGGTCATGGAGCGCGATGCCGCTGCCGGGCGAAAGGGCCGCCCGCACCTGTTCACCGACATGCGCCGCGGCGCCGGCATCGAGGATGTTGTGGCATTCATCGAGGAAACCGGGGGGCTGCGCCCCGCCGCAGCGGCGCAGTAGTGGATGCGTCTTAACTGGAGCGACCCGAGGCTCAGTCCCGCTTGAAATCCGGCAGGCTGTTGAAGGCCGACCGCAGCGCATCCGACCAACCGTCGGAAATCTTGCGGTAATAGGGATCGGTGGCCTGGATGCGGCGCTCATAGCCCTTGGTCAGGCTGTCGATCTCGTAAAACTGCAGATCCAGCGGCAGCCCCACAGAGAGGTTGGACTTGAGCGTCGAATCAAACGAGACATAGAGCAGCTTGGTGGCCATCTCGAAGCTCATGTCCGGATCGTAGGCGCGGACCAGGATCGGCTTTCCGTATTTGTGCTCGCCGATCTGGAAGAACGGGTTGTCCTCGGTGGCTTCGATGAAATTGCCTTCAGGGTAGATCAGGAACAGGCGCATCGCCCCGCCGGCCACCTGTCCGCCGAGGATGAACGTCGCGCTGAAGCCGGATTCGCTCTGATGCCCGCCATCCGATGCGGTCTTGATCACCTCGCGCACCGTCTGCCCGACCAGCCGCGCGGCTTCGAACATCGAAGGCACTTTCATGATGTCGGGGTGCCGGTCTTCGGCTGCCTTGGAATGCTCTTCGAGCATGCTGACAACGGTCTGCGTCGTCGCCAGGTTGCCGGCCGACAGCAGCGTCATCAGCCGGTCGCCAGGCGCGCTCCAGGTATACATCTTGCGAAAGGTCGAAATGTTGTCGACGCCCGCGTTGGTCCGGGTGTCGGACATGAACACGAGGCCCTTGTTGAGGCGTAGCCCGACACAATAAGTCATGATGTGCGAATCAGCTCCGAGAATTAAGCAGGATTCTTATTGCTCGACTGTGATGTGGACTGCAAGCTGTTCTTCACCGGTCCCGGTGCGGATGCCTGAAATCGGCGCCGCGTCCTTGTAATCCAGGCCATGGGCAATATGCACATAACGGTCATCAGGGCACATGTCGTTGGCGGGATCGAACCCGACCCAGCCCAGCCCGTCGACATGGGCTTCGGCCCAGGCATGGCTGGCCGCCTGGTCGGGAGTGTCTTCCATCATCAGATAGCCCGAGACGTAACGCGCCGGATATCCCATCACCCGCGCCGCCGCCGCAAAGGCCTGGGCATGATCCTGGCAGACGCCTTCGCCCGCCGCCAAAGCGTCTTCGGCAATGGTCTGGGTCTGGGTCGCGCCCGGGACGTAGGCCATTGTCTGGTTCAGGGCACCCATCAAACCGTGCAATTGCTCGAGCGGTTCGCCCTTGCCAATGCTGCGCACCAGTTCCCTTATCATCTTGCCCGGCTTGGTCAGCGCCGTGTCGCGCTGGTAGAGCCAGAGAGGCATGTAGGCGCGGTGCGGCCCGGAGACGCCGCTCTTGTCGTTGGTTTCCACCAGCCCCGAGGCCACCACCTTGATGGCTTCGGTGTCACGGCTTGCACTGACCAGTTCCACGACATTGCCGTAATGGTCGACATAGCGGGCCTCGACAGCGCCGCCTTCGACTTCCGTCGACCAGGAATGCACGGTCTGCAACTGGCTGCTTTGCGGTGTCAGCCTGAGGCGTTGCAAGGCGTAGCGCACAGGCTGCGCATAGGCGTATTCGGTGACGTGGGAAATCTTGAGCTGCATCAGATCAGTCCTGGTAGAACCGGTAGGCTTCGGAGATCTCGGCAGCAACCCGGCTGTTCTGGCTGATGAAACCCTGGAGAAATTCGTGCAACCCGGTGTCCATGATTGCCTGTATCTCCCGTTCCCGCAACATCCCGAGCGTTGCCTTGGCAGTTTCATGGCAGGCGTCGCGCTTGCCGTATTCCCGTTCGAGATAAGACAGGTTCACGTTGATCTTGTCGTAGCAATAGGCGAGCGAGCGCGGCATGCGTCCGTTAAGGATCAGAAAATCGGCGATGTTGGCCGGCTTGTAGTCGTCATCATAGACCCAGCCATAGGACCTGTGCGCCGACACTGATCGCAGGATCGATTCCCACTGCACATTGTCGAGCGACGAGCCGACCTGGAATGCCGCCGGCAGCAGCACGTAATACTTGACGTCGAGTATGCGCGAGGTGTTGTCGGCCCGCTCGATGAAGGTGCCGATACGGGAGAAATTGTAAGGCTCGTTGCGCAGCATGGTGCCGTGGAACGCGCCACGGATCAGCCCTGTTCGCTGCTTGATATTGTCGATGATCGCCGGCAGGTCGGCATTCGAGGGCTTGCGCGCCAGCTGCGACTTGATGTCGAGATAGCACTCGTTGGTCGCTTCCCAGGCTTCCCGGGTCAGCGCAGTACGCACCATGCGGCCGTTGTTGCGGGCCGCCTCGATGGCACACAGAATGCTTGATGGATTGGATCTGTCGCGCAGCAGGTAGTTGACGGCATCTGCTGCAGTGACTTCCGGATTGGTCTCGCAATAGGCGCTGAACACGCCCGAACTGCGCAGCACCGATTCCCATTCTTCCTCGTGACCGTGCATCCGCGTCAGCGACATGCGCAACCCGGCATCGATCAGGCGGGCCGTGTTCTCTGCGCGCTCGATATAGCGGAACATCCAGAACAGGCCATTTGCGGTTCTTCCCAGCATGTTCAGTCCTCCAGCACCCAGGTGTCCTTGGTGCCGCCTCCCTGGCTGGAGTTGACCACAAGGGAGCCTTCTTTCAGCGCCACGCGCGTCAGACCGCCCGGAATGATCTGTATCTTGTTGGACACAAGCACGAACGGCCTCAGATCGACATGGCGGGGCGCCAGCCCCTTCTTGGTAAGGATCGGAACGGTCGAGAGTGACAGGGTCGGCTGCGCGATGTAATTGGCCGGCCGCGCCTTGAGCTTCTCGGCGAATTCCTTGCACTCGCGCTTGCTTGCAGCCGGTCCCACCAGCATGCCATAGCCGCCGGAACCGTGCACTTCCTTGACCACCAGCTCGGGCAGGTTTTCCAGCACATATTTCAGCATCTCAGGCTCTGAGCAGCGATAGGTCGGCACATTCTCGAGGATCGGCTTCTGGCCGGTGTAGAATTCGACGATTTCCGGCATGTAGGAATAGATTGCCTTGTCGTCGGCAATGCCGGTGCCGGGGGCATTGGCAATCGTGATGTTGCCGGCCCGGTAAACGTCCATGATACCTGGAACGCCGAGTGCCGAATCCGGGCGGAAGCTCAGCGGATCGAGGAAATCATCGTCAACGCGCCTGTAGAGCACGTCGATCGCCTGGTAGCCCTGCGTCGTCCGCATCACCACCTTGCCGTCCATGACCCGCAGGTCGGAGCCTTCCACCAGCTCGACACCCATCTGGTCTGCCAGATAGGCATGCTCGTAAAAGGCGGAGTTGAAGATGCCGGGTGTCAGCACCGCAATGCGCGGCCTGCCGTTGCAGCCCGGAGGCGCCACCGCCGCCAGGCTCTGACGCAGCAGTTTGGGATAGTTTTCAACCGGGCGCACCTTGTTGAGGTGAAACAGCTCGGGAAACATCTGCATCATGGTTTCGCGGTTCTCGAGCATGTACGACACGCCCGACGGCGTCCGCGCATTGTCCTCGAGCACGTAGAACTGGCCTTCGCCGGTGCGAACGATGTCGGTGCCGATAATGTGCGTGTAGACGCCGCCCGGCGGCCGCATGCCGATCATTTCAGGCAGAAACGCGTCGTTCTTCTCGATCAGCGCGCGCGGCACACGACCGGCCTTGATGATTTCCTGCTTGTGGTAGATGTCATCCAGGAAAGCGTTGAGCGCCATCACCCTCTGCTCGATGCCTTGCGCAAGCTTGCGCCATTCAGAGCCGGAGATGATCCTTGGCACGATATCAAACGGGATCAGCCGCTCGGATGAATCCTCCTTGCCATAGACCGCAAAGGTGATGCCGGTCTTGCGGAAGATGTTTTCCGCGTCCCGGGATTTCTTGATCAGATCGGACGTTTTCTGTTCCGAGTGCCAGTTGAAGTAGCCCTCATAGGGCGCACGCGGAAGGTTGTCCGCAGTCAGCATTTCATCGAAAGGCACGTGTTTGGCGCTCCCCTTTTGAAGTCATAAGATCGCATCATGGGGGAGAAAGCAAGAACCATGCGCAAATTCTGATATTCGCTGAAATCTAACATTTTTTCCCGTAATTTCTTATGGACCGCCAGCGGTCCGCGCGCTGATCGCAGGCCGATGAAGCTGCACCCGAAAGCCGGGGTTGCATCTCCGCTTCGCCGGGTCTATCGCTGAAAAACGTCGCTCATCACGGGCGCGACTCATGGCATTCCAACCAGCTGGATCAACAATGACTCTCGATCGCATTGCTCCGGCACTGTTTGTTCTGCTCTGGTCCACCGGATGGATTGTGGCCAAATACGCGAGCCCTCACGCTGATCCGCTGACTTTCCTGAGCCTGCGCTTCACGCTTGCTGCGGTTCTGTTCGCCGTGATCACCTTCGCAAGTCGCGCAGTCTGGCCTTCGACCCGTGCCGGATGGGTGCACGCGGTGGTCTCCGGCGTGTTTTTGCACGGCATCTACCTCGGCGGTGTCTGGTGGGCGATTTCCCAGGGCGTGCCGTCCTCTGTCTCGGGGCTCATCGCAGCCCTGCAGCCGCTGCTGACGGCGATGGTTGCGCCGATCATTGTCGGCGAGCGTCTGACCGGTTCCCAGCGGCTTGGCGTGGTAATGGGGTTTGCCGGGTTGAGCGTGGCAATCCTGCCGCGGCTGACCGCGCTTGACACCTCCACCTTGCAGATTGCGCTGCTGCCATTGCTGGTCAATGTCTTCGCCATGGCTTCGGTCACGGCCGGGACCATCTATCAGAAGCGCTATCTTCAGCACGGCGATCTGCGCGCCATTGCAGCCTTGCAATATGTCGGGGGATTTCTCGTGGTCCTGCCGCTGGCGCTGCTGATCGAGCCGATGCGAATTGACTGGAACCTCGAGTTCGCGCTCGCCATGGCCTGGTCGGTTTTCGGCCTGTCCCTGGTCTCGATCATGCTGCTGCTCTATCTCATCCGCCGCGGCCAGGTCTCCCGCGCCGCGTCGCTGACCTATCTGGTGCCGCCTGCAGTTGCGATCGAAAGTTGGTTCCTGTTCGGCGAAGCCCTGACGATTCCCATGATTGTCGGCACGGTGATTGTGGTGTTTGGCGTCTGGCTGACCAATCGCAAGACCCGAGTCATTGCCTGATCAGAAATCGGTCGGCACGCCGCCTTCTTGCTTGCGTCTGGCCACGAATGCGTCGAGTTCTTCCGAAATTGCCGCGTCGAGCGGCGGCGCTTCGTAGCTGGCCAGCGTTTCCTTCCAGACCCGGTTGGCATGGTCAAATGTGGTTGGTTGACCGGCAAGGCTCCAGCTCTCGAAATTGCGCCAGTCCGACAGGATCGGTGAATAGAACGCGGTCTCGTAGCGTGACAATGTGTGCGCGGTCCCGAAATAGTGCCCTCCGGGGCCGACTTCCGCGATCGCATCCATCGCCAGGGCGTCCGGACTGGTGTCCAGTGGCGCGAGGAATTCGGCCACCATCTGCAGCATGTCGACGTCCATCACGAATTTCTCGAACGATGCCGTAAGTCCGCCCTCCATCCAGCCCGCCGCATGCATGATGAAGTTGCCGCCGCCCTGAACCAGGCCCCACAGCGACATCATGGATTCATAGGCCGACTGGGCGTCGAGCGTGTTGGCCGCACAGGTGTTGGACGTCCGGTAGGGCAGGCCGTAGCGCCGGGCCAATTGCCCGCCGGCCATCACCGCTTTCATGTATTCCGGCGTCCCGAAAGCAGGCGCGCCGGACTTCATGTCGACATTCGATGTGAAGCCGCCATAGACCACCGGTGCGCCGGGGCGAACCAGCTGGGTAAAGGCGATTCCGGCCAGCGCTTCGGCATTCTGCTGCACCAGCGCACCGGCAACGGTCACCGGCGCCATGGCGCCGGCCAGCGTGAACGGGGTGATCACCACCACCTGGTTGCGCGACGACATCTCGAGAATGCCTTGGAGCATCGGTGCATCATAGCGCAGCGGCGAAGAGGCGTTGATGATTGTAAACAGCGAAGGCTCGGCTTCCATTTGCTCAGCGCTCACCCCGCGCCCGATGCGCGCAATCTCGAGTGCATCGAGATTGCGCTGTCTGCCCAGCGAATAGGCATGAAACGGCTTGTCCGTAAGCTTGACCAGATCGGACAGGCAATCGAGATGGCGCACCGAAGCGTGAAGATCGGTCGGCTCCACCGGGTAGCCGCCGTTCATGTGGATGATGTCGTAGGATTGCGCCAGCTTGATCAGGTTGCGAAAATCTTCCTGTGTCCCTGTTCTGCGGCCATTGTCTCGGTCGGAGCAATAGGGTGCGGAGGCAACCTGGGCGAATGCCATTGTGCGCCCGCCGATGGCGACATTGCGCTCCGGGTTGCGCGCATGCAGCGTGAACGGGCCCGGCGCTTTTGCGACAAGGTCCATGATCAGGCCGCGATCAAGCCGCACTCTTTCGGTTCCGGCAACAACCTGCGCGCCGGCTGCGGCAAGAAGCGTGCGGGCTTCAGGCAGCATGAAATCGACACCGATCTGCTCGAGCACGTCCAGGGAGGCTTCATGGATCGCCTCCAGCCCCTCCTCAGACAGGATCAGCGAGGGGGCCTGCGTGTTGAGGATAGATCGGTAACGCAGGGTTGCGGGGCTCTTTCTGCCTTTGCCGCGATCGCCGCTGCGTCCGCCCCCGGCACGCCTGCGACGTTCCGAGACACCGGCGGTGTTCTCGACTGCACCGGCGGAGATATCCTCGTTCTTGCTCATTGCGCTGCGCCCTGTCCCGTGCCGAAATCTCGTCTCATCCCGCCGCAATGCATGGGCCGCAGGGTTCATCAAAACGGACGCTATTCCGGACGGCGTCATCCGGCAAGTCGATTTCAGCGGCCGCAATCCGTGACTTCAATCTCTACGAGAAAGCTCGATCCAGTTTCGCGAAAGCCGGCCTGTTTACTCCGTAATTGATGGTTAACGCTTTATTTAAAGCAATTGTGCAAATTGGTGGGTGCAGAAACGGGTGAATGCCCGCATTGATGGGGGCTGCCGGGTGGATGATGTGGAAACAACAGAGACTGACGATTCGCTAATCAAAGCCTGTGCGCAGGTCTCCGAGGATCCAAATCCGGCTTTCGTCAAGGATTCGGAACTGCGTTACCTGGCGGTCAACAAGGCCTATGCCGCGCTGTGGGATTGTCAGCCCATGGACCTGATCGGCAAGCAAAGCCACCAGCATTTTGATTCTGCGGAGCAGAACGATCGCGATGAAAAGGAGCGCCGCAGCCTTGTTTTCGGCAAGGATCAGGTAGCCCTGTTCGCGCACCCGCTCAAGAATTGCCGTTACCGGGTGCGCATCCACCGGCAGCGCCAGCTGTCGGGCAAGACATTCATTGTCGGCAATTTCGAGCCGATCGCCGGTGTTCGCTTCGAAACCGGGCATGACGACGCGGCCAAGCCGGTGCCCGAGCAGGTGAATGCGCCCGAAGACATAGCGTCTCAACTGCTGGACGCGGCAAAGCGGGAAAGCCCGACCGGCACCCCGCCGATCCAGTTGGCAAGCAATCTGGAGGGCAGAAGGTTGCAAACCTCGGACCAGCAGAACGACGCCAGCAGATCCGAAGACGCATCGCTGCTCGATCGTTTCAACGAGATATTCGACTGTATGGATGTCGGGATCGTCTTGTACGATCCGGCAGATGTTCTCATCTACGTGAACCCAGCGATGGATGCTATCACGGCGCCTCACTACGCGCTGGAAGTGGGAGCCTCCCTGCGCCAGGTTCTCGAAACCAGCTGCAGTTTCAGCCAGGAGGAGGAGCCGGAGGCTCGCCGGGAGTGGATCGAAAACCGCATACGGCTCCACCGTGACTACGGCAAGGCCACCGTCGAACAGCTGACCAATGGTCGGTGGTTGAGGATCATCAACCGCGCCCTCAAGGACGGGTATACCCTGGGCTTGCGTATTGATGTGACCGATCTGAAGGAGCGCGAGACCGCCCTTGAGAACCAGGCCGCTGAAAACCAGCTGTTTCGCGCAATCCTTGACGAGATGCCGGTTTCAAGCTTCGTCAAGGATGAGAATTACCGCTACACCTACACCAACCGTGCCCATGCGGAGCTGACCGGAATCCCCAGCGCCGAAATGATGGGCAAGGATGATTTCGAGATCTTTGGCGACAAGGGAGAAGAACTGCGCCAGGCCGACACCGATGCGATCAGCGGTCACGGAATGATGGAGTGCGAGATCGAGCTTCAGAGCGCGCAGGGCGAAAAACTCAAGCTGATCGACAGGAAAGTCGGCTTCACCGACCCTGGCGGCCGGCGCTATCTGCTCGGCACAACCATAAATGTCAGCGACATGAAGCGCCGCGAACGCGAGGTGTACGAAGCGCAAAGGCGCGCCGAACTGCACAAGGCTGATCTCGAAAGCGTCATCGAGGCCATGCATATGGGCATGGTTGTGGTGGACCGCGACAGCACCATCGAACTGATCAATGGCGCGTTCTTCCGGATCTGGAAAATACCGGCCAAGGACAATTTCATCGGCGCTCCGTTCCGCTCGCTCATAGATGTGAACAGGCACAACGGCATCTACGACGTCAGCGAAGCCGACTTCGAGGGCTATGTCGAAGCAAGGCTTGAGGAGATCCGCGCAGGCTATGTCGAGCCGCGGGAGTTTTCCCGTGCCGACGGCCGGACCATGATCTACTCGGTACGCGCGCTGTCGGAAGGCAAGCGGATGATATCGTATTTCGATGTCACCGAGCTCAAGCAGCGTGAGCAGGAACTGGATCTTGCCCGTGCGGAAATCGAGCGGGCCAGCGAACTGCTCAGCGGCGCGGCCGGTGCGATGGCCCAGGGGATGATGGTGACCGAGGATTCCATTATCCAGTTCGCCAACGACACGTTCTTCGAGATCCTGGAAGTTCCCCATGACGTCGCCGCCGTCGGCAAGGATCTGAATGATTTCTTTGACTTTTGCCAGGCCCGCGGCGACTACGGGAGCGACGAAAAGGCAGCGCAAACCCGCGCCAACGTCAACGCATCGCACAAGAAAAAGGAAGCTCATACGGTTGAGCGCCAGACAACCTCTGGCCGTTGGCTGCGGATAGATGCGCAACCAACCGATAACGGTATGATGATCATCACCTATACCGATATCAGCGAAGCCAAGATGCGCGAAGAGGAGCTGCAGCATCTGCTGGTCAAGGCGGAAACGGCGGATCGCGCCAAGTCCGAATTCCTGGCCAATATGAGCCACGAGATCCGCACGCCGATGAATGGCGTTCTCGGCATGGCGGAACTGCTGGCCAGGACTGAACTCGACACTCGCCAACGGACGTTTACCGACATCATCGTCAAGTCCGGTAATTCGCTGCTTACCATTATCAATGACATCCTCGATTTCTCGAAGATCGACGCCGGTCAGCTGGTTCTTGACGAGGCGCCTTTTGACCTGTCCGAGACCGTCGAGGATGTGGCCTCCCTGATCTCCAGCCGCGCCGCGGAAAAGGACATCGAGCTGATTGTGCGCATCGACCCGACGCTGCCGGCACGTGTTGTCGGCGACATGGGGCGCCTGCGCCAGATCATCACCAACCTAGCCGGTAACGCCATCAAGTTCACCGAGACGGGGCATGTCCTGATCGAACTTACCGGGGCCGTCAATTCCCGGGACAAGCTGGACCTGACCATCCGGGTCCACGATACCGGCATTGGCATACCGCCGGACAAACTCGAGGCGGTGTTTGAGAAGTTCTCCCAGGTGGACAATTCCTCCACCCGTCGTCACGAGGGCACCGGGCTCGGCCTGGCAATCACCTCCCGCCTGGTCGCCTTGATGGACGGAACCATCCGCGCAGAAAGCAAGAAGGGCGAGGGCTCCGTCTTCATGATCGATGTGAGCCTGCCGGTCGATCACAGCGGTGAGGAGCCGGTCCGGATTGCGCCTGTCGACGTCACCGGCGCCAGAGTCCTTGCCATTGATGACAACCCGGTCAATAGAGCGATTCTGATCGAGCAACTGACCGCCTGGGGCTTTGATTCCTGTGCCGCAGTGTCGGGCCAGGAGGGGCTTGAGGTGCTGGCCGCGGCCGACCAGTTCGGTGTGCCCGTCGATGTGATCATCCTCGATTACCACATGCCCGAGATGGACGGCATCATGACAGCACGGGCCGTGCGTCAGCGGTTTGGTGTCGACAAGCCGGCCATAGTCATGTTGACCTCGATGGACCTCAAGTCGTCGGATGCCGATTTCGGCAAGGCGTCGGTTCAGGCCACGCTGATGAAGCCGGCCCGGTCTTCCCAATTGCTCGAAACAATTGTCGAGGTGCTTCAGGTCGCGGCACAAACGGCTGACCGGACAAGTTCGGATGCGGCGCCGACGCCTTGGGTGCCAACGGGAAAACCTGCGGCCGCGGCCCAGGTTCCAGAGCCTGCCAAGCCTGTGGTTACGCCCGAGCCAGCGCAATCTCCGCAGCCGTCAGCGGCCGCCAGGACCTCCGGCAACAATCGTCTCGAACTGCTCGTTGCCGAAGACAATGAAGTCAATCAGATCGTCTTCACGCAGATCCTGGATGAGCTGGGCTTGCGCTACAAGATCGTCGACAATGGCGGCAGCGCCTTTGAGGTCTGGAAGAGCGACGATCCGGCGATGATCCTGATGGATGTCTCGATGCCCGTGATGAACGGGCACCAGGCGACCCAGGCAATCCGCAAGGCGCAACAGGAAGATACCGACCGCACACACACACCCATCGTCGGCGTGACCGCCCATGCGCTGACCGGTGACAAGGAGCGTTGTCTGGAGGCGGGCATGGACGATTACCTGTCAAAGCCGATCAGCCCTGAAAAACTCGAGGCAAAAATTCGCGAATGGCTCCCTGCCGACATCGCAGCGCGGATCACGCACGGGTAGGCAGCGGGCGGGCATGGCTGGGTGGCCGGCAGGATGACGGGGCGAACTACGCTTGATCAGCCTGCGTCCGCTGGCCGTTCTGGCGCGTCGATGAGGACGCCCGCGCTCATGTCACGCTTGCCGCTGTGGCCGGGGCGTTTTTCCACGCGAAACCCTGCCGCCTGCAGGTTCCGCCGCACCCAGCCGGCCGCTGAATAGGTGGCAAATGTGCCGCCTTCGACCGTGTGTTCTGCGACTGCACGCATTAACTCCGCCGACCACATGTCGGGATTGCGGGCCGGGGAAAACCCATCAAGAAACCAGGCATCTGCAACAAATGTCGCGGCGCTCAATTGCTCCAGCGCCAGTCCGCAATGAATGTGCAAAGACATGGTCTTGTCCTCGCGGGCGAAGTCTATCAAAACGTCGCCATCCGGCTGATCGGGCCATGTTTCTGTGAGCTTGCGCGCCTTGATGGACAGATCCGGCCAGGTGGAGAGCGCCCGCTCGATGTTTTCCCGGTCAAGCAACCGCAATTCGAAGGAGTGAAAGTCGAGCCGCGCGCCCTGTGGTGCCGCAGCCTCCCAGGCTGACCAGGTTTCAATGAAGTTCAGGCCGGTGCCAAAGCCCAGCTCGGCGATAACGAAATGCGGCCTTCCGGCAAAGCGCTCGGGCAGCCGGTTTGCGCCCAGGAACACGTGGCGGCATTCCGCCCGGCCATCTGCCCTGGAATAATAAAAGTCGCCAAATTCCTCGGAATAAGGCATATCGCCTTCGTGCCAGGACAGCGCGACGTGCGCGGCACTCTCCGCATCGGGGTCAGGGGGATCAATCATGACTGTTGCCGATAACGACGCAGCGCACGCCGGTCAAGCAGCACCCGACCTGTTGATTGCCGGTGCAGGGGTGGCCGGGCTGTGGCTCGCGGTCAAGGCAGCGCGTGCCGGCCTGTCGGTGACGCTGGTGGAGCGCGGCAATCCCGGTGGAGGTGCCAGCGGCGGTTTTCTCGGCGCGCTGATGCCGCACAGCCCCGAACGCTGGAACGGAAAGAAGGATTTCCAGTTCCGCGCCCTGGTCGATCTCGAGACCGAAATCCAGCAACTGGAAACCGAAACCGGCGAATACTGCGCCTATCGCCGCGTCGGCCGCATTCTGCCGCTGATCAGCGAGCGCGGCAGGCTCACCGCAGAGGATCGTGTGGCCGATGCCCGTGCCAACTGGGGTCCGCGCTTTGGCTACGAGGTGCACCACACGCCGGCCCGGAGCGACTGGCCGAACATCCTGCGTGCGCCGCATGGCATCGTCCATGAAACGCTTTCGGCACGGGTGTCGCCGCCTGGGCTGCTTGCCGCCTTGCTGCACAGTCTTGCCCTGAAACCGAATTTTGATCTGCGTTTGGGCACGTCTGTTGTCGATATCGATCCGCAGGCAAAACTGGCGACCCTGTCGGACGGCTCGCGGCTCGGGTTTGGCCATGCAGCACTTGCCAACGGGGTCGACGCCTTTCCTCATATCGCGCGCCTGACGGGACTGCCGATCCAGGCGATGGGCAGCGGTGTGAAGGGGCAGGCGGCTCTCCTCGACGCCAAGGCGCCGCCGGATCTGCCGCTGGTCTATGATGACGGGGTCTATGTCATTGCCCATGAGAATGGTCATGTCGCGGTTGGCTCGACCAGCGAGAACACGTTTGATGATCCGGCAGACACCGATGACAAGCTCGACGAGATCCTCAAACGCGCCCGCAAGCTCTGCCCCTTGATCAAGGAGGCCCCCGTCATCCGCCGCTGGGCGGGCGTACGCCCCCGGGCGGTCGGTCGCGATCCCATGCTGGGCCCAATTCCCGGCGCACCGGGTGTGCTGGCAATGGCGGGCGGTTTCAAGATCAGCTTCGGCATCGCCCATCGCATGGCCGACTGCCTCGTCGCCGGAATAACCGGGGAGGCGGCGCCCGAGACACCGCAGAGCTTTTCCGTTGCCTACCACATGGCCAAGGCCGCCAAGGCCCAGACGCTTCAATGAACCTGGAAGATGCACGGCAAGGCGCCTGACCGGTCAAAATTGCCGCAACAGCTTGCGGTTTTTCTTCAAAGTCGGGGCCTCGACTTTTGAAGCGGTGCTGCTACCGTTTGCGCCGAAATCACCACGGAAGAGCAATGAACACGACACCTTATCCCCGCGACTTGATCGGCTATGGCCGTACACCGCCAGACCCGCAATGGCCCTCAGGCGCGCATTGCGCGGTGCAGTTCGTGGTCAACTACGAGGAAGGCGGCGAAAGCTGCATTCTTGATGGAGATCCGGCGTCCGAAAGCCTGCTGTCGGAAATCGTCGGCGCTCAGCCCTGGGCCGGTCAGCGCAACATGAACATGGAATCGCTTTACGAATATGGATCGCGCGCCGGCTTCTGGCGGCTTTGGCGCCTGTTCACTGAGCGCAACATGCCGGTCACGGTCTATGGTGTCGCCCTTGCCATGCAGCGCAATCCGGAAGCTGTTGCGGCCATGAACGAAGCCGGTTGGGAGATCGCCAGCCACGGGCTGCGCTGGCTCGAATATAAGGATTTCTCCGAAGAAGAAGAACGCCGCCACATCGCCGACTGCGTCCGGATCCACACTGAAGTGACCGGATCACGTCCGCTCGGGATTTATCAGGGCAAACCCTCGGTCAACACCTTGAAGCTGGTCATGGAGGAGGGGGGCTTCGTCTATTCCGCTGATTCCTATGCCGATGAATTGCCCTATTGGGTCGAGGGACCGAAAGGGCCGCATCTGATCGTGCCCTATACGCTGGACGCCAACGATATGCGCTTCGCCACGCCGCAGGGCTTCAATTCGGGCGATCAGTTCTTCACCTATCTCAAGGACACATTCGACATGCTGATGGCCGAAGGTGCCGCCGGCAGCCCGAAGATGATGTCGATCGGCCTTCATTGCCGTCTCGTCGGCCGTCCCGGCCGCGCCGCAGCCCTGGCGCGGTTCCTCGACTATGTCGCCTCGCACGACAAGGCCTGGGTCACCCGCCGCATCGACATCGCCAATCACTGGCACAGCCGCCACCATCCGGAGAAGACGACATGAGCAAACGCGACGAGTTTGTCGGCCGGTTCGGCGGCGTGTTCGAGCATTCGCCCTGGATCGCAGAGCGTGCCTTCGACAATGGCCGCATTGCCGAGCCGCTCGCAGCCGAGGCTGTACATCAGGCGCTGTGCACCGAATTTCGTGCTGCCAGCCCCGACGAGCGCATGGGCGTGTTGCGCGCCCACCCTGACCTGGCCGGAAAACTGGCGATCGCCGGAGGCCTGACTGAGGAATCCAAATCCGAGCAGGCCGGTGCCGGTCTTGACCGTCTCAGTGCCGATGAGCACGCCCGTTTCACCGAGCTCAACACCCGCTACATGCGCGATTTCGGGTCTCCCTTCATCATCGCCGTCAAGGGGCACGACAAGGACAGTATCCTCGCAGCCTTCGAAACCCGCGTCGAAAATGATGCCGAAACCGAATTCGCCACCGCCTGTGCCGAGGTCGAAAAGATCGCCGGTTTCCGCATCCATGCGCTTCTCGCGGAAGGCTGAAGAATGAGTGCCACCTTGAAGCTGGAAGCCCTGACTGCCGAGGCCTTCACGCCTTTCGGGACCGTGCTGGATACGGCTGCGGCGGAACTGCGCATGATCAATGGCGGCACCACCGAACGCTTTCACGCGCTGACCATGGCCGATACCGAAACTGAAGGTGGCCGCACAATCCTGTCGCTGTTTCGCGGCCAGCCGCGCGCGTTCCCCTATGCTGTCGACATGATGGAGCGCCATCCGCTCGGCAGTCAGGCCTTCTTTCCGATCACGCAAGGTGACTGGATTGCCGTGGTGGCGCCCGATGACGATGGCCGCCCGGGCGCGCCGCGCGCGTTTCTGGTGCCCGGAGATGTCGGGGTGCAGTATGACCGCAATGTCTGGCATCATCCGCTGATTGCCGTCGGGCAGGTGAGTGATTTTCTGGTGATGGACCGCGAAGGCGGCGGCACCAATCTTGAAGAAGCCAGCTACGATACGCCCTATCTGATCGCCGACCCGGCCAGTTGACCCCCGGCCCACTCAACCCCCGGCACACTGAAAAAGGAGACGCCAATGTCCGCTCAGCCACTCCCCACCGGAACCGGACGCCTGACCACTCATGTGCTTGATACCGCCCGTGGCAAGCCTGCAGCCGACATGGTGATCGAACTTTTACGGATCGAAGGCATAGACCACCACCAGATCAAGACCGTCAGCACCAACTCGGATGGCCGGGTCGACGCGCCGCTTCTTTCCGGCGCGGAGCTCGGCAGCGGCGTCTACGAACTCCGGTTCCATGCCGGCGACTATCTGCGCTCGACCGGCGAGACGCTGCCCGATCCGGCTTTTCTCGACGTGATCCCGATCCGTTTCGGCATTGCCGACACGGCCGCGCATTATCACGTCCCGCTGCTGATCTCGGCCTACGGCTACTCGACTTATCGCGGCAGCTGAGGCAGCCAGGCCTCATTGGCAGAATGTTCATGGTCGGGGAGGTGGACCGGTCCGGTCCGGAAAAAGCAAAAGCCGCGTGGCAGTACATCCGTGCTCACGCGACTTTATAAACGATCCTCTAAAGAACCGCTGCTGATACACAGCTTGCATGATGAGTGTTAACGAATGGTTAAGACGAAATTGTGACAGGGCCGAAAATAATATCCCGGCCCTGTTTCTCAAGAACGTCTAAACCGCTTCACCAGCAACATAGACGGCCCGGACCGAACGGTCGTCACCCATTGTTTGCATGAGGAAGAGTTCTTCTTCCAGCGTCTGAACGGTTTCCATGCGGATCTTCATCGCAGGCGTCGCACTCGCGTCGAGCGCAATGATGTCCGCGTCGCTACCAGGCTCCAGCGTGCCGATCCGCTCCACCAGCCCAAGAGCTTCGGCGTTGCCGCGGGTGGCCTGCCAGTAGCTCTCTATCGGCGGCAGGCGATTGCCGCGAAATTGCTGGATCTTGTAGGCTTCATCGAGTGTCCTGAGCAGCGAGTAGCTCGACCCGCCGCCGATGTCGGTGGCAATCGCCGTGCGCACGCCATGTTCCTTGATCCGCTTGAGATCGAACAGGCCCGAGCCCAGGAACAGGTTCGATGTCGGGCAGTGCACGGCGACGGAGCCGGCGTCGGCGATGGCGTCCATCTCGCGGTCGGCGAGGTGGATCGCGTGCCCGAGCAGCATCTTGCGTGTCAGCAAACCGTATTGGGCATAGACATCGGTGTAGTCGCGGGCAGAAGGGTAAAGCTCCAGCGTATAGGCAATCTCAGCATTGTTTTCCGACAGGTGGGTCTGGATCAGAAGCTCGGGATGCTCGCGTGCCAGGGTGCCCGCGGCCTCTAGCTGTTCAGGCGTCGAAGTGATGGCGAACCGCGGCGTGATCGCCACATGATTGCGGCCCTTGCCGTGCCAGGTCTCGATGACGGCCTTGGTGTCGTCATAGCTCGATTGCGCCGTGTCGGTCAGCGCCTCGGGCGCATTGCGGTCCATCATCACCTTGCCGCCGACCATCAGCAGGTTGCGGCGTTGCGCCTCGGTGAAGAAGGCATCGGCCGAGCCCTTGTGCACCGAGCAATAGGCGGCAGCCGTCGTTGTGCCGTGCCGCAGCAACTCGTCAAAGAACAGCATGGCAAAGCGCGCGGAATGCGAGGCGTCGGCAAAGCGCTGCTCCTCGACGAAGGTGTAGGTGTTGAGCCATTCGAGCAGATTGGCGGCGTAGCTGGCCGTCACCTGCATCTGTGGGAAGTGGATGTGCGGATCAATGAAGCCGGCCATCAGCAGGTGAGGGCGGTGATCAATCACCTCGACGCCGATGGGCGATTTGAATTTTACGTCGGCATAGGTCCCGGCTTCGGTGATCCGGCCGTTCTCGATCAGCAGCGCGCCATCTTCCTCGTAGACATAGCTTGCATGATCGTCGCGCGCCTGCGGCCGCGACTTGAAGCTCAGGGTACGGCCGCGCAGTAGCCTGGCTGTCATTGCCGCATCTCGCCAGCTTTGGTCTCGCCGGCGACCGCGGATTCGTACCAGGCGACGAACAGCGCCCGCTCTTCCGGCTCGACATAGGTAATGTTGCCGGGCGGCATGGCGTGGCTGCGCCCGGCCTGCAGATAGATATCGCGTGCGTGACGGGCGATGTCGGCCTCCGTTTCCAGCTTCACGTCCTTGGGTGCATGCGCAATGCCCTCCCAGAACGGCTCCGCCGCATGGCACATCGAGCACCGGCCCATGATGGTTTCGCTGACAGCCTCGAAATGCGCATTGTCGACAAACCGCTGGTGAACCGGCGCCAGCGAGGCCTCCTCGATGACTTCATCCGTGCGCGGCAGGCTCGACAGCCAGATCACGGCGAGGAACAGCGCCACGGTCGCAGCCCAGGTCCAGTGCGGCTTGCCCTTGCGCGCATGTACGGTGTTGAACCAGTGGCGGATGGTGACACCCATCAGGAACACCAGAGACGCGATTAACCAGTTCCACTGGGTGGCGAACGCCAGCGGATAGTGATTCGACAGCATCAGGAAGATCACCGGCAGGGTGAGGTAGTTGTTGTGCAGCGAGCGCTGCTTCGCGATGCGGCCATATTTCGGATCCGGCGTCCGGCCGGCCTTGAGGTCGGCCACAACCACCTTCTGGTTGGGGATGATGATCATCGCCACATTGGCGCTCATGATGGTTGCAGTGAATGCGCCCAGATGCAAAAGCGCCGCTCGGCCGGTAAACACCTGCGTATAGCACCAGGCCATCGCCACCAGCACGGCAAACAGCACCAGCATCAGCCCGGTTGTGTTCTGCCCGATCGGCGATTTGCACAACAGGTCATAAATGATCCAGCCGAACACGATCGAGGCGATGGAAATGCCGATCGCCACGGGCGCGCTGACGTCGAGCACGTTGACATCGATCAGGTACAGCTCCGCCCCGGCGTAATAGACCACACACAGCATGGCAAAGCCCGAAAGCCAGGTGACATAGCTCTCCCATTTGAACCAGGTCAGGTGCTCGGGCAGGTTTGGCGGCGCCACCAGATATTTCTGGATGTGGTAGAAGCCGCCGCCATGGACCTGCCATTCTTCGCCGTAAGCCCCTTCCGGCAGCCCCGGCCGCTGCACCAGCCCCAGATCGAGCGCGATGAAATAGAACGATGATCCGATCCAGGCGATCGCCGTGATCACGTGCAGCCAGCGCACGGCAAAGCTGATCCAGTCCCACAAGACCGGGTACTCGTACAAAAAATCGGACATCGGTGCCCCTCGCACTTCGGTTTATTTTGCAGTGCACATGATGCGCAATGCGAACCAGAATGAAAAGCCCGGTTTGCTCTGGGCCGGATTTAATCAGTTGCGGGATTTCCCTGATAATCGGTTCGATTGTCTGGCAGAACCAAAGAGGTTCGCTCCCGGTTTCGTTTTCCACAATCGCTGTCATAAAACTGTTTTCAATTGCGCTGTAGACCCCGTGGGGTTACGTTTCCCTTTCGGGTTACGTTCGTTTTCACGCGTTTCCCATCAAGGGAGGAAGTTCACATGAAAAAATTCATCGCCGCCGGCGTTGTCGCCGCACTCATGTCGGGCGTTGCACCTGCAAGTGCCGCCACACAGATCGACTTCTGGCATGCCTTCACAGGCCGCCTCGGGGAACTGCTCGATGAGCAGGTCTCCAAGTTCAACGATTCCCAGGACGAGTACAACGTGGTTGCCACCAACAAGGGCAACTATTCGGAAACGCTCAACGCCGGCATCGCCGCTTTCCGTGCAGGCGAGCAGCCGGACATCCTGCAGGTTTTCGAAGTCGGCACTGCCACGATGATGGGTGCCAAGGGCGCCATCAAGCCGGTCTATGAAGTCATGGCCGAATCAGGCCTGCCGTTCGACCAGTCTGCCTATCTGGCGGCTGTCGCCGGTTACTACACCACCACCGACGGCCAGATGCTGTCGCTGCCCTACAATTCGTCGACCCCGGTTCTTTACGTCAACAAGGACGCGCTTGAAGCAGCCGGTCTCGATCCGAACATGGATCTGTCGACCTGGGACAAGGTCGGCACCGCGCTCGACGCGCTCAAGGAATCGGGCAACAAATGCCCGCTGACCACTGCCTGGCAGAGCTGGGTTCACCTCGAGAACCTCTCCGCCTACCACAATGTTCCTTTCGCTTCGAAAGAGAACGGCTTTGCCGGTGTCGACACCGAGCTGAGCCTCAATGGTGACGTTCAGGTCAAGCATATCGACACGCTCGGCCAATGGGCCAAGGATGGCAAGTTCATCTATTCCGGCCGCCGCAATGAAGGCGGTGCCCCGTTCCGTGCCGGTGAATGCGCATTGTTCACCGAATCCTCGGCTGGCTATGCCGGCGTGAAGAAGGAAGCCACTTTCGACTTCGATATCCGCCCGCTGCCGTACTGGAGCGATGTTGAAGGCGCGCCGCAGAACACCATCATCGGTGGTGCATCGCTGTGGGTGATGCAGGGCCAGACCGAGGAAGAGTACAAGGGCGTTGCCGCCTTCTTCAACTTCCTCTCGAGCTCCGCAATCCAGGCCAAGTGGCACCAGGACACCGGCTACCTGCCGATCACCATGGCTGCCTATGAGGAAACCAAGGCATCGGGTTACTATGATGAGAACCCCGGCACCGACATTGCCATCATCCAGATGACCGGCAAGGCGCCGACCGCCAATTCCAAGGGCCTGCGTCTGGGCAGCTTTGACCAGATCCGCGGCATCATCGACGAAGAACTCGAAGGTGTGTGGAACGGCTCCAAGTCGGCGCAGGAAGCTCTCGATTCGGCAGCCGAGCGCGGTGACGAACTGCTCCGCCGCTTCGAGCAGGCCAACCGCTAACATTGTTGATCCGGCGGGGCCTCCTGGGCTCCGCCGGGCTTCTCTTCCCCGTCGGTGAATCATGGAAAAACGTGTCGTATTCGACAACCGTTGGCTGCCCTATCTGCTGCTCGCCCCGCAGTTGCTCGTCACCTTTGTGTTCTTCTTCTGGCCCGCAGGCCAGGCGATTTACCAGTCGGCCTTCATCCCCGATCCATTCGGTCTCAAGACCCAGTTCGTGGGCCTTGGTAATTTCGAATATCTCTTCGGCAACCGCTACTACCGCGAATCCTTCCTCACCACCGCCGTCTTTTCGGTGCTGGTCACGGTCTCGGCAATGTCGTTCGCGCTCTGGCTCGCAGTTCTTGCCGACCGCGTCATCAAGGGCTCAAGCGCCTATCGCACACTGCTGATCTGGCCCTATGCCGTGGCACCGGCAATCGCCGGCGTGTTGTGGCTGTTCATGTTCAATCCCTTCACCGGCATCATCGCCTGGATGCTGGCCCAGCTCGGCTACACCTGGAATCACACGCTTGATGGCGGCCAGGCCATGGCGCTCGTCGTAGCCGCCTCGGCCTGGAAACAGATCAGCTACAATTTCCTGTTCTTTCTTGCCGGCCTGCAGGCAATCCCAAAAAGCGTCATCGAGGCGGCCGCAATCGACGGCGCCAGCTTCTGGCGCCGGTTCCGGACCATCGTCTTTCCGCTGCTCTCGCCAACCACATTCTTCCTGCTGGTGGTCAACATCATCTACGCCTTCTTTGACACGTTCGGCGTCATCCACACGATCACCAAGGGTGGCCCTGAACAATCGACCACGATTCTGGTCTACAAGGTCTTTTCAGATGGCTTCGTCGGCCAGGATCTGGGCTCTTCGGCTGCCCAGTCGGTCATCCTTCTCGGGCTGGTCGGCATCCTGACCGTGGTCCAGTTCCGCTATATTGAACGACGGGTGCACTACTGATGAGCGGCATGGTCGAAAAACGAGGGGTTGGCACCTGGCTCACCCATGCCGGGCTGATTTTCGGCATTGCGGTGATCTGCTTCCCGATCTGGATCGCCTTCGTCGCTTCGACGGTGACCCAGGATGATCTGGTGCGGCCGCCGATGCCGCTGCTGCCGGGATCGCATTTTTTTGACAATTACCTCGAGGCGCTGCTGACCGGCGGCGCCGCCCCGGTGTGGCAGATGCTGCTCAACTCTCTGGTGATGGCGCTCGGCATCACCATCGGCAAGATCATCATCTCGCTGCTGTCGGCCTATGCGATTGTCTATTTCAAGTTCCGGTTCCGGATGCTGTTCTTCTGGCTCATTTTCATGACACTGATGCTGCCGGTCGAGGTCCGCATCGTGCCAACCTATGAGGTGGTGGCGAGCCTGGGACTGCTCAACAGTTACACTGGCCTGATCCTGCCGCTGATCGCGTCGGCCACCGCCACTTTCCTGTTCCGGCAATTGTTCATGACAATTCCCGACGAGTTGACCGAGGCAGCCCGTGTCGATGGTGCCGGGCCGATCCGGTTCTTTATCGATATTCTATTGCCGATGTCGCGCACCAACATCGCGGCCCTCTTCGTCATCCTCTTCATCTATGGCTGGAACCAGTATCTCTGGCCATTGCTGATCACCACCGATCCTTCCATGAACACCGTCGTCATGGGCATCAAGCAGATGTTGCCCACCGGCGACCAGACCGTCGAATGGCCGGTGATCATGGCCACCGCCATGCTGGCCATGCTGCCGCCGGTGCTGGTTGTGATCGGCATGCAGAAACTCTTCGTCAAAGGCTTGGTCGAAAGCGAGAAGTGAATTCCCATGGCTGAAATCAAACTTGAAGCGATCAGAAAAAGCTACGGCCGGACCGAAGTCATTCACGGCATCGACGCAGAGATCAGCGATGGCGAATTTATCGTCATCGTCGGCCCCTCCGGCTGCGGCAAGTCCACGCTTTTGCGCATGGTTGCAGGGCTCGAGACCATCACCTCGGGTGACATCCACATTGGCGACCGCGTGGTCAACAAGCTCGAACCGCGCGAACGCGACATCGCCATGGTGTTCCAGAATTATGCGCTTTATCCGCATATGAGCGTGTTCGACAACATGGCCTATGGCCTCAAGATCGCCAATGTGCCGAAGGCCGAAATCCAGGCCCGCGTGGCCGAGGCCGCCCGCATGCTCGAGCTTGAGCCCTATCTTGACCGCAAGCCGCGCCAGCTTTCGGGCGGCCAGCGCCAGCGTGTCGCCATGGGCCGCGCCATCGTGCGCAAGCCGGCCGTGTTCCTGTTTGACGAGCCGCTGTCCAATCTCGACGCCAAGCTCAGGGTGCAGATGCGGCTCGAGATCAAGGCTCTGCAGCGCAAGCTCGGTGTAACGGCGCTTTATGTTACCCATGATCAGGTTGAGGCCATGACGCTGGCCGACCGCATGATCGTCATGAATGGCGGCGTGGCCGAACAGATCGGTGCGCCGCTTGATGTCTACGCCAACCCGGCAACCTTGTTCGTCGCGGGCTTCATCGGCTCGCCGCCGATGAACGTGCTCAGCCATGACATCCGTCCGGGCAGGGGCGCGCTCGATCCCGGCGCGGTGATCGGGGTCAGGCCCGAGCATATCGACCTGGTCGCGCCCGGCGCCGGCCTGATCGATTTCGATGTCGCTTTCTGCGAGCCGCTGGGAGCCGAAACGCTGGTGCATGGCGTCACGGCTGCGGGTGACAAGCTGGTCGTGCGCATTGATGGCGAGGTCAAGCTGCCCGCTGACGGCACCCGGATCGGGCTTTCCATCGATCCCGCCCGTATTCTGACCTTCGACGCCTCGGGACGCCGCACCGAAACCTGAGAACGCGCTGCGGCTTCCGTGGTTGCCACTTGCATGGCTTGCGCCATGCAGGCTGACCTCCGGTGGGGTCAGATTAGTCGGATCAAATTGAAGCTGGTTGATTCAAAGGCGCTTCCGCAACAGCGGTATCGTCGGCTGACAGATTGGCAACCATCGTTACCAGAGCCGTCATCAGCACCTCGCGCTGATCCTCGTCGACGCCCTGCAGAGCGTCCTCGAAGAGGTCGGCAGCCACCGCCTTGATCTTGGAATAGGCGGCAAGGCTCTTGTTGGTGGGAACCACCCGCTTGACGCGCCGGTCGGTCTCGTGCGCGGAGCGTTTGACCCAGCCGCCTTGCTCCATCCGGTCGATCAGGCGTGACACGCTGATCGGCTCGATCTCCATCAGTTCCGCAAGCCGCGCCTGCGTCGGGTTCCGTTCCCGCACCACCCGCACCAGCAATCGCCACTGTGCGGTCGACAACCCGAAAGCCTGCCCGCGTCGCTCGAAATTCTTGCGCAACAGCCGTCCCGTGTCGTGGATCAGAATACCAAGGTCTTCAATGGACGTCTTTTTCATAAGCCAAGCTTATAATGAGCATGCTCATTGAGCAAGGGCGCGGATTCAGGCTCTGGCGTCTTTGCCTGGCGGGGCTTCTGTCTCGCGAATGACCGGCCGAGATCAACACATTGATCGAAACCGCGAGATGTGGCAACGCTCTCGAAGCAAACCATCGGCACTGAGAACATTCATGAACGACCCGGATTTCATCATCATTGGCGCCGGCTCGGCCGGCTGCGTCATGGCCGAACGGCTGTCGGCCTCGGGCCGTCACAAGGTGCTGGTGCTCGAAGCCGGCGGCGACGACCGCCGCTTCTTCGTGCAGATGCCGCTGGGCTACGGCAAGACCTTCTTCGACCCGAAGGTGAACTGGATGTACCGGGCCGAACCCGACGCGGGGCTGGCCGGAAATGTCGATCACTGGCCGCGCGGCAAGGTGCTCGGCGGCTCATCCTCGATCAACGCCATGGTCTGGGTGCGCGGGCACCGGCAGGACTTCGATGACTGGCGCGATGCCGGCAATCCCGGATGGGGCGCTGACGAGATGTTCTCAGCCTTCCGTGATGTTGAATGCGCGGTCATCGGCGAAGATGCCGTGCGTGGCCGCAAGGGTCCGCTCAACCTGTTCCTGCCGGGAAAGACGGTCCATCCGCTGACACGCAAATGGTTCCAGTCGGCGCAAGCCCTCGGCCTGCCGCTCAACCCCGATTTCAACGGCGAAAGCCAGGAAGGGGTCGGTCTTTTCGAATTCACCATTCACGGCGGCCGCCGCCTGTCCGCGGCCCGCGCTTTCCTGCGCCCGGCCATGAAACGCTCCAATCTGCGGGTCATCACCGGCGCGCACGTTACCGGCCTGACCTTCGACGGCGGCCGCGTGACCGGCGTCACCTATAGCCGCAGGGGAAAGACCGCGACGGTGAAAGCGGCGCGCGAAGTCATTCTCAGCGGCGGATCGGTCAACTCGCCGCAGCTGCTGCAACTCTCCGGCATCGGCGCGGCTGACCATCTCAAGGGGCTTGGCATCGATGTCCGTGTCGACAATGCCAATGTCGGCCGTAATCTCGAAGACCATATCGGCGCCAACTACACCTTCCGCGCCAATTGCCCGACCATCAACCAGCAGCTCGGGCCCTGGTGGGGCAAGCTTTCGGCCGGGCTGCGCTATATTCTGCTGCGGGACGGACCGCTCTCGGTCAGCCTCAACCAGGCCGGCGGTTTCATCCGCACTTCGCCGGACCACGCGCGGCCCAACATGCAGCTCTATTTCCAGGCCTTTTCCACGGTCATCCCACGCCCCGGCGAACGCCCGATCCTGAGCCCCGACCCGTGGCCGGGCTTCTCCATCGGCTGGTCCAATTGCCGGCCGAAAAGCCGCGGCGAGATCATGATCCGCTCGGCCGATCCGTCGGAGCCGCCCCGGATCACCCCCAACGCGCTGTCGCATGAAGACGATGTTGCCGAAATGCTGGCCACCGGAAAGTTCATCCGCCAGATGGCTGCCGCCAAGCCCTTATCCGATTGCATCGAGGCCGAACTGCTGCCCGGACCTGATATTTCGGATGATGAGGCGATGATTGCAGACATCCGCCGCCGTTCCGGCACGGTCTATCATCCGGTCGCCACCTGCCGCATGGGGCCTGACCCGGCAACATCGGTGGTCGATGCGCGCCTGCGGGTGCATGGCCTCGCCGGCCTGCGGGTGGTCGATTGCTCGATCTTCCCCAACATCGTCACCGGCAACACCAATGCCGCAGCCATCGCCACCGGTTGGCGGGCCTCGGAACTGGTGCTTCAGGACAGCGCCTGACGGGTGGATACCTGCCACTCGGCCAAAGCTGCGATGATGTCGGCTGCGACCGTGGCGGCAATCACCTCGGGCCGCTTGTCGGCGATCTTGCGGCCGATCGGGCAGACCAGCTTTGAAAGCCGCGCCTTGTCACCGCCCTCGCGAATGAATTGGTGCTCGAAGGTGGCACGCTTGGTGTCGGAGCCGATCATGCCGACCTGGGCCAGGTCATCGCGCTTGAGCGCCGCCGAGACAATCAGGAAATCCAGCGCGTGGTCGTGGGTCAGCACGATCACCGCGCTTCCGGGCGCAATGTCCGCCACCAGGCTTTCGGGCAGGGCGGTCAGATGCCGCTTCGCGCCTTCAGGTGTCAGATCCAGCTCATCCGCCCGTGTTTCCGCCACATGCACCTTGACCGGCAACAGCAACAGTGCTCGCGTCAGCGCCCGGCCGACATGACCGCCGCCGAACAGCCAGACCTCGGGATCGCTTGCGTCTTCGGCCTCGACCATGGCCCCGATCTCGCCGAAACGGGCAGGGGGGATCACCTCGAACGAAAGCGTCACATGCCCGCCGCAGCACTGCCCGATCGCCGGCCCCAGCGGCAATGCCATTGGTTCTGCAGCAGCCCCGGCCAGAATGTCCCGCGCCTTCTCGATGGCTTCCAGTTCCAGTCGCCCGCCGCCAATGGTGCCGAAAGCCGAGGTCTTGGAAACCAGCATCCAGGCATCGGTGTTGCGCGGCGTCGAGCCCTTGGCCTCGACGACTTGGACCAGCACAAAACCGGGCTCCCCGGAGTTGGCTGCAAAGTCGCGGAAAGCCTCGAGCCGCGCCATCAGGCGTCCGCCCCGTCCTCTCCGGACATATAGGCTTCCGAAACCATCGCCTTGAGCCGTTCTACCGCCATCAGCACCCGCTCGGGTGTGGCCGGCGCGTCGAGTTGCGGCGAAACCTGGTAGTCGGCAATCGAGGCAACAGCCATGCCCAGCGCTTCGAGTACCGAAATCGGCAGCATGAAGGGCGGCTCACCCACCGCCTTCGATCGCCGGATCGTCGGTTTGCGGTTCTCGGCCCACTCCGCCAGCGTGACGTTGAAGATCTTAGGCCGGTCCGAGGCGAGCGGGATCTTGTAGGTCGAGGGCGCATGGGTGCGAAGCCGGCCCTTGTTATCCCACCACAATTCTTCCGTGGTCAGCCAGCCCATGCCCTGCACGAAGGCGCCTTCGATCTGGCCGATATCGAGCGCCGGATTGAGCGATTTGCCTGCGTCATGCAGCACGTCGACCCGGTCGACCTGGTATTCGCCGGTCAGCGTGTCGATGGAGACTTCCGACACCGCCGCGCCATAGGCGAAGTAGTAGAACGGCCGGCCCTTGCCGGTGGCGCGGTTCCAGTGAATGTCCGGCGTCTTGTAAAAACCGGCGGCAGAGAGCTGGATCCGCGCCTGATAGGCGAGCTTGATGAAATCCCCGAACGGCAGCAGTTCATTGCCGACCCGCACATGGTTGGGCTCGAAGGCCACCTGATCTTCAGGTATGTTGAATTTCTCGGACGCAAACGCCACCAGCCGCGTCTTGATCTGCTGCGCGGCATTGGCCGCGGCCATGCCGTTGAGATCGGTGCCGGATGAAGCTGCCGTGGCCGAGGTGTTGGGCACCTTGCCGGTGGTGGTGGCGGTAATCCGGATCGTGTCGAGATCGACCTGGAACTCTTCGGCCAGCACCTGCGCCACCTTGGTGTTGAGCCCCTGGCCCATCTCGGTGCCACCATGGTTGAGGTGGATCGACCCGTCCTGATAGATATGCACCAGCGCACCGGCCTGATTGTACCAGGTAGCGGTGAACGAGATGCCGAATTTCACCGGCGTCAGCGCGATACCACGGCGGATCACCGGGCTGTTTTCATTGAAGTCGATGATCTCGGCACGGCGCGCCTGATAGTTCGACGAGGCTTCCAGGTCCTCGACGATGCGCGCGATGATGTTATCCTCCACCTTCTGGTGGTAAGGCGTCAGATTGCGGCCTTCGGGGTCATCCCCCTGACCATAGAAATTGGCCTTGCGGATCTCCAGCGGATCGCGGCCAAGGGCATAGGCGATTTCCTCGATCATCCGCTCGCCGCCGAGCATGCCCTGCGGTCCGCCGAAGCCGCGGAACGCGGTGTTGGAGACCGTGTTGGTCATCATCGGCTTGGAGACCAGCCGCACATCCTTGTAGAAGTAGCAGTTGTCGGCGTGAAACAGCGCCCGGTCGGTGACCGGCCCCGAGAGATCGGAGGAAAATCCGCAGCGCGCCGCAAAGCTCGCGTCAACCGCATGAATGACGCCGCTGTCGTCAAAGCCGATATCGTAATCGACGACGAAGTCATGCCGCTTGCCGGTGATGATCATGTCATCGTCGCGGTCCGGCCTGATCTTGACCGGGCGGTTGAGCTTCTTGGCCGCAATCGCTGCTATGACGGCAAACTGGTTCGACTGGGTTTCCTTGCCGCCGAAACCGCCGCCCATTCGCCGTACCTGCACGGTGACGGCGTTCGAAACTGTACCGAGCGCATGCGCCACGATGTGTTGGACTTCGCTCGGGTGCTGCGTCGAGGACCAGACGGTGACTTCATCGTCCTCGCCGGGGATGGCAAAGGCGATATGGCCCTCGAGATAGAAATGATCCTGTCCGCCAATCCGCATCTCACCCTGAAGCCGGCGCGGGGCAGCGGCGAGACCGGCCTCGATGTCGCCGCGCTCGAGCTTCAGCGGCTCGGTGACCAGCGGGTATTCGGCTTCCATGGCTGCGCGCACATCGGTCACATGCGGCAGGTCCTCATAGCCGATCACCGCCTTCTTTGCGGCGCGGCGCGCCAGTTCGCGGGTCTCGGCGATCACGGCGAAGACCGGCTGCCCGTGAAACAGCGCCGTCTCGGTCGCAAACATCGGCTCGTCGCCCGACCCGTTGGAGGAGATGTCGAGGCTGCCCGGAACATCGGCAGCCGTCAGCACCGCCACCACACCCGGTGCAGCACGGACCGGATCCAGATCGACCGCCGTGATCCGTGCGTGTGCCCGCTCGGCAAGACCGAGATAGCCATGCAGGGTGCCGGCGGGTTCGGCCATGTCGTCGATATAGTCGGCGCTGCCGGTGACATGCTTGTGAGCGGAATCATGCTTGCGCGGCGTATGGGCCCCGCCCGAAATTTCGGTCCGGCTGCGTGGGGTTGCTGCGTCCATGATCAGACCTCCGCCAGCGCCGGGTGGCGTTCGATGCGGGCAGGGGCTCCGCAGGTTTCAAGGAAAAACCGGATCAGCAGGTTTTGCGCCGCCAGCATCCGGTACTCGGCACTGGCCCGCCAGTCCGACAGCGGCTGGTAGTCCTCGTTCAGCGCCGCCCGCGCCGCCTGCACCGTATCCCATGACCAAGGCTGCCCGATCAGCGCTGCTTCGGTCCTGGCCGCGCGCTTGGGCGTGCCGGCCATGCCGCCGAAGGCGATCCGCGCCGAGGTAACGACACCGTCGGCATCCGTATCCAGATGAAACGCGCCGCACAGTGCCGAGATGTCCTCGTCGCGGCGCTTGGAAATCTTGTAGACCGCGAAGAACACGTCCTCCGCAAGCGCCGGCACGAAGATGCTTTCGACGAACTCGCCCGGCTGCCGGTCCTGCTTGCCATACTCGATGAAGAAATCCGCGAGCGGCATGCTGCGCCGTGTCTCGCCCTTGCGCAGGGTCACGGTTGCGCCGAGCGCGATCAGCGGCGGCGGCGTGTCGCCGATCGGCGAGCCGTTGGCGATATTGCCGCCGACGGTACCCATGTTGCGCACCTGTTCGCCGCCGATCCGGTCCCACAACTCCGCCATCTGCGGAAACACCGACACCAGAGCGCCGCGCGCCGAGGTGTAGGAGACACCGGCGCCCAGCGTGATGCCGGCCTCATCGATCTTGATCTGCTTGAGTTCTTCCAGATGACCGATATGGATCACCGGGGAGATGTCGCGCATGTGCTTGGTCACCCACAAGCCGACATCGGTCGACCCGGCCACAATTGTTGCCTCCGGATGCGCCGCGTAGATCTCGGCCAGGTCATCCAGATCGGCCGGCACGAAGGTCGTGCCGCTGTCATGCTCGATGGTTGCCCGCGCACCGTCTGCAAATTCCAGCAGCGCCTGGGTGGTGGCATCATATTCGGCCACCAGCCGGTCATTGTCCGCTGACGGAAGGGTGCTGGCAGCGGCCAGTGCCGCTTTGACAATCGGCTCATAGCCGGTGCAACGGCACAGATTGCCCTGCAGCTGCCGTTCGATATCGGCTTCGCTCGGGTTCGGTTCCGCAAGCCACAGCGCATGCAGCGAGGCCACGATGCCAGGCGTGCAGAAACCGCATTGCGAGCCGTGATTGTCCACCATCGCCTGTTGCACCGCGCTCAGCGCGCCATCGGGACGATTGAGATACTCCACCGTCACCACATGCGTGGCATCCAGCGACGCCGTCAGCCGGATGCAGGCATTGACCGTCTCGTAGCTCAGCAAGCCGTTGTCGATACGCCCGACCAGCACGGTGCAGGCGCCGCAATCGCCTTCCGCGCAGCCTTCCTTGGTCGCCGTCAGCCGGCGGTCGAGCCGCAGCCAGTCAAGCAGTGTCAGGTCGGGTGCGATACCCGACAGCTCGACGGTCTCGTCGTTGAGCCGGAAGCGGATCGATGTGCGATGCGACTGAGCCATGTCACCTCTGTATTTTTGAACCAATTGGACAAAACTTATCCCAGCAGGTCCCCGCGCGAAAGACTGCCTGCAGGATAAGACAGTTTCAGGCAAAGCCGGTCAATTGCTTTCATTTATAGCTTTATCCTCAGGGACACCGTCCAGCGGGTGCGCGCCCGCCCGGCCGAGATACTGGCTCTGAAGATCAGCGGTAGACCGCTTCCCGATCGCATCCCGGTTGGCTTTCAGCCAGCTTTCCGCCTCTGCGCGGCCACGGTCCCTCAGATCGGTGAGAAACGACCAGCGTACGTCGAACTTCGACGACACAGGCAGGTTCTCGAGCGCTTCATCCGAGCGAACCGAATGCACCAGGATGTGCTTGAGCTTGTCCTTGTGCTCATCCTTGAGCCAGTCTTCCTCGATCAGCCGGGTGACGAAATTGATCGCCCGCATCTCGTCTATCAGCGAAGAATTGAAGGAAATCTCGTTGATTCGGTTGAGGATTTCCGGCGCTGTCATCGGCAGGTCATGGCGTTCCATCGGGTTGATGTGGACGATCATCACGTCGCGGCTGTCGCATTCATAAAAGAACGGGAACAACACCGGGTTGCCCATGTAACCGCCATCCCAGTAGTGCTCGTTGCCGATCTCGACAGCCTTGTAGAGAAACGGCAGGCAGGCCGAGGCCATCACCACGTCGACGCTGACTTCGCTGGTCTTGAACACCCGCACCCGGCCGCTCCGCACATTCGTCGCGCTGAGGAAAAGCTTGATGTCGCAGTGGTCGCGCAGCCCATCGAAATCCACGCTCTCCAACAGCAGGTCGCGCAGCGGATTGACGTCGAACGGGTTGAGTTCATAGGGCGAGAATGTGCGCGTCAGCGTATCGAGCACCGCAAAGCTTGCGGCATTGAACGCCTCCATGCCGGGGATCTCGATCTGCGGAAGATGGTGCATCGGCGACCACACCGAACCGCCATGGCTTGAGCTGCGCCAGAAATCTTCCAGCGCCTTCTGCCCGCCCTTGCGTCCACCATTCATCATGCCGTGGGCAAGCACCACGGCGTTGACCGCGCCGGCACTGGTCCCCGATAGCCCTTCGAAGTCGATGTCGGGCTCGTCGAGCAGCCGATCGAGCACGCCCCAGGCAAAGGCCCCGTGCGAGCCGCCGCCCTGGAGCGCCAGGTTGATGATCTTCCTTTTTCCTCCCGCCGACCGGGCGCTCATTGCGCGGTCCAGCCGCCATCGATCGGCAGCGCCGCACCGGTGATCTGGGCGGCCTGGTCGGAGGCGAGGTAATTGGCCAGGGCCGCGATCTGCTCGACCGTTACAAACTGCTTGGTCGGTTGCGCCTTGAGGATCACGTCGCTGATCACAGCTTCCTCGGTCATGCCGCGCGCCTTGGCGGTGTCGGCAATCTGGCCGCTGACCAGCGGCGTCTCGACATAGCCGGGACAGATCGCATTGGCGGTGACGCCAAATTCGGCCCCTTCCAGCGCCACGGTCTTGATCAGACCCAGAACCCCGTGCTTGGCGGTGACATAGGCGCTCTTGAACGGCGAGGCGATAAGGCCATGCGCAGAAGCGATCGCGATGATCCGGCCAAACCCGTTCTTTTTCATGCCCGGCATGGCAGCCCGGATGAGATGGAAGGCGGAACTCATGTTGATGGCGATGATCGCATCCCATTTGGCAATCGGGAAATCCTCGATCTTCTCGACATGCTGGATGCCGGCATTGGGCACGATGACATCGACCGAGCCGAAGTGCTTCTCGGTCGAGGCAACCAGATCGGCGATTTCTTCGGGCTTGAGCATGTTGGCGCCATGGAAGATCACGTCACCCGCGCCAAGCGAGGCTACCCGTGCGCGCGTTGCTTCGATTTCAGCCTCGTCGCCCAGACCGTTGAGCACCACATTGTATCCCGCGGTGGCGAAACTCTCGGCGATTCCCAGGCCGATGCCGCTGGTCGAGCCGGTAATGATCACGGTTTTCATGTGAAGGTCCTTTTGTGTATTGCTGCAACGCACAATAAGCATTCACCGTAAAAGTTCCAATCAAGTTTTGGTTAGTCCCTGGGCAAAAAGCCAGCCGGTGGCAGCTTCCGGGTTGTCACCCGGGCTGATCGGGTTCATGGAGAAAACAGATCCGATCCCTCCCTTTGCCAAGTTCCTTGCTCATGTCTCGACCCGCTGAATATTCCGGCTCCTCACCGCAGCGTGATCGCATGATCGTGATGACCGCCATCGCCGGGGCCCTGGCCATGGCTGTGGCAATGGGGCTGGGGCGCTTTTTCTACACGCCGGTGTTGCCGGCTATGATGTCGGGACTTGGACTTGGTCCGGCTGAAGCCGGGTGGATCGCATCGGCCAATTATGTCGGTTATCTGCTTGGCGCCATCCTCGCGGCCTATGGCTGGGCCGAAGGCATCGAGCGCAAGGTCGCGCTGTCAGGCCTGGTGGCGACCGCGTTGCTTCTGCTGGCCATGGGCGTCTCCAGCAATGTCTTCGTGCTGGCCATCATCCGGTTTCTGGCGGGGCTCGCCAGTGCGTTTGTCATGGTCTTCACCTCGGCCATCGTGCTCTCGCACGGTCTGGCTGCCAACAAGCCCTGGGTTCAGTCCAGCCACTTCGGCGGTGTTGGCGCCGGCATAACCATTTCGGCGGTCATGTTCGGGTTGATCATACTTGCCGACAGTGGCTGGCGCATGGCCTGGATCATGGCTGCCGTCCTGGCATTTGCTGGCTTGATCGTGGTGTCGCGGTATCTGCCGCGCGATATCGTGCGCGCAGGCCCTGCGAGAAAGGAACCACCGCTCGTCTGGACCCCATCGCTGGCGGCGCTGACCATCGCCTATGGCATCTTCGGGTTTGGCTACATTGTCACCGCCACGTTCCTGGTGGCCATCGTCCGAGATGGGGGAGGTTCCTCGCTGTTCGAGGCCGGTGTCTGGCTTGCCACCGGCGTCGCCGCCGCACCCTCGGTTGCCTACTGGATGCCTGCAGTGCGGCGCGTCGGCCTCGCCAATGTCTTTGCCCTTGGCTGCCTGGTGGAAGCGATCGGCGTGGCGGCAAGCGTCCTCCTGCCGCTGCCCGCTGGCCCCATCATCGGTGGCGTGCTGCTGGGTGCGACCTTCATCATGGTCACCGCCTTTGGGCTTCAACTCGGCCGGCAACTGGCCACCGAAAGCCCGCGCCGGGCGCTGGCTCTGATGACTGCCGCCTTCGGCACCGGCCAGATCCTTGGTCCCGTCGTCGCCGGTTACCTTGCCGACTGGTCGGGAACCTACACCTGGGCAAGTCTTGCGGCTGCAGCCGGGTTGCTCGCTTCTGCTGCTATCGTGTTGATCTATTGCCGACCCCGGGCCGTGTGAAGCCGCCCGTCATCCGGGACCGTCACGGATCCGGCAGCGCAAATTCGCGGCAACCCAGAACCACTGAGCACGAAGAGCCATTGTTTCAGCACATTGGCGTGAGCATTGGGCCGTTCGGATTGCCGTCTCTGCCCCGGTGTCATAGGTATTTGCCCGAGCCACGACGAATCACGCCCTGCCTTGCAGGACACAGTTCAGGATCCCGCCCGTGTTTGAATCTTTCTTCCCGAAACCGAAAATCTTCTTCCCGTCAGTCCTCATCTGGGCCGGCCTGGCAATCGCCATCTGGTACGGGGCAGGGGACAGTATCGGTGCGGCATTGGGCTTTGCATTGCCCGAACCGGAAGGCGAGCCGATTGTCGGACTGAGCTATTTCTACACCTCGTCCTTCCTCTGGTTTTATGTCTATTACATCGCCTGGTCGCTGGCCTTTGCAGCGTTCTGGTTCACCTACTCGCCGCACAGATGGCAATGGTGGTCGATCCTCGGGTCCGCCTTCATCCTCTTCACCACCTATTTCGGCGTCCAGGTTTCGGTGGCACTCAACAATTGGCGCCGGCCTTTCTTCGACCAGTTCCAGCAGGCACTGACCGGGGATGGCACCGTCTCGCAGGCCGATCTCTATGGCCTCATCATAATCTTCTGCCAGATCGCCTTCATCTCGACCGTCGTCTATGTCGTCACCCGGTTTTTCGTCAGTCACTACGTGTTCCGCTGGCGCACGGCGATGAACAATTTCTACATGGAACGCTGGCCGCGGGTGCGCAACATCGAAGGCGCCTCGCAGCGTGTGCAGGAAGACACCATGCGCTTCGCCTCGATCATGGAAGGCCTCGGTGTGGCCTTTGTCGACGCGATCATGACGCTGGTGGCATTTCTGCCGATCCTGTGGGCGTTGTCGCAATATGTCACCGAACTGCCCGTGGTCGGTGAAATCCCGCATGCGCTGTTCATAGCACTGCTGTTCTGGGCCGCCTTTGGCACCGGGTTGCTCGCCTTGGTTGGCATCAAGCTGCCCGGGCTCGAGTTTCGCAACCAGCGTGTCGAGGCCGCTTACCGGAAGGAACTTGTCTATGGCGAAGACGATCCGTCGCGCGCCCAGCCGCCAACCACCCGTCAGCTCTTCGATAATGTGCGGAGAAACTACTTCCGGCTTTATTTCCACTACATGTATTTCAACATCGCTCGCGGCTTCTATCTCCAGGCCGACAATATCTACGTCCATATCCTGCTTGTACCGACCATTGTCACCGGCAGGATCACCCTGGGCATCTGGCAGCAGATTTTGACGGCTTTCGGCCAGGTGTCGAACTCATTCCAGTTCCTGATCAATTCATGGACAACCATTGTCGAACTGATCTCGATCTACAAACGTCTGCATGCCTTCGAAGCCGTGTTCCGCGGCCAGGAACTCGATGAAATCGAGCGTGGCTATCTGGCGGAGCAGGGTGATGGCTTCGCCCAGCATGTTGCCGATCCCGCGCCAGGGGCCGGTGGTCCAGATCCGATCCAGACTGTGGAAGATCCAAAAAGATAGGGTTCGGGAGCGAGCGTTCCCGGTGTTTCGGTCAGCTCGCCGACCCGTCCGCCTTTGTCTTGAGACGCTCGATCGCTTCCTGATAGGTCACGCAGGCGACCTCCGCGCGCCCACAGGTCTCATCGACAAAGCGTTCCAGCGCATTCCAGTAGGCGCCGCCGTTCATTTCGACAAAGTGAAACCCCAGTTGCAGCGGACGCCGCTTGCCCGAATATTCAGCCTCGAAGGCTGCCCGGAACGCATCCAGTGCACGTTCTTCGAACTCTTTTGACTTCGAAGGGGTCTCGAGCGCGGCGGAATGGCGCACGAACAGATTGTAGTCCATGGCAATGATCGCCCGCTGCTTCGGGCCTTCCGGGATCAGCGGCAGCGCGAAATGCGCGGTCGGCCTGCTGAAGTCCGGCGAAACCGGGCCCTTCGACACAGTGCTGGCGTCATAGGCAAAGCCGCGGCTTTCCAGGGCGGCAAACAGCCCGTCCCCGGTCGCAAGATAGGGCGCGCGAAACCCCCTGATGGCGGATGTCGCAAACCGCGCCCAGCCCGACGGAGCTTCAGCATCGTTGTTTTCCCACGCCGTGCTCAGCGCGGTGTCGAACTGGTCAAACTCCTTGAGCCAGTCCGATTTGCTCCAGTCCTTGCCATCGAAATGGCCGCAGCCGTGGCTACCGATCTCGTTGCCGGCCTGATAGGCCGACCAGATATGTTCAAGCCGCGTCAGCGCTTCGGCCTTGTCTTGGGCAAAGCCGACATTCGAGCGGCCGGCGGAATGTCCGGGGGCCTTGTAGGCCTCGCGTTCCGCCTTGCTCATCAGGAAGGTACAGGACAGGAAATAGGTAAAGCGCGCGCCGCTGCGGTTCGCCATGGCCAGGCTACGCTCCCACAAACGATTGTCATGCGCCCCGTCGAAGGAAATCAGCACCAGCTGTTCCGGGCGTTCTTCCGCCTGGGCTGCGATGTCGACAAGGCCGGCGAACGCGGCCACCACTGCAGCGGTAAGGGCAGATAGTGCCGGTTTTTTTATGGAGGCAGGGGAGACTTCAGACAAAAACATTATACTCGCGATCCGGTGCTACGCTGGACTGAAAAGGGTCGTGGATCAGTGACCACCAATTGCGGCGCAGATGTGAAAAAATCCTAACCGGAAGCGCAGCGAACACATTTCTCCGCCATCGGATCGATCGCCAGCCGCTTGTCGGGAATGGCCTCACCGCACTCCGTGCACCAGCCGTATTCGCCTTCGGCCAGACGCCGTTCCGCCATTTCGATGCGCACCAGATCGCGTTTGCGCGCACGCTCCTGCGCCTCGGCCATCGCCTGCTGCTGCATCGCATCCATCCGCGATAGCCGGCCCACCGATTGCTGGTCAAGCGTGACCGGCGCCCGTGCCTCCTGGCTCAGCGCAGACATGTTTTCGAGATCAAGCTTCTTTTCCTCAAGCCGCCTGCGTGCGGCCTCCAGATCCGGTTCCATCATGCCATCTTGGACCAGCCGGTGCGGCAACACAAATGTCCCGAATCCGCGACATAAATTCCGGTATGCACTGCTTCTAAAGCAGACCTGTCCGGGCTATGGTCGCCGCACTGGCGGACGGCGAATGTCTCGCCCCGCGATAGGAGAAGAATGATGATCTGGCTCATTGTCGGACTGGTGCTGTTTCTGGGAATTCACTCGGTGCGGATCGCCGCGCCCGCGTTTCGGCAGGCGCAGATCGATCAGCGCGGCCTGAACACCTGGAAGGGCATCTATGCGGTGATCGCGATCATCGGCCTTGTCATTTTAATCTGGGGCTATGGTGTCGCGCGTCTCGACCCGGTGGTGTTCTGGGTGGTGCCGGCCTGGATGAGCCATGTGGTTGCGCTCGGAATGATCCCGGCCATGATCCTGCTGGTGGCGTCGCAGGTTCCGGCCGGACGCATCAAGGCCGCCGTCAAGCACCCGATGCTGCTTGCGGTCAAGATCTGGGCCTTGCTCCATCTTCTGGTCAATGGCGATCTGGCGTCGTTGTTGCTGTTCGGCGGGTTTCTGGTCTGGGCCGTTATCGACCGGATATCCGAGAAGAGACGCCTGCGCGCCGGCATCACCAGCAATCCCGTGGCAGGGCCGGTGAAGTGGGATGTCATCGCGGTTGTCGGAGGCCTTGTGCTTTATGTGCTGTTTGTCGGCGGGCTGCACAAATGGCTGATCGGCGTGTCCCCGATCATCGGAATGTGAGCCAATTGGACGGGAGTCTGCACGCTTTCGCAGTGCTACCCCCTTACAGAAAACATAAAATCGGCTAGAAGGCCCCATACAACGCCGCTAGCGGCAGGATTTCGAGAGGGCCGGTTTCGGTCGGTGACGCAATGACAGACGACAATTCAACATTCATCCGCGAGGTCAATGAGGATCTGCGCTCGGACTACATGAAGGCGCTGTGGAAGCGGTTTCGCTTTGTCCTGCTTGCGCTTGCGATTGGTGTCGTAGCGGTGACTGCGGGGCTTCGCGGCTGGGAATACTGGAAAGAAACCACGGCAGCCAGATCCGGCGATGTCTTCCTGGCGGCTTTGGAAAAGGCCCGTGGCGGCGACACGGATGCGGCGCTGACGGAATTCCAGGAACTGGAGCAAACCGGCTACGGGTCCTATCCTGTTCTGGCCCGGATGCGCGCAGCAACGGTTCTCGCGGACAAGGGCGACACTGCCGGTGCAATTGCCGCCTTCTCCGAAATCGGCAAGGATGTGTCCCAGCCGGTCGCCATTCGCGATGCGGCCCGCGTGCGCGCCGCCTATCTGCTGATCGACACCGGCAGCTATGCTGACGTCCAGGCGGAGGTTGAAGTGCTGGCAGTGCCCTCGAACCCGGCCCGTCACTCGGCCCGCGAGGCCCTCGGTATTGCAGCCTACAAGGCTGGCGAGTTGAAGCAGGCGGCACAGTGGTTCGGCGATATCGATGCTGATCGCGAAGCCCCGGCCGGCATCAAGACCCGGGCCAGCCTGATGCTGGAAATGATTGCGGCCAAGGGTGGCGCGTCCTGAGCGGACGCCCATCCCGGCCCATGACGATGCCTGCGGGCAAGGATCAACCATGACCATTACCCTCGCCATTGTCGGGCGTCCCAATGTCGGCAAGTCAACCTTGTTCAACCGGCTCGCCGGTCGCAAGTTGGCGCTTGTTGACGACACGCCGGGTGTGACCCGTGACCGCCGTCCCGGCGATGCCAAGCTGGTCGACCTGAGGTTCCGCATGATCGATACTGCCGGCCTCGAAGTTGCCAGCCCCGACACGCTGGAAGGCCGCATGCGCGCCCAGAGCGAAGCGGCGATGGACGAGGCCGATGGCGCGCTGTTTCTGATCGACGCCAAGGCCGGTCTGACGCCGGCAGACGAATTGCTGGCTGATATCTTGCGAAAACGCGGCAAGCCGGTGGTGCTGGTCGCCAACAAGGCCGAATCCAAGGGCTCGGAATCGGGCATGTATGATGCCTTCCGTCTCGGCCTTGGCGAGCCTTGCCCGATCTCGGCCGAACACGGCGGCGGCATGCTTGATCTGCGCGATGCGATCGTCGAAACCTTCGGCGAAGAACGTTGCTTTCCGCCCAAGAACGATCCGCTGGCCGAAGCCATCACCGATGTCGATATCCCGATACCACAGGGCGCCGATGACGAGGACGAGGGCCCGGAATATGACGAGACCAAGCCGTTGCGCGTGGCCATCGTCGGCCGTCCGAACGCCGGCAAGTCGACGCTGATCAACCGCTTTCTGGGCGAGGAACGCCTGCTCACCGGACCGGAAGCCGGCATCACCCGCGATTCCATCGCGGTGGATTTCGAGTGGCAGAACCGCAAGATCAAGCTGTTCGACACCGCCGGGATGCGCCGCAAGGCCCGCGTCCAGGAAAAGCTCGAGAAGCTTTCGGTCGCCGATGCGCTGCGCGCCATTCGCTTTGCCGAAGTGGTGGTGATCGTGTTTGATTCGACCATTCCCTTTGAAAAGCAGGATTTGCAGATCGCCGATCTGGTGGTCCGCGAGGGCAGGGCGCCTGTGATTGCCTTCAACAAGTGGGACCTGATCGACAACCGCCAGGAAAAGCTGGCCGAGCTGCGCGAAATGACCGAGCGCCTGCTGCCGCAGATCCGCGGCATTCGCGCCGTCACCGTGGCCGGGCAGACCGGCGACGGCCTCGATCGGCTGATGGAAAACATCGCCTTCGTCCACAAGGTCTGGAACAAGCGGGTCTCGACCGCCAAGCTCAACCGCTGGCTCGATCACACCCAGGGGCATCACCCGCCGCCGGCCGTGTCGGGACGCCGGCTCAAGCTTAAATACATGACCCAGATCAAGTCGCGCCCGCCCGGCTTCATGATCTCCTGCACAAGGCCGGAGGCCGTGCCGGAATCCTACACCCGCTACCTGGTCAATTCGTTGCGCAAGGATTTCGACATGCCGGGCATTCCCTTGCGTGTGGTCTATCGCAGCGGCGACAATCCCTATGCGTCGAAGGACGGCAAGCCCAAGCGCGCATCGGTCATGCCGAAGAAGTCCACCCGGCGCACGGTGTCCGGCAAGCTGGCGCCGAAAAAACGCAGCGGTTGATGAAACCATCTGCGCGATCGCCGCGTTGGAGTGTTGACGAGTAATGCGCTTTTTCTGAATCGCTTATTAACGCTCCATCAAGGTTAATGCTCCATTCTCAAGCACAGTATTGAGTATGTGTCTTGAGTTCGGAGTAGTTGTTTTGCGTCAGAAACGTCGTACGTCCGGCCGCGCCCAGTCCCGGCTTGGCCGCCTGTCTGCGCCCGTGGTCCTCGGCCTTGCGGCATTCCTTTCCTCACCGACCGTGACGTCGCATGCCGACATGGCCACAATGCTGGGCGGCAGCGAAAGCGCTGATGCGCGCTGGAAGACCTACCTTACCGCGTCACCGGCTGGATCGATCCAGGCTGCAGAGGTCGAGTTCTCCGATCCGATTCTGACCTCGTCCATCACCTCGGGCGCCGGTGTAACCCTGCCCAATGGCGACAAGATTGCGTTCCTCGGCAAGATCGGCGCGGCCGATCCGCGCCCCGACGCCGAGCGCGTCACCCGCCACCTCAAGCAGGGCCGTGTTATTGCCGTGGCGCCCGTCCAGCCGCCAAAGGATTTTTCCGCAGGTTCCGTGCTTGAACGACAGTCCGGCCTGCTGCGTCCGGCGCCTGATCTCAAGACCAGCATGGCGTTCCTCAAGCCCAGCATCCGCGGCAAGGAAATCGAGATAGCGACGGCGTTCTACCCGACAGGCCGGGCGGTCACCACGTCCCAGGTGTCGCCGGTTCTGGCGAGCCTGGTTACCAACGATAATCCCGATATCCTGGCCACCGCCTATGCGCCTCCGGAACCGGACTACGCCAAGCAGTCGCCATTCAGCTCGGTGCTGCGCGAAGAAACCAAGCGCGGACGGTTCATCCCACCGGTTGACGAAAAGGACCATGCCTGGGCTGGTACGGCACTGCCTGCGAAGACATTCTCCGCGGCGGAGCAACGTTGCCTGGCGGCCGGCATCTATTTCGAGGCGAGGGGCGAAAGCGTCAAGGGTCAGGCAGCCGTGGCTCAGGTGATTCTCAACCGTGTCCGCAACCCGACCTATCCCGAAACCATCTGCGGTGTCGTGTATCAGAACAAGAACTGGCGCAACCGGTGCCAGTTTTCCTTCGCTTGCGACGGCATCAAGGACAGGGTTCGCTCTCCCAAGCATTGGGATATGGCCGAGGAGATCGCTCTGGCCACCACCGCAGGCAAGATCTGGCTCCCCGAAGTCGGCTCCTCGACCCACTATCACGCCACCTATGTCCGCCCGCCCTGGGCCCGCAAGATGCGCAAGGTTGGCCAGATCGGTCTTCACATCTTCTATGTCACCTATGGCGGCGGCTGGTCCTGATCATCAGCTCCCGGATCAGCGGGGCGCGATCCGACGCCGTGTGGCCGTAAATCCAACGGCCGTCGCTGTCATTTGCCTGTCACGTTCGGCCATGGATGCGCAAGCCCTGCGATCCCAGCATGAGGCAGTCCGGTCTGCGTGAGTCTGACGCAGCGCACCAAGTTTTTCTGATACTTCTGTAGCGGGTGCTGGAGCGGCTTCCTCAAGCCATTGAAAATAATGTATAAAATCCTTTTGTGTCAAGGTCTTTGCGCGCCTTGACTATGATCTGACCTAAAACTATGTTGCGCCCGACTTCGATACGGACTTTTTCCGGTCGTCGCTGGCGAGTCAGGGGGGCGCATTCATGGATGAAAAGCGCGGTTCTGGCGGCCCGGAAGCTCCGGGCAATGGCGGTGGTACGGACAAGGGCCTGTCGGAAAACCTGGACGCCCGTCGCAAGCGCCTGGATGCCGAACTTTCAGCCCGCCGCAAGGTGGAACCGGAAGGTGGATCCAACAGGGAAGCTTCGAAGGGCTATGCACTGGCGGTCAAGCTGTCGAGCGAATTCATCGCCGGCGTGGTCGTCGGCGTGATACTGGGGTATATGTTCGATCGATTCTTGGGCACGTCGCCCTGGGGGTTGATTGTCTTTTTGCTGCTCGGCTTCAGTGCCGGGGTGCTGAATGTTTTGCGCTCGACCGGCGCAGTCGCCCAGCCGGGTCCCGGCGGGTCAGGCAAGACCGGGGCGCGCGGCGAAGACGACGGGAATTAATGTCCGGCACGGCCGGATGGCGAAAATGAGGTTTTAGGTGGCAAACGATCCGATTAGTCAGTTCCAGATCAGCAAGCTCGTTCCCATCGAGATCGGCGGGCTGGACTTGTCGTTCACCAATTCGTCGCTGTTCATGGTCGGCACTGTCGCGCTTGCTGCCGGGTTCCTGTTTCTGACCACTGCAAATCGCGGACTGGTTCCTTCCCGTCTGCAGTCGGTCTCGGAAATGTCCTATGAGTTCGTAGCCTCGATGCTGCGGGATGGCGCCGGGTCGCAGGGCATGCGGTTCTTCCCCCTGGTGTTCTCCCTGTTCATGTTTGTCCTGGTCGCAAACCTGATCGGCATGTTTCCCTACTTCTTTACCGTCACAAGCCACCTGATCATCACCTTTGCGCTTGCCATGCTCGTCATCGGCACGGTGGTGGTCTACGGTTTCTGGAAGCACGGGCTGCATTTCCTCCAGCTTTTCGTGCCCTCGGGTGTTCCCGGCGTGCTGATGCCGCTGGTGGTCATGATCGAGGTGATCTCCTTCCTGTCGCGTCCGATCAGCCTTTCGGTCCGTCTTTTCGCCAACATGCTGGCAGGTCACATCACGCTGAAAGTGTTCGCCGGCTTCGTCGTTTCGCTCGGCAGCCTGGGCGCGCTTGGCGTCGGCACGGCAATCCTGCCGCTAATCATGACCGTGGCTCTGACCGGTCTCGAATTCCTTGTTGCCTTCCTTCAGGCCTACGTCTTTGCGGTGCTGACTTGCATGTACCTCAACGACGCCCTGCATCCCGGCCACTAGGATCCACTCACCGGCGGTCCGCCGCCAACGAAATCGCATCCATCCCATTCCAAAGGAGTTTTATCATGGAAGCAGAAGCAGCAAAGTACATCGGCGCCGGCATCGCTTGCCTCGGCATGGGCGGCGCAGGCATTGGCCTGGGCAACATCTTCGGCAGCTACCTGGCAGGCGCTCTGCGCAACCCGTCGGCAGCTGACGGCCAGTTCGGCCGTCTCATCTTCGGCTTCGCCGTGACAGAAGCTCTGGGCATCTTCTCGCTGCTCGTTGCCCTCCTTCTCCTCTTCGCCGTCTAATCGACGACAAGAGTTAGGTTTGCCACGCCGGATAACCCGGCGTGGCATTTCATCTGGAGGTGACCATGTTTGTTGTGACTACGGCTTATGCCCAGTCCAGCCCCACCGAAGGGACCAATTCGGAAACCGGCGCACTCGAGGGCGAAGCCCACACGAGCGGTGTGTTCCCGCCCTTCGATTCATCGACCTTCGCATCGCAGCTCTTGTGGCTGGCGATCACCTTCGGCTTGTTCTATCTGCTCATGTCCAAGGTCATTGTGCCTCGCATCGGCGGCATCCTGGAGCACCGGCGTGACCGGATCGCACAGGATCTCGATGAGGCCAATCGTCTGAAGGAAGAGGCTGACAACGCCATTGCTGCTTACGAGCAGGAACTGGCGGATGCGCGTAAGAAAGCTTCGGCAATTGCCGAAACAGCGCGTGAAAAGGCCAAGGCCGCTGCAGAAGCAGAACGGGCGTCAACCGAAGCCGAGCTGGGTGCCAAGATGGCCGATGCCGAAAAAAGCATTGCCGCCATCAAGACCAAGGCACTTGCCGACGTCGACACCATTGCCGAGGAGGCTGCCGGCGATATGGTCAAGCATCTTCTTGGTGGCGCCGTGACCAAAGCAGAGGTCGCCGCGGCGATCCGCGCTGCATCCGGCAAGTAAGCAGGGGAGACGTTCATGGACGCTACATTCTGGGCACTTATTGGTCTCATCATCTTTCTGGGCATCCTCGCATACGTGAAGGTACCCGCGATGATTGCCGGCGCACTCGACAAGCGCGCCGATCAGATCCGCAATGAACTCGAGGAAGCAAAGAAGCTGCGTGAAGAAGCCCAGCAACTGCTTGCCGAGTATCAGCGCAAACGCAAGGAAGCCGAATCTGAAGCCGAGAGCCTTCTCAGCGCTGCAGAAAAGGAAGCCGCAGCTTTGCGTGAGGAAGCCAAGGTCAAGTCCGAAGAATATGTCACCCGTCGCACCGCGATGGCTGAACAGAAAATCCGTCAGGCCGAAGCCGATGCGATCAACGAGGTTCGCGCCTCTGCGGTTGATCTGGCGATCGTTGCAGCTGAAAAGCTGATCAGTGAAAAGGTTGACGGCAAGGCCTCGGGAGAGCTGTTCAAGGCTTCTCTCGGAGAGCTGAAGACACGCCTCAACTGAGGTTTTCTCAGCGACTGAAATCAAGGCCGGGATCATCTCCCGGCCTTTTTTGTGTCCTGGATTTGAGAAGCACGATGAACGCTGCTTAGAAGCACCGTCCGGTGTATCAGTCCTGGCGCATTGGCCGGAATGTCATTCTGTGCAAAGGGCAGGGGCCGTCATCGGCGATGGCCTTGAGATGCAGCTTTGCGCCGTAGCCCTTGTGCTTCTCGAAGCCATAGACAGGATAGACGGTTGCGGCGCGCGTCATCAGCCGGTCGCGTGTGACCTTGGCGACGATGGAAGCAGCCGCAATCGACAGGCAGCGGGCATCGCCCTTGACCAGGGCGCGCGCCGGGCAGGTGAGCCCCACAGGCACATCACGGCCATCCACCAGCGCATAGTCGGCCTTGACCGGAAGCGCGCACAGCGCACGGCGCATGGCAGCCAGGCTTGCGGCCCTGATGTCGGTCGCCTCGATTTCGCGGGCTGATGCGCTGGCAACGGAAACCTCGGCCGAGGCCATGATCAGGTCGAACAGCAGCTCGCGTCGGCTGGCCGTCAAGGCTTTGGAATCATCCAGCCCCTCGGGAATGCAGGCCGGGTCGAGGACAACCGCGGCAGCGACGACGGGTCCGGCGAGCGGGCCGCGTCCGGCTTCATCAAGGCCGGCAACCAGTTGATACCCGCTTTGGACACAGTGCTGCTCAAAGCGATAGTCGGGTACCGCAGGGTAATCGGGAAACAGCGAATCGGGCGGGGTACGAGCCATGTTGCGGCGAAACTCGCATACCCGCCCGATCCTCTGCAAGGTCCGGCGGCGGGGACGGGATGCCGCACGGACGCCGGACCGCATTATGGGGCGAGATACGGTCCGGTTTTCTCACAGCGCCACCCGCAAGCCGGGTTCGCAGCGCTGTTCTGTCTCAAGAACTCTCTTCCATCTCGGCGCCCTGATGCAAAGATCCAGGCGCTGACGGGGCTTAAAGCAGGCTCAGCTGAACACCTTCGCCATGCGGAGGCACAAACTGGTCGGTCCGCAACGGTGCCTTGCGCATGTTCAGCCCGAGCCGCTTGGCCGTCAGCTCGAACCGGCGGGCGATCTGCCAGGCATAGGGCCCGGTGCCGCGCATCCGCTTGGAGAACTCGGCATCGTAATCCTTGCCGCCCCGCATCGACCTGATCAGCGACATCACATGCCGGTAGCGGTCAGGGTAGTGCCTGAGCAACCAGTCCCTGAACAGCGGGCTGACCTCAATCGGCAGACGCAGCATGACATAGCCCGCTGCATCCGCACCGGCTGCCTTTGCCGAGTCCATAATGCGTTCGATCTCGTGATCATTCAGACCCGGGATCACCGGGGCCGCCATCACCGAGACAGGAATGCCGGCATCGGAAAGTGCGCGCATGGCTTCAAGCCGGCGCTCGGGCGTCGCGGCGCGGGGCTCCATGGTGCGCGCCAGCTTGCGGTCGAGCGTGGTCACCGAGAGTGCCACCCGCGCCAGGCCCTTGGCGGCCATGCGCTCCAGAATGTCGATGTCGCGCATCACCAGCGCTGACTTGGTGACGATGCCGACCGGATGACCAGCTGCTTCCAGAACCTCAAGCAATTGCCGCATGATGCGCCATTGCTTTTCGACCGGCTGATAGGGGTCTGTGTTGGTGCCGATGGCGATCGGCTGAACCTTGTAGCCCGGCCGTGACAATTCCCGTTCCAAAAGCCGTGGCGCGTCGGGCTTGGCGAACAGCCGCGCCTCGAAGTCCACCCCTGCCGACAGGCCCATATAGGCATGGGTCGGACGGGCAAAGCAGTAGACACAGCCATGCTCGCAGCCGCGATAGGGATTGATGGAGCGGTCAAAGGAAAGGTCAGGCGACTGATTGCGGGTGATCACCGTACGCGGTTTCTCGATCTGAACTTCGGTCTTGAACGGCGCCAGGTCTTCAAGGCTGCTCCAGCCATCGTCAAACACCTCGCGCGTGTTGACCTCGAAACGGCCCGACATGTTCAGACCGGCGCCGCGACCGCGCACCCGGTCATCGGCAATCCGCACGCCGCTGGCCGACATCAGAGCATCGGCTTCGGCGGCTCCCAGTGCGGGAGCAAGGGCAGTCTGTTTCAATGTTGCAAGGCTCGGCATGAAACCTCCATGAACACCGGGAGTGAGTTGGAAGCGGTCGGTGATCGTGATTATATTCCTAGTCGAAGTTGCGGAACGAAGCAAGAACAAATAGCCGAAGCCTGTTGATAATCTGCGAGACAGGGGCCGCACGCCCATCTGGCGCATCCGCCACACATCGATTAAAAGGGGCCATGATCAGTGTGTTGATTGAATGCAAAGACCAGGAAAAACCCCTGGCAGTTACCCTCGCGGCTCTTGTCCACGGCGCCGTCGAAGGCCTGATCGCGGAAGTGATCATTCTCGATCGCGGGTCCCGCGACAATACCGCCCTGTTGGCCGATGCTGCCGGCTGCCGCTTCCTTGAAGATCCAGATCTGCGCGATGTGGTGCGCTCTACCCGTGGCGATTGGCTATTGCTGATCGAGCCGGGCGCGAGGCCGCTTATCGGATGGATCGATCATATCGGTCAGCACATCATGTCTGGTCAGATGTCGGCGCGGATGCGGCCGTCGCGGGAGTATCGGTTACCGTTCCTGCAACGCTTTCGTCGCCGCCTGTCGGCGCTTGAGCATGGCGTGCTCATTCCGAAACGTCAGGCCATTGCCAATGCGAAGTCCGGTCAGTCGCTCGAGAGCCTGGGACGAGGCCTGGCCATGACCAGGTTGAAATGCGAGATCGTTCCCGCATCCGTCCTGGCGCTGCAGTAGGTTCGTCAAGCAGACGAGTTATCGCCTTGTGCCTGTCGCGGCGACAAACCAGCCCGGTTTGTTCTGTTGCAAGGACGATGCTGCCGCCTGCGCCATTTCTGCGCTGTCAAAAATACCAAAGCAGCTCGCGCCCGAGCCTGACATGCGGGAAAGGCGCGCCCCTACCAACTCAAGCGCCGAGAGGCAGTCAGCAATGTCTGGCACCATGCGTTGCGCCAGCGGCTGCAAGTCGTTCCGGGCCGCTTCGAGCCATTTTACGAAACCATCCCTGTCATCGAGGTTCTCCGGGGCGGGCAGGGGAGCGTTGTCGCGCTCCTTGAGTGCGGAGAAAACAGCTGGCGTGGACACACTCACGCGCGGATTCACAATCACGAGATCAAGCCCGAAGCCGAGGTTAACTGGTGACAGCGTCTCGCCGATCCCGCGCGCAATCAGCGCCCGCCCATCAAGACACATGGGCACATCGGCGCCAAGCCGCAGCGCCAGTTGCGACAGGGCTTCTGGGGCTGGAGCATAGTCCCAGAGCGCGCACAGAGCCTTGAGCGTAGCCGCGGCGTCCGCCGAGCCGCCGCCAATGCCCGAGGCCACCGGCAGCCGCTTTTCGAGGCAGATCTCGACCGGCGGCAATTCGAGCCCGGACTGTCGTGCCATCGCGCGCAATCTGTCCCGCGCTCGCACAACCAGGTTGTTGTCAGCATCTTCACCCGACAACGCAGCCGCTTCCGGCCCTTCCACCCGAAATATGTCGCGCTCGGCTGGTTGTACCGAGACCCGGTCACCGAGCTTGGCGAAGACGACAAGGCTTTCAATCAGATGATAGCCATCCGCCCGTCGGCCGGTGATGTGAAGCGCCAGGTTGATCTTGGCCGGCGCGTCAATTTTCAGCATTGCATGGTGAGGTGGCGATTGCGGCCTTGCAGGTTTGTGTGTCCAGCGACGCCTGGCGCTTCAGAGTTTCTGCAGGCGCAAGACCGCTCTTCTTGTCCGCGCCTGCGCCATCCTCCAGCTCGGCCGGCTCACTGCCCTGGTCCGTGCCATTGGCCGTGGCGGGAACGGCATTTGTCGCACCGGTCAGACCCTCTTTCAGCTTGCGTTCGATTTCAGGCAACAGATCCTCGGGCGGTTCGTTGCTCAGGGCGCGCTTCCACTGGAATGTCGCTTCCAGCTCACGCCCGACCCGCCAGTAGGCATCGCCAAGGTGGTCATTGATCGTCGGATCGGCAGGCTTGAGCTCGACCGCGCGTTCGAGTTCGCGCACCGCATCGTCGTACTGGCCGAGACGGTAATGCGCCCAGCCCAGCGAATCGACGATATAACCGTCATTGGGCCTGAGATCGACGGCGGCGCGGATCAGGTCCATCCCCTCTTCGAGGTTGATGTTCATGTCGATCCAGGAATAGCCCAGATAGTTCATCACCTGCGGCTGGTCGGGGTACAGTTCCAGCGCACGCTTGAAATGGGCTTCCGCCTTCGGCCACTGTTTCAGCCGCTCATTGGCAATGCCGGCCTGGAAGAACAGGTTCCAGTCATTGCGCGTCGGCACCGGCCCGATGACGGAAATGGCGGTCTCGTAGGTGAGCGCCATTTCCACATAATCCTTGTCCTGCGACAGCACGCTGCCATAGGCCAGATAGCTTCGGATGTCCCTGGGATCGGATTCGATCAGTGCCTTGAGGTGGTCTTTGGCCTCGCCATTGCGGCCAAGATCGGCCAGCGCCAGACCCAGCTGCAATTCTGATACCCGGCGCATCGGCGAGGTGTCCGGCACGGCCTCGTAGAGCTTGATTGCTTCTTCAAGCTTGCCGAGCCTTTCGGTCAGCCCGCCCAGAATGACAAGCGTCGCAGCATTCTGCGGATCCAGCGTGCGGGCAAACTGAAGATATACAGCCACGGTTTCTTCCGCGCCCTCGCGGTTGAGCGCACTTCCCAGCGTGAACAGAACGGCGGCAGTGCCCTGCTGCGCCGTCATCACGCCCGGTTCCGGCTTGCCATCGCTTTCGATCCGTTGCTGAAGCGCGGCAAGCGGCGCGTAGCCCGGAGAAAACTCCTCGCCGGCGGCCAACGCATCAAGGGCTGCCCGCTTGTTGCCCTCGCGCGCTTCCAATCCGGCCAGGGCCATCACGGCGCGGATATAGGTGTCCGGCGCCGCGGCCCCCGATTGCGGATCGGCGATCAGGTCGGTGAACTGTTTCCGCGCCTCGGCCTTCTTGCCCATGGCCTGTGCCATGGCGCCGGCATGATAGCGGATGAAGACCGGATACCATGGTGGTCCTTCAAGCGCCTGGATCGACGCAATCGCCGCTTCGCCCTCGCCATAACCGAACTGCGCCCAGGCCTTCATCAGCGTGTTGAGCAGGCGGTCGATCGGATTGCTGTCATCGGAGTCAAGCAGGCTGGCAGCCTTGCGGTACTCGCGCTTGCTGATTGCTTCCACCATCAGGGCGAGGCGGGAAACCTGCGCCACGGCGGGGTCGTCTTTCAGTTCGCGGGCCAGAACGGCGCCTTCGGAAAACCGTCCACCGCTGAACAGCGCCACCATCAGCCGTTGCTTGACTTCGATATTCTTGGGGTCGAATTCCAGCGCCTTGCCGTAGAATTCGATCGCCCGGCTGGTGTCATTGTCGACATCGGCGGTGCGGGCAGCAAGATAGGCCCCGGCGAAACCGAGGAAATTGGGTTGCGTTTCCTGTTCCTGGGCTGTGGCCGCCACGGCTTGGCTGGCTCCGGGAGCCATCGCTCCACCAAGGGTTAGGATAACACCCAGCGCAACGCTGGCCGCAAACCGGGCTGTCAAATTTCGCCGCATCAAGTCCTGCCTCATGTTCGTTCTGGCCATGCGTCGGCCATGTGCCGAAGCATGTATACCCAACACAATGGCTTTTTTGGCGCAGGGCGGCAAGGCTCCAGCATGCCGCAGACAAAGGCTAATCCCCGTCGCGTTCAAATGTGGTCATTTGAACGCTGACCTGCCGCGCTGATCCCAGGCAACAGCACATTGCGCACGCAACTGCATGCATGATGCCTCACAGCGCTGCCGGCTTCAGCTCGCCCGGTTCACGCAAAACGCGATGACTTCGAGCAGCGCCGATTTCTCTGCCGAATCAGGCAGCGGTGCCAGTGCATCGCGCGCGATCGAGGCGTAATGCTCGGCCCGGGCCGTGGTGTCTTTCAGGCTGCCATATTTGGTAATCAGCCCCATTGCCTTTTCGAGCGCCGCATCGTCGGTCTTGCCGCCCTCGATGGCCTCGCGCCAGAACGCCCGCTCCGATTCGGAACCGCGGCGATAGGCAAGCACCACCGGCAGGGTGATCTTGCCTTCGCGGAAATCGTCGCCGACATTCTTGCCCAGGTCCTTGGCCGACCCGCCATAATCGAGCACGTCGTCGATCAGCTGGAACGCCAGGCCGAGATTCATGCCGTAGGATCTGAGCGCATTGCGCTCTGCCTTGCTGACGCCGGCCACGATCGGCCCGACTTCGCAGGCCGCTGAAAACAGCGCTGCGGTCTTGGCCCGGATAACGGCCAGATAGTCATCTTCGGTCGTTTCCATGTTCTTGGCGACCGACAATTGCAGCACTTCACCTTCGGCGATCACCGAGGCGGCGGTTGCCAGCACGTCGAGCGCTTCCAGCGAGCCGACCTCGACCATCATCTTGAAGGCCTGACCGAGCAGGAAATCGCCGACCAGCACGCTGGCCTGGTTGCCCCAGATCATCCGGGCGGTCGAGCGGCCGCGTCTGAGATCGCTCTCGTCGACCACGTCATCATGCAGGAGCGTTGCCGTGTGCATGAACTCGACCGACGTGGCGAGCTTGATGTGGGCTTCGCCCTCGTAGCCAAACATCGTCGCCGAGGCCAGTGTCAGCATCGGGCGGAGCCGCTTGCCGCCCGAAGAAATCAGGTGGTTTGCCACTTCCGGGATCATAGCGACGTCGGAACCTGCCTTGGACAGAATCAGCTGGTTGACGCGCTCCATGTCGGGCTTGGTGTTTTCGACCAGCGGCTTGACCGAGGCGTCTCTTTGTTTTCCTTCGTCCAGTGATATGACTACGCCCACGGGTACGGACTCCTGTTAAAACTTTGTTTGCACATTATTCAGCGCTTCAACTGACGGCAAGCTGCGATTTGACGCGGGTAAGGCTTGATAAGTGATAGATTTGGATGAAACAAAGAAGACACAGGGAGACACCATGCACGACCTCATACGCACCAATGACCCGGTCCTCATTTCATTCGTGGAAAGCCTGATGCGCGATGCCGGAATCGGCTGCATGGTGGCCGACAACGGAATGAGCATTCTCGAAGGATCCGTGGGGGTGATTCCGCGCCGCATCCTGGTTGATCCGGGTATGGCCTCCCAGGCCCGCCGGATTGTCATCGATGCGGGTCTGGAAGAAGAACTCAGGCCCTGGAACGACCGTGACGCAAACGCCTGACAGCAAGACGCTGAACGCTGCAGCCTCAATCACGATCGACGCCTTCCACAATGGCGGCTTTTTCCTGGTCCAGCCGGCGGGCAGCGGTCACCGGGCCGGCATGGATGCCATGTTGCTGGCAGCCACCGTGCCCGAGGGCGCAGCAGGGACGCTGGCTGATCTTGGCGCCGGCGCGGGGGCAGCCGGCCTTGCCGCCATCAACCGGCTGCCGGACCTGAACGCCGTGCTGATCGAGCGGTCGCCCGCCATGGCCGAATGCGCGCGCAGATCTCTGGCACTATCTGAAAATGTTCATCTGACTGCCCGCGCCAGCGTCATCGAGGCCGATGTGACCTTGACCGGTAGCCACCGTCGTGAGGCCGGGCTTGCCGATTACGCCTATGACTATGTCATCCTCAACCCGCCGTTCAATTCCGGACATGACCGCAAGACGCCTGACCTGCTCAAGGCCGAGGCCCATGCGATGGAGAGTGATGATCTGTTCGAGCGCTGGCTTCGCACCGCTGCCGCCATCCTCAAGCCGGGTGGCCAGGTGTCGGTCATCGCGCGGCCGGAATCGCTGGCAGAGATCTTCGCCGCACTGGGAAAACGCTTCGGTGGCGTCGAAATCACCCCGGTCATTCCGCGCACTGGCAGCGATGCGATCCGGATCCTGATCACGGCCATCAAGGGCAGCCGCGCCCGCATGCGTCTGCGCGACCGGATCCTCATCCACGAGGGCGAGGGGCACGCCTTTTCGGACCAGATGCACGGCCTTGCCAATGGTCGCGCCGCCTGGCCCCGGCAAACACCCAATCGACCGTCAAAATAACCCAAGGCCCTCGCTGAGCCATTGTACTGGGTCAGAAAAGACATACATGGCGTGGTGCATGGAAATGCCGGCATGGATTGCCGTCGACAACAGGATTGGCCCGTCATGGTTTCTTTGAGTTCTTTCTATCCCGCCCGTTTTCGCAAGGATATCACCACCATCCCGGTCGTCAGGTTGCATGGAACCATAATGGCTGGCGGCAACCAGTTTCGCCAGAACCTCAACATCGCCACCGTGGCGCCCTTGCTGGCGCGGGCCTTCGCCGACAAGAAGGCGCCGGCGGTTGCCATCGTGATCAATTCGCCCGGCGGATCTCCGGTGCAGTCACGGCTGATCTACAAGCGCATCCGCGATCTGGCGGCCGAGAAAAACAAGAAGGTGCTGATCTTCGTCGAGGATGTGGCGGCTTCCGGCGGCTACATGATCGCCTGCGCCGGGGACGAGATCATCGCCGATCTGTCCTCCGTGGTCGGCTCCATTGGAGTCATCTCGGCAGGTTTCGGCTTCACCGGCCTGATCGACAAGATCGGCGTCGAGCGCCGGGTCTATACCGCAGGCGAGAACAAGTCGCTGCTCGATCCGTTCCAGCCGGAAAACCCTGAAGACGTTGCCCGGCTGAAGGATCTGCAGCTCGACATTCACAAGGTCTTCATCGATCTGGTCAAGGACAGCCGTGGCGCCAGGCTGAAAGACGATGCGGACCTGTTCACCGGCCGTTTCTGGACCGGTATTCGCGGCAGGGAATTGGGACTGGTCGATGAGTTGGGCGACCTTCGGTCGGCACTGCGGGCGCGCTATGGCGACATGGTCAAGATGCGCCTGATTAGCGCGCAGCGCGGGTTGTTTGGCCGCCGTGTGCCCGGCGTAAGCGCGTCAATCGCCGCCGATACGCTTGCAGGGATCGGTGAAGCAGGGTTGAATGCGCTGGAAGACCGGGCGCTCTGGTCCCGCTACGGCCTTTGATCCGCCTCGGAAACGTAGACGGGTTGCCGAAGCGGCCTAGGAATGAGTGAGGACAGGTGAGGGCGGAACCCGCCATTATCTGCAGATGGGACGCCCGGGTCTGAGGGTGAGGAAAGGACCGCTAAACATGCCGCAACTTCTTTTGCTCGCCGCCGCCGGAGCCGTGGCCTGGCTTGGTTACAAGCGCTTCATCGCCGAGGCCGAACGCGTCAGCGCCAAGGTCCGCGACGCCGAGAAGGAAACCCGCACCGGCGCGCAAGGCACCTTGATCGAGGACCCCGACACCGGCGAATACCGGCTCAGAAAACCCGACGAGTAATTCATGCCTTGAGGAAATCCAGTCTTGGATCAGTCCTCCCTGGCGTTATCTCGGCAATCTCCGCCGTCACCACATTGTGGGCGAGAAAGGGATCTTCAGCCACGCGCTTTTCGAGCTCGGCGCGTGTGATGTTGTAAGCCAGCACAGTGCCGCCCTGTTTCGGCTCGATGCTGCCGGTGAGCAGGAACACATCCTCCTCAAAGCCTTTGGCAATCCAGGCGTTGTGCGCCTGCATATGCTCTGCGGCTGCTGACTTGTTGTCGGAAAAGCGAAGCATGATCAGAAACATGGGAATCTCCTGTTCTTGGCCCCCGGTTCATATCGGGCGCATTGGTGAGAGCTGGTTGTCCAGCCATTGATACATCGCTTCAACCTCGCGGCGGACGAACTCCGCGTCCTGAAAGGTGTTGGCAAGGGAGGCGACGCCCTGGCTGCGCATGAGCAGGTGCATGGCAAGATCGGGGGCCTGGCCGCCGCATCCGAGTTCGACGAATTGTCGTTCCAGCCACTCCGCGAACAGGGTGAACAACCCGGCGGCTTCAGGTTTCAGGGCATGGTCGAGCTTGGCGAGTTCGGTGCAAAGCGTCCCGACCGGGCATCCGAACGCCATGATCTTGGTCTGGTTGGAGATGAGGATGTTGATGAAGCTCTTTACCCGGTTCGCGGGTTTGTCTTCCTCTTGCTCCCAACGGCGCAACATCGCCTTGCGCTCATCAAGCCTGTGTTCGATCACCGCGGCCAGAACGGCGTCCTTTGTCTTGAAGTGGTAATAGAAGTTGCCCCGCGAGATCTCGACCACTCGGGCGATGTCGGCAAAGGACGCTCTTTCAAACCCTTGTTCGTAAAAGAGCTTGTCAGCTGCGACCACTATCTTCCGGCGGGTTTCATCGGCTTTCACAGCACAAATTCCATATTAGGTCACGTGTCCTAAATTATTAGGACGGTCGCCCTAATCTGTCAAGCCGTTTGCTGTAGACTTGACCGGTCATTCCCTTCATGGCACCTGTCGCCGCACATTCAGGGCCGCTCTCAAGATGGCCCGAGCCCTCATGATGCGCCATCCGGATCCCAAGCCATGACCGAAACCCTTCCAGATCACATGAAGCCGACCCGCTCGTTTCAGGCGCTCATTCTTGCGCTGCATCGCTACTGGGCCGATTACGGCTGCGTCGTGCTTCAGCCTTACGACATGGAAGTCGGCGCCGGAACCTTTCATCCGGCCACAACCCTGCGCGCGCTCGGCCCACGGCCCTGGAACGCGGCTTACGTGCAGCCCTCGCGCCGCCCCAAGGATGGCCGTTACGGTGAAAACCCCAACCGGCTGCAGCATTATTACCAGTACCAGGTCATCCTCAAGCCCAACCCGTCCAACCTGCAGGAGCTCTATCTCGGCTCGCTCAAGGCGATCGGCGTCGATCCGCTATTGCACGACATCCGCTTTGTCGAGGATGACTGGGAAAGCCCGACGCTCGGTGCCTGGGGTCTGGGCTGGGAGTGCTGGTGCGACGGCATGGAAGTCAGCCAGTTCACCTATTTCCAGCAGGTCTGCGGCATTGAATGCGCACCGGTGGCAGGCGAGCTGACTTATGGTCTCGAGCGCCTGGCGATGTATGTCCAGGGCGTCGACAATGTCTATGACCTCAACTTCAATGGCCGTGAAGGCGCCGAGAAGGTCACCTATGGTGATGTCTTCCTGCAGTCGGAGCAGGAATATTCGCGCTACAATTTCGAGATCGCCGACACCGCAATGCTGCTCAAGCATTTCGAAGATGCCGAAAAGGAATGCGAAGCCATTCTCAAGTCTGGCGCGCCATCAGAGCCGGGTGGTCTGCACAAATGCGTGCTGCCGGCCTATGACCAGTGCATCAAGGCAAGCCATGTCTTCAACCTGCTGGATGCGCGCGGCGTCATTTCAGTGACCGAGCGCCAAGGCTATATCCTGCGCGTGCGCAACCTCTCGCGCCAGTGCGGTGAAGCCTTCCTGCTCACCGACGCGGGCGGACACGGTTTCCTGCAGGCTGCCGAATAAACCGCGCTGGAACTGCAACCGGCAAAAGCTTCACCCGGTTCGGCCTCATCTGAGCCCGGATCGTGGTTTTTCAGCTGGCGAGGGCGGAGCCGTTCTTGGCCTTCTGCTCCAAGGTCTTCCCGCCGGTATGATGCAGACGCTTGTCCTCATACATCGCCCGGTCAGCGCGCTTGACCAGGTCCTCCATCTTCTCGCCGTCCTGGCTTGTTGCCATGCCGATCGCCACGCTCAACGGCGCGTTGGAGTAGAACTGGTTGTTGATGTGCAGCAGTTCACTGATGGTTTCGACCATTGAGGTGACGGCCTTGCGGTCGGCTCCGGGCATCAGGATGGCGAACTCGTCACCACCGATCCGGGCCGCATGGTTGGGCTGCGACACCACGCCGTTGAGAACCTCGCCGAAGCGGCGCAGCAGCGCATCGCCGGCGTCATGACCGAGCTGGTCATTGGCCTCCTTGAGACCGTTCAGGTCCATCAGGATTGCCGAGACCGGGCGCAACGGCTTGCGTTCGAGCCTGTTGAGTTCATCCATGTAGAAGGCGCGATTGTGCAGCTTGGTCAGCACGTCGTGCTTGCCCAGATATTCGAGATAGGCCTCGGCCTTCTTGCGCGCGGTAATGTCGGTCAGCGCCACCTGGACCTGCGCCCAATCGGTCTCGTGTCCCGGCAGGACAGCAAAATGCAGCAGGATATGCCGTATCGACCCGTCGAGCGCGTAGTTCACCACCTCGCGCTGATGGTAGAGCTTGCCTTCCCACAGATCCATCAGCTGTTCCCGGAACGGTTTTTCCATCTCGTCGCGGAAGATGTCGGCCTGACGATGAAGCAGCGTCTGAACGTCGGGCGCCCCGAACAGGTCGAGCGTCGCCTGGTTGACGTCGATAACCCGGATCTCGCTCATGCACTGGCGCACAAATTCCGGATGCACATCCATGAAGACGCGGAAATCGACAATGCCCCGATCGCGTACGGATTCGATCAGCTCCCTGATCTGGCTGAAATCCTCGACCCACAGCGACACCGGCGAATGTTCGAACAGGCCCTCGGCGTGCTGCCGGCTCGAGTATTCGTTGCGCCGCGCATCTTCGCGCGCTGTCACGTCCTCGGTGGTCAGCAGAACCTGGCCAAGCGTGTCTTCATAGCCTGGCATCACCGAGCCCTTGAGCTGGATGTCCATGCGCCGGCCGGACAGCGAATAATTGACCGCATTGCTGCAAAATTCGGTCTCGCCTTCCCACAGGGCCGCCAGTTCATTGATGTGGCTTTCGAACATGTCGTCGCTGAAGACCACTGAAATATTGTCGACCAGGTGCCCCAGATCCCTGGCTTCGAACAGTTCCAGCGTCTTGCTGTTGACCTGCAGTATCCGGATTTTCTGGGAACAGGCCGCAACCCGGCGCATGTCTTCTTTGAGAAAGGCCCGGATGTCCGCCACGCCTTCGCTGCGCCACTGGTCGAACTGCTGCTTGACCCCGGAAAAGTCCTCGATCCACATCGCCACGGGTGCGAGATCGAAAATGGTGGCGTCGAAGGTCTTCATGTCGCAATCGTCCTGTATCTCTAAAAAATATGTCCGGTGAAATGAAAACGCTACGCAGGCCCAGACTGATGCTTCAACTATGAGACCGGAATGGTAAACCATTGCTTGACAAGTTCGCGGCGAACTTCGATTTCGGCACATCTTCTGCGTTGGCAAGGCCTGGTTCCGGCGCCTGCCATACCCGGCAAAAGCCGTTCTCAGCCGTGGGTGGCGGTCTATTGCGTGGATTTTTCGGGTGAGTGTGCGTAAGGTCGTTGCGCTGTCAGGTCGGGCCTGCGCGCATATATTTGAATTGTTTGGAAAGCCGGGAGTGGGCGCATGGGGACTTGGATCATCTTGGCGGTGCTGGCGGGCATCGTCCTTTACGCGATTTCGCTTTACAACACGCTGGTCAAGAACCGTCAGATGGCGGGCGAGGGCTGGAGCGGTATCGATGTCCAGCTCAAGCGCCGTGCCGACCTGATCCCCAACCTGCTTGAAGCGGTCAAGGGCTACATGTCGCATGAAAGGGAACTGCTCGAAGAGGTCACGCGCCTGCGCAGCCAGGCGGTTGCCGGCAGCAGCGGCTCGCCCGAGCAGCGGGCCACACTCGAAGGCGCGCTCAGCGGTGCGCTGGGCCGGCTGATGGCGGTGGCCGAAAGCTATCCCGATCTCAAGGCCAACGAGAATTTCAGGGAATTTCAGCAGGCGCTGGAGGAAACCGAAAACGAGATTTCGATGTCGCGGCGTTATTACAACGGCGCGGTGCGCAATCTCAACGTCTCGGTCGAAAGCTTCCCGTCGGTGCTGATTGCCAACCAGTTCGGCTTCGTCAAGGCGGAATACTTCGAAATCGAGGACGAGGCCGACCGCGCCGTCCCGAAGGTCAAATTCTGACCGCGCCGCAAGGCCGGCCACATCGAGAATGACACATGCAGACTGAAAAACTCACCATCGTGCCGCCGGGCCGGAGCCTTTCCGGCGTCGTCAATCCTCCGGGGTCGAAGTCGATCACCAACCGCGCCCTGTTGCTCGCCGGACTAGCCAGCGGCACCAGCCGGCTGACCGGCGCGCTGAAAAGCGACGATACGCGCTACATGGCAGATGCCCTGCGCGCCATGGGCGTCTGCATCGAGGAACCGGATGCGACCACCCTCGTGGTCACCGGCAGCGGCACACTCAATCCGCCCTCCGAGCCGCTGTTTCTGGGCAATGCCGGCACCGCGACCCGCTTCCTGACCGCAGCCGTGGCCCTCGGCAACGGCCGCTTCGTCGTCGATGGCGACGAGCACATGCGCAAGCGACCGATCACCCCGCTCGTCGATGCGCTCAAATCGCTGGGCGTCACTATTGAAGCGCCTTCGGGCTGCCCGCCCGTGACCATTGAGGGCAAGGGCGGGTTCTCGTCCCATCACGTCGTCATCGATGCAGGACTGTCGAGCCAGTATGTCTCCGCCCTGCTGATGGCCGCTCCGTGTTCGGGCCGTCCCTTCACCGTGGAGCTCGCCGGCGACGAGATTGGCGCGCGCGGTTACATCGATCTCACACTCGCCGCCATGCGGGCGTTCGGAGCCGATGTCGAACAGGTCACACCCTCCATCTGGCGGATCGAGCCGACGGGCTACCGGGCAACCGATTTCCACATCGAGCCGGACGCCTCGGCGGCCACCTATCTCTGGGGCGCCGAAGCACTCACCGGCGGCCGCATCGACATCGGCACGGCCGCTGCGGATTTCACCCAGCCCGACGCCCGGGCCTACGAGCTTATCTCGGCGTTTCCGGACATGCCCGCCGTCATCGACGGCTCGCAGATGCAGGATGCCATCCCCACCATCGCCGTGCTTGCGGCCTACAACAACCAGCCGGTGCGCTTTACCGGCATCGCCAATCTGCGCGTCAAGGAATGTGACCGTGTCCGCGCTCTGTCGCTCGGCCTCAATGCCATCCGCGACGGACTGGCGCGCGAGGACGGCGATGATCTCATCGTCAATGCCGACCCGGCACTCGCCGGCCAGACCTGTTCCGCCGAAATCGACACCTTCGCCGATCACCGCATCGCCATGAGTTTTGCCCTCGCCGGACTGAAGACCGCCGGCATCACCATCCTCGACCCGAAATGCGTCGGCAAGACCTATCCGGCCTACTGGGACGCGCTGGCGTCTTTGGGTGTGAGCTATGAGCAGGAGTTCCCGAGATGACACGGTTCCTTTCCATCGTCTTCGCACTGCTTGTCTCGCTTGCGCTGACGGGCGGTGCCTCGGCGAGGGAAGAGATCCGCAATTTCAAGGCCGACATCGATGTGCGCGCTGATGCCTCTATCGAAGTCATAGAAACCATCACCGTCAATGCCGAGGGCAACGCCATCCGGCGTGGCATCTACCGTGATATCCCGATGCGGGCGCTGGATAATTGGGGCCTGTGGTCAAGCAATGGCTTCGATCTCGTCGAGGTTTTGCACAATGGCAAGCCGTCGCCCTACAGCACCGAATGGCAGGGCCGCTTCTTCCGCATTCTGATCGGGGACGCCGATGTGTACATTCCGCGCGGCGAACACACCTACACGATCCGCTATGTGACCACCCGGCAATTGCGGTTCTTCGAGGGTTACGACGAGCTCTACTGGAACGTGACCGGCAATTTCTGGAGCTTTCCCATTCTCGCGGCCGAAGCGACTGTCCGTTTGCCCGAGGGTGCACGCGCGATCAGGGATCAAGTCGCCGCCTATACCGGCCCGTTTGGCGCCACCGGTGGCAACTACACCGGTTCCATCCTCAGCGGCGGTTCCGAAGTCCGTTTCGCCCTGACGCGGCCGCTTGGCCCCGAGGAAGGCATGACCATCGCGGTCGGGTTTACCGAGGGCGTGGTGACGCCCGACTGGGGCGGCGGCTTTGCAGGCTTCGCCGACAACATCGGCATCTTACTGCTGATCCTCGGCTGGCTCGGCGTTCCGGCCTATTTCCTTTATGCCTGGAACAAGGTCGGCCGCGACCCGCCGTCACCACCCGTCATTCCGCTGTTCCACCCGCCTGAAAACCTCTCGCCGGCGGCCTTGTCCTATGCCCATTTCAACGGCTTCCGCTCCGGCAGGAAAGGCGTCGACCTGCCGTTCATCGCAGCCCTGCTGTCGCTCGGGGTGAAGCGGATTCTTCGTATCGACGAGGATTCGCGGGGAACGGTAACGCTTCAGCGCGGGGAGGCGGCCGGAGCGTCCGGCTCGCCCGCGCTGCCTGGCGGCGAGAACGCGCTTTTCACGACCTTGCTCTCGGACCGGGATGAAATCGTGCTCGACAAGCGCAACGGCAAGACCCTCAAGAGTGCCGTGACGAAGTTGCGCATGGCCATTTCCAGAGAATATGAAGGCCGCTATTACAACGCCAATATCGGCTGGTTCATCCCCGGCGCGCTGCTTGCCATCGCGACATTCATCATCGGGCTGATTTTGCAGGACCCGCCGGATGACGGCATTCTTTACCTGATCCCGGTGCTGATGACTTCGCTGTTTGGCGGCGGCATGTGGATAGCCGGACGCAGCCTGTTTGGCGAAGGCGGAACCGGCAACAAGATGACCGGCGGCATCCTGTTCATCCTCGGCGCTGCCATCTTCCTGGTCGGCGTCCTGGTGGTTCTGGTTCCCAGCGACTTGCCGATCTATCGTCTCGCGGGCGCGCTGGTGATATTCGGCTGCGTGGTCATGATTGTGATGGCCTGGCTGCTCGGCGCGCCGACTGAAATCGGTGCCAAGGTGCTCACCGACATCAAGGGCTTCAAGCTCTACCTCGAGACCGCTGAAACCAACCGGCTCAACATGCGCGATGCGCCAAAGATGTCGGAAGAACTGTTCGAGCGGTTCCTGCCCTATGCCGCGGGCCTCGGCGTCGAAAAACCCTGGTCGGAAGCCTGGGCGGCTGAACTTGCCCGCGTCGATCCGGGGCGCGAGAAAGACTACCGGCCGCAATGGTATCGCGGCAATTCCTGGTCGCCCGGCAATATCGGGGCTGCAGCCGCGTCCTCGGTCGCGGCGGTCTCTGCCGCCATGGCCGCTTCGATGCCGCAGCCCAAGAGCTCGTCCGGCTCCTCCGGCGGAGGCTCGTCCGGCGGCGGCGGAGGTGGCGGCGGCGGTGGCGGCTGGTAGGCTTGAGCCCAAGCTGACGCTTTCCAACAGTCGAAATCCAAACGACGGATGACAATTTGGGTGTGACTTGCTAAGTCCGCCTCAAATCTCATTGCAGGACAACCTATGCCCGACCTTCTGATTGAACTTCGCTCCGAGGAAATCCCGGCCCGCATGCAGCGCAAGGCTGCCGGCGATCTGCGCAAATCCGTCACCGATGCGCTGGTCGATGCCGGGCTCACCTATGAGGCGGCGCGCGAATACTGGACGCCGCGCCGGCTGGTGCTCGATATCCGCGGCCTGACCCCGAGGTCTGCTGATGTGCATGAGGAGATCAAGGGCCCGTCGACCAAGGCACCCGAACAGGCGCTGGCCGGCTTCATGCGCAAGGCAGGCCTGAACGACATTTCCGAAGCCCATGTGCATACAGATCCGAAAAAGGGCGATTTCTATGTCGCCCATATCTCGAAGCCCGGCCGCGACGCGGAAGTGATCATCGCCGACGTGATGCCCGGCATCATCCGCGGTTTCCCCTGGCCCAAATCCATGCGCTGGGGCAAGGCCTCGGCCAAGCCCGGTTCGCTCAAATGGGTGCGTCCGCTGCAGTCGATCATCTGCACCTTCGGCCCGGAAACCGAAGAGCCGACGGTCATTGCCTTCGAGATCGACGGGCTGGTCGCCGGCAACACCACTTTCGGCCACCGTTTCCACGCGCCCGACAGCTTCACCGTGCGCCGCTTTGATGATTATTCCGAGAAGCTCGAGCGCGCCCGCGTTGTGCTCGATGCCGAGCGGCGCAAGGAGATCATCGCTTCAGACGCCCGCAACCTGGCTTTCGCTTCCGGTCTGGAACTGGTCGAGGACGAGGGCCTGCTCGACGAGGTCTCCGGCCTGGTCGAATGGCCTGTGGTGCTGATGGGCGAGTTCGAGGAGGATTTTCTCCAGATCCCCGACGACATCATCCGGCTCACCATCAAGACCAACCAGAAATGCTTCGTGCTGAGGAAACCCGGCAACGGGCTGTCGAACAAGTTCATACTGGTGTCCAACATCGAGGCCAGCGACGGCGGCAAGGAAATCGCCCACGGCAATGCCAAGGTGGTGCGCGCGCGCCTGTCCGATGCGCTCTATTTCTGGAACACCGACCAGGCCGATCTGCCCGACCGTGACAAGCTCACGGCTTCCGCTGAAAAGCTCGGTCTCGACATGAGCAAGCCGCTGGATCAGCGCATGGCGCGGCTGGATCAGCTGGGCGTCACCTTCCACGCCAAGCTGGGCACGCAAGGCGAGCGCGTCCAGCGCATCGCCAAGCTGGCCGCGGAACTCGCGCCCGTCGTCGGCGCTGACCCCGCGTTGGCAACCCGCGCGGCCATGCTGGCCAAGGCCGATCTGACCACCGAAGTGGTCGGCGAGTTTCCCGAACTGCAGGGCGTCATGGGCCGCATCTATGCCGGCCTTCAGGGCGAGAACGGCAGCGTCGCGCTGGCCGCTGAAGAGCACTACAAGCCGCAGGGACCCTCCGATCAGGTGCCGACCGACCCGGTCTCGATCGCCGTCGCTCTGGCTGACAAGCTCGACACCCTCGTCGGCTTCTGGGCTATCGACGAAAAGCCGACCGGTTCGAAGGATCCCTATGCACTGCGACGGGCCGCATTGGGCGTGATCCGGATCCTGGTGGAGAATGGCGTCGAGCTGAATCTCTTGGCAAAGATCGCTCAAAGCCTTCAGTCTCTCGTCGGCCAGAACCGGGTGGAAGCTGCGCCCGAAGACCTGGCAACCGACCTCCTGTCGTTCTTCCACGACCGCCTCAAGGTCTATCTGCGTGATCAGGGCGCCCGTCACGATCTCATCGACGCGGTGATCACGCCGGCCTCCGATGACCTGCTCGACATCACCCGCCGCGTTGAAGCCTTGGGTGCGTTCCTCGACACCGAGGACGGCAAGAACTTGTTGGCCGGAACCAAGCGTGCTGCCAATATTCTGGCCGCCGAGGAGAAAAAGGGAACGGCGATCGCCGGGGCAGTCGATCCCGCCTTGTTCGAGTTCGATGCAGAGAAGAACCTTTTCGCGGCGGTGACTCAGTCTGTCAGTCAGGCGACGCAAGCCATTGAAAGCGAAGATTATTCCGCCGCCATGGGCGCACTTGCCACTTTGCGCGAACCGGTTGATTCATTTTTTGAAGCGGTGCTGGTAAATGTCGAGAATGACTCGGTTCGTGCCAATCGGCTCGCGCTTCTCGCCATGATCCGTCAGGCCACCGGCGCTGTCGCCGATTTCTCCCGCATCGCGGGCTGAGATGATTTAGAAGTACCTTAAATACCCGAAGCCGGCAACCCCTGGAGGTGGGCGCCGGCTGGGTGCCATCGCGTTACCCGGACGAGGGCTTGTGGGGCAGGGACGGGTGATCGAAGTCCCGTCCTGTCGTTCGCTTAGTTGAGCCTAAGCTCGAATTTGGACGGATCGAATTCCGCCCGAGGCGCATCTTCCAGAGCCGAAGTCATGGTCTCTTCGTCGATTCCCGGAGCGCTGTTGGCCGCCACCGGCTCGAACAGTTCCTTTTCGCTGCCGGCCTCGGCGGTCATTGGCGCTTCGCCGGTTTCTGCAGCCGGCTGATCTGCTTCGGCGCTCTGGTTGGTTTCGGGCTCGGCATAGCCAAGCGCGATGAGATCTGCCTCGCTGGCCTTGCGCACCATCGTCACCGGCGAACCGCCAAGCAGGTTTTCTGTCCGGTAGATCATCATCTCGCCATCGACGTCACGCACCTCCACGATCTGCTCGCCCGGCGCCAGCTGTATATCGGCTGCGGCTTCCTCTGCGGCATCGCGGGTGCACGACGGACAGCCGATTTCGACGATGCTGGTGCGCTTACTTGCAGTCGGCTTGTAGGTCTCGATTGACGAGGCGCCGGCCGGGCCTGCGCCAATGCACACCGCAGCGGCAAGGATCAGTCTTTGCATCGTGTCTACTCCCCTCTGAGAGCGGAGCACATTCCGTTCGAATGCACACAGGCCGCTCTAGCGCTTGGAACAACCGGATTTCCGGTTTTGGTGAGTGCACTCTAGCAAGGGCCCGTTACGATCCGGTTTTTGGAAGCGGTAAACAGGGCGTTAATTTTTGGCTTCGCGCTCGACTGCCCGCCAGCCGATATCACGGCGGCAAAACCCGCCCGGCCAGTCGATCGCGTCAACCGCCTGATAGGCTTTCGCCTGGGCATCGGTGACGTCCGTGCCCTGGGCGGTGACATTGAGCACGCGCCCGCCATTGGCCAGCAATTGCGCGTCCTTGAGCGTCGTGCCGGCATGAAACACCTTGGCGCCACTGGCTTCTGCCGCAGCCAGACCGGCGATCGGCGTGCCTTTCTTCGGCGTGCCGGGATAGCCTTCCGCAGCCATCACCACGGTCAGCGCCGCATCGTCCTTCCAGCGCGCCGAGACATGCGCCAGTTCACCTTCCGCCGCAGCCTTGAGCAGCAGCAGAATATCGTCTTTCAGCCGCATCATCAGAACCTGGCATTCCGGATCGCCGAAACGGACATTGTACTCGATTAGTTTGGGCCCGGTCTCGTCGATCATCAGCCCAGCATAGAGCACGCCGGTAAAGGGCGCGCCAATTGCCGCCATGCCGCGCATCGTCGGCTCGATGATCTCGCGCATGGTTTGTTCGATCAGCGCCTGCGTCATCACCGGCGCGGGCGAATAGGCGCCCATGCCGCCGGTATTGGGTCCGGTATCGCCATCGCCGACCCGCTTGTGGTCCTGCGCCGTGCCGAAGGGCAGGGCGGTCTTGCCGTCGCACAGGCAGAAGAAGCTGGCTTCCTCACCGTGTAGGAACTCCTCGACCACCACTTCCGCACCGGCGTCGCCGAAAGCGCCCTCGAAGCAATCCTCGATCGCCGCCAGCGCCTCTTCCATGGTCATCGCCACGGTCACGCCTTTGCCGGCGGCCAGCCCATCGGCCTTGATCACGATCGGCGCTCCTTTGGCGCGGGCATAGGCCTTGGCCTTGGGCGCATTGTTGAACCGCTCATAGGCGCCTGTGGGAATATTCTCGCGCGCACACAGATCCTTGGTGAAGCCTTTCGAGCCTTCCAGCTGTGCCGCCGCAGCAGAGGGACCGAAGACGGCGATCCCGGCCGCCTTCAGCGCGTCTGCCAGACCGGCCACCAGAGGCGCTTCGGGGCCGACCACCACCAGGTCGATTGCCTCGTCCTTGCAAAAGCTGATGACCGCGTCATGGTCGCTGACATCGAGCTGGCTCAGCGTCGCATGCTCGGCAATGCCGGGATTGCCCGGGGCCGCATACAGCGTCCCAAGCATCGGAGACTGGGCAATCTTCCAGGCCAGCGCATGTTCGCGTCCGCCAGACCCGATCAACAGCACATTCAACATCGGCAATCTCCATCGGTTGGCCTGGGCCCGGCAATGCGGGGACGAGTTTGCATCGGGTTAGGAAATCGCGCGCCCACGGTCAAGTGAAGTTGCCGCGCTGATCACTCCCAAGGTCGGTTTTGCCAGCAATTCGAGGCGCTTGATTCAGGCTTTTGCAAGGGTTCAACTTGTACACATGCTAATATGACGGGTGGCAATCGCTACCACCAGATGACCCCGCAGACGGAGTAAGATCGATGTTGCAAATGCTCTATGTCAGCGGCGCAGCGCCGCAGATGAGACACGCCGAAATTGAAGACATCCTGTCCGCCTCCCGGCGCAACAACCTGCGTGACGGCGTGACAGGCATGCTGCTGTGGGCCGACGGCGTCTTCATTCAGATCCTTGAGGGCGAGCCGGATACGGTGCGCAGCCTTTACCGACGCATTCAGGCCGACGACCGGCATCGCAATCTGATGGTGGTGCTCGAGCAGGCGGCCGAGAAGCGGTTGTTCAGTCAATGGAGCATGGGGTTCAAGCAGCTCGACGCTGAAAGGTCCGCTGACAGGAAATTGTTCCAGATATCACGCCAGACGCTGGCCGAACGGATCACCCGCGAGGATGGCGGGTTGTTTCTGGAAACGGTGCTAGCCTTCAGCCGCGATTTCATCGCCGATATCGAGCAGCCGGTGAGAGCCCGAAACGCATAACAGCCGTTTGCCTGCGGCCAGGCTTCAGTCGTCTTGACCTGCCACCGCGGCGGTGGCAACACTCGCGGTCATGCGCAAGAGGTCACACACCACCGACGACAACAACGCCCGCGTTGCCGATGCACCGTCGGGCAACTGGGTTTACCGCGTTTTGCCGCGCGCCCTGTGGCCGCACGCGCAACTGGCGCGCTGGGACCGGCCGATCGGCTGGCAGCTGCTGATGTGGCCGTGCTTCTGGTCCTCGGCGCTGGCGGGAAATCTCGCCAACTCGCCCTCCAACATCAACACCGTCTGGTCGCCCAGCCTGATGCTCTGGCATCTGTTCTTGTTGATGGCCGGCGCCATCGCCATGCGCGGTGCCGGTTGCACCTGGAATGACCTCGTCGATCAGAAGATCGATGCAAAAGTGGCGCGGACCCGCTCGCGACCCTTGCCGTCGGGACGGATTTCGCGTTTTGCCGCAACGGCGTTTCTCGTCGTGCAGGCGCTGATCGGATTACTGGTGCTGGTCCAGTTCAACACCTTCGCGATCCTCCTGGGCATCGCCTCGCTCGGCGTTGTGGCGATCTACCCATTCGCCAAGCGCTTCACCGATTGGCCGCAGTTCTTCCTCGGGCTTGCCTTTTCCTGGGGCGCGCTGATGGGCTGGGCGGCTGTGTTCGGCGAACTGTCCTGGCCGCCGCTGCTGCTGTATGTGGGCGCCATCGCCTGGACCATCGGCTACGACACCATCTATGCCCATCAGGACAAGGAGGACGACGCGCTCGTTGGCGTCCGCTCCACCGCGCGGCTCTTTGCCGAGAACACCAAGATCTGGCTTGTCCTGTTTTACACGCTGTTTGTTGCCATGGCGCTTGCCGCGTTCTTAATCAGCGGCGTGGCCTGGCCCGCCTATGCCGGTCTTGCGATTGCAGTCGCCATGCTCGGCTGGCAGATCCGGGTGATCGACATCGACGATGCCGATCAATGCCTGTCGCTGTTCAAGGCCAACAGCCATGTCGGCCTGATCGTGTTTCTGGGTCTGGTCGCAGCCCTTTTCACATGAAAAAGCCCGGTCGCCTGTGTGGGGCAGGCGACCGGGCCAGTATCAGCATGCATGACAGGCTGATGGTATTAGCGCCGTGCGATGATCTCGCGGCCTTCGATCCGCATCCGGATACCAAGCTTGCCGGTTGAACGGCGTACCAGGAAACGCGGACGGCGGTCGGCAATCTGGCTGTGACGGCGGCGGCGTGTCGGCATGCTTGCGGCATGTTCGGCAGCGCCCTCGTCGAGCGGCCGCGCGACGCCATCGGCTTCCACCATCATCATCGGCAGTTGATAGAGTTCCGCCCAGGCGCGCCAGTCGGCGGCAATGTCATCGAGATTGTGGGCCACCAGCAGTGGCACGCTCAGCGCCGCGTCTGCGTGATGAAGCTCGAGCGTTACCGTAACTGTGCCGTCACCATGGTCGATCGCCCGCGCCGCGACACCCTTGAAGGCGCGCGCCGGCAGCGCGATGGACAGCGGAAGCCCCGATTTCGACAGCACCTTCCTGAGCACGGCGCCACGCCCGTCAAGCGCGACGGAGACTTCTTCCTGCTCCTCACCCACCGAATAGGACACGCGCTGCGGGAAGCTGCCTGGGTCGAGCCGTAATTCGAAACCGGCCCATTCGGGCTTCAATACGGTATTGGTCATGTTAATCGCCTCTGTAACTCTTGAGAGCCGGTTATCCGGTCTTCTCATCCGGGGCTTTTCGCCCTCTCACAGGAAGCAGAATGACCCACAGCCGTTCCAGTCGGCTTAAGGATTTGGGTTAAGAAAACCTATGTTTTGGAAATGGTTAGCGAAAGACCACCGTCCCATTTGCATTTTGGAAAGGTTACCGGGAGGCTATCACCTTGCCCGGATTCATGATGCCCTTGGGGTCGAAAGCGTCCTTGATGCGCCGCATCATCGCCATCTCCACGGGGGAACGGATGGCGGCAAGTTCATCGCGCTTGAGTTGTCCAATGCCGTGCTCGGCTGAGATCGAGCCGTTCAATTTCAGGACAATCGCATGAACGATCTCGTTCATTTCTTTCCAGCGCGCGAGAAAGCTTTCCGTATCCGCGCCCGGCGCCTGCGAGATGTTGTAGTGCATATTGCCATCGCCCATGTGGCCGAAGGCGACGATGCGCGCGTCCGGCATGGCCTTGAGCACTGCCTTGTCGGCTGTCGCGAGAAACTCCGGTACCAGCGCCACCGGCACTGACACGTCATGCTTGATGGAACCGCCTTCCGGCTTCTGCGCCCAGGACATCGATTCCCGCAGAGTCCAGAATGACTGCCGCTGGGCTTCGGTCTCGGCCGCTGCCGCATCGCGGATCAGCCCCTTTTCATCGGCGGCGATGAAAAGCCCCTCCAGCATGGCACGCGCTGCCTCCTGCGATTGGCCCGAGGTGATGTCGATCAGCACATACCAGGGATGCGGCTCGCTCAGCGGATCGCGCACGCCTTCGATATGGCGCGTGGTGAACTCGATACCGATGCGCGGCATCAGCTCGAAGCCGGTCAGCGACGGGCCACAAAAATCCTGCGCCAGCCGGAACAGCGTCAGCGCCGTTTCCGGACTGTCCACGCCGGCATAGATGGTTTCATGGCCACGCGGTGCCGGAAACAGTTTCAGCACCGCTGCGGTAATGATCCCGAGCGTACCTTCCGCACCGATGAACAGATCCCGCAGATCGTAGCCGGTATTGTCCTTCTTCAGAGCCCGCAAGCCGTGCCAGATCTCGCCATCAGGCAGCACTGCTTCGATGCCCAGGCACAGCTGGCGCATGTTGCCATAGGCCAGCACGGCGGTTCCACCGGCATTGGAGGACAGATTGCCCCCGATCTGGCAGGAGCCTTCCGATCCGAGCGAAAGCGGAAACATCAGCCCGGCTTCAGCCGCTGCCTGCTGAGCCTTTTCCAGAACAACCCCGGCTTCTGCAATCATGGTCTGGCCGACCGTGTCGAGCGAGCGGATCTTGTTGAGCCGTGACAGTGACAACACCACTTCGCCTTTGCCCGGCCGCGGAGACTGCGCGCCCACGAGGCCAGTATTGCCACCCTGCGGCACGATCGCGGTGTTGGTCTCATTTGCAAGCCGCAGGATGGCTGCAACCTGTTCCGTGTCTGCAGGCCGCAGGACGAGAGGGCTTTCGCCCTTGTAGAGCCCACGCATCTCGATGAGATGTGGTGCGATGTCGGTTTCGGCAGTCAATGCATTCTGTTTGCCGGTAATGGCTGCAAAGCGTTCAATAAGTGCGGGATCGGTCAAAGCTATGGTCATGCCCAAGCATTTATCTTTGCCCTGCCGCCAAGTCGAGGCTTGGGCTGTGTTTTTTGAAGTTCTGGATCCAGCGGATGGGGCGTGTGATGTCAGTCCGGAGAAGCCTCTCGCGAAGTCTAAGCGCGACATTCTCTGACGGCCAGGAGCCGCCGGACCAGCAGCTTGATGATGAGGCATCTCGACTGACCGGCTCTGACAACAATCTTGAGATGCATTTACGGGCAGGCATATCTTTTCAAATACATTTCACCGGATTCAGCGTTCCTTAGTCTGTTTGTGCCAATGTTCCGCCCACAATGGGGGTATGGTGATGTGGCGTTTTCTGACCGATAGATCCGGAAACTTCGGAATTCTTTTGGCTATCCTGCTGGTGCCGGTGATCGGTGCGGCGGGTCTGGCGCTCGATTACAGCAACGCTATTTCCATCAAGGCCAAGATACAGGGTGCGGCAGATGCGGCCGCGCTGGCGGCGGTGGCGGAGAGCTCCGCCGGGGTCAAGCAGGCATTCGCCATGTCCGGAGACGGGGAAGTTTCCGTTGGCGCCAACGATGCGGTCACCTTTTTCAAGGCCCAGTTTGAAAGTGATACCGATTTCAAGCTCGACCAGATCTTTGCGAAAGTCGTCAAGAAGGATGGCAGGCTCTATTCGGTCTTGGATTACCAGGCCACGGTGGCAACCACCCTTTCCAGGATCCTTGGCAAGGATCTGATCCGTGTCGCCGGGCAGGCCATTGTCGAATACCAGACCGAGGTCTATCGCGACTTCTTCTTGTTGCTCGACAACACGCCGTCGATGGGCGTCGGCGCCACGCCGGTGGATGTGGCAAAAATGGTCGCCAACACGCCGGACGATTGCGCCTTTGCCTGCCACATAGTCAAGAACGGTGTCGAAGACATGGGCAGTTATTACAATCTGGCAAAAGCGCTGGGCGTGACCACACGCATCAATGTTGTGGCGCAGGCCGCCGCGGCACTGATGGACACTGCCAAGGACTCGCGCAAGAGCTCCAACCAGTATCGCATGGGCGTCTACACCTTCGGGGAAAAAGCCGAGGACACCAAGCTGTTGGAAGTTGTCGCACCGACGGCAGACCTCTCCAAGGCCAAGAGCAAGGCTGCCAAGATCGAGCTGATGTCCATTCCCAAGCAGGGATATGACAACGACCAGCAGACCGATTTCGACCGCGCGTTCACCCAGATTGCCGACAAGATGGGAGCCGCCGGCACCGGCCTGACGGCCTCCTCGCCGGAAAAGGTTCTGTTCTTTGTCTCCGATGGCGTCGGTGACAGCTACAAGCCCGCCAGTTGCACCAAAAAGCTCACCGGTGGTCGCTGTCAGGAACCGATCGACACGCAGTATTGCGATTTGCTGAAAAGCAAGGGCTACAGGATCGCGGTGCTTTACACCACCTATCTGCCGCTTCCGACCAACAACTGGTACAACAAGTGGATCGCACCGTTCCAGAACGAGATCCCGGAGCGGATGAAGGCCTGTGCTTCCCCGGGCCTGTTCTTCGAGGTGAGCCCTTCGGAAGGTATCAGCGAGGCCATGACGACCCTGTTCAAGAAAATCGTCAACACACCGCTGCTCACCGGCTGATATGGTCTCGCGACAGGGAGCATAGGACAGAGTGCCAAGGGGCAGGGGCGCTTAAGGCCTCGGCGCTGCCGCCCGTCTTAGCCGATCATTGATCGCCTCACCCAGTCCCTGATCGGGGATGGGAGCAACGGCAATGCCGGTTGCACCTGTCGCATCCGCCCGCTTGAGCATGTCAAACAGGTTTGCCGCGGCTTCGCGCAGATCGCCCCTTGGGGAGAGATCCAGAACGGCTATAGCGTTGTCCTCGCCCGCAAGCCGCTCTCCACCGAACCGGATGACCGCTTCGCCAGGGCCAACCTCGGTCGCATCCAACCGAACCCCGGCGTTGGGTGCGTAATGTGAGGCCAGCATGCCTGGCGCGATGATGCTGTCGCCTGTGGATTGCGAGGGGCTGCGTTCAACCGGTTTTCCGGTTGCCTCTTCGATCAGTTCCACCGGTATCCCACCCGGCCTGAGCAACCGCAACTGCGCGCCATCCACCGCCAGGATGGTCGATTCCAGCCCCACCCGGCAGCGCCCGCCGTCCAGGATCAAGTCGATCCTGCCTCCCAGATCATCCGCAACATGCTGCGCGGTTGTTGGACTGACACGCCCCGAGCGATTGGCACTTGGCGCTGCCAGAGGTCTGCCGAAACCGGCAATCAACTGGCGCGAAAACCCTTCAGGCATGCGGACTGCCGCGGTGGAAAGCCCGGCGGTCGCCAGCGGGTGAATCGTGCTGGTCTCACTCAGTGGCAGCACCAGTGTCAGCGGACCAGGCCAGAATGTTGCGGCAAGCTGCTCGGCAAGTGGTGAAAAGGAAACCTGCGCCTTGGCCATCTCGATGTCGGCCACGTGCGAAATCAGCGGATTGAAACGCGGCCGGCCCTTGGTTTCGTAAATTGACGTGATCGCTTCCGGGTTGGTCGCGTCGGCTGCCAGCCCGTAGACGGTTTCAGTCGGCAGCGCCACGGGTTTGCCGTCTCGCAGCACCTCAAGCGCAGCCTCAACTGCGCCCTGATCGGATATGGGAAGAATGCGCGTCATGACATGTCCAGTTTCAGCGGATGCTCTATCAGCGACCCTGAGGCGACGCAATCAACAGCCGTATTTTCGATTTTGCTAAAAAAATAAGGGAAAGATCAAATTGCAGCTTTGCGTTTAGGAGGCCCCTAAGTTTTTTAGGGCACACCACTAATATGCAAAAATCAATATGAGTGGCTTCCATGAACAAACAGAACTCAGCAGCGACATCCATCGGACTACGAGTTGCCACCGCGATGTACCAGATGGGTATTGATGGATTGCCGCGCAATTACGAGCTTGTTTACGAAGCCTACTCCGGAAACAATCCGGAACTGACCCGTGAATTCGTGGCGCTTGGGAAAACCAAGTCTCAGCGCGCGCTGGATGAGCTGGGCAAGAGATATCTGCCGCATCACCACGAAGAGACCCACGTCGCCAAGACCAGCGAACGCATGCGGACCCAGATGACCACGTTCATGTCTTTGCTGGAGCAGGAGAAATCCTCACTCACCGATTACGGCAAAATCATCGATGAGGCGTCGCGGACCTTTGCTTCGGACGGCGAACTCGACCAGGAAACCTTGAACAGGTCGCTTCAGCAGCTCAGTGAAGCCACCGAGAAACAGGCCACCAAAAGCGAGGCCATGGTGGCGGTGGCGACCGAACAATCCGCCCAGCTCGACCGGGTCAAGGCCGACATCGAGGACTTCGAGCGGATGAAGTTCGTAGACCCGCTCACCGGCCTTGCCAATCGCCGCTCCTTCAACAAGGCCGCCGCCAGGATCTACGCCAATCCGGAATTGCCGACGATGTGCGGTCTCGCATTCGCCGAGATCGATGACTTCAAGCGCTTCGGCGACCCGGACGACAAGGCAGGCTCGGATAATGCCATCCGCCATGTCGGCCAGCTGTTCCAGTCGGTCCTCGAAGACGGCGATGTCGTTGCCCGTCTGGACGGCAATCGCTTTGCCTTCCTCATCAGCTCCTCCGACGAGGCGGAAATCATGCGTGCGGTCGACAGGCTGCGGATTGCCGCCGGCAGCAAACCCGTCATCCATCCCAAGTCCGGCGTCAGTGTCGGCAAGGCTACCCTGTCGATCGGCGTCGCCATGTCCACCGTCGCCGATGGCGCAGGCCAGCTCATGGCCTATGGTGAAAAGGCTATGGAGACCTCGTCGAAGGAGGGCGGCAACAGGGTCACGTTCTACTCAAACACCGAGCATGAAGGCACCGAAACCGGCTGGATGATCTATCAGCCCTGACTTTTCCTGCCATCGCTCCCTAGGGATGTTGCTCTGGCCGGGCCGCAGGACGTGCGCCGGCGCGCCTGCATGCATTGATTTCTCCAGTTCCTCGCATATGTGATTTTCCAGAAATGATGGTTAAGCTGCACGTCGGAAATTGACGTTTACGTAAAAACTACTTAGCCATGAGCCTGGTTCGGATCCGCTCTGCATCAGAGGCGGACAGCAGGGAGGAGATCACATGTATCGTGCGCCGGTAGACGAAATCGCTCACACGCTCAAATCAGTCGCGGGATTGCGCAAGGCTCTCGAAACCGGCCGTTTCGGAGATCTTGGCGAAGATCTTGTCGACGCCATCCTTGCCGAAGCCGGGCGTTTCTCTTCCGAAGAAATCGCCCCCCTCAACGAAATTGGCGACAGGCATGGCGCTGTGCTCAAGGACGGGGCTGTCACCACACCGCCGGGCTGGAAAAAGCTCTACCAGGACTGGATCGAGGGTGGCTGGAACGGTCTGACCGGGCCGGAGGAATTCGGCGGCCAGGGCCTGCCGATGCTGCTCTCGGTGGCAGCACTAGAAATGTGGAATTCCGGATCGCTGGCCTTCGGCATCGGCCCGACCCTGACCATGGGCGCGGTCGAGGCGCTGGAAAAGCACGCCTCCGATGAGCTCAAGGCCAAGTATCTCGAAAAACTCGTCACCGGCGAGTGGATGGGGACGATGAACCTGACCGAGCCGCAGGCGGGCTCCGACCTCAACGCGCTCAAGGCCCGCGCCGAACCGGTCGGCGACGGCACCTACCGCATATTCGGCCAGAAGATCTACATCACCTATGGTGAGCATGATTTCACCGACAACATCATTCACCTCGTGCTGGCGCGTCTCCCCGATGCACCGGCGGGCACCCGCGGTATCTCGCTGTTCCTGGTGCCGAAATTCTTTGTCGGTGACGACGGCTCGCTCGGCGAGCGCAATGATGCCTTCTGCTCCGGTCTCGAGCACAAGCTCGGCATCCACGCATCGCCCACCTGCACCATGATCTACGGCGACGGCAAGTTCGGTGATCAGCCCGGCGCCATCGGCTGGCTGATCGGCGAGGAGAACAAGGGCCTCGCCTGCATGTTCACGATGATGAACAACGCCCGCCTGGCCGTCGGCATGCAGGGCGTCGCAATCGCCGAGACCGCCTATCAGAAGGCGCTGGCCTACGCCAAGGACCGCACCCAGGGCCGGGCGCCGGGTCACAAGGGCGAGGGCATGAGCCCGATCATCGAACACCCCGATGTCGCCCGCATGCTGATGACCATGAAGGCGCTGACGCAAGGTGCGCGCGCCATCTGTTATTCCTGTGCCGAGGCGCTCGACATGGCCCGCGTCAGCGAAGGCGACGAGGCAAAGGCCTGGTCGGAACGCGCCGGCCTGATCACCCCGATCGCCAAGGCGTTTGCCACCGACATCGGCCTCGAGGTCGCCTCGCTCGGGGTCCAGGTGCATGGCGGCATGGGCTTCATCGAGGAGACCGGTGCGGCACGCCTGCTGCGCGATGCCCGCATTGCCCCGATCTACGAGGGCACCAACGGCATCCAGGCGATCGATCTGGTGATGCGCAAGCTGCCTTTGTCCAATGGTGAAACCGTGGCGGCTTTCATCGCCGACTTCAAGGCTGATGCCGAGGCCGCGCGCGCCTCCAACTCACCGGCCTTCGAAGGTGTTGCCGACCGTCTCGACCAGGCCATTGCCGATCTCGAATCCGCCACCGCCTACATGCAGTCCGCACTGGCTGACGGCCGCCAGACCGATGCGCTTTCGGGGGCGACGCCCTATCTGCGGCTGTTCGGCCTGACGGCGACAACCGCCATGCTGGCGCGTGGCGCCCTGGCTGACATGGATGCGCCGGGATCTGCCGGTCGGGCGGCACTGGCCCGCTTCGCGGCCGCCAATCTGGCACCTGAAACCAAAGGACTGGCCGCAAGCGCCACTGCCGGGGCCGAGTGCCTGGCCGATGCCTCCGCCGCTCTTGCCTGATCAATCACATCCGTCGCCATTTTCGGAGGGACATCCATGACTGACCACATTCTGACCGGGCGCACAGGCGAGACCGGCGCCATCAACCTCATCCGCTTCAACCGGCCTGAGAAGAAAAACGCCATCACCCGCGCCATGTATGCCACCATGGCGAAAGCGCTGATCGAGGGCGAGCGCGATGAAAAGGTGCGCGTGCATGTCTTGCTCGGCACGCCCGGCGTCTTCACCTCCGGCAATGACATGCAGGATTTCATGGCCGTTGCCATGGGCGGCGAGAAAGGCACCGAGGTCTTCGATTTCCTCGGTTGCCTGGCCAGCGTCGAAAAGCCGGTCGTCTCCGGCGTCGATGGTCTCGCCATCGGCATCGGCACCACCATTCACATGCATTGCGACATGACCTTTGCAACGCCCGATTCGCGCTTCCATACTCCGTTCACGGACCTCGCCCTGGTGCCCGAAGCCGGCTCCAGCCTGCTGGCGCCAACCGCCATGGGCCATCAGAAGGCCTTCGCGCTGCTGGCCGCGGGCATTCCGTTTTCCGGGGAGGATGCCGAGCGCTCGGGCCTGATCTACAAGACAGTCAGCGCCGAAGAACTTGAACCGGCGGTTTTTGCCGCAGCCGAACATCTGGCGCAGAAACCGCCCAAGGCACTCGCGATTTCCCGCCGCCTGGTCAAGCCAGACCCGGCTCCAGTCATGGCCCGCATGCGCGAGGAAGCGGAACATTTCTCCAGCCAGCTCAAGAGCGCCGAGGCGCTTGCGGCGTTCCAGGCCTTCATGGCCCGGAAAAAATAAGCGAGAAGTCAGCGAGAAACCGCCAAGAACCAGGCAAGAAACATGGGAGGCCCGGCTCTTTCGAGCCGGGCAGCGACGCTCGGTTGCGGGGCAGGCGAGTCCCTTGCCGGGCGCGGCTCCAATGCAAACCGCGTTCAAATGGTTTAATGTGAACGATAATGTGCATGCATCATTTCAGAGACTTGCAGCGACGCGCATCCGATTGGATGCGCGTCGCTGCAGTGCTATTCGCTGCTGCAGGATATCTGGCAAACATCATTTCCGGCCGTAAGCTTCGTGCTGGCGTCCATCGTACTGATATCGACACCGATCGACCAGTTGCAGCCCGTCGGGACTGAACCGGCGCCGGAGCCGGTCATGGTGCAGCTCAACGTCCTGCCGTTGTCGCCATTTTCAAAGATCAGCTTGCTTTGATTCATGCCCTGGAATGCAAGGTTGATCGTGTCCGCGAATGCCGGGACTGCAAACATAGAAACCATCGCTGCAGCGGCCGTGAGTGTAAGGGATTTCATCGGGCGTCTCCATTGTGAAATGAGTTGATCTACTATTGCGTGTATATAATCATACAGCAATTCTAGATTGTCAATCGAAGCGCGACCCTGGCGCGCTGCAAAACCCCGCCTTCTGCCGGAACGCGGGGCCGGGGACGGCGCTTTATTCAAAAATAGTGCTGTATATTCAAATGATTATAATAACCCGGCTACAGCAACGGGTTGGACAAGGAGTGGTCGTAAAAGTTGAGTGCAGCATCCGTTTGGCCAACCGAAAAGGAACAAACGGGAACGGTTTTTTCCGCCAAGGATCTGGCATCGTGCGACGCGCTGCGATAGCGTCACACCATCGTTAGGAGGGCCTGCCATGGATCCAGTCCGAGCAGGTTCGGGAACGTAAATATGAAAGGTAATCCATGCTTAAATTTTCTCCACTCATTGCGGCTTCGGCCATGACCATTGCAGCTTTTACCGGCTCCGCTTTTGCAGCCAGCCATGAGGGTGCGGCCGCGCCCGCCACCAACCGGATCGACACCCAGCGCCATGATGCGCCGGAACTCTCCGCCTATGGCGATCACAAGGTCGGTGTCCGCACCCTGGAAATGACCAACCCCGACCAGATCGACATTCTGGCCATCGACCCGGCAGCCGAAAAGCCCGCCGAATGGCCCCGTTACGATCGTCCGCTGACGGTTGAAGTCTGGTATCCGGCCGATGCAGCAGCCGAAGGCTCGCAGGAGCTCAAGGCCTATCTCCGCGACGGCAAGACCGAGGTCACGCTTGTTGGCCAGGCCATGCGCGATGCAGCACCGCTGGCAGCCTCCGAGGCGTTCCCGCTGGTCATCATTTCGCACGGCTATCCCGGCAACCGCTTCCTGCTCTCGCACCTGGCCGAAAACCTGGCCTCCAAGGGCTATGTCGTCGCCTCCATCGATCACACCGATTCGACCTACCGCACCAAGGCGGCCTTTGGCTCGACCCTGGTCAACCGTTCGATCGACCAGAAATTCGTGCTCGGTGAAATCGCCCGCCTCGCAGGTGAGGACGGCAACTTCTTGAACGGCCTCGCCAATGCCGACAATGCAGCCATCATCGGCTATTCCATGGGCGGCTACGGCGCCATCATCTCCGCCGGCGGCGGCGTCACGCAAGGCGCTGTCGATTACGGCTGGGGTGGTCCGCACGGTACGCTTGGCGTTCATCTCAGCGGCTCCGACAGCCACAACGCTCTGCCCGATCCGCGCGTCAAGACCATCGTCGCCTTCGGCCCCTGGGGCAAGGTGCTCAACTTCTGGGATGAGGAAACCCTGAAGGGCATCGAGAAGCCGGCCTTGTTCGTCGCTGGTTCGGTCGATGATGTCTCGGGCTACGAGAAGGGCGTCCGCGCCATCTGGCAGGGCGCCAGCGGCGTTGACCGGGCACTTCTGACCTTTGACAACGCCAACCACAATGCAGGTGCCCCGATGCCGGCTCCCACTGAAGCCGACAAGGTCGACGAGGAGCTCGGTTTCAACCTGTCCGAGCACTACAATGACGCGGTCTGGGACACGGTGCGGATGAACAACATCTCGCAGCATTTCGTCACCGCCTGGCTCGACCAGCACCTCAAGGGCGACGAGTCCAAGGCTGCTTATCTTGACCTGGTCCCCAACTCCAATGACGGCGTCTGGGCCAAGGAAGATGACGGCACCAACAAGCCCGAACACACCCACTGGCACGGCTTCCAGAACCGCACCGCCAAGGGCCTGCGCTACGAAGTCCTCAAATCAGGCGAATAAATGCCAACTCCAATGACGATGGGAAGGCGGCGCACCGGGTGCGCCGCCTTTTTGTTGGACGGGTTCATGTTCGTGTCATCCGGACATTTCATCAGATTGACAATCTCGAACCGGCAAAGCGGCTGCCGCATTGTAATCTCCCCCGCAAGGGGGGAGATTTCCAGGCAGCAGCCACCCCGCAACAAAATCTCCAAAATTTTCCCCACATTCCCGCCCTGTGCGACACTTCTCCCACCTTCCGTCCCGAACGGATGGCCGGAGCTGACGGAGTTTTGGCCGGCGGAAGGCGGTGAGTTTTGGCGCGCGGGCACCGTACCTGCGGGCCGGAAGCTCGGCGATTGCGGAGACCCCGGCGAGAATTTGCCGGAACCGGAGACTGCTGGTCCGCGCCGGCACCGGCGGCATCGTCAAGACGCCGGTCCTGACAAGGCCCGATCATGGCTGGACGGTATTGAGGCCGGGAGCAGATCGGGCAAGGGCGGGTTCGGTTGGCGGTTCAGCCGAACCAGACGAGCCGCCCGGGACTGCGTTGACCTTTCGCCAGGAAGGAGGCCCAGTTGTGCCCGGAAGGCGCATCTGTCCCTCACCGGTGGGGCGCGGGTGACATGCGCCAATCCACTTCTTCCATCCACCACGGGCCTGTCGCCCGCGTCCCACGAGTCCGGACCGGATCCGGACATAGAGACTGCCCCAAGCCGCCGGCGAGTTTTCCGCGCGCGGGGTGTTGGTATGGGCGGTGGGCGCTCCCCCTCGTTTCGTCATCCTCGGCCCCCGAGCCGAGGATCCATTCCGTGATCTCTCGAAGTCTGATAATGTCCGAAACGTCACGGTATGGGTCCTCGGGTCAAGCCCGAGGATGACGACGGAGAGGTTTGAGGATGACGGCGGCAAGGCATGGGCATGCCGACGGAGCGGGATGATGATCATGACGACGCAGAAACCGCCACTGCGACCACGGACGCACCCCTACCGCTTCGGCCGTTCCAGCAGCGCCACCACTTCGACATGACTTGACCACAGGAACTGGTCGATCGGGGTTACCGAAATGAGTTTGTAGCCGCCCTTGATCAGGATCTCGAGATCCCGCGCCAGCGTCACCGGGTTGCAGGAGACGGCGGCGATGTGCTTGATGGTCGAGCGGGCGATGTCGGCTACCTGCACTTCGGCGCCGGCGCGCGGCGGGTCGAACACCAGCCCTTGATAGGTCTTCAGTTCCGCCAGCATCAGCGGACGGCGGAACAGGTCGCGCTTTTCCACGCTCACCGGTTTCAGCCCCTGCGTCCGCCGCGCTGCCTTGTCCAGCGCCGTCAGCGACGCCGCGTCGGCCTCCACCGCATGCACATGGGATTGCTGCGCCAGCCTGAGCGCGAAGGTGCCGGAGCCGGAAAACAGGTCCACCACCCGTTTCGCCTTTTTCAGATGCCCGGTGACAAGCTCGCCCATCACGTTTTCGGCCTGATTGCTGGCCTGCACGAAACCGCCCGGCGGCGGGTTGACGATCACCGATCCGAAGTCGAGTTCCGGCGGCTGCTTCTCGATCAGGATCTCGCCATTGAAGGTCAGCCGCGCGGCCAGCGGTTCGGCGCGCACCGCCGTGATGATTCTGAGCCGGTCCTGCTCTTTCAGCTTGAACGGCGCATCAATGGCGATATCAAGCCCCGGCACCGCGTCGAGCACGGAAAAGCGAAACGCCTCCCTGCCGACAGCAACGGCGGTGGCAAGCCGTCTGAGCGCCGGAAGCGCCTGATTGATCCGGTCGGTGGCGACCACGCAGGTCTCGATGGCGACGATGTGATGGCTCTGCGCCCGGTTGAAACCCAGGATCGCGCCCTTGTCGGTGCGCCGGGCCGCAAACACCACCCGCCGCCGCGCGTGCGGTTCGCAGCTGAACAGCGGCGCAACCTCGGCATTGATGCCGCGCGCTTCAAGCGCTGCGACCACCAGCCCGCGCTTCCAGTCCTGATAGGTGCCGTCGGCCACATGCTGCAGCGCGCAGCCGCCGCATCCGGCCTCGTCGTCATCGGGGCCGAAATGCGGGCAGGGCGGTGTCACCCGCTGAGGCGAGGGCTCCAGCACCGAGATCAGCGTTCCGCGCGATTTTTCGACGCCCGCGTTGATGACATCGCCTGGCACGGTGAACGGCACAAAGATCTGGCCGGCGGGCGTTTCGGCAATGCCGTCGCCCTGTCCGCCAAGCCGGGAAATTTCGAGTTTCTGAGCGCTCATGATTTGACGCCTCCGATGAGATATTCGTGGTTGCCGTCGCTGCCTTCAATCGGCGAGGCGACCGGCCCGACAGCACTCCAGCCGGGCAGCTGGCCCAGCCAGGCGGCCAGATCCTCGGCGATCACCGGCCCTTGCGCCGGATCCTTCAAAAGCCCGCCCTTGCCAATCGCTTGCCGTCCGGCTTCGAATTGCGGCTTGACCAGCAGAACGGCAAAGGCCCCGGAAGCCGCAAATTCAAGCGCCGGCGGCAGCGCCAGTTTCAGCGAGATGAAGCTGACATCCGACACCACCGCGCCGATGTCCCGACCGCCGAAATGCTCCCGGCCGAGCTCGCGCGCATTGAGATTTTCGAGGTTGCTCACCCGGCTGTCTTCGGCAAGGCTTGCATGCAATTGACCATGGCCAACATCGACCGCCAGCACATGGGCCGCGCCGCGTTCGAGCAGCACCTGGGTGAAGCCGCCGGTCGAGGCCCCGATATCGAGCGCCACCCGGTCAGCGGGATCAAACCCGAAGGCTTCCAGGCCGGCTTTCAGTTTCAGCGCCGCCCGCGAGACGTAGTCCCGCGCAGGATCCGAAAGGCTGATCGTGGCGGTTCGGCTTACCAGCGCCCCCGGCTTGGTGATCGCCCTGCCATCCACCAGCACCGCGCCGCGCGCAATCGCGTCACGTGCCCGCGAGCGGCTTTCGTAATAGCCGAGCCGGACCAGGAACTGGTCGAGCCGGTCCCGTTCGGGCCCGGACTGGGATGAGGTGTGCGGAGATGGGTCTGCCATGAAAGCCGTCTTGGCCCGGAAGAGCGCCAAGGGCAAGCGCTTTGTGCGCGTCCGGTGGACTGCTGATGCAGCTTCAGAAGAACAGGAAGCTGCCTTCGCTTCGCCGCGCCGCTGCAGGATCTGTCTGCTTTGCAGCCCGGTCTTCATTGATCTTTGGGCGTCGTGTGGTCGGCACCGTCTTGGTCGCCGGTAGATCTCTGGCGCCCTGCCGGCCGGACAGGACCTTCCGCTCCTTGACCACGGGACGGCTATTCGGCGCGCGCGGCCTCACGACCGGCGTCGGGATCATGGCCCCTTGCGGGCTTTCGATCACCCTCTGGTTTGCCAGCGGTCTGAGATACTCGTTGGACTTGGGTTCCAGAGCCCCACGCATGTCACCAAGCTTGGGAATCAGCATCCGGATCGCGGCTTCCTCGATGCGCTTGTCGTAGGTCGGTTTGGTCTCGGCCATGCCTTGGGGTACCAGGCCGATCACGATCAGCAGGGCCGTCGCAATCGCGCGCCCATGACATCGCCTGATCCTGTTCGTCACCATTGTCAAAACGTCCCGAAGTCCTTTTGTCCCTGCAAAAAAGACTAGCAGAGGGACCTTTCAGAACGCCCAAGGGACGTGGTTAGGATCGGGCAAACGACTATGGTTTCAGAACGGTAATCTGGGCTTCGGCGCTTTTTTCAGCCTTCAGCGCCTTGAACACGGTGTCGACAATACCCTTGCGGTCAAGCCCGGCACGGGCATACATCGCATCAGGTGAGGCATGGTCCATGAAGATGTCGGGCATGACCAGCGAGCGCACCCGCAAGCCGCCGTCGAGCAGGCCTTCATTGGTCAGGAACTGCAGCACATGGCTGCCAAATCCGCCGACAGAGCCTTCCTCGATGGTCACCAGAACCTCGTGGTGCCTCGCCAGCTGGCGGATCAGGTCATGGTCGAGCGGCTTGGCAAAACGCGCATCGGCCACCGTCGTGGGCAGCCCGGCTGCGTTGAGATCTTCCGCCGCCACCTGGCACTCGGCCAGCCGTGTGCCGAACGACAACAGCGCCACCTTGGAGCCTTCGCGCACGATCCGGCCCTTGCCGATCTCGAGGATCTGGCCGCGTTCGGGCATTTCCACCCCGACGCCTTCGCCGCGTGGATAACGAAACGAGATGGGACCCTCGTCATAGGCGGCGGCAGTGCGCACCATGTGCTTGAGCTCGGCCTCGTCGGAGGCCGCCATCACCACGAAGCCGGGCAGGCAGGCGAGATAGGCCGTGTCGAAGGTACCTGCATGGGTGGCGCCGTCCGCGCCGACAAAACCGGCCCGGTCGATCGGGAACCGCACCGGCAGCTTCTGGATCGCCACGTCGTGGACCACCTGGTCGTAGCCGCGCTGCAGGAAGGTCGAGTAGATCGCGCAGAACGGCTTCATGCCCTCGGTCGCCATCCCGGCGGCAAAGGTCACGGCATGCTGTTCGGCAATGCCGACATCGAAGGTGCGGGTCGGGTGCACCTTGGCAAATTTGTCAACGCCTGTGCCGCCGGGCATCGCCGCGGTGATCGCCACGATCTTGTCGTCGAGGCTTGCCTCCTGTGCCAGCGCTTCGCCGAACACGGCGGTATAGCTCGGCGCGTTCGGTTTGGCCTTGGCCTGGGTCCCGGTCACGACATCGAATTTCGACACGCCGTGATACTTGTCCGAAGCCGCTTCCGCCGGCGCGTAGCCCTTGCCCTTCTGCGTCACCACATGAATGAGCACCGGCCCATCGCCATTGTCGCGCACATTGCGCAAGACCGGCAGCAGATGCTCGAGATTGTGCCCGTCGATCGGCCCGATATGGTAGAAGCCGAGCTCTTCGAACATGGTGCCGCCGGTGACGTAACCGCGGGCATGTTCGACGGCGCGGGTGATCGCCCGGTCGACATTCTTGCCCAGATAGGCCGTCAGTTTCTTGCCGAAATCGCGGAACCCCATATAGGTCCGGCCCGACGCCATCCGCGCCAGATAGGCGCTCATCGCACCCGTCGGCGGGGCGATCGACATGTCGTTGTCGTTGAGAATGACGATCAGCCGCGCATCCAGCGCACCGGCATTGTTGAGCGCTTCAAACGCCATGCCTGCCGACATCGCGCCATCGCCGATCACCGAGATCACGTTGCGTGGCGTGTCCTGCAGCTGGCTGGCCACGGCCATGCCGAGACCCGCGGAGATCGAGGTCGAGGAATGGCCTGCGCCAAAATCGTCATACTCGCTCTCGGCGCGCTTGGTGAAGCCCGACAGCCCGTTTTCCTGTCTGAGCGTTCGGATCCGGTCGCGACGGCCGGTCAGGATCTTGTGTGGATAGCACTGGTGCCCGACATCGAAGATCACGCGGTCATGCGGCGTGTCGAACACCTTGTGGATGGCGATCGTCAGCTCGACCACGCCGAGGCCTGCGCCAAGATGGCCGCCGGTCCGCGACACGGCATCAATCATCTCGGCCCGCAACTCGGTCGCAAGCTCAGGCAACAGCTTGTCGTCGATGTTTTTCAGGTCAGCGGGATAATGAACCGTGTCGAGCAACGGTGTGTTTGGGCTTTGGGTCACGCAGTCAACCTCTCTGTAGCTTGGAGGTAACGCGGAAGGCTGCGCCTGTAAACCCGTACCAATGCTGGGGCGCGCGTTTGTCGGCATGCGCTGTTGCCGCACCGTCTGCGGGGCAAAGCTTCATCTCTCCGGCAAGGGAACGAACTCTTCCTCGTCCCCAGGCACAATGTCGAAGCGGCCGGAGCGCCATTCCGCCTTGGCCTGCTCGATCCGCTCTTTTGACGAGGAGACGAAGTTCCACCAGATATGCCGCTTGGTCGGGATGCTGTCGCCGCCAAACAGCATCATCCGCGCACCCGCCGGGCCGGCTGTCACGGTGATCGCATCGCCGGGCCGAAACACCAGCAGCTGGTCCGGGCCGAACCGGTCGCCGGCGATCTCGATCTCGCCGTCGAGCAGATAGAGCGCACGCTCTTCCCAGTCGGCGTCAAATGGCGCCGAGGCCGAGGGCGATAGCGCCAGATCGACATAGAGCGTGCCCACATGCTGAGGCACGGGAGAGACCAGCCCGCCAAAGCTGCCCATCACGATGCGGGCATGAATGCCCTTGTCGTCGACTTCGGGCAGGGCGGTGGTGGCGGTGTGGGAAAACACCGGGTCTGTTTCTTCCAGATGATCGGGCAAGGCCAGCCAGGTCTGCAGGCCCGATATCGGCATCTCACTGCCGCGCATCTCGTCTGGTGATCGCTCCGAGTGAACGATGCCGCGGCCGGCGGTCATCAGGTTCACGTCGCCTGGCTTGATCACCATCTCGGTGCCGAGGCTGTCACGGTGGCGAATGGCGCCGTCAAACAGATAGGTGACGGTCGAAAGCCCGATATGCGGATGCGGCAGCACATCCATCGCAGTGGCGGCCCGTAGGATCGTCGGTCCCATGCGGTCAAAGAAGATGAATGGCCCGACCATGCGGCGGCGCGCCGTCGGCAGCGCCCGCTTGACCGGAAAACCGCCGATATCGCGCGACGAGGGGATGATCAGGTGTTCGATCGCGTCACAGGAGAGCGCGTCGCCGGCTTGCGCGTCGCCTCCGGGAAAAAAGCTCATGCCACCCTCCTGGATTATCCGGTTTATTCGGCGTCGAGCGGCTCCGTGCCGGCCGGCTGGCCCTGGCGGTCAAGCCGGATTTTCTCGATCCGCTTTTCTGCGGCCGAGAGCAGCTTTTCGCAATGGGCTTTCAGCGCTTCGCCGCGTTCATAGATCTCGATCGACTTGTCGAGGGCCACATCGCCGCGTTCGAGCTGTTCCACGATGCTTTCAAGCTGAGCCACCGCCGCTTCGAAGCTCATCGCCGAAATGTCATTGGCTTCGCTCATCTGTTCAACCCTCTTGCAGTCTGATCACGTGGGCTGCCGCCGATTCGGCCAGTCCCACCAGATCATAACCACCTTCCAGCAGGCTGACGACCCGGTTGCCGCACTGGCGCCCGGCGATCTCCATCACCTTGCCCGTCGCCCAGTCGAAATCATCGGCCACCAGATTGATCTCGGCCAGCGGATCGCGGTGGTGCGCGTCAAAACCGGCCGAGATGATGATCAGGTCCGGACGGGCTTCCTCGAGTGCCGGCAGGATGCGGCTTCTGAACGCCTCGCGGAAGTGATCGCTGCCGTCATTGGTTGAAAGCGGCGCGTTGAAGATATTGCCCTTGCCGGTCTCGCGCAGCGCGCCTGTGCCCGGATAGAGCGGCATCTGGTGCGTCGAGCAGTAGATCACGCTCGGGTCGTCATAGAAGATATCCTGGGTGCCGTTGCCGTGATGCACGTCCCAGTCGACGATTGCCACCCGCTCCGCGCCATAGGCTTTCTGCGCGTGCCGTGCCGCGATTGCCGCCTGGTTGAACAGGCAGAAGCCCATCGAGGTGTTCTTCTCGGCATGGTGGCCGGGCGGCCGGGTTGCGACAAAGGCGTTGTCGGCTTCCTTCCTGAACACTGCATCAACCGCCGCCATCGCACCGCCGACAGAAATGAGCGCCGATTCCATCGAGCGCGGGCTGGCCGTGGTGTCGGAATCGATCCGCGAGAAACCGGTCTCGGGAATGGCCTTGCGGATCTTCTCGAGATAGCTCTCGGGATGCGCCAGCAACACGGCCTCGGCGGCCGCTTCCGGGGCGACATGCCGCACAAGCGTGTTGAAATGTTCGTGTTCGAACACAGCCTCGAGCGCTTTCATCCGGTCCGGCCGCTCGGGATGGCCGGCGGGAACCAGGTGTTCAAGGCAGATCGGATTGGAGTAATAAAAAGTGGTCATACACCGTATCTAGCGATGATCTGCGCCAGATGCCAGAGGCGAGCGGCAAGACTGTCAGGGAGACACGATGATCAGCGTTCCGTCTTCGGTGACCGTGATCACGCGCCCCTCAACCAGCGCGATCGCCTTGTCGATGGCGCCGGGCAGGGCAATGTCGGCGCGGCCGGCAAGCGGAAACCGCAGCCGCCTGCGGTCCTGCGAGGGCAGCACGAGCTCAACCCGACCGCCAAACATGCCGACTGCCGACATGCCAAGCTCGCGCGAGCCGATGATGTGGTTGGACACATCGGTCGCGATATCGTTGCGTTCCGATACTGTTCCGTTGCGAAAATCCAGTGCAAACAGCCTGCCGCCGATATGCGGCGTGCGGACACCGTAAAGCGTCAGCCCGCCATCAGCCCGTGCAACAAGGCCGGCGATGTTGAGCCAGCGGTTGGCCCGGCCGTTCTCGGTCCCTGCGCCACGCAGCTGCAGCGCGCCGTTGACAAGCCCGTAAATCGCCACCCCCGCGCCCCCACTTGTGGAAGAGCGAATGGCGATCACCTCATTGGTGCCGTCTCCATCGAGATCGGCGATACGCGGCGTGATGTCCTCGAACACCTGATGCTCAGGCAGCACCGCTTCGACCTGTTCGCCCGACACCGTGACGGCCACCAGCGATCCGGCTTCCACCGCATCGCCAAGCACGCCGTGGGCATAGCGCTCTGTTGGCCGGGCAAACCAGGCCTGACGGATATCGCCGCTGATGGCGGTTGCAATCCGGCCATCAGGAAGCGCGTCCGCCGGTGCCGGGTCAGGATCCGGTGACACGGTTGCAGGCTCGAGGCAGAGCCCGGACTCCGCATGACAGGAAATGACTTCGGAAATCTCACCCCCGGCGAGAACATAAGCCTTATCCCCCGCCGCGATGATCCTCTCCACCGGCGCCGCGGTCTCGACCTGATAAACTGTCTGGGCATGCGCAGCCGTCACGAGACTGGCCCAAAGCGGCGCAAGGACGGCAATCATTGCCGTCAGGGCAGGGAAACTTGATCTTCGCCTGTCATTTCGGGTGGGCGGCGAGCGCCGGGTGGTCCACAAGGTCCTGAGCAGTGCAATCGAGAAAGCCATTCAACATGTCTACAGCTGGAAAACCCTTGACGCCAGCGCCACTGAGCAAGGTGGTTTGTGTCTGTTTGTGTCTGTTTGTGTCAGCAGTGGCGTCAAGCTCCGGTTGCGTTGCTTGAACAAAGAGAGAACGCATGTAAGCTCACACCATGGTGATTCCCGTTTCCAACAAGGCCGCAAGGCGGATCTTCCTGGCCAGGCAGGGGCTGTCGGCCTCGCCCTCCCGCGCCATGGGCAAGCCGGAGCTGTTGCAGCTCATCCACGATCTCGGCTTTGTCCAGATCGACAGCATTTCCACCGTAGAGCGGGCCCACAACCAGATCCTGTTCTCCCGCAACCAGACCTTCCGGAAAGAAGACCTGAGGCAATTGCTGGAAGAGGACCGGGCGCTGTTCGAGCACTGGACTCATGATGCGGCAATTGTCCCGTCGGCCTTCTATCCCTGCTGGAAGCACAAGTTCCGCCGCTCGGAAGCACCGATGCGAAAGCGCTGGGCCAAATGGCACGGCAAGGACTTCGACAAGGCCTTCGGCGAGACCTATGACCGCATCGTCGAAAACGGTGCCGTGATGGCCCGCGAGGTCAAGCAGGCGGAGCACAAGTCCGGTGGCTGGTGGCAATGGCATCCGTCGAAAAAGGCGCTGGAGTTTTTCTGGCACACCGGCAAGCTGGCTATCAGCGGACGCAAGAATTTTCAGAAGATCTACGATCTGAGCGAGCGGGTGATTCCATCCGAGCATCTCGAGGCCGAGATTTCCCATGAAGAGTTCATCGACTGGGCCTGCCGCAGCGCCCTGGAGCGGCTCGGCTTTGCCACCCATGGCGAGATCTCGGCCTTCTGGGATCTGGTCTCGCCCGATGAGGCGAAGGCCTGGGTTGCTGCCAATCGCGAGCATCTGGATGAACTCGAGATCGAGTGCACCGACGCTGCCAAACCCCGCGCGTCCTTTGCTTTCGCTGGCTTGTCCCCGGATATCGAACACTGGCCCGAACCGCCCGGCCGCATCCGTGTGCTGAGCCCCTTCGATCCGCTGCTGCGTGACCGCAATCGCGCCGAGCGCCTGTTCGGTTTCCGCTACCGCATCGAGGTCTTCGTGCCGGAACCGAAGCGCGAATACGGCTATTACGTTTTTCCGTTGCTCGAAGGCGACCGCATGATCGGCCGCATCGACATGAAGGCCGACCGCAGAGAAGGCACGCTGAATGTCACGCGGCTTTGGCTGGAACCGAAGGTCCGCGCCTCTGCCGGGCGCATGGCACGGCTCGATGCGGAACTTGCCCGCGTGGCGCGATTCGCCGGTGTCGATGAAGTCGTCCATGCACCGGGCTGGGACCGGGCGCTGTAAGCCTTTCAGCCTTCACCCCGTTGCCGGGGCCGCTGGCGGCAGATGTTGAGACTTTTTTTGAATGGCGGCAGTTGTTGATCGGCACCTTGTGTGAAAAACAAGGGCTGACCGGTCAGCGAGCGGCGCGGCCGGAAACCTATGCGGGATCTATTCATGGCAAGGCCTGTCATCGGCATCATCGGCAACAACTACAATCTGGAAAACCGGTTCTCGGTTCAGCTGGCGGGAGAGAACAACCTGCAGGCCGTCGCTGACGTGCTCGATGCCCTGCCGCTGATTTTTGCCGGCGATCCGAAAATCACCAATTTGGAGGATTTGCTCGAGGTCGCAGACGGCATCCTGCTGACCGGCGCCCGGGCAAATGTGCACCCGAGCCGTTTTGGCGTTGACCCTCACCCCCGGCACGAACCCTATGACGAGCGCCGCGACGCGCTTGCTTTGCCGCTGATCGAGGCCTGTGTCGAGCGCGGCGTGCCGCTGTTCGGCATCTGCCGCGGCTTTCAGGAAATGAACGTGGCCGGCGGCGGTTCGCTGCACCCCGAGATTCGCGAATTGCCGGGCCGGATGAACCACCGCATGCCGCGGCTCGAAACCGGTGAAATTCATCCCGATCCAACGGTCGTCTTTGCCGACCGGCATGATGTGCAGCTGACCCCGGATGGGGTTTTCGCGCGCATTCTCGGCAGCGACCTGATCCGGGTCAATTCACTGCACGGGCAGGGCGTTCTCGATCTTGGCGAGCGCATCGTGGCCGAAGGCGTTGCCGAGGACGGAACCATCGAGGCCATCCGCGTCAAGGATGCCGAAGGCTTTGCCCTTGGCGTTCAGTGGCACGCCGAATACGACCCGCAGGACAATCCGGTCAACCGGGCCCTGTTCGAAGCCTTCGGGGATGCTGTCAGGGCCTACAAGGCACAGCGATAGCGGGTTTAGATGCTCTAGATGATCTCGGTCGACGAGATCTGGATGCCGAAGCCTTCCAGCCCGACATAGTGGCGTTCTCGTGAGGCGTAGAGCTTGATCGAGGAAATGCCGAGATCCTTGAGGATCTGCGCGCCCAGACCGATTTCCAGCCATTCGTCCTCGCGCGCCTGCGCCTCGGCATGGCCTTCGCCTTCGATTGCCGGAACCCGCCTTGCGATCTGCGGGCCGACGCCGACCGAACCTTCGCGCAGGTAGATCACCACGCCACGGCCTTCCGCAGCCATCCGGTTCATGATCGCCGTCATCGGTTCCTGCTTGGAGAACACGTCGTCGACGACGGATTCCTGGTGCAGCCGCACCGGAATGTCGACGCCGTCGCGAATGTCGCCGAAGACCACGGCGAGGTGGTGCATCGGATCCCACGGCAGCTTGTAGGTGAAGGCTTTCGCCTTGCCAGCAATGGTGTCGACGTCAAAGCTGTCGATGTGCTCGATCAGCGTCTCCTTGCGCTGCCGGTAGGCGATCAGATCGGCGACAGAGACCTGCTTCAGACCGTGCTTGACGGAGAAATCGTCAACCTGTTCGCCGCGAGTCACCGTGCCGTCGTCATTGACCAGTTCGCAGATCACGGCGATCGGCGGCAGCTCGGCGAGGCGGCACAGATCGACGGCTGCTTCGGTATGGCCCGAGCGCATCAGCACACCGCCTTCGCGCGCGATCAGCGGAAAGATGTGGCCGGGACGGGTGAAATCGCTGGCACCCGCATTCGGATTGGCCAGGTTGCGCGCCGTCAGCGTGCGGTCGTCGGCCGAAATGCCGGTGGTGGTGCCGTGCTTGTAATCAACCGACACCGTGAATGCGGTTGTGTGCGCGGAATCATTGTCCGCAACCATGGCGTTGAGGTTCAGCCGCTTGGCTTCCTCGCGCGGCATCGGCGTGCAGACGATGCCGGATGTGTGGCGCACGATGAAGGCCATCTTCTCGGGCGTGCAATGGACTGCAGCGACGATCAAATCGCCTTCGTTTTCGCGGCCGCCGTCATCGGTGACAACAACGATTTCACCGGCCTCAAAGGCGCGGATGGCTTCAACGACGCGGGCTTGATCATAGCTCATGAGGCACTCTTTCAATCCAGGCGGCCGGTCTGGCCGCGGTCTCTGAGATAATGGTCGGCAAGTGTGCATGCAACCATGGCTTCGCCGATCGGTACGGCGCGGATGCCGACGCAGGGATCGTGCCGGCCCTTGGTCCGCACATCGACCTCGTTGCCGTCGGAATCAATCGATCGCCGCTCATTGAGGATCGACGAGGTCGGCTTGACCGCAAACCGCGCCACCACCGGCTGGCCGGTCGAGATACCGCCCAGAACGCCACCGGCATTGTTGGACAGGAACACCGGCTTGCCATCGTCGCCGATGCGCATTTCGTCGGCGTTTGCCTCGCCGCTGATCCGTGCGGCTTCAAAGCCGTTGCCGATCTCGACGCCCTTGACGGCGTTGATCGACATCAGGTTGGACGCAATGTCCTGGTCGAGCTTGGCGTAGATCGGCGCGCCGAGGCCGGCAGGTACGTTGTCGGCCACCACTTCGATGACCGCCCCGACCGATGAACCCGCCTTGCGGATCGTGTCGAGATACTCTTCCCACACTGGAACAGTCTCCGGGTCGGGACAGAAGAACGGGTTGTTGTCGACTTCCGCCCAGTCCCAGTTGTCCCGGTTGATCTTGTGTTCGCCGATCTGCACCAGCGCCGCGCGGACAGTCACGCCCGGCAACACCAGCCGCGCCAGCCCTCCGGCTGCAACACGCGCTGCGGTTTCCCGCGCAGACGAACGGCCGCCGCCGCGATAGTCGCGTACGCCATATTTGACGTCATAGGTGTAATCGGCGTGTCCGGGCCGGTAGCGCTTGGCGATCTCGGAATAGTCCTTCGAGCGCTGGTCGGTGTTCTCGATCATCATCGAGACCGGCGTGCCGGTGGTCACAAGTGTGCCGTCGTCCTCGCGCATCACACCCGAGAGCACCTTGACCAGATCGTCCTCGCGCCGTTGCGTCACAAAGCGCGACTGGCCCGGCTTGCGCTTGTCCATCCAGTGCTGCAACCCGGCCTCTGTGAAGCGGATACCGGGGGGGCAGCCGTCGACGATGCAGCCAAGAGCCGGCCCGTGGCTTTCGCCCCAGGTGGTCACGCGAAACAGGTGGCCGAAAGTGTTGTGCGACATGCGGTGCAACCATGAAAAAGCGCGGAACAGGCCCGCATTTGAGGGTTCACGGTGACTTCTAGAGGATGGAGGGGGCTCGGGGGAAGCCTTTTTGTTGATCTGGCCGCAAAGCGAAGCTGTTTCGTTGACAACGCAATTGTTTACCGCTCACATGCCGCCATCAATTTTGCCACAATCTGCCCCTTCAACGGGGCAACTCAAAACATTGACCAAGGACTGCCCGATGCGCATTGCCATTTCCGCTCTATTGGCCGTTTCCGCCATGCTCGCCCCTTTCACAGCCTGGGCGCAAAGCGCCGACGCCACCGGCAGGATTGCCGCGGTTTCCACGGCCGAACAGACCATCAAGCTTGATGACGGCAAGATCTACCAGACCCCTGCCGAATTCAATTTCGAGGGTCTGGATGAGAACGTCGAAGTCGTCATTTTCTACACCGTCGTCGACGGCAAGCGGATGATCAACGATCTCGAACTGATCCAGTAGCCGCCGAAAGACCCGCCCACTCGCAATGTCTTGAGTATCTGTGGCGCGGGTCAGATCCAGCCGATCGAATCGCCGTCGATCTTGAGCACCCGATCCTGCGGAATGTCGATCACCGCTGCTTCGTCGCCATCGATCTTGCCGATCAGATGAAACAGCGTTCGGATGACCCCGCCATGGGCGACGCATATGGTCGGCCGCTCGACCGTGGCTAGATATTTTGCCGTTCGTTCAGCCAGCATGGCATAGCTTTCCGAGCGGTCACCGGGCGGCCTGAAGTGCCATTTGCTGTCGTTGCGCTCAGTGATGAGCTGTGGCGAATGGGCTTCCACCTCAAGCAGCGTCTGGCCTTCCCAATCCCCAAATGAAAGTTCGACCAGCAGCGGATCTGTGCGATAGGCGAGCGGATCGAGACCGGCGGCGGTGCGTATCCGCTCCATGGTCTCGCGCGTCCGTCCCAGCGGGCTCGCAACCCAGTCGAACTCGTCAAGCGGCAGTTCGAGAGAGGTAAGCGCCGCAATGAATTCTCCATTGCCGGTGGCCTGGCCGCGACCAATGTCATTGAGCGGGATATCCCGCGCGCCCTGCAGCCGCACCTCCCGATTGTAGTCCGTCTGCCCATGGCGGATCACGTAGAGAAGCATGCACCATTCCTCGTTGGAAATTGGAAAATCTGACCAGAGCCCCGGGCGCGCTTTCGAACGTGCGGGAAACCATTGCCGATGTGCATAAATGCAAAATGCGCCCAAGTGAAGCCACCTGGACGCATTCGGTTGGTTTGGATTTGGTGTGTGCCGGTTCGGCCTCAGACGACGCTGATGTCTGGCGCGTCCACAGCCTTCATGCCGATCGTGTGGTAGCCCGAATCGACATGCAGGATCTCGCCGGTGACGCCGCGCGACAGATCGGACACCAGGTAGAGTGCCGAATCGCCGACCTCATCAACCGTCACTGTGCGCTTGAGCGGGGAGTTGTATTCGTTCCACTTGAGAATATAGCGGAAGTCGCCGATGCCCGAAGCCGCCAGCGTCTTGATCGGACCGGCGGAAATCGCATTGACCCGGATGTTGGAGCTTCCGAGGTCAACCGCAAGATAACGCACGCTTGCTTCAAGCGCAGCCTTGGCAACGCCCATGACGTTGTAGTGCGGCATCACCTTCTCGGCGCCGTAATAGGTCAGCGTGATGATCGAACCGCCATCGGTCATCAACGGCTCGGCCCGCTTGGCCACAGCCGTCAGCGAATAGACCGAGATGTCCATGGTGCGATTGAAGTTTTCGCGGGTGGTCTCGACATAGCGGCCGGTCAGCTCGTCCTTGTCGGAAAACGCGATCGCGTGAACCAAGAAATCCAGCTTGCCCCAGCGCTTTTCAACATCGGCAAACACCGCATCAATGGTGTCGAGATCAGTCACATCGCAGTGCCCGGCAACGACCGCGCCGAGTTCGTTGGCGAGGGGCTCGACGCGCTTTTTCAGCGCTTCGCCCTGATAGGTCAGTGCCAGTTCGGCGCCAGCATCGGCGCAAGCCTTGGCAATGCCCCAGGCAATCGACCGATTGTTCGCCACGCCCATGACCAGGCCGCGTTTGCCTTTCATAAGGCCGGAAGTGTCAGCCATTGCATTCTCCATCGAAATTATCGCGCAGGCTATGGCACACAGCAGGTTCTACCGCAAGTCAACCCAATCGATTGGGTTAACCGCCAAGCGCCGGTGCACGATCTGCAGGTTTAAAGATACCAGGCCTTCTTGCTCGATCGCATCAGGTCCTTGAGGTGCGGATCGGGCTTTTCCGGCAGCATCACGCGCAAGTGCACATGCAGTTTTCCGCGCTTGCCGAACCTAGTCGGAAGGCCCTTGTCCTTGATTTCGAGAACCGTGTCGGAACCCGACCATTCCGGCACGTCGACCCGCAACGGGCCGTCGATACCCTCATACACGAAAGAGCCGCCCAGCACCGCTTCGGCAAGCTCGATCGGGTGGTCGCCGTGCAGGTCGCTTCCCGATGAGCGCAACCGCGTATGTGGCTGGTGCCGCACGGTGACGACCGTATCGCCATAGACCTGCGGGTTGGGCGAGGGCACCACAATCTCGGCGCCGTCGATGGTGCCGGCCGGAATCTCGTAAGCCACGGTTTCGTTTTCGCCGAAAACGATCTCGTCTTCGTGGCCGGCGAAAGCCGTCTCGAGGCTGATTTCGATCTGGTGCTGCGTGGCCGCCAATTTGGTCTTCGGCTTGTACCGCGCCTTCCATTTCTTGAACAAGGTATCAAGCGTGGTCAGCGGATCCTCGTCCATCCCGGGGGCATCGGTCTTGGTGCGCTGCCCGGTCTGATCCTTGTTTTGCGCAGCCTGCTCCTTGGTCTTCTTGGCCGCGGCGTCGCCAAAGATATGGACCACCATGTCCTCGAACTTCGCCTCGTCGAGCGCGTCGGAAGACTGATTGGCGGCGCTTGGCCGTGGCGGCGCTTGCGCTGTACCCGTCGATTCCTTGAAGGTCTTGAAAGGATTGGCCGTATTCCCGCGAGCAGGCGGTTTCTGCCTCCGGCCCCGCGCGTCTATGTAGCCTTTGTCGAATCTCAGACGCAATTCCGGATCGATCAGAAGCTTGTATGCATGGGCAATTTCCGCAAACCGGCTGCCGGCTTGCGGGTCATCCGGATTCTGATCCGGGTGCCAAATCTTTGCGAGCTGCCTGTAGGCGCTCTTAATATCTCCAGCTTTCGCCGTCGAACTGACGCCGAGCACCGTGTACGGACTACGCATGTTACATCCCCGTATGGGCCTAATACGGGTAGCCTAACGAAGATGTGCTAACCATCAGTGTATGAAAACGAGTGTTTTGCCCAAAAAATCGGAATAATATTCCAATCGGCTTGCTGGCCCGATCATCCCGGTGCGCTTGTTTTTTCGTGCCCGGATTCCCTGATACGGCGCTGGCAAGGCGGCAGCATCGCTGACGCGAAAATCCCGTCCCTCCCAAAGTTTCATCTCAAGAAGATCAGCCGTTTGCCCGGTCGAGGCTTACCATGTCCCATCCGCCGTCCGGGCGGCGGCAGACCCGGCCATTGAACAGCGCCACGCCGTCAAAGCTGTGCCGCGTGGTCTGGAACAGTCTGCAGGTTCTTGCGCCGTCGCTCAGGGTGGTGAAGTTCGACACCACTCCCGCAGACCCGGTCAGCGAGTTGGACCAGGGTTGCGAGACCACGAGTTCGTCCTCGCTCAGACTGCCGACCAGATCGCGTATGACGGTTTCGTCAGACAGGATCTCGCTTTCGGCTGACAAGGGGGTGATGGCGGCGGTCGTCATGTCGTCTATGGCAAGCGCGGACATCGCCGAAGACCCGCCACCCATGCAGCCGGCCAGGGCAAGGCAGGCCGGCAACGCCAGCGCCAAAAGGGCGCGGCGAACCGTCCTTGTCTTTTCCCGGTCAATCGCTTCTGTTAGGTCAGGTTCCAACGCACTGCCACTCCGGCTTGGAGGCATGAAGGAAGACTATGACAGAAACAGGGTTAACGACTGGTGACTTTACCGAAGAAGCCGAACCTTACCGGCTTTTTGCCCAATGGCTCGAAGATGCGACCAAATCAGAACCCAATGACCCCAATGCACTGGCGCTTGCGTCGGTTGATGCCGACGGAATGCCGGACGTCAGAATGGTCTTGCTCAAGGGCTTCGATGAGCGCGGATTTGTCTTCTACACCAATTTCGAAAGCGCCAAGGGAGAGGAAATCCTCTCGTCAATGAAAGCCGCAATGTGCTTTCACTGGAAATCCCTGCGTCGCCAGGTCCGGGTCCGTGGCCCGGTCGAGCAGGTCAGCGATGCCGAAGCCGATGAATATTACGCCTCGCGGCCGCGCGGCAGCCGGATCGGGGCCTGGGCGTCACGGCAGTCGCGGCCTCTGGAAAGCCGTTTTGCGCTTGAAAAGGCAGTCGCCGAATACACGGCCAAATATGCGATCGGCGAGATCCCGCGGCCGCCTCACTGGTCCGGCTTTCGCATCATGCCGCAATCGATCGAGTTCTGGCATGACCGGCCGTTTCGGCTGCATGACCGGGTGAAGTTTACCCGCTCGCAGGACAGCTGGGACAAGACCCGGCTCTATCCCTGATCTGAGCCATACAGCTTGAAGGGGATCCCGGAGGCCAGCGCGTCGACATAGCGGCTTTTCTGGTAGTAGCCATTGAGCGATATCCGGCGCAGCGAAAACGGGTCCTGCAGGCTTTCGGCCTTCAGAGTGCCCGGGTTGGTGGTCACCGCGAGCTTGAAGCCGAGATCCTTTGCAGCCTGGTATTCCCGGGCTTCCGCCGCACAGCGGTCGCCATAAGGGTAGGCAAATGTGCGCGGTGCGTCGCCAGTGATCTCGGCGACGCGGTCCGCCGATTGCCGGATTTCCGCCGTCATCTCGCCGGCGTCCAGATGGGCGAGGTTTGGATGCGATATCGTATGCGCGCCCAGGTCTGCCAGGGGAGACGCAGCCAGCTGGCGCAGTTCCACCTCATTCATGACTTCGCGGTCGACAATCTCGGTCGGGCAGATGCCTGCTGCGCGCGCCTGCAGGTCCAGGCGCTCGACGATGGCCTGCTGAGGTGCGCAGGACAGGGCGTTGTTCAGCCGGTCAAACGCCGCGTATTTTTCCATCAGGCTGCGCATCGCCAGCGTTTCCTCGCCGTCACCGAAATCAAAGGTGAATTCGTCGATCTGGCCGAGCAGCAGCTCGGCCGTCTCCCACCAGATCGAGTGGCTGCGGTCAACGAAGCCTCCGGCGATGAAGACCGTGTAGGGAACCTGGTGTTTTTCGAACACCGGCCGGGCAAACTGGTCATTGTCGCGATAGCCGTCGTCCAGCGTGAACACCATCGCCGGCCCCGGCCGGTCCTGACGGGCGAGATATTCGGGCAGCTCTTCCAGCGCCACCGGAACATAGCCACGGGCCTTGAGCCGGGTAATGCTGGCGTCGAGAAACTCAGGTGTGATCGTCAAATGGGCTGCGGGGTCAAACTCTTTGCGGATGGCGGGGCGGACATGATGCAGAGTAAAGATCGCGCCCAGGCCGCGCGCTTCCGGCATCAGGCCAGCCTTTGAGACCAGCGACACCGCCTCCAGGCCGCTCTGAATGGCAGCGCGCTTGAGAATTCGACGAGCGGCGACGGTAGTTGGTCTGAACATGTTCCCCATCCCATGGACGCAACCAGCGCCATGCAGGCAGAGTTCCTACCACTTCCGGCTTAACCGTTGTTGAACAGCGTTACAGATTTCGCAATGCAGCTGTACGACTTTTAGCCTAGGAGCCCCGGGCCCTGCGTCGGAACGCAAGCGCGTCCGCGCGCCGGAGTTGCCAACCAGTCGAACCGGACCGGACGCCATGATGACTCCGGTTTCCTACAAGATGTAGCTGGTGACCATCCACAGCACGGCGCTGAGCGAGAAGAAGGACAGAACGGTCGCCATCAGCATCGCAACGACACTTGAGCGCTCGCGGCCAAAACGCTGCGCCAGAAGCGGGTAGATCCCCATCATCGGAACTGCGGCCAGAATGACCGCTGCCGCTTGCATGTCCGCGCTGAGCGGCGCCAGCCCGACAAGGGGAAGTGCTGCGGTGGCGAGAAATACCGCCAGCGGATGAAACACCAGTTTGCCCGCGACCGTTGGCGCGATTTCACCGCTCAGGCCGCGCACCGAGACGCTTGCCAGCGTGCCGCCGATGACCAGCAGCGAGACCGCAGCACTTGATGCGGCAAGCATGTCGACCGGCTTCATGAGTGGCTGCGGAATCTGCAACTCAAGCACCGACGTGATCAGCCCCGCGACAAGGCCGATGATGATCGGATTGCGGATCAGGCTGTGGAATGTCCGGCCAAGCATCTTGCCGACAGGGGAGGGGCCGCCGTGACCGGCCTCGGCAATGGCGAGAAGCAGGGGGATCAGCACGATGTTCTCGACCAGCATGTTCAATGCGAGCCCGACGCCGGCAATCGCCGGCAGCGTCAGGAGCAGGATCGGATAGCCGATGAAGCCGGAATTCGAGCAGACCATGCCGAGCGCGCTGAAGGCCGCGGCGGTGGTGTCGGCCTTCTGGATTCGCCGGGCGTAGAAAAATCCCGCTGCCACCACCAGCAGCGAACCGCCGAGATAGGCCGCCATGTAGCTCCAGTTGGCGATCTCGGCGATCGGCCGCTGCGACACCGCCTTGAACAAGAGCGCGGGCAGGGCCAGCGTAACGACATAGCTGCCGAGAATCCGCATTGCAGCGGCTTCAAACACGCCGAAATGCACCACGGCGTAGCCGATCGAGATCATGATGAAGACAGGGGCTGTAACGGAAAGAATATCAAGCATGACTGAAGAATGGATTTGTCTTCAGTCGCTTAGATACCGCAACAGGCAGTTTGGCAACTGTCGCGCAGCTCGGAAGGATGTAAATCCATGCAGCCGCAGCTTCAGGATGACGCCTCGAAACCGGCGGATAGCCTTACGCCTGGGTGCCACCCACCGTCATGGCGTTCATCAACAGGTGTGGCTGTCCGACGCCGACCGGAACGCTCTGCCCGGCCTTGCCGCACATGCCGATTCCGGTGTCGAGGGCGGAATCATTGCCCACCATCGAGATCCGCTGCATGGCTTCGGGGCCGTTGCCGATCAGCATCGCGCCGGTTACCGGCGCGCCGATCTTGCCGTCCTCGATCATGTAGGCCTCGGTGCAGCCGAACACGAACTTGCCGGACGTGATGTCGACCTGTCCGCCGCCGAAGGAGACAGCATAGAGCCCCTTCTTGACCGAGGCGATCATCTCGTCCCGGGTCCGGTCGCCCGAGAGCATGTAGGTATTGGTCATGCGCGGCATCGGCTGATGCGCATAGGATTGCCGGCGTCCGTTGCCGGTGGCCTTCATCCCCATCAGCCGGGCATTCTGCCGGTCCTGCATGTAGCCCACCAGAATGCCGTCCTCGATCAGCACATTGTAGCCCGACGGCGTGCCTTCGTCATCGACCGACAGCGATCCGCGCCGTCCCTCGATGGTGCCGTCATCGACGACGGTGACGCCTTTGGAGGCCACCCGTTCGCCCAGCAACCCGGCAAAGGCGGAGGTTTTCTTGCGGTTGAAATCGCCTTCGAGGCCGTGGCCGACCGCCTCGTGCAGCATCACGCCGGGCCAGCCGGCGCCAAGCACCACATCCATGGTGCCTGCAGGAGCCGGCACGGCGTCGAGATTGACCAGCGCCTGGCGCAGCGCTTCGTCGGCGCCGTGACGCCAGCTCTCGTCGGTCAGGAAATCGCCGAACAGCTTGCGTCCGCCCATGCCGAAGGAGCCGTTTTCCTGGCGGTCGCCGACACCGGCCACCACCGAAATATTGAGCCGGGTGAGGGGGCGGACATCGCGCACCCGGTGGCCGTCAGCCCGCATGATCTCCACCACCTGCCAATTCGCAGCCATCGACACCGAGACCTGGCGGACCCGCTCGTCCTTGTTGCGCAGATACTGGTCGATGGTCTGAAGCAGCTTGACCTTGTCCTCGAAGCCGGGCGTGGCAAGCGGATTGTCAGCGGTATAAAGCAGCTTGTTGGTGCGCTGCGGGGCGGCGGAATAGTTGCCCGATGCGCCGCGCGTCACGGCCGAGACGGCATCCGCGGCTCGCAACAACGCCGCTTCCGACAGCTCGCCGGCATGGGCATAGCCCGAGGTTTCGCCCAGCACCGAGCGCAGACCAAAGCCCTTGTCCGTCGCATAGGTGCCCGATTTCAGCTTGCCATTGTCGAACAGCAGCGACTCGGTTTCCTCGTATTCAAGATACAGCTCGCCATCGTCGGCGTCCTTGAGCGCGTCGGCGACGAGCCTCTCCACCTTGGCTTCGGAGATGTCGAACTGGCTGGCGAGCGGATCCTGCATGGTCTTGTCCATTCTTCAATCGGTGTTGGTCGTGTATATAGGTAATCAGGCCTGGATTGAAACACGGGGGAGGCAGGGCATTGGACAAAATCACGGTCGAGAATGTCAATCAGCCCGGCAGCACGACGCGCGTCAATGCCGAGAAATACCTCGCCATGCGCGATGCCATGGTCGCGGTCTTGAGCCGCCAGACTGAGGCCGTGGATTACACCACCATCAAGGAAGGCGTGAAACCGCTCCTGCCTGAGGGCCTTTTCCCCGGCGGAGCCACATCCGGCTGGTGGATCAAGTGCGTGCAGCTTGATCTGGAAGCCAAGGGACAGCTTGCGCGCACAAAGGACAAGCCGCTGCGGTTCTATCTGACCAAGGACCCCGACAATGGCTGAGAACAAGACCCAGCCGACCTCGCTCGATCCGGACGCTGTCATCGCGGAGATTGCGGACGAAACCCGCCGGCGTGACGTGGAGACACTGGACGCGCTGCTGCGCCGGCTTTCCGGTTCACCTCCGGTCATGTGGGGACCGGCCATGTTCGGCTATGGAACCTATCAATACAAATATGCGTCGGGCCGTCAGGGCGAATTCTTCCGCTGCGGCTTCGCGTCGAGAAGCCGGGATCTGGTGGTCTATCTGATGTCCGGCTTCGGTGGCCTCGAGGATGAGCTTGATCGCCTCGGCCCGCACAAGACCGGCAAAAGCTGTCTGTATCTCAAGAAGCTCGACGCCATCGACATGGCCGTGCTCGAGCGCATGCTGGCCCATTCGCTCGCGGTCATGGCCGAACGCTATCCTGCTTGAGCCAACGCCTGTTTGGGGAGCTGGCTTACGGCAGTGCCGCGTAGCCTTCGGTAAATCCGGCCAGATCGACCGGGATGCCGATGCCTTCTTCAGGCGTCTGGAACACGATGAAGGTGGCCGTGGTGCCGCCGCGCAGGGTGGTCAGCAGTGTTTCGTCGAGGATCACCTCGGCGTAGCATCCGTCCGAGAAGCAGCGCACGAAATAGGCCCGGCCGATATCCTTGCCGTCGACATTGAGCCCAAGTCCTGAAGGCAGCAGCACGCCGAGCGGCGCCAGCACTCTGAGGATCCGCGCCTGCTGGTCGGCGGTCTTGAGCACCACCACCGACAGCCCGACCTCGGGACGGTCATCGGCGATCACGTTCTGCATCAGGGCGCATTGTTCGGAAGGCGCACCGGCCGGTGTGTCGCAGACAATCGACCACGATCCGTGTGAGGATTTGACTTTCCCCGCCTGCTGCGCCGTCGCCTGGGTGGCAAGCGTCAGCGGGCTGGCAAGCATCAGGCCGGCCAGAACGGCGCCAACACAACGGTTCAATTTTGGTGCAAATGCCATTTCAACTCCATGGAACGGCCGAATCATCGCTCAATTTGTAGATGGGCGGGGCCAAAATGGAACCCTTCACCGGCACTCTCAGCTGTTTTGTGCGGCAAAAATGCGGCTTTGAGCCAACTCCGCTTACCCATTGTGAACCAGCAAATGCATAAACACCGAAATCAAACAGGGCATTCGGCGTCGATTTGTCCGCTAAACCGGCAATACAGACAATTTTGATGGCTCAAACCCGTCGCGCCGGGCCGCCCGCGCAAAAATGCCGCATCATCAGCAGGTGACGGCAGTTGCGGGCGGTGTCATTCTGTGGTTTGAAGCGCCAATCAAATTGAGGGATTCCGTCTGGTCACGCAGGCGGTACGATACTCGAGGGAGACACAACGTGACCAACAAGCTTTCCGCAGGGCTTGCCGCACTCGCTTCGCTGGGCGCGAGCCCCGCTTTGGCCGCGCAGCCAGTTGATTGGCAAATGGGCTTCCAGCCCGCCGCCACTGAAATCATGAACCAGATCCGCAGCTTCGAAGCTTACACGCTCTGGTTCATCGTGCCGATTACACTCTTCGTGCTGGCCCTTCTGGTCTACGTGATGGTGAAATTCCGCGCCAGCGCCAACCCGACGCCGTCCAAGACCAGCCACAATTCCCTCATTGAGGTGATCTGGACGCTTGGGCCGGTGGTCATCCTTCTCGCGCTCGCCATCCCCTCCTTCAACCTGCTCACGGCACAGTATTCGCCGCCGGAAGCCGATTACACGGTCAAGGCCACCGGCTACCAGTGGTACTGGGGCTACGAGTACCAGACCGAGAATGAAGTCTCCTTCGACTCGCTGATGCTGCAGGAAGCCGATCGTGCCGATGCCGGCAAGGAAGACGTTGCTGCCTATCCGCGGCTGCTGGCTGTCGACAACGAATTCGTCGTTCCCGTCGGCAAGACGGTCCGTCTGCTCGTGACCGCCGCCGACGTTCTTCACGCCTTCGCCATGCCGGCCTTCGGTGTCAAGATGGATGCCGTTCCCGGTCGTCTCAACGAGACCTGGTTCAAGGCTGAAGCGGAAGGCATGTATTACGGCCAGTGTTCCGAGCTCTGCGGCAAGGACCACGCCTATATGCCGATTGCGGTCCGCGTCGTTTCGCAGGAACAGTTCGATGCGTGGCTGGCTGCGGCTGCCGACGATGTCGAAGCCGCCAATCGCAACCTTGTTGCCGCCATCGAAACCGATGCGAAGTCGGTCGATGTCGCCGCAAACGACCAGAATTAAGAGAGGGGACTGAGACCAATGGCCGGTTCAACTGTCGCTCACGACGACCACGACCACATGCCCAAGGGCTTTGTGCGTCGCTGGATGTACTCCACCAACCACAAGGACATCGGTACGCTCTACCTGATCTTCGCGATCATGGCGGGCATCATCGGTGGTCTGCTGTCCATCGCCATGCGCATGGAATTACAGGAGCCGGGTATCCAGATCTTCCACGGCCTCGCGGCAATGGTCTATGGCTTCGAGGGCGATTCCGCCATCGACGGCGGCAAGCACATGTACAACGTGTTCACCACCGCCCACGGCCTGATCATGATCTTCTTCATGGTGATGCCGGCGCTGATCGGCGGCTTCGCCAACTGGATGGTTCCGATCATGATCGGCGCGCCTGACATGGCGTTCCCGCGCATGAACAACATCTCGTTCTGGCTGCTTCCGCCTGCCTTCATCCTGCTGCTGCTCTCGATGTTCGTCGAAGGCCCTGCAGGCGCCTATGGTACCGGTGGCGGATGGACAATCTACCCGCCGCTGTCGACCAGCGGACAGCCTGGTCCTGCCATGGACTTCGCCATCCTGTCGCTCCACGTTGCTGGCGCCTCGTCGATCCTCGGTGCGATCAACTTCATCACCACCATCTTCAACATGCGCGCGCCGGGCATGACCCTGCACAAGATGCCGCTGTTCGCCTGGTCGGTTCTGATCACCGCGTTCCTGCTGCTGCTGTCGCTGCCGGTTCTGGCAGGCGGCATCACCATGCTGCTGACCGACCGCAACTTCGGCACCGCGTTCTTCGCGCCTGAAGGCGGCGGCGACCCGATCCTGTTCCAGCACCTGTTCTGGTTCTTCGGTCACCCGGAAGTCTACATCCTGATCCTGCCGGCCTTCGGCATTGTCAGCCACATCATCTCGACCTTCTCGCGCAAGCCGGTCTTCGGCTATCTCGGAATGGCTTATGCCATGGTCGCGATTGGTGCTGTCGGCTTCATCGTCTGGGCGCACCACATGTATACGGTCGGCCTGTCGCTCAACACGCAGCGCTACTTCGTCTTCGCCACCATGGTGATCGCGGTTCCGACCGGCGTGAAGATCTTCTCCTGGATCGCAACGATGTGGGGTGGTTCGATCACCTTCCGGACACCGATGCTCTGGGCGATCGGCTTCATCTTCCTGTTCACCGTCGGCGGTGTGACGGGCGTGCAGCTCGCCAATGCCGGTCTCGACCGCGCCATGCACGACACCTACTACGTGGTTGCCCACTTCCACTACGTGCTGTCGCTCGGTGCCGTGTTCGCGATCTTCGCCGGCTGGTACTACTGGTTCCCGAAGATGTTCGGTTACATGTACAACCCGACGGTCGCCCGCCTGCACTTCTGGGTCACCTTCGTGGGCGTGAACCTCGTGTTCTTCCCGCAGCACTTCCTCGGCCTGGCTGGCATGCCGCGCCGCTACATCGACTATCCCGATGCATTCGCCGGCTGGAACGCGATCTCGTCCTACGGCTCCTACATCTCCGGCATCGGTGTGCTGATCTTCCTCTGGGGCGTCTGGGAAGCCTTCGCCAAGAAGCGCGTCGCTGGCGATAACCCATGGGGCGAGGGTGCAACCACGCTGGAATGGCAGCTGTCTTCGCCGCCGCCATACCACCAGTGGGAACAGCTGCCGCGCATCAAGTAACAGCGCGCAGCAAGTCAAAAATGCCAGGCCGCCGGATCATCCGGCGGTTTGGCACATAAAGCCCGGACATGGCACGCGGACCTAGACGACAGGCCCCCCAGAACCGGCAAAATGTATGAAAGGCAAATTGCCCATGGCAATGACCGACGAACATGATGCTCTGGCCGCACCTGCTTCCGTGGATGTTCTGGAAGGCGATGCGGGTGATTTCTTCGCGCTGCTCAAGCCGCGCGTCATGTCCCTCGTTGTCTTCACTGCGCTCGTCGGCCTGCTGATGGCGCCTGGCGAAATCCACCCTGTTCTGGGCTTCATCGCGATCCTGTCGATCGCCGTGGGTGCCGGCGCCTCCGGCGCGCTCAACATGTGGTACGACGCCGATATCGACATTCTGATGGGCCGCACCGCCAAGCGCCCGATCCCGGCCGGTCGCATTTCCGCCGACACCACGCTGGCATTCGGCATGTTCCTGTCGGTCTTCTCGGTCGCGACCCTTGGCCTTCTGGTCAACTGGCTCTCGGCCGGCCTGCTTGCCTTCACGATTTTCTTCTACGCCGTCGTCTACACGATGTGGCTCAAGCGTTCGACGCCGCAAAACATCGTTATCGGCGGTGCTGCAGGCGCGTTTCCGCCGATCATCGGCTGGGCTTGCGTCACCAACTCGATCTCGCTCGAGAGCATCGTGTTGTTCGCCATCATCTTCCTCTGGACGCCGGCGCATTTCTGGGCGCTGGCGCTGTTCAAGTCGGAGGATTACGGCCGCGCCGGCATTCCGATGCTGCCCAATGTCGCCGGTGAACGCACCACCAAGCACCAGATCGTCCTTTACGCCGTGCTGACGGCACTCTGCGGCGTCGTGCCCACGGTGATGGGTTTTGCCGGCATGGTCTACGGTGTCTTTGCAGCCATTCTCGGCGCCGTCTTCGTCTGGTACGCCGTGCAGGTCTGGCGCATGCCGGATGGCGACAGCAAGATGGTTCCGGCCAAGAAGATGTTCGCCTATTCGCTGGTTTACCTGTTCTGCATCTTCACCGCGCTAATGGTGGGTGCCCTGGTGACCAAGTTTACCGGCATGGCGGTGTAGTCATGAACCAGACCGACCTGACCGAAAAGCAGAAGAAGGCCAGACGCTCGCGCAATGTTGCGCTGGGCATCGTTCTGGCCGTCCTCGCTGTGATGTTTTATGTCGTGACCATCATCAAGATCGGCCCCGGCATATTCGACCGGGTGATGTGAGGAGGATGCGTTGAGCGCAAATCAGACCGGCGAAGGCAAGGCAAAGAGCAGCGCAAACATGCGCATCGTCGTCGCGTGTTCGGCTTTCGTCGCCTCGATGATCGGTGTCAGCTATGCCGCGGTTCCGCTGTACCAGCTGTTTTGCCAGGTGACGGGCTACGGCGGCACCACGCAGCGTGTCGAACAGATGTCCGAGACGGTTCTCGACCGCAAGATCAAGGTGCGCTTCGACGCCAATGTGGCCGGCGGCCTGCCGTGGGACTTCAAGCCGGTCGAGCGTGAGGTCGAACTCCGCATCGGCGAGACCATCCAGATTGGCTACACCGCCGAGAACACGTCGGACCAGTCAACATTTGGGCAGGCGACCTTCAATGTCACGCCGATGTCGGCGGGCGCCTATTTCAACAAGATCCAGTGTTTCTGTTTCACCGAAACCGAGCTGAAACCGGGCGAGACACTCGACATGCCGGTCGTCTTCTTCGTCGATCCGGCGATCGTTGACGATCTGGACGCCAAAGACGTAACAACAATCACGCTGTCTTATACCTTCTTCCCCCATGCATCGGAAAAACCCGTTGCAGCGGTGGAAGAGCCGGTGCAAGACAGGAATACCTTGTAAGACCAACACTGCACCGGACGGGTGGTTCGGGGCGGGAATGATGACCATCGGGGAAAGCTGATATGGCCGACGCACATCAAAAACACCATGACTATCACATCATCGACCCGAGCCCTTGGCCGCTCACAGGTTCGATCGGGGCGCTCGTTATGGCGCTCGGCGGCATTGGCTGGATGCAGGGGCTGAAGGGCGCGGATTCGCTGCTCGGCCTGCCGATTGCCAATCCGGTGATGTTCCTTGTCGGTCTCGCGATCGTTCTCTACACCATGTTCGGCTGGTGGGGCGCGACCATCAAGGAAGCCCATGAGGGGCACCACACCCGTGTGGTCGGGCTGCACCTGCGCTACGGCATGATCATGTTCATCGCTTCCGAAGTGATGTTCTTCGTCGCCTGGTTCTGGGCTTTCTTCGACGCCAGCCTGTTCCCCGATGAAGCGCACCAGGTCGCTCGCGCTGCCTTCACCGGGGGCCAGTGGCCGCCCGCGGGCATCGAGGTTCTCGATCCGATGCACCTGCCGCTCTACAACACCATCATCCTGCTGCTGTCGGGCACCACGATCACCTGGGCGCACCATGCGCTGCTGCATGGTGACCGCAAGGGTCTGGTCAACGGCCTGATCCTGACCATCCTGCTCGGCATCCTGTTCTCGATCGTCCAGGTCTACGAATACGGCCATGCTCCGTTCGCCTTCAAGGACTCGATCTACGGCGCGACCTTCTACATGGCCACCGGCTTCCACGGCTTCCACGTGTTTGTCGGCACCATCTTCCTGATCGTCTGCCTGGTCCGTGCGATGAAGGGCGACTTCACTCCCAAGCAGCATTTCGGCTTCGAAGCGGCTGCCTGGTACTGGCACTTCGTGGACGTGGTCTGGCTGTTCCTGTTCTTCTCGATCTACATCTGGGCTTCCTGGGGTGCGCCGATCTACCACGGCTGATCCAGTCCAGGATCTATCTAGACTACGGGGCGGCGGGGAAACCTGCCGCCCTGTGCATTTGAGCCAGGGCCTGGCGCCGCAGACAAGGAACAGGATCGATGAGCCAAGACGAAGCACACTATCCGCCGGTTGACCCGGTCCAGGTCGGTCTGCGCGGCCGTTGCCCGCGCTGCGGCGAGGGCGCGCTGTTTGACGGACTGCTGAGCGTCAAGCCGAAATGCGGCCTGTGTGGCCTGGACAACGCCTTTGCCGACGCCGGGGACGGTCCGGCCGTCTTCGTCATAATGATCATCGGTTTCCTGGTTGTCGGACTGGCGCTGTGGCTCGAGGTCAACTACAGCCCGGCGCTGTGGGTGCACCTGATCCTGTGGATTCCGCTTTCCACCGTCCTCACGCTGGTGTTGCTGCGCATGGCCAAGGGGCTGTTGATCGCGCTGCAGTACCGCAACAAGGCAGCCGAGGGGACCATTGATCGTGGCTGATATGGAGGTCAAGACAGCGACGCCGCGCTGGCGTTTCTGGGCGGTGCTCATCCTGCTGCCCGCGGCTTTCGCGGTGCTGCTGGCGCTTGGCACCTGGCAGGTGCAGCGGCTCGCCTGGAAAGAAGGTCTGCTTGCCGCCATCGAACAGCGCAGCCATGCCGAGCCGGTCAGCATTGAAGAGATCGAGACAGCGCATGCGGCGGGCGAACCGATCGAATACCGCACGGCCTACGCGACCGGCCGGTATCTCAATGACAGCGAACGCCACTTCTTCGCCACCTTCAATGGGCAGACCGGCTACTATGTGTACACGCCGATGCAGATCGATGATGGCCGCTACCTCTTCGTCAATCGCGGCTTTGTGCCTTACGACCTGAAGGAGCCGGAGACACGGCCCGAAAGCCTGCTTGAAGGACAACAACAGGTCACGGGTCTGGCGCGCGAGCGGCTGTCTGAACGGCCGTCCGTAATGGTGCCCGACAATGATGAAGCGGCCAACATCTTCTACTGGAAGGATCTCGACCGGATGGCCGCAACTGCCGGACTGCCGGCCGAAGATTTGCTGCCTTTCTTCCTCGATGCCGATGCAACCCCGGTTGCCGGAGGTTTGCCGAGGGGAGGGGTGACGGTGATCGACCTGCCCAACAGTCACCTGCAATATGCGGTGACCTGGTACGGCCTGGCACTGGCTCTTCTGGGTGTGAGTGTTTTTGCTTGGTGGAAGCGAAAATCCTGATCACGGCTGGCGCATACCGGTCTTGGCATGGTAGCCCCACAGGATGAAACGGATGGAACGTTGATATGGCAATTCTGGCATTGATCCTCGTGGCGCTGATCGCTTTCGAGCATATCTACATTCTGGTGCTGGAGATGTTCCTCTGGACCTCCCCGCGCGGCATGAAAGCCTTCGGCATGAAGCCTGGCCAGGCAGCCGAGACCAAAATCATGGCGGCGAACCAGGGGCTGTACAACGGTTTCCTGGCGGCAGGGCTGATCTGGTCACTGCTGCATCCCGATGCCGGTTTTGCCTTTCAGCTGAAGCTGTTCTTCCTCGGCTGCGTCCTCGTTGCGGGCCTCTATGGCGGCGCAACCGCGTCGCGCAAGATATTCGTCATCCAGGCGCTTCCGGCGGCAATTGCACTGATTGTTGTCCTGATTGCCGGCTGACACCGTGCGGAACAAAACTGTTGATGAGCCAATGACCCGAACACCTTTGACAATCAGGCTATGCGGACCGCGCGGATTTTGCGCCGGTGTCGACCGCGCCATCCAGATCGTTGTGCTGGCGCTGAAGAAATACGGCGCACCGGTCTATGTCCGGCACGAGATCGTTCACAACCGTTTCGTTGTTGAAGGGCTGGAAGCGCTGGGTGCGATCTTTGTCGAGGAGCTCGATGAGATCCCGCACGAGCATCACGCCCAGCCGGTGATCTTTTCCGCCCACGGCGTCGCCAAGTCGGTTCCCGCCGACGCCGAGGCCCGCAACCTGTTCTATCTCGATGCGACCTGTCCGCTGGTTTCCAAGGTGCACAAGCAGGCCATGCGGCATGAACGCCTGGGCCGCCATGTCGTGCTGATCGGCCACAAGGGGCACCCCGAGGTGATCGGCACCATGGGCCAACTGCCGCCCGGCGCCGTCACGCTGGTGGAAACCGTCGCGGATGTCGATGCCTTTGAGCCCGCAGACCCGTCAGCATTGGGTTTTGTCACCCAGACCACGCTGTCGGTGGATGACACCGCGGATGTGATCGCCCGGCTTCACGCAAAGTTTCCTGAGATCACCGCACCGGCAGCGGAATCGATCTGCTACGCAACCACCAACCGGCAGGATGCGGTCAAGCAGGCAGCGCCCGGTTGTGACCTGTTCGTGGTCGTGGGTGCCCCCAACTCGTCCAATTCCAAGCGGCTTGTCGAAGTGGCGCTGAAGGCCGGCGCAAAGAAGTCGATCCTGCTGCAGCGCGCGCATGAGATCGACTGGGATGCCATCGGCGACATCCGCCTGCTGGGACTGTCCGCCGGCGCGTCCGCGCCGGAAGTCGTCGTCGCCGAGATCATCGACGCCTTCAAGGCGCGGTTCGATGCAACAATCGAACTGGCCGAGACGGTTCAGGAAACCGAGAATTTTTTGGTCAACCGCGAGCTGCGCGATGTGGAACTGACCGCTGCCGACATGGCATTCGTCAACGGAGAGCGCTGAGTATGGCCGTCTATACGGATGTGAATGAGGATCAGCTCAGAGCCTTCCTGGCGGAGTATGATGTCGGAACGCTGCTGTCCTACAAGGGCATCGCCGAAGGGGTCGAGAACTCGAACTTCCTGCTCCGCACCAGTGGCGGTACCTTCATCCTCACGCTCTACGAGAAGCGGGTCAACCGCGATGACCTGCCTTTCTTCATCGGCCTGATGGACCACCTGGCGCTCAAGGGCCTGAGTTGCCCGCTGCCGATCGAGCGCCGTGATGGCGGTCACCTGGGTGAACTCGCCGGGCGTCCGGCGGCCATGGTGTCATTCCTCGATGGCGCCTGGTTGCGCAAGCCCCAGGCCCAGCATTGCCGCGAAGTCGGCCGCGCGCTGGCTGAAATGCATGTCGCTGGAAGCGATTTCGCCATCCGCCGCGCCAACGGGCTGACGGTTACAGACTGGCGCCCGCTGTGGAACGGGTCGCGCGAGCGCGCAGATGAAGTCCAGCTTGGCCTGACAGACGAGATCGATCAGGAGCTTGCTGCTCTTGAAAAAGACTGGCCCACCGGTCTGCCCGAAGGCGTCATTCACGCCGATCTGTTTCCCGACAATGTGTTCTTCATTGAAGATAGCCTGTCGGGGCTGATCGACTTCTATTTTGCCTGCAATGATTTTTTCGCCTACGACGTCGCCATCTGCCTCAATGCCTGGTGTTTTGAAGCCGATGGCGCCTTCAACCACACCAAGGGCATGGCGCTGATCGACGGCTATGATTCCGTGCGCCCGCTGGAGCCCCGCGAGGCGGAAGCTCTGCCGCTGCTCGCCCGTGGCGCGGCGCTGCGGTTCTTTCTCACCCGGCTCCATGACTGGCTGACCACGCCGGAAGGCGCGCTGGTCGTCAAGAAGGACCCTCTCGAATATCTGCGCAAGCTGCGCTTTCATCGCCAGGTTGCCTCGGGCTCCGAATACGGCCTTCGCAGCAAGGATTTGACATCTTGAAGCATGTAGAGATTTTCACCGACGGCGCTTGTTCGGGCAATCCGGGGCCGGGGGGCTGGGGCGCGATTCTCCGCCATGGCGAAAGCGTCAAGGAAATGTCCGGCGGCGAGGCCGAAACCACCAACAACCGCATGGAGCTGCTGGGCGCGATCTCGGCCTTGAATGCGCTCAAGAGCGCCTGCGAAGTCGATCTTTACACCGACAGCAAATATGTCATGGACGGCATTTCCAAGTGGATTTTCGGCTGGAAGAAGAACGGCTGGAAGACCGCGGGGAAGAAGCCGGTCAAGAATGCCGAGCTTTGGCAGGCGCTGGATCAGGCCAATCAGCGCCACAAGGTCAAATGGCACTGGGTCAAGGGCCACGCCGGCCACCCGGAAAACGAACGCGCCGACGAACTGGCGCGCGAAGGCATGGCGCCGTTCAAAAAATAAACGGCGCCCGATGGAGCGCCGTTCAAACCTCTCAATGATCGTGAACGATCAGAGCTGTTCAAGCAGGGTTGCTGCGCCGGAGGTCACGGCTGTGCCGGGCGTGTCTTCGATGTTGAGAGCGGTCACGGTGCCGTCTTCCACGATCATCGAATAGCGCTGCGAGCGAATGCCGAGCGTGCCGGCCGAAAGATCGGCTTCCAGACCGATCGCCTTGGTGAAGCCCGCATCCCAGTCCGATAGGTAGCGCAGCTTGCCGGTGCCGTTGGTGGCTTTTTCCCAGGCGCCCATCACGAAGGCGTCGTTGACGGAGACCACGGCAATATCATCGACGCCCTTGGCCAGGATCGCATCGCGGTTTTCCAGGTAGCCCGGCAGGTGGTTGAGATGGCAGGTCGGCGTGAATGCGCCCGGAACCGCGAACAACACGACTTTCTTGCCGGCAAACAGATCACTGGTCGTTGTTTCAGTCATGCCGTCGGCCGTCTTTTCCTTGAACGTGGCGTCGGGCAGTTTATCCCCAATTGAAATCGTCATGTCGGCGCTCCCTTGTGTGTCTTGAATCTCAGCTGCAATCTAGGTGATGCAGCGAAAATATCGAGTCCTGCCTGTGAGAAACCAGGCACAAATTACCGTTCATCGACGGGGCTGACCTGAAGGCTCTGCTCCATCGCCCGTTGGCCCAGCGTCACCACAACATCAAGTGACACTGTCTGTGAAGCCATCTCGTGTCCCGACGGTGGATCGACCCGCACCGACCATTGAGCCAGACCGCCCACATCGCTGATCAGTTTCGGCGGCCCGAAGGCAAAGCCCTCCGGTCCCGCGACAAACAGGTCCGCGGCCACGCCCGAGGGTCGGAAGGCTGGAAGCTGCGCCGCCACGGTCAGCTGCTTGCCGGACGGGTTGAGGGTCGCCTGCTCGATGCGAAAATCAGCGCCGGCGGTCTCGGGCAGACGCGCAAAAGCGTCATCGACGGCTCGGTTGTCTGCATCTTCAACGGACTGGGCTTGCGGCAGCTCGATTGTCAGATCAGCCTGGAAGGGGACGCAGATCTTTTCGCAAATGCCGATGAATGCCTGCGCCTGAATTTGTGTCCCGCCCGAGGGGGTAGGGCGGAACGTGAGCGGGAACTGGACCGGCGCTGTGTATCCCGCCCAGATCGAATATCCATCATCGACGCGGACCGGAGCCGGGTACTCCATCTTCTCGAAGCTGATGCCCCGGCTTTGTGAAAAATCCAGCAGGGGTGGAATGCCGGCACTGCCGGGGTCGCGCCAATAGGTTTTCCAGCCCGGGTCCAGCGATACATCGAGCATGCCCCTGATCGTGCCGTCGTCGCGCGGGGCCGGGTCGATGACCAGCCGCATCCGCCCACCTTCGGTTTCCGCCCAGCCGCTGTCGACCGACCAGGCCGGAGCGAGACCGAGAGAAAGCGCAGCCGCCTGCGCAGTGAGGCCAAGCGCGAGCAGGCGGGAAATGGATTTCAGGCGATGTTTGAACATGGTTGCAGTCTAGCGGAGACGCGGCAACCAAATCCAATCAATACACCATCGCCAATGTCATTTTTCCGTGAGCGGCCGAAGCTGCCATTGATCTGCATGAGGGGCCTTTTCAAAATGCTGAAACTTGCTAGGCTTGACCGATGGTAGGGATCGAAAAACAATTGTCTCGTGCAAGCCGGGGATGTCTGGACGGGCATTTTCTCATAGCCATGCCGGGCATGAACGATGAGCGCTTCGAGCGCACCGTGATTTTTGTCTGTGCCCATTCAGATGATGGCGCCATGGGCTTCATTCTCAATCGCCCGCAGCCGGTCCAGTTTCATGAATTGCTCGACAATCTTGATCTCGACAATGGCGACGGTAGCAAAGAGCGGGAAAGCCTGAAGGATGGCGTGAGCGAATGCGCGCGCGACTTTCCGATACAGATCGGTGGCCCTGTGGATTCAGGCCGCGGCTTCGTGCTGCATTCCGATGACTATATGAGCGAATCCACCATGCCGGTAAACGACGACCTCTGCCTCACGGCAACCGTCGACATCCTGCGTGCCATCAAGGAGGGCCGTGGGCCTCGGCGCGGCATCATGCTGCTTGGCTATGCCGGTTGGGCAGCCGGCCAGCTCGAGACCGAGATCGCAGCCAACACCTGGCTTAGCTGCCCGGGGCATGATGACCTTGTCTTCGATCAGGATCATTCCGGCAAATACGACCGGGTGCTGGCGCATATGGGCATCCACCCGGCCATGCTCTCAAACCAGGCGGGCCACGCCTGAGCACGACCTGTCACAAGGGTTCAGCCAACACAACGAGAAATCGCACCGGTGAGGTGCGTGAGGTCTGACAAGCGGCTTCAGTTTGCCTTGGCGACGGGGAACCGTTCCTTGAGCAGTTTCTGCACCGACTCGCTGCCGATCGGCGGGCCGAACAGGAAGCTCTGACCGAAGTCGCAACCGATCTCTGACAGCGTCATCGCATCGGCTTCCGAGGCGACGCCTTCGGCAACAACCTGCATGTCCAGCCGCTTGGCCAGGTTGACGATCGAGCGGATCAGAATGCCGCCCTTGTCTGACTGGTCGATGACCAGCGACTTGTCGATCTTGATGGTCTTGAACGGAAACCGCGTCAGGTAGGACAGCGAGGAGTGCCCGGTCCCGAAATCATCGAGCGTGAGACCTATTCCGGCGTCGGCAAGCCGTGACAGCGTCATCAGCGCCTGCTGCGGATTGTGCATCACCACGGACTCGGTCAGCTCAAGCCGGAAATGTGCCGGATCATTGTGCGTCGCTGAAATCACCTTGATGACATCGTTGCACAGATCGCTCTTGAGCAATTGCGCGCTGGAAAGATTGACCGACATGAAGACTGGAATCTCGCCAATTGCCATCTGCCACTGCGCCAGGTCTTCGGCGGCGCGCTTGAGCGCATACATCCCCAGTTCCAGGATCAGGTCCGAGGTTTCGGCCACCGGAATGAATTCGGATGGAGGAACGGTGCCACGTTTCGGGTCTTCCCAGCGGAGCAGGGCTTCGAAGCCTGCAATTTCGGCGTCCTTCAGTTCCACGATCGGCTGATAGACCAGCGTCAGTTCGTTGCGTTCCAGCGCCCGCCGCAGATCGCTTTCCAGCCGCTGCCGGTCCGAACCGACCGTTCGGAAGGCCGGCCGGAACGGTTCGATCCGGTTGCCGCCAAAACGCTTGGCCTGATACATCGCCAGTTCCGCGTCCTTCACCAGGTCGTCGGGAATGGCGTTGTTCTCGACCCAGGTCACAAGCCCGATCGAAGCCGTCAGCCGGATATCCTGTCCTGCAAAATCAATCGGAGCCGAAATCGCTTTGGAAATCGCTTCGGCCACGGCTGCGACCTTCACGGCCTCCTGTTCGGAAACCAGCACCAGGCCGAACTGGTCGCCGGAAATCCGCGCCAGCGTGTCCTGCGGCTTGAGCAGCCGCTTGAGGCGCCGGGTCAGCGCCAGCAGGATGGTGTCGCCGACCGACATGCCCAGCTTGTCATTGACCTGTTTGAACCGGTCGAGATCGATCATGAACACGCTGGGCCGGATGTCGGGATTGAGTTCTGCCAGGCTGATCACGGTTTCGAGCCGGTCGAGGAACAACTGCCGGTTCGGCAGGCCGGTCAGATTGTCGTGCACCGCATTGTGCAGCAGCCGGTCTTCGGCGGTCTTTTGTTCGGTCACGTCAATGATGGTTCCGACACAGCGGATGACTTCGCTGTTCGAGCCCAGCACCGGACGCGCTCTCAGCAGCATCCAGTGATAATGACCATCCTCGGCACGCATTCTGAATTGGTGGGTGAGGCGGCCCTTGCGGTGCTCAAGCAGCACATCGAGCGTGGTGCGGAAGCGGTCGCGGTCATCGGCATGGACCCGAGGCAGCCAGTTGCGCGCTGGCCCCGACAGCGCACCGGGCGAAAGCCCGAGCTGGGGCGATAGGTCAGGCGAGGTGACAACCCGGTCGCGGGCGACGTCCCAGTCCCAGACCGTGTCGCCCGATCCGGCAAGCGCCATCGCCTGGCGTTCCATGTCGGAGAACAGGCCTTGGTGATAGGCGCCACCGGCGAAGGCATGCTGCATGACGGTAAAGCCCATCAGCAGAACGATCAGCACCAGGCCGCCGCCAAGGGCCGGCTGGATGATGTCATTGGCCAATTGTCCCGTCACCGTCAGCCAGGCGCCAAACAGCCAGCACAAAATCAACGCCCATGTCGGGATCAGCATGACGGCCCGGTCATAGCGGTTGATGCCGAGATAGGCGATCAGCGCCACCCCGGCCACAGCCGTGGCGGCAAACGACATGCGGGCGATACCCGAGGCCAGCTGCGGATCGTAAATCGCCACCGCAAACAGGGCGCCCAATCCCAGAATCCAGGCCACCGTCACATAGGAGAGGTTGGTGTGCCAGCGGTTGAGGTTGAGATAGGTGAACAGGAACACCACCAGCCCGGTCGCGAGCAACACCTCGGTGCCCGAGCGCCAGATCCTCTCGTCCCCCGGTGTGACGCTGATAAGCTTGGACAGAAACCCGAAATCAACCGACACATAGGCCAGCACCGCCCAGGCAAGGGCTGCGGTGGCCGGCAGCATCGAGGTGCCCTTGACCACAAACAGGATGGTCAGGAACACTGCCAGGAGGCCAGCGATCCCCAGCACGATGCCGCGATAGAGCGTGTAGGCATTGACCGTGTCCTTGTAGGCTTCGGGTTCCCACAGATAGATCTGCGGTAGCTCCGGAGACGCCAGTTCGGCCACGAATGTGATTACGGTGCCGGGGTTGAGGGTGATGCGAAAGACATCGTCTTCGCTGTTTTCAATCTGGTCGAGCGCAAATCCCTCGCTCGGGGTAATGCTGAGAATTCGGGTGGAGCCGAGATCCGGCCACAACAGGCCTGACCCGACCAGCCGGAAGTGCGGCGCCACGATCAGGCGGTCGATCTGCTCGTCGGTGACATTGGCGAGCGCGAACACCGCCCAGTCGCCGGAATGTTCTGGCGAGCTGGAGCGCACCTCGATCCGGCGGACAATGCCGTCGGCCCCTGCGGCCGTGGACACCTGAAACGCCTCGCCGCGGCGCTTGTAGACCTCGGTCGTCGCTGTCAGGTCGAGCGCGGTATCCTCGCGGCTGATCTTGACCGGCTCGATCGCCTGGGCTGCGGGCGCAAAGCCAATCAGCATGAAGCAGACAAGCAGTGCGAAACCTGCCTGGACGCAAATGCTTGCCAAAGCGCCGGGGCACTTCACTGGATTGAGACGGAAATCGTAATTCATTCGCCGGAACCGGGTCCTTTCGCGCTTTTTGACTGCCAATCCTCGGCAATCAGCGCGTAAAGCAGGTGATCACGCCAGGCGCCGTTGATTTTCAGGTAGCCGTTCAAGTATCCCTCGCGCTGAAACCCGACCTTTTCAAGGAGGCGCTGGCTCCTTGAATTATCCGGAATACAGGCCGCCTCAATCCGGTGCAACTGCATCCTGTCAAAGACATGGGGAATGAGGCCTTTAAGCGCATCAGCCATCAGGCCCTTGCCCGCATGTTGCTCCGCCATCCAGTAGCCGAGCGTACAGCTTTGCGCCACGCCGCGTTTGATCGAGCTCAGCGTTGCGCCTCCGATTATGTGGCCGTTCGATTTCAGGCACACAAACAGAGGCAGCGCCACGCCGCTTTCCCGATCGGCTTCGTAGCGGCGGATCCGGTGCCGGAAGGCCGCGCGGGTCAGATCGTCTTCGGCCCAGCGCGGCTCCCACGGCTCGAGGAAATCCCGGCTTGCGGCGCGCACACGGCTCCATTCCGCAAAGTCGCCTATCACCGGTATGCGGAGAAAGGTGGTGCGGCCCTCAATCCGCAACGCTTCCTGGGTCCGGCTGCGGAATCGAAACACCGGAGGCGCCATGGCAGAAACAATCCTTGGACTTTATTCGGCTGCCGCTGTTCGCCCGCCGTGCTGGCCGAGCGTTTGGGCCATGTCGGAAACGGACAGGAGGTTGTCCACCGGCCCGATCGCCGACACGGTAATGGGCGTGTCGAAAAACAGTTTGCCGGCAAGGTCGGACAATCTCTGCGGGGTCAGGTTGGCAAGCCGTTCCATCAATTCATCATTGCTGACCGGGCGACCAAACAGCAGCATCTGGCGCGCGATCTGGCTGGCCCGTGCGGCCGGGCTTTCCTGTGCCATCAGCAGGCCGGAACGGACCTGAGCCCGGGACCGGTTGATTTCCTGCTCTTCGACACCGTCGGCGGTCTTGGCCAGTTCCGACAGGATAACCGGAATGAGTTCCGCCAGATCTTCGGAGCCGGTCGCGGCATGAACGCCCAGCAGGCCCGAATCCGAAAAGCCCCAGTGAAAGGCGTAGACCGAGTAGCACAGGCCGCGTTTCTCGCGCACTTCCTGAAACAGCCGTGACGACATGCCGCCGCCCAGAATGTTGGCAAGCAGTTGCGAACAATAGAAATCCCGCACCTGGTAGGCGCGGCCTTCAAAGCCGATCAGCACCTGCGCGTCCATAAGGTCGCGGGCCTCGCGGTAGTCGCCGCCGGTATAGCTGGCGGTCGGAATGGTCCGCAAAAGCGTACCCGTCGGCTTGATGCTCTGTCCGAAGCTGTCATCGATCAGTTTGACGAAGGTCTCGTGATCGACGGCGCCCGCTGCCACCACGACGATGCGGTCGCCAGTGTAATGGCGTGCGAGATAGGCCCGGATCTGGTCCGGCGTGAACGCCTTCACCGTCTCCGGCGTGCCCAGGATCGGCCGTCCAATGGTCTGGTCGCGGAACGCCGCTTCGGTGAACTTGTCATAGACAACGTCGTCCGGAGTGTCGTTGGCGGCGCCGATTTCCTGCAGGATGACATGCTTTTCGCGGGTCAGTTCAGCCTCGTCGAAAACCGAATTGGTCAGGATGTCATGCAGAATGTCGACGGCGAGCGGGACGTTGTCCCGGAGTACGCGGGCGTAATAGGCCGTGGTTTCGGTCGAGGTCGCGGCGTTGACTTCACCACCGACATTCTCGATCTCCTCGGCGATCTGCCGGGCGCTGCGTTTGTGCGTTCCCTTGAACGCCATGTGTTCAAGCAGGTGCGCGATACCATGCTCTTGCGCGCTTTCGTCGCGGGAGCCGGATTTGACCCAGACGCCGAGAGCCACGCTCTCGAGATGGGGCATTGTCTCGGTTACAACCGTGACGCCGTTGCTCAGGCGTGTCGTCTTGACTTTCATAATGTCACTTTCCCCGGTTCATCGTGTGGCCCGTGTCAGTGACAGAATATGGTTTTCAACCGCATCCTGTTCATTGGGCACGACGCTGAACCGTTCCTCCCGTTGCATCAGGTCAGAGAGCCACGACGGGAGCGCGGGGTCAATACCACAGGCGTTTTTTACGGCGTCCGGAAACTTGGCCGGATGCGCGGTTGAGAGCGTGATCATCGCTGCCGAGGGCTTTTCCATCCGGGCAGCAACATGGACCGCCACGGCGGTGTGCGGATCGAGCACGTAGCCGGTTTCGGCCTGCATGTCACGGATCATTGCCTTGACCTGGCGCTCGCTCGCCCGGCCGGCACGGAACTCCTTGCGGATGGCTTTGAGTGCCGGCTCGGCAATGTCGAAGGCGCCCGATTGCTTCAGTCCGGACATGGCCCGGCGCACTGCTTCGGCGTCGCGGTCATGGGCATCGAACAGCAGCCGCTCGAAGTTGGACGAGATCTGGATGTCCATCGATGGCGAGGTGGTCGGGCTGACGCCGCGCATCTCGTAGCGGCCGGTTCTCATGGTCCGGGCCAGGATGTCGTTCTCGTTTGTCGCGATCACCAGCTTGGCGATCGGTAGCCCCATCCGCTTGGCGCAATAGCCGGCGAAAATGTCGCCGAAATTGCCGGTCGGCACCGTGAACGAGACTTTCCGGTCCGGCGCGCCGAGTGAAACAGCGGAAGTAAAGTAGTAGACGATCTGGGCCATGATCCGGGCCCAGTTGATTGAATTGACGCCTGACAGGCGCACCTGGTCGCGGAATCCGACATGGTTGAACATGGCTTTGACCAGATCCTGGCAATCGTCGAAATTGCCTTTCAGCGCCATCGCATGGACGTTGGAGGCCTTTGATGTCGTCATCTGCCGCTGCTGCACCGGCGACACCCGGCCTTCGGGAAACAGGATGAAGATATCGGTCCGGTCGCGGCCGGCAAAGGCATCGATCGCAGCCCCTCCGGTGTCGCCGGACGTGGCGCCGACAATCGTCGCCCGCTCACCGCGCTTGGCCAGCACATGGTCCATCAGCCGGGCGATCAGCTGCATCGCCACATCCTTGAAGGCAAGCGTCGGGCCGTGAAACAGTTCGAGCACGAAGGAATTCGGGCCGCTTTGCACCAGCGGCGCCACCGCGGGGTGGCGGAAAGTCGCATAGGCTTCGTCGATCATCGAGCGAAGCGCGTCCGGCTCGATTTCACCGGCGGTGAAAGGCTCGATCACCCGGAAGGCGATGTCCTGGTAGCTCAGGCCGCGCATCGCCCTTATGTCCTTGCGGGAAAACTGCGGCCATTCCCGTGGTACATACAGACCGCCATCGCGGGCGAGACCTGCCAGAAGCGCATCGCTGAACTTGAGTGCGGGCGCTTCGCCCCGTGTCGAAATATAGTCCACAGACATGTTCTCCGGTGGTGGACGCGGATCGCGCAAGATGAGATAACGCCGGTCGATTTTCCGCCGCGCGGCTGATATAGACCATGGGCGGTCGTCATGCAAAGGCCACACACCTGTTAGAGAGGTGGTCTTTTGCATCGGGTGAATGAAGGTAGGTTATCGTGTCAAAAAGTTTTTTGCGTTTCGCCCCGGTTTTGATCAGCGCAGCGCTGATTGCCGGCTGCACTTCCGCCGGTCCCCAGTCCGTGCTGGGCACGGGTGGCGCCAACCAGCAGCCTGCCGTGGATGCGGCAACCGATGCCGCCGTGGTTCAGGGAGCCTGCCCCGCGGTCAGCCTGCGCGAAGGCACGGCCTACTACACCACCTATTCCAAGGGCGGAGACGGCGATCCGGCCAAGGTGATTCACCAAGCGTCGATCAGCGACACCACACGCCAGTGCCGCATCAGTGGTGGTCAGATGATCATGACGGTTGTCGTCTCGGGGCGGGTGGTCGGCGGCCCGCAGGCCAAGACCGGTGTGGTTGAACTGCCGTTGCGCGTCGCCGTTCTGGATGGCGAGACGGTTCTCTATTCGGAACTGCAGAAGCATCCGATTTCCCTTGTCGAGGGCGGTCCTGCCGAGCAGTTCATCTATACCAATGCCACCGTCACGTTCCCGGCCAGCGCCTCGCGCAGTGCCAAGCTCTATGCCGGCTTTGATCCAGGGCCGTACAACACGCCCTGATCCTGTTTGCGTTTCGTCTGAGAGCTGCCGTTCTGTTCAGAGCAGTTCGGACCAACCGGCAAGGGCTTCCACGGTGGCTGGAAGCTCGGCCATCCGGTTGATCACCGTTTCGGCGCCCGCTTCGGTCAGCTTGTCGGCATGACCGGGATAGCTGTGCGATCCGCCGGTAAAGCCGACCACGCGCATGCCCGCAGCAACTGCCGCATGAATGCCGTGTTCTGAATCCTCGACCACCAGCACATTGGCGGGCTTCACATCGAACTGTTCGGCAGCGTGGAGAAACACATCCGGCGCCGGCTTGGTGCGACCTTCACCGAGGTCCTTGGCGGAATATACCCGTTCGCCAAACAGCCGATCCAGCCCCGTGCGCGCCAGCATGGCCTTCAGCCGGTGCGCCGACGAGTTGGAGCAGATGCAGCGTGGTCCGGGGATCCGCGCGATCGCCTGAGCGGCACCATCTATGGCCCGCACTTCGCGGCCAAGTTTCTTGTCGAGCAGCGTCTCCGAGGCATCAAGCAGGGTGGCCGAAAACGGAATGCTGGCCTCGCGCTCGACTTCGAACAGGATATCCTTCCAGGTCAGCCCGGCGAAACGCTCGGCCAGTTCTTCCGCGGTGATCGGATAGCCGGCATCGCTGAGAAGCTTTGACTCCACCTGCGCCGCAATGATCTCGCTGTCGACCAGCACGCCGTCGCAATCGAAGATGATGAGGTCGAAACCAGCCATAAAAGTGTTCCTGTATTCGGGTCTGCGCTAAGGGGAGGAGATCTGCCCGGACCTATAGCAAGCCTTGATGACAGACAAGTGCAGGAAAATTCGACTGCGCGGGCTGAAGCGACCGTAATCATCCGACGCCCTCTGCGTCTGCACGAAGCGACGTTGTTATCGCCCTGAAATCGTTGAGCTTACGCGAGCGTCTTGATCAGCGCCGGCGCCGCTGCTCCACAAGGCCTGGCTGTAGTTCAAGGGCGGTTGCCGTGGCGGTATGACACGGATTGAAGTCCGCATCAGTACCTCCATTCATCAGATGTTTACCCTGTTCGGTAACCATGATGCTCAGTTGTTGCGTCTGAGTAATGTGAGTATCAAATGGCCCGATCTGTTTCGCTTTCCGGAATTTCTGCCGTCAATGACACGCGCCAGTCCTGGCTCGATACCATCATCAAGGGAGACTGTGTGGCAGCACTCGAAGCGCTCCCGTCAAACTCCGTCGATGTCATCTTCGCCGACCCGCCATACAATCTGCAGCTTGGCGGCGATCTTGCCCGCCCGGACCAGTCGATGGTCGACGCGGTCAATGATCACTGGGATCAGTTTGACAGCTTTGCCGCCTACGACGCCTTCACCCGCGCCTGGCTGATGGCTTGCCGCCGGGTGCTCAAGCCCAATGGCACGATCTGGGTGATCGGCTCCTATCACAACATCTTCCGCGTCGGCACGCAGCTGCAGGACATCGGCTTCTGGCTGCTCAACGATGTCGTCTGGCGCAAGACCAATCCGATGCCGAATTTCCGCGGGCGCCGTTTCCAGAACGCCCACGAGACCATGATCTGGGCGTCGCGCGATCAGAACGCCAAGAGCTACACCTTCAATTACGAAGCCATGAAGGCCGCCAATGACGATGTGCAGATGCGCTCCGACTGGCTGTTTCCGATCTGCACCGGCGCCGAGCGCCTGAAAGGCGAGGACGGCAAAAAGGTGCATCCGACCCAGAAGCCCGAGGCGCTGCTGGCCCGTGTACTGATGGCGTCCTCCAAGCCCGGTGACGTGGTGCTTGATCCGTTCTTCGGTTCCGGCACCACCGGTGCAGTCGCCCGCCGTCTCGGCCGTCATTTCGTCGGCATCGAGCGCGAACAGGACTATATCGACGCAGCCCGCGCCCGCATCGACGCGGTCGAGCCCCTGGGCAAGAGCGAACTGACCGTGATGACCGGCAAGCGCGCCGAACCGCGTGTCGCCTTCAACGTGCTGATCGAGGCGGGCCATATCAAGCCCGGCGATGTGTTGCACGACGCCAAACGCCGGCACCAGGCGATCGTGCGTGCCGACGGCACGCTGGTCGCCAACGGCCAGGCCGGTTCGATCCACAAGGTCGGAGCGATCGTGCAGGGCTTCGACGCCTGCAATGGCTGGACCTTCTGGCATGTCGAAACCCCCAACGGTCTCAAATTGATCGATGAATTCCGCGCCAGCATCCGCGAGGAAATGGCGCGCGCCGGCTAGGCGCCGGTGACCAGATCCGGCGGGTGTCAAGTACCTTCAGTCACCGCCGGACATGCAGCGCCCGGGATGTGTCGCACATCCCGGGCGTCGTCGTTCCGGCGAGCAGTCAAGAGTTTCGGGCGCGCTTGCGGAACGATCCGGTCAAGGCGGACCAGACTGCAATGGACCGCCGCGGAACAGGCGATGCCAAGGTGAACCAAATTCCGGCTCGAACGTTGTAACGGGCAAGCAATCGATTGTGAGGATCAGCGTCGCCGTTTTGACACAGCTGATCGGAAACAGGCGTGGGTTCGATATGGGCAGGTTGAGCGACAAGACGAATGCAGCCGGCAACAGGATCGCCGGTGGGGCGAAAGTCGCTGTCGGCAAGGCGGTCGGGAGCAAGATTATCCAGGCCGACGGCAGGATACAGAAAATCAAGGCTACATTGCAGGATGTCTCAGGCGCCATCAAGGGTGCGCTGGGCAACAAGATTTGACGGATAACCACGGTTGTCGGCAATCTGGCCACACTCCGGACCGGAGGTGGTTTTTCCAACGTTTTGGGTGAGGTAAATCATGGACACGCAGACGCCTCTCGCCAATACGGACCTTACGATAATCAAGCGGATCCTTATCGGCATTTTCATCGTCCTGGTTGCCCAGGTCCTGTTCGTCGCTCAGGATGTGGTCATGCCGATCATCCTCGGTGTTCTGATCGCTCAGACATTGAGGCCGGTGGTGCGGTTTGCCGAAAAGCGCGGGATTCCGTCGCCACTTGCAGCATTTCTCATAATCGTTGCGCTCGCGGGCGGTCTTGGCTTTGGTGCCTACTCGCTCTCGGGGCCGGTTTCCGACCTGATATCTTCAGCCCCTGAAACCGGCTCGAAGATCAAGGCGAAATTTGCCGAGTACCGGGATGAAATCGAGGCGGTAAAAGATGCGTCCGATCAGGTCCAGACCCTGACCCAGGGGACGGACACCAATGAAGTCCAGGAGGTCGTTGTGCAGCAACCGGCCCTGCTCAGCACCGCGGCATCCAAGACATTCACCAGTCTGACCACCTTCGTCGTGGCATTGATACTCGCACTGTTCCTGCTTTCAACAGGCACGCTGTTTTATGAAAAGATCATCGGCATCATGCCGCTGATGAGCGAGAAGAAACGAGCCCTGCGCGTTATTTATGACGTCGAGCGACAGGTCTCGCGCTACCTGTTTACCATCAGCCTCATCAATGCCGGGCTGGGGGCGGCTATTGGGGTGAGCCTTTGGCTCTACGGCATGCCGAATCCAGTCATGTGGGGGTGTATCGCCGCAGTGTTGAATTTTCTGCCCTTTATCGGGGCATGGGGCGGCGCACTGGCTGTCGCCGCCACGGCAATGGTCGTCTACCCGACGCTGGGAACAGCCATGATTGCCCCGGCCATCTATCTGGGCCTGACCACGCTTGAGGGCAATTTCCTCACGCCGATGATCGTCGGTCGCAGGCTTGAGCTCAACATTGTCGCCGTGTTCCTGACGGTGACCGTCTGGGGCTGGCTCTGGGGCCTGCTCGGCGCCCTGATGGCGGTGCCGATACTGGTGATCGTCAAGGTGCTGTGCGACAATTTTGAATCCATGAACGCTTTCGGTCAGTTCCTGTCGGGACGAGCAGCTGTGGAAAAGCCGGAGGAAGAGGCTGAGGCTCCCGTCACCTGAGTTGCTGAACCACGCCGGAACCAATTTCCTGCTCGGGTGTTGTTGCATAGACGTGCAACAATGGAAAGCGTGGTCGCCATGGGAATTTCAACTCTGCTCATCATCATCCTGATCGTTCTGCTGATCGGCGCAGTGCCGACTTGGCCGCATGCGCGCAGCTGGGGCTATGGGCCTTCCGGTATTCTCGGACTGGTGCTGCTGGTCGTCATTATCCTGGCTCTGATGGGCCGTATCTAGAGCGTCTTATTTATCGAACGACGCTCTGATCAGCGCAGGTGCGCCCGGCTCGCCTTGCCTGCCGGGCGTCCCGCGCCAAAGTCGCTCAGAGGCCCGCCAGCTTGGCTAGCTCTTCGCGCAGTTTGGCTGCACCGGTGAAGTGCACCGCCTGCCATCCCGCCGCAATCGCGCCTTCGACATTCTTCTCGCTGTCGTCGATAAACAGGCAGGCTTTCGGGTCCAGGTCGAAGCTCTTGACGTGGGTGTCATAGATTTCGCGGTCCGGTTTGATCAGCCCGATTTCGCCCGAGACAGTCACCCCGCGCGGGACCTTGAGGAACGGAAACATCTCCTGGGCCTGCTTGAAGGTGTCGGCGGCAAAATTGGTCAGCATGGTCACGTCGCGGCCCTGCTGGATCAGGTCGAGCATGATGTCGACACTGCCGTCATAGGCGTGGCTGACCATTTCGTGCCAATGCAGGCGAAAGGCACGGATCAGTTCCTCCTTGTCCGGATGCTCGGCAATAAGCAGCGCCTCGGCTTCCTCCCATCCGCGTCCGCGGTCCTGTTCGAGGTTCCATTCATGGGTGCAGACAGTGGCGAAGAACGCCGCGCGTTCCGCCTCGTCGGGGATCAGCCGGCTGTAGGGAATATTCGGATCGTAATGGATCAGCACCTTGCCGATGTCGAACACGATATGCCGGACTGGTTGATCCGCTGGCTCGTTTGTCTCGCTCATGTCTTGCCTTTTCTGAACAGCCCGGGGAAAGCGGCGCTCAAAGCCTTCTTCATAACGGTGGGCAGCGCTTCGCCGGGCAGAGAATCGCGATCGCTCCACCAACCGGGATGATCCGGTGGGTTGGTGACAACCGCATGAAAAACCTCCAGCCGCAATTCAAAATGTGTAAACACATGTGAAATCACACCCTTGCTGCGCCATTCCCCCTTAAAAGGGGCGGCATTCGTGCCGGTTTCGCCATCCGCCCGCACCGTCCAGTTGCTGGTCGGAACCCCGGTCATGCCGCCGAGCAGCCCCTTGTCCGGACGCTTGACCAGCAAAACCGCCTCGTCGGGGCGCTCAGCCACGAAGGCAGCGCCGAGGCGAACCGGCTTGGCTTTCTTCGGCAGTTTCACCGGAAACTGTTCCTGCTTGCCGGACCGCCGTGCCTGGCACAGCTCATTGATCGGGCACAGCGCGCAGGCGGGCCGCTTCGGCGTGCAAATGGTGGCGCCGAGATCCATCAAGGCTTGCGCGAAGTCGCCGGGCCGGTCTTCGGGTGTCGCCTCCCCAACCACCGCGCGGATTTCGGACTTGGCCGAGGGCAGCGGTGTATCGATTTCGAAAAGCCGCGTGAACACCCGCTCGATATTGCCATCGACAACTGCCGCCGGCTGATCAAAGGCAATCGCGGCGATGGCCGCCGCCGTGTAAGGGCCTATTCCTGGCAGGGAACGCAGACCCTCTTCGGTTTTGGGAAACCGCCCGCCATGCTCGGCCGCTACCACATCGGCGCATTTTTTCAGGTTTCGGGCCCGGGAATAGTAGCCAAGCCCGGCCCAGGCCTTCATCACGTCTTCCGTGTCGGCTGCGGCAAGGTCTTCAACCGTTGGCCAGCGTGTGGCAAAATTTTCGAAATAGGGCTTTACCGCCTGCACGGTGGTCTGTTGCAGCATGATCTCCGACAGCCAGACCCGGTAGGGGTCGGCCACCACGCCGTGGTCCCGCTCCGAGGGGCTGATCCGCCAGGGCAGGGCGCGGGCATGCCGGTCATACCAGGCAAGCAGCGGGGGCGCGATCTCAGGCGCGGTATTGGAAGGCTCGGCAGATGACATTGAACTCATGCAGCGGTAGGAAGGAAATGTGCCTTACGAAGTAGTGCGCTTCGAAATGAACACAATGCCGGATCATGTCCTGCCAGTCCGTCCGGCGCAATCGGCCAGGACGGGTTGTCCAGTGATGGGATCGGCCGGGCGACGCAAACCGGTGGGGTTCAGGGAGTATTCAAGGAATGGCCAAGCCGTTCAGCCGCAAGGGCAGTCTGCAGATCGCCGAAATCGCCAATGGCCTGATCGATCCGATTCTGGCCAAGCGGGCCGGCATCAACACGTTGCTGCTGGCATCCTGGGACGAGATCGCCGGCGAGCAGTTCGCCGACTGCTCGCGGCCCGAGCGGATACGCTGGCCGCGTCAGGACGGGCCGGACGAAACCGGCGGCGGTTTTGCTCCGGGACTTCTCACGATAGCCTGCGAAGGAGCCCGCGCGCTGTTCCTGGCGCACCAGGAGGCCGAGCTGATCTCGAGGGTCAACAGCTTCTTCGGTTTTCGCGCCATCTCGCAGATCAGGATCATCCAGAAGGCGATCCATGTGCCTGAGCGCAAGCCCAGGGCGCGGCCGCTCGATGCCGGGGAAAAAAACCGTCTTGCCGGCATGCTGGCCGAGGTCGAGGATCCGCGTCTGCGCGAAGCATTGGAGCGATTGGGGACCGGGGTGCTCGGCCGCAAGCCAAGGCGCCAGGGGTGATCCTTCTGCAGCCGGTGTGCACCATGATCACGGCTGCGTGAACATGTTGCACTTGTTTGGCCACAATTGACGCTATAGGAAATAGGCAAGCAATGGCGTTTGCCGAAAGGCACCGGGCGCCGGCCGCGCGCGAGGGCAGGAAACTGGTTTTGAGTGTGGTGGTATCGATGTTTCCAGACAATGGGTGAATTGCATGTTTCGTTTGACCTCCCGACTGACCGCCGCTGCGGGTGTTTCGCTGCTCGCATTGACCTTGACGGCCTGCTCGGACTCGTCTGAACAGACGCCCCAGGCATCCGACAATTCGGCCGCCGCGGTGTCCACCGAAACGGCATCCGCGAATGTGTCGACGGAAACCACCGGATCTACCGAAAGCACCGTCGCAGCACCCGCGGCAGACGGTGAGGTTGACGTGGCCGAGCTGATGGAACCCGGCCCGCTCAAGGAAATGGCGCTGGGCGATGAAAACGCCCCCGTCACCATCGTCGAGTACATGTCGATGACCTGCCCGCACTGCGCGGCCTTCCACGAAAGCAACTTCAAGCCGCTGGTCGAAAAATACGTCGACACCGGCAAGGTGCGTTTCGTTTTGCGCGAGTTTCCGTTCGATCCGCGCGCCGCAGCTGCCATCATGCTGGCCCGTTGCGCCCCGGAAAATCAGTTTTTCCCGATGGTCGATGTTATGTTCAAGCAGCAACGCAGCTGGGCAACAGCGCCTGATGGACGTGAAGCACTGCTCCAAATCGCCCGTTTGGCCGGTTTTACACAGGAGTCCTTTGAGGCTTGCTTGACGAACCAAAAACTTCTGGATGATGTCAATGCTGTAAGAACCAAGGCCGGAAACGAGTTTGGCGTGCAGTCCACGCCAACCTTCTTCATCAACGGCAAGCGGTATCCGGGGAATATGTCGGTTGACGTCATGTCGGCAATCATCGACCCGCTGCTCTGAGCGGGCATTGCGCATCGATCCCTTGCGGTTTGACTGCAAGGGATGCGTTGTCGTGCCGATGAATGCGCCTGACCGGGAGACCCGGTCATGAAATTTACCAAGCTTCGGGTTCTGGGCTTCAAGTCCTTCGTCGAACCCACCGAATTCGTCATCGAACGCGGCCTGACCGGAGTGGTCGGGCCCAATGGCTGCGGCAAGTCCAATCTTGTCGAGGCCATGCGCTGGGTGATGGGCGAGAATTCCTACAAGAACATGCGCGCCTCGGGCATGGACGACGTGATCTTTTCGGGCTCCGGCAACCGTCCGGCCCGCAACACAGCCGAAGTCGGCCTCTATCTCGACAATTCCGACCGCACCGCGCCCGCAGCCTTCAACAATTCCGACGAGATCCAGGTCACCCGCCGCATCGAGCGCGAATCCGGCTCGGTCTACCGCATCAATGGCAAGGAAGCCCGCGCCAAGGATGTGCAGCTTTTGTTTGCCGATGCCTCCACCGGCGCCCGCTCGCCCTCGATGGTCGGGCAGGGGCGTATCGGCGAACTGATCCAGGCCAAGCCGCAGGCGCGCCGGCAATTGCTGGAAGAGGCTGCCGGCATTTCCGGCCTGCATTCCCGCCGCCACGAGGCCGAGCTGAGACTGCGCGCCGCCGAGACCAATCTCGAACGCCTCGACGACGTCACCTCCGAGCTTGAATCCCAGGTCGAAAGCCTCAAGCGCCAGGCCCGCCAGGCCAACCGTTTCAAGATCCTTTCGGCGGAAGTGCGGCAGGCCGAGGCAACGCTTCTGCATCTGCGCTGGTCGATCGCCAAGAGCCAGGAGGGCGAGGCCGAAAGCGCGCTCGCCCAGGCCACATCGCAGGTGGCGGAACTGGCGCAGGCGCAGATGGAGGCGGCCAAGGACCAGGCCGTCGCCGCGCACAAGCTGCCCGAATTGCGCGAGGCCGAGGCCGCGGCAGCGGCAGCCCTGCAGCGGCTGCAGATTGCCCGCACCCAGATCGACGAGGAGGCCGAGCGCATTGCCCGCCGCCGCGAGGAGCTCGACCGCCGCATGGCGCAGCTCAAGGCCGATATCGAGCGCGAGGAGCGCCTGATTGCCGACAATGCCGGCATCATGCAGCGGCTCTCCGAAGAAGAGGCCGAACTGAAGACGGCGCTGGAAGGCAGCGGCGAACGCACTGCGGCCTTGAAGGCGGCCTTCGAGGCGGCGCAAGCAAAGCTTGCCGAAAGCGAAACCTCGCTTGGTGTCGTCACCGCCGAACGCGCCGAAGCCGCGGCCGAGCGCAGTCAGCTCGAACGGGTGGTGCGCGAGACGACCGAGCGCAAGGCCCGTCTCGACCGCCAGATCGCCAGCCAGGATGCCGACCTTGCCGGGATCGCCCAGAAGATCGCCGGCCTTCCCGATCCGGAAGCAAAACGCCGGGACACCGAGACCGCCGAAAAGGTGCTCGCGGATGCCGAGAAGGCGCTGGCCGAAATCGAACAGGCGCTGGAAGCTGCTCGTGAGGCTGAGACCGCCGCGCGTCAGCCGGTGACCGAGGCAAAGGCAAGGCTGAACGCCATCGAGACCGAGGCCAAGACCATTGCCCGCATGCTCAATGCCGGGCAGGGCTCGGATTTGTTTCCCCCGGTGGTCGAGCAGATCAAGGTCGATCGCGGCTATGAGACGGCACTTGGCGCAGCGCTGGGTGATGATCTTGACCTGCCGCTTGATCCCGCGGCCCCGGCGCACTGGGCAAAAATGGAAACCACCGCTGAGGATGCGGCCCTGCCAAGTGGTGTCACGCCGCTCTCCACCCATGTCCGCGCGCCGCAGGAGCTTGCCCGCAGGCTGGCCCATATCGGGCTCGTCGCCGATGAGGATCACGGCAGGGTTCTGCATGCAACGCTCAAGCCCGGACAACGGCTGGTCACCCGTGACGGCGCCGTCTTCCGCTGGGATGGCTATGTCGCCTCCGCCGATGCGCCGACGCCTGCCGCCCTTCGGCTGGAGCAGAAGAACCGCCTGGCAGACCTCAATGAGGAAGTGGTCGTTGCCACCAAGGCACTGCGCCAGGTGGAAGAGGAACTCACCCGCAGCGAGGCTGCGGTCTCGGCCAAGGTAAATGAAAGTCGCGTCGCGCGCGATCTCATCCGCACGGCCCACCAAAGCGTCACCAGGGCCCGTGATGAGCTGGCGAGCGCCGAACGCGCGTCCGGTGAACTCTCCAATCGCAGGGCGGTGCTGACCGAATCCCGCGCCCAGGTCGGTGCGCAGCTGGCCGAAACCGTCGAGGGACTGGAGCAGGCTGAGCGATCGCTTAAGGCCTGCCCGGATCTGGCCGGGCTGGATGCAGCCCTTGCCCAGGTCAATGCCCAGGTCGCCACAGATCGCGGTGCTCTTGCCGAGGCCCGTGCGGCGCACGAAGGACTTGAACGCGAAAACGCCGCCCGCGCCCGCAGACTGGCGGCGATCGGAACCGAGCGCACAAGCTGGCTCGAGCGTGCCGCCAACGCCGAAAGCCATCTCGCAGCACTGCGCACCCGTTCGGACGAGGCGGCGGCGGAAGTTGCCGGCATTGCCGAGGCTCCTGACGAACTCGCCGCCCGCCGGCGCCAGCTGATGAACCAGCTGTCGGAAGCCGAAAAGCGCCGTCAGGAAGCTGCCGACAAGCTGGCGCTGGCCGAGACCAAGTCACGCGAAGCCGACAAGGCTGCCACCGAGGCCATCGGCGCGTTGTCGCAGGGACGCGAAGGCCGCGGTCGCGCCGAGGAACGCCTGATGGCAGCCAGGGAACGCCGCGAGGACGGCGAGGCCCGCATCCGCGAGGGGCTGAATTGCGAGCCGCATGAGGCGTTGAAACACTCTGGCCTGACAACCGATGCACCCTTGCCCGATCCGGCCCAAGTCGAGCGCAACCTCGAACGTCTCAAGATCGAGCGTGAACGCCTGGGCGCGGTCAATCTGCGGGCCGAAGAAGAACAGACGGAGCTCTCGGATCGGCTCAATCTGATCGTGACCGAACGCGAGGACGTCATCGACGCGATCAAGAAACTGCGCGCGGGAATTCAAAGCCTGAACAAGGAAGGCCGCGACCGCTTGCTCGTCGCTTTCGACATCGTCAATGCCCAGTTCCAGCGCCTGTTCACCCATCTGTTCGGAGGCGGCACGGCGGAACTTCAGCTTATTGAATCCGACGACCCGCTCGAAGCAGGGCTCGAGATCCTCGCCCGCCCGCCGGGCAAGAAACCGCAGACCATGACGCTGCTGTCTGGTGGTGAACAGGCGCTGACCGCCATGGCGCTGATCTTCGCTGTGTTTCTGACCAACCCGGCGCCGATCTGCGTGCTCGACGAGGTCGACGCGCCGCTCGATGACCACAATGTCGAGCGCTACTGCAACCTGATGGACGAAATGGCAGCCTCCACCGAGACCCGTTTTGTCATCATCACCCACAACCCGATCACCATGGCCCGCATGAACCGTCTGTTCGGCGTCACCATGGCCGAGCAGGGCGTCAGCCAGCTCGTGTCCGTCGACCTGCAGACCGCCGAGCAACTGCGCGAAGTGGTTTGAGCGCCGGACCGGCGTCCTTTCCCGCGGGCCGCCTCTGCCTCGCCAATCCGGTTGACGCCTTCTCTCTTGCAACAGATACTCCGCCGACTTGTCGAGGGTGGTGCCGCCTGTGACGACGGGGAAGGGGAGTTGGCTCGGTGTCCATATTCATGTCGGTCGTGTTGGTTGTGGTGCTTGCGCTGGCCGCGTGCTGGCTGTGGACGCGCAAGCTCGCCGCCGATGCGGAACAAGCCGTGCCGCAGGCAGGTGAAATCCTTGCGGTCACCGGAGGCGCGATCCATTACACCGATGCAGGTCCGCGCGATGGCCAGCCTCTCGTTCTGATCCATGGACTGGCCGGCAACATGCACAACTTCACCTATGCGCTGGTGGAGCAGTTTTCCTCGGAATTCCGCGTCATCACCATCGACCGGCCCGGCTCCGGCTATTCCACACGGACCGATGACGCGCTGGCGGAGTTGCCGGCACAGGCCGACATGATCAGCGAGTTCCTTGCCAAGCTCGGCGTCGAAAAGCCGGTTCTGGTCGGCCATTCGCTCGGTGGCGCGCTTTCGCTCGCAATGGTCCTCCAGCACAAGCAGCCGATCGGTGCGCTGGCGCTTCTGTGTCCGCTGACCGCCGTCATTCCGGAGCCGCCGGCGGTGTTCAAGCCGCTGGTGATCCGTTCCGCGTTCATGCGCCGCCTGATCGGCCACACGGTCGCAGCCCCCGTCACGAAGATGACGTCCGCGACGGTCGTGGCTCAGGTCTTCGCCCCGGAACAGGGACCGGACGATTTCATGGTCAAGGGCGGCGGTGTTCTCGGATTGCGACCGTCATCTTTCATCGGAGCCTCAGCCGACCTGCACGGCGTGACAAAGTCGATGCCGGCCCAGCAGGCGCGCTACGCCGCCGAGATCGACGTTCCCGGCGGCATTCTTTTTGGCGCTGATGACAGGCTGCTCTCGCCCGATCTGCACGGAGCTTCGATGCAGGCCCATGGCTTGGTCTATGAAACCTTGCCCGGCCGCGGCCACATGATCCTCGCCACGGCACCGGAAGAGTGCGCTGATTTCATCAGGCGTATGGCCAGGCTGGCTGTGTGACCATCTGAAGCCTGTTTCCGGCCTACTTCTTCTGGCGAAAATCCTGGTGGCAACTTTTGCAGCTCATACCCAGCTGACGGAACGGCTTTTTGATGTCCAGCGGACCTCCAGCGGTCTCCGCCGCCGTGGCGAGAGCAAGCGCGCTGGACTTCATCGCGTCTGCCTGTTCCTCAAACTCATCCCAGTTGATCCAGATTTCAGGCAGCGCTTCGCTGGGTGAACTGGTGGTTCCTTCCGGAAACATCTCCTCGAACATTTCGGCGTGTTCGGCTATCCGTTTTGCGGAAGCTGCAACAGGAGATGGATTGAACTGATCTTGTCCGTTGAGGATCCGGGCAACTGTTTTCATCTGGGCAGCGATGTCACCCATCATCTCCATGCGTTGCTTGACGACGCCGGTTGCGCCGGTATGGGCCAGGGCTGCGCCTGCGCTTAGAGCAACACAGATCAGTGAAACCTTCAGAACTTCAACTTGCAAGGCTATCTCCGTCTGGGTGGTGATACTCGCATCCCTGCGAACGGCTGGCCTACAGCGCCGCGATCAGCGCATTGACCACCCGGTCCTGGGTCTCTTCATCGAGATAGGGATGCATCGGCAGGCTGAGCACGCAGCCTGCCAGCATGTCGGTTACAGGCAGTTCGCCACCGGCCATGCCATGGTGGCTGTAGGCGTCCTGGCGGTGCAGCGGCTTGGCATAATAGACCGCACTCGGCACGCCGTCTTCCTTCAGCCGGGCCTGGATGGCGGCCCGGTCAGCGCCTTCCGGCAGCTTTATGGTGTACTGCGCCCAGACCGACTGCAGTCCGTCCGGCACCACCGGCGTTGCCACGTGGTCCTTCAGCAGCTCTGTGTAGCGCGCGGCAATGCGGTTGCGGGCTTCGATCTCGTCGTCGAAGATCCTGAGCTTTTCGATCAGGATCGCGGCCTGCATCGTGTCGATGCGCCCGGTCATGCCGATGCGCACATTGTCGTACTGGTTGGCGCCCTTGCCGTGAAACAGGATCGAGCGCAGCGTCTCGGCGAGCTGGGCATCGTCGGTGAAGATCGCGCCGCCATCACCGTAAGCACCAAGCGGCTTGGCCGGGAAGAAGCTGGTGGCGGTCGCCATCGCCAGCGTGCCGACCCGGCGATTGTGATAGCGCGCGCCATATGCCTGCGCGCCGTCGCCCAGCACCCACAGCCCTTCGCGCGAAGCAATTTTCGACACCGCGTCGTAATCGGCCGGCACACCGAAAAGGTCGACCGGGATCACGCCGACCGGCTCGTGGCCGGCCTCGCGGGCGTTGGCAATGGCTGTTTCAAGCGAAGCCGGATCCATGTTGAAGGTGTCTGCATCGACATCGACGAACCAGATATGCGCGCCAAGCCAGGCCACCACTTCGGCGGTCGCGACAAAGGTGAAGGCCGGGCAGAAGATCGCCTGTCCGGGACGCACATTCTTGGCCATAAGCACCATTGCCAGTGCATCCGTGCCCGAAGAGCAGGCAATCGCATGCGCCGCACCGCTATGAGCAGCAAGTTGCCGTTCCAGCTCTGCTACTTCCGGTCCCATGATGAACTGGCCATGATCCAGAACTGCACTGATGGCCGCATCGACACGGTCACGGATGCGCAGCTTCTGGGCGCCGAGATCAACGAACGGGACGGATGGGAGTGGTGCAGACGACATGATGCTTGTGCCTCGAGGCTCTAACCGGGACCTGTCTTCAGCCGCGAGCCCAAGAGACGACTGGAAGAGCTTTCCTGTTAAAGGCCCGCGCTTTCCGGGTCCAGTGTGACTTTTCCGCCCGGTATGCGAAAAACCTGTGAATACCATCACTTTAGATTGCTTGTGGTGATGCCCCGTGACAGCCCGTGGTGGGTGGAGAAGCGCCACCTTCATCTGCGCTCAGCTTTTCCGCAGAGTGAGCCGTAGCCGAGGCCAGCCCCAGGATCATCACACGTCGTTGGATCGATTTAGTCGGTTTATAGGCCAGATTGCGCATTGTATTTCACGCCTCATGCGCTTAGCACCCAAGACAAGGGTTATTGAAAACAGCGTCTTGCCGGTTCGGCAACTGCCCGGGAAGCCGGAAGCGGGAGCCTCGGACCGGTAGCGGTGCCGGTTTTGGACGAGGAAGGTCGAGTGATGACGAAGTGGGTCTACACTTTTGGGGATGGACAGGCCGAAGGCTCTGCCGCCGATCGCAATCTGCTGGGCGGCAAGGGCGCCAATCTCGCGGAAATGTGCAATCTCGGACTTCCCGTACCTCCGGGCCTGACGATTACCACCGATGCCTGCGTCTGGTACTACGACAACGGCCGTAAGATGCCCGACGGCCTTGAAGCTGCCGTCACCGATGCGCTGGTCAATGTCGGCAAGATTGCCGGCCGCGCCTTTGGCGATCCGGAAAAGCCGCTGCTGCTTTCCGTGCGCTCCGGCGCCCGCGCCTCGATGCCTGGCATGATGGACACGGTGCTCAATCTCGGCCTCAACGACGACACCGTGCTGGCCGTGGCCCGCGATTCCGGCGACGAGCGCTTTGCCTTCGACAGCTACCGCCGTTTCATCCAGATGTATGCCGACGTGGTGATGGGGCTCGATCACGAGGTCTTCGAGGAAATTCTCGAGGATGAGAAAGCTCGCCTCGGGCACGAACTTGACACCGATGTGAGCGCCGACGAATGGCGCGAAGTCATCGCCCGCTACATGGCCACCATCGAGGAAGAGCTTGGTGTTCCGTTCCCGCAGGACCCGCACCAACAGCTCTGGGGCGCGATCGGCGCCGTCTTCGCCAGCTGGATGAACGCCCGCGCCATCACCTACCGCCAGCTGCACGACATTCCGGCCTCCTGGGGCACGGCCGTCAATGTCCAGGCCATGGTGTTCGGCAACCTCGGTGACCAGTCTGCCACCGGCGTGGCCTTTACCCGCAATCCCTCCACCGGCGCCAAGGAGCTCTATGGCGAGTTTCTCGTCAACGCCCAGGGCGAGGACGTGGTCGCCGGCATCCGCACGCCGCAGTCGATCACCGAGGCCGCCCGCATCGAATCCGGCTCCGACCGGCCTTCGCTCGAAAAGCTGATGCCCGAGGCCTTTGCCGAATTCCTGACCATTTGCGACCGGCTCGAGCGGCATTACCGCGACATGCAGGACCTTGAATTCACCATCCAGGCCGGCAAGCTGTGGATGCTGCAGACCCGGTCCGGCAAGCGTACGGCCAAGGCGGCGCTGAAGATCGCCGTCGACATGGCCGGCGAGGAACTGATCTCCCGCGAGGAAGCGGTGATGCGCATCGACCCGGCCTCGCTCGATCAGCTGCTGCACCCGACCATTGACCCGCACGCGGCCCGCGACATCATCGGCTCCGGCCTGCCGGCGTCTCCCGGAGCGGCCACCGGCGAAATCGTCTTCACCTCCGATGAGGCCGTCGAGGCGGCCAAGACCGGCCGCAAGGTCATTCTGGTGCGCGTGGAAACCAGCCCGGAAGACATTCACGGCATGCACGCGGCCGAAGGCATTCTCACCTCGCGCGGCGGCATGACCAGCCATGCGGCGGTTGTCGCCCGCGGCATGGGAACGCCTTGCGTCTCCGGCGCCGGCGGTTTGCGCATCGATGCACGCAACGGCACGCTGGTCTCTCTCGGCGCCACGCTGAAGGCCGGTGACGTCATCACGCTCGACGGCTCCACCGGGCAGGTGCTCAAGGGCGCCGTCGCCATGCTTCAGCCCGAACTTTCCGGCGATTTTGGCCTGATCATGGAATGGGCCGACGCCACGCGGCGGATGAAGGTCCGCACCAACGCCGAAACCCCGGCCGACGCCCGCGCCGCGCGCTCCTTTGGCGCCGAGGGCATCGGCCTGTGCCGCACCGAACACATGTTCTTTGACGGCGACCGCATCACCGCCATGCGCGAGATGATTCTCGCCGGTTCGGAAGGCGGCCGCCGCACCGCACTTGCCAAGCTGTTGCCGATGCAGCGCTCGGACTTCATCGAGCTGTTCGAGATCATGAAGGGCCTTCCGGTCACCATCCGCCTGCTCGATCCGCCGCTGCACGAGTTCCTGCCCAAGACTGATGAAGAGATCGCCGAAGTGGCGGGTGTCATCGGTGTCTCGGTGGAAAAGCTCAGCCAGCGCGTCGACGAGCTGCACGAATTCAACCCGATGCTCGGTCATCGCGGCTGCCGCCTGGCGATCTCCTACCCGGAAATTGCGGAAATGCAGGCGCGCGCCATCTTCGAGGCCGCGGTTGAGGCCGCCAAGTCGACGGGTGCGCCTGTGGTGCCCGAAATCATGGTGCCGCTGGTCGGCCTTCGCGAGGAGCTTGACTTCGTCAAGGCCCGGATCGATGCCGTGGCCCGTGAAGTCATCGGCGAAGCCGGCGTCGACATCACCTATCTCGTCGGCACCATGATCGAGCTGCCGCGCGCCGCCATTCGCGCCCATGCGATCGCGGAAGTGGCGGAGTTCTTCTCCTTCGGCACCAACGACCTGACCCAGACCACCTTTGGTATTTCGCGCGACGACGCCTCCTCTTTCCTGATGACCTACCAGCAGAAGGGAATCATCGAGCAGGATCCGTTCGTCACGCTCGATATCGACGGTGTCGGCGAGCTGGTGCGGATCGCCTCCGACAAGGGCAGGGCGACCCGGCCCGATATAAAGCTCGGCATCTGCGGCGAACATGGCGGCGACCCGGCCTCGGTGAAGTTCTGCGAACAGATCGACCTCGATTACGTCAGCTGCTCGCCCTTCCGCGTGCCGATCGCCCGGCTGGCCGCAGCGCAGGCGGCCATCGAGAAAACACGCAGCTCTTGATGGAGGCGAGGGGGGGCGAGCCGCAGCTGCGGTGAAATATCGCTGCTAGGATTCGCGTTCCAAAAAACCTCAGGTTTGAAGAACAATAAACCCGTCGCGGCGGCTGGACTGTAAGTCCGGCCCCTCTCTTCGGTGTCCACGTATTGTATTTTGCAGATACAATTCACGGAGATTGAAGCCATGGACCTCGTCCCTCTGATCGACCTAATCGGCGAGCCGCAGACCGCACTCGTGGGTGGCCTTGTCCTCGGGCTGGCCTTCGGCGTGTTCGCCCAGCGCAGCCGCTACTGCACCCGCTCAGCGGTTCTCTCGGCCATGGGCGAGAGCGATCTCAAGCCTTTTGCCACCTGGGCCGCCGGCTTCGCCGCCGCAATCCTTGCCGTGCAGCTGTTGCTTGGCGCCGGCATGATCGATGTCGACGAAACCCGTTTCTTCTCGACCGCGCAGAGCCTGTCCGGCGCCCTCATCGGCGGCCTGGTGTTCGGCATCGGCATGGTGCTGGCGCGCGGCTGCGTCTCGCGGCTGCTGGTGCTTGGCGCGTCGGGCAACCTGCGCGGCATCTTCTCCATAGCCATCATTGGTGTAACCGCGCTTGCGACCTATAGCGGCGTGCTCGTGCCGTTGCGCGACGGCATCGGCAGCATCTTCAGCACCGCGGCCATCGGTGGCAACGACTTGCTCGTCCACGCCGGCCTCGAACGCTGGGCCGGTATCGCCCTTGGCGGTGTGCTTGCCGTCATTGCGCTTGGCTTTGCATTCAAGTCGAAGCTGTCGGTCTGGCGGCTGTTCGGCGGCATCATGATTGGCCTGACGGTTGCCGCCGGCTGGTATTTCACCTGGCAGCTCTCGACCCAGGTCTTCGAGCCGATCCAGGCCGAAAGCCTGTCCTTCATCCGGCCGCTCGCCACCACCGGTGAACTGACGCTGCAAAGCGGCTTTGCCGGGCTCGATCAGGGAGTCCTGATCGGTGCGATCCTGGGGGCGTTCGTGGCTGCCCTGGTCTCGGGCGAATTCCGTATCTCGACCTTTGCCGAGCCTGGCGTGCCGTCGATCTGGCGCTATGCCGCCGGTTCGGTGCTGATGGGCTTTGGCGGCATCCTCGCCGTCGGCTGCACCATCGGGGCCGGCCTGACCGGCGGCTCGGTGCTGGCCGTCTCGTCGCTGCTCGGCTTGGCCTCGATGATGGCCGGTGCGGCGCTGGCCCAGCTGGTGCTGCGTGCGACAGTGCGCCAACAGCCAGGCTCCGCCCAGGTCATTGCGGCGGAGTAATCATGAGGCTTTCTGCCCCGGCTTGGACAGCAAGGCGGGGCAGGGCTGAGAGCCGTCGCCACTCGGCCTGATCCCTGATCGCCACCACAGGGCAATCGATCTCGTAGAGCATCTGCGCCACCAGCGCACCGGTGGTGATAATGGCATCCTCATCAAGCAGGATGATTGCGGCGGGTGCGGTGCCCAGCCGGATCGCCTCGGCCAGAACCGAAGCCCCGGATGACGAGCCGCGGCCCCGCTCCAGACAAAGAACCGCGCCGCTGAGACAGGCGCCGTACTGGGGATGAAAACGGTCGATCACCTTGCCGCTCGAACTGTCGAAACCGCCCCAGAAACTCAACGGATCATCAAGCTTCAAGACCGGGCCCTCCGCCTTGCCGGCAACCAGGCTGCGCGCGCTCATGCCCTGACCACCCGTCCGGCCTTGGCCGACAAAAGCGTATCGGCAAGTGTGCCGAAGGCCACGTCGACACCGAGATTGCCCGGTGCGTAATAGGCCCATTTGCCGGAATTGGTCATTACCGCGCCCGAGAGATCGCGGATGATCGAGGTGACATAGGTGCAGGTGTCGACCACCACCGTGACGCCCGCGCTTTCCAGCCTTTGCGCCCGCCCGTCAGCAACCAGCCGCTCCCATTCGTGTCGCCCGGTGTTGACATAGACCGGTACCGCGAAGGGTGCGAGATCGAGCATCGGCATCAGCCGGTCGAACTCGCTTAGCGAGAAATGTGGTGTCCCAAGTGCTACCGCGGTGAGCGCCGTTCCATCCTTGACCGTGCTGAGACTGGCCAGAATGCCGGAGATATCATCAGGCCCCAGCCGCGCCACCACCGGCACGTCCGCTCCGCCGGTTGCTGTCTTGAGGTCAGGCGCCTCGGGGGTGAAGCCGACTGCATGAAACATGACGACACTGCCCGAGGATGCGGCGGCCGCACCCAGCGCCTTCAGATCATCCTCGCTGGTCGAAGCGGGAAGCCCGGTGATGGCGGCTGTGCTATCGCCACACTGCTTGCCGGCGAAAAGCCCCGCGGCCACCGCTATGCCTCCGGCCTGATCCGGTCCGGCATTCTCAAGTCCCTGGATTTCAACGATCACGCGCGCACGGCGGTTCTCGCTGCGGTGCAGCCCGTAATCGGGCACCCGGCCCGTGAGCGCACAGGCGAGATCGATAAAATCCCCGTAACGGTTGGTCCGCGCACCGATCACCGAATTGGCAAACACGATGGCGTTTGATTCCGCCCATGCAAGCTGATCGCCGAATTTGGGCCGTAACAATGTCTGATAGGGCGCACAGGTAAAGCTCGGGGTGCAGCCCAGTTCGACATGCGCCTGCATCAGCCGCCGGCCGGCGGCACCGAGCTGAGCATCTCCGATGAAGAGCTCCGGATGAATGAGATCAACCGACCCGACATTGAGCGTGGTCGGAACCTTGACCCGGCCTTTGAGAGCCACAAAGCGTTCAACGAAGTCCAGACTTGCCTGGCCGTGATACAGGCATCCATCGACATGGGCGCCGGCGCAGGTAAGCAATCGCGGCGCGCCGACCGCTTCGGCGAATTTCAGCACCAGCTGCAGTGCATCCGCAGCGGCAGGGCCATGGTCGCCGTTGATGATCGCGTGGTCAGTTCTACTCAGCTCCACTGCTCATCCCCGCCGCTTGCATGGCTGGGGAGACTAGCCGCTAAGCCGGGGCCGCGAAAGCTTTGCAGTCAGCGCTCAAAGTTTTTCCAGCACCGACACGAAGGCCTTGGCAAATCGAACAAGGCCTTTGGTCGCGTCATCCGCTTCCGATGTCTCGACGCGGTCGCCATTGGCGCTGAGCAGGACCAGCCCGAAACGCCCGCCATTGTCCCGCGACAGGCAGACAACCGCGATCCGCTGCGCATCTTCAATCAGCCCGGATGCAGGCAGATCAAAAAGGTATTCGCCACCGATTTCCCTGGCTGCTTCACGCACCGCATCGCTGAACCCGCGGGTGGTAATGTCGCTGAGGTCGAGAGCGAGCTCGAGTTCGACCAGATCCAGCGCCAGCGGTGCGGTCTGCTCGGGCGTGCGCTCTTGAGGATGGTGGGAGGAACTGTAAGTCTGAGTGGTCGTTCGCGCAGGCGCAGGCTTGGGTGGGCCCTGCATCGGCATCGGGTGGGTATTTTCCGCCATGGCGGATCTCCTTCGCAAAGTGAAACCTGACCGGTTTCATCTGCCCCCTTTAAATAACTTTGCCCGCAAGCGTGGCTGAAGTGAGGCGCTTGCCGCGACAGCCGTGAAGCGCTAATGAATTCAACCACAAGCAGACGCGCATCCCCGCGCTCCAAATTGTCCGGAGATCTGGCCGCGCCATGCCCTTCCGACCAGAAAGACCACGTTCCATTGCCGCTGCCTGGTCCCGCAGACTGGGACGGTTTGCCGTGCTTTTGGCGCTGATTGCCCTGGCTCTGCACCGGGTGGGCATGCTCGAACTGCCGAACACCGTCGCGGCTGTTCTGCTGGCCACCGTGCTCGCGGCGTTTGTGCTGGGTCTGGCCATCATCGGGTTCTTCATGCTCTGGCATATTGGCGCCAAGGGCGGGCATGCCTCTTTCAGCGGCATGGTCATGGCACTTCTCATTCTGATCCCGGTTGGTCTGGCAGCCAGCCGTTTCGTGCTGCTGCCACGGATTCATGACATTTCGACCGATGTGCAAAACCCGCCCGAATGGCTTGAGGAGCCGGAAATCAAGCCGTCCTGGATATCCCGCTTTGACGGCACCCGCCCGGAAGCGCGCCAACTGCAGATACAGGCCTATTCCCAGATAACCGGCCGGCGTTACGAAGGCGCGATCGACCGCGTGTTGCTTGCGGTTCAGACCGTGGCCCGGGAGAAGAAGTGGACGCAGGTCGCCAATGTCGGGGTCGAGGCACTGGTCGATGGTCTTGAACCAAGCTCGGGGGATGCCGCAAGCCAGGACGCGGCCAGCCAGTCCAATGGCGAGGCGGATCCGGAGCGTGCGCCACTGCCTGCGCCCCGGCCCAATATCGAGGAGGAATCGCTCGCCCCGATGCCGTCTTATGCGGTGGTTCAGTACCGTGCCAGAACGCTTGTGCTCGGCATTCCGCAGGACGTTCTGATCCGCCTCTCGGAAGAAGAGCAAACCACATTTGTCGACATGCGCGCCGCCACGCGGGACGGCGAGCATGACTTCGGCATCAACGCCGATTTGATCCGCTCGTTCCTGCGGGATCTGGACCTGCAGCTTCTCGGCATCGCCGGCGGCTGACCAGTCAAGTGGGCAGGTTCAGGCGGGGCGGTATTCGCCCTTGATCGACGGTGGACCGTCGGTGATCACTTCGCCGCGTCCGACCAGGTCTTCCAGATGCGCCAGCATCGACAGCGCCGCCGCACCATGCAGCCGCGGATCGGTGTCGCGGTAGATCGCCTTGACCATGTCCGCGATCAGGCGGTCACCCTTTTCGATCCGGCCCAGCACCGCGCGTTCACGCATGATCCGGTGAGTTTTCAGCGCTCTGACAAACTGCCGTGGCTTGTGCACCGGTCCGCCGTGACCGGGCAGGTAGAGGCTGTCGTCTCGCGCTGCCAGCATGTCGAGCGAGGCCATGAAATCGCTCATCGCGCCGTCTGGTGGCGCAATGATCGATGTCGCCCAGGCCATCACGTGGTCGGCGGAAAACACCAGCCCCGTGCCGTTGAGCGCAAAGGCTGCGTGATTGGCGGTGTGGCCGGGCGTGTGCAGCGTTTCGATCGACCAGCCGTCGCCTGACACGACATGACCGTGAGCTGCCGCGATGTCCGGCACGAAATCCATATCCGCACTTTCCTTCAGCGGATTGACCTCGCCGGTGTAAAGCGGACGCGCTGCGCGATGCGGGCCTTCGGCGACGACGGTCGCCCCGGTTTCGGCCTTCAGCCGCGCAGCCAGCGGCGAATGGTCCCGGTGCGTGTGACTGACGAAGATATGGCTGACCGGACGACCGGCGATCGCAGCCAGCAATGTGCGCCAGTGGCTTTCATCTTCCGGACCGGGGTCGATGATCGCAAGCGTGTCGCGTCCGACAATGTAGCTGTTGGTGCCATGAAAGGTCAGCGGTCCCGCATTGGGCGCTGTCACCCGCAAGATGTCGCTGGCCACGGCTACAGCCTCGCCATGAGCGGGCTCGAAAGTCTTGTCAAATTGCGGTTCGGTCACACGTGTCTCCGGTTTCCGGTTCAGCGCGATGCATAGCACCGGGGCAGGGCGCCGGCCAATGTGTGGACGGTCATGGATTTGCGCCGGACTGTCTTGCTGTCGGGCGGCTAAGTCAATATACCGATTTGAACGAGCGGCCGCTTTGGCCAGCTCTTGCGAAATTTCTGGAGACCGATCCATGGCTACTGTTCCTGCCCGTTCCTTCGTCCAATCCATGGCGCCTGAAGGTGCCGCCGCCCGTTACGCCACCTATGGCGCTCTCGTGCTTTTCGGCAGCATGCTGATTGCAGTCGCAGGCAAGATCACCGTGCCGTTCTGGCCGGTCCCGGCAACGCTGCAGACGCTGGCCATCTTTGTCATCGCTGCCACCTTCGGCCGCAAGCTGGCTCTGGCCACCCTGGCAGCCTACCTGGTTGAAGGTGCCGCCGGCCTCCCGGTCTTCACCAATGGCGGCGGTCTGGCCTATTTTGCAGGCCCCACCACCGGCTATCTCGCAGGCTTCGTCGTAGCCGCCGGCCTGACCGGCTGGGCCGCGGACCGCGGACTTGACCGCAACGCCTTCAAGCTCTTCGCCGTCAATCTCCTTGGCACCGCCATCATCCTGCTGCTCGGTGCAGCCTGGATCGCGATGGTTTTCGGTCCCGAGAAGGCACTGGCCTGGGGCGTTGGCCCGTTCATCGCAACCGACGTGATCAAGGCGGCTCTGGCAGCTGCAGTGGTTCCAGCCGGCTGGCAGATCGCCAACCTGTTCCGCCGCTGAATACGGCCATTCGCTGCAAGGTCCGCAAGGGGCAGCGAATCAGGATTTCGAAACCCGCACCGCATTCGCGCCGTGCGGGTTTCTTTTTTGATGGAAAATCCTCGGACTTGGAGGGTTTCGGCGCTTGTGATGGTGCGCGTCTTTTGCTATCCCCGCGTGGCTTCCGGTCTTCACTGGAACGCTGGCCGGCATAATTCTCCGTCCGGTCATGATGTTGGGGTATAGCCAAGCGGTAAGGCAGCGGTTTTTGGTATCGCCATCCCTGGTTCGAATCCAGGTACCCCAGCCACTCTCCCAATGCTGTTGAGCACTGCCGACCCGGTTCGCGTCTGCGCGGAGCGGCGCACTTTCAAGGAATTGACATGATTGATCTGAACAGCTTCGGCGACCTCTCGGCACTGGATCTGGGTGAGTTCTCGCCCAAGCCAACCACATTCACCGAAGGCCAGGTCGAGGCTGCCAAACAGCTCTGGGCCTCTGAAAACGGCGTCACCAAGGTCGGCGTGTGGGAATGCACGCCGGGGCGTTTCTCCGCTGACCGGACCAAGTCTTCCGAAATCTGCCACATCCTTTCCGGCTCGGCCACGGTCGTGGGCAAAGACGGTGGTGACGAGCGCAAGATCGGCCCCGGCGACATTCTCGTCCTGCCGCTCGGCTGGCAAGGCGAATGGACCATCCACGAACAGGTGCGCAAGACCTACGTCCTGACCAGCGCATCTTGACGCAGGCCCGCTGACAGGCTTGCAGGCATTGCCTGCGGCCTGTAATCCTCGGCCGGTCGCATAACGGGCGAGGAACATGGTCGGGACACGGCGTTTGATGAGCAGATCGGGACTGGTGCGCATGCTTTGCGCGCTGTCGCTGCTGCTTGTCGCCTTTGCCCACAAGCCGCTTGTCACCTCTGCCGCAGCGTCCGGCTATGCCGGCGTTGACATTGCCGACTATGTGCTGCCGGACGGGACGCTCCCCGATCTCTGCCTTGGCGGCGAAGAGGACGGTCACCATTCGGGGCCCAATCATTGCGAAGCATGCCGGATATTCGCCTCGGTCGATGTGCCGTCCCGGGTCGACGGTTTTGTCGTCAGTCTCCTGAGCCCGGCTCAGCACATGACGTCCTGGCGGAACGACCGCCTCGTGCGCTCGATCCTGCGCCCCGACGCCTCGCCTCGCGGGCCTCCTCTCTCTCACGCCTGATTGCCGTTCGATTGCCGGGTTCCGCGTCTGCCGCGGGCTAGCTCGGGACCGAACGCATGTGGGCGCATTCCAGATCAATCCCTTTTGTCTGAAGCCTGTTTTGCGTCGCACGACGTGTCCCGGCTGTCACCAATTCCCGCGCCCTGCGTGGTGCATTCATCAGAAAGTCAAAACCCATGAAACGCTTTGCCATTGTCCTATCCGCAGCCATTCTCGGCCTGTCGTTGGCTGTTGCCTCGGCCCATGATTACAAGCTCGGCTCGCTCGAAATCGAACACCCCTTTGCCCGCGCCACACCGCCCAATGCTCCTGTGTCTGGCGGTTACATGACCATTCAAAACAACGGTGAAACAGCCGACCGGCTGATCTCCGGCGCGGCCGATTTTGCCGATCGCGTTGAAATCCATGAGATGAAAATGGAAGGCGACGTGATGAAGATGCGCCAGCTCGCCGATGGTCTTGAAATCCCGGCCGGTGGTGAAGTCGACCTCAAGCCCGGCGGCTACCACATCATGTTCATCGGTATCGACAGCCAGTTCAAGGACGGGGAAACCCGCTCTGCCACGCTGACCTTCGAGAAGGCCGGCAGCATCGACATCGATTTCAAGGTGCAGGACATGCGCGCGATGCAGGGCCACATGAAGAAGGATGACGATGAAGCCATGGACCATGAAAAGACGGGCCATGGAAAGATGGAGCACGGCGAGATGGAGCATGGAGAAATGGATCACGGCAAGATGAAGCAGGATGACTAGGCCATGTCGAACTCTGGCTCAAACAGGGCAATGAAAACCGGGATCCGGGCGGCGCTTGCCGTCCTTTTCCTGCTCCTTGTCGGTTTTCTCGGCTGGCAGTACTCGGTCCGGGGCACCGACCAGTCGCTCACCGCCGCGCTAAAACTCGGAACCGATTTCACGCTTGTCGACCACAATGGCAATCCGATCACCGAGGCAGCCTTTGCCGGGCGGCCGACCATGGTGTTCTTCGGCTTCACCCATTGTCCCGAGGTCTGCCCGACCACACTTTACGAAATGGCGGGCTGGTTCGAGGCGCTGGGCGATGAGGGCCGCGATCTGCAAGCCTTCTTCATTTCGGTCGATCCGGAACGCGACACGCCGGAGATCATGAAGAACTACGCCGAAGCCATGACCGACAGGGTCACCGGCATCACCGGTGATCCGGACGAGATCGCAAAGGTCATCGCGGCCTGGCATGTCTACGCCGCAAAGATCTCCACCGACGACGGGGATTACACCATGGACCACACCGCTTCGGTGTTTCTCATGGATGAGAATGGCGCGTTTAAAGGCACCATCGCCTATGGCGAGAATCCCGAGACGGCCATCGCCAAGCTGAAGCGTCTGGTTGGATAGATTCAGTCAGCTGCCGCGCGGTCGGCGATCAGGCTGCCGTCTTCCAGTGCGTCGCCGGGATACAAGAGCACCTGATCGCCATCGCTCAGGCCGGACAGGATCTCGCCCCGCCGGTCGGTCATGTGGCCGATCTCGACCGGCGTGACCCGTGCTCTTCCATCGACCATCCTGAACACCGCCCAGTCGCCGCCATTGCGATAGAGCGAACTGACAGGAACCTGCGTAACCGCGTCAGACGACCAGATGATCAGGTTGGCGATGACCCGGAAGCCATGTCCGAGATCGGCCGGCGGCGGGTCCTTCAGCGCGATGATGGCGTTGACCCGCTGTTCAGCGATGCCGAGCGCCGACACTTTCGTGAAGCCTGAGGGCTCAATCCGTTCGACAGTGGCTGCAAGCGCATTCGGGCCGCCCCAGTCGGTGATCTCCACCTGGCTGCCGGGACGGACCCGGACGGCGTCGGCCGAAAGCACATCGACGGTGATTTCAAGATCCGAGGGATCGCCGACCTCCGCAATCAGCTGACCGACTGCGGCCGGCTGCTCGCTCTTGGCGTTGAGCGACAGGATGATGCCGTCAATCGGCGAGACGATATTGACGCAGCATTCGCCATTTCCCGCGTCCGGATTGGTTTGCCCGGGCTGGGCCAGCCGTGCCTGGGCACTGGCCAGTTCCGCCTGCCGCAGCTTGATCATCGCTTCCGCGGAACTGACCTGGGCTTCGGCAAGATCGAGCTCGCCCTCGATTTTTTCCAGCTGGCTTTGCGAGACAATGTTGGTCGCGGCAAGCTTGATGGCCCGGTCATGGCTGGCGCGTGCGAGGACCTGCGCCGTACGGGCGCGGGTGAGTTCCACCTCGGCCACAGCAACGCTGGAGCGTGCCGCATCGATCGCCGCCATCAGTTCGGTGCGTGTGCGGGTGTCGAGAAACGGCGGATCGAGCGGATGAATGGCGGCGATGCTTTCGCCCGCCCCGATCGAATCGCCGACCGAATACTCGATCCGGTCGAGATGCCCGGCGATGGGGGAGGAAACGGCGTAGACATTGCGGATGCGGGTGACGCCGTCCTCGGCGACCACGACCTGAAGCGGGCCGGTTCCGACCGTGGCAAGGTCGACAAGGATCGGCTTTTCGCCGAAGGCAACATAAAGCGCGCCGCCGATCGCTGCGGCGACCGCCAATCCTGCGAGACTTTTGGCAAGCACAGAGGCCATGGATTCAATCCCTTGTTTTCAAGACGCGGATAAGGTCGAGCCGGTCGATGCGGCGGCGCACGATCAGCGCAGAGACCAGCGCGCCGCCCAGCACGATCAGGCTCGACACCGCATAGGTGGACGGGTTGATGATCAGCGGGATCCGGAACAGGTCGGTTTCAAAGCCCCTGGCAACCAGCACCGAGAAACTGTGACCGATCAGCCAGCCGAGCGGCTGCGCCAAGAGCACCATGACGCCGAGCTCGGTCAGCAGCACGCTGGAGACTTCCCCGCTTGTGAAGCCGAACACCCGCAGGCTGGCGAGTTCGCGGGCCCGCTCGGAAAGCTGGATCCGGGCCGAATTGTAGATAACCCCGAAGGTGATGATGACGGCAAGCGTGACATAGATGGTGATGCTGATGCCGATATTCTCCTCGATCACCGCGCGGAAACGCTGCCGCGAGATCCCTTGAAGCGCCACCGACGCGATCGCCGGGGTTTGCTTGACCTCGGCATAGAGGTCGTCAAGACGGCTTTCATCGACGATCACCCGCGCGCCGGAAATGAGCCCACCCTGGCCGGACAGGCGGTCTAGCGCTTCCCGGCTCATATGCGCATTGAGCCCGACATAACTGTTGGTGACGCCGACCAGGGGCACCAGCACCCGGCGCCCCTGACCGTCATTGAGTTCGATATCGACCTGGTCACCCGTCACCAGTCCGAGATGCCCGGCCAGTCGCTCCGAGAGCAGGATGCCGGCCGGCGGCAAGGTGACGGCAGCAAAATCCCGGTCGAGCACCCGGCTCACATCGGTCTCGGGATTTGAGGCAATGATCTGGATATTGCGTGACCGGTGCCCGTTTCTGAGCGTTGCGGCGGCGGCGCGGAACGGTTCCGCGGCCATCACGCCGGGCAGCCGCGAGACCTCCCGGATCGCGTCCTCGGAGCTGTCCATGGCGAAAGTCAGCGTTGCGTCCTGGCGGTCGGCCTGAAACCAGATGGTGTCGATCATGTGCTCGACCGAATCGAAAGCGAACAGGGATGTGATCAGCAGCGCCACCGGCAGCGCCGTGCCGAGCGTGGTCAGTGCAGTGCGCAAGGGCCAGCGCACAAGGTGTCTCAGCGCCATCACGGTCAGCTGCGAAAACGGCAACCGGAAACCACCTGCCGATGCGTTGAACAGGTTGCGGTAGCGCGTCGGCGCCGGCGGGCGCATGGCAACTGCCGGCTGCAGCCGCACCGCACCCCGGATGGCATTGGCCGCCCCGATGAGGGCGGCGGCAAAGGTAACCAGCGTGGAGATGACATAGAGATCCGGCTCCTGCGAGAACACCAGGAAGGGGAACGAATAGAACTCGCCATAGAGCGACGCCATGCCGTGCCCCAGCCGTGTGCCGGCAATCGCACCGATCGTGATCCCGACAAGGGAGATCGCCAGGGTCAATTTGGCGTAGTGCCAGGCAATGGTGGCGTTGGTGTATCCGACCGCCTTCAGCAATCCGATCTGCTCGCGTTCCAGCGCAATCAGCCGGCTGAGAATCATGTTGACCAGAAAGGCCGCGATGAACAGGAAGATCGGCGGGATCACCTGCGTCATGGCCCTGAGCTGGGTCAGTTCGGAGTCCAGAAACGCATCCGACATGTGGTCTTTCCGGCCATAGGCGCCGGTGCCGCCATGCGGTTCCAATATGCTGTCGAGCCACGCGATCACGTCTTTCTGGTCGGCGTTTCGCGACAGGGTCAGCGATACGTCGTTGAACGCGCCGTTCATGTCGTAGGCGCCTTCGAGCACCGACCGGTGCATGTGAATGACGCCGAAGCGTTTCTGGTCAGGCACCATGTCGCCGGGACCGATTGCGTAGACATATTCGGGCGACAGCACGATGCCGCTGATCGACAAAGACCGCTTTCGCCCGTTGATCAGCACGTCGAACCTGTCGCCGGGGCGGAATCCGTGCGCTTCGGCAAAGGCCTCGATGACGGTGGCTTCGTTGTCACGGCCGGGTTCGGGAAGCCGGCCTGACCTGAGATACAGGCGGTTGACCGCGGGGTCGCCGTGATCGGGGATCGAGATCAGCATCCCGGTCGCCGGTTCCGCCATGCCGGTGATGTCGATGATCACCGGATTGACGATCCGTGTTGCCACGGCGGAAACGCCTTCGATGGCGGCGATCTGCGACTTGAGGCTTTCCGGCGCGCGGGTGGCCGAGGCAAACACGTCGCCGAAGCGGGTGCGATCGTAAAATGCGGCGCGGGTGTCATCGAGTGCCCGCGCTGCCCCGAGCGCCAGGATCAGCGTCATCACCCCGCAGGCCATCACCAGCGCCACCGCCAGCGATTGCGCCCACAGCCGGGCAAGATCGCGGATCAGTTTGCGGTCGAGCATGCTGAACGCCTTCACCAGCTCACCTCCGATGGCTTGATCCGCTCTTCATTGAGCTCGCACGAGGCAATCTGGCCATCAAGGAACGAGTAGACCCGGTGGGCGATTTTGCGGATACCGGCATTGTGGGTGATGATCGCCGTGGTGGCGCCGGTTTCCTCGTTCACCCGCGCCAGCGCCTCGAGCACGATGATGCCGGTGGCGGAATCAAGGGCGCCCGTCGGTTCGTCGCACAGCAGCACTTCCGGACGCTTGGCAATGGCCCGGGCAATGGCCACGCGTTGCTGCTCACCGCCCGAAAGCTGTGCCGGGAAATGGTCCATCCGGCTTTCAAGTCCGACAAGCGCCAGGGCATCGGCAGGTGGCATGGGATGCGTTGCCACTTCCGTTACAAGCGCCACGTTTTCCCACGCCGTCAGGCTCGGGATCAGATTGTAGAACTGGAACACGAAGCCGACATGATTGCGTCGATACAGGGTCAGGTCACGGTCGCTGGCCCCGGCCAGCTCTTCGCCCTTGAATTTCACCGAGCCGGAGGTCGGACGGTCGAGGCCTCCAATGATGTTCAGGAGCGTGGATTTTCCGCTGCCGGACGGACCCAGCAGCACCGCCATCTCGCCTTGCTCCAGCCGCAGATCTACGCCATTGAGCGCACGAACCTCGACCTCGCCGGTCCGGTAGATCTTGGTGAGGCCGGTAACATCGAAAATCGCCGGCCTGCTGGGAGCTGTGTCAGATCTCATTTCTCCACACTAGCAGATCCGGTCTCCGCCACTTTGATGCGCGTCAATTGGCGCCCCTAGGCTTCGCTATCCATGCGAGGGAAGTCACATTTGCGTGCTATGCATTGCTCTGTGCCGCTCAAAATATATATGCGACTTTTTGCTTCTGTTAGAGCAATGCGCGGTGAAGTAGTATAGTCTCGATTGGGGAGCGCCATGGATATTCAACGCAAAGACGTTCACAACTCGGAGACTCCGGTGCTTTGTCAGGCTTGCGAAAGCCGTCATCGCGGCGTCTGCGGAGCCTTGACGCCCGACCAGTTGCTGCAATTGAGCAAGCACTCGACCCGCCGCACCGTCGAGCCCGGCACCGAGCTGGTGGGCGAAAGCCTGAAGACCAAGAGCTATTCCAACATCATTTCCGGCGTCGTGAAGCTTTCCAAGATGATGGCCGATGGCCGTCAGCAGATTGTCGGCCTGCAGTTTGCCCCCGATTTCCTCGGCCGTCCGTTCCGCTCGGAAAACGGCGTCAGCGCCGAAGCCGCGACCGACGTCAAGGTCTGTTCCTTCCCCAAGGCCGCCATCGAACGCATGATCAGCGAGATGCCGGAACTCGAGCACAAGCTGCTTGAGCAGACGCTGACCGAGCTCGATGAAGCCCGCGACTGGATGCTCACGCTCGGCCGCAAGACCGCCGGCGAAAAGGTGGCGAGCTTCCTGTTGCTGATCGCCACCCACGCGTTTCCGGACAATGAAAGCGATTCGGTGACTTTCGATCTGCCGATGAGCCGCACCGATATCGCCGATTTTCTCGGCCTGACCATGGAAACCGTCAGCCGGCAGCTGACCAAGCTGCGCAAGGATGACGTCATCCGCATCCTCAACAATCGCCATGTCACGGTTCCCGACCTGACCCGCCTATCCGAACGCGCCGGCTTCTAGGGTCACGACCTGCCGACAAACGCCCATCGCCTGCGCCTGTGGCTTCAACGGCAAATCCTGTTTGAATCATTCGGCATCTGATCTAGGCTCGTTAACCTGACGGTCTTTGGGAGGAGGCGTGTATGGTGTTTGACTATGTCATCGTCGGCGGCGGGTCTGCCGGTTCGGTGCTTGCTGCACGGCTGAGCGAAGATCCGCACGTCAAGGTCTGCCTGCTGGAGGCCGGCGGCGATGGCAAGGGCATCCTGATCCGCGCCCCGCTCGGCATGGTCGCCATGCTGCCGGGCCGGCCGAAACTCAACAACTGGGCCTACGAGACGGTGCCGCAACCCGGCCTTGGCGGCAGACGCGGTTACCAGCCCCGCGGTCGCACCTTGGGCGGATCGAGCGCCATCAACGCCATGCTTTACGTCCGCGGCCACCCGTCCGACTATGACGACTGGGCCCGGGCCGGGTGCCGCGGCTGGGGCTGGTCCGATGTGCTGCCGCTGTTTCAGCGCTCCGAAGGCAATATCCGCGGCGCGGACGCCCTGCACGGCGATGAAGGGCCGCTGGAAGTCGCCGAGCAGCAAAGCCCGCGCCCTATCAGCCTGGCCTTTGTCGATGCCGCCGCCGAGGTCCAGATCCGCCGCAACCCGGATTTCAACGGTCCGGAGCAGGAGGGGGCGGGCCTCTACCAGGTCACCCAGTTCTGGCGCAACGGCAGGCCTGGCGAGCGTTGCTCCGCCGCCGCGGCCTACCTGCATCCGGTGATGGACCGGCCCAACCTGACGGTGATCACCAATGCCCACGCCACCCGGGTCCTGATGCAGGACGGCCGTGCGACGGGCGTCGCCTATCGCAAGGGAAAGTCAGAGCTAAAGGTCTCTGCGCGCGCTGAAGTCATCCTGTGTGGCGGTGCCTTCAACTCGCCGCAGCTGCTGATGCTGTCCGGCATCGGGCCGGGCGAGCACCTGCGCTCGCGCGGCATCGAGGTGGTCAAGGATCTCCCCGGTGTCGGCCGTAACCTGCAGGATCATCTCGATTACATCTACACCGCCAAGACCCGCGACACGGACGTGCTGGGCCTGGGCGCTATCGCAAGTTACAAGCTGCTGCGCGATATCCTGCGCTGGCGGCGCAATGGTTCGGGGGTTCTGTCCTCTCCGGGCGCGGAAGGCGGCGCATTCCTCAAGTCCGACCCCGGACTGGACCGGCCTGATCTGCAATTGCATTTCGTCGCTGCCCTGGTCGATGATCACTCGCGCAAACTGCACATGGGCTATGGCTTTTCCTGCCATGTCTGCGTGCTGCGGCCGCATTCGCGCGGCGAGGTCGGGCTCGCCAGTCCGGACCCGATGCGCCCGCCGCGGATTGACCCGAAATATCTTTCAGACAAGCGTGACGCGGAACTGATGCTCAAGGGCGCCAAAATCACCCGCAAGATCATGAATGCGCCGTCACTGCGCAAATACCGCACCCGTGAAGTCTATACCCGGGAGGGCATGAGTGACGACGAGCTGATGCAGCACATTCGCGCCCGCGCTGACACCATCTACCACCCGGTCGGCACCTGCCGCATGGGCCGCGACGGCATGGCAGTCACGGATCCGGAGTTGAAGGTGCACGGTGTCGAGGGCTTGCGCGTGGTCGACGCCTCGGTGATGCCCTCATTGATCGGCGGCAACACCAATGCGCCGACAATCATGATCGCCGAGAAAGCCGCCGACATGATCAGGGCGCAGGTCCGTGGGTGAGGGGGTCAGAATTCAGTCCAGTTCTCCAGCTTCTGTGCCGTCGCGGCGCCGCCGAAATTTGCGCTGATATTTGCCACCAGCTCATGCTGCGGCGAGACCGTCTTGCTGGTCGGCTTGATCTCGTTTGCAGGTTCGGTCCGCGGGTTTTGTTTTGCCGCCGTGGTGCCTGAAAATGACGCGCCGAGCTGAAAATGGCTCAGCAATTCAAACAGTGCTTCGGCTTCCTTCGCCAGCCCGTGACTTGAGGCGGTGGTCTGTTCGACCATGGCGGCATTCTGCTGTGTGCCCTGGTCAATCACGATGACGGCCTCGTTGATTTCCTGCAGCCCCGCTGATTGTTCCTTCACGCTGTTGGCAATGGCCTTGATGTTGATGTCGATGCTCTGGATTTTCTCGACGATGTCGCCGAGTGACTGACCTGCCTGGTCAACCAGTGAAACACCGCATTTCACCTGCTCGCTGGAGGAGGTAATCAGGTGCTTGATGTCCTTGGCCGCGCTCGCCGAGCGTTGGGCAAGATCGCGAACCTCCTGGGCCACAACCGCAAATCCCTTGCCGGCCTCGCCCGCCCGTGCAGCCTCAATGCCGGCATTGAGCGCCAGAAGATTGGTCTGGAACGCAATTTCGTCAATGACGCCGATGATCTTGGAGACCTCTTGCGATGACGTTTCAATGGCGCTCATCGCAGTCACGGCCTGGGTGACAATCTCACCCGAGCGTTCGACGTCGGTCCGTGTTTCGGCGACCAGTGCGGCCGAAGCGCTTGCGTTTAGCGTCGCTTCGCCGACATTGGTGGTGATTTCCTCAAGTGCTGCCGCCGTTTCCTCGACCGAAGCAGCCTGCCGCTCGGTACGCTGCGCCATGTCATTGGTGGCGGAGCGGATCTCGGCAGAGCCCGAGGCGATGCTGCGCGCATTGTTTTCGACCGCGCGCATTGTCGATCGCAGCTCGGCAAGCACGTCGTTGAAGTCCTTGCGTATCTGTTCCATGGTCGGGACAAACGGAGTGTCGAGGGTGCGGGTGAGGTCGCCGGCTGCCAGTGCGCGCAGAGAACCTGCCAGTGTGGAAATGGCCGTCATGCGGGCTGTCACATCGGTGGCGAATTTCACCACTTTGACCACTTCGCCCCGGTCATTCATGATCGGATTGTAAGCGGCCTGGATCCAGACCTGATTGCCGGTCTTGCTCAGGCGCATGAATTCGTTGGCGCAAAACTCGCCGGCAGCGAGGTCTCGCCAGAAAGCAGTGTATTCCGGTGTCGCGGTATAGGCGGGGTCACAGAAGATCCGGTGGTGTTTGCCGATGATTTCCGAAGCGGTGTAGCCCAGGGTGCTGCAAAAATTCTCGTTGGCGTCGAGGATGGTGCCGTCCGGAGCGAATTCGATCACCGCCTGCGAGCGCGACAGGGCAGAGAGTTTGGCCGCATCCTCGATGGATTTGAGTTTGCTCTCGGTAATGTCGGTGGCGAATTTGACGACCTTGACGGGTTTGTCGCCCTTGAAGACGGGATTGTATGACGCTTCGATCCAGATTTCGCGCCCGTTCTTGCCAAAGCGCTTGTATTGCCGGCGGTCGCACTTGCCGGCTGCAAGCTCGCGCCAGAAAGTCTTGTACTCGGCGCTTTCGGTTTCTGCCGGATCAACGAACATGCTGTGATGCTTGCCGACGATCTCCTTGAGGTCGTAGCCAAGTGCATCGCAGAAATTCTGGTTGGCGGTAAGAATGTTGCCTTTCAGGTCAAACTGGATGATTGCCTGTGAGCGGGAGAGGGCGTCCATGATGCTGGCGCAGTCGTTGCCGAAGCCGAAATACGTAGACATTCTGTTTCCTTCCGGCCGAGGCCAAAACACCATAGAATTTACGGGGTTTTATGTTTATTTGTTCTTGACGGTTTCTTCCTTGAGGAGCGGAGTGGAAGGTATGTGTTCCCAAAAGAATGAAACTGTTCTTGTTTGTTAGTATTTTCAGCAATATTTTAACGAATGAATAAAAAATTTGCCCGAGATATTTAGGTTCCCCTAATTCGCGCTAGGGTACGGTGGAAAATTCAGTGCAACTTCGAATTTCTGCTGTGCGGAAGGTGGGATGTTGCCATTTCGGCCAAGGTGATCATTGTTGCGCCAAGCACTGCCTTTGATGATTCCTGCCGGGAGCCCTTGATATGACCGCTCGCATCGCCGTTCTCACCGTGTCCGATCGCGCCAGCCGCGGCGAGTATGAGGATCTGGGTGGCCCTTCGGTCAAGGCCTGGCTGGAACGGGTGATGTCGAGCCCGGCAGAAATCGTGATCCACGTCATTCCCGACGGGCTGGAAAGCGTGCGCGATACCCTGGTCCGGCTGTGTGACGTGGACGGCGTCGACATGGTGCTGACCACCGGCGGCACCGGCCCCAGCCCACGTGACCTGACGCCCGAGGCGATGAAGGCGGTGATGGAAAAGGAATTGCCCGGTTTCGGCGAACTGATGCGCAAGGTCAGCCTCGACTTCGTGCCGACCGCCATCCTGTCGCGTCAGACAGCCGGTACTCGCGGCAAGACGCTGATCGTCAATCTGCCGGGCAAACCGGGATCGATCGACACCTGCCTGACAGCCGTGTTCCCGGCGATCCCGTTCTGTCTCGATCTGATCGGGGCAGGGCGGATCGAAACCCACGACGAGATCCTGAAAGCATTCCGCCCGTCAAAGTAACGGGCGGAGGCAGTCTTGGAACATCAGCGAGCCCCTCAGGTCCTGAGCACACGGTAGATCGCCGGGATCACCAGCACGGTCAGCGCGGTTGACGAGGCCAGCCCGAACAGCAGCGAGATCGCCAGCCCCTGGAAGATCGGATCGGTCAGGATTACCGCCGCCCCGATCATAGCAGCCAGTGCTGTCAGGATAATCGGCTTGAAGCGGATCGCGCCTGCCTCGATCAGCACCGCCGTCAGCGGCGTGCCCGGCACATGGGCATGGCGGATGAAATCCACCAGCAGGATCGAGTTGCGCACGATGATGCCGGCAAGCGCGATGAAGCCGATCATCGAGGTGGCCGAAAACGGCGCGCCGAACAGCCAGTGACCGATGAGGATGCCGATGAAGGTCAACGGCACCGGCGTCAGGATCACCAGCGGCGCCTTGAACGAGCCGAACTGGGCAACCACGAGGATGTAGATGCCGAGCAGGGCCACGCCGAAGGCGGCACCCATGTCGCGGAAGGTCACCCAGGTGACTTCCCATTCCCCGTCCCAGAGCAGCGTCGAGACTTGCTCGTCGGCCGGTTGGCCATTGAGCGCGATCACCGGCTTTTCAAGGTCGGTCCAGTCCATCGCGTCGAGCGCTTCCTGAACCGCGATCATGCCATAGAGCGGCGCTTCATAATCGCCGGCCATTTCGGCCATCACCATTTCCGCCGCCCGGCCATTGTGGCGGAACACCGGGAACGAGGCGCGCTCCTGCGTAACCTGAACCACGTCGCCCAGTTCCACGATGGAACGGTCACCCGGAAGCACGTTTGCCGGGATCGGCGTGGTGAGAAAAACCTCGTCGACCTTGCGCTCCGAACGCGGGCGTTCGAGCCTTATGGCAATCGGTGTGCGTCCACCGCCGCGGTGCGAATAGCCCACCGTCTGGCCGGTGTTGAGGATGGCGATGGTGTCGAACACATCCTGTTCCTCGACCTTGAAGAACTCCAGTTCGTCGGTCGAAATATTCACCCGCACCCTCTCGGCCGGCTGGCCCCAGGAATTGTCGATATCGACGATGAAGTCGGCCGAACGGAAGGCCTCTTCAACCCGGGCCGCGACAGCGCGGCGGGTTTCGGCGTCAGGTCCGTAGACTTCCGCCAGCAGCGTCGCCATCACCGGCGGCCCCGGGGGTGGTTCGACCACTTTCAGGCTGGCGCCTTGCGGCAATGGAATGCCGGCGATGCGCGTGCGGATGTCGAGCGCGATCTCGTGGCTCGACCGGTCCCTTTCGCCCTTGGGTGTGAGATTGAGCGCAACATCGCCCATCTGCTGCTCCGAGCGCAGAAAGGAGTGCCGCACCAGGCCGTTGAAGTTGAAGGGGGCTGCCGTCCCGGCATGGGTCTGGACCGATTTGACTTCCTCGAGCTTGAGCACTTCGCGTGCGACCGCCTGTGCAATCGCATCGGTAGCCTCCACCGAGGTGCCTTCGGGCATGTCGATGACCACCGAGAGTTCCGACTTGTTGTCGAACGGCAAGAGCTTCACCGTGACGTCCTTGGTGTAGAACAGCGACAGCGAGCCGAGCGTCATGATGCCGACGACGATCAGGAAGATCCAGGAGCTGGTCTTGCTGGCAAGCACCGGGCGCGCTACGGCACGGTACATCCTGCCCAGAACGCCGCCACTCTCGGCGCCTTCACCATCACCATGATGCATCGGCGCGCGTCCGGCGATCTTCAGCATCAGCCAGGGCGTGACCATGACCGCGACGAAGAACGAGAACACCATTGCAGCCGAGGCATTGGCGGGAATCGGGCTCATATAGGGGCCCATCATGCCCGAGACGAACAGCATCGGCAGCAGCGCCGCGACCACGGTGAGTGTCGCGACAATGGTCGGGTTGCCGACTTCGGCCACAGCTTCGATCGCCGCCTGCTTGCGCTCGCGGCCATCACCCATGCCCCAGTGCCGGGCAATGTTCTCGATCACCACGATGGCGTCATCGACCAGGATACCGATCGAGAAGATCAGCGCGAACAGCGACACCCGGTTGAGCGTGTAGCCCATCACGCGAGAGGCAAACAGCGTCAGCAGGATGGTCACCGGAATGACGATCGCCACCACCAGCGCTTCGCGCCACCCGATCGCGAGCCAGACCAGAATGATGATCGAAACCGTGGCGAGACCCAAGTGATAGAGCAGCTCGTTGGCCTTCTCATTGGCGGTTTCGCCGTAGTCGCGCGTGATTTCCACCGCCATTGAATGCGGGATCAGCGATCCCTCGAGCGCTTCGGTGCGTTCGAGGATCTGCTCGGCCACCAGCACCGCATTGGCGCCCGCGCGCTTGGCAATCGCCAGGGTGACGGCGGGTGTGCGGTTGATCGCGTTTTCCGCGCCGTCTTCCGCCCCGTCTTCCGAACGCGTCACCGTCGCCACGATCCGCGCCGTGCTGTCGGTGGCAAAGGAGATGTCGGCCAGATCGCGCACATAGACCGGCCGTCCGTCCCGGGTGGTGATCAGCAGATTGCCGATTTCAGCCGGTGCATAGAGCGTTTCCCCCACCATCAGTTCGGCCGAGGTGCCGTCGAGCGTCACTTCACCCGCGGGGAAGGCGCGGTTGGCGCCGCTGACCTTGCCGGCAAGCTGTTGCAGCGTCACGCCGTTTAGCGCCAGCCGTTTGGGATCGGGCGCAATGCGGATGATCTCGTCGGTGTCGCCAACCAGGTAGGTCAGCCCGACATTGTCGATCTTGGAGAGCTCGGTCCTGAGTTCGCGGGCGACGCGGGTCAGGTCATTGGACGGAACTGCGTCTCCGGCTTCCTCCGACGGTGTCAGCGTCAGCGAGACGATGGCGACATCGTCAATGCCGCGCCCGACGATCATCGGTTCGGGGATGCCGACGGGGATACGGTCGATATTGGCGCGCACCTTGTCATGCACCCGCAGGATGGCTGAATCCGTCTGCGTGCCGACGATGAAGCGGGCTGTGACCAGAACCTTGTTGTCCGCGGTCTGTGAATAGACATGCTCGACCCCGTCGATGCTCTTGACGATGGTCTCGAGCGGTTCGGTGACCAGCTTCACCGCATCATCGGCCTTGAGCCCCGGTGCGCCAAGCATGATGTCGACCATCGGCACCGAGATCTGCGGCTCTTCCTCGCGCGGCAGTGTCAACAGCGCCACGATCCCGAAGGCAAAGGCCGCGAGCAGGAACAGCGGGGTGAGGGGGGAGACGATGAAGCCGCGCGTCAGCTGGCCGGCAATCCCCAATCCGGAGGTTTTCATGGCCGCACCACCTTGTCGCCGGCGGACACACCGCTGATCACTTCAACCAGGCCGGCATTGTCGCCATCCTGCTCAGCGCCGAGAATGACCGCGCGTTCGACCACGGCACCATCGTGATCTTCAACCGACATGAAGTCGATGCCGTGCCGGTTCACCACGGCGTCCAGTGGCGCGAGCAGCGCCTTGCGGCTGCCGATCGGCACCTCGACCAGAACGCGGGCATTGACGAAGGCGGTGTCGAGCTTCTCCACCTCGACATCGGCAATCACGCGGCCATTGTCGATCTGCGGATAGATCTTGGCGAGCCGTCCGGCTGCTTCCTCGCCGCCGGTGGCGACGCGGATTTCAGCGCCGGCCTCCAGGCTGCCGGCAAAGCGCTCGGGCACGGCAAGCCTGAGGTAGAACCCGCCCGAACCGATGGTTGCCACCGGTTCTCCCGGCATGATCACCGAGCCGCGGGTTGCGGGCACGGTCAGCACACGGCCATCGGCCGGCGCAATCACGGCGCCTTCGGTTTCCTGCTGGGTCAGCACCGCGCGCTGCGCCTCGGTAGCGGCAATCTGGTTGCGGGTCACCTCCACATCGGTCGACAGCTGCGCCAGCCGCTGCCGGGTGACAACGCCGCGTTCGACCAGCGTCTCGCCGCGCTCGAGTTCGGATTCCGCTGTTTCAAGCTGAGCGGCGTAGGCTGCAAGCTGTGCGTCGAGTGCCGCGATCTGGAAGGCAATCTTGTCATCCTTGACCAGGCCGATCTTCTGTCCGGCGGTAACCAGATCGCCTTCGCTGATGGTCAGTTCCTCGATCACGCCACCAATACGGGCCCGCGCCGGCACGATGTCGCGCGATTCAACACGCGCCTGAACGGCCTTCCATTCGGTGATGTCTGTGGGCGAAAGCGTCAGCGTTTCGGCCTGCGCACCACTGGCACAGACGGAGACGAGAAGCGCAAAGCTGAGCATTTTCATGGCTTGCCTCATTTCAAGGGATCGGGGCGCGGACACCGGGAGCATGGTCAACCAATGACCTTATGTCATTGCGCGAGATCAATTGCCCGGTTTCCTGATGAGACACATATAAGCGCTTATATATAAGATCGCAAATATAAAGTTCTTGCGCATTCCTCCGCTGCCCCGTTACCGATTGTGGGGCTGAAAGGCGGGCCTGTACTCACCCCTCATCGGCCCCTTGTGGGAAGACATCTGCGGAGATCCTGCGCCAGCGGCGTGATTGGCAATTGACCCTGCGGCAATGATCGGGTCTTGTGCCCGCCGACGAGCCGTGCCGGGGCGGAAGAGCACTGGACCACGGCCATGATCTGGGATGGGTGAGGCGATGAGATTTGCTCTGGTTGATTTTGGTCACGCGTTTTACCGGCCGCTGACGCGGCGGATCATCATCTTCGTTCTGCTTCTGGTCTGGACCGGGGTGGAGTTTTACTCCGGCTCCACCGGCTGGATGATGCTCTTCCTGGCCTTGACGGCCTATGTCGGCTGGGGCTTCTTCCTCTCCGGGCAGGCTGATGGCCCGCTGGAGGATGACCCCGCCGCGGCCCGGCCACCGGCTTCAGACGACGACAAATAGCCCGCCGGTGTCAGCGAATTCCTGCCAGCCCGGCGAAGGATCTGCGCGTTGCACCTCGTCTGAAAATTTGATGTCCACAGGGGCTTGTGGCATGGTTTCTGCCGGTCTATAAGCCAGCCGCTGGTCACGGAGTGTAGCGCAGCCTGGTAGCGCACGTCGTTCGGGACGACGGGGTCGGAGGTTCGAATCCTCTCACTCCGACCAGCTAAATCAATGGGTTGGCTTGCCCGCGAAATTTGGACCGGACCGATATCGGACCGAAACGATCAATAAGCGTCCGCTGTGGCGCCCTGAAAAGCAGGGTCATTGTGCAGGTAGGTGCGCTCGTATTCGGCCTCGGTCATGCCCAGCGATGCGGCTGCCTGGCCGCTTGGAACGCCGGCCTGTGCCAGCCAGGTTCCGCGCGTGTGCCGCAGAATATGCGGTGTGACGTGTCAACGGCGGAGTAAAACCCGGCCACGCGGCGGTCTCATGCGCGCGTGGCGATTTTCTGAGAGGGTTTCAGCCGGCCTTTCGGGCTCGGCTTTGGGCGAGGCGGTAGCTGTCGCCGTTCATCTCGAGGATGCTGACATGGTGGGTGATACGATCCAGCAGTGCGCCGGTCAGACGCTCGGATCCGAGCGTCTCCGTCCATTCGTCAAAGGGAAGGTTGCTCGTGATCAGGGTCGCACCTCGCTCATATCGTTGCGAGACCAACTCGAACAGCAATTCCGTGCCGGTTTTGGAGAGTGGCACGAAGCCCAGCTCATCGATGATGAGAAGCTGGTATGCGCGCCTCCATCATCTCGCTGACGAGTGCTGAGGCTGTTGTGAAGCCGATGGACATGCCCTTCTGACATGCGGCCAGGCCGAGACCGAGCGCTACATGGGTCTTTCCTGTACCGCTCGGTCCGAGCGCAATCACATTCTCGCGGCGTTCGATCCACTCGCAGCGGGCCAGTTCCAGCACCTGCATCTTGTTGAGCTTCGGGATGGCGGCGAAGTCGAAGCTGTCCAGACTTTTGACGACCGGGAACCTCGCCGCCTTGATGCGGCGCTCGACCTTGCGGCGATCCCGCTCGATCATCTCCCACTCAGCAAGCCGGGTGAGGTATCCGACATGATCGACGCCCTCGGTGGCGCATAGCCGAGCCAGCTTCTGATACTCACGCTGGAAGGTCGGCAGCTTGAGGGTTTTGAGATAGTGGGAAAGCAGGATCTCGGGGGCTTCTGTACTCATGCCGCTTCCTCCCCTTCAACACCATCAAGAAGGCGCATGTAGGCCTTCGGCGAGGTCGTCTTCACCGTCGCCCTCGGCAGGGGGTAGATGGACAGGTCCAATCGCGGCGGCCGACGCTCCACCCGACACAGGATCAGATGTTTGACGGCATCGAAGCCGATCGCTCCGAGTTGAAGTGCCTGCTTCACCGCAGCATGCAGGTCAGCAAGCTCGAAGCTTTCCAGCAGGCGCAGGACCTGCACATACTCACGCCGGCCATGCTTGTTCATCCGCGCCTCCATCAGCCGGCGCAGCGTGGCGAACTCCTCGGGCAGGTTCCAGCCTTGCAAGGGCGCTGCCTGATCCAACGAATTGATCTTCTGTTCGATCAGCGGCAAGTAATGCACAGGATCGAAGACGACGTCTTCCCGCTCCCAACTCCGGGGATGGCGAGCGATGATCTCACCACGGCAGCCGATCACTAGCTCGTCGACATAGCCCCGGACCCAAACGTCCTGATAGCGATAGGCAACCGGGACCGAATAATCGTTGGTCTTGTAGCGCACCAGCGATTGGGCCGTCACCTTGGCGCTGGCCTGGTCACACGCATCGAAAGGCGATGCCGGTAACGGGCGCATTGCTGCCAGATCACGCTGCAGCCGTTCTCCGATCATCTCGTTCTCGCCGCGCAGCTTGTCGCGCTAACGTTTGCGGCATTGCTCTTCCAGCCACGCGTTGAACGCCTCCCATGTCGCAAACTGTGGGATCGGAACCATGAAGTTGCGCCGGGCATAGCCGACAAGCCCCTCGACGCTTCCCTTGTCGTTCCCCTTGCCAGGACGGCCGTAGCGGTCCCGGATCAGGTAGCGGGACAGAAACCCGCTGAACAACGTGGCGCGCTTGCGTGTGCCGTCGGGCAATATCTTCGCCACCAGGCAACGATCGTTGTCGTAGACGATCGATTGCGGAACGGCTCCGAAGAAGGCAAAGGCATGGACGTGACCGTCCATTGCCTGGCAGGCAAGCGAAGCGCCGACGAGAGGGGACCCAGGCCTCCGACACCGCCGCCGGATAGGCCCGTACATAACAGCCGTCGCTATGGGGCAGGTCGAGCACGAAGAAGTGCGCCTTGCGCTCGACGCCGCCGATGACGACCATCGCCTCGCCGAAGTCGGCCTGRGCAYGCCCTGGCGGATGCGACAGCGGCACAAACACCTCCTGGCGACGCTGATCACGCTCGCGYATGTRATCCTTGATGATCGTGTAGCCGCCGGTGAAACCGCACTCGTCCCGAAGACGRTCAAACACCCGCTTGGCCGTATGGCGCTGCTTGCGCGGYACYTTTATGTCCTCATCAAGCCAGTGGTCGATCGTTGAAACAAACGCATCCAGCTTGGGCCGCCGGACCGGTGACTGACRCTGGTAGCCYGGCGGTRTCGAATACGCCATCATCTTGGCAACGCTGTCGCGCGATATGTTGAAATGCTTCGCAGCCTGACGCCGGCTCATCCCTTCCGAGAYAGCCAGTCTAAYCTTCASATARAGTTCCACGGTGTAGATCCCCAAGCCCTCCTGCATTCGTCGCAGAAGGAAAATAGGTGGCCGGATTTTACTCCGCCCGCGGCCGGACTATTCCGCCGCTACCATGGCCGACTTTTGCACCGCCGCTCTCACTCTGACCGCAATGGGAGATTGGTTTCTTCGATGCCTTATCTATACAATAAACGGGCTGACTGTGGGCGATGTCACAAACGGTGGACAATTGAACCCGAAAGGTTCATCCTTGATCCGACCCATCAAATGCTGGGAACAAACATCTAGCCTTGGCTTTGAGCGAGCCTTGTAATCTCTGCAAAGCTGTCGATCTGCGAAATGTCGAAGTCCGGGTCGGCGAGATCCACGCCGAAGATCGTTTCCAGCTCAAGCAGTAGATTGACTGCGGAGGCGGAATCCAGGCGGCCGCTGTCAAACAGGGATTCGTCATCGGCGAAATGCGGCGGCTGGCCGCGCCTTACGAGCATGTCACTAATGTTTTGCCGAAGGCTGTCGAGTTTCTCGTTGTTCATATGCTCACTCCGAATAGTCCGGTCAGATAGCTCAGGCGGTCGCCGATCAGCACGGTTGCGCTTGAATCGTCGATCACCTGCAGCAGGGCGAAAAACAAGATGACCTGAGCGCGGGGAAGGAGGCTGTAGCGGACAAATCCATCTTCCTTGCGAGGCGCTGATTGGGCCAGTTGCGACCAGATGATGCCTGCGGTCAGAACGCCGGCATAGACACAGTAGCTGATAAGGCCGTTCAGGTAGCGCTCCGATCCCTCGAAGGCGACCGAGGGGATGGTGTGCATGAAATCGAACAGCACGTTGCCGACGAAGGCCGCGGCGAAGGTCGCGAACGCCATGCGGAGACGGGGGTGATTCTTGAAATAGCGGCGGAATGTCGGATAGAAGAAGAAATCGACCAGAATTTCCTTGAAATAGAACAGGTAGCGGCCCCAGAACTCGGCAATCGTGCGCGAGCTGAGCGGGCGGACCATGCCGCGCGGAATGCAGAAACCGGCAACGCGGACCACCGCAACAAGCGCATGAATGGCGGCGCCCATGTAGATCACCATTGCCATGAACTCGACCGCGACCGCGCCCCAGCGCATGGCAAGCGGCGCCTGTGCGCCCGCTGCCGAAGCGGCAATCAGATCATCAAGGCGCGGGAATGCCCACTGTGCATGGATCAGGCGATTGAACACCCATTCCCAGACAAGGAACAGGATGAGCGCCCAGACCGCCAGCTTCACGCCCTTGAGCCGGGAGACGGCCAGGTCGGCGTCCGACTTCGCTTCCGCCTTGAGGATGAAGGCCGGTCCTTTCATCGGCGGCGCGAAGCCGGCCCAGAACGGGCGCATGAAGCCCAGTTGGGCGTGGACCGGGACCTTGGTCTTCGAGCGGTTATCGAGCAGCACGTAGCCGAGAAAGAAGAAGCTCGACGTCAAATAGGCCAGAGCGATCCAGACCGGGGCGAACAGTCCATGCTCGCGCGGCAGGAGGAGGGTGGCGGCTGCAAGACCGCAGCCGATCAGGAACATGAACAGGAGCGGGCGGTTGCTGGCAAAAACCAGAAGCTTGCGGTCTTGATTTCGCACCATGGCGACGGCGAAGACCAGAAACAGCACCCCGAACGGCACCGAGATCAGGGCAGCCGGAAGCAAGGGGATCAGCGGAGCCGCAACCTGTTCGAAATAGTCGTAATGCGGGCCCATCTTGAAGGGCCGCAGCAGGAAATAGGTGAGCCCGGTGACGGTCAGCACGACGAGCCTGCGTTGCGGCAACGCCCAGCACAGGGCGAGCGCGACGGTCATCAGCGCGACGTGGCTGGTCCGGAGGATCGGAATCAGCAGGAGCGATGCCAGCAGCACTGCATGCAGAGCCGCCTGGCCGGGCAAGGTCTGCGCCCAGGCAATTGCCGCATCGTTCCTGTCGATTTCCAGCCACCAGCGGCGCCATTCAAGTGGGTTGAACCGGGAAGCCTGGCGGTGCCCAGGGATGGCAGTGGACAGCGAAGTCATTAGCTTGCAACCCTCGCCTGATCACGGTCGTCGAGCATCGCCACAAGCGCCTTGCGGTCGACCTTGCCGTTGCTGCTGAGCGGCATGTCGGCAATGCCCTCGAGATGATCGGGCACCATGTAGGCGGGCAGCAACTGGCGCAGTCTTGCCCTTACCTGCTCCGGCTCAACCGTTCCGGCCTTGTAGAAGGCAGCCAGGCCGCCCACCACATCGCCGGTCATCGGCCAGGTCACCGTTCCCACCAGTTCCGCTTCCGCGGCTTCGCGCAGGCGGGCATCGATCTCCTCAAGCTCGATCCGGTGGCCCTTGAACTTGATCTGGTTGTCGAGCCGCCCGAGGTGGTGGAAGACGCCGTCGGGATCCTTGTAGCCGCGGTCGCCGGTCAGATAGCCGGGCGTGCCGCCGAAGGTGCGGAATTTTTCTGCCGTCAGGTCGGGCAGCTTGAAGTATCCTTGCGAACATTGCTCGGCCGCCAGAGCGATTTCCCCGGGAATCCCGTCGGGAACCGGATTGCCGGCTGTATCGACGATCGTCGCGGAAACCCCGTCAATCGGCTGGCCGATGGCGACAATGCCGCGCTCTCTTGTGACCGGCCCTTCGCCGTCCCAGCGCTGCCGGAGGACTGCGACGGTGATCTCGGTCGGTCCGTAGAAATTCTCGATCACGCTGTTGGGCGCTGCAGCCGACCAGTCGCGCACCGCCTGCACGGACAGCGGCTCCCCGCAGAACCATGTCAGGCGAAGCGACGGCAGGCTGCCGGCCGCAAGTCCTCCCGCCTGGCGCATCAGGGCAACGACCGAGGGAACCGACAGCCATGTCGTGATCTCGTTGGCGCGAATGAACCGCGCGGCGGAAACCATGTCCAGAGGGCGCATGATATGGAGCGCGGCGCCGCCGGACCATGCGGTCAGCATGTTGTGGATCGAGAGATCAAAATTAGCCTCGCAGGTTTCCGCCGCGCGGTCCTCCGGCCCGAGCTCGTACCAGGGATGAATGGCGTCGAGATAAAGTCCGATGGAGCGTGAATTGACCATCACACCCTTTGGCATGCCGGTCGTGCCAGAGGTGAAGATGATGTAGGCGAGGTGATCGGGGCCGACGACTGCGGGGCCAACGACTGCCGGGCTGCCGGATGTGTCTTGCCCGGCGGCGGGCGATCCCTCTTCCAATGGCGCAAACGTGCCGGGTTCGTCCTCGGGCACGAGGATCAGCGGTGGTGCGGCGCGGCGGATTTCAGGTGAGAGGCGCATGAAGCCGGCGCGATCGACAATCAAAGCGTCCAGTTCCAGAAGCTCGAACAAGGAAATCATTCTTGCATCGGGATGGTTGAGGCCGAGCGGAACATAGGTGCCTCCGGCCCACGCGGTTCCAAGGAACGCCGCACAGACTTCGATGCTCCTTGTGCCGAGGACGCCAACGCGACCTTGGCGCAAGGCCGGTCGGAGTTGTGCGGAAACGCCCTGTGCCAATTGCTGAAGGCTGTTGTAGCTTAGCCTGGTCGTACCGGCGACCAGCGCTGGCCTGTCAGGATAGGTCGAAGCAGCATTTGCAAATCGTTTCACGACGTTCCAGTTCATCATCCGCTCCCATGTCTCGATGTGCAACAGGAAACGCATCTCCTGAGCGAAATGCAAATTCATTGCCGAATTATACTTAACCGGGGAGCCCTGTATGTTTTCTTAATCCGAAAAACATTCATTAATACTAATGTGTCTGGGGCTTGGTGAATCGCCGTGCCGCCTCGGGTGCGGAAACGCCGGATGCGCGCCGCGCCTGAGAGTCTCTGGCAGGTTGCGGAGCGAGGCGAGGGGCTCAATGGATTGAATGGCTGCGGAAGCCGGGGCCGGGTCGCCATGCGGCCAGCCGCCGGGCTTTTCCGGCCTCACCGGCGTCCGCGATCCGGCCACATACCGGCCCGCATTGAGGCCAAGCGTCAACCCTGCGGGCGGTCGGCACAACATGCGAAAATTCGCTCAAGTGCTACTACGGCGTAGTAGAGCACGATGCCGAGCGCCGCGAGGACTTGTTGTCTCTTGGCTTTAGAGAGAGCCACAGAAAGGACAACTTTCTGTAGTCATGTCTGCATCATGGAACTCGCTTTGATGGTATCGGAAACTAACAAGGCGCTAATAAAAAAGTAAATTCAATGGCTTGATACCGGTTGGTATGAGGTCTATGGGCACTGTAAACTTATCGGCCTCGGGTCAAGGTCACTGCTGTCCGGTTTAGCCCCGGCGTTCATATCAGCAGCATCTGATCTTGGTTTGTGACGGGTCTTCGTTGGAGTTGGCTGAGCTCGCCGATGTGGCGCCTGTGCATGAGATTGAGCCGCACCAGTCGGGCAAATGCCAGAGGTTGGCTGACTTTGTCCTGGCAGGCCTGCGCCATGCGCAGCAGCAGATAGGCAATCAGCGCCACGAAGATCTGGATGCGCACGGCATTCTCCGAGGTTCCGAGGAAATGGCGGATCTTGAGGTTCTGCTTGATCCATTTGAAGAACAGCTCGATCTGCCAGCGCTGCTTGTAGAGCTCGGCGATCTCGCTGGCGGGGGCGTCGAGATCATTGGTCAGGATGCGGATGGTCTTGCCGGTGGAGATGCTGACAGTAATCTCGCGCACCGGGTCGGCCATTGGGTTCTTGCGCGACCGGGCCATGCGCTGCGGCAGCAGTCCGATGCGGTCAGAGAGAATGGCGTCATTGTCTGCCGAAAGCGGCCGCACGTGCGTCACTTCAAGTCTGGTGTGGGTCTTCAGCCTTGTGACGAAGCGGCAGCCCTTGGCGTCGAGTTCAGCCCACCAGCCAAAATCATAGTAAGCCAGATCAAAGACATAGGTCATGCCAGGTTCGATCTGGATGGTTTTGGCCGGGGTGATGTCGTTGGTCTTCTGGCCGGTGACAGTGGCCCCGAGAGGGGCATCGGCATGGGGATCGTAGCTCACATGCAGCTTGATCGCCCGGTGGCCGCTGACCATGTCGGCCCATCCCGAGCGCAACGACGAGAGCTCGACACGGGTGGCGTCGAGTATGCGCACTGCTTCGCTGATATGACGGCGGGTGCGGCGGCTGGCGGTTGCTGCGATATGGGCAAACAGGCCTGAAAACACCGCCGCCGGCCTCCGGGCATTGGCCTCGGCCAGCGTGGTGCGGGCGACGCAGCGCCCGCCCGCATGGTAAAGCCGCGACTGCTGGCTCGAAAGCCCCGCCTCGATTTCGCGCAGGCTGACCGCGCCGGCAAGCTGGCCAAACAACAGCGCCAGAAACTGGCTCTTGGTGGTCAGTTTGCGAACCCGGTAATCGGCCTTGTACTCGTCCACAAGCCTGTCGAACACGCCCCAGGGAACATGCTTTTGAATCTGATGAAAGACGCTATTGTGGTGCCGCATGACATTGATCTCCTGTTCGTGTCCAGACCGTCGCGAAACGCCTGAATGCGAGTAGAATTAAAGTCATGCGCTCAGTCCAGCAATTTAAACCGGACAGCAGTGGGTCAAGGTAGGGCATGACGTCTGCGATCAGACTACCTGAAGATGGGCGATCTCGCTCCACATCTTCATCGCGGCCCCTCGCAGCTGTCGATAATGGTGAGATAGCATGTCGTGGCGAGGAATTTGGAAGAGGTTGGCGATCGGGTCGTGGATTGAGACGAAGCGCTGAAGTTGGCGCGGTGACTTGGGCCGCTTCATGATCCTCGCCCGTCGCCGGATAGGTTGATGAGAATTCTCCGCCCGATTGTTCAGGCCCTTGTGCGAACGATGCTCGACGCCGGGCATGATCTCCCGCTTCGCCGCACCATAGGATCGAAGCTTGTCGGTGATCATAACGCGCGGGGCAGAACCTTGGCCTTTCAGAAGCTTGCGCATTAACCGCTTGGCAGCTCTGGCATCGCGGTGGTTTTGGACCAGAACGTCGAGGACGAAGCCACGCTGATCGACGGCACGCCACAACCAGTGTTTCTTCCCGCCAATGGTGATGACGACCTCGTCGAGGTACCATTTGCCTCCGAGCCTGCCGGCTGATCGCCTCCGAATATCATTTGCGAACTGCCTGCCGAATTTCTCCGCCCACAGTCTCACAGTCTGGTGAGAGACGATGATACCTCGAGCTGCCAAAATATCCTCGACTATGCGCAGGCTGAGCGGAAACCGGAAATAGAGCCATACGGCATGGGCAATCACTTCCCCTAGAAAACGATGGCGACGATAGAGAGGATCACATGCAGATCTGGTCATGCCGCCAGTTCCCATATTTTCATCGTTTCTCGGGTAACGTTACAGTGCCGTCCGCGGCACAGCTCAATCACGAGTTCAGGCAAAGCAAGGCCGGGCGCGGAAACCTTCCCGGTCTTGCTCAGGCGCGCGATTTGGCGGTGGCGACGGCCCAGAGGCCGACAGCCAGCATCGGCAGCGACAGCACCATACCCATGGTCAGCCAGCCGCCTGCGAGATACCCGATCTGGATGTCAGGTTCCCTGAAGAACTCGACGAATATCCGCGACAGTGCATAGCCGGTCACAAAACTGCCGGCGACGAGGCCGCGATGTTTGAGAGCCTGGCGGCGGTAGATCAGCCATGCCAGCACCGAGAGCAGCAGCAGGCCTTCGAGTGCGGCTTCATACAGCTGGGTCGGGTGACGCGGGAAAGGGCCACCGGTGGGGAACACGAATGCCCAGGGTACATCCGTCAGCTTGCCCCAGAGTTCGGAGTTGATGAAATTGGCCAGTCGGCCGAACAACAGGCCCACAGGCACGACCGCGCAAACTACATCAAACAGGTTAAAGACCGGGATGCTTCGTTTGTGGGCAAACAGGAGCATGGCAACGAGCGTGCCGAGCAAGCCGCCGTGGAACGACATTCCGCCATTCCAGATCTCCAGAGCGCGGACAGGATTGGCCGACACGGCTGCAAAGTCATAAAACAGGATGTAGCCGATGCGCCCGCCTGCAACGATGCCGACAGTGGCCCAAAGCAGGAAGTCATCGATGTCGAGCGCTGTCATACGCGGACCGCTGGCTGGCCAGAGCTTTTCGTTCTCGACGAGCTTGCGGGCGTACCGCCAGCCCAGTAGGATGCCGATGACATAGGCAAGACCATACCAGCGCACCTGAACCGGGCCGATGGCGAAGATGACCGGATCAATGTCCGGGAAGGCCATGAGCGACAACAGCGTTGCGGTATACTCCAATGCGCATTCCTTCCTGTCGGTCTAGCTCTGCCACGGCTCCGACTATTACAGATATGGTTTCAACCGGCATCCACAGATGGGTCTATTCGTAACGTGAAACCGATGACACTTATGGCGGGGCGTCGCAACGTCGGTTGGTGTGTTTGGCCCCATGCCGCCAAATGCTGCAGCAACTATTAAGGCCAGGCTAACATCAGGACGCAAAGAAGGTCTATCCCGGTTCTGTAAACGCCGCCCGGCGGGACCTCGGCGCTTGATCCAAGTCAAGGCGAGCAGTGCGACGAAGCTCTAGACAAGATGGGTAGAGTCTGGGAAAAATTATGCGCACGCTCAGATTGAAGATTGCAAAACGCTCGATTAGGTTGCGTGTGGTGACTATCATCGCGGTAGTCGCGGCTTTGCTTTATTCTGCTCTGGCTGTTGCCCCTGAGTTTGATCATCACAATCCGTCGACGCAGTCCACCAACGAATTGGTCACCCATGTTGCGGGTGTCAGCGATGGTGCGGAGAAAGCTGTTCCCGGCGTAAATTGCCACCTCGGGCTTCACTGCCTAGCAGGAATTCTTCCGAAGAGCAGCCTGGTGCCGGTGGGCTGGGTAGGTTCATCAGAGCGCCAGTTTGATCCGCACTTCACGCTGCGTGAAGTGAGGTACCTGATCTTTCAACCACCACGACTCCTTTCACAGGTCTAACTGCCAGCATCGCATGTCGGTGCTGCACAAAGTCATGTGAAAGGAACAGGAATGTTTGCTGAACAAAACAACAGTGCAACAACGATCTCGCGCCGAGTCGTTGAGGCAAAACTCGTCGAATCCCGCAACCGGTTCCTCGGCTTTCTTCGCCGGCGATTGAGCAGGCCACAGGATGCCGAGGATGTCTTTCAAGATTTCTGCGTAAAGGTACTGCGCCACCATGCCCAGATTGAGGACGATGAGAGGCTGGATGCCTGGCTCGGCGTCACCCTGAAACACACCTTGACGGATCACTACCGGCGGCAAGCGGCGCGAAATCGCGGCGCAGAGGCCTATGCGATCGAGACCAAGGTGACCCAGCAGGAGGACATCGATGTTGCGGAGCCCGCGTGTACCTGCATCGCGGCGGCGATGAAGATGCTTCAGCCCTCTCAGGCAGAATTGTTGGCTCGGATTGATCTACGAGACGAGCCGCGCACGGCTGTCGCAACTGAACTGGGGCTGAACTCGAACTCTTTGGGAGTTCGGGTCCATCGCGCGAGAACAGCGTTGAGGAAAAAAATAGCCGAGGTCTGCAAAGTTTGTGGGGAAGGCGGCTTCATGATTTGTGACTGCGATCACTCTCGGGGCGATCGGCCATCGTCGACACCTCGCCAGTTCGATGCCCCACCGAGTGTAATGTCCAACCCCGTTGCGCGTCTTCTCATCTAGAGGGTGGGCATGCTTGGGAGGTCGAATGACAGGCCTAAGCCACAGATAACTGGAAACTCCACCTGGTAATCGGCGGAGCTCAATCAGGAGTGTCGACGTGTACAACTCTGAAAAGCGTATCAAGGAATGAGCATGTGAAACGTCAGCCTAGTTCTGATCCGACAAGTGACACTGAACTCGACGAGCTGATACGTGACTGCATCGACATGCTCCTGTCCACGCTTCCGCTTGAACAGGCCAATATTGTTCGGCGCATCGATGTCGATGGAGAGCGGAGGGAGGGCGTCGCGCACAGCTTGGGGCTCAGCGAGAGTACGATAGACGATCGACTTGGATGTGGAAGACAGGCTCTGAAGGAGAGGTTCGCAGAGATGACCCGGATCTGCCCAAAGCATGGCCTGTCAGGCTGCGATTGCACTCTGTCGAACTGGGCAGACCTCTGAGGGTGTCTGGGACTGCGTAACGCCGGCGCGGCGCAGGCGTCTATACTTGCAGGAGACAATTTTTCATGGAGAAAACCAAAATGCAAACAAAGATCATCCCGACCGGCGTAACGCCCGATCAATCACCGAAAGGCTGCTGCTGCGGGTCTACGTCCAAAACTCAAGAGGCCAATGTTGCTGTGCCAAGTATGGACCCGCCTGCAGTCGTAAAGGTTGACCATGGCACAGGCACCAAAACCGGCGGATGCTGCGGCGCGAGCTGATCCGCCACATCCCGGTGTATGTTGCAGAATTTCGTCTTATGAGGAGAAACAAAATGACACTCATCCTGGTAGGGCTTGCATCCGGCATGCTGCTGATATTCGCGGCCTCAGTGATCCGGCAGCGCTCCGAATTAGTCGCGTTGGACGCCGATGAAAGCGCAGTCCATGATTTACGGAGAACATCGGAGGGAATTTCCTCTTGATAGTATTGAATGTCGCCATATTGGCGGCGTTGATGCTTTCGATTGCAATCACGACAGCTCAGCCTGTCGTGATTGCACCGGAAAATAGCGCCTTTTCGGTGCTCATGGTCAATGCCGAAGGCGGCGAAGCAGGAAAGCGGATCATCGGACTTGAGGCGATTCAGGAACCGACCAAAACCGAGAGTGTGTCCGAGATAGAGCATGCTGCTCACAATTCACTGGCCGAGGATAAACCGATCGGACCCTCGGATGCGGGCATCAGCATTCTCAGCGTTCCGGATGCGACATCTGGCGGGATTGTGTGGCGGATTGAAGTCCCCGGAGCAGTGCATCAAACCGCCATTTCCTCCGATGAGCGCTGTGCTGTCGCGATCCATCGCTCGGGCAATGGAACATCCGTAATCGACCTGATGAGTTTTACGCCGACGGTGTATGCGGAGCTTTGCCGTTGCAGTCGAGTTGCACGCGATAGATCTATCGGGTGACCGTAAAATTTTATCGCGGGTAGCGGTGACGGCAAGATCGCGGCGATCAACCTTGCCGATGTTGAGATCCAGGTCTCTGAACTGTCCTTGGAACACTTCCAGTTGACCAAAATTCGTGGCACCGGCACGCTCTTCGTTTCTACCGGTGCCGAGCCAAAGATACGGATCATTGATGAGGCGGTGATAATGGCCAAAGGAGAATTCGTGATAGAAGGTCAGGGGCACAAGATGGTGGCGCTGCCTTGACCCGTTCCTCGGAGGCCGCAAGAGAACGTTTCTGCCCCCGTTTGGCACGCTGTCTTTGTGGTCCACTGCTGCTGATCCGTTGAGCATCGTTCAAGCTATTGAGAAAGAGACAAAGTTTTGAAACATTCACATGGTGATGACACCCTGAACAAGGGCTCAATCAGTTTGGCCGGTGCCGTTGGGATGGGAACCGGCGTGATGATCGGCGCGGGTATTTTTGCGCTGACGGGGCAAATTGCGCAATTGGCCGGACCCTATTTTGCTCTGTCTTTCGTATTTGGTGCCATCGTGACGTCCTTCAGCGCGTACAGTTACATCAAGATGTCGAATGCCTGGCCGTCCTCTGGCGGGATTGCGATGATCTTGCAGAAAGCCTACGGGCCAGGCGCCATCGCCGCAGCTGCGGCATTGTTGATGGCGCTGTCCATGGTCATTTCGGAAAGCCTCGTGGCGCGGACATTTGCAACCTATGTATTGCGACCCTTTGATATCGCAGGGGGCCCGCTGGTGCCAGTATTGGCGGTCGGAGTCATCCTGTTTGCCTTTATCGTGAATGCTTCGGGCAACCGGTCTGTCGGTCTTTTGTCGATCATCATGGCGGTCATCAAGATCGGAGGAATTGCGCTCTTTGGCATCGTCGCGCTTTGGTCGGGCGGCTTCACGTTCGCAGCTGCAAGCAGTACCAATAGCGGCTTTAATTTGACCGGGTTCATTGCGTCTGTAGCCCTGTCGATACTGGCCTTCAAAGGCTTCACAACTATCACCAACAGTGGTGCAGAAATCACCGACCCGCATCGCAATGTAGGCCGCACCATCATGATATCGATTGCCATTTGCACGGTAGTGTATCTGCTTGTCGCTTTTGCGGTCGGGTCCAATCTGTCGATTGATCAAATTGTTGCCGCCAAGGATTACTCACTTGCCGAAGCCGCATCGCCGGCATTGGGCCAGTCTGGCTTTTACTTGACAGTCGTCTTGGCAGCTGTCGCCACCGCGTCAGGCGTGTTGGCGAGTGTATTTGCGGTGTCGCGCATGCTCGCAATGCTGACGGATATGAAAATGATACCTCACAGCCATTTTGGTATGTCGGGCCCGATCCGCAGCCACACTCTGGTCTACACGGTCGTTCTTGCTTCGGCGCTTGCGGTGTTTTTTGATCTGAGCCGGATCGCATCGCTAGGGGCATTCTTTTACTTGATAATGGACATGCTGGTGCATTGGGGCGTGTTTCGGCATTTGCGCCACGAGATTGGCGCGCATGGGGCTGTACTGCTTTGTGCGATTGCCTTCGACGGATTTGTTCTGGCAGCATTCACGACAATGAAATTGGGATCCGATCCTATGATCGTTCTATATGCAGGTGCCGCGATTTCAGCGGTGTTCATCTACGAACGGATATACCTGAAGCGCTGGACGGCGCTGGAGGCAGTAGCGAAAAACTGACCGCGCACGTGAACGGCGGAGACATGTGTGAGAAAAATTGACGATTTGCAGACATAGCGACTTTGAAGATGCGCAGCACCTGTCGTGTCGGACTGAACAAGAGAAATTGGGGGTTTGGGTGGTTCGAGTTCATCGGCGAATGACTACAGCCCCGCTGGGTTTTTCCGATATGCAGGCCGCTGATATACGCTCACGAGCGCTGGCAATATGAGTGAATTGCCATGGCGACCAATGCAGGAGATCGGGCAAACTATATCTGACGGTGGAGGCGCAGTTGCGAAGCGCAATCATATGTATCGCTTTGTCATTTTGATACTCAGGCCGTTGGAGAATTTGGACCAGCACCACTCAATGATGCGTCGCCATGGTTCTTTATTGATCAAGAATTAAATGGCCGCTCACCAGGAGCCAAAAGGACAATGGATTGATGAACTCGTGAAAATACTGACCGCCGCAAAGATCATTTTCGCGATGTTTCTCTGGGCGAGTTGTTATCCGTTGATAACGATTGGCATCGCCTATGCCCCGCACCTGTCGTTTGCAACCTTGCGGGCAGTGATCGCAGGCGTTACCCTGTTGGCGATCGCGCTGGCTTTGCGCCGCCCTTTTCCGCGCAGTTGGAAGACGTGGATCACCCTTGCAGCAATCGGGTTTGGGGCCACCAGCCTGGGGTATTTTGGCATGTTTCATGCGGCCGAATTCGTGTCGCCTGGGATTGCGACAGTTATCACAAACACCCAGCCCTTAATGGCTGCCGCCCTCGCGGGTGTCGTCTTGGGAGAGCGGCTGACGGCCTGGGGTAAATCGGGTCTTGTTCTGGGGTTTCTGGGAATCGTCGTCATCGCTGCACCACGATTGTTCGGAGGTGGTCAGGAGAGCTACCTTATCGGCATCACGTATATCATTCTGGCGGCTCTTGGCATCACTATCAGCAATGTGATGCTGAAACGGATTGCGGATACGGTCGATCCACTGATGGCCATCAGTGTCCAATTGTTGATCGGCAGTATCCCGCTGGCGATGATTGCCGTCTTGACTGAAGACTTCACTGTGATCGAGTGGTCTCCCGGATTTCTGTTTGCGCTGGTTGGCTTAGCGGTCTTTGGCTCCGCGCTGGTATATGTCATCTGGATGTCGGTTCTTGCAGAAGTGCCGCTGAGCAAGGCCAATGCGTTCAGCTTTCTTGTGCCGATATTCGGGCTGACAATGGGTTTGCTCTACTATGGCGAGTCCCTGGGCTGGCCGGAATTGATTGGCACGTCTCTTTCCCTTGCCGGCGTCATGATGGTCATTCGAAAGGGCATTGCACCGCCGACACTTTTTGGCGTTTCAGCGTAATGCTTGGAGTAATACTCACCGAGGTGTTGACCGAAGGTCCTGATGTTCGGCGATGGGACTCTGGCAGAGTTCAGTTTTCTGGACGTTGCTGTATGCACCACGATTGTTGTAACCGATAGGCGCACTGAAGGGCGGCGTATGATGGGCGCGAATACTCTGATGACCAGCCAACACAAGTCCTTCGCCCTTGTCCTTAGTGGTGGTGGCGCAAGAGGTCTTTCGCATGTGGGAGTTTTGAGAGCCCTGATCAGTTTGGGTTATTTCCCCAGTGCAATTGTCGGTGTGTCAATGGGCGCGGTGGTTGGCGCAACTTATTCGCTGAACCCAAACTGGTATCGAGATCTTGTTGAAATGGACACCAGCGGGTTCCCGTCAACGCCGAACTTTCGAGGCCGAAGCATTGCCGAAAGAGTGAGGGGCCTGGCGATTGCGCTGCTTGCGGCACGTGACATGTATTTTGGCTGGGGCGCCGGAGCGCGCACCGAGAGCTGGGGGCGGGGTGTCCTTGCCGCCTTGACCAAGGGCAAAAACTTGGAGGATGGATCCATCCCTGTCCTTGTCTGCACGACGGATGTGCTGTCGGGGGAACGTGTTGTCCACAACCGAGGGTCAGCTGCTAACTACGTTTATGCCAGTGCTGCGCTCGCAGGTATCCTACCACCGCTGATTGACGGATCTCACGTCCTGATGGATGGTGCCTATGCGGACATCGCGCCTATAGATGTGGCGCGAAGCACCGGTGTCGATGTAGTGATCGCTGTTGATCCAAGCCAACCCGAAACCGGGATAGCTCCCCGCAACGGAGTACAAGCGATGCTAAGATCAATCGAGATCTGTCAGAACGAGCATGCCCGGCTGCGTTTCGGTCAGGCCGATATGGTCATCAGGCCAAAGTTTAGAAATACCATAGGAACACTGGAGTTCCGCTACAAGCGGCAATGCATTGCGTCAGGCACCATGGCAGTGCGCCGGTCCGGTGATCAAATCAGAACGTTGCTCAATCGAGGTACATAGGAAAGCACGATCCGTCCCACGGTCAGGGCGCTTACAGAAACCGTGTCTTGGATATGCTGCTTTCCTGGTCTTGACAGGATTCTCCGCCAAAATCTGGTCTTTTGCCTTACGCCATGTCTCCTCTGTGGTCTGTCGGGCCCATTGTTGATGGGCTTATCGTTTGACCCGTTTCAATAGTTGCGCGTTGATCGCGACCGTGCTTGCCGACATCAGAATAGCGCCCACAGCTTGTCGTTCCAGCTCATCAAAGGCGCATACAGCTGTCCGTTCGCCCTACCGACGATCGATATGGCCTTCATGATTTGCACGCCTCCGTGGCCGTCACAGCCAACCGCCGGTGAATCCCCCCCGCCGCAGCCCTGTGACCACGTAGGGGCATGCGCGCATAAGGCGCCAAAGCAGATCCGTTCGGAAATTCTCGCACATCAGCACCACGGGACCGAGGTTGATCCCGAAGTGATAGGGCGACGTCCAGCCGGCATCGGCGTCCGCCTCGTCCTGAAAGCTCAGATTGAAGCTGCACCGAAAGCAATATGCGCCTGTGACTTGCGGATATACGTCCTGAAAATGCGCAATCGTCGGCATCACGATTTCCGGTGCGAACGGCAACGATGCCACCACGGCCCACGGCGCGACCGTCCCGTCGTCAGGGCCGTACGGAACGCCGCGGGCGGCATAGTCGAAGAACGCGCACTCGATGCCGTTGACGCGCCGCGTCGTCCAGCCTGGCCCGTCGCTCGCGGGCGCGCCCGGCTGCGATTTGTTGGCTACGAGGCCATTGGCGAGATTGGTTTCGTTCAGGAAGTAATCGAAGGGATGCCGCTGTAACGCATCCAGCCTCGTTTCTCCGGGGTGGGGCCGTTTCACCTGCGATTGCCGCTGCATCATAAGGCCCGCCTGTTCTTCTTGGGATCGCTGGTCGGCGCATCGATCGTCGCGTTTCTCATACTTTCATCTCCGCAGAGCGATTTCTGGATCTTTCACGCTCCGGCCTCATTTGCCCTCTTCATTGTTGTTTTCGCTGGTCTCGCGGGGTGCCCGCGCAGCCAGCACATGTCGCAGACCGGATCCCCGGCCGAGAGTGTTTGCCGCCGGATATAGTGTCCCCGATGTCCGTCGGCGGCGATCAGATCGGCGCCAGGCCAGTCATATTTGCACCAGCTGTTTGCGAAGCCGGCCAGTGCTTCAGGATCGCCCGTCTCGTCGGCAATGCGCCGGGCAAAGCTTTGCGGGGGACAGTGCGTGAAGTGCGTGTGGATGTCCTCGCCTTTTCGAAAGACTTCGGCGGCGTAGCCGGGGCACCCACGGGCCGGAAGGGGAAAACGAGCAGCCCGCGGATGCTCCAGCGCAATCGCTTTCCCGGGTCGCGGGTGACGAGGCGAGCGGGCAGGGACGAGAGGGCAAGCTGCCTGTGATAGACGGACCAACCGATGTCCGCCAAGGCGTCCCGCGCGCTTTGGGGATCAAGATCTCGGTCACGCAGCGTCCGGTCGGCCGCAAAGGTATAGATCGCAAGCTCGACCATGAGGCGACTGCCGAAATTTGGCAATGCGTCAAGCTGCGCCACCGGGCGCAGGAGCGCCGTCCTCGTTGAGACCTGGCTCAGGAACAAATCGATGTCGTTCTGCAACCAGCGAATTTCACCGCCCGTCTTGTTCCTCAGGCTTCTGTCGATGAGAACGCGCTCAGCTGCGTTGCAGATAAAGCGCCACAGGATCCAGCGCATGATGCGCCAGTGAAAGCCGCTTTTCTCGATTGCATCGTCGTGCTCGCTCATGGCTTGCTCATTTCCCCGGTAGGGCGGTTTTCTCATGCTTATCTGGAAGTATTGGAATGCCCTCCATTTGCGGCCCATTGCCAGTTTCGGATTTCTGGCATGTCCTCGCCGTGCTGTCGGATGTAGGATCCGTGAGCGGAGAGTTTGGCGCCGATGAATTGAGCGAAGGCTGCCGCTTCCGGACCCAATCGCGGCACCCGCTCAACAACGGCTTTAGCCAGATGGAACCGATCAAGCTCGTTGAGCACGACCATGTCGAATGGTGTCGTCGTCGTTCCCTCTTCCTTGAACCCGTGAACGTGCAGATTGTGATGGTTGGCTCGACGATAGGTCAGCTTGTGAATCAGCAGGGGATACCCGTGATAGGCAAAGATGATGGGTTTGTCCCTGGTGAACAGCGCATCGAAGTCCTCGTCGCTTAGGCCGTGCGGATGCTGGTTCTGTGACTGCAAAGTCATCAGATCGACCACGTTGACGACCCGGATCTTCAGTGCCGGGAAATGCTGCCGAAGCAACTCCACCGCGGCCAGCGTTTCCATGGTCGGGACGTCGCCGGCGCAGGCCATCACCAAGTCAGGCTCGCTGCCGTCGTCATTGCTGGCCCATTCCCAGATACCCAGCCCGGCGGTGCAGTGCCTGATGGCTGCGTCCATATCGAGCCACTGCGGTGACGGTTGTTTGCCTGCGACAATGACGTTGACGTAGTTTCGGCTGCGCAGGCAATGATCGGTAACGGAGAGCAGGGTATTGGCGTCGGGTGGCAGGTAGACGCGGATGACCTCCGCCTTCTTGCTCATGACATGATCGATGAAGCCGGGATCCTGATGGCTGAAACCGTTGTGGTCCTGGCGCCACACGTGTGATGAAAGCAGGTAGTTCAGGGAAGCAACCGGCCGCCGCCATGGAATGTGGTTTGCAACGTCGAGCCACTTGGCATGTTGGTTGAACATCGAATCGATGATGTGGATGAAGGCTTCGTAGCAGGAGAAAAAGCCATGTCTGCCCGTGAGCAGATATCCTTCGAGCCATCCTTCGCACTGGTGCTCGCTCAAGACCTCCATCACCCGGCCGTCCGGCGCAACATGGTCGTCGCCGGGAACTATTTCCGCGGTCGAACAACGGTTGGTCACCTCGAATACCGCACCCCAGCGGTTCGACGCCGTTTCGTCCGGACTGAAAACGCGGAAGGTTTCGGGGTTCAGTTTGATCACGTCGCGGATCAGTTCGCCTTGGACGCGCGTAGCTTCCGCACTCACGCTACCGGGTTTCGGAATCTTCACCGCGTAGTCTCGGAAATCCGGAAGGTGCAAGTCGCGCAATAGCAGGCCGCCATTGGCATGCAGATTGGCGCCCATCCGCCGCGGGCCGCACGGGGCCAGTTCAGCGAGTTCGGGCCGTAGCCTGCCGGTCTCGTCGAACAGTTCTCGCGGGCGATAGCTCTCCAGCCACTCTTCCAGAACCTTTACGTACCCGGGATGGCTCATGTCGCCCATTGGAACCTGGTGCGAGCGATATGTTCCCTCCGTCTGTTTGCCGTCTACCTCCTTCGGCCCTGTCCAGCCCTTCGGCGAGCGCAGGATAATCATGGGCCAGAGCGGACGCTTCTTGAATCCGTTGGCGCGGGCATCTTGCTGGATGTGGCGGATGCTTTCGACCACGGTATCCAGCGTCTCAGCCATGAGCTGATGCATCTCCATCGGATCGTCGCCCTCGACGAAGTGAGGCGTGTAGCCGTAGCCGCGAAACAGCGATTCGAGCTCGTCACGGGGAATGCGGGCAAGCACGGTGGGGCCTGCTATCTTGTAGCCGTTCAGATGCAGGATCGGCAGGACCGCGCCGTCGTGCACCGGATTGAGAAATTTGTTGGAATGCCAGCTGGTGGCGAGTGGACCGGTTTCCGCCTCGCCGTCGCCCACGACGCAGGCGACCAGGAGGTCGGGATTGTCGAAGGCGGCACCGTAGGCGTGCGACAGGCAATAGCCGAGTTCACCGCCTTCATTGATGGAGCCCGGGGTCTCCGCCGCCACGTGACTGGGAATGCCGCCGGGAAATGAAAACTGCGTAAACAGCTTTTTCATACCCAGTTCGTCCTGCGAGATGTCCGGATAGAGCTCGCTATAGCTGCCTTCGAGATAGGTGTTGGCCACGAGACCCGGGCCGCCGTGCCCGGGGCCGGTGACATACATCATGTTCAGGTCATGCTCGTTGATAATGCGGTTCAAATGGACATAGATGAAGTTCAACCCCGGCGTGGTACCCCAGTGGCCGAGCAGTCGTGGCTTCACGTGCTCAAGACTCAAGGGAATTTTGAGCAACGGGTTATCATACAGATAGATCTGGCCAACCGAGAGATAGTTGGCTGCACGCCAATAGGCGTCCATCTTCTGGATGAGGTCGAGCGAAAGCGGGCTGTTCACAGGCCTATTCATCGAAGTGTCCTGCAGGGGGTGTAAACGCTGCTTCAAGCTTGGAACTCATGGTGCGATCCTGCCGCTTTGGATTTGCTCCTCTGCAAAGTCGAACACGATATCCGGATCCGGTTGGGCCAGGTGTGCATCCTTGTCCGGGCAGTCGACGCGGGCCATGAGGTGGCGGATGACATTGAGCCGGGCCTGCTTCTTGTCATCGGCCCGCACGACGTGCCAGGGCAGGTCTTCGCTATGGGTCCGAGTGAGCATTTCGTTGCGCGCGTCGCTGTAATCGTCCCAGCGCCGCAGCGCGCTCTTGTCAATGGGGCTGATCTTCCATTGCTTGAGCGGATCAATCCGCCGATCTGCCAGTCTTTTCTTCTGTTCGGATTTCGATATGTCGAGATAATACTTGAAAAGCTGCGTTCCGGAGCCAGTGAGCATGCGCTCGAATGGCAAAACGGAGCGCATGAACTCCTCGTGTTCTGCATCCGTGCAGAACCCCATCACCTTTTCGACGCCGGCCCGGTTGTACCAGCTGCGGTTCATGACGACCATTTCTTGGCTGGCAGGCAGGCTGGCGACATAGCGCTTGAAGTACCAGCTGTTGTGGTCGCGGTCGGAGGGTTTGCCGAGCGCAACGACCCGGGTGTCGCGCGGGCTGAGATGCGCGGTAAGGCGCTTGATCACGCCGTCCTTTCCTGAAGCATCACGACCTTCGAGCAGGATCAGGATGCGGAGATCGTTTTTGATCAGGTGTCGCTGCAGTTTCACCAGCTCAACCTGAAGGCTGTGGAGGGTTTGCTTGTAGCCTTCGGGCTGCGGTGCGGCCTTCCTTTTCGTTTTCTTGCTCATTGCAGGCACCCAAACCCTTTCAATTCATGAGGCGCAGGTCGCGCATCTAGACCCCGAAAGACACCGCGGAGGATCGGGCTGTTCCTGACAAGACAGACGATTGCGCCGCAGGAGGCGATGCGACTGGCCGCTGACACATTCAAAGTTTTACTCGCTTCAAGAGTTGCGCGTTGATCGCCACCACGACCGTGCTCGCCGACATGAGTATTGCGCCCACGGCGGGCGTGAGGAGGATACCCCAAGGCGCAAGCACTCCTGCGGCAAGCGGAATGGCAAAGATGTTGTAGCCTGCCGCCAGCCAGAGGTTCTGTTTCATCTTGCGATATGTGACCCGGCTCAGCGTGATGATGCGGGGGATGTCGCGGGGGTCCGATCGCACTAACACGATATGCCCTGCCTCGACGGCCACGTCGGCTCCGGCGCCAATCGCAATCCCGATGTCTGCGGTGGCAAGGGCGGGTGCGTCATTCACCCCATCTCCGATCATGGCCACCTTCTTGCCTTGGGCCTGCAACTCGCGGACCTTGGACGCTTTGTCATCGGGCAGCACTTCAGCGAAAACTGTATCGATGCCAAGCTCTTTCGCAACCGCATCGGCCACCGCCTGTGCGTCGCCCGTCAACATGGCAACCTCAATGCCCCGTTCATGCAGCGCCGCGATGGCTTCACGGCTTTCCTCGCGTATCGCATCCGCCACGGCATAGACAGCCAGCGCCTTGCCCGCCTGGACGAGATAGATCGCTGCTTGGCCATTGCCGGCTGCGGCTTCGGAGGCAGCCTGAAGCGCTGGTGGAACATCGACGTTTTCCGCCTTGAGCAGCGCCGGCCCTCCCATATGGTACTCGACCCCGTCAATTGTGGCTGCAACGCCCTTGCCGGTGATCGCGCGGAATCCGTCGGCTGATGGGACCGCGATGCCTTTGTCTTCCGCAGTTTTGACGATCCCCCGGGCGATAGGATGCTGGGATTCAGCTTCAATACCAGACGCGATGCGAAGGGCCTCGTCCTCCTGCAGGCCTTCCGCGACGGAACTTGCAACGATCCGGAACTCGCCCAGCGTCAATGTTCCGGTCTTGTCGAAAATTACGGTGTCAAGATTGCGGGCCTCCTCGAGCCCACGGCGGTCCCGGACAAGAAGGCCGTTACGAGCGCCCAGAGTCGTGGAGATGGCCACCACCAGCGGCACCGCCAGCCCGAGGGCATGAGGGCAGGCGATCACCAGAACCGTCACCATTCGCACCACGGCAAAATCCAGCTCAGCGCCAAGCAATTGCCACGCCACAAATGTTAGCACCGCCGCGCCAATCGCTGCGACGGTAAGCATCCGGGCTGCGCGATCCGCCAGGTGCTGAGATCTCGATTTGGAGGTCTGCGCATCGGCCACCAGCCGCATGATGCCGGACAGCTTGGTCTTGTCGCCCGTTCCGGTGACCTCAATGCGCAGGGATCCTTCTCCGTTGATCGTGGCGGCAATCACTTCATCGCCTTCGCCCTTTTTCACGGGTCGCGATTCACCGGTGATCATCGCCTCGTCAATGGCGCTCATGCCCTTGCGCACGACGCCGTCCGCAGGAACGCTTTCACCAGGGCGCACCAGCAACAGGTCGCCATTGCGCAAGGCGCTGATGTCGACCGTTTCCTCACCCGTATCGGTGATCCGCGTTGCCGTGTCTGGCAAAAGCTTCGCCAGTTCCTTCAAAGCACCCTGAGCCTGATTGATGGACCGCATTTCTATCCAGTGGCCGAGCAGCATGATCGCGACCAGCGTTGCCAGCTCCCACCACAGTGGCATCGAGTCGATCAACCCAAGCTGAACCACCCAGGAGAAGATGAATGCGACCGTGATGGCGAGTGAGATGAGGGTCATCATCCCCGGCAGCCGGTCTCTGAGCTCGCGCCACGCGCCTTGTAGGAAAACCAGGCCGCCGTAGAGGAAGACGACAGTAGAGAGCACAGGCGCCATCCAATCCGATCCGGGGAACGCCGGAGCCTGGTAGCCAAGCAAATCCTGGATGGGGGCCGACCAGATGACAACCGGAACGGTGACAGCGAGCGACAGCCAGAACCGGTCCCGGAACTTCTCGGGAGAATGGCCCTGATGTTTGTCATGGCTATTGTGGCCCGCATGGTCGGATGAGGGTTCCGGCGTGTCGGTCTGACTGCCAGATGAGGACTTCGACGCATCCGGCACCGTGCCGTCGTGTTTTTCATGTCCTGCATGCGCGTCATGCGTGGCGGCAGGTGTTTCCACCCCTGATTTCTGTGTGGCAGATAAGAGGGCGGCTGCCGGTTCGCTGTCGTCTAGGTGGTCTTCATGATCCTTGGTGGCTGCTACCTCAGGAGGTGCATCCTCAGCGGGTCTGTTGGATTGCAATCCAAGCTCGTGCACGGTTGATTTGATATCGGAAAGCGCAACCCGGGTTTCGTCATAGCGGACGGTGGCGTTCTTCGCGGCGAAATTCACCGTAACGCTTTCAACGCCGGGTACTTCGCCGATCCGACGCTCCACTTCATCAAGGCTCCATACCGACAACATGTCATCAACTTTGATCACGCTTGTTTTCATCATCTGTTCCTTTGGCGGTCTTCGACCTTGGGCGTTTGGCTATCTCGTCAATGGTGTTTCGGCCTCTACAGCCGACATCTAGAGCTTTGATTTTCAGTAATCGCGGACTGCAGGAGCCAAGGAATTCAACGCTGGCACCTGATGCTTGCCAATTCCCTTGGAGACGTGTTGCAGGGATCTAGACGCAGGTCCGCTTCGGATATTACAGATATTGGCTCGCAGTTCCGAATACTGACCTCCCGGTGTCGTCGGATTGCTCCCGAGTGCCGTCTGTCGGTCTGCTCCGAACGCAACATTGTATTCAAGCGCAGCTTTGTGATTAAGATGTCACTTCTGCAGTTAATAGAGTTTCCTTGTTGGGATGCCTAATGAAACACCATGCTGGCAACGTGGAATCCTGCGTCAACATGCATAACTTCGCCTGTCGTGCCCGTCGTGTAGTCGCTGGCCAGTAGCAGGGCTGCGCGGCCAACCTCATCCGGTGTCACTGTTCGCCGCAAGGGAGCTTTTTTGATGGTTTCGTCGATCAGTTCGTCGAAATGTTCGATTCCAGATGACGCCCGCGTCCGTATGGCGCCAGCAGAAATAGCGTTGACCCGGATCGCTTTTGGGCCAAGTTCGTGCGCAAGATAACGCACTGATGATTCAAGGGCTGCTTTGACCGGCCCCATGACGTTGTAGTGGTCCACAACCTTTTCGGCACCTAGAAAGCTGAGCGTTATCAGACTGCCGCCTTTGGTCATAAGCGGCTCGGCCAATTTGGCCATCCGGATGAATGAATGGCACGAGACCAGCATTGATTGGGCGAACCCTGCGCTTGAACTGTCCGTCAATCGACCGTGCAGATCCTCTGCCGGTGCCCAAGCGATCGAGTGCAGGAGGAAATCAAGACGGCCCCATGTTTTCTCTATGGTTGCGAAAACCGCTTCCAATGAACCCTCCTGCGTTACATCACAGGGCATGAAAATCGGCGCGGCGACACACTTTGCCAGAGGTTCGACATAGGCCAGGGCCTTGTTGTTGAAGTAGGTCAGGGCCAGGTCAGCGCCGGCAGCGTGGAAATTCTGTGCGGCGGCCCAGGCGAGGCTGTGTTCATTGGCGATGCCCACGACAAGACGCTTCTTTGCTGAAAGGTCGAGCGCTTCAGCCGGATTGATCGGTCTGACGGAAATGGTCATTGCGCGGCTACCTCGAATTGTGGCTGGGTGCCGACCGAAACTGGTTGCAGGTTTAACACGACGGGAAGGGGACAGCAGGCATCTTCCAGTTGCGGTGCGGTGGCAATGCTGCTTTCAGCGGGACCCGGTCGCGGTTCAACCTGCGGTCTGCTGTGGTACATCAGGGCAGCAATCGCCAGGGCCGCCAGTCTCGCCGGTGCCGGGTCAGCGCGCGAAGTCAGTACCACTGGCGCTGCCAACCCGATCGCAATCCCCGCCGCAACGCCCCCGGCAAAATATTCCAGCGTCTTGGCCAGAATATTGCCCGAGACAAGATCTGGCACCAGCAAGATATCGGCAGAGCCTGCGACGTCAGACAAAACACCTTTCTCGGTTGCAGTGCGCGCCGAGATGGCATTGTCGAGCGCCAGCGGCCCATCCATCTCGGCCCCAGTGATCTGGCCGCGTCGGGACATTAGAATGAGAGAGGCGGCATCCAGCGTCGAGGCGATATCGACCGTCACGGTCTCTACTGCCGACAGCACTGCAACCTTTGGCCTCACCACCCCCAACATACGGAACAGATCGACCGCATTCTGGCAAATCTGCGCCTTGGCGGTGAGTTCGGGCGCAATGTTGATTGCTGCGTCGGTGATACCGAGCAGTCGGTCATGACTGGGCAGCGCCACTACAAAGACATGGCTGACGCGTCGTCCCGGAAGTCGCAGTCCGAGGGTCTTGTCGAGAAGCGCGCGCATGAAGATATCGGTATGCAGGTTGCCCTTCATCACCACGTCTGCTCGGCCCTCATGCACCAGAGCGACCACACGGGCCGCCGCCTCAGCATCGTCGGCCACAGCGATAATCGCGTCCTCCGCAACCGTCCAGCCCAGATCTGCGGCGATTGTGCGGATGGCATTCGGGTCGCCGACCAAGAGCGGCGTAACCAGACCGGCACGTTCGGCATCGCGCAGCGTTTCCAGCACCACTGTCTGAGCGGCATCGGCAACCGCAACGCGGACCGGGCCTGCCTTGCACGCCGCCGTGGCCAGGGCTTCAAACGGTTCGAAGTTATCTTTCATTGCTCATGCCTCCCGCGCCATCGGTTGGCTGGCCATGAATTGGTGGGCATGGCCAGCGATTATTGCTTCCTCATCAATCTGACGAATCTCGACCGTAACACCCACTGACCCGGTCGAAATCACCAGATCGCCGCGAAGATTTGCGGATTTGTTCAGCTCAATGCCGAGATAGCCGAGGCGGTCGCAAATCCCGGCCCGAACCCGCGGCGCATTGGCACCTATGCCGCCGGTAAACACCAAACGGTCGACCCCACCCAAGGTCGCAGTCAGGTCCGCCATGGGCAATCCGGTGACCGACGGCAACCAGTTTGACTCCGCTTGCCTCATGTTCAATGGCGAGGAGCAGCCGTTTCAGAGCGGTATCATGGTCGGCGATGGTTCCGGTCTCTTCCCGAAAAACCGCGCCTCGGGCATCCGAAAGTCGAAACCGGGCGCCCGGCAGTCCGATGCGCTCAATCGCGCCCGACCAGAGCCGGCGAGGCCGTTCGACATTGCTAAAGATCGCGAACTTCAGACTGGATGAGCCGGCGTTGAGTGTCAGGACGGCGCTATCTGACATCCGGGCAAACTTTCTGATTGATCACGGGCGTCCCGAAAGCCAGAACGGTTGGGTATTTGCGCAGACGCGAGAACAGCGACATGGCCGGCAAGCGACTGCCGATGAAGACGCTCAACACAACCTCACTTCCCGACAGCATGGCGTTTTTCTTTGCCAGGTTTGGAGTTATTCGGGCTGGCCTTTGATTTGACTGCACCAGACACAGTCGGCGGCGTTTGGGCAGGTTTGGAGCCGCCACCATAGAGCAGCCGGAAGACTTGTTCGTAGGTTGCGTCACGGCGTTCGCGTGCGCCTTTAATCATCTGCCCCACATTGGACATCACCTTGCGTTCCGCGACGATCCCTGGATGATCGGCGGGCAATGGCTGGCGGGTGTCGCGCAGGGAATCCGCCATCATCCGCACACCGCGCATCCATGGATTATACGCCTCGGAAAACATGTACCGGCTTGTCCGCATTGGATGCAGTGATTTCAGCAAGTCGGCACTGGCCGGCGTGGTCATCGCCAGCACCCAGGGGCTGACGAAGGCGCTGTAGAAGCTGTCAAGCGTCGTCGAGACTTCGGCTACCTTTTCGAACGCTTCGTGCGGATAAGCCGCCTTCAGACCAGACACTTCGCGCGGCTCATAGGTCACGATCAGATCGGACTTGTGGCAGTCGGGATCGCCTGTGGGGTTTTCGATCTTCATTTCGTAAAGGCCCGGCGCCAGCGCCTCGATCTCGTCCAGACTTTCCAGGATGGCCCGATGCTCCAGCTTTGCCACGCTGGCCGAGACGAATATGCCCAGATGCCCGACATGGGGGTTGGTCAGATAGACGATTCGCTGTCCCGCCGCGATCAGGTCGGCGGTATCGACATAAACTTCGGCAACCCATCCCAGCGCTTGCGCCGGTGGAGTAATATTGTCGCCGTAAGACGCAAAGACGATGATAGGGCTGGTGATCTGCCGCAAATCCACGGTGCAGCCGTCGCAGATTTCCATCGTACCCCGCTCCAGCTTGTTGCCGATGAACAGGTTTTTGACAATCGACATCATTTCCGGGCTACTCAGCGTGTAATAGCCACCCCACCAGCGTTCGAAATCCAGAAAGCGTTCGGCTTCGGTGTCGATATTGGTCAAAAGATTGGCGTGTTTTTCCCAGATCGCTTTTTCCGGCTTCAGGCTTTCGAAATTCTGCGCCAGCCAGGCGCCATCGAACCTTCCATCGCCCAGATCGCCCATCAGGTGCGTCAGCCAGACCCCGCCCAGCAGGCCACCGGATATGCGCATCGGGTTCACGCCATCTTCTCCTGCCCAATAGGACAGCGGCGAGCCGTTCAGAACCACCGGTCCCGCCAAGCCTTCGCAATCGGCGGCCAGCAGTGTTACCGCCCAGCCCGCCTGACAGTTGCCGTAGAGTACAGGCGGCTTTCCAGGGTGAAGCTTGGCGACTTCCTCAACGAAGCGGCGCGACGCGTGCAACACGTCCGCCAGCGTCTGGCCGGGCATCGGTTCGGGAAAGAACACCACGAAATAGACCGGATGGCCCTCGTGCATCGCCATGCCTACCTCGCTGTCGCGTTTGAACCCGCCTATGCCGGGGCCATGCCCAGCGCGCGGATCAATGATGATTACCGGCGGTTTTTCGGGGTCGAGACAATCGACAAGACAGTCGTCATCGATCTCGGTGATCTTCAGCAGGGCATAGTTCGCCGGAGTGTCAAACCGGCGCACATCCAGCACAGTCTCATACTTGAAATCCAGCAACGGTGGCATTCCGGCCCGTTCATGGTCGCGCATGTTGTTGGCGCGCTGTCGCAGCGTGTCAAAGAAAAGGACGGAACGTTCCCAGAGATCCTGTTGGTAGAAAACTGGCGAAGCCACCGGCGCTGTTGGAGAGACGGCAGGTAGTTTATTTATGTTCAACGCATTCGGTTTCGCAGCATGGATATGGTGAACGTCATTCATTTGGCGGCCCTTTCGGCGAAATAGTTGAACAGCGGTACAAAGAGGATTGCGATAAACCAGCCATAGGCGAAGGCCTCGACCAATCCGATGAAAAAGCTCGACAGGCTGATCCAATCAAAGCCGGGAAGAAGTGGGAGCCAGGCTTGATACATCGTCATCGTGGGAAAGATCAGGCCGAACCCGACGCACAAGACGAAGGATATTGCGAGGAATATCCCTGCGCTCATCCCAACGGCATAGATCGACAGGCGACCCGAGGTGGTCGCTATCGTACCGGTAAATTCATGATCTTGCGGCATGATTTGACCTCCAGTTTTCGTCTCGGCTTTTTGGGCGTTTTCTGCCTCTGTAGACGCGCAGTGCCGGTAAGCATTACAATTCGGGGGCGATAGGTCTCCCCGAAGATAGAATGCCTTCGACACCAACGGCTCACGAGCTCTTCGGTGGTTTGGACCGCTCTACATCTCACATGACGTGCAGGGATTCGTCTGTCGAATTTCATCCGGGTAGCTGAGGAACATGTACATGCTGGCACTCATGCGTGCAGCAGAGGCAGCTGATTGGCCAATCATGGCGGTAGTCTTTGAGCTCGGCAGACGTCTAATCCAAAGATAAAGATATCCGGTCCGCCCTCACCGTCGGGGCGCCGTTCACGGCTCGTTTTTCCCGGCTGGACAAGGAGGCCGATCTTTTGGTGCACTGATCAGGAGTTTTTGATAACGAGAATTGATAGGTCATGAATACGGAGGCGGCCCTGTAGCCAGAGCAAGCTGTGGGCAGCGCAAGCCGCATTTCGCAATTTGCAGCGGCTGTATTGCTGTGTTCTTTCCCAATCCATGGGAGCGCTAACGATTGCAGAACCAAGAACGAGAGGTTTTAGCTCGGTTCGCATGGCTCTCAAAATCACGAATAGGGATGAACGACTGAGGTGCGTTGGCTTCAAGTGATTTATAGCGCCTGCGGGTATCCCGTCGGATAAGGCAATAGAGATCTGGTCTTGGCACTGGCACGGGAGCTGGACCAACTTGCGCCGCCATCCATGCCTGTTGGATTTGTTTGCAATGAGCGAGTGGTGCCCATGTGGGTAGTATCCGCGAGCGGCTTCACACTATTGACCAAACTTGAGCCATCGAGCTTCAGTTAGCAAGCAGCCATGGATTCGATTCACGTCAAGACGCTCAATAACCAACGATCGAGGATGTCACGGTGGCAGACACCGATTTCGAAAGCGGACCGCGAGTGTCCGGGCTGTCGGTTCCGGTTTTCCTGTTCTGTTCGGCACCACTCAGGCCGCAAACATTCATGGAAGACGGGTGGCGGTCTGATTCTGGTTGTTGATCTATTGTGTGACCATGTCCGCGCCGAACCATTTGAAGGTTATGGTCGTCAACGTACCGTCCGTTTTGATGGTCTTGATTGCGTCACCAAATTTGGTGGCCAGAGCTGTGTCCTCCTTTTGCAAACCGATACCCACGCCTGTGCCGAACAGGCCGCCGGAAATCCGAGGTACACAAAGCTTCGCAGAGGCGGCGTCTTTCGACCCGAGAAATGCCTTCCAGACGGAGAAGTCTGCCACCCCTCATCAATCCGTTCCGCTACAAGGTTGAGATTGGGGCTGTTCTGCTTGTCATAGATGCGGATCTCTACCCCTTCGCCGAAGTATTCCTGGACAAAGGCTTCAGCGTTCGTCGACCCCTGGACGCCGATTGTTCTCCCTTTCAGGTTCCAATTTTTTCCGATCGACGGACGCATCAAAGTCGACCACAACCGCCGGAAGCAGTTCAACCGTAATAGCCCCCGCCAAACGACGCCGCAGAATGCATGAGGGCCGGTCGCGACCTGCCCTCATGCATTCTGCCCGAGTGGGGCACTTTCTCTCCGGTGTTGACATTTGCAGCTGATTTCGCACGAATTGACCTTCTTAATGAGGGGATTCCGGCTTCTGGCTCGAACATTTAGCATTATCTTTGAGCCACTCAAACAAGGATGCCCCTCGTCTACGTGACTCGACTCCCAAAGAATTGGATAATATTGCCGACGGAGTTCTCTCTCAATAGGTCGAATTGTCAACTGTTCGAAAATATATTCAGAATGGGTTGCTATCAGGTGACCCCATTCATCGTCTGCAGCCTATTCGACAGTCAGATATCCTGATGCAATACGTTTTTGCAGATGCAGGTCTACCGCAGCGCGGTCGGCGCAGAAGTAGAGTCGGCCTTCGCACCGGTCCCTGAGCGCCGCCAGATCAGCAAACATGGGAGATTTTGCCATTCCAGCAGCTTCAAGCAGCGATACGCCGAGATATCCGATATCCAAGCTGGCGAATTCAAATGGGCGCATATCCAAATCCATTCCCATGCCGTGAACGGTGAAATAGGTCTGGTATGCCGAAGATTCGAGCTTGTTGATTGCGAAGTCCGGATAGAGATGCTTGAAGACCCCGAGGGTGGCGAATGATTGGTGATCGCCAAATTCAAGCACAATTGATGGATACTCTTCGCTATCAGCCCTGGCCTGGCCGAGATACCATTCGAAATCCTTTTGGGATTTGGTTACCCGCCGCACATACTCGTCAAGTTCAAAGATGCCGCTTTCACTGAAGCTGTCCGGCTCGGATTCCGCCAACTGGTCGGTATAGGGCGAATGAGCGAACATGGTTTGCACTTGCAGGAACAGCGGTCTGCCATCGGTTTTCCTGTGCTCCTCGATAAATGCCCGGGCGGCTTCGAAGTAGAAGCGATCACGATGGGCGTATTCGCTAGCACCAATACGGTTATAGTCGAGAACTTCATCGAAGCCGATAGATTCGAGAAATGGCCCTTCGTTGACGAAACCATGATCCATCGGCATGAGAACCGCAGTTTTGTAGCCGCAGCGTGCCAATTCGGTCGCCAGCGACTGGTGAATTCTTCCTTCCATCGATGTAGTGAGATAGGGCGCGCGCCATCCGAAATCGAGACTGGATAGTCCTGTCATCAGCGAGAAATTGGAAATCCACGTGCCACCACCAAAGGTCTCCACGTGAAGGGTGCGACGTTTTCCATCCGCTGACTTGAAACGTTTGGAGAATTGCTGGTCGAGGCCGTATTGCCCAAATTGGCTGAGATCGGTCTGGCTTTCGCTCAAGACAACAAAAAGATCTGGCTTCGGCCCCGTCGTTTCACAAGGTCCGTCGGCGCTGAATGGAGCGACAGGCGGCATATTTGACAGGCGGTCTGCGATACCTTCTCCGATGGCTGCGTCCCTGACATCGAGGAGGGACACGAAAAATGCAGACGCATTGAAGCCGCCAAGGTAGTGAAAAAATCGCGGTTCATCTGCTCTTAGTGGGTAACTGATCGGAATCAGCGCAAAGGTGATCGCTACCAGTCCGCTTCGTCTCAGAACGTTCATCCGGCGTTTCCTGTCCCAAATGAACACAACAGAAAGTGCTATGAAGGCGCAGAGCATGAGGGCCGCAATCGGTACAATATAGGTCGCGAACCCGCTCATGAGAAAGGCGAAGGCTTTTGGATCCGTTCCGGTGAAAATGAAGTCGTAGATGTGCAGATCAAAACCTTTGGTCCGGTATTTTAACACAGAGGCAATTGATATAATCACCGTGGCCGTAAAGGCGGCGTAGATCGAAAAGTAGATACGGCGGGTCAACAGGAAAAGCACTGTGGCGATGCCCAGGACAGAGAGCATAACGAACGGCATGTGATCAATCGACCGTTCAAGCATGTAAAGAAACACGGCACAGCACAGTGTGCCTGCAATCGCTGTCAGTGGATTTAGAACCAGTGCAGAAATCGTGTTGGTCAGCGCTTGCCTGTGTGCCGGCGTCATGTGCAGTCTCCGATGTTCAATGCCGAAGATGCCCGCTCATTGCCCACTGTTCAAACTCAATGATGTTTTATCCTTAACTGGGATTGGCGCTGGATCACGGCATCAATCGGTGCTTTACGAGCGAGACAACTGTGGCTGAAGCAACAAACCTAAACAATGTGCTGCCGAACAGCCGATGATAACTGATGAAGGTCGGGAGAAGGCTTGCAAGAGCTGGGCTTATCAGGCTTCAAGATCATAAGCCAATCGCGACAGCGACTAGGCGTTGGTGTAATCATTCTCATGATTCAGAATGTCAGGAATGATAGCTTGAAATCCGGGTGTGAACGCGGCCGATGCAGCTTGTAGATCAAAAAATGTCGCGGCAAAAAGACCCCGCCGGGTGTTTATGACCTGGCCGAATTTGGTAATAACGGGTTCGAGTGTCACGTGTTTGCGTATTCCGGAGCATCCGCCCACTCATTCCGACAACATGCGCCCACTTATTCCGGAGCATTCGCCCACCTGTGACGTGTTGCCGTGAGGCAGCGTTTTTCAGATATCGGGCTTGGGGCGTTTCGTCATCCATTTTGGCGACGGTTTTGCGCAATGACTGCCCTTCGAGTTCGAGGCGGTAAGCGTTATGGACGATGCGATCGAGGATAGCATCTGCGAAGGTCGGTTCGCCGATGACGTCATGCCACGCCTTGATGGGCAATTGGCTGGTAATCATGGTCGCGGCGCGGCCATACCGTTCTTCGACGACCTCCATCAGGTCGCGGCGCTGCGTGGCCGTCAATCGGTCAGGCCCCCAATCATCCAGGATCAGCAGCTGTGCTTTCGTGATGCTGCGGAACAAACGGGGGAAGCGCCCGTCGCCATGGGCCAGTTCCAGCTCTTCGAAGAGGCGCGGCATCCGCTTGTAAACCACGGTGACGCCATCACGGCAGGCCGCTTGCGCCAGGGCGCAGCCAAGCCAGGTCTTGCCGACCCCACAAGGGCCGGTGATGATCAGATTGCGCTTGTCGGTGATCCATTTGCCCGTGAGCAGGCTCTGGAACAGCGCTTTGTCGAGGCCGCGCCGCACGCGGTAATCGACATCCTCCGGGCAAGCACCCACGTGGCGCAGCCTGGCGGAGCGCATGCGGGCCTCAAACCGCTTGGTCTCTCGGCTGGCAACCTCACGGTCAACCAGCAGGCCAAGCCATTCAACGTGGCTGAGATCGGCAACGGCATCCTGAGCCTGTAGTTCGGCAAGGGCTTCGGCCATACCGTCCAGCCGCAGGGCTTTCAGGCGATCAAGCGTTGGGTGGTCGAGCATAGAGTTTCCTTTCAATGGAAGTAATCGGCACCACGGATGTTGGGGTGGTTGATGGCAGGCTCCTCCGTGTTGCGGGTGCGGTGCTTGCTTTCCAGCCCATTCTTCAGAATGGATTGGAGCGATGAGTAGGACCGGGCGTTGATCTCAAGCGCGCGCCGGCAAGCTGCATCAAGTCGGGCTGCCCCAAACTTGTCGGCCAACCGGATCACGCCGAGACAGGTGCGATAGCCCTGTTCAGGGTGCCTGCGTTCACGCATCACTACCTCGGCGAAGATCGCGACGTTCGGTCCGACACGAGCGGCTTGCGCCTGGATGCGTTGCGGTGTCCAGTCCTCGCGGAACCTGTGGTGTGCTGGCATGTGGTCGTGCTGTGTGGAGTGCTGCCCGTTGCCGGAAGTGCGCACATGGGAGGCGACACGCTGCCCAACATGAAAGACTTCGATCGTGCGGGAGGTGATGCGGGCCCACAGCTCTTTCTTCAGCAACTGAAAGGGCACCGAGTAATAATGCTTGTCGATTGCAATGTGGTAATCGAGCCCGGCGCGGCACTTCTTCCATTCAGCATAAACGTAGGGTGCCAACGGCAGCGGCTTCAGGGCCGGCTTGTCCAACTGCACAAACAGCTGCCGTCGGCTGGTGCCGAGATGTCGCGAGGCCTTGTCATTGAGCTGGCCGAACAGCGGGCGGATTGCGGCATTCACCTCTTCAAGGCTGAAGAATTGACGATTGCGCAACCGCGCCAGAATCCAACGCTCAACCAGCAAAACCGCGCCCTCGACTTTTGCTTTGTCCTTAGGTTTGCGCGGTCGCGCCGGCACCACGGCCGTGTCGTAATGCGTGGCCAGGTCCGCATAGGTCCGGTTGATCGCAGGGTCGTAGAAGCAGGCCTTCGTGACCCCGGCCTTCAGATTGTCGGACACGATCTGCGCCGTCACACCGCCAAAGAAGCCAAAGGCACGCACATGGCTCGCAATCCAATCTGGCAGTGATTGCGTCCAGGTCGCCTCCGCGAAGGTATAGCTTGAGGCCCCGAGAGCCGCGACGAACAGCTGTGCCGTGCGCACCTCGCCAGTCTTGGGGTCAATCACATCGATCGTGTGCCCCGCGTAATCGACAAACAGCCGCTCGCCCGCCGGATGCCGCTGCCGCATTACTGGCGACAGCTTGCCTTCCCACCGCGTGTAAAGCTCGCAGAACCGAGAGTAGCCGTAGCCCTCTGGGTGGTCGGCGCGATATTCCTCCCACAGCAGCGAAAGTGTCACGCCCTTGCGACGCAGTTCGCGGTGGATACAGGCCCAGTCAGGCTGGGCCGCGATCCGTTGGGGGTTGTGATAGCCACGGTCAAACAGACGATGCTCAAGGTCCGTATCCGACATCTCGGGCGGCAGCGGCCAGCTCAGACCCAACTCAGTAGCGCGATCAATGTAGCCCCGAAGGGTTGTGCGTCCAATCGCCAGGCTCGCCGCGATCTGGCGGGTCGACAGACCCTCGGCTGACAGTCGCAAAACATCTCGTATCTTCCGCATCGGCAATCTCTTCATCGGGCTTCCTTCGCGCCAAAAGAACGGAAGGTAGCCGGTTACAGATTGCCTCGCAGCAGCACGTCACAGGGGTGGGCGGATACCCCGGAATCGGTGGGCGGATGAAATCGGAATGGGTGGGCGCATCAAATCGGAAGCGGTGGGCGCATCACCTCGGAATACGCACGTGTTCTCGCGCGAACGGTTCCGCAGCGCGATGATCATCGATTAAAGGGGGCATAGTGCCAAAGGCGCTTATTTCCCGGAGCAAAGATGTTAGGATTTCTACGAGTCGAGCGGTGCCTGAGAAAATGGTCATCTCAATTGCCACCTATTTAGACTTGGTTATGATTGAGACACGAGATATCTGAGGAAAATAAAAGTCCCGCGAGATGAATACGCCAACTCATATGATCATAGGCAGTGCACTTTGGGCAAAACAAGATCGGCCAGGATCGCTGATCGCTGCTTTTGCAGGAGGCCTTGCCCCCGACCTGCCCATGATCGCCATGGTACTCTTTGCGACCAAAGTGACGGGAGTGCCGGAACAGGACGTGTACGGTATCCTTTATTTCTCTGATGGGTGGCAACGAGTATTTGCCATCGATCACAGCTTCTTGGTTTGGGGACTTGTCTTGGCTGCCGGGTATCTGCTTCGCGTGTTTACACTGACCGCCTTTGCCGGATCGGGACTTGCGCATGCGGCTGTGGATTTTCTGACCCACCACGACGATGCGCGACAGCAATTGTGGCCCTTCACCGACTGGAAATTTGCGAGCCCATTTTCATATTGGGATCCGGCATATTTTGGAAGTATTGTTGCGCCGCTCGAGGCGCTGCTCGTTTTCGTCTTGACAATAATGCTGGTATTTCGATTGCGACGCCTGTGGGAAAAGGCGTTGACCCTGGCAATTTCGGCTATATTCCTCGTACCGATCGTTGTGACTGGCGGATTTCATGGCCTGCACGGAATGTGATGAACTGTTCCATACAATAGCCCGCGCCGGACTTCTCCAAAGACCCAACAGAAAATCGAGGACAAGATCAGTCACGATGCTTTGGCCTCAATGCCGGAAATGTCCATACGGGTTTCCGGCAATATTTCTTTAAGAGCGGCAATAGAGTCCGCCAGCGTCAGATAGTCTATAATTGTTGCTAGACCGACTCGCGATACGTTGCCACTCATGATTGTGTTGAGGGTAGCCAGAATCATTGTCGCCGTTGCGTCAGCCTGATCGCCAGTCGTCACGCGCGCATACGCAGTTGGCATTCCATCGTCACACAAACCTTCCACAATCATACGCGTGCGGATTTGCCCAATTCCTGGAAACCGTGACAATTGCCGGGATAGCCATTGAGCATTGCGGGCAATCCAAGGCCCAAGCCCGAGGCTAAGTGCCCAACTCAGCGAACGGGTAACAAGAGGTGGGTCAATAGCCACAAAATACCTCCTACCTGATAAGGCACCCGCTGGTTTTCCCGTCAATATCTCCCGTCCGGCGAAACCGAAACCAAGGGCAAGGCGCCCACTTTCAGAAGCATCAAAGACGAAGAGCCGTTGCAAGGCTCCCGCAGGCGTCTGCACCAGGCTTCCATTGTGGAAAAGCAAATAATTCGTGCCCGCGGTTGCTAGAAACCACTCTGTCGCCGCCGCTCCATAATGCCGGCCCAATCCCATCTCGATTCCGATATCAACGGCGTTAATATGTTCGTTCCGCGCAATAAACTCAGCCATCAAGTCGATCAGGCCCGGCGCCATGCCAACGCAGGTAATCAAAACGCCGCCGACATCGCGGCCTCGAATACCGTCGCGGAGGGCGTTTACATAAGCAGGAGAGGCCGAAGTCTCGAGAAATGTACAGCCATTTGCGACCATTTCGGCCACAAGTTCCGGCGGTGTTGCCTCCGTAAGGTTAACCACCAGCGCTTTGGGAGGGATCATCCTTGCCGCACCTTTGGTTCGGATATCGACAGTACGAAAGCAAAGGCGATCCGGATTCTGACCATCGGAATTTCTATCCGAGCGGGAGATGATAGTAATTGCAGCCTTCGTACGGTCCAAAAGGAGCGAGGTCAGACGGCTGCCAACATCACCCGCTCCCCCAATTAGCCAGATTTCAGGGCCAGCCCTTCTTTGCCCCTTTGGTGTAATTTGTGGCTCATTTGGAATGGGCATCACCTTCTGCTCCCATATGTTCCATTATCTCGGCGATCTGTTTGGGAACATCGTCCTTTGAGAACAGGCGCTGCTCCTCGGAATCGTGAACGAAAGCGATGATGTTGGCCAGTTCCTCGCCGGTAAACACGATCTGCTCACCGAGCTCATTCCGCTGCGCTTCAATCATCGCTGGGGCGCCGAGCCACATTCTGGCAACAAAATCAAAGGGGTTCATCGGCAATTCCATGAATTCGGCATCCAGTGCTGCGGCGTCTTCGCCGCCCACGCCGTTGACCGAGTGGCAGACAACGCAGCCTTTGGAAGCAAACAGTTTGCGCCCGGTGCGTCCATCCGGGGCAAGAGCAGTCCGCCGGACATCATCGACATGTCCCGTTCAGCTTGCTGTGCATTGGCCGTCGACATACCTGCCAATACAGTAGCCGTGATCATCAGTAGAGTTGCAAGTTTCATTGGGTTGCCTCCATTTTGGTTTAGTTTGAGTCTGAATAAACCGGATGCATCTAACGTCTCATGGCCTGCAGGAAAGCGGGCACTCGATGGGCGCGACAGTCCCCAGTATCTCCGAAGCGATTACGGGTATCGGCCATCTAATGTCCTCAGATACATTTCATTTTGTGAATCGCTCCTTCAGATTTTTGCACTACGTAGTCTGAGCGCATTAAGCACTACCGAAATTGATGAAGCGCTCATTGCAAAGGCCGCAAACATCGGGCTGATCAAAATGCCGAAAAATGGAAACAACAGACCGGCTGCTACAGGGACCCCGGAAGCGTTGTAGACGAGCGCGAAGAAGAGATTCTGGCGGATATTTCCCATAGTGGCGCGTGCGAGGCGGCGGGCACGCACGATACCATCGAGATTACCCTTGACCAAGGTGATGCCGGCACTCTCTATAGCGACATCAGCGCCTGTGCCCATCGCTATCCCGACATCCGCCTGTGCGAGTGCCGGCGCATCGTTCACGCCGTCGCCAGCCATGGCGACTTTACGACCCTGAGCCTGCAACTCTTTTATGATTCGCGCCTTGTCCTCGGGAAGTACATCGGCGCGTATTTCGTCAATTCCGAGCTGCGCTCCGATTGCTTTCGCGGTCCGCTCGTTGTCGCCGGTCGCCATGATGATGCGAAATCCGAGCATACGCAACGCTTTGAGCGCCTCTCGGGTCGTCTCCTTGACTGGATCGGCGACGCTGACAAGTCCGGCGACTGCATCGTCCAGCACCACAAACATAACTGTTTCACCTGCGTCTCTACGGGCATTGGCCTTTACTGCAAGGTCACCGCCGTCCAACCCCATGTCGGAAATCAGGGCGAGGTTGCCCAGGGCAACAGACCTGCCGTCAACCTTTCCCTTTACACCCTTGCCCGTCACCGCCTCAAAGTCGGTCGCATCGGTCATGTTAACATTTCGTTCCACGGCACCGCGAACGATAGCCTCGGCAAGCGGATGTTCTGAACCCCGTTCGAGCGATGCCGCAAGTCTGAGCACTTCCGCTTCATCGTGGCCGACTTCCGGCAGGACTGCGACCAGCTTCGGCTTACCCTCTGTTAGCGTCCCCGTCTTGTCGACGATGAGCGTGTCCACCTTTTCAAACAGCTCCAGCGCCTCAGCATTCTTGATTAGGACACCCGCCTGAGCGCCGCGCCCCGTCGCAGTCATAATGGACATGGGCGTGGCGAGGCCTAGCGCACAGGGGCATGCAATGATCAGTACTGCCACAGCCGCGATCAGCGCGTAGGACAATGCCGGCGCGGGTCCCCAGATCGCCCAGGCGATAAATGACAGAACAGCGATGCCAATGACCACCGGGACGAAGAAGCCCGCTACTTGGTCTGCATATTTTTGTATTGGCGCGTGCGAACGTTGTGCATTTGAGACCATTTGGACGATCTGGCTGAGCATAGTATCTGAACCGACACGTTTGGCCTCCATGATCATGCTGCCAGTGCCATTAATCGTGGCTCCGGTCAGCATATCGCCGAGTGTTTTTTCCACCGGTACCGGTTCCCCGGAAATCATGCTTTCATCAACCGACGAGCGCCCATCCACAACGACACCGTCCACAGGTACTTTGTCGCCGGGCCTAACGCGCAAGCGGTCTCCAACTTGCACATCTTCAAGTGGTATCTCCTCTTCAGATCCGTCCTTGCGGATCACCCTCGCAGTCTTCGCTGCCATATCCAGAAGAGCACGGATTGCTTTGCCGGTGCCCTCACGCGCACGGAGCTCCATTATCTGACCTAGCAATACGAGTGTGACGATTACTGCCGCCGCCTCGAAATAGACTCCAACATGGTCTTCGCTGTCTCGGAACCCCTCGGGGAAAATGGAAGGGAACAGCACTGCCACGATGCTGAAAAGCCAGGCCGCGAGCACTCCCATGCTGATTAGCGAGAACATATTGAGGTTCATGTGGCGGAAGGAATTCCAACCGCGCACCAGGAAGGGCCAGCCGCACCACAGGACAACTGGCGTCCCGAGCACTAGCTCGATCCACAGTGTCATGCGCTCGCCAAAGATGTCGCGCACGCTGCCGAACCCCAGATAGGGTCCCATCGTAAAAACCAGCAACGGGATCGTCAAAACGGTACCAACCCAGAACCGACGAGTGAAATCCACCAGCTCAGGGTTAGGCCCGTCCTCGGCCATCGCCGCAGTTTCCAATTCCAGTCCCATACCGCAAATCGGGCACGAGCCGGGACGGGTTTGACGTACCTGTGCGTGCATGGGACATGTATAGACCGCGCCAGAATGGTTCGCAGGCACTGTGTCATACTTCCCGTTCATGGCGGCAGGGCGGTGCGTATGCGCGTGCTGGGAATGTTGATCAATGTGATTATGATGATGGCCGGAAGACCCCGCAACCTCCTCCTCTGGCACAAGGTGCATGCCGCATTTCGGGCAGTCGCCGGGGCCTGCCTGCCTGACTTCAGGATGCATCGGGCAGACGAACCACTTCGGAGAGCCTGCAGGTGAAGAATGGGCGGCGGCCGCAGCGGTGGGATGATGATCTGGCATGGAAGCACCTACATTTTGTGTTGACGGTAAGCGATACCGTTAGCGGACTGCAGTTCCCGGACATATGTTACGATTTTCGCGACATCATCCCGACTGACTTGCGCCTGGGCGGGCATATCGCCATAGGGCCAATGATGCTGACGCACCCCGTTTTGGACCGCAAAGAAAAAAGCGTCGTCGGAATGGTGGCCTGGATTATATATGTCATGAATAAAGGGTGGCCCTTTTTCGGTACCAAGGGCGTTTTGCCCATGACAGGCGGCGCAGGTTTTGTTGAACAGGGCCTCCCCTTCCTGCGCGGCCGCTGACAACGTTGGCTCGACAAATTGACTGGCAATCGATCCAGACATAGGGGCACTTGACGGCGCGAATGTCTTGTATAGCCCGACCACTGCGGCGATACCGAAGAACCCGAGAACCAGGTTTCTCGCCATATTGCTTGATTTCTTCAAGAGTTCTGCTCCGTTATAGATGTGCTAAGTATCGATTGCATCTCGTGCGCCACTAATGTTGCGACCGATACACCGTTTGACGGGTGCGGTATGGTGTCGGTAGTAACCACTTGGGCGGCACCCGCAGCAAGAATGTCTTCATATGCGCTGCCTGCAAATACCGCGTGAATGATGATGCAAACCGGTGGGCGGGTGCCTGTAGCAGCAAGCCGTTCGATGGCGCGCACAATGGTCCGGCCCGAAGAGGCAATATCGTCCAGGATAACCGGTGTACCCTGATTCAGCGTGATACTCCTCGGCACACTGACTTCAACACTCTTGTCGCCCGTTCGAGTCTTGCGCAAGACTTCGTAGGGCCGATCGGCCAGCCTCGCCACCTCAGCCACCCATTGCTGGCTTTCACTATCGGGGCCTAAAAGAACGGCGTCAGGCAGGTTCGCCCTGATCCAGTCTGCGAGCAGTGGAGCTGAGGCCACACGGACCGTTGGCATCGGAAACACTTCGTCGAGCCGAGCGATACGATGTAGATGCGGATCGACTGTCATCAGCCAATCGAAACTTTCGCCGAGAAACTTTGCGAAGAGTTGCGCACTGACTGCTTGACCAACTTGAAATCGGCGATCCTGACGCATGTAACCGAGATAGGGCGCGATTAGCCCGACACGACGTGCGCCCATTTCCCGCGCTGTTGTCGCGGCAAAGCGCAGCGGTAATGCCAACCGGTCAGGGTCGCGGAGGGTGGCGAGCAGCGCAATATCGCTTCCATCCAGATCACCTGGCAGGGTCAAGAGGCTCTCGCCATCGGGGAAACGGTGCCAGTCGAGATGACGTAACTCGCCGCCAAGTTCTGGTGCAAGCGCTTGCGCGAGCGACAACATCTCAGGGAAGGGGATCAGGATCATTTTGCCGCCTCCGAAAGCGTCAGGACATTGGAGTGGCTTTCCGCATAGCCGGCCGAATAAGCAAGTTCGCCGGGTGTCTCGGCATGGATTTCATAGAGCGGTTGCCCCTTGATGACCTGGTCGCCAGTTCGTGCAAGCAACCGAACACCAGCGCTCTTTTGGCGGGGTGCGCCGGCCAGTTTTGCGATCCGGGCAATCAGGCGGTTGTCGATAGCGATAAGTTGCCCCGATACCCCTGCGGTTATTTCGATGCGATGCGCTGCAGCGTCAGGTTCGCGGAATCCACCTTGCGCGGTACAGATAGCCAAGAACTTAGCTTCTGCGGCCCCGCTATCAAGAAGCGCTTCTGCCTCTCTGCGGCCCCGCCCGGCGCGGGCACCGGGTGCTAGATCGAGGAGTTTGCCTGCCAAATCTAGCGCGCGTCCGCGCAAATCCAGCGGCGCTTCCTGCGCGCGCCTGAGTACAGCCAACACGTCCCGTGCCTCGAGCGAAGGGCCGATGCCACGTCCAACCGGGGAGGAGCCGTCACTTTGATGTAGCGTAACATTGAGGCCGATTGCCGCTCCCACCAATTTCAGTCTTACGCCCAGCGCCGCGGCGGCCTCGGTTGAGCGGACCTTGGCTGTTGGACCCACCGGCATGTCGATAAGCACGTGCGTTGCGCCGACTGCCGCCTTTTTGGACAACACACTCGCAACCATTTGTCCGGTGCTATCGAAATCGAGTGGCCGTTCGATGCGAATGAAATGATCATCGGCAGGACTGAGGTTCAACCCGCCCCCCCATACGATGCATCCACCTTCGAGCTCTACTACCTTTCGCAAAGCGTCGGCGTCGAGCGCCACGGGCGCCATTACCTCCATCGTATCTGCGGTTCCGGCAGGTGACGTAATCGCACGGCTCGAGGTTTTTGGAATAAGCTGCCCTGCTGCGGCTATTATGGCAACGACAATGGGCGTCGTCCGATTTCCTGGCAGGCCGCCCACGCAATGCTTATCAAGAACCACTGCTCCGCCCCAGTCAAGCGTTTCGCCTGCAGTCTGCATGGCACGGGTCAAAGCTACTGTCTCGCTCTCACTCAGGCGGTCACCTGCACAAGAGGTGATGAAAGCGGCAAGGTGAAGATCCGAAAGCCGATTGTCGAGTGTGTCTTGGATGATGGCAGAAAAGCTGTTCTGATCAAGACGGCGGCCGTAAGCCTTGGCGCGTATGGACGAGGCAGAAAAAGGCACGTCGGCATGGGAAAAATGCCCGCGGGCACCCAGCTGCGCGCCCAGCGCCTCCCAGCCCGAAGTTGAGAGCCCAGCCTCGTCGACCGCCAACCACCCGCCTCGCGCCACCACATTCAACGTCGCGATTATCCAGCGGTTACTCAGATCAATACGAATACGTGCTTGGGCTGAGAAGCCCTCCGCACGGCAAATATGGCAATCCTCGTTCATGTAAACGACTGCCTGACGATACGTATCAATACCCGATGGGATGAGTGACAGGGTGTTGGTCATCGGGGTCGATCCAGATTGACGGTTTCTAGGTGTTCCGGGGCACGCACTTTCCAGCTCAGTTCGTCTTGAACGCGCGATCGCAAGGTATCCGACGCGGATGGTTCCCCGTGCGTCAGATAGGTCATTTGAGGCGGACGGTCAGCGTGGCGCATCCAGTCAAGTATTTCACCTACATCAGCGTGGCCTGAGAACGCAGTTAACTGAACCACTTCAGCTTCAATAGCGAATTCACGCCCAAACATTTTAAGCGTCTTGGCACCCTCGGCTAGCGCAGCGCCACGCGTACCGCCCGCTTGAAAGCCTGAGAGCAAGATTGCGTTGCGCCGGTCGCCGCCGAAGCTTGCGATATGATGCAAAATGCGCCCTCCAGTCAGCATTCCGCTGGCAGAAACGATGATCATTGGTCCCTGGCGGGTGTTCAGTTCCTTTGATTGCTCGACCGAGTTAACTCGCTCGGCGATATCGAACATCGCCTTGCAATCTTCCCATGTGACATGATGCTCTTCGTGGTGACGGTGGTAGATGGCAGTGGCGTTAACCGACATCGGACTATTCAGGAAGACCGGAACGTGGGGGATTTCACCGCGTTTCATCAGCCGGGCTACATGATAGAGAATTCCCTGAGCGCGTCCGACAGCGAAAGCGGGAATCAGCACCGTACCTCCGCGGGCAAAAGTGCGCTTTAGAAATGGGGCGAGTTCGGCTTCCGCGTCGATTTTCGCGTGAGCCCGGTTGCCATAAGTTGACTCGCAAACCAGTACATCTGCACCGTGAAAAGGCTCGGGGGGGGCCATCATCGGATCGGCTTGGCGACCAAGGTCGCCACTGAAGTGCACAATTCTGTCTCCAAGTTCCAACCGGATCTGTGCGGCACCAAGCAGATGGCCAGCAGGGATAAAAGTGGCAGTGATGCCGTCACCAAGATCGATCCGCCGTCCGAAAGGGTGCGGGGTCAGTCTTTTGAGTGCGGCTTTAGCATCGTTCAGCGCATAAAGAGGGGTCGGGTTTTTATGTTTGGCGTATCCTTTGCGTTTCGCGTAGCGCGCCTCTTCTTCCTGGATATGTCCGCTGTCAGGCAGGATCAGACCGCACAGGTCTTCGGTAGCCTGAGTACAATGAACCTTTCCGGAAAAGCCAGCACGAACAAGTGCTGGAAGATAGCCGGAATGATCCAGATGAGCATGAGTGAGAAGAACGGTGTCGATCGACGCGGGACGTACCGGAAACGGTTTGCGATTGCGATCTCGAAGAGACTTGAAGCCTTGAAACAATCCGCAATCGACAAGAATGCGGCGCTTCCCCGCTTCGACCAGATACCGCGAGCCAGTGACGGTCCCTGCAGCACCGAGGAAACGAAGCGATTTCTTATAGTTTGCTGACATCATCTTGGTCCTCTTCGATGCAACGCTACCCAATGATAACCGTGCCGGATGACGCCAATCGATAGGGCGGGACAACCAGGTTTTTTGGCGCTGGACCCTTTCGAATGCGTCCGGATGTATCATAATGAGACCCGTGACAGGGACAAAACCAACCACCCCACTGACCTTGCGGATCACCCTTCCGTTGCCCTAAAGGCACACACCCCAAATGCGTGCAAATACCAACAACGATTAACCATTCAGCGTCTTGGACCCTTTCGCTGTCCGTTTGCGGGTCGCGCAATTCAGCTGAATCATCTGCAACGGCGGAAGCAATCTGGGAAGGTGTACGTCGGTCGATAAAAATTGGTTGGCCGCGCCATTTGACAGTCACGCGCTGTCCCACCTCGATAGACCCTAGCGATACTTCAATACTAGCTTGCCCTAAGACGTCGGCCGATGGGTTTAGGCTATCGATAAATGGCCACATCGCCGCAACTACACCAACTACACCCGCAGTTCCGGTCGCCACATAGAGAAAATCACGTCTGCTCGATTTTGCTTTGTCGTCCCAAATTGTGGACATGCCCGTTTTCCTCTTTCTTTAACTATACTCACTGTTAAAAATGCGAAGAATCAAACAATTTCGCAAATTCTGTTAGAGTTATTATGTAGTCTTTGACTATAATTATCTCAATATTAAATTGTTGAAATATTTATATAATATTGTATGCCGTATTTGTAATATGTAATATTCATGATTCATCGCGAAGAATCGTCGAAAAAAGGGCAATAATATTTTAATTACTGCAAAATCTAATCGACAAGGCCCTAATGATTGTCTGTCCATTTTGGATAGGTGCTGGCCAAAGGTCGAGTTTAGCCGCTTATAATTTGGTTCCCGTCATCACCCATTGTTTCGTTTGAATCATCGCTCCTCAAACCTAATTGGCCTTCTGCTGACGATCCGTTGATGTCTGCTACTGCGCACCTTGGCTGTGATCGGCCTGTGCTGTTGCAAGGTCCGTCCAATTTTTCCTTGGAACCGTGTTCGGTTTAGTTCGCAGGTTTCAGATCCATGATGACCTCCTTTGCTGTGGGTTTCACGCTTTAGACGTTGCTGGTGGCAAACCATTACAGATTGACCGCAATCGTTCGTTGGCCCGCTCTCAGAGCGGTAACAAGGGGAATGCTGCCGACCTCTGAAAGCGGCTAGGCCTGCGACAGGCGGTTTGCGCGGGGACGGAGCAAACCAGACGTTCGGATGACGCAAACCAGTCAGGGGCTATTTCAAACGGTTCATTCAATGATGCAAACCCAAAGAACCGTTTCCCATACCGGCAAAAGCGCAGTATGGCGGCCAGGAATTGACTGGCAATGATTGACCCAGTCTTGGTCGGAACTGACCGCCGCAATACCGGCCTCACCAGTCTGCACAATCCCAAGAGCTTGTGGTACGGGACGCCATCTTTCAAACGAAAGTCGAATTCCGCCGAAAGCACAAACATCAGCACTGCGGTGCCAGAGCGAACATGCCCGTGACAAAAAGGCAATATTGTTCAGACAAGCTTTCGACAGGAGACGCCTTTTCTGTCTCTTCATGCAAACAATTCAGGCAGGATCGTTCTTGTGATCCAGGTCAATTGGGCACTCCTTAGAAAAACACCGCCGACGTCTTCAGGACCGGGTTGTAGCTCCCACCCGTCTTCGATTGTAGTTGGCGCCGGCACACGGCCCGTTCTCAGATCCCATAATAAGCCCAGGTAGGTGCAAGCCCCAACTGCAGGTGCACATTTTGCACTCCCTGCACATTCTCGATGGCAACACGGATCGCGTTTTCTTCTGCCCGACTGTCTACCAAGCCACTCACGGATACTTTTCCGTTTTCAACCGAATAGTTAATGAGATTGGACCACGCGACTGGCACTTCCTTCAGCGCAGCGTCAATTCTGATACGCAATTCACGATCATCGTCTGACGGCTCAGGAAGTCCGCGTTGGTCAGCCCTGGACAGGGCGTGGAGCAGATTTGCGCGGCTCACTATTCCGACCAGCAGGCCTCCACGCAACACCGGGACGCGCTTGATTCGATGTGTCTCAAGGAGTTTCGCAATCTCACTGACTGACGTTTCTTCATCTACCGATAAGACTTTTCGCGTCATGACGTCCGCGACGTGTTGACTACGCAGTTTGACGAATTCCTCGACGTTTTCAGACGCTCGAGCGAAAATCTCGAGCCACCACGATCGGCGTACGTCGCCCGTATTGCGGACCCTTCGCATCAGATCCCCCTCGCTAATGAGGCCGATCACCTCTCCCTCAGCATCCAGCACAGGTAAGGCGCTGACGTGATGAGCGAGCATCAGATGCACTGCCTCCTCAACAGTTTCATTGGATGAGAGCGAGATCACCGTCGTTGTCATGATGTCTTTTGCGAGCATGTGGAATTTCCTTTTCAAGTTCGCGGCGGTGGTTTTCCCCACCGTTATCAGCGCGGGCGGGGACAGGGCACACTGCATCCGAGCCGGACTTCGTTACTTTTTGGGGCGCTCCGCGACGATTGCGGTCCAAAATGTCTCTTGTAGCTTTAAGGACAAGCCGTCATGCGCCCGAAGCATCCTTGAAGGCGCCTTCTAGCGGGAGAGTTTCGAGCGCACATCAGACAGGCTCCTCCTGCCGGTTCAGAAGGTCCGGTTTTCGACCAGTCAGTAGTGTCAACGCGAAATCGACCGCAACGTCTTGGCGCAAACCAGCCAGCAAATAGGCACCGTCCCCCACATCGATCCCAAGCGATCCGGCAGCGGCGTCCAAGGTCTGGCCGCGTTCCTCAACGCTTTGAAACATTGCCCGTGCCAGGGGTGCATCGTCATAATTCGTGCATTTCGCACATCGGCACGCCATCTGGCTTACAAGCGCAGATAGTTCCGCATCGGTCGCACGCAAACTGCCTCGTTGCCGAATCCGAGCCTCTGTCTTCTGTCCCATCGAATACTCCTGCGTTGTCACCCAAAGGGCAGGTTCACATAGGGAGACGTCGCAGAGCGACTATTCTTACACGGTTGGGCGGATATGGTCGGACGGCTTGATTTCTGTAACGCAACTCGAGCCGTGTTCTTCGTTCTCGCAGCCTTCTGGCGCGCAATAACAGTCGTTGCGGGAAGTTTCGCAACACGTGCCGCAATGTACGACGAGTGCTTCGCGTAGCGCCATACGGGCCCGGTGCAAGCGCACGCCCAGCGCGTTACGGCTAATCTTCAAATCTGCAGCGACAGCAATGCGATCATCCTCACCAAAGTCGACCCGCTGGATCAATTGGGCATCGGTGGGGCGGAGATCCGAGATCAATCCACCCGGGCAAGTGCAAAGTTTGCCCAATTGTTCGGGGGCCTCTTGTATCCACGCCGCGGGCTCGCGGGCGACAGCGTCGGTCAAGCGGTTCAGCCGTTTCGACCTCCGGTAGTGATCGTTCAGGGTCGAGCGCAAAATGGCATAGAGCCAAGCATCCATACGGTCTGCTTCGCGCAGTTGATCTTTGCGAGTGAGCACCCGAATGGAAAACTCTTGCAACACGTCCTCCGCATCGGCCCGATTGCCGAGACGTTTCATCAAAAAACCGAAGAATGCACTCCGCCCTTCCAGCAAAGAATGCTCAGGTCCTGCATCCAGGTTCAATGTCTTGGCTTTTTCCTTTTTGACCATTACAATCCCGTCTTTCGTATTTTGAGGCTTGTTACGAGTCCGATTTACACCGCGAAATATGATTGCACATGACGGTTACACACAATGACCCAAGTCAAACGCAACAGGCACCTTGCTGAACTTCGATGCTTTGATGGAGTTCTCCTTCTCCCGTTCACGGGATCATAAATGGAAATTTCTAGCCACAATTAGTCGGATTCGGCAGGGCTACGTCATCTATTGATAGACAGGTTGAACGGTAGGATAGGCGGACTGGCACAGCCCACTATTATAGACCCGTGTTCGACCGATGCTGTTTCTACGTCAGGAAGGCGGAGGGGCGACAACTTCATAACCCGCATCGCGGATCGCCACCGAGATCGCACGGTCGGTTAGAAAGCTTTCTACCGAAACAGTGTGCGAAGCCACCTCGCACAAAACGCTTGCTGTTGGGTCAATTGCCTTTATCGCATTTTCGATTGCTGCAGTGCAGTGTCCACAACTCATGCTTGGGATATAATAGCTCGTCATGTCTTTCTCCCTCATTCAACCCTTCACATGAGGGCTTCCAATACGGGAAGGTCAAGGGCCAAACAAAAACAATCTGACAGGCTTGACCTTCCAGCGAGTGGAAGCTCTAGCTATGTTGCGAGCTATAAGGAGATCTTCATGCCCGCTACACAAAATCTGCGGCTTTCTGTCCAGAACATGTCATGCGCATCCTGCGTCGGGCGAGTCGAGCGCACGCTATTGGCTATCCCCGGTGTTGAAGAGGTTGATGTGAACCTGGCGACCGAGACTGCACTGATCCGGCTTGGTTCTTCCGCGGTCATCCCAGATGTTGTCGAGGCGCTGGAACGAGCTGGTTATCCCGCCCGGACCCGGAGCATCCGCCTGAATGTGTCGTCCATGTCCTGCGCGTCGTGCGTGGGACGTGTGGACCAAGCACTTGCGGCAGTGTCTGGTGTGCTCAACGTAAACGTCAATCTCGCGACGGAGACCGCGAAAGTGACCGTTGCAGAGGGTGTGGTCGAATTGTCAGACTTGCTGAAGGCGGCCGCAGATGCAGGCTACCCTGCCCAGAGCGCAGACGACTCGGTGATCGAGGACCGCAGCACCCGCAAGGAAAGCGAGGCGCGGGAGTTTGCCAAAAGGACAGCGTTCGCTGCGGCAATCGCGCTTCCCGTCTTCTTGCTGGAAATGGGTGCGCATATTGTGCCGGGCATGCACGAACTTATCGGGCGAACGATCGGGCATCAAACCAGCTGGATGATCCAATTCGTTCTGACTACTATCGTACTTGCATGGCCTGGCCGCCATTTCTACACAGCAGGTTTTCCAGCCCTCCTGAAGGGCGCACCAGACATGAACAGCCTCGTCGCAATGGGAACTGGGGCAGCCTATCTCTATTCCATCGTCGCACTCTTTGCCCCCTCTTTGCTGCCCGATGGCACGCGGGCCGTCTATTTTGAGGCGGCAGCGGTGATAGTGGTGCTGATCCTACTGGGACGATGGATGGAGGCGCGCGCCAAGGGCCGAACCGGTGCTGCCATCCAGAAGCTAATGGGGTTGCAGGCACGGACAGCGCGGGCTCTTGTGGACGGCGAACCGCAGGACGTGCCCATCGAGAGGATTCGAACCGGTGACATTCTTGTGGTGCGCCCCGGTGAACGCATCGCAGTGGACGGCGAGGTGACCCAAGGCAGTGCCCATGTGGATGAAAGCATGATCACCGGGGAGCCGGTTCCTGCAAGCAAAGTACCCGGCGATCCCGTCACTGGTGGAACAGTCAACGGTGCCGGCAGCTTTCAGTTCCGCGCCACACGCGTTGGTGCCGACACGACGCTGGCGCAGATCATTCGAATGGTCGAGGAGGCCCAGGGGGCCAAACTGCCGATTCAGGGCATGGTGGATCGGATCACACTTTGGTTCGTACCTGCGGTGATGGCGCTCGCAGCGTTCACGGTGCTGGTCTGGATGGTCGTCGGGCCCTCGCCCGCACTTTCCTACGCACTGGTGGCAGGCGTGTCTGTGCTGATCATCGCCTGTCCCTGCGCGATGGGCCTGGCCACGCCAACCTCGATCATGGTTGGAACCGGCCGCGCGGCGGAAATGGGAGTGCTGTTCCGCAAGGGCGATGCATTGCAACAATTGACCGGCGTGGACGTGGTCGCGCTCGACAAGACCGGCACGGTGACCGAGGGCCGCCCGGAATTGACCGACCTCGTGTTGGCCGATGGCTTCGAACACGGAGAGGTGTTGGCGTTGGTCGCGGCGGTCGAGGCACGCTCGGAACATCCTATCGCTGAAGCGATCGTACGCGCTGGGCGTGCCGAAGGGTCTGTTTCGCAGGACGTCCAAGGCTTCGAGTCCATCACGGGCTATGGTGTGCGGGCACGTGTTGCCGGTCGGGAGATTCTGGTCGGTGCGGATCGGCTGATGACCCGGGAGGGGCTTTCCGTTGGCGCACTCGCGGATGCCGAAACGCGCCTTGCCGTTAGTGGGCGAACGGCACTGTACGTCGCGGTGGACGGGCTGGTCGCCGCCGTGATCGGAGTTGCGGACCCTGTTAAACCGGCCAGCCGTGCAGCAGTCGCCGCCCTCCACAATCTGGGCCTGAAAGTCGCCATGATAACCGGTGACAAGCGCGAGACAGCAGAAGTCATTGCCCGCGAGACTGGCATCGATCACGTAATCGCCGGGGTGTTGCCCGACGGCAAGGTGGAAGCGTTGGACGAGCTACGCGGCGCCAAGATGCGGATTGCCTTTGTCGGGGACGGTATCAACGATGCGCCGGCATTGGCCCATGCGGACGTGGGCATCGCCATCGGTACAGGTACAGACGTTGCGATCGAGTCAGCCGACGTCGTCCTGATGTCAGGTGACCTGCGTGGCGTGGTCAATGCCTTTGAGATTTCCGACCGCACCATGCGCAACATCCGTCAGAATCTGTTTTGGGCTTTTGGATACAATGTTGCCCTCATTCCCTTAGCAGCAGGAGCGCTATTTCCCGTCTTTGGCTTGATGCTGTCGCCGGTGCTGGCTGCCGGGGCGATGGCTCTCAGCTCGATCTTCGTGCTGACGAACGCTCTGCGCTTGCGTTGGGTCAGGCCGGCAATGGATGAATCCAATTTAGTAGATTCAGGTGTTGAGAGGGCTGTCCCCGCTACCCTCGTTGTCGCTGAATACGGAGGAAAGGTGCAATGAATATCGGAGATGTCGCTATCCTGTCGGGGCTGCCTGCCAAGACGATCCGCTATTACGAGGATATAGGTCTCGTGAAGCCCTTGCGCAGTTCGAACGGCTATCGCACCTTCTGCGAAAGAGATGCACACAGGTTGGCCTTCCTGGGCCGCGCGCGTGCGCTTGGATTCAGTATAGAAGATTGCCGTAGTTTGCTCGCACTTTATGGAGATGAGAAACGCGCCAGTGCCGAGGTCAAGGAGATCGCCGAGCAGCATCTCCAACGGATCGACAAAAAGATCGCAGAACTGACGGAAATGCGGGTGACGCTTTCGTTTCTTGTTGACGCCTGCACGGGTGATCATCGTCCGGATTGTCCAATACTAGCCGACCTGGCTATGAAACAAAGCGACGAGGAACAACCAAACCAATAAGCTTAAAAGGGGTCAGCAAAGTTGGCTTGGGTTGTCGTTTTCGCAGTACTGCTATTCGGATTGAGCGGGCTCGTCCATGTTCGCGCTATGAGCCTCGTGATGGCGGTCACCAAACAAATCTCTCTTTCGCGGTCTGGCAATCTTCTATTTGCCCTATATTCTCTGGCGACTGCCCACATCCTTGAAGCAGGACTCTACGCTGTTGGGTTCAACTTGGGCGAGATCATAGGCATCGGTGGTTTTGCTCAAGGGAATGTCGGTTCTTTTATGGATGTCTTCTATTTCTCCGTTGTCAATTACTCGTCATTGGGGCTTGGAGATATTTATCCCACGGGTCATTTGCGTTTTCTTGCAGGCATTGAAGCACTGAACGGCTTCCTGCTGATTAGTTGCTCGGCTTCCACCATCTTTCACGTCGTCACGAGAGATGCAGATTAAGAAGGCAACGTTTGTTGGCTTTTTTTTGGAACCTTCCAGCGCTGGAAGGTCGTTTATTCACTACCTTTTTGACAACCTAGTTGAAGGAGTGAGCTATGTCATATTGGAGATTCGCCGCGATGATCGCGACCTCGACGGTCGTGATGTTCGGATTAATGTACCTCAACACATACCTTGTCTCCCACATTTTCTGGTCAGAGACCCGCGCCTACATGGCGCTTTTGATGGGCGCGGCAATGGCGATCATCATGCTGGGTTTCATGCTGTCGATGTACTCCAGAAAAGTGATCAATGCCGCAATCTTCGGTGCTGCGGTCATCGCGTTCTCCGCCTCTCTATGGCTGGTTCGTAGCCAGGTGACGGTTGGCGATACCAGCTATATGCGCGCAATGATCCCTCACCACTCGATCGCGATCATGACTTCGAGCCGCGCAAACATCTCTGATTCACGTGTTCGCAAGCTCGCTGACGAAATTATTTATGCGCAGGACAAAGAAATCGCGGAGATGCGCTATCTGATCAACAGTATTGAGACATCTGGCGATGTTCCTGAACAGGAGCAGCAGTCACGCGCTCAACTTGTCAGCCTTGAACGGGCGCTTTCAACAGCAGATGTCGCGGTGATCGATCCCGGTTTCCTGTTCGATACCGAGATTGCGGCATTGTTCCCGAACGGACCAGCTTGCACATTCAATTACACTACCGGAAGCCCGCCTGCGTTTGCCATAGGGGAAGTAGATGGACAAACCGTCGGCCTAGTTAAGCTCAGCGGTGATCTGGTCAGCATAGACGCAGCTTCACCCACTGAGTTCAGTATGGAAGGTATGGCGATTCGCATCGACGCCGCTGGAGACAACCCGGCCCCACTCGGCTCTATTGGAGCGGAGCCTGCCGAAGCTGACATGTCTCTGGAACTCGAAACCGGTCTGACCGCAGGCTACCGTGGCTTCTACAGTTGCGATAAATAATCGACATCGAAGGAGGCGTGAGATATGGCCTACACTACAGCGGAGACGGCAGTTCTTTACCGCATGGTAATGCCCGGGCATATCTGCCCCTACGGTCTCAAATCGAAGGACCTGTTGGAGCGAAAAGGATATAGAGTAGCGGACCATCATCTGACCACCCGCGACGAAACCGATGCGTTCTTGAATAAGGAAGGCGTCGGGACGACCCCCCAGACATGGATCGAGAATCAGCGGATTGGCGGATACGACGACCTGCGTGAATACTTCGGGAAGGGGCGGACAGACCAAGACGAGACCAGTTACCGACCTGTTATCGCAATCTTTTCGGTGGCCTTCCTGATGGCGCTTGGTCTGAGTTGGGCCATGTTCGGTTCGATACTGACATTGCGTGCACTGGAATGGTTCCTCGCGATCTCGATGTGCCTCCTAGCAATCCAGAAACTGCAGGATGTCGAAAGCTTCTCAACGATGTTCCTCAACTACGACCTGCTCGCTCGTCGCTGGGTCCGGTACGGGTACATCTATCCATTCGTAGAAGCAGTTGCCGGAATTCTGATGCTAGCCGGTACCCTAATCTGGCTGTCAGCTCCTGCGGCGTTGTTTATCGGAACAGTTGGCGCAGTATCTGTCATCAAAGCGGTCTATTTCGACCGGCGTGAACTCAAATGTGCCTGTGTAGGAGGGAGCAGCAATGTGCCGCTAGGCTTCGTATCGCTGACCGAAAATCTTATGATGATGTTGATGGGAGTCTGGATGCCGTTCAAGACATTTTTGCTTGGCTGGCAGTAACTTTGTAGTCAACCTGCACAAACTGGCTGTGAAAGTCGCCATGATAACCGGGGACAAGCGTGAGACCGCGTAATCGCCGGGGGTGTTGCCCGACGGCAAGGTGGAAACGTTAGACGAGCTAGGCGGCGCCAAGATGCGGGTTACCTTTGTCGGGGACGGTATCAACGATGCACCGGTATTGTCCCATGCGGACGTGGGCTTCGTCATCGGTACAGGTACAGACGTTGCGATCGAACCAGCCGACGTCGTCCTGATGTCTGGTGACCTGTGTGGCGTGGTAAATGCCTTTGAGATTTCCGACCGCAGCATGCGCAACATCCGTCAAAATCTTTTTTGGACTTCAGCAGTATCAATGTGAAAGAAGCCGATGGGGTAGCGCTTAAACTTCTGGCGCTTCGGCTTGTCCCCCTCGATTTCAGGCAGGCGAGAGATGCCATGCCGCTGCAGGCAGCCCCTCTCGGCGGCGCTACACTTGCCTGCCGGGCCATGGATGCAGCGCCGATCGCGTCAGATGCGGGATCGACGACTACAGGGCGTAATAACAATCGTCCAGCGGTAACAGCGTTTGGCGACGGAACGCCACGATTGCCGCTTCTTCGGCTTCGGTCAGGACCGTTGAGCGAGGTTCTTTCGGGCCAGTCTTCATATCCTCAATCGTCGTCCGCTTCCGCCATTTCGCAACGGTCTTGGGGTTAATCCCCAGCTCCCGGCTCAGCTGAGCGCGCGAAGTTTGCGATCGCTGTATTGCAGCTCTGACGGCGTGCGTGGTCGTGGCGCTCCCGTGACGAACTTGTCACATAACGCTTCCTTCCATTCCTTCGAAAGGATCGCACCATCAAACCATGGGATCAAACGCCTAGTGATTTTACGACGCGCTCGACAACAGCGCGTAGGCTCAAGCCTTGAATGACGACGGTAAAGAGAACGAGTGCATATGTGGCGGCGAGAATGACGGATTTTTCGGCGACCTCCGGAATTGAAAGCGCGAGTGCAATGGAAATGCCACCCCGCAACCCTCCCCACGTCAGAACAGGAATTGTACCCCGTATGAAAGTATAGTTCGCACTCAATGCAATCACCGGAATGGCTACGGCTAGCAGGCGAGCACACAGGACGAGTGGTACCGCCAACGCGACCAACCAACTGAAAGACGGGTCGAGGCGGAGAACGAGCACTTCAAGGCCGATAAGAAGAAAAAGCACCGAATTGAGTATCTCATCGATGAGCGTCCAGAACCCAAAGAGATACTGCTCTGTCTGGTCGCTCATCGCATCTTGTGGGCCGCGATTGCCAATAAGGACACCGGCCACGACGACTGCAATGGGACCGCTCATTTGAAGTTTGGCCGCAAGTGTATAAGTGCCGGCTACCAGCGCAAGCGAGATCAGGACTTCGATCGGATAATCGTCGATCGCACGCATTGCCCTGTAGGCAATGTAGCCGGTGGCAAGCCCGAGCACAGCGCCTCCCAATGCCTCGATGAAGAAAAGTTCGCTGATCTCAATGACATCGACACCGCCGCCGGCGGCTCCGATTGCGGTCGCCATGAGGACGGTAAATATTACGACTCCGACTCCATCGTTGAACAGCGATTCGCCGATCATTTCTGCCTTGAGTATCTCGGGAACACGAACTGTCTTAAGAGTTGACAGGACCGCCACCGGATCGGTTGGACTGATAAGTGCGCCAAACACCAAGGCCCACGAAAGGGCAACGGGAACGCCAAGCGCCCCTGCTGCAAACCAGAAGCCGACACCGATAATCCCTGTGGAGACCAAGACCCCCACCGTTGCCATCGAGCCAACAACCCAGGCACGGTCACGCAGCTGACCGAGATCGACATGCAAAGCGCCCGCAAACAACAGAAATGCTAGCATGCCGTCCAGCACCGTTTTCTGAAAGTCGATTTGCCGGATGATCCCTGCGAGATTTTCGTATGGAAGCACTCCGGGAAAAATGAGTTCGACACAAATTAGACCGAGCGACGCTACCAGTCCCATGACGAGCAGGCCGATCGTGTGCGGCAGACGAATGAGGCGGTGATTGATCCAAGCGAACGTTGCCGTCAGCACAAGGAACACTGCAATCAAATCGTAAATCGTCATCATGATGAAAAATATCCAAGAAGGTGAGTTCTGCGATGAAGCAATACAATTTCCTTTTGAGGTAGTCGTGTTTGGGTTTGTGTACGACGCACAAAACCCATGGTGTAGGCCAATTCTGGGCTGGTGATGGTAATTTGTTCACTCAGTTATGCACATCGCATCCTGCTCGACGCTTGGATACGGTGAATAGCCCCGAGTTTCGTGGACACCCTCGGGTTACATTTCCTGCTGCCGTTCGAACTCGACGGGTGACAGCATCCCGTTCCTGACGTGCTTCCGTT
>NZ_NVXQ01000019.1 GCF_002733955.1 Hoeflea sp. | reverse complement strand
AGATAAAAACTGGGAAAAATCAAAGACTTGGATTTTTCTCAAATGCGATTCAAATGCTGCATTAGCAACACACGATTTAGAAACAATTGGATAGCTGAACTTTCGATCAACCGAGGTGAGACTACCGCGTCGTTTGTCGTGGTATCTCCGCCAAAGGATGTGAACCGAGAGACTTGAACGCCGACTTGATGTCTTGCCTACAGTCTATCGTGATGGCTTTGTTTGGTAGCTCAGTGCGAAATCACACACCCATCGGCTTGGAAAATCGGTAGGACCGGACACCAGTTCCACAATTGATGCCTTCCTGAACCCTTACAGGCGGTGCGACAAAACGTGTATGGACAGGTCACCAAGTTTTAGCTATTCGATATGAGATGAAAAGGTATGCTCGCATTCTAACGATCCTCATGCTCGCCGTGTTCGCGGCGGGTTCGGTCGTGCATACCGCGAATGCCGCCAGCATGAATACGACGATGGCCCTTACCGCCGTCGAAAACGGCGATATGGGCAGCTGCAAAGATTGCCCTGTCGGCGGCGGTGACATGCAGCCGTGCGATTATATCTGCGTTTCTCCCCTGTCGGCCATCCTGCCATCGGGCGAGCCCGGCCTGCCTGAGGCAGTGACGACCACCGAAGATGCGGTTTATCGAAGCATGGCCGGACGCACCGGACTGCCGAACCCTTACCCTCCGAGATCCTCCACCCTGACCTGACGCTGCCCGGAATCCGTTCCGGCTAGCTGCGGCTGACTTCATGCGCGATCAATCTGATCGTTCATGGTCCTACTCAGCATCGCGGGTTCGCGCACTGCTGGATCGAGCACCCCCTCAGGATAGTTGGAACATCATGACATTGCTTTTGCCGACGCCGACGCGTCGAGCCTTTCTCACGTCCGCTGCGGCCTTCGGGGCCAGTGCAGTGCTCTCGGTTTCGGTAAACCGGACAGCTCGCGCCGCGCCGGGCAAAACACCTTCCGCAATCGCTTTCGATGGCAATGCGCTCATCGTTGGAGGTGCCGGGTTCATCCGCCGCGACGACGGCGGAGTGTCCACACCGTTGCCCGGTCCGAAAAGCGGCAGCATTCTTTCGCTTGCGACGCACAACGACCGTGCCGGTCGGATTGTAGCGGGGCTGTCTAATGGGGGCGTTGCGCTATCCGAAGACGGCGGGCAGAGCTGGGAGGCGAGAAGCCAGGGTTTACCCGAGGCTCCAGTAGTTGCTGTCGCAGCGGCTTCTTCAAACCCCGAAACCCTGTATGTTTCCGTTCATGGTGACGGTCTATGGAAAAGCGAAGATGCTGGCCGATCTTGGGTCTTCGCGATGGACCGGCCTTGGCTGGCAGATGCCGAACGCGACTTGACTGCATTGGCCTCGGTCGATCTGGCCACGGGCATGGGCGGCATCTGGTTATACGCTGGAACCGGATTGGGTCTCACCCGCGTGCCCGACTGTTTCTGCCGTTGGCAGGACGTGCAGCCAGGCGATGCGATGGACGCATTGGTATCCGGGGCAGCGCCTGCGCCGGAGGCACCGTTGCCCACCGGAGAACCTATCCACGCTTTGGTGAGCGCAGCGTCGGTTCCGATGAGGCTCTATGCCGCCCTACCTTCCGGTGTGTGGGCTTCTGCGGACGCGGGGGTCGTCTGGGTGCAACGCTCATCTTTCCGCACTGATGCGGTCGCCGTCCATCCCAACAATGCCGATCAAGTCGTTGCCCTCACCGAGGACGGTCTCATCCAAACTCGCGACGGCGGTCTGTCCTGGACCCCGCTCGCTAACAATTAATGGAGAACAACATGAAAAAGATCTTTGTTGCCGCAACCGTTACCGCCTTGGCTGTCATTGGTAGTGTGGCGTTTACGGCGTTGGCCTCGGCTCAAGCTCCCCAAGACGAAAGTGCCAGCGTTGCTGGTGCCAAGGCGATCACAATCTGGCGCGACCCCGGCTGTGGATGTTGCGATACCTATGCCGACTATCTGGAGACCAACGGCTTTTCCGTGACGCGCGTCGATGATCGCGATTTCGACAAGCGCTCGGTTGAAATGGGCGTTCCCGAGCGAGGTATCGGGTGTCACCTGGCCGAGATTGACGGCTATGTCGTAAGCGGCCTCGTGCCTGTCGAGATTATCGAACGGCTGGTCAGCGAGCGTCCAGATGTCACCGGCATCACGTTGCCCGGAATGCCGGGGAATGCTCCCGGCATGGCACCGGCAAAGACAGGCACGCTGAAGACCTACGCCTTCGGCAAGGACGGCGTCGCCGTTTACTCCGATGAGTGATGGCATGAACGGTATGATGGATGGCTCCATGATGGGCTTTATGATGTTCGGAGGTGGTCTGTTCAGCCTTCTGATCCTGGCAGTTCTGGTCCTCGGCATTTTCGCGTTGGTGAAGTTTCTGCGGGGGCGGCAATGAAGCGGATGATGCTCCTCCTTTCCGCTGTCGCCTTTTCGGGTCTGACCGCTATCGCCGCGCAGGGGCAATCGCAAAGTACCGGTACACAAGCCGAAGACCTGACTGTGCTGGGTTATCCTGTGACAGACGAGCAGATCACCCTCGGAAGGCAAGTTTATGCGCAAAACTGCGCCTCCTGCCATGGGGCCGAGCTCCAGGGGCAGCCGAACTGGAGGCGCAGGCTGGAGAACGGCCGCATGCCGGCGCCGCCCCATGACGAGAGCGGCCACACCTGGCATCACTCAGACCAGGACCTGTTCGACATCACCAAGCTCGGTGTCGGCGGTGTTGTTGCGGGCTACGAGAGCGACATGCCCGCCTTCGAAGACATCCTGAGCGACGAGGAAATCGCAGCGGTACTCGCATTCATCAAGAGTACCTGGCCCGAGCGCCAGCGGGAATCACAGGCTCGAGTGACGGCCAAAGCCGGTGGTGGGGCATGACTATGGACAGGGAACAGTCGTTCGCCAAGACGGGACGAAGCGTCTTGGCCTTCCTGCCGCTTACTGTCGCTGCGGTCCTTGCCATAGTTCTGGCCTGGGGCTTGACCCAAGACCCTGGCAGTCTTCCGTCCGCGCTCATCGGCAAGGTGGTGCCCGAATTTGACCTGCCGCCGGTTCAGGGGCGATCGCTCGGGCTGTCGAGCGATGATCTCAAAGGAGAGGTATTGCTGGTCAATGTCTTTGCTTCCTGGTGCGTTGCCTGCCGCGAAGAGCACCCTCTGTTCATGAAGCTTGCAGCACAAGGCACCGTGCCGCTGCACGGCCTCAACTACAAGGACCAGCCGGATGATGCAGCGCAATGGCTGGACAACCTCGGGGACCCATACACGCGCACCGGAGCCGACATCAGTGGACACGTGGCGATCGATTGGGGCGTCTATGGCGTACCCGAAACCTTTGTGGTCGATGCGGACGGGCTCATCGCCTACAAGCATATCGGACCGGTGAACGAAGAGGTGCTCGCGAAAACCATCCTGCCGCTGGTGGAATCATTGCGCCAGCAGACCGCGGACCAGAAGATGTGGGGCGCTGGTTCATGACGGCTCTATTGCACGCAAAACGCACGATTTTAATCGCACTTGCGGCTGGGGGCCTCGTGGTGGTCGCGCTCGCAGTCACCGCCGCAATGATTTACATCGACGGCGATAAGGGCTCCCACCCCGTTAGCGACAAACCAGGCACAATATTATTGCCCCAGCCCTTCGTCATGCACGAAACGCCTCGGCCGCTTCCCGTAGTCACGTTCGAGGACGAGGCAGGTCAGGCTCTCACGCTGGCCTCATTCAAAGGCACAACCGTTCTGCTCAACATCTGGGCGACTTGGTGCGTGCCCTGCCGCGAGGAAATGCCAACGCTTGACGCGCTTCAGGCAAAACTCGGCGGCCCCGGTTTCGAGGTTGTGCCTCTCTCTGTCGACCGGGCCGGGCCGGAGGTGGTCCGCAAATTCTATGCCGAGATCGGTATCCGGAATCTCGGTCTCTATATCGATGCATCAATGCGGGCTTCGTTCGACCTTGCGGCCGTCGGCCTGCCAACGACGCTCCTCATTGATGCTGAAGGGCAGGAACTGGGACGGCTGGTCGGCCCGGCAGAATGGGACGCGCCCGAGATGATCGATTTCCTCAAAACACATCAGACCTCGAACTGAAAAGGAAGCCTTCATGGATAAGTCACGACAATACAGCACCGAGGACGGTTCGTTTGGCCGCGATGTTCTCTACGCGCTTCGCTACTACCTCGGCGGCCGTCGCGGATACCTCATACTTGCGGCGGTCCTGATTGCTGGCGGTCTCGCGTTTAATTGGAGTTGGCTAGCCGCGGCAGGCATAGCGCCGCTGCTCCTCACAGCACTGCCGTGTGTCGCCATGTGCGCGCTCGGACTCTGCATGAACAAGGTTACCGGCGGTTCCTGCAAGTCAAACCAGGCCGGAAACCCTGCTGCCGCAGACGGTGAACCTTCATTACCGGGCGGAGCCCAAAATGACCTCTTGTCGGACGAAACCGTGCAACACGCACAATCCGTCAGTGTGGCGGTTTCGTCCCGGCATTCCCTATCCCTAACCAAGCAGAAAAGGAACACGACCGATGATTAAACCTATCAAGTCTCTCTCTATGGCTGCCGTTCTGATGATCAACATCGCCGCAGTCCCGACCCTTCAAGCCGCTGAGCACAAAACTCCAAGCAACCAGGGCTCCATGATGGAAGAGGGCAGCATGGGGAACAACAAAGATATGATGAATCAGGACGGAATGTCCGGCATGGGCGGAATGGACGGCATGATGGGCATGATGAAAATGATGGCCCAGATGGCGCCGATGATGGAGCAGTGCACCAAGTTGATGGCCAGCATGACAGACAACATGAAGTCGTCGACAGACCAATAGGAGGCTGAGATCCCCCCGCCCGGACATTTGGTCAGGGCGGGGGGGCTGCGAGAAACAGACATGACATCAGGCAAAACAACACATGTCAGACGAATTCGCTACGGCCTGTGGTTCCTGGTGACCATTGCCGCGTTGGTGATCGGTGGTGCCTATTTCGTCCGGACGATCGGCGTCCGCGAGCCGCCGTCGGTCACCACCGGCGAGGCCGCAATTCGCTCCGAGTTTTCGTTGATCGACCACAACGGAAATCGCGTGACCGAGGCCGACTTCCTCGGGCGCTGGCAACTCGTGTTCTTCGGATTCACCTATTGCCCCGACGTCTGCCCGACCACGCTCGCCTACATGGCGAATGTGCTGGATCGGATTGGCGGCGAGGTCGAGCGGGTCGCACCGATCTTCATCACCGTCGACCCGTCGCGCGATACGCCGGAGGTGATGGCGGAACATGTTCAGGCCTTCCACCCGAAGCTGGTTGGACTGACCGGATCCGAAGCCGCGGTTGCCGCAGCTGCCCAATCCTTCCGCGTCTACTACGAGAAGATGGAAGAGGAAACGGCTCCGGACGGTTACCTGATGGCACACTCAGGGCACATCTACCTGATGACACCCGAAGGCCGCTTTGAGGATGTCTTCCGCGAAGCTGACCAGTCCGCGGAAGATATGGCGACCGATGTCCTTGCAAGAATGAATGGAAAATAATGATGAAAATACTGATTGCAATCGTCGTGGCGCTCTGGGCGGGCGCATCGCCGACACTCGCAGAGGAGAGCGTCCGCCTTTCCGATGCGTGGGCGCGCGCCTCCGTCCTCGCGTCCCGGCCGGTCGCCTCCTATCTCACGATCGAGAGTGCTGTGGAGGATCGGCTCCTCGGTGTGACCACGCCTGTCGCCGGCCACGTTATGATTCACGCAGTCGAAAAGGACGGCGACGTAAGCCGCATGAAGCACATCGAAACGCTTGAGTTGCCGACAGGCGAGCGGATCACGCTCGCACCCGGCGGCATGCACCTGATGCTGATGGGACTGCAAGACAAACTCAGCGAGGGCACGACTTTCCCTATGACGCTCAGCTTCGAGAACGCCGGAGAGATCACCGTTGAGGTCTCCGTGCTCGGAATAGCGGCCGAGGGGCCAAGGGAGGTTTCTGAATGAAGCGCTTCCTGATCCTGGCCGCCCTGCTGGTCGCACAGCCGGCATTCGCAAACCATCCCGGTGAGCGCATCGATGAGGTGATGACCGATCGCGAACCGGCCTTCGAGGTCGCGGATAGCCCTTCCACGCCCGAACTCAGCCTCGAAGAACCGGACGGTGACGTCCTGCGCCTCGGCGATCTCCATGATCAGATCATCGTGCTGAGCTTTGTTCCGCAGAACTGTGACAGTCCATGCGCCAAACAGCAAGCCGTTCTCGCAGGCGTGCAAGAACAGGTGAATGCTTCGCCGATGAAGCAAATGGTCACGTTTGTAACCGTTCTTGACGCAGATGCCTCGATCAAGGCTCCGTGGGACCAGGCGAACTGGCGGCTCATGATCCTATCGGACGACGAGACAACTGCCACTGTGGCGGATCGATTTGCGGCGTTCAGCGGCCGCGACCAGGAGTTGCCGATGGCGCATGTCATCGACCGCAACGGACGGCATGCCGGTATTTTCCATGGATCGGATTTCAGCAAGACAAATCTGACCCTCTACATCAACCAGCTCATCAACAACGCGCATGCGCCAAAGCCGCCTACCGAAAAGGGGTGGTGGGGATGGCTGACAGGCCTGTTCTAAACAGCGGGAGAAGGAAGTTGACGCAATTTTCGAAATTCACGGGGCGCCGTTTCGGCTTTCTCATGCTGCCCCTGCTGCTGATCATTGCGGCAGGCGCCTGGTATCTGCTCGATCCGGGGTTCAGGACCGGCCAGCAGCCTACTATCGGATCGGAGAACCTGCCGCAGGACGCGTTTGAGCGGCGGGTGCGCGACTATCTTGTAGCCAATCCGGAGGTCATCCTCGAGGCCATGCAGAACCTCGAACGGAAGCAGCGGGAGGCGGAACAGACAGAAGCTCAGGCGGCCCTTGCCACCCATCGTGATGAACTGCTCAACAGCCCGGAAAGTCCAGTCGGTGGCAATCCGCAAGGCGATGTGACGTTGGTCGAATTCTTTGATTACAATTGTTCCTACTGCCGCCAGGTTGCGCCAACGATGATGGCGGCGGAAGCAGACGATCCGAAACTACGCATCGTCTACAAGGAGTTTCCCATCCTCGGGCCAAATTCCGTGTTCGCAGCCAAGGCAGCTCTTGCGGCCCGCCAGCAGAACCTCTACCCCGAATTCCATAAAGCAATGATGCAGGTGTCAGGAGCTGCCGACGAGGGGCGAGTGATGGAGGTTGCTGGGCAAATCGGCCTGGATGTCGAGCGGCTGCGAAACGATATGGCTGATCCTGCTGTCGACGCTGAAATCGCGCGCAACCTCGCGCTCGCCCAAGTTCTGCGGATCAACGGCACGCCGGGCTTTGTTATCGGTGACGAAATATTGCGCGGCGCCACCGACCTGCAAACCATGCAAACGCTGATCGCGCGTGCCCGGAAAAGCGGTGACCAGTGAGCTCGGAAGAAGACTTGAAGGGCCGTCCGAATGCCTGAACTCTCCAATATTGGTATCCTGAGCGCCTTCGTTGCCGGCATCGTCTCATTCCTGTCGCCTTGCGTACTGCCGTTGGTGCCGGGGTATGTTTCCTATGTCGCCGGCCGGTCGACGATTACATCACCCTCAGGTGAGGTTTCTGTTGCGCGAAGCGCAGCGCTCGGTTTCAGCCTCTGCTTCGTGCTCGGCTTCACAACCGTCTTTGTCATCCTTGGTGCCAGCGCTACAGCGTTGGGGCAATTGCTGCTTCGCTACCGCTTCGAGATGAACATCGTCGGAGGCGGGATTGTTACGTTGTTCGGGTTGTTCATGCTCGGAACCATTCGACCCACGTGGATGATGCGCGAGGCACGGTTTCACCTGGATCTGCCCGGCGGCAAGGCCGTATCGTCCTATGTGCTGGGCCTGGCATTCGCTTTCGGCTGGACCCCCTGCATCGGTCCGATCCTCGGTGCCATCTTGACCGTTGGCGCGGCATCAGCCTCGGTCGCCGACGGCGTCGCACTATTAGCGATCTACTCGCTGGGCCTCGGTGTGCCGTTCCTGCTTGCCGCCGTTTTCACCGGCGCCTTGGCAGCAAGATTGAAGACCTTCGGACGCCTCGGGCGTATTCTACGGACATTCGCCGGAGCGGTTATGATCTTGATGGGAGTCGCCATGATGACAGGATATCTGTCCTCCTTCGCCTTCTGGCTTTTGGAGACGTTTCCGTTGCTGTCTACAATCGGCTAGGCGAACGGCCTGTTGAGGAAATTGTGATTTGACATTCCCGTCGCTGAAAGGCGCAGGCTTGACTTTTATAGGGAGGTAGCTGTGATCTCGAAAACCGAAATCCTGGAGCGGGATATCCTGCGCGTGTTCAGATATGCCTGCCGGCAAGATCGGCCGGACATCGCTGAATTCATGCTCGCGGCACTGGAGAAACTGGATGGTGAGCACGCGACGTCTACTGTGAGAAACCGTCCACTGATCGATTCCTATCGCGATCTGATCGAGCACCGCGACTCTTGAACGCCGCAAATTCTACGCGCAGACGCAATCGGCCACCATGGTACTCTTGTCAGTTGTCGTTTTGATGGCGACGGTCGTGTTTGATATATCCGTTGCCAGCGTCGAAGCTATCGCCACCGCTTCGGCCGATGCTGGGTGACCGGCTATAGCAAGAGGCGATGTCGGTAAAGAAGCGTAGGTTCGCGAGACCGACATTGTCGGCTGGATTTCGCCGCGAGATGCTGCATTTGCGCCTGCACCCGTCATTCTGCCTGGTGCTTCCGGCCTGTTGTCGGCCGGATCGAGGGGGGAAGATACACACTACCCCGCAGGTGTCGTGTCCGACATCTACTGCAAAAAAATCCTGCTGATTGTGCCGAGGTCGGAACATATTCCGGGATTCTCAGTTGTACTCGCCTAAGAAGAGGAGTGTTGACATGCAAGTTCAGGAAATTATGACGCGCGACCCTGCCTGTTGCGGCCCGAATAGCACCATCCAGGATGCGGCACGGATTATGGCTGACAAATCGGTAGGGTCGGTTCCTGTGCTCAACGACGCCGGGGAACCGGTGGGTATCGTGACCGATCGCGACATCTGCTGCGGCGCAGTTGCCGAAGGCAGGACGAATGAGACTCCAGTATCCGAAGTGATGTCCACCGATCTGCTGACGACGACATCGGATGAGGACGTTTCGTCATGCTGCGACAAGATGGAAGAACGGCAAGTCCGGCGGGCCGTCGTTACAGACAATACAGGCAAGTGTTGTGGGATGATTGCCCAGGCCGACATAGCGCGTGACGCCGATGGTGAAGAGACCGCCGAACTTGTACAGGAGATCTCGAAGTCGGATCGGAAATCTGGCTGCTGCTGAATTTTCGGTGAGAGGCTCGCGGCGGCTGGCATGTTCGCTCACGCTGGCAGCCGCGCAGCCCGCGTCACTACGTTCCAGCACGGGAAAATAAGCCGGGCGAGAGCGCAGGCTCAATTCGGGACAGAAATAAAAACAAGGAGATGGGATGATGATGGATGGTGGCATGATGCTCGGAATGGGATTTATATGGCTTCTCGTCGTGGCGTTGCTGGTTCTCGCGGTTGTGGCTTTGGTGAAATACCTGCGCACATAGCTTGAAACCGGAGCGAGACCATGACGGATGAAAGCAGGCCCCTCGTCATTGTTACTGGGTCAAGCGGATTTCTTGGTTCCGCAGTGGTGCGGCGGTTGCACGGAACCTACCGCGTCGTCGGACTTGACCGGTATTCGCCGCCGCATCCCCCACATCAGGCCGAATGCGTCTGTTTCGACATCACCGATCAGGCAAGTGTCGATACCGCGCTTGAACGCGTGCGATTTGCGTACGGCGACAGGATAGCCGCCTGCGTTCACCTCGCGGGCTATTTCGATCTCAGCGGCGAGGGTGATCCCGCATATGATGCCGTCACGGTGGAGGGTTCGAAGCGGCTACTGAAGGGGCTTCAGGCGTTTGAGCTGGAACAGTTCGTCTTCGCGTCCACCATGCTTGCACATGCGCCGACCGAGCCAGGCGAGCCGATAGACGAGAATCATCCTCTCGATCCCAAGTTTCCTTACCGCGCGTCGAAGGTGCGCACGGAGAAGGTATTGCGCGAGGAGCGGGGCGAGGAGAAACTCGTGCTGATGCGCCCTGCGGGCATCTACGATGACAAGGGGCAGTCGACATTTCTGACCCACCAGATCGCCCGTATTCACGAACGACGGTTCAGCGGCAAGGTCTATCCCGGTGATCTGTCGCGCGGGCAGGCCTTCCTGCATCTCGATGATTTTCTCGACGCCGTGGAACGCATCGTCGACCGCCGCGCCAATCTGCCGGACGTCTTTCCGGTGCTTTTGGGCGAAGCCGACCCGATTCGGTTCGGAGAGTTGCAGCGCCTGATCGGGCGCGAGCTACATGACGAGGACTGGGTCACCTGGAATGTGCCACCACAGCTGGCCAAGCTGGGCGCATGGACGGAGAACATGATTTTTGGCGAGGACGCCTTTATCCGGGCATGGATGGTCGATATTTCCAGCGATCACTATGAGCTCGATCTTTCGGCGGCCAAAAAGCACCTGGATTGGAAGCCTGAGCACAGTCTGCGCGACGACATGCCGGGAATTCTTCAGCGCCTGAAGGAAGATCCCTACGGATGGTACGAAGCGAACGGATTGAACGCCGCGCGGGTTTCGGCGGCCAAGGTCGAGAACGCCGCGGCGAAAGAAGCTGCCAAGAAAGCGCCGTCCGAGGCCGAAGCGAACGAGGACAGGCGTGAGCACGACGCGCATACGCGCAAGATGCATTTCTCAATGCTCTGGGTGCATTGGCTCGTCATGGCCCTGGGCCTCTGGCTTGCCACCGCGCCATCTGTTTTCGGCACCTTCGATCAGACGGAGTTCAGCGCTGCGGTCCAGCGGGTGACGGCGGATCGCGGGCTATGGTCCGCCGCGAACCGCAGCTGGCTGACCGCGTGGAACGATGTCTTCACCGGGCTTGCCATCATGGTCTTTGCCAGTCTGTCGTTGCGCCCCGGCAATGGCTGGGCACAATGGGCGAATGCAGCATTGGGGGTCTGGTTGCTAGCGTCGCCGCTGGTGTTTTGGACGCCGGATGCGGCCGTCTATGCAAACGACACGCTGATCGGCGCACTTGTCATCGCCTTGACAATCCTGATCCCCATGATGCCTGGCATGTCGCGCGGGGGGATGATGGATGACTCCGACATTCCGCCCGGCTGGACCTATTGCCCTTCCACATATGTCCAGCGCCTGCCGATCATCGCGCTGGGTGTCGTTGGCTTTCTCCTGTCGCGTATCCTGTCTGCCTACCAGCTCGGCCACATCGATGGCGTCTGGGAGCCGTTCTTTTCGTCCCCCTCGTCGCTGAATGGCACCGAATACATCATCACCTCGGATGTCTCGAAAGCTTGGCCCATTGCAGATGGCGGCCTTGGTGCCATGAGCTACATGTTCGAGATATTGATGGGCGTGATGGGCAGCCGTCGGCGCTGGCGCACGATGCCCTGGATGGTCGCACTGTTCGGGATTGTGGTCGGGCCGCTCGGCGTCGTCAGCATCTATTTCATCATCATACAGCCGATTGCGATCGGTACCTATTGCACGATCTGCCTGATGGCGGCACTGGCGATGCTGATCATGATCCCGTTCTCGCTCGATGAGATTGTCGCGATGGTGCAGTTCATGGTTTGGAACACGCGCCGGGGCAGACCGTTCTGGCGCGCGTTCTTCAGGGGTGATTCTCTGCCCGGTGGTTCGACCGGCGGCGAAATGAGCTTCGACGCGCCACCTATGCAGATCCTGCGGCAAAGCGCAGTCGGCGTCACGGTACCATGGACACTTGGGCTGAGTGCTGCAATCGGTGCCTTCCTGATGCTGGCGTCACGCTCTGTTTTCGGTAATGAAGCGGCAATGGCAAACAGCGACCACCTGCTGGGTGCATTGGTCCTGACCACCGCCGTCATCGCCTGGGCCGAGGTGGCACGCCCGCTGCGATTCTTGAACGTCATTTTTGGGCTGTGGCTGGTAGTCGCACCGCTGCTGCTAAGCGGCGGTACGGTGGCCGGCAGCTTCTTTGGGATTGCAGCGGGGATTTCACTGGTGGCACTGAGCCTGCCCCGAGGACGCCGCAGCAAAGAGCATTATGGAAGCTGGGACAGATATATCCTTTAACGGGGCCGGCGAAGTTTCGCGGTTGTCGAGCCACCGGATCGCGAAACGGGGGCTCGGCGAACTTCGAGCCCCACTCTATCCACGCCTCACCGCCGATGAGGCAATGCGTGTCAACGGCGGAGTAATACCCGGCCAGGCGGCGGCGCAAAAATCGGCCACTCTTTGTGCGCGCATGAGGCTGCCGCGAGGGCGTAGCCCGAGTGGGGGTCTCATGCGCGCGCGGCGATTTCCGGAGGGTTTCAGCCGGCCTTTCGGGCTCGGCTTTGGGCGAGACGATAGCTGTCGCCGTTCATCTCGAGGATGCTGACGTGGTGGGTAATACGATCCAGCAGTGCGCCGGTCAGACGCTCGGACCCGAGCGTCTCCGTCCATTCATCAAAGGGAAGGTTACTCGTGATCAGGGTCGCGCCTCGCTCATATCGTTGCGAGATCAACTCGAACAGCAATTCTGCGCCGGTTTTGGAGAGCGGCACGAAGCCCAGCTCATCGATGATGAGAAGCTGGTATGCGGCCATCCGTTTCTGGAGCCGCAACAGACGGCGCTCGTCGCGCGCCTCCATCATCTCGCTGACGAGTGCTGAGGCTGTTGTGAAGCCGACGGACATACCCTTCTGGCAGGCAGCCAGGCCGAGACCAAGCGCGACATGGGTCTTGCCCGTGCCGCTGGGCCCAAGCGCAATGACATTCTCGCGGTGCTCGATCCATTCGCAACGAGCGAGCTCCAGCACCTTCATTTTGTTGAGCTTCGGGATGGCGGCGAAGTCGAAGCTGTCGAGGCTTTTGACGACCGGGAACCTCGCCGCCTTGATGCGGCGCTCGACCTTGCGCCGATCACGTTCGATCATCTCTTGTTCGGCAAGCCGGCTGAGGTATCCGACATGGTCGACGCCTTCGATGGCGCACAACCGGGCCAGCTTCTGGTACTCACGCAGGAAGGTCGGCAGCTTCAGGCTCTTGAGGTAATGGGACAGAAGGATCTCCGGTGCTTCGGTGCTCATGCCGCTTCCTCCCCTTCAACACTGTCAAGCAGGCGCATGTAGGACTTCGCCGAGGTCGTCTCGACCGTCGCCTTCGGCAGGTAGGGATAGATTGACAGGTCCAATCGCGGTGGCCGGCGTTCCACCCGACACAGGATCAGATGCTTGACCGCATCGAATCCGATCGCTCCGAGCTGGATGGCCTGCTTCACTGCCGCATGGAGGTCAGCAAGCTCGAAGCTTTCCAGCAGGCGCAGGACCTGCACATACTCACGCCGGCCATGCTTGTTCATCCGCGCTTCCATCAGCCGGCGCAGCGTGGCGAACTCCTCGGGCAGGTTCCAGCCTTGCAAGGGCGCTGCCTGATCCAACGAATTGATCTTCTGTTCGATCAGCGGCAGGTAATGGACGGGATCGAAGACGACGTCCTCCCGCTCCCAGCACCGTGGATGACGAGCGACGATCTCGCCGCGGCAACCGATCACCACCTCATCGACATAGCCACGCACCCAGACGTCCTGGTGGCCATAGGCGACCGGGACAGAATAGTCGTTGGTCTTGTAGCGCACCAGCGACTGGGCCGTTACCTTGGCGCTAGACTGGTCGCAGGCATCGAAGGGCGACGCAGGTAACGCGCGCATGGCGGCCAGATCACGCTGCAGCCGTTCTCCGATCGTCTCGTTCTCGCCGCGCAGCCTGTCTCGCTGGCGCTTGCGGCATTGCTCTTCCAGCCAGGCGTTGAACGCCTCCCACGTCGCAAACTCTGGGATCGGTACCATGAAGTTGCGCCGGGCATAGCCGACAAGCCCTTCGACGCTTCCCTTGTCATTGCCTTTCCCCGGACGGCCGTAGCGATCCCGGATCAGGTAGTGGGATAGAAAGCCGCTGAATAGCCTGGCGCGCTTGCGCGTGCCGTCGGGCAGGATCTTCGCCACCAGGCAACGGTCGTTGTCGTAGACGATTGATTGCGGCACGGCCCCGAAGAAGGCGAACGCATGGATGTGGCCATCGACCCAGGCTTCCGACACGGCCGCCGGATAGGCCCGAACATAGCAGCCGTCACTGTGCGGCAGATCCAGCACGAAGAAGTGCGCCTTACGCTCCACGCCACCGATCACCACCATCGCCTCGCCGAAATCGGCTTGAGCGTGGCCGGGTGGATGCGACAAAGGCACAAACACCTCCTGGCGGCGTTGTTCACGCTCGCGCATGTAGTCCTTGATGATCGTGTAGCCGCCGGTAAATCCGCACTCGTCCCGGAGCCGATCGAACACCCGCTTGGCCGTGTGGCGCTGCTTGCGCGGCACCCTCATGTCCTCATCAAGCCAGTGACAGATCGTCGAAACAAATGCGTCCAGCTTGGGCCGCCGGACCGGTGACTGACGCTGGTAGCCCGGCGGTATCGAATACGCCATCATCTTGGCAACGCTGTCGCGCGATATGTTGAAATGCTTTGCAGCCTGACGCCGGCTCATCCCTTCCGAGACAGCCAGTCTAACCTTCAGATAAAGTTCCACGGTGTAGATCCCCAAGCCCTCCTGCATTCGTCGCAGA
>NZ_NVXQ01000005.1 GCF_002733955.1 Hoeflea sp. | reverse complement strand
AAACCAGCAAACCAGCAAAGCAGCGAAGGGTCACAAGATATACCCCTATCTGTTGCGCGGTTTGCGCGTTGATCGACCCAATCAGGTGTGGTTTGCAGACATCTCCTATCTGCCGATGCAGCTCGGGTTCCTGTATCTGGTGGCGATCATGGACTGGCACACGCGCAAGGTTCTGGCATGGCGCATCTTGAACACGCTAGAGACAGGCTTCTGCGTTGAAGCGCTGAACGAAGCTATCCACAAGTTCGGCTCGCCCGAGATCATGAATACGGATCAGGGCAGTCAGTTCACGTCTTTTGCCTGGACAGACCGCCTCCGCCGATCTAGCGTCCGCATCTCAATGGATGGAAAGGTCCGGTTCCTCGACAACATCTTCGTCGAGCGGCTCTGGCGGTCCCTGAAATATGAATGCGTCTACCTGCACGCTTGGGAGCCTGGTTCGGACGCAAAGGCTGGCATTCGGAACTGGATGGACCTTCTACATCACCAAACGCCCACACGCGGCCCTTGGCGGCAGGCCACCTGCCGTGGTCTATTGGTTGAGAAAAGACGAAGCCCCACCCGATCAGCAGGTTCGAAAAGTAGATTGATTTACGTCAGATACTGTCCAAGGGATGGGGGAGTAGCTCAATGTGCTGTCCCGCAACGCGACTCCGGCCGGGGAAAAGCGAGGCGGCAGATCCGTTGCCGGATGGACCAGCAGTCAGAGTATGTTAGATGATGTTAATTGCATGACAGACCTCGCGTCAGACTGAGCAACAGGCAGAACGAAAACGGGTGCCAATCACAATTTTGCGGGGAGGACACTTGCAGACTTGTGCGGCCGGTGAAAAAATTCGATGATCAAAACAGTCAGCAAATTTCTGATCAGACCTGAGTTCGAGAATTTCGCTTGTCTCATCTGCCGTTATTGCTGCATCATGCTTTGTCTGTTCTCCGGCGTCGTCGGACTGATGTTCGGTCACGTCATCCACGACACGGTCTTCATTTTGGCCATGTGCCTTGCGCTCTATCTGGTGTTTGGGCGCGCGCGGACGGCCAAACCGGAGGCAGCATGAAGATAGTCGTTACCGGCGGATCGGGTTTTGTCGGCCAGGCTCTGGTGCCATTGCTGGACCGGCCCGATGTGCAGCTGTTGCTGGTTGGCAGGCATCCGCAGAGATTAGCCGCGCTGTTTCCCGGGGTCGAGGTCTGTGGCTACGCGGAGCTCGAGAGCCGGGCCCGGGGCTGGGACCAGCTGCTTCATTTGGCCGTCGTCAACACCGATTCATCTCCCACCGCTGAGGAGTTTAACAGGATCAACGTCGATTTCCTGATCAATGTCGCCGAAACCGCCAGGCGCGCCGGGATCAGGCAGTTTGTCAACGTGTCTTCGGTCCATGCCCTCGATCCGGGCAATCAAAGCCCATACGCCAGGAGCAAGCGCGCGGCGATCGAGCGGCTGGCTGGCCTGAAGGGTCTCGACAGTCTCACCGTCTACCTGCCCGCCGTCCACGCGGACCGCTGGGCCGGCCGTCTGGCCTGGCTCAACGGGCTTCCCAAGCCCTTGGCACTGCGGCTTTTCGGATTGGTCGCCGCACTCAAGCCCACGGTCCATGTGCAGCGGCTGGCAGGTTTCGTGTTGGCCGCCGATTCCTTCCGGCCCGGCTCCGCGGTGGGTGCGCAGAGCCTGCAGCCGGACGAGTTGATCCTGTCTGACGGCCAGCGGACCAATATCTGGTATGCCGGCATCAAGCGCTCTGCCGACATGGTGGTGGCGCTGGCCATCCTCCTGGTTTTCTGGTGGGCGTTGTTTCTGCTCTGGGCTTTCATCCGGCTGGATTCGCCCGGTCCCGGACTGTTCGCCCAGACCCGTGTGGGCAAGGATGGCCGCGAGTTTCTAAGCTACAAATTCCGCACCATGAAGACAGGGATGCCGCAGGTCGGCACGCACGAGATTCCGCCAAGTGCTGTCACCCAGGTCGGTAGCTTCCTCCGGCGCACCAAGCTCGATGAACTGCCGCAAGTCTGGAACATTCTTCGCAATGAAATGAGCCTGATCGGCCCGCGCCCATGCCTGCCAGTACAAGACGAGCTGATTGAGGCCCGCGGGGCGCTTGGCGTGCTTGACGTTAAGCCCGGCATCAGTGGCCTGGCGCAGATCAACGGCATCGACATGAGCAATCCGGTCAGACTGGCGAACTGCGATGCCCGGTATGTGGCGTTGCGTTCTCTGGTGCTAGATACCCGGATCGCAGTGGCGACCGCGCTAGGCAAGGGGCAAGGCGATAAGGTCGGCGAATAGGCGCCCTGCGCCGGGATCGGGCAGGGCAACCAATCTGTTCTGCGGCCGCTTTGCCTGCCACGCGGGGTCCAGTCGGTTTATACGGACTTGCGCCGGCTCAGGCGCAGGGCCAGGCCGATTGCAACGCCTACTCCGATCGCCACGGTCAGATCAACGACCACGGTCAGAACCAGCGTGAGCAGCAAAAGCATGATCTCGCTCTTTCCCTCGCGCGGGTAGCCGCTCCATTTGTGGGGTTCGGTCATGTTCCATGCGGTGACAATGAGAAGTGCAGCGAGCGCCGGCATGGCCAGATAGCTTGCCAGCGGCGCCGCAAACATCATCACCAGCAGGATGACACCGGCATGAACAAGGCCTGCAACAGGTGTCTTGCCGCCGGCCTTGATATTCGTCGCGGTTCGGGCAATCGCGCCGGTCGCTGGAAGACCTGTGAACAGCGCGGACCCGATATTGGCAATGCCTTGGGCCGTCAATTCTGCATTTGGCCTGTGCTGGCCCTCGATCATCTTGTCGGCAACCATAGCTGAAAGCAGCGATTCCACCCCGGCCAGGAAGGCGATGACGAAGGCCGAGGGAATGAGCTCGATCATGCGCGACGGTGAAAGGTCAGGCAGTTGCGGCCAGGGCATCCGGCCTGGAAGTTCGCCGAATCGGGAGCCAAGCGTATCGACCGGCAATGACATCAAGGCAACAAGTGCTGACCCCATCCCGACGGCAACGATAAGTCCGGGAAAGCTGGGGGCAACGCGCCGCAACACCACGATCAGGATGAGGGTGACAAGAGCGATCGAAACAGCCGCCGTGCTCAAGCTGTCCAAGGCTTCCCAGAGCACCGGAACCTTCTCCAGAAAATCGGCAGGCTCGTTGTCGACAGCCAGGCCGAGAAAGTCCTTCAGCTGGCTGGTGGCGATAATGATGCCGATACCGATGGTGAAGCCGTTCACCACCGCCTCCGGGACAAAGGAAATCAGGTTTCCTGCTCGAAAATACCCGCCGACCAGCAGGATGATCCCGGCCATGAAGGTGGCCAGCACAAGGCCGTCATAGCCGTGCTGGGCGATGACCGAGAACACGACGACAATGAAGGCTCCGGTCGGGCCGCCGATCTGCACCCGGCTGCCGCCAAACAGCGAAATCAGAAAGCCACCGACGATCGCCGTGACCATTCCCTTGCTCGGGTCAGCGCCAGAGGCAATGGCGATGGCAAGGCTCAGCGGCAACGCAACCATCGCAACGGTCGCGCCCGCAAGCAGGTCGCTGACAAAAAGCTGCCAGCTGTAGGACTGAAGTGTCGTGAGAAGTTTGGGTTGGCGCATGTCGAAGACCCATTGCTAAAATTGCCAGGATTTCAGCGGCGTGATCGTCGGCAGGGCTGTCGGCGGTCGCCGTCGCGACTTGAGAAGTGTTCAGTGTGGCGTCCCAGACGCCGGATTCTTCAGCCGGACTCCGCGCCCGCCAGCGCTGCTGGTTGCGTTTTCGCCGATGAGTTCGATGCCCGCCCTGTCGAGAGCTTCCGTCACCTTGGTAAGAGTGTCGACAATGCCCCTGACATTGCCATCGCTGGCTTCCATCCTTTGGACTGTCGGCAGCGATATGCCGGCCATCGCAGCGAGCGTTTTCTGGTCAATTCCAAGAAGCGCCCGGGCAGCGCGGAGCTGGGGAGCAGTGATCATGGCGTAGGTCTCCAGGCTCAGAATTTAATATCAATGTTTAGAATGGGGATTATGATGTGTCAAACATCAATAGTGAACGATAAAAGTTGAGTAAGAAGCCGTGAATGTCAGTCGCCGGCGGCTGCCGGCGCCAGGGTCCTGTCGCGTCAGGCTTGCGGGTTGACCGGCTTATGAGGATACGGGCGGGGATTTGCCGGGGTCAGCCACGGGCTCGTCACCCCACACCAGCTGCTTGTAATCGAAGCCGTATTCAAGTGTCGGCTTGATCACCTTGAAATAGGGTGAGAGATCGAAATCGCGCGGGGCGAAGAGCGAATGGTGCCTGATCATCAGAATTTCCCGGCGCGAATATTCTGAATCTGCCCGCTGTCTGCCCGGAGCACGGGTGATCTCCGGAAGGATCGGATATTGCACCGACTGAAACGCCTGGGCGATCATGGATGAACAGATCGCCCGGGTCGGATCCCCCGAACCAAAGGCGATCATGCGCCGGCGCCAACGCACCGGAACCGGCGGCGTCGGCAGGAAGTAGCGCAGCATGTCGAAGATGTTTTTCATGTCGTAGCGGACGCCAAGCCGCTCCACCATGTAGGAGACGACTGCCGTTCGATCTTCCGGGGTCAGCCCCACCGGCCGGCAGATGCGTGTATTGAAGCGCGTGTATTTGGAAAGCGGTACGGCAACGCACCCTTCGCCGAGATTGACCTCGACAAGCTGCGGGTAGTCCGCGTCTGTGGCATCGTCCGGTTTCAAGGCGGTGCCGACATAAAGCGCAGCATGCGACCAGGTCGATTGGGTCAGATACTTGATTGCGGCGGACACTTTCTGGTTTCCCTCCACCAGCAGGATATCACCTGGTTGAAGCGTCCGTGAAAGGGTTTCGGGATCGGATGGTGTATAGGGCTCGTAACCGGGATTGGTCGAATGCAGACGGCGGGCGAGGAACCTTCCCAGCCGGTCCAGCAAGCTGTCTGACATTTCACGCGCTTCGGTCATGGCGCCACATTTGGCGCGTGCGGGCGGCGGGATCAACCCGGCAGAAGCCAACTTTGCGTTTTCCTCCCTTGATAACCGACGCGGCTGCGCCTAGTTTAGAATTATTCTAATCTATGAGGGTGTCTCATGCTCAGCCGCATTGTGGGTTTCAATCGAAGGTCATTTCACTCCTTGAGTGAGCAGGAGATCCTGGCTCTGGCGATCTCGTCCGAGGAGGATGACGCGCGGATATACCTGGCTTACGCCGACCATCTCAGAGACGATTTTCCGCACTCCGCAAAGGTGTTCGAGGAGATGGCGGCTGAAGAGAGCGTCCACCGGGCGCGGTTGATCGAGCGTCACAAGGAGCGCTTTGGAGACCATATTCCTCTCATTCGCCGCGAGCATGTTCGCGGGTTTTACGAGCGCAAGCCCGATTGGCTGGTGAAGAACCAGTCCGTCGACAAGATCCGCCAGATCGCCGAGGAGATGGAAGCGCAGGCCCATGGTTTCTATCTCGCCGCAGCGGCCCGGACTTCTGATGCCGACACCCGCAAGCTGCTGGGGGACCTGGCAATTGCGGAAAAAAGCCATGAATCCCTGGCGCGGCGGCTTGGCCTTGAACACACGCCAGAGGACGTGAAGGCCGAGGAGGCGGAGACCGACCGGCGCAAGTTCATCCTGACCTATGTTCAGCCAGGACTGGCAGGTTTGATGGATGGGTCCGTGTCCACGCTTGCGCCAATCTTCGCGACCGCCTTTGCCACCGGCGATACCTGGACAACCTTCCTGGTCGGGTTGTCGGCATCCGTGGGCGCCGGCATATCGATGGGCTTCACCGAAGCTGCCCATGATGACGGCGTGATCTCGGGCCGCGGCTCGCCGCTCAAGCGCGGGCTGGCATCCGGCATCATGACCGCGATTGGCGGTCTTGGTCATGCGCTGCCCTACCTGATCCCTGATTTCACCATTGCCACCTCTGTCGCCATCGCCTTGGTCTTTGTCGAACTCTGGGCCATTGCGTGGATCCAGAATCACTGGATGGACACGCCCTGGAGCCGTGCGATTTTCCAGGTGGTCCTGGGGGGCGCATTGGTCTTTGCGGCAGGCCTGTTGATTGGCAATGCCTGACGCTGTGCAAAATGCCTGCCTTCGCGGTCCGGTAATGTCGCGGAAGGGTCTGAAACCGATGAGAATACTGCCGGGATGAACTGCTCAGTAGGGATTTTCGGATGTTGAAGTGCCGGGCTCCGACAACAGCCTGTATGCTGGCTTCAGCAGGGGCGCGCCAAAACTCTACGTATGTGAGTTGCCAAGTGCGGGGCTGTGTGCCATTGACCAACGGTATCAGATGACGGATTTCGATTGTGAAATGAATATCAAAATGAGATTTTGAGCATGATCCGTGATGTGATCCTCTGGCTTGCCGCGAGAAACCGCAGTTTCAAGCAAGGTATCCTGGTAATCATTGATTTTGTATTGTTGTTCGGCGCGGTATGGCTGGGCTATTCGCTGCGTTTCAATGTTGCTTACCACCCCGATATGAACCAGCTTCTGCTGATGCTGGCCGCTCCGGCCATCGGGGTTCCGATCATATTCGCTTCGGGGCTGTACACTTCTATTACCCGCTATGTCGGTGAACATGCGCTCTGGTCGATTTTCAAAGCTGTCGCGCTGACGGCAGTGATATGGGGCGTGGTGGCCTATGTTGTGCGGCTGGAAGGCTCCACGCTTGTGCCGCGCACCTTGCTGGTGCTGTTCTGGATCCTGGCGTTTTTGTTGACGGCCGGCTTTCGCTATATCTCGCGATGGTTGATTCTCGAATTTACACAGGAAAAGACCCAACGGAGAAAGATACTCGTGTACGGGGGGGGCGACGCCGGGCGCCAGATCGCGTCCACGCTGAAGCAAAGCAGCAACCGCATCGAGATCTTCCAGGTGGGCGACGAGCCTGCGATGTGGGGCACCACGATTGGCGGGATCAAGATAAGAAGCCCGGAAAATCTCGAGCGGCTGATTGAACGGCAAGGCATCAGCGAAGCGATCGTGACGATGCGCAGCGCCAACACCAGCCGCCGCGTCGAGATAGTCGAACGCCTCAGCAATCTCGGATTGCGGGTTCGAATTCTGCCGGCTTTTGTCGATATTGCCGATGGCAAACACACTGTCGAGGTCATCCGCGATGTTGAGATCGGTGATCTGCTGGGCCGCGATGCGGTGCCGCCTGATCCCGGGCTTATGGAGGCCAACACCCGCGGCAAGGTGGTTTTGGTCACCGGAGCGGGCGGTTCGATCGGCTCTGAACTGTGCCGGCAGTTGAGCGCTGTTGGCGTGTCCAAGTTGATCATGCTGGATTCGAGCGAAATCTCGCTTTACCAGATTGACCGGGAGCTCGCCAAACAGACCAGGCACGAGAAAATTGCGCTTCTCGGTTCGGTTCACGACGCTGCCTTGTTGCGGCGGGTGATGCGCGACTATGCAGTCCAGACGGTGTTCCACGCCGCGGCCTACAAGCACGTGCCGCTGGTTGAGGCAAACCCGTTCGAAGGCGTGAGAAACAACGTCCTGGGAACGCTTTCGGTGGCTTCCGCGGCCTATGACAGCGACGTGGAAGTTTTTGTGCTGATTTCCACCGACAAGGCTGTCAGGCCGTCGAGCGTTATGGGCGCGTCGAAGCGGCTTGCCGAACTGGTGGTGCAGGATTTTGCTGACAGGGCGCAACGCAGCAACAACGGCAAGGTGTTCTGTGCGGTCCGGTTTGGAAATGTGATCGGGTCCAGCGGTTCGGTTATTCCCCTGTTCAAGGAGCAGATCCGCAACGGCGGTCCGATCACCCTGACCCACGCCGAAACCACGCGTTATTTCATGTCGATCGAAGAAGCGGCGCAACTGGTTATCCAAGCCGGAAGCCTGGCTCGCTGCAACAATGAACGTGGGGTTTCCTCCGGCCGTATTTACATTCTCGATATGGGAAATCCCGTCTCTATCAGGGATTTGGCCGTTAAGATGGTGCAACTGTCCAATCTGACGGTCTGTGACGCGTCCAATCCCGACGGAGACATTGAAATCCGGGAAATAGGTTTGCGGCCCGGCGAGAAGCTGCACGAGGAATTGTATTCTTCCGTGGAAGCAGCAAAGGCAACATCGCACGAGCGGATTTCGGTTGCAGTCGAATCCGCGCCTGAGGGCTTCAATCTGGCACGGATGGGCGAAGAGCTGCAGCATTTGAGCAAAAATGAAGATTATGCCGGGTTGATCGCACTGTTGCGGCGCAGTGCCGGAATGGGCCAGCCGGCATGATGATGGTCCGGACTTTAGGTCTCATGACTGCGGCGGTGGCCGCCAGCTGGATGTCCCGGTGAGCCCGTTGTCCCGTGCTGTTGAACCCCTGTCCCTGCTGATCGGCGTGTCGATGACGATCGGCTATGGCACGCTCTATTATCCTTTCGCCATCCTCGGGCCTGAAATCGCCCGCGCACAGGGCTGGAGCAACAGTTTCGTGTTCGGCGTGTTCTCCGCGGCACTGCTGACGAGTGCGATCAGCGCCTCGCTGGTGGGCAAGGCCATGGACCGTTTCGGCGCCCGTCCGGTGATGGTGGCAGGCTCGTGCCTTGCGGCGCTGACCCTGGCAAATCTCTCCTCGATCAACACCATGGTGGGTTTCGCCATCGCCATGCTGCTGATCGAATTCTCTGCGCGCATGGTTCAGTACGAGACCGGCTTCGCCGCCTTGACCGCTCTTCATGGCCGTTATGCCCGGCGGCCCATCGCCCATGTCACCCTTGTGGCGGGCTTTGCCTCAACCGTGTTCTGGCCGTTGATTCACTGGTTGCTGGGCTTTATGGATTGGCGCGGCGTCTGTCTCGTTCTGGGCGCGATCAACCTGCTTGTCGCCCTGCCGATCCACATCATGATCCCGCGCGCGAACAGGCCGCGAGCAGCCTACGATACGGCCGAGCGGTCGATCCGGGATCCGGGCCTGCTGGCACCAGACAATCGCAAGGGCGCCTTTGTCGCCATGGCCGTTGCTTTTGCCGGCGGCAGTTTTCTGATGTCGGCCGTGCACACGTCATTCTTCCTGATCCTGCAGGAGATGGGCCGCGCAGCCGCCCTGGCGGCCTTGGCCGGCGCCGTCATCGGCCCGATGCAGGTTGCCGCACGGCTGATAGAAATGTTCATCGGCGAGCGGGTGTCGTCCTCCATCGTCGGCGTGACCTCGAGCACGACGCTGCTGCTCGGGCTGGCCTGTCTGGTAGCCGGGCTCTGGTTCGACGGGGAACTTATTGTCATCGTCTTTGCCGTCAGCTTTGGCATCGGCCAGGGATTGAACTTCATCGCCCGGGCCATTCTGCCTGCGCGTCTGTATGGCACTGAAGGCTACGGGGCCCTGACCGGCAAACTTGCGACAGTGCGGCTGTTTGCGATGGCCGGCGCGCCGGTCTCCACGGCAATGGTCCTCAGTCATGCCGGGATCGGGATGACGTTCACCTTCCTCATGCTGGTGGCCGCGTTAAGTGTCGCAGCCTCCTGGGCCCTGGTCGTGATCGAAAAAAACGCCAATGCTTCGGCCATGGCCGCCTCGCCGGGCTGACCGGCAAAACCTGCACAGTGTCTTGAAGGACAGGTGGGTCGGAAACGGGCCGGGGTCGGTCTACTTGAGCGCGCCGACCAGAACGTCCGAGCCGTTCTCGATCGTCACCCAGCGGCCGGAATTGTTGGTCGCCTGGCGCTTGAGGTAGCTGTAGGGCGTCTTGCGCCAGCTCTTGACCTCGTCGACCAGATTGTCGAGCACGAAATCACCTTCGGAGGTTCGCAGTGTCAGCACCGCGTGGCCTTCGCCATCCGGCTTGCGCACCACAGTGATCAGGACATCCGATGGCGAAAACCCGCGCTCGATCAGCATGTGCCGCTTGAGCAGCACATAGTCCTCGCAGTCGCCGGCAATGGTGGGATAGGTCCACACCTCTTCCTTGCCGAACAGTTCCAGGTCAGTCTTCGGCATCACCGAGAAATTGACCGCACGGTTGATTTCACGGATCACGTCCCAGCCGTAATCGGTGACCTTCGGCGCGGCGCCCGAGCCTTTGACCGGCTCGCACTCGGCGCTGAATTTCTTGCAGAATTCGTAATGGCCGATGGGCTGCGAGGTGATCCGGCCCACCTGCATCGACAGGCCCGAGGCAAAGGCTCCCGTCGGCAACACGATCGATGCCAACAGGGCAATCATTGCCCGCTTTGCTCGTCCCGGTCCAAACAACATCGCCGGTCTACTCCACGCCGTACCATTACGTTAACAAAGAGTTAATGTCGTATGGGCCAAAGAGTCAATTGCGCGGCCGGGGTCTTGTCAGGACATGGTTACCAGCCGAGGCTTTTCGATCACAGCTTCGCCGCAGGGCCCGGGTTGCGGCCTCTCCGCGGAGCCACGGCAGGCGATCATGAAGTCGCCGGGAAACGCTTGTCGGGCCGGTTGCGGACCGGCGGACCTGCCCCGGAGCGGGTCAGGCCTTTTCGGCGATCCCGTCCACGGCCGCGAGGATGCGGGCGATATCCTCATCCCGCGACAGCCGGTGGTCGCCGTCCCGTATGAAGGTCAGGGTGACGTTTTCCGACGGCAGATGCTCGAGCAGCCGCAAGGCGTGGCCCCACGGCACATCCGGATCAGCCATGCCCTGGACGATATGGACCGGCGCGCCGGTGTCAATCAGCCCGTCGAGAACCCGGTTCTTGCGCCCGTCTTCAAACAAGGCTCGGGTAAACACGTTCGGGTCCGGCCCGTAAGGTGTCGGCTCCTCGTAAAACCCGTCGCGCTCGAGTGCTGCGCGCTGTTCATCGGTGAGCTCCGGCTCCATCAGTTCCAGCGTGAAATCCGGCGCCGGGGCGATCAGCACCAGGCCGGCGATCCGGTCACCCTGTCCGCGCGCGTTGAGCTCCTGCACCATGCGCAGCGCGATCCAGCCGCCCATCGACGAGCCGACCAGAACCTGCGGTCCAGTGGTGTAGTGTTCGAAGGCCGCAAGGCTCTCCTCCAGCCAGCGCGAGATCGTGCCTTCGCGAAAGCTGCCGCCGGAAGCCCCGTGGCCGGAATAATCAAACCTGAGGCAGGCCTGTCCCTTGCTTCCGGCCTGCTGGCACAGCGCTTCGGCCTTCGAGCCGGTCATGTCAGAGCGGTAGCCGCCGAGCCAGACCACGCCGGGCAGTCCTGCGCCCTGGTCCGTTGCCTTGCGGGTCAGCGCCGCGATCGGACGCATGTCCTCGCCCTTGCCCACATCCAGCTTGCTGGCGACTGGTTCCGTCATGATCATGCAACTCCGGTTTGGTGATTTCGGCTTCTTTTACAAGATTCGCGGGCCCAATACCGGGCCCATGGTGATTTTTTCGCAAAGCCATGCTATTGACACCGGCCAGCCGATGACGACATTGCGCTCGAGACATATATACTCGCGCGCAGCAACCGGCTGAACCGTACGAGTTAATCAGGAGACCAAAGCCATTCGCAGACCATTCAGAGCGCCGCCAACCGTAAACGAAGGCCCCCGCGCAAACCAGAATATCCGGGCCCCGCAGGTCCAGCTTATTGACGCCGAAGGCCAGAACCACGGCGTCGTGCCGACCGAGCAAGCGTTGGCCATGGCCGAAGAAGCTGGCCTCGACCTCGTTGAGATCAACTCCGCGGGCGATGTTCCGGTTTGCAAGATCGTCGATCTTGGCAAGCTGAAATACGCTTCGCAGAAAAAGGCCTCCGAGGCGCGCAAGAAGCAGAAGACCGTCGAGGTCAAGGAAATCAAGATGCGCCCCAACATCGACACCCATGATTACCAGGTGAAGATGCGGGCGATGAATCGGTTCTTTGACGAGGGCGACAAGGTCAAGGTGACCCTGCGCTTCCGTGGCCGTGAAATGGCCCACATGGAACTCGGCATGAAGCTGCTCCAGAAGGTCAAGGACGACACCGTTGAGATCGCCAAGGTTGAAGCCGAACCGAAGCTCGAGGGCCGTCAGATGATGATGGTTCTGGCGCCGAAGTAACAGCACCGATCGCCTGATGCAGACCGGTCCGGCTGATGCCAGGGCCGGTTTTTGCTTTTATCGGGATGAATCATTGCAGCGCCCGTTGCGCTTTTGTCAGCCTGGGGCTATAAGGCGCGCGTTCAAACCGGCCGGCAGGGCATGCCGAGGCGGTTTCCAACGCTAGATGAAAAGGGCCTTCTCCCTTTTTGTCTCACCCAACAAGAAATGACCCTGCAGTGTCGCTCAGGCACCCATGCGGTCTGACAAGGAGTAGCGAAATGCCCAAGATGAAGACGAAGTCGTCTGCCAAGAAGCGATTCAAGATCACTGCGAGCGGCAAGGTCCTCGCGGCCGCCGCCGGCAAGCGCCACGGCATGATCAAGCGGTCCAACAAGTTCATTCGCGACGCACGCGGCACCATGGTTCTTTCCGAGCCTGACGCCAAGATCGTCAAGAAGTTCCTCCCCAACGGCCTGTAAGCAGAGCCGGGACCAGCGTTTTAAGGATATCATGATATGGCACGCGTAAAACGGGGCGTCACCGCCCATGCAAAACACAAGAAGGTTCTGAAGAAAGCCAAGGGCTTTTACGGACGCCGCAAGAATACCATCCGCGCCGCGAAGGCTGCCGTCGACAAGTCGATGCAGTACGCTTACCGCGACCGCAAGGTCCGGAAGCGGAATTTCCGCGCCCTCTGGGTCCAGCGCATCAACGCAGCTGTGCGCGAGCACGGCCTGACCTATGGCCGCTTCATCGACGGTCTGACCAAGGCCGGCATCGAGGTTGACCGCAAGGTTCTTTCCGACATGGCGATCCATGACGCGGAAGCATTCGGTGTTCTGGTTGCCGCCTCGAAGAAGGCGCTCGAATACCTCAAGGACAAGACTCCGAACGAGTTTGAAAGCGCTGTCGCCTAAGCCAGCGTTTCCCGCAGAGTTTGAATTTTGGGATCCCGCGCTGGCACGGCTGGCGCGGGATTTTTCGTTTCGCAACCGGGCATCGCCGGTTTCTCACGCGTTGCAATTCGTTTAAGCACGGGCCTGGCGCCCGCCAGATACGGCCAGAAATACAGGTAGTCACAGATCATGAGCCAGTACCAGACGCTTGAAACCTCCATCATGGGAGAGATCGCCGCCAGCGCCGACGAGGCGGCCATCGAAGCCGTGCGCGTCGCCGCACTTGGCAAGAAGGGCTCCGTTTCCGAATTGCTCAAGGGATTGGGCAAGATGACGCCGGAGGAGCGCCAGGAAGCTGGCCCCGCCATCAACGGCCTGAAGACCCGTGTGGCCGACGCCATTGCCGCCCGCAAGACCGAGCTGCGCAACGCCGCAATCACCGAGCGCCTGGCCCGTGAAACCGTCGATGTCAGCCTGCCGGTGCGCTCATCGCCGGCCGAGCGCGGCCGCATCCACCCGATCAGCCAGGTCATTGACGAGATCACCGCGATCTTCGCCGACATGGGCTTCTCGATTGCCGAAGGTCCGGATATCGAGACCGACTACTACAATTTCACCGCGCTCAATTTCCCCGAAGGTCACCCGGCGCGGGAAATGCACGACACCTTCTTCTTCCAGCCGAACGCAGACGGCGAGCGCAAGGTGCTGCGCACCCACACCTCGCCGGTGCAGATCCGCACCATGGAAGCGCAGAAGCCGCCGATCCGCATCGTCATTCCGGGCAAGACCTACCGGCAGGATTCCGACGCCACCCATTCGCCGATGTTCCATCAGCTCGAGGGCCTGGTGATCGACAAGACCGCCAATGTCGGCCATCTGCGCTGGGTGCTGGAAGAATTCTGCAAGGCCTTTTTCGAGGTCGACGACGTCACCATGCGCTTCCGGCCGTCGTTCTTCCCCTTCACAGAGCCCTCGTTCGAAGTCGATATTCAGTGCGATCGCACCTCCGGCCCGATCGTCAAGTTCGGCGAAGGCACCGACTGGATGGAGATCCTCGGCTGCGGCATGGTCCACCCCAACGTGCTGCGCGCCGGCGGGCTTGATCCCGACGAGTACCAGGGCTTTGCCTGGGGCATCGGCATCGACCGCATCGCCACGCTGAAATACGGCATGCCCGATCTGAGAGATTATTTTGACGCCGATGTGCGCTGGATCAACCATTACGGTTTCCGCCCACTCGACATGCCGACCCTGTTCGGGGGGCTGAGTTTGTGACTGGGGAAGCGCTACAAGACCTGTGGGTGTGGATGTCGCCAGTTCATGATCAAGTGTGGTCATTGTTTTTTACGCTGTTGATCGGAGCAGTTTATTGGATTTTCCGGGCGCAGGTAAAGTTAATATGGGGGGTATCCAGTAATAGCATCCATTTTATCCCGACCGAAGATGATAGAATTGAAGTGTACACTGAAAAATATTATGTGCAAAATACCGGAAAGAAGACTGCTCACAACACTGAAATAGTAATGTCTTTCAGGCCAGACGATGTATCTCTATATGAGCCGAGGGATCACAAGGAAAGCGTCAATCCTAATGGTAAATTTATTGTATCAATACCCTCAGTTTCGCCAGGAGAGCTTTTGATCATGGATGTTGTCTATATAAACAAAAGGGCTGCGTCAGTAGAATCAGTCAAGTGTGATGAGGCTTTATCTAAACAGGTTAGGTTTGTAAATAATAGGCGTTATGGTCCGTTGTTTAATTTTAGCGTTATTTCTTTGTTTTTCCTAGGGATCGCTTTTTTGGTTCAAATCATCGGCCAGATAATTCTGAGGTAACAACTATGAAATTCACACTCTCCTGGCTCAAGGATCACCTTGAAACCGACGCCACCCTCGAGCAGATCTGCGAGCGCCTGACGGCGATCGGGCTCGAGGTCGAGGATGTCGACGACAAGGCGGCCTACCAGCCTTTCACCATCGCCAAGGTGGTTTCCGCCGAACAGCACCCCGACGCCGACAAGCTGCGCGTGCTGATGGTCGACAAGGGCGACGGCAAGCCGGTGCAGATCGTCTGCGGCGCGCCCAATGCCCGCGCCGGGCTGATCGGCGCGCTGGCCGAACCGGGCACCTATGTGCCCGGCATCGACGTGACGCTGTCGGTCGGCAAGATCCGCGGCGTCGAAAGCCACGGCATGATGTGCTCCGAGCGCGAGCTCGACATGTCCGACGACCATGACGGCATCATCGATCTGCCGGAAGACGCGCCGGTGGGCACCTCCTTTGCCGCCTATGCCGGGCTTGATGACCCGGTCATCGAGATCAACCTGACCCCGAACCGTCCTGACTGCACCTCGATCTACGGCATCGCCCGCGATCTGGCTGCCTCCGGCTTGGGCACGCTCAAGACCCCTCAAGCCCCGAGCTTCGCTGTCGAAGGCGAGACCACGGAGGACATCCGCATCGTGCTCGATGACGAGAGCCTCTGCCCCGGCTTTGCCTGGCGGCTGGTGCGCGGCGTCAAGAACGGCCCGAGCCCGAAATGGATGCAGAAGCGGCTGCTGGCCATCGGTCTCAGGCCCATCTCGGCGCTGGTCGATGTCACCAACTACATGACCTTCGATCAGGGCCGTCCGATGCACGTCTTTGACGCCGACAAGGTCAAGGGTGATCTGGTGGTGCGCCGTGCGCGGGAGGGTGAGAAAATCCTGGCGCTTGATGAACGCACCTACACGCTCAATCCGACCAATGTCATCATCGCGGATGACAACGGCCCGGAATCCATCGGCGGCATCATGGGCGGCGAGCATTCGGGCTGTGACGAGAACACCACCAATGTGCTGATCGAATCGGCGCTCTGGGATCCGATCAACATCGCCAAGACCGGCCGCAGCCAGGGCATCATCACCGATGCGCGCTACCGCTTCGAGCGCGGCGTCGATCCCGAATACATGGTTCCCGGTCTTGAGCGCACCACCGAACTGGTGCTCGAGATGTGCGGCGGCAAGGCGGCTACAGCCCGCGTTGAAGGCTACAAGGGTCATGAGAAGAAGGTGGTCGATTTCCCCTTCGCCGAAGTCGGGCGCCTGACCGGGCTTTCGGTCTCCAACGAGGAAGCCACCGGCATTCTCACCGGCCTCGGTTTCGAGGTTTCGGGTTCCGGTGACCGGGTTTCCGTCGCAGTGCCGTCCTGGCGTCCGGATATCGACGGCAAGGCCGATCTGGTGGAAGAGGTCATGCGCATCCACGGCGTTGACAACATCAAGCCAGCGCCGCTGCCTGCGATCGGTGCGGTCAACGAGAAGATCCTGACCACGCTACAGGTCCGCACCCGCTCGGCCAAGCGCGCGCTGGCGGCGCGCGGCATGCTCGAAGCCGTGACATGGTCGTTCATTCCCGAAGACCAGGCCAAACTCTTCGGCGGCGGCAAGCCCGAGCTCAAGCTCGCCAACCCGATCGCAGCCGACATGTCCGACATGCGGCCCTCGCTGCTGCCGGGCCTGATCGCGGCTGCCGGCCGCAATGCCGCCCGTGGCTATGGCGATGTGGCATTGTTCGAAGTCTCAGGCACCTATGAGGATGACACCCCGAAAGGCCAGCGCCGGGTTGCCGGCGGCATCCGCCGCGGCACGGCCGGTCTGACCGGGTCGGGCCGTCACTGGGACGGGGCCGCAAAGCCGGTCGGCGTGTTCGACGCCAAGGCCGATGCGCTGGCGGCACTCGAAGCCTGCGGCCTGCCGATGGGCAATGTCCAGATCGAGCAGGGCGGACCCGACTGGTATCACCCCGGCCGCTCCGGCCTGATCAAGCTCGGCCCGAAAGTGGTGCTGGGTCATTTCGGCGAGTTCCACCCCAACACTCTGGACGCACTCGACGTTTCCGGTCCGCTCTGCGGCTTTGAGGTGTTCATCGACAAGATCCCCGAACCCAAGCGCAAGGCCACCCGCACCAAGCCGGTGCTGGAGCTTTCGGCCTTCCAGGCCCTGCGCCGCGACTTTGCCTTTGTCGTAGACAGCACCGTGCCCGCGGCAACGCTGATCCGCGCCGCTCAAGGGGCTGACAAGCAGCTGGTCACCGGCGTCAATGTGTTCGACCTGTTCGAAGGCCCGTCGCTTGGCGAAGGCAAGAAATCCGTCGCCATCGAGTTGATCATCCAGCCACGCGACCGCACCCTGACCGAGGAAGACCTCGACAAGCTGGCGAAATCCGTCATCGCCAATGTCGAAAAATCCTCTGGCGGCGTGTTGAGGGGCTGAGAGAGTTCGCAACCCCGTTTCGGGACAGATCTCATTCACCCGAAAGACAGACGGCGCTCCTTGTCAAAAGGAGCGCCGCTTTCGTTTCAGGAGATCATTTGTGTACTCTCACCGGTCAGTGCGCCAGCATTTCCTCGACGATGTCTTCAGCTGTCATGCTTGACGGATAATAGGTCGGCCAGTTGGTGAGCTCCTTCAGCAGGCTGGCGCGGTCGTCGCCGAAATAGAGGTGGTAGTGGTCTGCCTTGTTCGGCGCGATGGCGTGATCGCTGAACTGGATGAACATCGGCGCGGCGTCGTCGCCGGCGGTCTTCTTGAAGATGTAGCGGACGCCGCGATTGCCTTTCTTGTAAGTCAGGATCTCGTGCCCGTCGGATGCGTAATGCGCCTGGGCGGGATTGCCGTCCCGGTAAAAAGTCAGAATGTCGCCATTGATGTCGATGCGCTCGACATCGGTGCTGTAGCCGGTCTGATAATAGGCGCGGTACTCCTCGACAGTCTTGTCGCCCTGTTCCGCCTTGTGGGCCAGAACCGGCTCCAGCGAGCCGTCAAGCAGATAGGGATAGACCGATTGCCACTCGCCTTCCCAGTCTGAAAGTGTCCGTGCCTTGATCTGGCTGTCCTCGAAATAGCCCTGGTAGATCTCATCACTTTGCTCGGAACCATGGGCGTGGGTGTGTTTTGTGCCGGATGCCGCCTCTGCCGCGTTGCTGATCAGCAAGGCTGTTGCCATCAGCATTGCGCAGCCGAGCCCGAGCGCCCTGCCGTAACCAGCGATAAATGTGTTTTTCATGCCTTAACCTCGATCCTTGAAGGAGAATTCACTCTCAATCGAAACGTCATGTAATAACGTAACAAAAGTCGATTAACGAGGAAGCGGAAGTTTGGCAAGCCCATCAGCTGGATTTTTGCTCAGCGTCGCGCGGCTTTAATCTGTGGGCAGGCAGGGCAGGAAATTTCCGTCGCGAGGTAGGCGAACGGCAATCCGGCGGTCTATAAGCGAACCGAACTCGCGTGAGAAATGGCCATCATGAACCTGATTCTGAATTCCGACAGCTACAAATACTCGCATTTCGCGCAGTATCCGCCCGAAACCCAGGCGATTTCGGCCTATGTCGAGGCGCGGCCGGGCGGCAAGCACGATCACGTGCTGTTCTTCGGCTTGCAGATGTTCCTGAAGGATTATCTCGCGCGCAAGATCACCATGGCCGATGTCGACGAGGCGGAAGCGATGATCACCGCCCACGGACTGCCGTTTCACCGCGAGGGGTTCGAGAAGATCGTCACCCGCCACAACGGCCATTTCCCGTTGCTGATCGAGGCGCTTCCCGAGGGCATGGTGGCGCCGACAGGCACGCCGCTGGTCCAGGTTCGGAACACCGACCCGGAATTCTTCTGGCTGCCGACCTTCATCGAGACAGCACTTCTGCGCGCCGTCTGGTACCCCTCGACGGTCGCCACCGTTTCGCACGGCGCGCGCCAGATCATCTCCGCCTCGCTGGAGCGCACCTGCGATACGCCCGATGAAGTGCTGCCCTTTCGGCTGCATGATTTCGGCGCTCGCGGCGCCACCTCGCTCGAACAGGCAGGCATCGGCGGCGTCGCCCATCTGGTCAGCTTCATGGGCACCGACACGGTCAGCGCGCTGGTCTATGCAAGGCGGTTCTACCACGAAGAGATGGCGGGCTTCTCGATCCCCGCCGCCGAACACTCGACCATGACCAGCTGGGGCGAGGACCGCGAGACCGAAGCCTACCGCAACATGCTCACCCAGTTCGCAGGTCCCGGCAAGATGGTGGCCGTGGTCTCCGATTCCTATGATCTCTACCGCGCGGTCAAGACCATCTGGGGCGAGGAGCTGAAGGCCGAGGTCGAGGCTTCGGGCGGCACGCTGGTCGTCCGTCCCGATTCCGGCGACGCCACCCGCGTGCCCGTCGACACGGTGCAGATGCTGGGCGAGATCTTCGGCTTCACCATCAACAACAAGGGCTACAAGGTGCTCAATCCGGCGGTGCGGGTGATCCAGGGCGACGGCGTGACCCCGGAAACCATCCGGCTCATTCTCGGACGGCTTGAGGACAAGGGCTGGTCGGCGGAAAACATCGCCTTCGGCATGGGCGCCGGGCTGTTGCAGAAGGTCAACCGCGACACGCTGCGTTTCGCCATGAAGGCCAATGCCCGACAGGATGATGACGGCCAGTGGCACGGCATCAACAAGAACCCGAAGACCGATCCCGGCAAGGCGTCGAAGCGCTACCGCCAGGCGGTGGTGCGCGAAAACGGCAAGCTGGTGGCGATGCCGCTCAAGGATATCGGCGAACGCGAGAACCTTTTGCAGCCGGTCTGGCAGGACGGCGAATTGCTGGTCGACTGGACCTTCGCCCAGATCCGCGAGCGCGCGGCTACCGGATCATAGGTTGCAGCTTGTCCAGATGCGTTGATGTGACGGAAAACGGACGGGCATCACGTTAAAATTCTGGCAGCTCAGTTGGCTTTGTCATAGCGCTTGAGTTCATCTCCCGACACTCTGCCGTCATTATTGTAATCCACCCGCGACAAAGCGATTCCGTAAGCCCGGGAGGCTCTGACTGTCCTGGCCATCCGGTTGCCGCCATCGGCCAGCAAATCAATGAAGTTCCTGAATTCCGGTGCTTCGAGACTGCCGCTCTTGTCGGCATCGGCGGACTTGAAATTCCGCAAGGGGTCGGCTGACGCGCTTTCGGCTGCAACCAGCAACGGCAGGATCAGAACGGCCAGGATTGAAAAATTCCGCATCTGGGATCTCCACATTCAGAGCATTCCTATGCTCCGGGTTTGGGGCGAAATTAAGCGCGATCAGGATGCACTATTGCTGTTGTCAGGTCCGCTTACAGATCCGGTCCGGGGCCGAAAACGAAGCGGGAATAGCCCAGATAGGCAAACGAGGTGGCTGAACCCGATCCGAAGATCAGCGCGATATAGGGCGACAGTCCGGGCAGGATCAGCAACAGGCCCGAATAGACGGTGTAGTTGATCAGAGTCGAGATCAGGCCGACACTGCCATAGCGCACGCCCTCGACCGCCACCTTCCGGTGCGACGCGCCGAAGGTGAAGGTGCGGTTGATCATGTAGGTGCACACGAGTGCTGCGCCGATGGCCGGCGCCCGGGCGCTGAACGGATCAAGCATCCTGAATTCCAGCAGCAGCCACAGCACACCCATGTCCACCACGAAACCGATGGCGCCCGCAAACAGGAAGAATGTGAGTTTTTTCATGAAGCGGGTTTCGGCTTTCGGTTGGCAGTCAGGGCCAAAGGCCCGACCGGAGGCGTGCAAGTCCTTGCTTACAATTCCGCCGCGGTCAACCCGCGCGGACCAGTCTTCAGGGCTCCGGGGCAGGGCACGGAATTGCGCAGGCCGGCTCGGGACCGGTGTCTCGTCGGTTCCTTATTCTTCCAAACGGTGGGCGAATGCAACCCGGCGGTTGACAGGCCCCGCCCCGAGCGGGCTTGAATGCAAGCTGATTGGCGGCCCGGCATGCCGGCGCTGCAGATGCTGTTTTGGGAGAAAGTTATGTTTCGTTGGGGTATATTGTCCACCGCCAAGATCGGACGCGATCATGTGATCCCGCATTTCCAGGATTCCGAAAACGGCGTGGTCACGGCCATCGCCAGCCGCGATCATGCCCGGGCCCGCGCTCTGGCCGACCGCTTCGGCGTGCCGCTAGCATTTGCCTCCTATGAGGAGCTTCTGGCGTCGGACGAGGTCGACGGCATCTACATTCCGCTGCCCACCTCGCAGCATATCGAGTGGTCGATCAAGGCGGCTAAGGCCGGCAAGCACGTGCTGTGCGAGAAGCCGATTTCGCTGCATGCCGACGAGATCCAAACCCTGATTGCAGCCCGTGATGCCAACAATGTGCTGGTCAGCGAGGCCTTCATGGTCACCTATCACCCGCAGTGGCACAAGGTCCGCGCGCTGATCGCCGACGGCGCCATCGGCCGGCTGCGCCAGGTTCAGGGCGCCTTCAGCTACTACAACACCGATCCGTCCAACATGCGCAACAATGCCTCGCTCGGCGGCGGCGGTCTGCCCGATATTGGCGTCTACCCGACGGTCACCACCCGTTTCTCGACCGGCAAGGAACCGCTCAGGGTGCAGTCGACCGTGGAGATGGATCCGGATTTCGGCACCGACCGCTATGCCAGCCTGCGGGCGGATTTCGGAGATTTCGAAATGAGCTTCTATTGCTCGACACAGATGGCGGCGCGCCAGCTCATGGTCTTCCATGGCGAGGATGGCTACATCGAGGTCAGCGCACCGTTCAATTCGGGCGAATACGGCCACCCCACCATCACCCTCGAGCGGCGCGGCCATGACGAGGCCACCACGTTCCGCTTTGGCGGCGTGCGACAGTACCGGCTCCAGGCCGAGGCTTTCGCCCGCAAGGTGGGCGGCAGCGATGACGAGGTGTTCACGCTCGAGCAGTCGGTGCTCAACCAGAAATTCATCGACGCCGTCTATCGCGCCGCAAAACATGGCGGCTGGGAGACGGTCTGACCATATGCTCGATCAGCACAACGGTTGCCACATCCCTCGTTTGCAACAGGAAATGGCCTGCTGTAATGATTTCGCCCGTCCACCTGGCATTCGGTCGAATCAGTATTGCCATCTAAACATCTGTTCTAAATAGCCATTTTCTGGCCTCACCGGGTAGCGGCCGTTTGATCAGTCTAAGAGCGAGGCGATCTGAAACATGAATCGGGAACAAACCAACAGGATCAGGTTTGCCATCGAGGAGTTGCTGCCGCCGATCGTGCGCGATTCGGTTCTGTTTACCGGGCTGGCCCGAATGGTCTGGGGCAAGCATATCGACAAGCTGGCGGATTTCCGTGTTCGTGCGCCATTCCTCACGCCCGAGGAATATGAGGCGCTCTACACCAAGCATCCACGGGTTCATGATGAAACCGACAATTCAAAGGCCTGTATAGCGGAAATCGCCGCGGATCTGATCGGTGACAGCGTCTGCGATGTCGGCTGCGGCACCGGATATCTGCTCAGGAGTCTGGCGCAGAGCCGCAATGAAACATCACGACGCTATGTCGGCGTCGATTTTGTCATTCCCGAGCATTTCAGCGATGAAGGCCTGGAATTTGTCAAAGCCCCGATCGAGGACCTGCCTTTTGCGGATGGTGAGTTCGACACTGTGATCTGCACGCACGTTATCGAGCACATTCTGGATTACCGGCGGGCGCTCGCGGAGCTGCGGCGCATTGCCCGCAAACGCCTGATCATCGTGGTGCCGCGCGAGCGGGAGGCAATCTACACCTTCAACCCGCATTTCAATTTCTTCCCCTACAAGCACAGTTTTCTGCGCGCCATCCAGCCTCTCGAGCATCAGTTCAAATGCATCGACATAGGCCGCGACATCTATTTCTCCGAAGACAGGATGGTCCCGCTATGATGAAGACATCGACGCTGGCGGGCGTCATCGCCGTACCGCTGGTCATTTCCATTGGCCAGATCCTGTTCAAGCGCTCGAGCGAAACGCTGAGCAGCCCGGGTGGCGCGGTGTGGGGATTGATCGGCAGTCCGCATTTCTGGATCGCGCTTGTCATGTACGGGCTCGCGACCGTGGCCTGGGTCTTTGTCATCCGCGACATGCCGATCGGACGCGCCTACATGTTCATGGCGCTGTCCTATCTCTACATTCCGCTGCTGTCGCTGGTGTTCCTGTCAGAATCGATTTCCATCACCCAGATCCTCGGCGCCTTGATCATCTGCGTCGGGATTGTCGTCAGCGGGCTGAAAGTCTGACGCTCGAAGATGGGGTCTAGGCCACCTTGCGCGGTTTGCGGACTGTCTTGTCTGCTTTCTCGGGCATGACGGCCGGATCGAGCCGGTTGCCTGGCGCCGACTTGATCGACATGTAGTGAAAATGTTTCTGCTCGGCCCGTCCCCGCGCAACCGAGTCCAGAATGACGCCGGCCGAGAAGATCATCAACGCCATCATCATTAGCGCCATGGCCAGCACCCATGTCGGCATCCGTGTCACCAGGCCGGTGTTGAAATACTCGGTGAGCACCGGCGCCATGAACAGCATCGAGATGCCGGCGGTTATCCCGCTGAGATAGCAGAAGAACGTGAACGGCCGGGTTTCCTTCATCAGCATGGCGAACATCCAGAGGATCTTCGCCCCGTCCTTGAAGGTCGACAGTTTCGAGTGCGAGCCTTCCGGCCTGCGCCCGTAATCGAGTGCCAGTTCCGTCACCGGCAGTTTCAGCACCGAAGCATGCACGCTCATCTCGGTTTCGATCTCGAAGCCGCCTGAGACCGCAGGAAAGCTCTTGGCGAAACGGCGGGAGAAGGCCCGGTAACCGGAAAAGATATCGGTGAAATCCTTGCCGAAGATCGTCTGGTACAGCGAGTTGAAGATCGAGTTGCCGAAGGCGTGGCCGCGCCGGCCTGCATCATCGGTCACGCCGCGGCGCGTGCCGACGACCATGTCGCAGCGCTCGGTCAGCAGGGTGCGGATCAGCTCCGGCCCGTCATCGGGCGCATAGGTGCCGTCGCCGTCGGCCATCAGGTAGATATCGGCTTCGATGTCGGAAAACATTCGCCGCACCACATGGCCCTTGCCCTGGCGTGGTTCGCGCACGACGATGGCGCCGGCCAGCGCTGCGCGCAGCGCCGTCTGGTCTTTCGAATTGTTGTCATAGACATAGATCCGCGCACTGGGGAGCGCCGCGCGAAAGCCCGCGACGACGTCGCTGATGGTTGCGGCCTCGTTGTAGCAGGGCAGCAGCACCGCGATATCCAGGCCGTCAAGCAAACCGTTCGTCATGGGAGTTCCCCGTTAGCTGCAGGCCAGGCAGGCCCGTGGCTTTACTATTTCTTGAGAAGGTTAAGGCTAGGTTGAATGCCCGGGAGAAAATTTATGCGTTGGAGTTGCCTTTGACCGATACCAGCCCTGCCACCGGTGAGTCCGGGTTCGCAGCCGCAGGCAACGTCGACCGGCCCCGCCGCATCTCGCCGCTTGCGCCGCTGCACCGGCCCGTGTTGCTCACGTTCCTCATCTTCATCATTGCCTCGGCGGCACTCCATTTCGCCACCTATGTCGACTATGTCGGCGCCGACAATGATGATGTCATGCGGCTGGTCCAGGTTCGCGACCTGCTCGCCGGGCAGGGCTGGTTCGACCTGACGCAGTACCGGCTGGGCCTTGAAGGCGGCACCCTGATGCACTGGTCGCGCTTGATCGACCTTCCGATCGCCAATCTGGTCCTGCTGTTCTCGCTGTTCATGAGCCCGGTCATGGCGGAAGCCTCGGCTTTGCTGGTCTGGCCCTTGCTCACCGCCTTGCCGGTTTTCTATGCCCTGGGGCTCGGTGGCGGTGTTCTGGCAGGGCAGCCGGGCCGCCTCATCGCGCTGGCGCTGGCTTTCCTGTTCGTGCTTGGTGGCAACCGGTTCCAGCCCGGGTCGATCGACCACCACAATGTCCAGCTTGGATTGATTGTCACCATCGCGGCCTGTCTGATCCTGCCCGGACGGCCGCCGCTCGCCCATGCGATCGCCGGTGTGGCCGCCGCCCTCGCCATTGCCATCGGTGTCGAAACCACGCCTCAGGTCCTCGTCGCGGCCCTCGTCGTCGCACTTCAGTGGCTCTGGCTTGGCAGGAATGTCAAGGCAGCCGCCTCGGCCTTTGCCCTTGCCATGGGTGCTGCCCTGAGTGCCGTTTTCTTTCTCACCGTACCTCCGGCGCGCTATGCTGTGGTGGCTTGTGATGCGCTGTCGACCGGGTTCTTCTCCCTCGGTGTCATCGGCGCTGGCAGCTTCTATCTTGCCGTCTCGGCAACTTCCGGGCGGAATTTCGCATCCCGTCTGGCAGCCCTGGGTCTGGCCGGCGCCGCCACGCTTGGCGCCGCGCTGCTGATTGCGCCGCAATGCCTTGGCAATCCGCTTGCCACACTGGACCCGCTGCTGGTCAGCATGTGGCTCAGCAGCGTGACTGAAGCGCAGTCGATTGCGGCCCAAGCGAGCACGGAACCGTGGACTCTTCCAGGCTTCTACCTGGTGCCGGTGCTGGCAATGATCCTGTGCGTTCGCCGCATCGTTCAAGGTCCCCAAGTCCAGGCTTATGGTGTGTTGCTGGCGCTTCTGGCCGTCTCCTGGGTCATCGCGATGGTGCAGGTGCGCGGCGCGGTGTTCTCCAACCTGCTCTCGGCCATCCCGATGGCAGCCCTTGTCGCTGAAGCGCGCGCCCGTGCCAACGCCGACCAGAAGAATTTGCGCAAGGGGCTGATCTTCGCCGGTTCCGCACTCGCCGCTGTTCCCTTCATCTGGGCCTTGTCGGGCGCGCTGGTATCAATGGCTGTCAACAAGGTGTCCGGCGAGGAGATCGGCAGCCTTCCCATGCAGGAAGCAAACACTTGCGCCGGTCCAGAATCCATGCGCGCCCTGGCTGGCGAACCGGCCGGGGTGGTGGCTTCGCCTTCAAACATGGGTGCGCAGATCCTGCGTTTCAGCGAGCATCGCGTGCTGGCGGCACCCTATCATCGCAATCAGGGCGGCATGCTCACCGAGCTGCATGCGGCAATGGCGCCACCGAAGGATGCGGTCAAGTTCCTGCGCGGCGCCGGGGTCACGATCGTGGCCTTCTGCAAATCCGATCCGCAGGCCAAAAGCATCAGCCGGGTTGCCCCCGATGGGCTGTATGCACAGCTGGGCCAGGGGCATGTGCCGGCTTGGCTTGAACCGGTCACCGGCACGCAAGACCTGCCGCTGCAACTCTATAGGGTCATGCCCTGAGGGGTAGGCCAGGAACCTGATGCGGGGCGGCGACGTGAAAGCGAGTCTGTGAAGCTACCCAGATATCTTACCTGATGCAGGCGATTCCGCCCGGGCGCAGGATGCTTTAGCATGGGCACAGGTGATTTGCCTGCCTGCTTTGCCTGTGAGCGTGGAGACCGAGCCCATGAACCCCGTTAACCGCCTTGTTGTTGCGACACGTCAAGCCATCCACGCTGCATTGATTACGACCTTCCTCATTGCCGGCGGTGTGTTTCCGGCTGCGGCCGATCAGCCTGCCAAGCAGATCTTTGGCGCGGCGAAACTGCCCGCCGTTCTGCCGGCCCGCGCCATCGGGTTCTACTCCAAAGGCTGTCTCGCCGGCGGTATCGCCATTCCCACGGATGGGCCGACCTGGCAGGCGATGCGGCTGTCGCGCAACCGCCGCTGGGGGCATCCCGATTTGATCGCGCTGGTGGAAAGGCTTTCCCGCGAGGCGGCGGCGCATGACGGCTGGCCCGGGCTGCTGGTCGGCGATATCGCGCAGCCGCGCGGCGGCCCCATGCTGTCGGGACACGCATCGCACCAGGTCGGTCTCGATGCCGATGTCTGGCTAACGCCGATGCCGGGCCGCACCCTGTCGGCCACTGAGCGCGAAAACCTTTCCGCCACATCGATGCTGAAGAAGAACACGCTGTTTGTCGATGACCGGGTCTGGACCCAGGCGCATGCCCGGCTGTTGATGCGGGCCGCCAGCTATCCCGAAGTCGAACGCATTTTCGTTCATCCCGGCATCAAGAAGAAGCTCTGCGACAGCTGGTCCGGCGACCGCGCTGCCATGAGCAAGATCAGGCCCTATTACGGGCATCACTACCATTTTCACATCCGCATCAAGTGTCCACCCGGCGCCAGCGGCTGCAGGTCCCAGAACCCGCCGCCGAAGGGTCCGGGATGCGACAAGTCTCTCGCCTGGTGGTTCACCGATGAGCCCTGGGCCCCGGCCAAGCCCAAAAAGGAGACCAAGCCGAAGCCGAAGAAGCGCGAGATCCAGCTCTCCGATCTTCCTTCGGCCTGTTCGCTGGTCGCAATGGCGCCGGGGCCTGGATCCGAGGCCGAGGTGACCCTGGGCGCCGACCCGATTGCCCGCATCGCCCGGGCCAACGCCAATGCCGCCAGCGCTTCGGCTTTTGGTGCGCTGCCCTTGCCCGGGCGTATCCCCCTGCCGGTGCCACGGCCTGCCCGATAAACCGCCCCGGCAAAGCGTCATCAAAAATTCGCAAAGGCAACGGCTTTTGTTTGCTCGGCGGACAAGCTATAGAAAGCGCATCAAATCGATTGAAATGGAGAATCCGGTCTTCGGGCTGGGGTTTTCTGGATGATGGGCCGCCATGAGTGTTCAAAAAGCCGTTGCCCTGATCGCGCATGATCAGAAGAAGGATGATCTGGCCGACTTCGCCAGATCGCATCAGAAGGCGCTGTCCCGGTTTCCGATCGTGGCGACGGGCACCACCGGCAGCCGGATTGCCGAGGCCTGCCCGGATCTCGAGATCAAGCGGCTCAAGAGCGGCCCGCTGGGCGGTGACCAGCAGATCGGCGCGCTGATCGCCACCGGCGATGTCGGCCTGGTGATCTTTTTTGTCGATCCGCTGACGGCGATGCCGCATGATGTCGACGTCAAGGCGCTGATGCGGCTTGCCATCGTCTATGATATTCCGATGGCGCTTAACCGTGCCACGGCTGACACCTTGCTCAAGGCGCTTGGATAGTCAGTCACATCGATCCGGTGCTGCCTTGGGCCGTACCGCAACCCTATCCGGCCGACGGGAACAAGAGCATGCCCACATCCTATGAAATCGACCACACAATCGCATTTCCGATCCTGATCGGCGACATCGGCGGCACCAATGCCCGTTTTGCCATCCTGTCCGATGCCAATGCCGAGCCGAAGGAATTTCCGATCCTGGCCACGGCCGATTTTGCCACCATCGATGAGGCGATCCAGACCGGCGTGCTCGACAAGACCTCGCTGCAGCCGCGGTCGGCCATTCTTGCTGTGGCAGGGCCGATCAAGGGCGATGAGATCGATCTGACAAACTGCGACTGGGTGATCCAGCCCAAAATCATGATCCGGGATCTCGGCTTCGAGAATGTGGTGGTGATCAATGATTTCGAGGCCCAGGGACTGGCTGCGGCTTCGCTCGGACAGGAATTTCTGGAGAAGGTCGGTGGTGGTGAGATCCGTCCCTCCACCTCGCGCGTGGTGGTCGGCCCCGGCACCGGCCTCGGCGTCTCGGGCCTCGTGCATGCGCGTCACACCTGGTTCCCGGTTCCCGGTGAAGGCGGCCACGTCGACATGGGCCCGCGCAGCGAGCGTGATTACGAGCTGTTTCCACTGTATGAACCCATCGAGGGCCGGGTGTCCGCCGAACAATTGCTGTGCGGTCGCGGCATGATGAATATCTACCGCGCCGTCTGCAAGGCCAATGGTGTCACGCCCGCTGCCTCCACGCCTGCGGAAGTCACGTCGCGCTGGGCCGATGGCTCCGACCCTGCAGCGGTCGAGACAATCGAGCTGTTTGTCACCTATCTCGGCCGCGTTGCCGGTGACCTGGCGCTGATCTTCATGGCCCGTGGCGGCGTGTTCCTGGCCGGCGGCATCGTGCAGAGGATCCTGCCGGCGCTCAACCAGCCGCGCTTCCGCGAGGCTTTCGAGGACAAGGCGCCGCATTCGGAGATCCTGAAAAACATTCCGACTTTCGTCATCACCCATCCGCTGGCGGCGCTGTCGGGCCTTGCGGCCTATGCCCGCACTCCGGTCCGTTTCGGTGTCGCGACCGAAGGCAGGCGCTGGAAAGCATAGGCAAACTCGATACAACCCGCTATAGAGCCGCCATGAACAGCGCGGGGACACTCCCGGCTGATTGTGAGACGGTGTTCGCATTGAACGCCTGACAGGAAGATGAGACGTGAAGCGCGGCAGGAACATCAAGCAGGATGTGGAATCGCTGACGATGGTGATCCGCCGGATCATCCGTGAGAATGGCCGCGACTACGTCAAGACCTACATCTTTGCCGCCTTCTGCCTGGTGCTTGTTGCTGCCTCCACCGCCTTCATGGCCTGGATTATGGAAGCGGTCATCAACGAGGCTTTTGCCAAGAAGAACGCCGACCTGATCTGGCTGATCTGCGGCTCGGTACTGGCTGCCTTCATCATCCGCGGGGCGGCATCCTACGGCCAGGCGGTGGCGTTGGCGCAGGTCGGCAACAATCTCGTCGCCCGCTACCAGCAACGCCTGATCGATCACCTGATGAGCCTCGGCGTCAGCTTCTTCGGCGACACCCGCTCGGCCCAGATAGCCGCTCAGATCTCGCAGAATGTCGCCGGCATCCGTGATGTCATGAACCTGACCATCACCTCGTTCGCCCGCGACCTGCTGACGCTGATCGCCCTGATCGTGGTCATGGTGACCAAGGATCCGGTCTTGAGCCTGATCGTGTTCGTGGTCTCGCCGCCGGTGCTCATTGCCCTGCGCTACATTTCCAAGCGGCTGAGAAGCGCCACCCGCGAATCGATCGATCTCAACAGCCGCGTGCTGTCGGCCATGCAGGAAACCGTGCAGGGCATCACCATCGTCAAGGCGTTTACGATGGAAGAGCAGATCAGCAGCCGCACGGCGGGCCTGATCAAGGCGGCCGAAGACCGGTCCAACCGCATCGCACGGCTGACCGAGCGCACCTCGCCACTGACCGAAACCGTGGCCGGTTTCGCCATTTCCGGGGTCATTGCCTATGCGGCTTTCCGCTCGATCTACGGCGATGTTCTCCCCGGCGCCTTCTTCTCCTTCATCACCGCATTGTTGCTCGCCTATGATCCGGCCCGCCGCCTGGCCCGGTTGCAGATCAATCTCGAGCGCGCGGTCGTCAATGCCCGCATGATCTACGAGATCCTCGACGAGGAGCCAACGCAGGGCGACCGCCCCGGGGCTGTCGCACTCAATGTGCGTGAAGGCGAGATCGAGTTCCGCAATATCGGCTTCGGATACGGCCAGAACGAAATCGTCCTTGATGGCGTGAGTTTCACCGCAGAAGCCGGCAAGACCACCGCCATTGTCGGCCCCTCCGGCGCCGGCAAGTCGACACTGATTTCGCTGGTGCCGCGGTTTCATGATCCGGCCACCGGCCAGGTGCTGATCGACGGCACCGACATCGCGACCGTGACCAAGAATTCCCTGCGCCAGCAGATCGCCTATGTCTCGCAGCAGCCCTGGCTGTTCGAGGGCTCGATCCGCGAAAATCTGCGTTACGCCCGGCCCGAGGCCACCGACGCGGAGATCGAGGACGCGGCGAGACTTGCCAATGCGCATGAGTTCATTCTGGCCCAGCCGCAGGGCTATGACACCATGCTCGGCGAAAACGGCGTCAATCTCTCCGGCGGTCAGCGCCAGCGCATCTCTATCGCCCGGGCGCTGGTGCGCAACGCGCTGATCCTGCTACTCGACGAGGCCACCTCCGCGCTCGACAATGAATCAGAGGCCGCCGTGCAGAAGGCGCTCGAAAGCGCCATGCAGAACCGCACCGTGCTGGTGATTGCCCACCGGCTGTCGACCATCGCCCGCGCTGACCGTATTGTCGTCATGCAGGCGGGCCGGGTGGTCGAGGTCGGAAGCCATGCCGATCTCAGCGCCAACCGGGACGGACTCTATGCGCGGCTCCAGGCTTACAGCGAGGCGAGCAGCGATCCGGCCCCGGCAGAAACCGGATTGGCCGCCGAACAAGAGACAGCAGCCGACACGAAAGGAACCAAGCCATGACCACACCAACCGGAAGCATGGGCCTGATCGTGGTCGGCGCCGCCGGACGCATGGGCCAGGCCCTGATCCGCACCATCGCCGAAATCGACGGCGTTCATCTGGCCGGCGCCATCGAGCGGCCCGGGTCGGACGCGCTCGGCAAGGACGCCGGCGAACTGGCAGGCCTCGGCAGCAATGGTGTCATCGTCACCGATGAAGCGCTGCCGGTTTTCGCCCAGGCCGAAGGCGTGCTCGATTTTACCGCACCCGCAGCCACGCTGGAATTTGCCGATCTCGCCGCCCAGGCCCGCATCGTCCACATCATCGGCACCACCGGCATGGATGAAAGCCACGAGTCCCGGCTGCATGCCGCCTCGCGCCATGCCCGCATTGTCAAGTCCGGCAATATGAGCCTCGGCGTCAATCTGCTCTCGGTGCTGGTGCGCCAGGCCGCCAAGGCGCTGGATGCGAGCGACTGGGACATTGAGGTGCTGGAGATGCATCACCGCCACAAGGTCGACGCGCCTTCGGGCACCGCCCTGCTGCTCGGTGAAGCTGCAGCCGAAGGCCGCGAGATTGCACTTGCCGAAAATTCCGTCCGGGTTCGCGACGGCCACACCGGACCGCGCGAAGCAGGCACAATCGGCTTTGCCACGCTGCGCGGCGGCTCGGTGATCGGTGAGCATTCGGTGCTGCTGGCAGGCGAGGGCGAGACCGTGGAACTGACCCACCGGGCCACCGACCGCTCGATCTTCGCCCGCGGCGCCGTCCGCGCCGCCCTCTGGGCGCGCGCCCAGAAACCGGGTTACTATTCCATGCTCGATGTGCTTGGTCTCGCAGACCAGTAATCCAAACCGCTTGAACTTAACCTGCTTGAAAAAGGGATCTCATCATGTCCGGAACGCTCGTCCTTGTCCGCCACGGCCAAAGCGAATGGAACTTGAAAAACCTGTTTACGGGTTGGAAGGATCCTGATCTCACAGAGCTCGGCGTCGAGGAAGCCAAGACCGGCGCCGTTGCCCTTAAGGAAACCGGCCTCAAGTTCGACATCGCCTTCACCTCCAACCTGATCCGCGCCCAGCACACGCTCGACCTGATCATGCAGGGCATCGGCCAGACCGACCTCGAGGTGATCCGCGACGAGGCGCTCAACGAGCGGGACTATGGCGATCTGGCGGGCCTCAACAAGGACGACGCGCGCGAGAAATGGGGCGAGGAGCAGGTTCACATCTGGCGCCGCTCCTATGACGTGCCGCCTCCGGGCGGAGAAAGCCTGAAAGACACGGGTGCTCGCGTCTGGCCCTATTACATGACCGAGATCCTGCCCCGCGTGCTGCGCGGCGAGACCGTTCTGGTCGCAGCCCATGGGAATTCCCTGCGCTCGCTGGTGATGATCCTTGACGGCATGTCACGCGAGGAGATCGTCAAGCTCAACCTCGCCACCGGCGTGCCCATGGTCTACAAGCTCAACGCCGATTCCACCGTCGCTTCGAAAGAGGTGCTGGGCGACATGTCCAAGGCGCACTGAGCTGAAGACCAAAATTTCTAGCACCTGATCTCCCCCTTGCGGGGGAGATGTCACGAAGTGACAGAGGGGGACCAGTCCTTCTCGCGAGTTCAAGCTCCACCCGACTGCACGCATCCGGTCTCCCATCCCAGCATCGCTCGCTTGCGGGTGATGCCCCAGTGATAGCCGGTCAGCGCGCCGGATTTGCCCAGCGCCCGGTGGCACGGCACCACAAACGAGATTGGATTGCGCCCGACGGCAGCACCCACGGCGCGCGAGGCTGAGGGTTTGCCGATCTCCGTTGCGACATCGGAATAGGTCTTCGCGGTTCCCAGCGGAATGCGCAACAGCGCCTCCCAGACCCGGACTTGAAAGTCGGTACCGATCATGACAATGCGCAAGGGCTGGTCGGCACGCCATTGCGCGGGCGAGAACACCCGCTCCACATAGCCTGCAGTCGCTTCCTGATCGGCCCTCAGCACCGCACCGGGCCAGCGCCGCCCCATGTCCTCAAGCGCTGCGGCCTCCTCGCCGGGATCGGCGAAGGCCAAGCCGCAAAGTCCGCGGTCAGTTGCCATCACCAGCGCAATCCCGAAAGGTGACGGGTGGTAGCCGTAGCGTATCTCGAGCCCCGCACCGCCGCTCTTGAAGTCGCCCGGGCTCATCGCCTCATGGGTGACGAACAGATCATGCAGCCGCCCCGGCCCCGAAAGCCCGAGCTCATAGCTCGCATCGAGCAGCGGCAGGCCTTCGTTTCCGAGCAGCCGGCGGGCGTGGTCCAGCGTCACCGCCTGCAAAAATGCCTTCGGGGTCAGTCCGGCCCAGCGGCTGAAGGTCTTTTGCAAGCGTCCCGGCGCCACGCCGATATCGGACGCGATTTCCTCCAGCGACGGCTGCGCCCGGAAATCGAGCGAAATCCGCTCGATGGTCTTGCGGACGAGATCGTAATCATCGCCATCCGGCGTGATGTCGCGGTCAAGCTGGGCGGTTACATTCATGGTCTGGCTCCCTGCGGCCCCGGGCAATCTGCCCGCTCAGCCGCTGCGCGTCGTGTCATGACTGCACTCAATCACGTGCAGCAAAGCGCCGCCACCCGAAACACGCCACCAGAGAAAACGCTTCAGCGTTTGACAGTCGCCAGCGCCCGCTGAAACGCGGTGGCAAAGCTTTCCTTGTCTTCGGGATTGAGGAACGAGCCAACCTCGGTCTGCTGGCCACGGCTTGAAATCCGCATGCCGGTGATGCCGATTTCCTCGTGCCGGGCGATGTTGAACCGGGTCCAGAACGGGTTGAACTGGTGATCTTCGGCACGCCCCGAAGGCGCAACCTTGCGAATGGAGAGATCCGTGCGTGACATGCGGATGAACTCGCGCGCTCGTGCGGAGCGGTAGCTGAGCCAGAAAGCGCCGAACAGCAGCGCCAGATCCAGCCCGAAAAACGCAAATACCGGCCAGGCGCCGACCCCGGCGAAGATCGCCATGTGGATGACGGTTATCAGGGTGGTGGCGCCCATCAGCACCACGAAGCCGATCCGCCCCAGCGAACGGTAGGGGCTCAGGACAGCTTCAAACAACGGTTCGTCGTTCATTCTTGCTCTCGCCTCCAGCAGGTGTTTGCCATATCCCCGCCTGCACGATTATAGGGGAGGAATGGAAAAGCCCAAGAGCCCGAAACCTGCCAAAATGTCGCTTGCGTCAAGTGCAGCAGCCAAGAAGCCGGCGCGGACCAAGCCCGCGGCCCGGAAAAAACCGGCCACCCGCCGCCGCAAGATCCCCTACACCCCGGAGGAAATCCGCGAGATCTTCCGCCGCTTTTCGGTCCAGCGGCCCGAACCCAAGGGTGAGCTTGAGCACGTCAACCCGTTCACGCTGGTGGTTGCGGTGGCGCTGTCGGCGCAGGCCACCGACGCCGGCGTCAACAAGGCGACCCGCGCGCTGTTTGCCGTGGCCGACACGCCGGAAAAGATGCTGGCGCTCGGCGAGGACAAGGTCCGCGACTACATCAAGACCATCGGGCTTTATCGCAACAAGGCCAAGAACGTGATCGCGCTCTCGCAAAAACTGGTCGATGAATTCGGCGGCGAGGTCCCTCGCACCGAGGCGGAACTGGTCACGCTGCCCGGCGTCGGCCGCAAGACCGCCAACGTGGTGATGTCGATGGCCTTCGGCGTGCCGACACTCGCCGTCGACACCCACGTCTTCCGCATCGGCAACCGCCTGAAGATCGCCCCGGGCAAGACGCCCGACGAGGTCGAGCAGGCTTTCCTGAAGATCATCCCGGAAGACTATCTCTTCCACGCTCACCACTGGCTGATCCTGCACGGCCGCTATTGCTGCAAGGCGCGCAAGCCCGAATGCGAACGCTGCGTCATTGCCGACATCTGCAAGTCGCCGGAAAAGACCACCGATGTGCCCGCCCCGCTGGTCGAGCTTCCGGCACAGATCGTGTGAGGGAAACCATGGCCGAACCCTTGTTCAACAATCCGGATTTCACCCGCTTCTACGATGCCGAGAACCCTTGGGACACGGACAAGGACTATTGCCTTGCAATGGCCAGGGACGCCGGGTCCGTTCTGGATCTCGGCTGCGGCACCGGCGAACTGGCGACGAGGCTCGCCGATGGCCGCCGTGTGACCGGTGTCGAACCGGCGGCGGCGATGCTTGATCACGCCCGCCGGCGGCAAGGCGCGGAGCGTGTGCGCTGGGTCGAGGCCGATGCCAGAAACGTCCGGCTGGATGAGACATTCGATCTTATCGTCATGACCGGCCATGCCTTCCAGTGTCTTCTCACCAGGGACGACCAGCTGGCGCTCTGCTCCACCATTGCCGCCCATCTGGCGCCGGGGGGCACGTTCATTTTCGACAGCCGCAACCCCGCCGTGGAAGAATGGCGGCAATGGACGCCCGACCAGTCGCGCCGGATGCTTGATGTTCCCGGTCTTGGCGAATTCGAGACCTGGAATGACGTCCGCTTCGATCAAGACACTGCAATCGCCGCCTATGACACCGTCTACTGTGACCAGAAAACCGGCCAGACATGGCAGGCCACCTCGCGCATCCTGTTCGCCGGCCAGCCGCAGATCGCCGAAGTCATCGCATCCGCCGGCCTGAAACCGCACCGCTGGATGGGCGACTGGACCGGCGGCCCGATGACCGCAGCATCCCCCGAGATCATTCCCGTGGGGGGGCTGGCCGACTGATCTTGTGTGGGCAACAAGGCGGATGATCGCGTCTTGGCCCGGGGGTAGCTGTCAATTACGGATTCATTGTATCGACACACCGCGGCGGGTAGACTTGCGATGACGCATCCTGCGGCGATCGAGGCGATCACGCAAAAAGCCTCTCTATGACCAGTCTGTTCTGATGCATCAATCAAACCATGAAACAGCAAATCCGCCAGCGGCCAGGCACGCGTTTCCGGTTTTGGATTCGAACTTGCTGGCTGTGGTCCCTGTCGCGAAAAAGCATGAAATTTCGAACTTGACCTGCACACGATTACCGTTCAGCACAGGTCTCTTGCACGCCTGTGTGAACGCACATAAGCTGTCAAGAAATTACAAAAGCCAATAGGGAGTTACCATGAGACATTACAAATTTATCGCTGGCACCGTGCTGGCGCTCGGCCTGGCAACCAGCGCCGTGGCTCAGGACATGTCCTTCTTCCGCATCGGCACCGGCGGCACCGCCGGAACCTACTACCCGATCGGCGGATTGCTCGCCAATGCGATCTCCAACCCTCCCGGTTCGCGCCCCTGCGAAGAGGGCGGCTCCTGCGGCGTCCCCGGTCTCGTTGCCTCGGCGCTGTCGGCCAACGGTTCGGTCGCAAACATCAACGCCATCGCCGGCGGCACGCTGGAATCGGGTTTCGCCCAGTCCGATGTTGCGACCTGGGCCTATACCGGCACCGGCATCTGGGACGGCAAGCCTGCAGTTGAAAAGCTGCGCGCCATCGCCAACCTCTATCCCGAGAGCATCCACCTCGTGGCAAGCGCCGGTTCCGGCATCAACAGCGTTGCCGACCTCAAGGGCAAGCGCGTTTCGCTTGACGAGCCGGGCTCCGGCACCCTGGTCGATGCCCGCGTGATCCTGGAAGGCTACGGCCTGTCCGAATCCGACATCACGCCGGAATACCTCAAGCCCGACCAGGCTGCAGACCGCATGCGTGATGATGCCATGGACGCGTTCTTCTTCGTCGGCGGCTATCCGGCCGGCGCCATTGCCGAGCTTGCCAGCCAGCACGACGTCAAGCTGGTTCCGATCTCGTGTGACGAAGCACCGTCGATCTGCGAAAAATACACCTTCTTCGCCTCCGACACCGTGCCGGGCGGCACCTATGAAGGCAACGCGGACGACGTGAAGACCCTGGCCGTCGGCGCACAATGGGTCACCAGCGCCGATCAGCCCGAAGACTTGATCTACGGCATCACCAAGGCTCTGTGGAACGACAACACCCGCAAGCAGCTCGATGCCGGTCATGCCAAGGGCAAGGCCATCACAGCGGAAACCGCGCTTGACGGCGTCGGCATTCCGCTGCATCCGGGCGCTGAAAAGTTCTACAAGGAAGCCGGGCTTCTGAAGTAAGCCGGGACTGGTTGCCTTTACGATAATATGCGATCTCTTGAGGGCCGCGCAGCTGATGCGCGGCCCTCGGTATCTCAAGCTTTCAAATCCTGGTGGGGACCATGAGCGTGGACAAACAAAAGCCGGAAACAACCGAAGATGTGCGTCATCTGACAGCGGATGAACTGCAGGCGATCGAGGAAACCTACGATCCGGAGCTTCGCTTCCGCGTCCTTGTCTGGCCCCTGACCCTCATCACCGCAGCGGTGCTGTTCCTGCTGTCATGCTACCATTACTACACTGCGGGCTTCGGCATCCCCCAGGCAACGGTGCATCGCGGCATGCATCTCGGCGTCACGCTGCTGGTCGTCTTCCTGAGCTTTTCGGCCTTCGGCAAGAAGGAATATCAGCCGGGGGCGCTGAGGCCTTTTGGTCTGCCGCTGATTGACTGGGTGCTCGGCATCGCCGGCCTGGTCGCGGCTCTCTATGTCCCGTGGATCTACAGCGACCTTGCCTTCCGTGTCGGCAATCCGCTGCCCATCGACGTGATCATGGGAACGGTGCTGATCGTCGTGTTGCTGGAAGCCGTGCGCCGCTCCATGGGCTGGCCGCTGCCTGTGATCGCGCTTCTGTTCATTGCCTATGCCTATTTCGGCAAGGTGATGCCCGGCATCTTCGTGCATCCCGGCGCCAGCTGGGCCAACATCGTCAACCACCTTTACCTGACGTCCCAGGGCATCTACGGCACCGCGCTCGGCGTCATTGCCACCTATGTTTTCCACTTCGTGCTGTTCGGCGTCATGGCAACCCGCATCGGGCTGGGCCAGCTGTTCATCGACGTGGCATCCGCCATGGCCGGCCGCTATGCCGGCGGTCCGGCCAAGGTCTCGGTTCTCTCCTCAGCCCTGCTGGGCTCGATTTCGGGATCCTCGATCGCCAACACCGTGACCACGGGCGCGCTGACGATTCCCGCCATGATCCGCATCGGCTATCCCCGCCACTTTGCCGCAGCCGTTGAAGCCGCGGCCTCGACCGGCGGGCAGATCACGCCCCCGGTCATGGGGGCGGTCGCGTTTCTGATGATCGAGTATCTGGGCCTGCCGCTGACCACCATTCTGACCGCTGCCCTGGTTCCCGCCTTCATGCATTTCTTCGGTGTTCTGGTGCAGGTGCATCTGGAAGCCCGGCGGCTTGGCCTTCGCGGCCTGTCTGCAGCCGAACTGCCCAATGCCTTCAAGGTGCTGAAGGAAGGCTGGCTATCGGTCGTCCCGCTCATCGTCCTGGTGGCCATCCTGTTGTCCGGGCGCACGCCGTTTTCCGCCGCCTTCTGGTCGATCACGGCCTGTATTGGCGTTATGGTCATCCAGCAGGTTCGGGCCGGCGGCATCATTGATGGCCTGCGCGGCACTTTCCACGGCGTCTGGGAAGGCTTCATCCTCGGCGCCAAGCAGTCGCTCTCCGTCACCGCGGCCGCAGCCCTGGTGGGCGTCGTCATCGGGGTGGTGACGCTGACCGGCGTCGGCTTCAAGATCGCCTACATGGTCACCGGCATTGCCCAGGACTGGGCCGGATCGATCCACAGCCTGCTGGCCTTCCTGCCCTTCGAGCTGATGGCCATTCCGACGCTGACGCTGCTTTTCACCCTGATTCTGACGGCCATCGTCTGCATCCTGATGGGCTGCGGCATCCCGACGACCGCGAACTACATCATCATGGTCGCTGTCGCCGCGCCAATCCTCGGTCTGCTGGGGGTCGAGCCGCTGGTCGCGCACTTCTTCGTCTTCTATTACGGAGTGCTGGCCGATGTGACGCCGCCGGTTGCCATGGCGGCCTATGCCGGCGCCGGCATTGCCAATGCCAATGCCTTCAAGGCGGGCAACACGGCATTTCGGCTTTCCATGGGCAAGGCGCTGGTGCCCTTCGTCTTTGCCTTCCAGCCGGCCCTGCTGCTGGTCACCGACAACTTCACCTGGACCGCGTTCTTCCTTGCATTCGGTGGCACGGTGCTCGGCATCTGGGCGCTGGCCGCGGCTGTGTCCAACTGGCTGTTCGCACCGCTTCGCTGGTGGGAACGCACCGCGCTGGTGCTGGCAGCCATCCTGCTGGTGGCGCCCGATATGATCGCAACGGCGATAGGCCTGCTGCTTGTCGTGCCGATTGCAGCAAGGCAGTTGCTGCTCAATCGCCAAGCCGCGCCTGGTTAGGCGCGGTTCCGGCACTCAACGCAATAAGAAGGGCGCGGGGATGAAACCGCGCCCTTTTTATTAGCCCTTCGATCTCGGATCAGCTTCGCCCCTGTCACCAGCCGGAGAAACTGCTGCGCGAATCTAACCATTCCCCACGCTTGCGCCTTGTGAGTGAGAACGCACAACAGCCTTCATCGAAATCATCTTGTGCAGATGCACCATCATGCCGGCAGCGAACATCGGCGTCAGCAGGTTGAGCAGCGGCACCGACAGGAAGGCGGCGATGATCAGGCCGGCGAAGAAGACCGTCGTCGAGTGGCGCGATCTCAGCCGCTTGGCATCCGCCGGGCTCATGAAACGCATGGCGGCGAACTCGAAATATTCGCGCCCCAGCAGGTAGCCGTTGACCAGAAAGAACGCCGCGATGTTGATACCCGGCACCAGCAGCAGGATCAGCGCGAACAGGTTGCCGAGCCCCACCACCAGCAAAAAGCCGAGCGATTGCCGGATCGACTGCATCAACGGCATCGCCCGGCCGGGCGTCTCGTCGGGGTAATCTCGGGTTTCGATCACCTCGGCGATGTCATCAAGAAACAGACCCGCCATCGCAGCCGTCACAGGCGCCACGAACAGTGCCAGCACCAGCGCCAGGCCGATGCCGGCGATGATCGCCGCCACCGTACCTGCCCATCCGGCCCAGTCCGGCAGGCCCGGCAGCAGGTTTTCAAGCCAGGGCATGGCGAAGGCGGAGAACGCTTCTCCCAGACCGAACCAGAGGCCCGCCAGCAACAGCACCGTCAGCCCGAGCGACTTGAACAGAACCGAACGTGACGCCGGTGAGAACAGGTTTTGGCCACTCAGTCTTGCGGCTTCGATGATCATGGATGGCGTTCCTCTTCGATATCAGCCGGACGGCAGGGGCGGCGATGGCGCGCGCACAAGGCCCGTCCGGCGGCAGACCTGCATGTGGGGACTGTGCGCATCGAGGTCAACTCCGGGCGGCTTTTGCAGGCGTGAAGATGGCTCTCTGAACAATGCTGATTCCCGGTGACTTTTCGACACAAATCAGCCATGATTCGAGCGCCTCAGGGGCAGGCCGCCAATGGCTGTGATCACTCGTTTTTCGGGACCTACCATGTCCGCCCCGCGGATACGCCCTGCCACCATTTCCGACATTGATGCGCTGGATGCGATCGAGACGGCCGTGTTTCCGGGCGACCGGATTTCCCGCCGCTCCTTCCGCACGCTGATTGACCGTCCAACCGCCGAAACGCTTGTCATCGAGGCCGGCGGCGAGATCCGCGGCTATGCCATGATCCTGTTTCGCGCCGGCGCCGCGCTGGCCCGGCTTTACTCGCTGGCCGTGGCCAGGGGCGAGGCCGGCAAGGGCTACGGCAGGGCTTTGCTGGCAGCTGCCGAAAAGGCGGCGATGGATCATGACCGCATCCTGCTGCGGCTTGAAGTGCGCGAGGACAATGCGTCGGCGATCAATCTCTACAAGACCACCGGCTACCGCAACATCGGCCGGGTCGCAGAGTATTATGCTGATGGCATGGCCGCCCTTCGGTTCGAAAAGCTGCTGCGCGGCCCCGAAGCCCCGGACGTGGTGACGCCGTTTTACGAGCAGACCGCGGATTTTACCTGTGGCTCGGCCTGCCTGCTGATGGCGCTGGCCCGGTTCCGCTCGCCCAATTTCCTCGATCCGCTGTGGGAAATCCGGCTCTGGCGAGAAGCCACGACCGTGTTCATGCTCTCGGGTCCCGGTGGCTGCGAGCCGTTCGGCCTTGCCATGGTGGCGCGCGAGCATGGGCTCGAGCCCGAGGTCTGGTGCTCCACCGAGGAGATGCTGTTTCTCGAAACCGTGCGCGATACGGAAAAGCGCCGGGTGATGGAATTGGCCCAGACCGATTTTCGCAACCGTGTTTCTGAGGCCGGAACGCCGGTGCATTACGAAGCCTTCACCCTCGACTGGCTCCGCGCCCGACTGGCCGAGGGCCACGTCGCCATCATTCTGGTCAGCGGCTACCTGATGATGGGCAAGAAGGTTCCGCACTGGGTGCTCGCCCATGGCGATGATGGCCGCCATATTTTCGTCCATGATCCCTGGGTCGAGGACGAGGTCGGAGAAACCGTGGCCGACGCCGCCAATATTCCTGTGCCCTATGCCGTGTTTGACCGGATCGCCCGTTTCGGCCGCTCGGGCCTGCGCGCCGCAGTCCTTATCAAGGGAAACTTGCTCCATGTCTGACTGGATCATTCTGTCGACCGCGCTGGCGGGCTTCGATCATGCCGCGACCAAGCACAAGGTGCTCGCCACCCGCGACTACCTCGCCCGGCCGCAGATGTTCCGCGGCGCCCGGCCCAACATCATCAATCTGTCGCGCTCCTACACCTATCAGAGCCGCGGTTACTACGCCTCGCTGCTGGCTGCCGCCCGCGGGCAGCGGGTCATCCCCTCTGTCGAGACCATCATCGACCTGTCGGCGCGCAAGCTCTACGAGAATGCCATTCCGGAGCTGGAAGATGCGCTCAACAAGGGCCTGCGCGGGGCTGAGGGCGAGCCCTTGCCCTCACGGCTGCGGGTGTTTTTCGGAACCTCTGCGGACCCGCGGCTCGAGCGCTTCGGCCGGTTGCTGTTTGACTGGTTCCGCGCGCCGGTTCTCGAACTGACGCTCAAGCAGGGCGACTGGGTCTCGATTTCCAAGGTCGCCTTGCTGCCCTTCGGCAAGCTCGATGAAGCCGGTCGCGAGGCGCTGTTCCAGGCCATGGCGCGCTACACCGCACGCCAGTGGAAGGACGCCAAGTCGCGCGCGCCGGCACGCTATTCGTTTGCCACCCTGGTCGATGCCAATGAAGCCCTGCCGCCATCCTCGATCGACAGCCTCAAGCACTGGTCGCGGATTGCCGCACGCATGGGCGTTTCCGTCGAACCGATCACCCGCAAGGACCTGCCGCGGCTGGCCAATTTCGATGCGCTCTTCATTCGCGAAACCACCTCGATCTCCAATCACACCTACCGCTTCGCCCGCCGCGCCCAGCAGGAGGGCATGCCGGTGATCGACGACCCGGTGTCGATGATCCGCTGCACCAACAAGGTCTATCTCGACGAGCTGATGGCCTCGAACGGCATTCCCGTGCCGGACACGGTGATGCTGATCGGGCCAGAAGATTTCCAGCGCGCCGCCGATCAGCTCGGCTTCCCGATGGTGCTGAAGGTGCCTGATTCGTCCTTCTCCCGCGGCGTCAAGAAAGTTGCCTCGATGGCGGAACTCAAGGCGCTGGCCAGCGCCTGGCTGCATGATTCGGAAGTCCTGATCGCGCAGAAATTCATGCCCACCAGCTTTGACTGGCGCATCGGGGTGCTTGGCGGCAAGCCGCTGTTTGCCGTTCAGTACCTGATGGCCAAGAAGCACTGGCAGATCGTCCAGCACGACACCGGCGGCAAGCCGCTGGAAGGCGGTTTCAAATCGTTCTCGCTGGCGCAGGTGCCGCCGCTGGTGCTCGACACCGGCTTGCGCGCGGCCTGCTCGGTCGGCGACGGCCTCTATGGTGTCGACCTCAAGGAAACCGATGATGGCGTCTTCGTCATCGAGGTCAACGACAACCCCAATCTTGAGCACGGGGTTGAAGACGCGGCGGAAAAGGACGAAGTCTGGACCCGGCTCACCAACTGGTTCATCGAGCGCATCGCCACCTGACCGGGGCATCTGCAGTTGAAGAGTTGAAGATCGGTTGCCGGCTGCGGCTGTCGTTTCGTGGCGAAACAGGCTATAGCAGCCGCGGCCTGGTGCGCCGGGCCCCGACAAAGACTGTGACTCAGGATCCTATTCATGCTCGATGCCGCCGAAGACAGCCTCAATCTCAAACAGATTGTCGATCCGGCAAAACTGCGCAAGACGCTCAATGCCATTGCCGCCAAACATGGTGGAGCGACGCAGGAAGCCCGCATGGCGGTGCTGGCCGAGGTCAAGCGGGTCAATGCCGAAGGCCGCGACGTGGCCCGCAGGATGTTGTTTGACGATGGCGGCGGCACCGCCTGCGCCATGCGCATTTCCTATCTCCAGGATGAAATCACCTCGGCGCTCTATGACTATGCCAGCGTCCATGTCTACCGGGTCGAAAACCCCTCGAAATCCGAACGCATGACCGTCACGGCCGTTGGCGGCTATGGCCGCGGCACGCTGGCGCCCGGCTCGGACATCGATCTGCTTTTCGTGCTGCCCTACAAGAACACGCCCTGGACCGAACAGATCGTTGAATGGATTCTCTACATTCTCTGGGACATGGGCCTCAAGGTCGGCCACGCCACCCGCAATGTCGATGAATGCATCCGCCTGTCCCGCTCAGACATGACCATCCGCACAGCCATCCTCGAAGCCCGCTTCCTCTGCGGCGAAAGGGAGCTGTTCAGGGATCTTGGTGCGCGTTTCGAAAACGAGGTCGTCGAGGGCACCGGCCCGGAATTCATCGCCGCCAAGCTGGCCGAGCGCGATGAACGCCACCGCAAGGCCGGCGACACCCGCTACCTGGTCGAGCCCAATGTCAAGGAAGGCAAGGGCGGCTTGCGCGATCTCAACACGCTGTTCTGGATCGCCAAGTATTTCTACCACATCCGCGACACACGAGAGCTTGTCGGCCTCGGCGTGCTGTCAAAGCGCGAGTTCAACCTGTTCGTCAAGGCCGAGGACTTTCTCTGGGCGGTGCGCTGCCACATGCATTTCCTCACCGGCAAGTCCGAGGAGCGGCTGTCGTTTGATATCCAGCGCGACATCGCCTCCGGTCTCGGCTATCAGGATCACTCGGGCCTTTCCGCCGTCGAACGCTTCATGAAGCACTATTTCCTCGTCGCCAAGGACGTCGGTGACCTGACCCGCATCTTTTGCGCTGGCCTCGAGGATCAGCAGGCCAAGCAGGCACCGGGCCTCACCGGCGTCATCAGTCGCTTCGCCAGCCGGCCGCGCAAGATCCCCGGCACGCTGGATTTCATCGAGGACAAGGGCCGGATCAACATAGCTGACGCCGACACCTTCAAGCGCGATCCCGTCAACATCATCCGCATGTTCCATCTCGCCGATATTCGCGGGCTGGAGTTCCACCCCGACGCGCTCAAGCGGGTGACCCGCTCGCTCCGGCTGATCAATGCCGAACTGCGCGAGAACGAAGAGGCAAACCGGCTTTTCCTGTCGATCCTGACTTCGCGGCGCCAGCCCGCCATCATGCTCAGGCGCATGAACGAGGCCGGTGTGCTGGGCCGCTTCATTCCGGAATTCGGTAAGATCGTCGCCATGATGCAGTTCAACATGTATCACCACTACACCGTCGACGAGCACCTGATTCGCACCGTCGGCGTGCTGTCGGACATCGACAAGGGCGAGGGTGAGCGCGAGCACCCGCTGGCCTCTAAGCTCATGCCCGGGATCGAGGAGCGCGAGGTGCTCTATGTCGCCCTGTTCCTGCACGACATCGCCAAGGGCCGGCCGGAAGATCATTCCACCGCCGGCGCCAAGGTGGCGCGCAAGCTCTGCCCGCGGCTTGGCCTCTCCGCCCACCAGACCGAGCTGGTGGCCTGGCTGATTGCCGAGCATCTGACCATGTCGATGGTGGCGCAGACCCGCGATCTCAACGACCGCAAGACGATCTCGGATTTCGCCGAAAAGGTACGCACGCTCGAACGGCTGAAGATGCTGGTGATCCTTTCGGTCTGCGATATCCGCGCTGTCGGTCCCGGCGTCTGGAACGGCTGGAAGGGGCAATTGCTGCGTACACTCTATTACGAGACTGAGCTGATGCTTTCGGGCGGCTTCTCGGAAGTCTCGCGAAAGGAGCGCGCAGCCCATGCGCGGGAAGAGCTCGGCGAGGCGCTGTCCGACTGGAGCCAGAAGGACCGCAAGGCCTATCTCAAGCTTCATTATGAACCCTATCTCCTGGCCGTTCCGCTTGAGGAGCAGGTGCGCCACGCCAATTTCGTGCGCGAGGCCGACAAGGCGAAGAAACCGCTCGCCACCATGGTGCGCACCCACGCCTTCCACGCCATCACCGAAATCACGCTTCTGTCGCCGGACCATCCCCGGCTTTTGTCGATTGTCACCGGCGCCTGTGCCGCCGCCGGCGCCAACATCGCCGACGCCCAGGTCTTCACCACATCCGACGGCCGCGCGCTCGACACTATCCTGATCAACCGCGAACTGCCCGATGACGAGGATGAGCTCAGACGCGGCGCCTCCGTCGGCCGGATGATTGAGGATGTGCTGGCGGGCCGGGCCTATATTCCCGAGGTGATCGCCCGAAAGACCCGCGGCAAGAGCAAGAAGCGGCCCTTCATCATCAAGCCGCAGGTGACGATTTCCAACGCGCTGTCCAACAAATTCACGGTCATCGAGGTCGAGTGCCTCGACCGCACCGGCCTGTTGTCGGAGATCGCCTCGGTACTGTCGGACCTGTCGCTTGATATTGCCTCGGCCCACATCACCACTTTTGGCGAGAAGGTCGTCGATACGTTTTACGTTCGTGACCTGGTCGGGATGAAGATCACCAACGAGAACCGCCAGACCAACATCGTGGCCCGGCTCAAGGCGGTGCTCGCCAAGGAAGAAGACGAGGTGCGCGACAGGATGCCTCCCGGTATGATCGCACCGCAAGGCTCAACCCGGCGGGGCAAGACCTCCGCATCACAAGGCTGACACCGGCATGAGCCTGATTGGCAAATTCGCAAGCGTCGGCGGCGCCACCATGGCAAGCCGCGTTCTCGGTTTCGTTCGGGAAGCCATGATCGCGGCGTTTCTCGGCGCCGGACCGGTGGCGGACGCGTTCTATGCCGCGTTCCGCTTTCCCAACCTATTTCGCCGGCTGTTTGCCGAAGGCGCGTTCAACGCCGCTTTCGTGCCGTTATTCGCAAAGGAGATCGAGGGCGGCGGACAGCTTGCTGCACAGAAATTTGCACAGCAGGTGCTTGCCGTCCTGTTGCTTTCGCTGTTCGTGATCTCCGCCCTGGCGATGATCTTCATGCCGTTCCTGGTCGGCACAGTGATCGCGCCGAAATTTGCAGCCGATCCGGAGAAATTCGATCTCACCGTGCTTCTGGCGCGGATCATGTTTCCCTATCTGGCGGCTATGAGCCTGGTGGCGATGCTGGCCGGCATCCTCAATTCGCTGCGGCGCTATTTTCTGGCGGCCCTCGCCCCGGTGCTTCTCAATGTGGTTCTGGTCACAGGCCTGATCGTTTCCGGGTATCTCAGCCTCAGTGCTCCCGATATCGGCGAGGTGCTGGGCTGGTCGGTCACGCTTTCGGGGCTTCTTCAGCTCAGTCTTCTTGTCTGGGCGCTCAGGCGTGAGGGCTTCAGCCTTGGTTTCGTTCGGCCGCGCTTGACGCCGGCCGTCAAGCGCCTGCTCTGGCTGGCCTTGCCGGCAGCCGTGACCGGCGGCATCACCCAGATCAACCTGCTGGTCGGCCAGATCATTGCCTCGGCCGAGGCCGGCGCCATCGCCGTGATCAACTATGCCGACCGGCTCAACCAGCTGCCGCTCGGCGTCATCGGCATCGCCATCGGCGTTGTTCTGCTGCCCGAACTCTCCCGCGCCTTGCGGGCAGGTGACGTGAAAGAAGCCCAGCACCTTCAAAACCGCAGCCTAGAATTCGGCATGGCGATCACGGTGCCTGCCGCCTTCGGCCTGGCGCTGCTGCCAGAACCGATCATCGCGCTGGTGTTCGAGCGCGGCGCTTTCACACGCGAAACCACGCTTGTGACCTCGCAGGTGCTGGCAGCCTTTTCCATCGGCCTGCCGGCTTTTGTGCTGATGAAGATTTTCACCCCGGTTTTCTATGCCCGTGAAGACATGCGCACGCCGCTCTGGGCTTCTGCCCTCTCAGTCTTCATCAACATCTCCGGCAGCCTGATCCTGTTCCCACGGCTTGGTGTTATGGGCCTGGCGGTCGCCACCAGCCTGGCGGGCTGGGTCTCGTCGCTCTATCTGGGCCAGCAGCTTGTAAGCCGCAATCTCTACCGTCCCGCGGCCATAACCCTGAAGCGGATAGCGCTCGTGGTCTTTGGTGCGGCGCTGATGGGGGCGTTGCTGTGGTGGGCCGAGGCAACCTTCCCGCATCTGCTGCTGGATGCCCCGCTGCTCTTCAGGCTCGTGTCGGTGCTGCTCACGGTGCTGGCCGGAGCAGTGGTCTATTTCGGTTTCGCCTTTGCCACCGGCGCGCTCGACAGGCGTGAATTTGCCCGGCTCCTCAGGCGCCGCAAAAAGTCCTGAGGTTACGGGTCGTGGTTGATAGGCCCTTGACCTGTCTTCGCTGCAGCCGCATAACCCCGCCCGATTTCAACGAGGTATCCGGGCCCTCCACAAGCCCGGCGGGAGCACATCATGTCCGCCACTTTCAAGCCGCTGGTTTTCTCCGGCGTTCAGCCTACCGGCAATCTTCACCTGGGCAACTATCTCGGCGCCATCCGCAAGTTCGTGGCGCTGCAGGAGCAGCATGATTGCATCTTCTGCGTGGTCGACATGCACTCGATCACCGCCCAGCTGGTACACGACGATCTCAAGGCCCAGACCCGCTCCATCGCCGCCGCCTTCATTGCCTCGGGCATCGATCCGGTCAAGCACATCGTCTTCAATCAGTCCGCCGTTCCCGGCCATGCCGAACTTGCCTGGATCTTCAATTGCGTCGCCCGCATCGGCTGGATGAACCGCATGACCCAGTTCAAGGACAAGGCCGGCAAGGACCGTGAAAACGCCTCGCTCGGCCTGCTCGCCTATCCCAGCCTGATGGCCGCAGACATACTGGTCTACCGCGCCACCCATGTGCCGGTCGGCGATGACCAGAAACAGCATCTCGAACTGACCCGCGACATCGCCCAGAAATTCAACATCGATTTCTCCGACCGCATCCGTGACGCCGGCGTTGGCGTTGACATGATGGTCGGCGAGGAAAAGGTCTCCGGCTTCTTCCCGATGACCGAGCCGCTGATCGATGGCCCGGCGCCGCGGGTCATGAGCCTGCGTGACGGCTCCAAGAAGATGTCGAAATCCGACCCTTCGGATCTCTCGCGCATCAATCTCGACGACGACGCCGACACCATCGCCAAGAAGATCCGCAAGGCCAAGACCGATCCGGCCCCGTTGCCGGACACGCTCGAGGAGCTCGAGGGCCGTCCCGAAGCGCAGAACCTGCTCGGCATCTACGCGGCGCTCAGCGACCGCACCCGCAAGGATGTACTGGAGGAATATGCCGGCCAGCAGTTCTCGGTGTTCAAGCCGGCCCTGGTCGAACTGGCCGTCAGTGTGCTTGCGCCCATCACCGGTGAAATGAAGCGGCTGATGGATGATCCGACGCACATCGACGGGATTCTCAAGGACGGCAGCGCCCGCGCCAACGTGATCGCGGAGAAGACCATGAAAGACGTTCGCGAGATTATCGGCTTCCTTTAAAACCGTCAGCAACCTGTCCGGCAGCCCGGCCAAACGGTGTGAAGACACCGCGTAGCCGGGCTTTCCGGGCGGTCCCAAAAACCCACTTGCGGGACGGCCCGCTCTGATGGCATTGTCCCGCCCATGGTATCAAGAAGACGTTCCCGCGAGGCTGGCCACCGGCGCAAGTTCCTCGCAGTCATCGACGACACGCCCGAATGCGAGCGTGCCATGCGCTATGCAGGCATGCGCGCCTACAATTCCGGCGGCGGCCTGGTTCTGGTCTATGTCATCGAGCCCGGCGACTTCCAGCACTGGCTCGGTGTCGAGGAAATCATGCGCGCCGAGGCCATGGAAGAAGCCGAGGCGACACTGGCCAAGGCCAGCGAGAAAATGCGCCAGATCATCGGCATCGATCCGGAAGTGGTGATCCGCCAGGGCAAGACCACCGACGAAATCCATGCCGTGATCGAGGAAGATCAGGATATTGCCATTCTGGTGCTGGCCGCAGGCTCGGCCAAGGATGGCCCCGGGCCGCTGGTCACGTCCATTGCAGGACGAGGCGCTGCGTTTCCGATTCCGGTCACGGTGATCCCCGATGCGCTGACCGATGACGAAATCGACGCGTTGAGTTGATCGGCATCAGCCCTTGATTGCGAGCCTTGCGAGGCTTATCTTGTTTTGAAGAATTCTAAACTGGCCGGTCAATGCATCCGGCATGGAGACCGAACATGTTCATCCAGACCGAATCCACACCCAATCCCGCGACCCTGAAATTCCTGCCCGGCAAGGTCGTGATGAATGAGGGCACCGCCGATTACCGCGATGCCGACGAGGCTGCCATGGTGTCGCCGCTTGCCGGCAAGCTGTTCGGCATCCCCGGCGTTACCGGCGTTTTCTTCGGCTACGACTTCATCACCATCACTAAGGATGGTCCCGACTGGCAGCACCTCAAGCCAGCCGTTCTGGGCACCATCATGGAGCATTTCATGTCCGGTGCGCCGATCATGGCGGCTGGCAGCGATGGCGCTCCGGTATCCGACGAGGAGTTCTTTGAAGCGGGCGACGAAACCATCGTCGCCACCATCAAGGAACTGCTCGAAAGCCGGGTTCGCCCTGCCGTCGCCCAGGATGGCGGCGACATCACCTTCCGCGGGTTTCGCGACGGCAAGGTGTTCCTGCACATGAAGGGCGCCTGCGCCGGCTGCCCGTCCTCGACGGCAACGCTGAAGCACGGCATCCAGAATCTGCTCAGGCATTTCGTGCCGGAAGTGCGCGAAGTCGAAGCCGTCTGACCCAATCGAGCTTTACCGCGCCGGCCTCTGTCCCTATTAACCTCGGGAACAAGATGCCGTGCGCTGGTGGCGCGGCCTGTTCCAACGGATGTGCCCGGTGCTGACGCTCGCCATTGATTGTTCCGCTCGATTCTGTGCCGTCGCTCTCCTCGAGACGAGCGGGAACCGGATTCTTGCCGCTGCCAGCCCCGACATCGGACGCGGCCATGCCGAGCAACTGCCTGCCATCATGCAATCGGTGCTCGCTGAAGCCGGCGTGGAGCTTTCTCGGATTACTCGCATCGGCGTCACCGTCGGACCCGGCTCCTTTGCCGGCATCCGCGTCGGTGTCGCCTTCGCCCGCGGTCTGGCGCTGGCGCTTGATGTGCCTGTAGTCGGCGTCGGGTCGCTCGAAGCCATCGCGCTCCCTGCAGCAGCTGCGCAACGCAAACCCGTCATGGCGGTGCTTGACGCCAAACGCGACCACGTCTGGGCCATGCTCGTTGATGCTGACGGCGCAGCAATCAGGCAGGCAGCCGAACTCACCCCCAATGCCGCGTCCGCACTGGCGCTTGAGACCGGCTGCCTGATCACCGGCAGTGGGGCCGGGCTTCTAGCCGGCATCAATCCGGCTCTGGCACCGCAGATCATCGGCGAAAGTATTGCGCCGGAGATCGAGGACGTCGCTCGCCTGGCGGCAACACTCGACCCGGTAACCAGTCCGGCAGAGCCGCGCTATCTTCGCGATGCCGATGCCAAGCCGCAGGCCGGTTTCGTGTTACCGCATCAGGAAGCCGGCTGATGGCTTTCAACCTGTTCTCCCGCCAGCCGCAATGCCTGATTCTTGCGATCGGGATGCAGGATGCCCGCACCGCTTCGCGCATCCATGGCGAGGCCTTCGCCCGCGCCTGGGGTGACGGTGAATTCGAAAGCCTCATTTCCCAGCAATCCGTCTTTGGTTTTCTTGCCTGTCCGGAGGGCCGCGCCCGGGATGCGGCGGCCGGTTTCGTTCTGAGCCGGGAAGCGGCCGGCGAGGCCGAGATCCTGTCGATCGGCATTTCGCCGAAACAGCGCCGCAGCGGACTGGGCTGGCGCCTGATGCTCAGTGCCATCACGGAAGCCAAGCGGCGCGGCGCCGAGGAGATGTTTCTCGAAGTCGATGAAACCAACATCGCCGCTGTTTCCATGTACCGCAAGCTCGACTTCATCAAGGTCGGGGAGCGCAGCGCCTATTATGCACAGCAGGGCGGTGCGCGCACGACGGCGCTTGTCATGCGCTGCGATCTTCGCTAGTCCGCTGTAACAATTTGACGGGATGCATGTAAGCTATCGTTCAATCGGCTGGTTGAAACGCAAGATGCATCAGCCGGCGGGGCAGGCGATGGACGAGCAGAAATCCCTGGAAGACAGATGTGCCGAGCGTGGCATGCGCATGACCGAGCAACGCCGGATCATCGCCCGCGTGCTTGATGGCGCTGATGATCATCCCGATGTTGAGGAGCTGCACCGCCGCGCCGTGCTGGTTGATCCGCGCATTTCCATGTCCACCGTCTACCGCACGGTGAAACTGTTCGAGGATATCGGCATCATTGAACGGCACGACTTCCGCGATGGCCGTTCGCGCTACGAGACCGTGCCCGAGGAACATCACGATCATCTCATCGACCTTCGCACAGGCCACGTGATCGAATTCCATTCCCCCGAGATCGAGGCATTGCAGGAGCGCATTGCCCGCGAACACGGCTTCCGGCTGGTCGATCACCGGCTTGAGCTTTACGGCATCCCGATCAAGCCCGACAAGAAATAGTACCCCCGATGCCTGAACCCGTCCGCTGTTCAGCCTTGCCGGTCCTGCCATGATCGCCGCCTTGCGCGTTGCCATCGTCGTTGCGGCCTTCCTGATCCTGACCTTGGCGCTGCTTCCGGTTCAGCTGATTGCACTTGGTATCGGCCATTCGGTAATGCGGCAGCTGCCGCGCTGGTGGCACCGGGTGATGTGCCGTGTCATCGGGCTCAATGTGCGCGTCAGCGGCAGCCTGTCGCAGAGCCGCCCCCTGCTGCTGGTGGCCAATCACATCTCCTGGAAGGATATCCTGGTTCTCGGGTCCGTCGCCGATGTCGTCTTCATCGCCAAGTCCGAAGTCCGCGGCTGGCCGGTACTCGGCTGGCTGGCGCGGCTTCAGCGCTCGGTCTTCGTCGAGCGCGAGGTCCGCCGCAAGACCGGCGCGCAGATCTCCGAAGTCTCGGCCAGGCTGGTCTCGGGCGAGGTGGTAGTGTTGTTCGCTGAAGGCACCACATCGGACGGCAACCGGGTGATGCCGTTCAATTCCTCGCTGTTTGGTGCGGCGAGTGCTGCCCTGCCGTTCGCACCCGACGGCAAGGTGCACATTCAACCGGTCTCGATTGCCTATACCAGCCTGCACGGCATGCCGATGGGCCGCTATCACAGGCCGGTCGCCGGCTGGCCTGGCGATGTGGCGCTGGGGCCGCACATGCTGCGCGTCATCCGCGACGGCGCGCTCGATGTCGACGTCGTGTTTTCCGACGCCGTGCCGTTCGACGCCAGCACCAACCGAAAGAACACCGCGCGTCTCGTCGAGGCGCGCGTGCGCGAAGGCCTCAACGCGGCACTGCGCGGCAAACTCAATCGCTGAACGGCCATTTTCAAGCCGCAGTTTTACCGCTAAAAGCCCCCCATGACACAAGCAATCCTTACACCTGATACCGCTCCTGAAGCCGGAGCTGGCGCACAATCCGGCGGACAGTCCAAGAAGGTCTTCGTCAAGACCTATGGCTGCCAGATGAATGTCTACGACAGCGAGCGCATGGGCGACGCGCTGTCCCGTGACGGCTATCAGGCCGTGGATACGGTCGAGGCGGCGGATCTTATCCTGATCAACACCTGCCATATCCGCGAAAAGGCCGCCGAGAAGGTCTATTCGCAGCTCGGGCGCCTGGCCAAGCTGAAGAAGCAGCGCAATGCCGATGGCGGTGATCTGATGGTCGCGGTCGCCGGCTGCGTCGCCCAGGCCGAGGGCCGCGAGATCATCCGCCGCGCCCCGGTCGTCGATGTGGTCATCGGACCGCAGACCTATCACCGTCTGCCCGAAGCCCTTGCCAAGGCGCGTCAGGGCGAGAGCGTGGTCGAAACCGAGTTTCCCACCGAGGACAAGTTCGACGGCCTGCCAAAGACGCCGGAGACAGCCATCCGGGCCCGCGGCGTGGCTGCCTTTCTCACCGTGCAGGAAGGCTGCGACAAGTTCTGCACCTTCTGCGTGGTGCCCTATACCCGCGGCGCCGAAGTGTCGCGGCCCGTCGACCGGATCCTGGGCGAGGCGGAGCGGCTGGCAAGTGCTGGTGTCCGCGAGGTCACGCTCTTGGGCCAGAACGTCAATGCCTGGCACGGCAAGGGTGCAGACGGCCGCGAATGGGGATTGGGCGAGCTGGTCCGTCGCCTGGCGACCATCGATGGCATTGACCGCATCCGCTACACCACCAGTCATCCGCGCGACATGGATGATGCCCTGATCGAAGCCCATCGCGATCTGCCCGAACTGATGCCCTATCTGCACCTGCCGGTTCAGGCCGGTTCGGACCGGATCCTCAAGGCAATGAACCGCCGGCACACGGCCGCGGAATATATCAGGCTGGTCGAGCGCATCCGCGCGGCCCGCCCGGACATTGCGCTGTCGGGCGATTTCATCGTCGGCTTCCCCGGAGAGACCGACGAGGATTTTGAAGACACCATGCGGCTGGTTCGCGAGGTGAACTATGCCTCGGCCTTCACCTTCAAATACTCGATCCGCCCCGGCACGCCGGGCGCCGATATGGACAATCAGGTCGATGAAGCGGTCAAGACCGAACGGCTGGCCCGGCTTCAGGATCTGATCAACCAGCAGACGCGAGCCTTTGGCCGCGAATGCGTTGGCAAGACGGTCGACCTGCTCTTGGAGAAACCCGGACGCAACACTGACCAGATAATCGGCCGGTCGCCCTGGCTGCAGCCGGTAATAGTTGATGCAAAGCTCGGGAAAATCGGTGACATTGTCCGTGTGAGAATCACGCAACCCGGCACGTCCGGTCTTTTCGCGGAACCTGCGGAGTGATCGCCCGGTGCATTTATGGAGCCAGATCGTTTGACAGCTGAGCACCTGTCTAAGACAGAAGCTGCGACGCCCAAATCGGGCGCGTCGGATACGACCCACCTCGCGTTGACCTTTGAAAACAACCGTCTTGCCAGTGAGCTTTTCGGCCAGTTTGACCAGAACCTGGCGTTGATCGAGCAGAAGCTCAAGATCGATGCGCGGGCGCGTGGCAACACGGTCACCCTGCGGGGCGAGGAAATCGCCACCAACCAGGCCCGACGGGCGCTGGATTATCTCTACGACCGCCTGCTCAAGGGCGCCAGCGTCGAAAGTTCCGACGTCGAGGGCGCCATCCGCATGGCGCTTGCGGCAGATGACCAGCTTGTGCTGCCGACGCTTGAGCGCAAGGGCAAGATGTCCCTGGCCCAGATCTCCACCCGCAAGAAGACCGTCATTGCCCGGACACCGACCCAGGACGCCTATATCCGGGCCATGGAGCGGGCCGAGCTGGTGTTTGGTGTCGGTCCTGCAGGCACGGGCAAGACCTACCTGGCGGTGGCTCACGCGGCGCAGCTGCTCGAGCGCGGCTCGGTCGAGCGCATCATCCTGTCGCGTCCCGCGGTGGAAGCGGGCGAACGTCTGGGCTTCCTGCCCGGGGACATGAAGGAAAAGGTCGATCCCTATCTCAGGCCGCTCTATGACGCGCTTTATGACATGATGCCGGGGGAAAAGGTCGAGCGTGCACTCACCGCCGGCGTTATCGAGATCGCACCGCTGGCTTTCATGCGTGGCCGCACCCTGGCCAATGCAGCCGTCATTCTCGACGAGGCGCAGAACACCACGCAGATGCAGATGAAGATGTTTCTCACCCGGCTGGGCGAGAACTCGCGCATGATCATCACCGGCGATCCGAGCCAGGTCGATCTGCCGCGCGGTGTCACCTCCGGTCTGGTTGAAGCCCTGTCGGTGCTGGACGGGGTCAACGGTGTCGTCACCTGCCGCTTCCGCGGTGTTGACGTGGTGCGTCACCCCTTGGTGCAGCGCATCGTCGAGGCCTATGACACCAAGCTTTACCCGAAGCCTGACGCCGAGGAATGACAAACCCTCCGGCAATCAGCCTGGCGCTTGCCCTCGAGGCGGGCGAGTGGGGCGAGGTCGAAGCCATCGAGGCTTTGGCCGAAACCGCGCTTGCAGCGGCCGTGGCCGATCTGGCAGGGTTGGAAGCCCAGCCTTTTCCTGATATGCCGCCGGAAGTCTCGCTTGTGCTGGCCGATGATGCGATGATGACAGACATCAACAGCCAGTGGCGCGATCAGCCCAAGCCGACAAATGTTTTGTCGTTTCCAGCCTTTCCGCTGGTCCCGGGCGGCCAGCCCGGTCCCATGCTGGGTGACATCATACTGGCGCGCGAAACAATCGAGCGCGAGGCGGCGGAGCTAGCCAAGCCGGTTGATGAGCACATCACGCACCTGATCGTGCACGGATTTCTTCATCTTTTCGGCTATGATCACATCGAAAACAGCGATGCCGACAAAATGGAGGCTATCGAGACTCGCATTTTGTCCTCGCTTGACCTATCTGACCCATACGGCGATACCGAGCCGGTTTGACATTGATGAGACGATGACACAGAGCAATGCCCCGGCCCCGACCGGAGACGCGCAAAGCGCTTCGAGCGCACCTTCCACTGAAGAAGCCCCCAGTTATCTCCCCGTGCCTGTGCGCGCAGGAGAATTGGCCGTCCGGGACGACGAGCGTGGCGGCATGGGCCTCTGGCAGCGCCTTGTGCGCGCGTTGTTTCCCCCGTCAGACCGCGAGTCGATCCGTGAGGATCTGAACGACGCGTTGCAGTCGGGCGGCGAGCTGCATGAGGCGTTCTCGCCCGATGAGCGCGCCATGCTGCACAATATCCTGCGCTTGCGCGAGGTGAGGGTGGAAGACGTCATGGTGCCGCGCGCCGATGTCGAGGCCGTTGACCAGACCACCACATTGGGCCGTCTTCTCGAGATCTTCGAGGAATCCGGGCATTCGCGGATGCCGGTCTATGCGGAAAATCTCGATGATCCGCGCGGCATGATTCATATTCGCGATCTTCTTGCCTGGATCACCAAGCAGGCCCGTGCCAAGCGCAAGTCGGTGGCCAAGAGCGCCGCGGCGCTGCAGAAGCTGAATTCGCTCAACGCGCTGGAACTCTCGCGCGTGGATCTGAGCAAGACGCTGCAGGACTCGGGCATCACTCGCAAGGTGCTGTTCGTGCCGGCCTCGATGCTGGCTTCCGACCTGATGCAGCGCATGCAGGCAAACCGGATCCAGATGGCATTGGTGATCGACGAGTACGGCGGTACCGACGGCCTGGTATCACTCGAGGACATCGTCGAAATGGTGGTCGGAGACATCGCCGACGAACATGATGATGAAGACGAAACCCTGATCACCAAGGCCGGTGAGGATATCTGGGTGGTCGACGCCAAGGCCGAGCTGGAAGATCTCGCCGACGAGATCGGCAAGGATTTCGACATTCGCGAGCAGAGCGAAGAGGTCGATACCATTGGCGGGTTGATCTTCTCGGAACTTGGCCGTGTGCCCGCTCGCGGCGAAGTCGTGCAGGCCCTGGCCGGTTTTGAGTTTCATGTGATGGATGCTGATCCACGCCGCGTCAAACGCGTCCGCATCATCAGGAAGCGCCAGGCGCCGCGCCGCCGTCCGGTCCGCGGCGAAGCAGCACCGAAGAAAAATTCCGGCTCGGGTGACGCCAGCGCCGCCTGAGACCTCAGCCCCCTGTGCGTCGCCAGTCCGTGTATCCGGCTCGCCGCCGGTTGCGCGAGCGCAAGCTGTAAAAAAGCCGCGCCGGGCGACGGACATTGCGCTGGTTTTTTGAAAAGATGCGGCAACTGATTCGCTTGGCCGATATGCTCGGGTGAGCGGGGTCCTTGTTGGCGGGGAGTACACCGGATTTGGAACGGATCGCTGAATCCATCATGCTGAGCTGGGGCGCCAAGCGCATGATGCTGGCTTTCGCCGCCGGAGCCTTTGCTGTTCTGGCATTGCCGCCCTTCAATTTCTTCGCCGTTCTGTTCATCTCCTTTCCTGTTCTGGTCTGGCTGCTTGATGGCGCCAGCGGTTCGGCCGAGCGCGGTTTGCTCGGGCGGATGCGGCCGGCGTTTGCCACTGGCTGGTGGTTCGGCTTTGGCTATTTCGTCGCCGGTCTCTGGTGGCTCGGCAATGCGCTGCTGGTGGATGCAAATGGTTTCGCTTGGGCCTTGCCGCTTGCCGTGCTCGGCCTTCCGGCGGTGCTGGCGCTGTTTTACGGCCTTGCAGCCGCCATCGCCTGGCTTTTGTGGTCTGACGGCATCGGCCGTCTTGCAGCACTTGGTGCTGCCTTTGGCCTTGTCGAATGGCTGCGCAGTTTCGCTTTCACCGGCTTTCCCTGGAATGCCATCGGTTACGCGGCCATGCCAGCGCCGTTGATGATGCAGTCGGCCGAGTTGGTCGGCATTTTCGGCATGTCGGCGCTGACCGTGTTCGTGTTTTCAGCGCCTGCGCTGGTTGGCACCAGGCGCGGCGCGGTCGCGGGCCTCGTTGCCGCGCTGGTGCTGTTCTCAGCCCACGTCGGCTATGGCTGGTTTGCGCTGCAGCGGCTCGACAGCGCGCCAGCGGCACCCTCCAATGCCATTGTCCGGATTGTCCAGCCGGCGATCGACCAGTCCGCCAAGTGGGATCTGGAAGAGCGCGAACGGATTTTTGCGCGGCTCCTGGCCTTGAGCGCACTGCCGCCGCGTGAAGGTGAGCCGCGGCCCACGCACATTGTCTGGCCCGAGACCGCACTGCCGTTCCTGCTGACCGAGAACCCCGGTGCGCTCTCGCGCATCGCTGACATGCTCCAGGTCGGCCAATCTCTGGTGACTGGTGCTGTACGCTTCGAGGATGGAGCAGGGGGCACGCCGCCGCGCTATTACAACACCATTTATGTGATTGATGATGAAGGGCAGATCATCGGATTTGCCGACAAGGCGCACCTGGTGCCTTTTGGCGAGTATCTGCCCTTCGAAGCGCTGCTGCGCCGCTATGGCCTGACCCCGGTGGCTCAGACCTTCGGCGGATTTTCCGCCGCAGACCGGCGTGGGATGTTGAGCTTGCCCGGCGGTTTGGGCGCGGTGCCGCTGATTTGCTACGAAGCGATTTTTCCGGACCTGTCGACGGTTTCCGAAGCCCGCGGCTCCCTGCTGCTCAATCTCACCAATGATGCCTGGTATGGCATGACACCCGGCCCCTATCAGCATTTGCGTCAGGCCCAGTTGCGGGCGGTCGAAACCCGGCTTCCTCTTGTCCGCGCCGCCAACAACGGGATTTCGGCGGTCGTTGATGCAGGTGGCCGCATAAGGGGCAGTTTGCCGCTCGGCGAAGCCGGAGTTTTCGATGTTGCTCTGCCATCTCCATCTGACCAGTTCTCGCTTATAAGAATTAGGCGATTTAACTTTGGATTGATAATCGTCATAATGGTGTTGATGGCTCTCGTTGCTCGTAAAAGTAAAAAGCAGCGGTTTGATTGACGCAAAACCCCCAAAATAGCATAGTCGTTTTCGTCAACCCATTTCCCGTAGAGGTCACGGATTAGCTGGCCGGTGCTTCCGGTTTATTTTTGCGCTGCAATCAATACGGGATAAGTCAACCTTGGAGCCGAGGCTCTTGTCAGGACGAAAGCATGATTGAAAACAAGAAGAAACCCAATCCGATCGATATCCATGTCGGTAGCCGGGTCCGTTTGCGGCGGACCATGCTCGGCATGAGCCAGGAAAAGCTCGGTGAGGCGTTAGGCATTACCTTCCAGCAGATCCAGAAATACGAGAAAGGCACCAACCGCGTTGGTGCAAGCCGTCTGCAGAACATCTCGACGATCTTGAACGTGCCGGTCAGCTTCTTTTTTGAAGATGCTCCAGGAGACCCTGCGACCTCCCAGCCCGGAATGGCCGAGGCCAACAGCTCCAATTATGTGGTCGACTTCCTGTCTTCATCCGAAGGCCTGCAGCTCAATCGCGCCTTCATCAAGATCCCTGACCCGAAGGTTCGCCGCAAGCTGGTCGATCTGGTCAAGGCGCTGGCATCTGAATCTGACGTTGAGTGAGCTGGCGCGGCTCCTGTCGCCCTGCAGCGCCGAAAGGTCGCTGTAACGCTTTGGCGTGAGGCTGTAGGTTAGCCTCAGCGTCAAACGGTTGCTGTGCATGATTGCGCCACCTTGGTTCATTTTGTGAAATGAGGCGTGGCGCAATCAGCAAGCCTAAGTCATCGCATTGTGCCTGCGCTGAACTGCGCCGTCTGCGATCGAGACAATCACATCAAGATATATTTATGTCATTCTGACCTTGTCAGAATCGCCCGTTACCACTAAAGAGGCTTCAACACTTCAAACCTATGGAGCCTGCCATGGAGCGCTCGACTTTTCTTTTCACCAGTGAATCTGTTTCTGAAGGCCACCCCGACAAGGTGTGTGACCGGATCTCGGACGAGATTGTAGATCTGGTTTACCGTGAAGCGAAGAAAACCGGTGTTGATCCATGGAGCGTGCGCGTTGCTTGCGAAACCCTGGCGACCACCAACCGCGTTGTCATTGCCGGTGAGGTTCGGGTCCCGCCATCGCTGGTCAAGCTCGACAAGAACGGCAAGGAAGTCATCAATCCCGCCAAGTTCAAGTCGGCAGCCCGCAAAGCGATCAAGTCGATCGGCTACGAACAGGACGGTTTCCATTGGAAAACCGCCAAGATCGATGTGTTGCTGCACTTCCAGTCCGCGCACATTGCGCAGGGCGTCGACAATGCTGCAGACCATCAGGGTTCCGAAGGCGCGGGCGACCAGGGCATCATGTTCGGCTATGCCTGCAATGAGACCCCGGAACTGATGCCGGCTCCGATCTATTACAGCCACAAGATTCTCGAACTGCTCGCTGCCGCGCGCCACAAGGGCGAAGGCGATGTCGGTACACTCGGCCCGGATGCCAAGAGCCAGGTTACCGTGCGCTACGTTGACGGCAAGCCGTCGGAAGTCACCTCCATCGTCCTGTCGACCCAGCACCTTGACGGAAGCTGGGATTCGGCCAAGGTGCGGCAGGTTTGCGAGCCCTATATTCGTGAAGCGCTGACCGGCATCGAGATCGCGGATGATTGCAAATGGTACATCAACCCGACCGGCAAGTTCGCAATCGGTGGTCCCGACGGCGACGCCGGCCTGACCGGCCGCAAGATCATCGTCGACACCTATGGTGGCGCAGCGCCCCATGGCGGCGGCGCGTTCTCCGGCAAGGACACCACCAAGGTTGACCGTTCCGCGGCTTACGTTGCGCGGTATCTGGCCAAGAACGCAATTGCCGCGGGCTTCGCTGACCGCTGCACCATCCAGCTTGCCTACGCCATCGGCGTGGCGCAGCCGCTGTCGATCAACGTCAACTTCCATGACACCGGCAAGGTGTCGGAAGCTGCGCTGGAAGAAGCGCTGCCCAAGGTCATGGACCTGACACCGCGCGGCATCCGCAAGCATCTCGATCTCAACAAGCCGATCTACGCCCGCACCGCGGCCTATGGCCACTTCGGTCGCAAGGCCGGCCGTGACGGATCGTTCTCCTGGGAGAAGCTTGACCTGGTCAAGCCGCTCAAGGAAGCGCTCAAGGCCTAAACCCGCACTGTCAGGTGAGGCGATGCCGGCATGACCAGCCCCGCAAGGCGTTCCCGCGCGACCGAAGCCTTTTATGGTCGCCGCAAAGGCAAGGCCCTCAAGGTGCCGCAGGCGGCTGCTCTGTCAGAGTTGCTGCCGGTGCTCAAGCTTGACCTGGCGAGCCCTGCGCCCAAGCCGTTTGCAGGTCTCTGGCCAAGGCCGGTCTCGGCTGTTCGGCTGGAGATTGGCTTTGGCGGCGGTGAGCATCTGCTGCATCGCGCACGCTCGTCGCCTGACACGGGCTTCATCGGGATTGAGCCCTTCGTCAATTCGATGGCCAAGATGCTCGGCGGCCTCGAGAGCGAGGGCCTCGACAATATCCGGCTGTATGACGATGACGCAACGCAGGTTCTCGACTGGCTTCCGGATGCCAGCATTGATCAGATCGACCTGTTGTATCCCGATCCCTGGCCCAAGAAGAAGCATTGGAAGCGCAGGTTCGTCTCGCGCGTCAATCTCGATCGCTTTGCCCGGGTGCTCAAGCCCGGCGGCCGCTTCTGCTTTGCCTCCGACATCGACACTTATGTCAACTGGACGCTTGCGCACATAGCAGACCACCCCGAGTTTGAGTGGACGGCCCGCAAGGCGGCTGACTGGCATGAGCCCTGGCAGGGCTGGCCCGGCACGCGCTACGAAGCCAAGGCGATCCGCGAAGGCCGCACGCCCTGTTACCTGGAGTTTCGGCGCGCCGGCTGATCAGCATGCGGCCCTGCCACGGCGCTGCCGGGGCTTGAATCCTAGACAGTGAAGAAGTTCAGCGGAAACAAATGGCCCTGTTCGGCCTGCATTGCGGGCCCGGACGGCGCTTCCACGAAGCATTCGTCTTCGAACCATTCCCAGCCATCATCCCAGGTCCAGCAATCCGCATCCTTGTAGGCCTTGGCGACCTCTCGGGCGTAGGCAATATCTGTCGGCAGCCGGACAAATTTTGAAGGCTGCTGCCGCAGGTAGCGCTGCGCCAGCGGAAGCGACCGGTCGCTGCAGTAGTTCGAGACCCAGAGCTTGAATCCTATTTCCTGGCGCAGCACGTCCAGGGCGCGGAAACACTGGACATGGTCCTCGTGACCATATTCGCCCCAGGGGTTGTGAGAGAAGATGTTCATCTCCTTGCGCAACAGTGGACGAAGCCGTTCGATGGTCTCCCTGAAATTGGCTGCGTAGGCCTGCGAGATCGGAAGCGGGGCCGCCGGCGCTGAAATCGGCAGCGCTTTCACCAACCGCGATTTGAAATCGCGCAAGGTGGCGATGGAGGTCAGTCCCAGTCCGGACTCGGTAAGCTTGGGTGATATCCAGTCCGCACACCCGCAAGCCCCGGCTTCCGTCATTTCCATCCAGACCACATCCGGATGCGGCATGTTGCGGATCGCCTCTGCACGCCGGGCGCCGATGCCCGGGTCCGCCCAGAAGTCGCGATAAAGAATGATCACCTGTTGCGCCTGTCTCATCACCGACGAGAACCAGAGTATTTCGTCATCCGGATGAGCGGCGACAATAACTGCATTTTCACAAAGGCCGTATCCGAATGCCATGGTTGCCCCATTCCCCTGTCCATTGACGCCGTTGCTTGTATGCTCAAGCTTGTGTCCGAGTATGGAGCAATATTGTAGGATTTGGGTCTCTAAGTTAAACTACGGTTAACCTGTAGCTGGCGACATTTGGCGCAGAAGCAGCGGTCGGTGAAAGCGGCGTGCCCGGGCTCCACATCGAAATGGCTTGCCCGGAAGCGCAAATCGGGCTATACCCCATCCAAATTCTTGATCGTTTGAACAAGGGTGGGCCCGCAAGGACCCGCTCTTTTTTGTTGCCAGACGGTCAGTCGAACATTTGCAGCGCGTCACCTCAAGGATGACGGACCAGAGACGCTGTGGCACTTTGAACGTGCTGCACACGTGTTTCCCGGGCCATGTCGGAGGGGCGGCGCGTTCAGCAGTCAGGATACGGCCCCGATGACAGATGAAACGGCAATGCCCCACGAGGAACGACTGGTCACCGAGACCGGTGTTGACGCGCGCATTGCAGAGATTGTCGAGCCGATCATTCAGTCCCTCGACATGCGCCTGGTCCGGGTCCGCTCGTCGGGCCAGAATGGCATGACCGTGCAGATCATGGCCGAGCGCAATGACGGCACCATGAGCGTTGAGGATTGCGAAGCGGTTTCGCGCGCGATCTCGCCGGTGCTCGATGTTGAAGACCCTGTCGAGAAGGCGTATCATCTCGAGATATCGTCGCCCGGCATTGACCGGCCGCTGGTGCGCAAATCTGATTTTGTTCGCTGGGAAGGTCACCTTGCCCGCTGCGACGCGTCCGTGCTGATCAATGGCCGCAAGCGCTTCCGGGGCTATATCCGCGATGTCACCGAGACCGGGTTTTCGGTCGAGCGCGACCAGCCTGCCTACGGCGAGGAGAATGTCGCGGTTATTCCGTTCTCAGCACTCGCCGAAGTCAAGCTGGTGTTGACCGACGAGCTGATCCGCGAATCGCTGCGCGCCGACAAGGCTGCCAAGGCTGCCGATGCGGCCAACGAAAACAATGCCGGGGAGATCCCGGAAGATCCCGAGAACGGCGACAGCGCCTGATCGGGTAACGAATTCGGACCACCCTCCGGGGTGCCTTTGATCCGGCCCCGTGGAGGGCCTAAACCAGACCAGGGCTGCCAGCCGCGGCCCGACATATGGAGACAGACATGGCAGTCAGTGCAAACAGGCTTGAGCTTCTTCAGATCGCTGATGCGGTCGCGCGTGAGAAGTCCATTGACCGCGAGATCGTCATCGCCGCCATGGCCGACGCGATCCAGAAAGCCGCCCGCTCGCGCTATGGCTCGGAATCCAACATCCGCGCCGACATCAATGCCAAGACCGGAGAGATCCGCCTCCAGCGCCTGCTCGAAGTGGTTGAGCATGCCGAAGACTATTCGATCCAGATCCCGCTGATGCTGGCGCGCGACCGCAACCCGGACGCCCAGCTCGGCGACTTCATTGCCGATCCGCTGCCGCCGATGGATTTTGGCCGTATCGCCGCCCAGTCCGCCAAGCAGGTCATCGTGCAGAAGGTGCGCGAAGCCGAGCGTGACCGGCAGTTCGACGAATTCAAGGATCGCATCGGCGAGATCGTCAACGGCACCGTCAAGCGCGTCGAATACGGCAACGTCATCGTCGATCTCGGCCGTGGCGAAGGCATCATCCGCCGCGATGAAACCATTCCGCGCGAAGCCTTCCGTTATGGCGACCGTGTCCGCGCCTATGTCTACGACGTGCGTCGCGAACAGCGTGGCCCGCAGATTTTCCTCTCGCGCACCCATCCGCAGTTCATGGTCCGGCTGTTTCAGATGGAAGTGCCGGAAATCTACGACGGCATCATTGAGATCCGCTCGGTCGCCCGCGATCCGGGCAGCCGCGCCAAGATCGCCGTGATTTCAAACGATTCCTCGATCGATCCGGTCGGCGCCTGCGTTGGTATGCGCGGCAGCCGCGTGCAGGCCGTTGTTGGTGAATTGCAGGGTGAGAAGATCGACATCATCCCCTGGTCGCCGTCGCCTGCGAGCTTCATCGTCAATGCATTGCAGCCGGCTGAAGTGGCCAAGGTGGTGCTGGACGAAGATGCCGAGCGCATCGAGGTTGTCGTGCCGGACGAACAGCTCTCGCTGGCCATTGGCCGCCGCGGTCAGAACGTCCGCCTTGCCTCGCAGTTGACCGGCTGGGATATCGATATCCTCACCGAGGAAGAAGAAAGCCAGCGCCGCCAGAAGGAATTCAACGAGCGCACGCAGCTGTTCATGGAAGCCCTCGATGTCGACGAGATGGTCGGCCAGGTGCTCGCCTCCGAAGGCTTCAGCCAGGTCGAGGAAGTGGCCTATGTCGAGATCGGTGAAATCACCGCGATCGAAGGCTTTGACGAGGAGACCGCCAACGAGTTGCAGACCCGTGCGCGCGAATATCTCGACAAGGTCGAAGCCGAACTCGATGCCAAGCGCAAGGAGCTGGGCGTTGAGGACGAGCTGCGCTCGATCCCCGGTCTCACCACCGCAATGATGGTGGCGCTCGGCGGTGACGAGATCAAGACCGTCGAAGACTTTGCCGGCTGCGCCGTTGACGATCTGACCGGTTGGTCGGAGCGCAAGGATGGCGAAACCAAGCGGTTCGACGGGCTCTTCTCGGATCTCGAAGTCAGCCGTGCCGAAGCCGAGCAGATGATCCTGCAGGCCCGCCTTGCGGTTGGCTGGATCACCGAAGACGAGCTGGTCGTTGAAGAAGACGAAGCAGCGGAAGCCGAAGCAGCGGAAGCTGGCGACGCGGACTCGGAATTGGCAGCGGAAGCGGGCGGCGAGCAGGCCTGAGGCCTGGTGTCCCCGGGGGCTCTGCGGTGAAGGTCAGGATCGAACCCGTGAACGACCGGATGTGCATAGTGACCAGGGAGCGTGGCCAGCCCGATGGTCTAATCCGGTTTGTTGCCGGACCGGACGGGGCCGTGGTCCCGGATCTGCGTCTCGCCCTTCCCGGGCGGGGCTGCTGGGTAACGGCGGAGCGGACGTTTGTTGACCTTGCGGTCAAGCGCAAGCTCTTCGGCCGGGCGCTGAAATGCGAAGTGAACACCGACCCCGAACTGGGGGCTGTGGTCGACAGGCTGCTTTGCGACAGCCTTTTCGGGATGATGAACCTGGCGCGGAAATCCGGCCAGTTCATCACCGGATCTGGTAAGGTGGATGATGCCATCCGCTCAGGCGCTGCGCTGGCGCTGATGCATGCGACGGATGCGGCCGATGACGGCGTACGTAAATTGCGTCAGGCCAATACGGCGCGCGCAATGGGGGTCAAAGAGGCGGAGATACCCGTCTTTCGGCTGTTTTCAGCCGATGAATTGGCGCTTGTCCTGGGTGATAGCGCTTTTATCCATGCCGCCGCGCTTGCAGGGCAGGCCGGTGAGGGTGTAGTGAAGCGCGCAAAGATGCTTGCGCGCTACAGAAACGGTCCCGATGCGGGACCGGGCTGAAAACGGGCTACCGGGTATCAAGCCCCGGATGCGAAAGATCAAGAAGCCGACGCGCACAGGCGCGAAGCGGTTTCCCGCGGAAACGGATACGGAATGAGCGACAGCAACGACGACAAGACGATCAGTGTTACCGGCAAGAAGACCTTCTCGCTGAAGCGCCCCTCTGTGGAACAGGGGATGGTTCGCCAGGAGATGGGACGCGGCCGTACAAAGGCGGTGGTGGTGGAGACGCGCAAGCGCCGCATCAACCGTCCCGAAGACGACAAGCCGGTCCCGCCGGTAACCCTCAAGCCGCGGCCCGCTGCTCCGGCAGCTGAAAAGCCTGCGGAGACGGCTCCGGCAGCACCTGCTGCCCCGGCAGCGGCAAAACCGGAAGCGTCCCAGGCACCCACACCCGCTGCTTCGGCTCCCAAGCCCGCGCCAAGCGCTCCGACACCGGCGGCTGCGGCGCCCAAGACGGCCCCGTCACGCCCCGCTGCGCCCAAGCCCGCGCCACGTGGTGCCGTGCTCAACCAGCTTTCGGCAAGCGAACTCGAAGCCCGCCGCCGCGCTCTGCAGGATAGCCGTATCCGCGACGTGGAGGAGCGCAAGCGCGCTGAAGAAGAGGCTGCCCGCAAGGCCGAGGAAGATAAGCGCCGCGCCGTCGAGGAGGCAGAAGCTGCTCGCCTCAAGGCCATAGAAGACGAAAAGGCAGCCAAGGAAGCTGAAGCCGAAGCGCTCGCAGCCAAGGAAGCGGCAGCCAACGCACCGGCCGAAGCCGTGCCGCCCACATCTGCGGATGCTGTGCGTGGCCGCCGCCGTGAAAACGAAGAGGAAGCCCCGGCTCGCACAGGCGGCCCTGCCCGTCCGGGTGGAGCAGCGCGTCCAGGCGCCAAGGTGACCCGCCCTGAAGCGGCCAAGCCGACACGCCCGAAGGCTGAAGAAGATCGCCGTCGTGGCAAGCTGACGCTGACCGCCGCTCTCAATGATGACGGCAACTCGCGTGGCCGCTCATTGTCAGCCATGCGTCGCCGCCAGGAAAAGATGCGCCGCTCGATGGCGCAGGAGCCCCGTGAAAAGGTGATGCGCGAAGTGCAGCTGCCCGAAACCATCACCATTCAGGAACTCTCGCAGCGCATGTCCGAACGCTCGGTCGATGTGATCAAGTACCTGATGAAGGAAGGCCAGATGATGAAGCCCGGCGACATCATCGATGCCGACCTGGCGGAACTGATCGCCGGCGAATTCGGCCACACCGTCAAGCGTGTGTCGGAATCCGATGTCGAACTGGGCATCTTCGATGTCGAGGACGACGGCGGCAATGCGGTTCCCCGGCCCCCGGTGGTCACCATCATGGGCCACGTTGACCACGGCAAGACCTCGCTGCTCGACGCCATCCGTGACGCCAACGTCGTCTCGGGTGAAGCCGGTGGCATCACCCAGCACATCGGTGCTTACCAGGTCGAGAAGAACGATCAGCTGATCACCTTCATCGATACGCCGGGCCACGCCGCCTTTACCGCGATGCGTGCCCGTGGCGCCCAGGCAACCGATATCGCGATCCTGGTGGTCGCGGCTGACGATGCGGTGATGCCGCAGACGATCGAATCGATCAACCACGCCAAGGCGGCCGGTGTGCCGATCATCGTGGCGATCAACAAGATCGACAAGCCGACAGCCGATGCCAACAAGGTCCGCACCGACCTGCTGCAGCATGAAGTCTTTGTCGAAAGCATGGGCGGTGAGGTGCTCGACGTCGAGGTTTCGGCGACCAAGCAGATAGGCCTCGACAAGCTGCTCGACGCCATCCTGCTGCAGGCTGAACTGCTCGACCTCAAGGCCAATCCTGACCGCACCGCCGAAGGCGTGGTCATCGAGGCCAAGCTCGATCGCGGCCGTGGCTCGGTTGCCACCGTTCTGGTGCAGACCGGTACGCTGCATCCGGGTGAAATCCTCGTTGCCGGCGACCAGTGGGGCCGTGTGCGCGCCCTGGTCAATGACCGTGGCGAGCAGGTCAAGGAAGCCGGACCGGCATTCCCGGTCGAAATTCTCGGCCTCCAGGGCACGCCGCAGGCCGGTGACCGCTTTGCAGTGGTTGAAAACGAAGGCCGTGCCCGCGAAATCGCCGAGTATCGTCAGCGGCTTGCCCGCGACAAGGCGGCAGCCCGCCAGAGCGGTTCACGCGGTTCGCTCGAGCAGATGATGACCCAGCTGCAGGATACCGGCAGCCAGGAATTTCCGCTGCTGGTCAAGGGCGATGTGCAGGGTTCGATCGAAGCCATTGCCGGCGCCATCGAAAAGCTCGGCACCGACGAAGTCCGCGCCCGCATCATTCACTCCGGCGCTGGTGCGATCACCGAATCCGACATCAGCCTCGCCGAAGCTTCGGGCGCTGCGATCATCGGCTTCAACGTCCGTGCCAACAAGCAGGCGCGCGATGCCGCCGAGCGCGACAATGTCGAGATCCGCTACTACAACATCATCTACGATCTGGTGGATGACGTGAAGGCAGCGATGTCGGGCATGCTCTCGCCGGAACGTCGCGAGACCTTCCTCGGCAATGCCGAGATCCTTGAGGTGTTCAACATCACCAAGGTCGGCAAGGTGGCCGGTTGCCGCGTCACCGAAGGCAAGGTTGAACGTGGCTCGGGCGTCCGCCTGATCCGCGACAGCGTTGTCATCCACGAAGGCAAGCTCAAGACACTCAAGCGCTTCAAGGACGAAGTCGCCGAAGTCAATGGCGGCCAGGAATGCGGTATGGCCTTCGAGAACTACGAAGACATCCGCGCCGGCGACGTCATCGAGTGCTTCCGCGTCGAACACGTCACGCGCTCGCTGTAATCGGATAAAGGCCCGGCGCGTCATGCGCCGGGCTGCCATCCGTTCTGCGTTGCCTCGGGCCTTATGATGCGTGTCGCGGAAATGCGTGCAGCGGTTTGCGATAACGACATGCACGAACAATGGGACAAGGCGCGTTACCGGGACCCGGTTTGATCAGGCGCTTTTGCCCGCAAACCTGGTTGGAATCCCATGCCCAAATCATCTTCATCCGCCCCATCCCAGCGCATGCTGCGCGTCGGTGAGCAGGTCCGCGCCGCCATTACCCAGGTCTTGCAGCGTGGTGAGGTTCGCGACCCCATCATCTCCAACACCATGATTTCCGTGACCGAGGTGCGCATGTCGCCTGACCTACAGGTGGCCACCGCCTATGTCACGCCGTTGGGTGTTGACGATCACGCCGAGACCATTGCGGCACTCAACAAGAATGCTCGCTTCATCCGCGGTCGCGTCTCGCCGGATCTGCGCCAGATGCGCAACATTCCCGAGCTTCGCTTCCGCGATGACACCAGCTTCGAGAATTATTCAAAGATAGACGCGCTGCTGCGTTCGCCTGAAGTCGCCCGCGATCTCGATTCCAGGGACGAAGATGACGAGGCGGCTGCTGACCCCGGTACCGAAGCCGATGGGAAGGACTGAGATGGGGCGCCGCGGCAAGAAGAAGGGTCGCCCGATTTCGGGCTGGCTGGTTCTCGACAAACCCTGGGATTTTGGCTCGACCGAAGCGGTCTCCAAGATCAAGTGGCTGTTCAAGGCCGAGAAGGCGGGCCACGCCGGCACGCTTGACCCGCTTGCTTCGGGCATGCTGCCAATCGCACTGGGCGACGCCACCAAGACTGTTCCCTATGTCATGGATGGCCGCAAGATCTATGAGTTCACCGTGGCCTGGGGCGAGCAGCGAAACACCGACGACCTCGAGGGCGAGGTCGTGGCGAGTTCCGAGACCCGACCGGACCAGGCCGCCATCGAAGCGCTGCTGCCCAACTATACCGGCGTGATCGAGCAGATCCCGCCGGCCTTCTCTGCCGTCAAGATTGCCGGCGAACGCGCCTACGATATGGCGCGTGACGGTGAAGTGGTCGATATTCCCGCCCGCGAGGTCGAGATCCACCGGATCACGCTTCTGGGCTGCCCCGATGCCGATCATGCGGTGTTCGAGGTCGAATGCGGCAAGGGCACCTATGTCCGCGCGCTGGCCCGTGATTTTGGCCGCGATCTCGGCTGCTACGGGCACATCTCTGCGCTTCGCCGCACCATGGTTGCCCCGTTCTCCGAAGACGCCATGGTCCCGCTTGCCGATCTGGTCGCGCTCGAGGAGATCGAGGATGACGCGGAGCGGCTGGCCAGGCTCGATGAATATCTGGTGCCCCCCGGCGAGGCGCTGGGCATGCTACCGCGGATCGATGTCAGCGAAGATCAGGCCCATCGTATCCGCATGGGCAATCCGATCATCCTGCGCGGCCGCGACGCGCCGGTAGCGACCGACGACGCCTGCGCCTTCGTTCGTGGACAGCTGCTCTCGATCGGTGAGGTTGCCGACGGCGAATTCCGGCCCCGCCGGGTGTTCAAGGGCTGATCCCGGACCGTAACGCAAGGCTTGCGCCTCGCCTGGCATCATTGCAGACTGTCATCCTTGGGTCCTGGCTGGCAGCTGCTGGCCGGACAGGGACGCGGGGGGAGACGGGTCATGAAAAGATTTCTGCAAATCACGGCTATCGCCGGCTTTTCCGCAGCGCTGCTCGGTGCAAGTCTACAGCCGGCCAAAGCGCAGACGCCAGGCTATGATGTCAATGGCTGCGGCTGGTACATTGTTCTCGGCTGCTCGACGAGCCGCTCGGATGCCAAGAACATCCTGATGCAGCTCGGCGGCCCGATGGTTGGCGGCGGCGCCGGATCGCGCGTCATCAACACCTCCGATGTCGACGGCTTTCGCAACGGGTTTTACTGTGTTGCCGATGGCCCCTACATCACCAGGGAAGAGGCCGGCTCGGTGGCCTGGGTCGAGGCTGTACCCGACGCCTATGTCAAGCGCGGCTGCTGATTTCACCGCTTCGGCCGCCGGGCGCCGTGGGCTGGGCCTGATCCGGCGCGCGCTGCCGTGGGTCTCCGCCACATTTTCCTTTCATTTCGGCGGTAATTGGCCTATAGCCCAGCCGTTATTGCAGGTTCCGCCTGCATGACGTTCGAGGCCCCTGCTGGACGACATCCCGGCAGCGGGCGCCAGATCCATCCAGAATGAAAGGATACCACGATGTCGATTACTGCTGAGCGCAAGGCTGCGCTGATTGAAGAATACGCCACCAAGCCAGGCGACACCGGCTCGCCGGAAGTCCAGGTTGCCATCCTGACTGAACGGATCAACAACCTGACCGGTCACTTCAAGGACAACAAGAAGGACAACCACTCACGCCGCGGGCTGTTGAAGATGGTGTCCACGCGTCGCTCCCTGCTTGACTATGTCAAGCGCAAGGAAGAAGCGCGTTACACTGCGCTGATCGCCCGTCTGGGCATCCGCCGCTAACTGCTTTTCGGCGGGCGGGGCCTTGTGCACCGCCCGCCGAAATCATTCTCCGGTCCTGCTGTATCGGGACTGCGGCGCTGCGGCGCGCGCCATCTGGCCAACCGGGCCGGAAAATCGCGCCGAAACCGTTCTGCTCTCCGGCCATTCGGATCAGAACACTCAAAATAGCCTGTCATGGGGCAGGATTGCCGGATGCTTTCGCCGTTTACGACAACGGTCTCCTCAAAGCCTCCCGCTGTCTTGCCCGAGATGCGCTCAAACACACGGGACAGTGACGCGCGCGGCCGAAAGTTGCCACGCCCACATGCCCGCATACGAAGGACAAGACATGTTCGATACCCACAAGGTCGAGATTGAATGGGGCGGCCGTCCGCTCACACTGGAAACCGGCAAGGTTGCCCGCCAGGCTGATGGCGCCGTCATCGCCTCCTACGGCGAGACCACCGTGCTTGCCACCGTCGTTTCGGCGAAATCGCCCAAGCCCGGCCAGGATTTCTTTCCGCTGACCGTCAACTACCAGGAAAAGACCTACGCAGCCGGCAAGATCCCCGGCGGCTATTTCAAGCGCGAAGGCCGCCCGAGCGAAAACGAGACGCTGACCTCGCGTCTCATCGACCGCCCGCTGCGCCCGCTGTTTCCTGAAGGCTACAAGAACGACACCCAGATCATCATCACCGTTCTGCAGCACGATCTGGAAAACAACCCCGACATCCTGGCGCTGGTTGCGGCTTCTGCGGCGCTGACCATCTCGGGCATCCCGTTCATGGGCCCGATTGCAGGTGCCCGCGTCGGCTACATCGCCGGCGAATACGTGCTCAACCCGCATGTCGACGAAATGCCTGAGTCGGATCTCGACCTCGTCGTGGCCGGCACCTCCGACGCCGTGCTGATGGTGGAATCGGAAGCCAAGGAACTCTCCGAGGACGTCATGCTCGGCGCGGTCATGTTTGGCCACAAGTCGATGCAGCCGGTTGTCGATGCCATCATCAAGCTGGCCGAAGCCGCCGCCAAGGAGCCGCGCGATTTTGCTGCTCCCGATTATTCAGACCTCGAAGCCGAAATGCTCGCCATGTGCGAAGCCGATCTGCGTCAGGCCTATACCAACACCGACAAGGCAGCCCGCTATGCAGCCATCGACGCGGTCAAGGCCAAGGTCAAGGATCACTTCGCTCCGGCAGAAGGTGAAGAGCCGCGCTTCGCAAGCGAAGTCATCGGCGCCGTCTTCAAGTCGCTGCAGGCCAAGGTCGTCCGTGGCGCCATCCTCGAGACCAAGAACCGCATCGACGGCCGCGATCTCTCGACCGTGCGCCCGATCGTCTCGGAAGTCGGCCTGCTGCCGCGCACCCACGGTTCGGCGCTGTTCACCCGCGGCGAGACCCAGGCGATCGTTGTCGCCACGCTCGGCACCGGCGAAGACGAGCAGTATGTCGACAGCCTGACGGGGACCAAGAAGGCCACCTTCATGCTGCACTACAACTTCCCACCCTACTCGGTCGGTGAGACTGGCCGCACCGGTTCGCCCGGCCGCCGCGAGATCGGCCACGGCAAGCTCGCATGGCGCGCCATCCACCCGATGATGCCGTCCCCCGAGCAGTTCCCCTACACGCTGCGCGTGGTCTCGGAAATCACCGAATCCAACGGCTCCTCGTCGATGGCAACCGTTTGCGGCACCTCGCTGGCGCTGATGGATGCAGGCGTGCCGCTGGCCAAACCGGTCGCCGGTATCGCCATGGGCCTGATCAAGGAAGGCGACGACTTTGCCGTTCTTTCCGACATCTTGGGTGACGAAGACCATCTCGGCGACATGGACTTCAAGGTCGCCGGTACCGCAGACGGCATCACCGCGCTGCAGATGGACATCAAGATCGACGGCATCACCGAAGAGATCATGAAGATCGCGCTGAGCCAGGCTGAAGGCGGTCGTCTGCACATCCTCCAGGAAATGGGCAATGCGCTGTCCGAAAGCCGTGGTCAGCTGGGCGAATTCGCGCCGCGCATCGAAGTCATGAACATCCCGGTCGACAAGATCCGTGACGTCATCGGCACCGGCGGCAAGATCATCCGCGAAATCGTCGAGAAGACCGGCGCCAAGATCAACATCGACGACGACGGCACCATCAAGATCGCCTCGTCCTCGGGCAAGGAAATCGAGGCCGCCAAGAAGTGGATCCACTCGATCGTGGCCGAGCCTGAAGTCGGCGTGATCTATGAAGGCACCGTGGTCAAGGTCGCCGATTTCGGCGCCTTCGTGAACTTCTTCGGTCCCAAGGACGGCCTGGTCCACATCTCGCAGCTTGCTGCCGAGCGTGTCGCCAAGACCTCCGACGTGGTCAAGGAAGGCCAGAAGGTCTGGGTCAAGCTGCTCGGCTTCGACGAGCGCGGCAAGGTCCGCCTGTCGATGAAGGTCGTCGACCAGGAAACCGGCAAGGAAGTCACCGGCGACGAATAAGTCCCGGCTTGATGGCTGAAGGCGGCTGACCGCCTGAAGCTGATGAATTGAAAAAGCCCCCGGATCGCGTGATCCGGGGGCTTTTTGTTTGCGAGATGGGCTGTCTGACTATGCGGTCTGGTGCAGTCGGACAGGCTTGGTCGCAGCCCGCGCGATGATCCCTTTTGCCTCCAGGTCAAGTTGAACCGCCTTCAGCCACCAGCCAGCCGTCTTGCCTTGGGGAAACAGGGTTTCCGGCAGCAGCGGGAGCAGTGCAGTTTTGGCGTCTGTGACAAGCGCGCCCGGTTCCGCCTCGGGGAGAACTGACAACAAGGCGGCCCGCATGGCTTCATATTTCGCGCGGTCCACCCGGGTGGTCCTGCCCGGCGTATTGATGTTCTCGATCTCGATTTTCTCTTCAACTGCGGACATCAAGGGCGCCTTTCACATAGTCGATCCTCGGATGGCGGAAACCCATCGCGGCCCAGGCCCGGATCAGTCGCAGGAAGAAACCGGCCGAATGGGTCTTGTGGTTGGGCGCATCATCCGGAAGCGCATTTGCCGGGGTTTCCATATCTCCAACCATGGTACGCATCTGAAGCGGCGGAAGGCTGTCCTTGGGCCACAGCAAGCCGTAAAGATCGATCCAGTGCCCATCGGTGAAATCGAGGAATATCGGCGTGTTGCAGCAGGTCGCGACCACCCGGCGGGTTTTGGTCTTCCCGTTCAGGCGATGCTCTCGCAAGTTCAGCGCTCCCTTGAGGCACCTGACGCGGTCCTTGCGGTACATCTCCATGCGAGTGCCTCCCGTCGCCGCGCGCAAGCGTGGCGCCTCCGGCAGGGCCTCGAACAGATCCGCGGCCGTCCTGCAGGATGAACACAGGCATTCGGTGCTCATGATCGGCCCGCCAACGACTTCCATTTCCACCGCGCCACAGCCGCATTTGGGATTTGGAGTTTCGGTCATGTGGTGTCCTTTCCGGATCATCGGGCAACTCCGGTTGCGTCGGAGATGCAGTTGGCTCTGCCGGGCGCGTTCAGTGGTGGCGCTGGGTGCATAACGCAGTTGCTTGCCAGGTCAGAATCCTGTCCCTGCTTTGCAGTGTTTGCCGTCCTGCTGCCACGAAGCAGAAAAAAGACGGCAGTCCCTGCGTCCTCGATCTGACAGACCGCCCGGTATATCAGGCTGGCTCCTTTGCCGCCGTGCAGCTTCATGAAGGCGTCTTCTTCCGCCAGCCGGTCAGTTTTTCGGCTCCGGGAAAGCGGGCAGGCGCCGGTCGCGCTCAGGTGCTTGAACAGGTGCATCGTCCGCCTCCTTCGACAAAAAGCCACCCCTTGAGGCCGCGGACGCGGTCCTCGCGATACATCTCCATGCCGGTGCCATACCGGGACTTGAAAAACCGGTCATGTATTGTCCTCCCCGAGCCATCGGGCCGCTCTGCCTTAGTCGCTGCTGGCGTTATCCCCGCCGGGCGCGCTCTATGGTGGCGACGTCGATTTTCTTCATCTCCATCATCGCCTCGAAAGCGCGCTTGGCCTCATCACCACCCGTGGCCAGCGCCTCCATCAGCACCCGTGGCGTGATCTGCCAGGAGAACCCCCATCTGTCCCGGCACCAGCCACAGGCGCTTTCTTCGCCGCCGTTCGTGACAATGGCGTCCCAGTAGCGGTCGGTCTCCTCCTGGTCTTCGGTCGAGACCTGAAATGAAAATGCCTCGCTGTGCTGGAACGCTGTCCCGCCATTCAGCCCCAGGCAGGGGATGCCAAGCACGGTGAAGCTGACGGTCAGCACATCGCCCGCCTTGCCGGAGGGAAAGTCGCTGGGAGCGTGATGCACGCCGGTCACCTCGCTGTCAGGGAAGGTCGCTGCGTAGAAGCGGGCTGCAGCCTCGGCTTCTGTGTCGTACCAGAGACAAACCGTGTTCTTTGCGATCGCCATCTTTCTTTCCTCCTCATGCTGGGTGTGTCGCGCTGCTGTCAGGCGGCGGCTGAATCGAACAGGGGCTCAAACCCGGCCCACATCATCCGCATCCCGTCGAAGGGCATTTTCGGCATGTCCATACCCTCCATTTCAGCCTCCATCGCCTTTGCCGCGGCATCGCAGGTGGCGCGGTCCGGCCAGGCACTCCAGCTGAACACCGGAACCTCGCCGGTTTCGGCCTTGGTCGCGCGGTAGAAATCCGTAACCTTGCCGCGGGGCACGTCCTCCCCCCAGTTTTCGATCATGCCGAGGGCACCGCCCTTCTCGAACAGCTTCCAGCCCTCAAGCGCCATGTCGACATAGGGTGCCTTGTTCTGCTCCGGTACGGCCAGGAGGAACCCCTGATAATATCCCGCGCCGTCACATGTTCCTGCCTCGAAGATCGGAGCAAACCCGCCAAATATCACACGCTTGCCGTCAAAGGGCATTTCCGGCAGCTGCTGCATCGCCGGATCTTCCTGCATCCTTTCCATGCCGGCATCCGCCGTCGCCCTGTCAGGCCATCCGACCCAGGAAAACACGATAGTCTCGCCATCGGTGGCCTGCACGGCGCCAAAAAAGTCGGTAACCTTCCCCTTCGGCACATCCACGCCCCAGGTCTCGACCATCCGGTTGGCACCGTAACTTTCAAACAGCGGCCAGACAGCGGTGACATGGTCGGTATACTTGTCCTTGTTGGCCGTGGGCACGGCCGCGACGAATCCTGTGAAATAGGTCATTTCGTGTCTCCCTCATGCGCTTTCCATGCGACGAACCGCACTTGCAAAATCAGCATGCCAAATGTAATAGTAAAAAACAACTGAAAGTATGAAAATATGACTAAAGCCCCGAAAACCACCCGCATTCGCTATGACGAAGGCTGCCTTGCGGCCCATGCACTGAATGTGATCGGGGACCGCTGGGCGCTGCTGGTCGTGCGCGAACTGGTGTTCGCACCGAAACGGTTCCAGATGATCCGGGCCGGCCTGCCGGGGGTCACGGCAAGCGTGCTGACCGGCCGGCTGACGCAGCTTGAGCAGGCCGGGGTGATCGATCATGATGAACGGCTCGGCATCTACAGCCTGACGCCAATGGGGACCGGCCTGTTGCCGGTTCTCGAAGAGCTCTGCCGCTGGGCCCTGACTGTGCCCGGACATGACCCCACCCGCTTCATCAGCCCTTCTGCGCTGATGATTTCCATGGGGGTCAACCTGTTCCCCGGGCGCGCGGCCGGTCGCGAGATGAAGGCCGGGTTCGATTTCGGAGGCGAAGCTTTCGAAATGCACCTGACCGGGGGAACCCTGCGCACCACCGCGGTTGCCATAGCCGAAGCTCCCTTCGTGCTCTCAGGCAACGGCAACACGCTGGCGAAGGCGGTCTATGGCGCGAAGCCCCTTCCGGCGCTGGTTGCGCAAGGCACAGTCAGTCTGACCGGTGATATCGATGCAGCCGCGGCCTTTCTCTCGATGTTCAGCCTTGCTCCGCAATCATGACCAGAGTTCGCGGCAGCGAGGATTGCGGAAACTCGCCGAAGAACAGCTTTGTCGAGAAGATCGCGATTGCATTGGAAACCGGGCAAGTCGAGGCAGGAGACTTCAGCGAGGGCGTGGTTTGGGAACGCGGGCAGGTCGACAAGGTCATTGGCCGACAAGCAGTGACAGAGGCGCTTGCAAGCAATCACCAACCCGACAGTCTCACAATTGAGCACGCCATTTCCCATGGCAAGACCGGCGCGGCCAGCGGTCATGTGACGTTTGCGAATGGAGAGACGCGCAGGTTTTGCCACGTCCTCGAGTTCACCAGCGTGAAGGCCAACTGCCTTTCGATGATCTGGAGCTATGCCTGATCCAGTTTGCCGCATCCGGCTTCCCAGTCTCCCCGGAACCATCCCCCACCCCATGCATTGGCCTTGCAACACCAGCAAGGAGCAAATCCATGGCCCATACGCTCACCATCAGCAAAATCGAGAATATCACCCACAATGTCCACCAGTTCACCTTCGAGAAACCCGAGGGTTTCGAGTTCACGCCGGGGCAGGCGGCCGAAGTGGGTATCGACAAGGATGGCTGGCGCGATGCCGACAACCCTTTCACCTTTACGGCGCTGCCCGAATGGGACGAACTGCAGTTCACCATCAAGATCTATCCCTCCCACGACGGCCTGACCGAGCAGATCGGCCAGCTCGAAACCGGCGACCGTTTTATCATCGGCGATCCCTGGGGCACGATCGAATACAAGGGCAAGGGCACCTTCATCGCCGGCGGTGCGGGCGTTACCCCATTCATTGCCATTCTGCGCATGCTGCGCGAGCGCGGCGAACTGTCGGGCCACCGGCTGATCTTCGCCAACAAGCGCGAGGCCGACATCATCCTGCGCAATGAGTTCGACGCCATGCCCGGGCTTGAGGTGGTCTATGTGCTCAGCGGAGAGAAAAAGGACGGCTTCGAATACGGCCGCATCGACAAGGACATGCTCCAGCGCCTGATCGGCAGCACCGACGAGCAGTTCTACGTCTGCGGCCCTGATGATATGGTCGACGACATCAACGCTGCGCTCAAGGACATGGGTGCGGACCCTGACGGCCTGACCTTCGAGGAATAGCCTCCCGGATCATCCTCGCACGAAAAAGCCCCGGCGCTTGCGCTTCCGGGGCTTTTCAATGGCGTGCGGTGCTTGCGTTCGGCCTACTCGGTGTCGGCCTTCTTCAGCTCTTCGGTAATCGGCATCGAGGTGATGTTGAAGCCCGAGTCCACGTAGTGGATCTCGCCGGTAACGCCCGAAGACATGTCCGACAGCAGATAGAGCGCCGATTTGCCGACGTCGCCGATATCGACGGTGCGGCGCAGCGGCGCATTCTTCTTCTGGTAACTGAACATGGCGCGCGCATCGCCGATGCCGGCACCCGCGAGCGTACGCACAGGACCCGCCGAAATGGCGTTGACGCGAATTCCGTCCTGGCCGTAATCGGCTGCCAGATAGCGGACCATGGCTTCAAGCGCGGCCTTGGCCACGCCCATGACATTGTAGTTCGGCATCACTCGCATCGAGCCGCCATAGGTCAGCGTCAGGATCGAGCCACCCTCGTTCATCATCGGTGCCGCGCGCTGCGCCACTTCGGTGAAGGAATAGGCCGAGATAACCATGGTGCGGGAAAAATTCTCTCGCGTGGTCACATCGGCATAACGGCCCTTGAGCTGGCTCTTGTCGGAGAACCCGATAGCGTGCACGACGAAATCGATCGTGCCCCACTCCGCCTTGAGCGTATCGAAAACCGCGTCGACGGTAGACACATCCTCGACGTCGCACTGCAAAAGCAGTTTCGAGCCGACGCTTTCAGCCAGCGGTCGAACCCGCTTTTCGAAAGCCTCGGACTGATAGGTAAAGGCCAGTTCCGCGCCGGCTCCGGCCAGTTGCTGCGCTATGCCCCAGGCAATCGAATGATTGTTCAGCACGCCCATGACCAGGCCGCGCTTGCCCTTCATTATTCCGTCCATGCCCATTACCCGTTGTGACGCTGGAAGACGAGCGTCGCGTTGGTGCCGCCAAAGCCGAACGAGTTCGACAGCACCGTGTCGATCTTGGCATTGTCGATGCGCGAGCGCACGATCGGCACGCCGTCGAATTCCGGGTCCAGTTCGGTGATGTGCGCGCTTTCGCCGATGAAGTTCTCCTTCATCATCAACAGCGAGTAGATCGCTTCCTGAACACCGGTGGCGCCAAGCGAATGCCCGGTCAGCGACTTGGTCGACTGCACATGCGGCATGTCATTGCCGAAGACTTCGCGGATCGCACCGATTTCCTTGGAATCACCGACCGGCGTCGAAGTGCCGTGGGTGTTGATGTAGTCGACCCGGCCTTCGACATTCTGCAGCGCCTGACGCATGCAGCGAATGGCGCCTTCACCCGAAGGTGCGACCATGTCGTAGCCATCCGAGGTCGCGCCATAGCCTGTCAGCTCGGCATAAATCTTGGCGCCGCGGGCCTTGGCATGCTCCAGCTCTTCGAGCACCAGCACGCCTGCGCCGCCGGCAATCACGAAGCCGTCGCGGGTCACGTCATAGGCGCGGCTGGCGGTGGAGGGCGAGGTCTCGTTGTATTTCGAGCTCATCGCGCCCATCGCGTCGAACAGGTTCGACATGGTCCAGTCGAGGTCCTCGTGGCCGCCGGCAAACACCATGTCCTGCTTGCCCCACTGGATCAGTTCCGCCGCATTGCCGATGCAGTGCGCCGAGGTCGAGCAGGCCGACGAGATCGAGTAGTTGACGCCGTGGATCTTGAACCAGGTCGCAAGCGTCGCAGACGCGGTCGACGACATCGCCTTTGGCACCGCGAACGGGCCGATGCGTTTCGGGCTGCCATTCTTGCGGGTGGTGTCGGCGGCGTCGATCAGCGTCCGTGTCGAGGGGCCGCCCGAGCCCATCACGATCCCGGTACGTTCGTCGCTGATCTCGGCCTCGGTCAGGCCGGCATCCTCGATTGCCTGCTTCATGGCGACATGGTTCCAGGCGCCGCCGCGCGACAGGAACCGCATGGCGCGGCGGTCCACCAGGTCGGTCGGGTCCAGCGTCGGTGCACCCCAGACCTGGCTGCGGAAGCCGTGCTCTGCGAAGTCCTCGCTGAAACTGATACCCGATTTGGCCTCACGGAGGGATTGGGTCACCTCGTCCGCGTTGTTGCCGATTGAGGATACGATCCCCATGCCTGTGACGACGACTCGTCTCATGTGCTGCCCTTTCATGTAGAGGGTCCTGAATTCACCCGGCGCGCTGTTATGCGCGCTGCTAGCCGAGTGTCAGGCAGTTTTGTCCTTAGCAAGGCCGACCTTCAAATCCGAGGCATTGTAGATCGTTTCGCCATCGGCCTTGAGCCAGCCATCGGCAATGCCGAGCACAAGCCGGCCACGCATCACCCGCTTGAAGTCGATGCCGTATTCGAGCTTCTTGACCTCGGGCGTCACCATGCCCTTGAATTTCACTTCACCGGTCGACAGCGCCATGCCGCGGCCTTCTTCGCCGAGCCAGCCGAGATAGAAGCCGGTCAACTGCCACATGCCGTCAAGGCCAAGGCAGCCGGGCATCACCGGGTTGCCCTTGAAGTGGCAGGGGAAGAACCAGAGATCGGGGGTGATGTCGAATTCGGCGCGCAGATAGCCCTTGTCGAATGCGCCGCCGGTTTCCGAAATGTCGGTGATCCGATGCACCATCAACATGGGCGGCAGCGGCAATTGCGCGTTTCCGGGTCCGAAGAGCTCACCTTCCGCACATTTCAGAATATCTTCGTAGCTGTAGCTGGATTGCCTGTCGACCATGTAAAAAGCGTCTCCTCGTTCGCCGTCTTTCCGCACGGCATTCATTAGCGATGTGCAAACTAGCACAGGCCCGCGCCTTGGCGAAGCCACCAGACACGGCACCCCCGAATACCGGATGAACCTTTCAAGTGAAAGGGGCGGGACGCCGGAAAGTCGATTTGACAGCTCTATTGAAAGCAATGCCCACAAAAGTTATATGAAACCTATGAAATCCATCGACCGGACTCCGTCGACCATGACAGCCGCGCACAGATCAAGATCAGCAGACCGTGATTCGGCCTTCCGCCTGCGCGGGGCAGGGCTGCGTCCGACGCGTCAGCGGGTTGCGCTGGCCGATCTGCTGTTTGCCAAGGGCGACCGCCATCTGACCGCCGAGGAACTGCACGAGGAGGCCGTCGGTGTCGGCGTGCCCTGTTCGCTCGCGACCGTCTACAACACGCTGCACCAGTTTACCGAGGCCGGGCTGCTGCGGGTTCTGTCGCTGGAAACCGCCAAGACCTATTTCGACACCAATGTCTCCGACCATCATCACTTCGTGGTCGAGGGCTCGAACAATGTGCTTGATATCCCGGTCGGCAATATTTCGGTCAGCGACCTGCCCGAGGCGCCAGAAGGCATGGAAATCACCCATGTCGATGTGGTGATCCGCGTTCGCCCCAAGCGCTGAACGGGCTGCAGTGGCAGCCAGGCGCAGCGCAGGCCTTTCCTCTCATCCGCGATCCATCGCGTGCGGTTTGCAGGCCCGTTCTGGTCTGATCGCTCTGGAAATGCCGGTAATTTCCGATTACTAGCTTCAGCAATCTGTTTTTGCTTTTGGCGAGTGCGCCTGATCGTGCCTGGCCCGGGAATTGAGTGAGGAGACACCATGCCGCCCTATCGTTCGAGAACATCCACCCATGGCCGCAACATGGCAGGCGCCCGCGGCCTGTGGCGCGCCACAGGCATGAAGGACGGCGATTTCGGCAAGCCGATCATCGCGGTGGTCAATTCCTTCACCCAGTTCGTGCCCGGCCACGTGCATCTCAAGGACCTCGGACAGCTGGTTGCCGGCGAGATCGAAAAGGCCGGCGGCGTCGCCAAGGAATTCAACACCATTGCTGTCGATGACGGCATCGCCATGGGCCATGACGGCATGCTCTATTCGCTGCCGTCGCGCGAGCTGATCGCCGATTCCGTCGAATACATGGTCAACGCCCATTGCGCCGACGCCATGGTCTGCATTTCCAATTGCGACAAGATCACGCCCGGCATGCTGATGGCCGCCATGCGCCTCAACATCCCGGTGATCTTCGTCTCCGGCGGTCCGATGGAAGCCGGCAAGGTCATTCTCGAGGATGGCACGGAAAAGGCGCTCGACCTGGTCGACGCCATGGTTGCCGCCGCCGATGACAATGTCAGCGATGCGGATGTCGCCTCCATCGAACGTTCTGCCTGCCCCACCTGCGGCTCCTGCTCGGGCATGTTCACCGCCAACTCGATGAACTGTCTCGCCGAAGCCATGGGCCTGGCACTGCCGGGCAACGGCTCGACGCTCGCCACCCATTCCGATCGCGAACGGCTGTTCCGCCAGGCAGGAAGCACCATCGTCGGGCTGGCCCGGCAGTACTACGAGGGGGATGACGCCAGCGTCCTGCCGCGCTCGATTGCCACGTTCCAGGCTTTCGAGAATGCGATGACCCTCGATATCGCCATGGGCGGCTCCACCAACACCGTGCTGCATCTGCTCGCCATCGCCCATGAGGGCGAGGTCGATTTCACCATGGCCGACATCGACCGGCTGTCGCGCGGCGTTCCGGTGCTGTGCAAGGTTGCACCGGCGAAAGCCGATGTGCACATGGAAGACGTCCATCGCGCCGGCGGCATCATGGCGATCCTGGGCGAACTCGACCGCGCCGGTCTGCTCGATACATCGGTCGGCACCATCCACGAAAAGACCATGAAGGACGCGCTGAAGAAATGGGACGTGGTGCAGTCTTCCGATGAAGCCGTGCATGATTTCTATCGTGCAGCTCCCGGCGGCGTGCCCACCCAGACCGCATTTTCGCAATCGCGCCGCTACACCAATGTCGACACCGACCGCGAAACCGGCGTCATCCGCAGCGCCGAGCATGCCTTTTCCAAGGATGGCGGCCTCGCCGTCTTGTTCGGCAATCTCGCCGAGGATGGCTGCATCGTCAAAACCGCCGGCGTCGACGAATCGATCCTCAAGTTCTCCGGCCCGGCCAAGATCTTCGAAAGCCAGGATGATGCCGTCTCCGACATTCTGACCGGCAAGGTGCAGCCCGGCGAAGTGGTGCTGATCCGCTACGAGGGACCGCGCGGCGGCCCCGGCATGCAGGAAATGCTCTATCCGACCAGCTATCTCAAATCCAAGGGCCTGGGCAAGGCCTGTGCGTTGGTCACCGATGGCCGCTTTTCCGGCGGCTCCTCGGGCTTGTCGATCGGCCATGTCTCGCCGGAAGCTGCCGAGGGCGGCACCATCGGCCTAGTCGAGACCGGCGACATGATCGAGATCGACATTCCCAATCGCAGTATTCACCTGGCGGTTGATGAGGCTATTCTTGCTGAACGCCGCGCCAGGCGCGAGGCCGAGGGCTGGAAGCCGGAAAAGCCGCGCAAGCGCGCTGTCTCCACTGCACTGAAAGCCTACGCCTCGATGACCAGCAGTGCCGCCAAGGGCGCAGTGCGCATCCTGTGATCCGCCTGTTGCGGTCTCGAGGGCGCAGGTAAAATGCAATCAGGCGCTGATCACCAGCGCCTGATTTTTTATGGTGTCGATGATGACGAAAGAGAGGGGCGTCGTGCAGCCTATTTGAAGGCTTCACCCGGATAGGCGCCCCAGATTTCGTTTTGTTGCACCCAGCCGTCGGCGCCGTCAGCCTGGGCTTCGCACCAGTCGCCATTGCAGGCCTTGACCACCACCACCACGCCGGGCTCGAGCCGGGCGACGACGTCGGCATTGCTGCGCGCTTCCCGGTGCATGTCGATGAACTCGTCCTTGGCTTCGTCCATCTTCCAGGGGGCTGTGACCGCGGTGCGCTCGCCCGAGAGCAGGGACTGGTAAACCCAGCCCTCGGTGCCCTCGGCATCGCGCACCCGGCGCCAGTTGTCATATTCCTGGATCACTTCCATCGGCACGCCGGCCTTGGTGTAGAGCCAGGCCACGGCGTAGTTCTGTCCCGGACCGACGCGCAGATTGACCCGCTTGGCCTTGAGGCTGACAAAACGGGGCAGGGGCAATCCGCTCGGCCCCTTGGCGGCGGCCTGTGCCTGGGTGTCAAAAACTGTTCCAGATTCGAGGTCGAGCCCTGTTTCGAGCAGGGGGCTCACGGTCAGGCCTGCCATGGCCAGGCAGGCGGCGGAGAAAAGGGAAAGGCGACGCATGACTTACACCTTTTGGGTTGGGCGCCAGGAGGACGGCGCCGATGCTGTTCTGGTTCCGGGCCCGGAGATTTCGCCACTTCGGCGGCGCGCTATATGGCCAGAGGCGTCAAGCGCGGGCAGCGCCGTCGGTGGCTGGGTTCGGGCTTGCAGCGCTTTTTTAATCAGCAATACCGGCCCATTGGATTGTCATCGCCGGAGGGTCTGATAGAAAAAGCGTTACGCATAAGCCACTGTCGCCGAGTTTGGTTAAAGAGCTCTCAACGCTGGACCGCAAGAAAATGCCAAATAGAAAAAAACCCAAGGTCTATATCACGCGCCGCCTGCCGGATGCCGTTGAAACGCGCATGCGCGAGCTGTTTGATGCCGAGCTCAACATCACCGACGAACCGCGCACCCAGCCCGAACTTGTCGAGGCCATGCGCTCGGCCGATGTGCTGGTGCCGACGGTAACCGACAAGATCGATGCGGCGCTGATCGAGCAGGCCGGCCCGCAGATGAAGCTGATCGCCAATTTCGGCAATGGTGTCGACAATATCGATGTCGAGGCCGCGCAGAAAAAGGGCATCACCGTCACCAACACCCCGAATGTCCTGTCCGAGGACACCGCCGACATGACCATGGCGCTGATGCTTGCCGTGCCGCGGCGGCTGACCGAAGGCGCAGACGTTCTGGTTGGAACCGGGGGCAACTGGAAGGGCTGGTCGCCGACCTGGATGCTCGGCCATCGTCTGGGCGGCAAGCGGCTCGGCATCATCGGCATGGGCCGTATCGGCACCGCCGTTGCCCGCCGGGCCAAGGCTTTCGGCCTGTCGATCCACTACCACAATCGCCGCCGTGTCGATCCCGCCACCGAGGATCAGCTCGAGGCCACCTATTGGGACAGCCTCGACCAGATGCTGGCCCGCGTCGACATCGTCTCGGTGCATTGCCCGTCGACACCGGCCACCTTCCACCTGCTCTCGGCACGCAGGCTGGAGCTGATGAAACCCGGGGCTTACATTGTCAACACCGCCCGCGGCGGCATCATCGACGAGGACGCGCTGATCAAGGCGCTCAAGGACGGCCGCCTCTCGGGCGCGGGCCTCGATGTTTTCGAGCATGAGCCCGCCGTCGACAAGCGCCTGGTCAAGCTGGCCTCGGAAGGCAAGGTGGTGCTGCTGCCGCACATGGGCTCGGCCACCATCGAAGGCCGCATCGACATGGGCGACAAGGTGATCATCAACATCCGCACCCTCTTCGACGGCCACCGCCCGCCCGACCGGGTGCTGCCGCTCAGGAACTGAGAGAGCTGTAGGTCGGGGACAGTTTAATTTCGGGCGAACGCTCGTTGATGGCTGGATTGCCGGTTGATCGCCCGAAAATAAACTGTCCCCGAAATACTCAGCCCTTCCGCCCGTAGCGCACGGTGCGGAAGCTGGCGGCGAGGCCGTCATAGAGCAGCAATCGGCCGACCAGCGGTTCGCCCGCGCCAGTGATCAGCTTGACCACTTCCATCGCCTGCAAGGTGCCGATCACCCCGGTCAGCGCACCGATCACTCCGGCCTCGGCGCAGGAAGGTACCAGTCCCGGCGGTGGTGCCTCGGGGAACAGGTCGCGGTAGCGCGGGCAGAGTTTCCCATCAGTCCCTTTCTCATAGGGCGTCAGCACCGTGATCGAGCCGTCAAACCGCCCGACCGCGGCGGTCACCAGCGGGATCTTCAGCGCCTCGCAGGTGTCGGCCAGCAGGTATCGCGTGTCGAAATTGTCCGACCCGTCGACCACCATGTCATAACCGGTCAGAATGTCGACGGCATTGTCAGTGGTCAGGCGCACCTCGTGCGTCACCACCCGCGTGTGCGGGTTAAGCCGCTTGATTGCGCGCGCAGCACTCTCGGTCTTGGCCATGCCGACCGTGTCGGTGTCGTGCAGGATCTGGCGTTGCAAATTGGACAGCGAGACATGGTCATCATCGATCACGCCGAGCAGCCCGACACCGGCCGCTGCGAGATAGCTCAGCACCGGTGAACCCAGCCCGCCGGCACCGATCACCAGCACCCGCGCACCCTTGAGCCGCTGCTGGCCTGAGCCGCCGATTTCCGCCAGCACGATGTGTCGGGCATACCGCGCCACCTCGTCCGGGTTCAAATGTGAGTTGTCCACGGGTTCCCTCCCAACGGCAGTGCTGCGCCAGCTTGTCTTCCCGGCTCAATCGGCGGTTTCGTTCTTGCCTGGTACGCTCTTGTCCAGTTCGTCCTTGTAAGGTGTCACACGCCCTTCAGACACCCTGAAAATCTGCCCGCGCGGCCCCAGGCTTGCAAACATCTGCGCATCGGTCCCGGTCATGAAGGCCTGGCATTCGAGCGCCTCGATCAGATCAAACAACGCCGCCCGGCGGCCTTCGTCAAGATGGGCTGCGATCTCGTCAAGCAGCAGGATCGGCGCATGGCCGGTCATCGCCCGCACCAGCTGCGCATGCCCCAGCACGATGCCGATCAGCAACGCCTTCTGTTCCCCCGTCGACGACAGCGCTGCCGGCATGCCCTTGGCCCGGTGATGCACGATCAGGTCGGAGCGGTGTGGCCCCGAGAGTGTTCGCCCGGCGGCGGCATCCCGCCGTCTCCCGGTTTCCAGCATGGTGGCAAAGGCCGCCTCCATGTCGCTCGCCGAGCCATGCGCCTCGTCCTCGAGAAACCCCTCCAGCCGCACCGTGGCCGCCGGAAACACGCTGTGGCTGGTGTTGCTCTCTATCAGGTCCGACAACAGGCTGACCACTTCATTGCGCGCCATCGCCATCGCCACGCCAAGCTCGGTCATCTGCGCTTCCAGTCCGTCAAGCCAGGCCGGGTCGGCGCGTCCTTCCGAGAGCAGCCGGTTGCGGCTGCGCATGGCCCGTTCATAGTTCAGCGCCCGCCCGCCATGCGCCGGATCGACCGACAGCACCAGCCGGTCCAGAAACCTGCGCCGGTCCCCCGCCGATCCGGTGAACAGCCCGTCCATTGCCGGCGTCAGCCACAACAGCCTGAGATGATCAAGAAGGTCGTCGGAGGTGCGGGCCGGAGCGCCGTTGATCCGCACCCGGCGCGAGCCGCCTTCTTCGCCGCCGTCCACTCCGGTGCCGATATCGGCCGGTCCCGTCATGCCTTCGAGGCTGGCAAAGATGCTGAAACCGCTCGCCGGGTCGGCGCCGGCCTTGATCAGATCGCCATAGGGCGCGCGCCGCATGCCGCGCCCCGGCGTCAGCAGCGAGACGGCTTCCATCAGGTTGGTCTTGCCCGCCCCATTGTCGCCGACCAGCACCACGTGACGCTGATCAAGATCGAGCGACAGCTTCGCGTAGTTGCGGAACCCGGTGAGCTTGAGTTTCTGGATGTGCACCTTGGCGGCCATGCAATTCCCCGCTCAGCCGCAGGACGGCCGGCAGCCCGTTTCGGTGCAGGAAGGCAAGCGCCTCTACACCCGCATCGGCATCAGCACGTAGAGCGCGTCGTCGCCGGCGGTATCGCGCACCAATGTCGGCGAGCCGGGATCGGCCAGCATGAACACCGCGTCCGAACCCGACAGCTGGTTGGTGATGTCGAGCAGGTACTTGGCATTGAAGCCGATTTCCAGCGGATCGCGATCATAGCCTACGGCCAGCTCTTCCGTCGCACTGCCCGAATCCGGATTGTTCACCGTCAGCGTCAGCTGCCCGTCGGCAATCGCCAGCTTGACCGCGCGGCCGCGCTCGGACGAGATCGTCGACACGCGGTCGACAGCCTGGGCGAATGTCTGGCAATCGACGGTCAGTTCCTTGTCGTTGCCGGTCGGGATCACCCGCTGGTAGTCGGGGAAAGTGCCGTCGATCAGCTTCGAGGTCAGCACGATGCCGCCGATGGTGAAGCGGATCTTGGCGTCGGAGACTTCCACCGTCACGGTGACGTCCGGATTGTCGACCAGCTTCTGCAATTCGCCCACGGTCTTGCGCGGGATGATGATGCCCGGCATGCCTTCCGAACCCGATGGCGCTTCCACGTCGGCGCGGGCCAGCCGGTGGCCGTCGGTGGCGACAGCGCGCAGTTTCAGCGCCCCTTCGCTTTCGATCGAATGCACGAAGATACCGTTGAGGTAGTAGCGCGTCTCTTCCGTCGAAATGGCAAACTGGGTGCGGTCGATCAGCATCTTGAGCTGGGTTGCCGGCAGCCGGAACGTGTGGCTGAAAGCGCCGGCTGTCAGGTCGGGGAAATCCGATTCCGGCAGGCACTGCAGCGAGAATTTCGAGCGGCCCGAGGCCACCGTCATGGTCGCGCCGTCTGCATCGGTCGACAGCAGCACTTCCGACCCGTCGGAGAGCTTGCGCACGATGTCGTACAGCAGGTGCGCCGGCACGGTGGTGGAGCCGGCCTGTTCGACCATTGCCGCGGTTGCCTCGGTGATTTCGAGGTCAAGGTCGGTGGCTTTCATGTCGAGCGTCGCGCCTTCGGCCTTCAGCAACACATTCGACAGGATCGGTATGGTGTTGCGCCGCTCGACCACGCGGTGGACGTGGTTCAGCGACTTGAGGAGATGGGAACGCTCGAGGGTGACACGCATGATCTGACTACCGCTTGGCTGGGGGCTTGCGCTTGGCTGCGCAGGCCTTTCAAATTCTGTCTTGTCCGGCTCTGTCCGGTCTGGACCGCGAAGTTGGCGCATGCTGCGCTGGGTCCGGGCGTGCAAAATGGCAGATTATGCCCCTGATATGCAACAAAAACCGGCCCGGACCTTGCGGCCCGGACCGGGATTCTGGGGATAAGCGCGTGCGATTGCTGCCTATTCGACGATCAGCCGCTTGAGCAATTCAATTTCGTGGCCCAGCTTGGTGTCCGAATTGATCAGCTCTTCAATTTTGCGAACCGCGTGCAGCACTGTTGTGTGGTCGCGTCCGCCGAATCTGCGGCCGATTTCGGGGAATGAACGCGGTGTCATGGTCTTGGCCAGATACATCGCGATCTGCCGTGGCTTGACGATGACGCGGGTGCGGCGGTCGGAAACCAGCTCCTGCCGCGACACATTGTAGTGGCGCGAAACCACCCGCTGGATGTCTTCGATGCGAACCCGCTTGGGTTCACCCGCATTGACCAGGTGACCGAGCAGCTGGTCGACCCGCTCGAGCGTCAGATCGGGCTCGAAGCTGCGGCGGAACAGAAGCTGGTTGAACGCGCCTTCCAGTTCCCGGCCGCTTGAAGTGATGTTCTGGGCAACATGGGCGAGAATGTCCTCGCCGATATCAAGCGAGCCGTCCTCGATCTGCGCAACGGCCAGCCGCTGGCGCAGCATTTCCAGCCGCATCTCGAAGTCGGGCGCTTCGATCTCGATGGCGACGCCGCCCTGCAGCCGCGACCGGACGCGGGGATCCAGCGATTCCAGCTCCCACGGTGCGCGGTCGGCGGCAACAACCACCTGACGCGCCGAATCGAGCAGCATGTTGAGCAGGTGACAGAACTCGTTCTGGATCGACTTGCCTTGCAGGAACTGCATGTCGTCGATGACCAGAAGGTCGATATTGCGCAGCGATTCCTTGAACGAGAGCGCGTCATTGTCGCGGATCGCGGTGGCAAAGCGCCACATGAAGTATTCAGCTGTCAGATAGACCACGCGCGGGTTGCGCGCATGGCGGCTGGCTGCTGCTGCGATTGCCTGCAGCAAGTGGGTCTTGCCCAGGCCGACATTGGAATGAATGAACAGCGGGTTGAAGCGGATTGCTCCGGTGCCTGCTTCTGCAATGGTCTTGGCCGCAGCCAGCGCCACCCGGTTGGACGATCCCTCGACATAGCTTTCGAAGGTGTAGCGCGGGTCGAGCGGCGAGCCGATGACATTGTTGGCTGCCTGTGGCCCCTTCGCAAATTGCGAAAGATGCGCTCCTGCGCCCTTGACCGACAGATGGTGGTCCTTGCGAGCGGCAGCTGCGATGGGTTGCGCTGCGGCCGAATTTGCCGGGTTCTCGGTTTCGATGGCAGGCGGCTGCCGGTTAGCCCGTGTCGCCGAGCGGACAACGATCTCGACCTTGAGAATGTCTGCGTCTTCCTCGCGGAACAGCGCGCTGATCTGGTCAAGATACTTGTTGTTGATCCAGGATTTCAGGAAGGCGGTCGGAACCGACAGGCGCACGACACTCTTGGATGCTGACTGCAGCTTGAGCCGCCCGAACCAGCTTGTGAAAACTTCCGGCCCTACCTGCGCCTTCAAGCGCGCCATCACCCGATCAAAGGTCTTGGTATTCTTGTTCATGTCCGCCCCTTTGTCAGTCGGCGGGCAAACATCGCCGCCAAGCGGTTGGACGCCGGTTGTCTGCGCGTCCCATTGTGCCGCCTTACGTGCTGTTGTCGTGTGTGTTTGCATCGCCGCTGTATTCCCTGTTGCCACATTTAGGTAGTTGCCCCGGCCTTCATGGCCCGGTGCGGAACGCGTCCTCGTCGACACGTTCATTTCGATGCGGTTGCCCCCGCCTTGTTTTCCCTTCCTGTCTGTCCGCCCCTGCGACCTCGTATCGCCGGATTGGACAAATCTTCATCGTTCCGTCAAAACCTGAGTTTCGACAGAGTCAAAGCTTCACCGCACGGCAACAAGACTGCCAATGCAACCGAAGGTTTTATTTGAGTTTGCCCGGCGAGAAAGCCGAGCACCAAGGGACAGGTTGGAATACACTTACCTGAAATGAGGCAAAACGCTCCGCGAAACCGCCCGGCTCCATGCCCCTTGTCGAGAGCTATTTAGGCAGGATGGCGGGGCCATATCAAGCGGCTTATTTACGCTTCATTCACACTTTAGGGATTGACTCGCGATGGTTGAAAAAAGGCCTCCGAGCGAGGTTTTCAACAGGCAATTGGATTCATTGCCTTTTCGCGACTTCCGATCTTTTTGTTCCCTCGAGGAAGCCTTGGATACAAAATTTGAGGGCTTGACAACTTATCCGCCGAATCCGGTTTGCTGAACCGGGTGTGAATCCGTCACCTCTTGTAAGACATTGAAAAAATTAGTTTTTTGATGCGGATATGTCAGGGCTGTGACGGCGCCGGATTCGCTTCCGGAATCGATGATATGCAAGCTACTGAGGCAAAACGAAAAAGGCCCGGACGAGCCGGGCCTTTAGTCGACAAACGAAATATGGAGACGTTTAGGCGTTCAGCGCCTTCACCCGGTTCGACAGCCGCGAAATCTTCCGCGATGCCGTATTGGAGTGGAATACGCCCTTGCCGGCGGCGCGCATCAGTTCAGGCTGGGCTGCCTTGAGCGCTGCGGCTGCAGCAGCCTGGTCGCCAGAGCTGATTGCTTCCTCAACGGTGCGGAGGAAGCCGCGAACACGCGAACGGCGTGCCTTGTTTACGTCAGTGCGGCGGGCAATCTTGCGGGTCGCTTTTTTCGCCGAAGTTGTATTGGCCATGAATGCCTCTCAAAGTGTCACATGCTCAATTCCGACCGGAAAGCGCCTCCTGCGAGGATTATCGCTTTGACATGCGGAATGCGAGAAAAACCATGGCGAGCCCGAAAGCTGCCATTCGATGGCGGGCCTATACCGGGTATCGCGGCTTTCGTCAACGCGAAAAACCGCTTTCCGCCCGCCCGCCGGCACTTTTGCCTACCGGTGCTTGAACTGTGCCTTGCGTTTGTCGATGAAGGCAGCCATGCCTTCCTTCTGGTCTTCGCTGGCAAACAGCGAGTGGAACATGCGGCGTTCGAAGCGCAGTCCTTCGGACAGTGTCACCTCGTCGGCGCGGTTGACCGACTCCTTGACCATCATCGCCACCGGCAGCGAGAAGCCGGCGATCTTTTCCGCAGCTTTCGTGGCCGTTGCCAGAAGTTCGGCCGCAGGCACCACGCGGGCCACCAGGCCTGAGCGTTCGGCTTCCTCTGCATCCATCATCCGGCCGGTCAGGCACAGATCCATCGCCTTGGCCTTGCCGATTGCGCGGGTCATGCGCTGGGTGCCGCCCATGCCCGGGATGACACCGAGCGTGATTTCCGGCTGGCCGAACTTGGCGGTGTCGGCTGCAATGATGAAATCGCACATCATCGCCAGCTCGCATCCGCCGCCCAGCGCATAGCCCGAGACGGCCGCGATCACCGGCTTGCGGGTTTCGGCAACCGCGCTCCAGCCTTCAAAGAAGTCTTCCATATAGGCGCCGATATAATCCTTGGGCTGCATTTCCTTGATGTCGGCGCCGGCGGCAAAGGCCTTCTCGGAGCCGGTGAGCACGATCGCGCCGATCTTCTCGTCCGTGCCGTATTGCGCCAGCGTTTCACGCAATTCGCCCAGGAGCTCGGAGTTAAGCGCGTTGAGCGCGTCAGGCCGGTTCAGCGTGATGATGGCCACCCGGCCGCGCGTTTCCGTCTTCAATGTCTTGAGTGCCATCGTCTCTCTCCTCGTTGCGGCTTTCCGGCCGACCTTTCGGGGGCAGGTTCCTCGCCGTGTCAGTGTTTCTGGCAGCGCGGGCAGTAGAATGTCGAGCGCCCGCTCTGCACGATCCGCCGGACCGTATCGCCACAGCCGGGGCGGGGGCAAGCCTTTCCCTCACGGTCGTAAACGGAAAATCCGTGCTGGAAATAGCCCAGCGTCCCGTCGGTGCGGATATGGTCCCTCAGCGACGAGCCACCGGCGGCAATCGCCTCGTCGATCACATCGCGGATGGATTGGGTAAGCAGCTCAAGCTGCTTGCGGGGCCGCCCGGTTTTTGTGACCAGGCCGCCCGCGGGCCTGACCGGCGAAAGCTCAGCCCGCCACATCGCCTCGCAGACATAGATGTTGCCCAGCCCCGCGATGATCCGCTGATCGAGCAGCGCCGCTTTCAACGGTGTCTTCTTTCCTGCAAGCCGCTCGGCCAGCGTGCCGGCATCGAGACTGTTGCCTGTCGGCTCCACCCCGAGGCTCCTGAACCATGGATGTTCTGCAAGTGCCGTTCTGGCCATCAGATCCATGTATCCGAAGCGACGCGGGTCGTTGTAGATCACCCGCGCCTTGCCTGCGGGGCCTTCCACATGCAGCACCACATGGTCGTGCTTGTCGTCCTTCGAGCGCTCGTGGTGAAACGCACCGGGCTTGAGAGTGCCGTCGCCATCCGCCTCGATCCGGAAGGAACCTGACATGCCCAGATGGCTGACCAGCACCATGCCGTCATCGAGATCGGCAATCAGGTATTTCGCCCGCCGTCCTAGAGACGTGATCTGACGGCCTTCAAGCCGGGCCGCGAAATCTGCAGGGAAGGCAAAACGAAGGTCGGCGCGGCGCTGGTCGACCCGGATGATCCGGGCGCCTTCCAGCACCGGCTGCAGGCCGCGGCGCACCGTTTCGACTTCTGGCAATTCAGGCAATGCGAACTCCTCGCGCTGGTGGCAATTGGCCGGTGGATGTCCTATAAGGCGGAACGCTATGCCGCAGGCTGGTCTTCCATGCCTAGATAGCGTGGAGCGGAGCGATCCGCTATGGTCGCGGCAATTAAGTCTGATCCCTGTCAGGGGCGGGCTGTTTGACCTGATATGGAAGAAAACGGGAAGAGATGATGTCACAGCAGCGCGTCGCCACGGATGGCGGAATGCAGACCAGCTACGGCTTCCGCACCGTCGAGGACGGCGAGAAGCAGACCCTGGTCAACGACGTCTTTCACAAGGTGGCCAAGCGCTACGACATCATGAACGATGTCATGTCGGGTGGGCTGCACCGGGTCTGGAAGGACGCGATGGTGGCGAACCTCAATCCGCCGCGGCGTCCGGGCTTCCGCTTTCTGGATGTGGCCGGCGGCACCGGTGATATCGCGTTCCGCATTGTCGCAGCCTCCGATAAACAGGCCCAAGGCACGGTGCTCGACATCAACGGCTCGATGCTCGGTGTCGGTGCCGAGCGCGCCGAGAAAAAGGGCTATGCCGAAAATCTCGATTTCGTCGAGGCCAATGCCGAGGAACTGCCCTTCGAGGACTCGAGTTTCGACGCCTACACCATCGCGTTCGGCATCCGCAACGTGCCTGACATCGACAAGGCCCTGCGTGAAGCCTACCGGGTTCTGCGCCGCGGCGGCCGCTTTCTCTGCCTCGAATTCTCCGAGGTCGAGATGCCGATCCTCGATCGTGTCTACGATGCCTGGTCGTTCAACGGCATTCCGGCCATGGGCAAGGCCATCGCCGGCGAGGCTGAGCCCTACCAGTATCTGGTCGAATCGATCCGCAAGTTTCCCAGGCAGAATGATTTCGCCAGGATGATCGAGCGCGCCGGCTTCTCCCGCGTCGGCTACACCAATTACACCGGCGGCATTGCGGCGCTGCATTCGGCCTGGAAGATCTGACCGGAATGGCAAGTCTCGGCACCTATCTGCGCCTGATGCGGGCGGGCTTCATCCTTGTGCGCGAAGGCGTTGTCTCCTCGCTGCCGGCGGAGGATCTGCCCGCACCGGCGCAGCTTGCTCACCGGACAGCCGGACTGTTCGCCAAACGCCGCGCCAAAAGCGCCGAACGCACTGACAGACTGGCTCGCGCCGTCGAACGGCTCGGGCCGTCCTGGGTCAAGCTGGGCCAGTTCCTCGCCACTCGTCCCGATGTGGTCGGCGCAGACATTGCCGATGATCTCGCAGGCCTGCAGGACCGCATGGCCACGTTCCCGGAAGCCCAGGCCCGGACCGCCATCGAAGGGTCGCTCGGCCGGCCGATTGCCGATCTCTACAGCCGTTTCGATCCGCCGATTGCTGCTGCCTCCATTGCCCAGGTACATCCGGCGGAGGTGACCGATGAAAACGGCGCCCGCAAGGTTGCCGTCAAGGTCATCCGCCCGGGCGTGCGCCAGCGCTTCAAGCACGATCTCGAGGCTTTCTACCTGGTCTCCGAGATGCAGGAACGTTTCATCCCCTCCTCGCGCCGGCTGCGCCCGGTCGAGATCACCAAGACGCTGGAACAGACCACCCGCATCGAGATGGATCTCAGGCTCGAGGCCGCGGCCCTGTCCGAAATGGCCGGCAACACCAAAGACGATCCGGGTTTCCGGGTGCCCAAGGTCGATTGGGAACGGACTGGCCGCGATTGCGTCACCATGGAATGGATCGACGGCATCAAGATGAGCAATGTCGCGGGCCTGCGCGCCGCCGGCCACGATCTCGATGCGCTCGCCGACACGCTGATCCAGTCCTTCCTGCGCCACACCCTGCGCGACGGCTTTTTCCACGCCGACATGCACCAGGGCAATCTCTTCGTCGATCCGGCGGGCATGATCGTCGCCGTCGACATGGGCATTGTCAGCCGTCTGGGCAAGAAGGAGCGCCGTTTCCTGGCCGAAATCCTCTTTGGCTTCATCACCCGCGATTACCAGCGCGTGGCCGACGTGCATTTCGAGGCCGGCTACGTCCCGTCCCGGCATGATCCGGCGAGCTTTGCCCAGGCCATCCGCGCCATCGGCGAGCCGATCCACGGCCAGCCCGCCGAAACCATCTCGATGGCCCGGCTGCTGACGCTTCTGTTCGAAGTCACCGAGCTGTTCGACATGGAGACACGGCCCGAGCTGGTCATGCTGCAAAAGACCATGGTGGTGGTCGAGGGCGTATCGCGCACGCTTAACCCGAAATTCAACATGTGGAAGGCCGCCGAGCCGGTGGTGGGCGACTGGATCCGCGACAATCTCGGACCCAAGCGCATCGCCGTCGACATCAGGGAAGGCGCCATCGCCGCTTTCAAGCTGGCCGAGCAGCTGCCCGATCTGGCCGCCCGCACCGAGCGCTTCTCGCAGGAAGTGGGCGATATGGCCGAAAACGGCCTGCGTTTTGACGCCGCCACGTCCGAAGCCATCGGCAAGGCCGAGGCCCGTCACACCCGTTCCGGCCGCCTGGCGCTCTGGGTGATTGCGGTTACGCTGATCGTTATCGCCACCCGGCTTTTCTGAGCCTTTTGCTTTCCCGATTTGCAATTTGCACCGCTCTCGCGTTAGCTTGGTGCATGCACCGGCTCGCGCGAACGCCACAGGGCCGGTCAGCATTTAGCGGCTGCGCCTTCGCGCGGCCTTGATAAAAAGACCGGCTGCGGGATGCAGGGCATCCACACAACAGGAACGCGCCGGGACAGTCACAAGCATTGGATTGACATATGAGTGAGGCCAAATCCGGCGACACCGTCCGGATCAACTATACCGGAAAACTGACAGACGGCACCCAGTTCGACAGCTCCGAGGGGCGCGAGCCTTTGGAGTTCCAGGTGGGCTCCGGCCAGATCATCAGCGGTCTTGACCGCGAAGTCGAGGGCATGAAGGTCGGCGACAAGCAGACCGTCACCGTTCCGGCCGAAGAGGCCTATGGCGCCCACGATCCGGCCAAGGTTCAGCAGGTTCCGCGCAGCGCCCTGCCGCCGGAACTCGAGCCGCAGGAAGGCATGCAGTTGCAGGCCCAGACGCCGCAGGGCGGGCAGGTTGCGCTCATGATTACCTCCGTCGGTGAGCAGGAAATCACCGTCGACGCCAACCATCCGCTGGCTGGCAAGGATCTGGTTTTCGACATCGAGATGGTCGAGATCCTTCAGGCGGCCTGACCGCATGAAACGCTGACAACCCGGCCCTGCGCCGGGTTGTCGCTTGCCTGCGCGATGCTGTTTCGCCCGGGCCAACACTTGAACCTTCCCACCACGGCCTCGTTTGACTGCAATGCATGCAATGCCTACATTGCAAGCATCAGCACATCCCTGCCAAGGAGGTTCACCATGGCGACACTGACCATCCGCAATCTCGATGACGAGGTGAAGCAGGCTCTGCGCGAACGCGCGGCGCGGCATGGCGTGTCCATGGAAGAAGAGGCTCGCGTGCTGTTGCGCCAACTGGTGCAGGCTCCCCCGCCTGCGCAAGGCAGGTCCGCTTATCAGCGTATACGCGACTTGGTGGAACCTCTCGGCGGGGTAGAGCTGGAGATTCCTCCCCGCACGGAAAAGGCCGGTGAGCGCAAGGTGTTCGACTGGCTGGATGACAAGGAATGATAATCGACACCAATGTCGTATCTGAGATTATGCGGCCTGTCCCAAATATAAAGGTCGCCGATTGGTTCGAGCGGACTGCGCAGCTGACGCGCTTCATAACTTCAATCACTGAAGCTGAACTGTTGTTTGGCGTGGAATTGATGCCTGAGGGTAAAAGACGCGATACGTTTGCTATTGTGATTGAGCGACTGATCAAGATCGACTTGCCACTGCCTGTCCTTCCCTTCGAGAGCGCCGATGCGCCCTATTACGCTAAAATCGCTGCGATGCGTCGGAGAGCCGGCCGTCCCATTTCCATCCTCGACGCCCAGATCGCTGCCATCGCGCTCCGGCGCGGCCTGCCGATAGCCACCCGCAATGTCCGCGATTTTGCCGATTGCGGCGTCACTCTCATCAACCCCTGGGATCCCGCACTATGACGCTCTCCGGCAAACGCATCCTGCTGATCATTTCCGGCGGCATCGCCGCCTACAAATCGCTCGACCTGATCCGCCGGTTGCGCGAACGCGGGGCGCAGGTCCGTCCGCTGATGACTGCTGCGGCACAGGAATTCGTCACGCCGTTGGCGGTTGGCGCTCTGGCAGCCGACCACGTCTACACCGATCTGTTTTCCCGCGAGGACGAACAGGATGTCGGCCACATCAGGCTGGCGCGCGATTGCGATCTGATCTGCGTCGCGCCTGCCACCGCCGACCTGATGGCCAAGATGGCAAATGGCCTTGCCAATGATCTCGCCTCAACGGTTCTGCTTGCGACAAACCAGCCGGTGCTGATCGCGCCGGCCATGAACCCGGCGATGTGGGCGCACAAGGCAACCCGCCGCAATGTCGCGTCCTTGCGCAGTGACGGCATCGCCTTCATCGGCCCGATGGCCGGCGAAATGGCCGAATCCGGCGAGGCCGGAGAGGGCCGCATGGCCGAGCCGCTGCAGATCGTCGCTTCGATCGAGGCATTGCTCGATGACGCGCCGAAGCCGCTCAAGGGCAAGACCGCCATCGTCACCTCGGGCCCGACCCATGAGCCGATCGATCCGGTGCGCTACATCGCCAACCGCTCCTCGGGCAAACAGGGCCACGCCATTGCAGGCGCGCTCGCCCACCTCGGCGCGCAAGTGACGCTGGTCTCCGGCCCGGTCACCATTGCCGATCCGGCCGGCGTGAACGTCGTTCGCGTTGAAAGCGCTGCCGAGATGCTCGAAGCGGTCACCGCTGGCCTGCCGGCTGACATTGCCGTCTTCGTCGCCGCCGTCGCCGACTGGCGTGTGGCTGCAGCGGCGGGCGAGAAGATCAAGAAAAAACCGGGAGAGGGCCCCGCGCCGCTCGAGCTCACAGAAAACCCCGACATTCTCAAGACCATCGGGCACCACGAGAACCGGCCCAACCTCGTCGTCGGCTTCGCCGCCGAAACCGCCGACGTGATTTCCAATGCGCAAGCCAAGCTCGCCCGCAAGGGCGCCGATTTCATCGTCGCCAACGACGTCTCGCCCGCCACCGGCATCATGGGCGGTGATCGCAACCGCGTCCGCATCGTTTCAAGCGAGGGCGTCGAGGACTGGCCGGAATTGAGCAAGGCCGAAGTCGCCGAGCGGCTGGCGGCGAGGGTCGCCGAGCGTATCGCCGGCAAAGGCTAGTCGGGGGCGCATGGCCTCATCGGCCGTCGTTGGTCTCGCCCCTGGCTTCCCGGTCATTGTAGTCTCCGGGATCGAACTCGTTGGGGTCGTATCCATCGTCGTCTTCGGCAATGCCGGTCACGTGAGTGGTTCCGGTCTCTTCATCGTAGACAAGCCCGTATTTCGCCCGTCCTTCTGACCTGTAGCGTTGGTATTCCCGAAAGCCCAGATAGATGAACAACAGGGCAAAGGGTGCCAGCATCATGAGGGCTAACGTTCGGGCTTCCATACAGGATACTCCTTTGCGACAGGCTGCAGATGCTGAATGCTCGCCGACCGGGTTGGCAGACACAGCGAGTTACGCGGGTTCACGCGATGCTTCGAGCAATGACACGGATGACGACGCAGATCGCGGGCATGCAAGCCCGGTCAGCCTCTTTCGGGAGCTCGGCTGCTGCACTGAACTCCCCACATCCTGATCATCTAGGAAAAAACCGGCGTTTTTCAACCTGCAACGTGCACCTGAGCGGGTCCTGACACCATTGGCAGGGCCCGTACGCAGGTCCCGGTGTGGCAAGAAAAATGCCGCTGCTGCAAACGAATCTCGCGCAATCCATGGACCGCAGATCTGCAAGTGGCCCCCGGCTGACGGTCTACGGCATTCCGTCTTGTGCAACAAAGTGTAATCGGTCGAAAAGCCCTTCTTAACAAACCGCTGTTACGCTCCCGTCTTGGGAGGAATACCGTGCAAGCCAATCACCGGACACTGAGCCAGCGCGCCTACAAGGATGCGCTCAAGACAGCAATGTCTGATCGCGACATGTTCCCGGACCGGCTGTTTACGCAGGATAGCCGCTTGCTCGACGCGCCGCCGGCGCTCAGGGCTCTCTACGATAGCTATTCCTGGGCAGCGCATTCGGTCAAGGCCCGCGCCTGGCTTCAGGCAGCCTTCATTTTCAACTTCCTGCTGATGTCTTTCGACTACTTTGTCAGCCCTTCACTGCTCGTCCCGACGCTGATCATCCGTGGCTTGATCATTTCAAGCATCATGTTCGGCCTCTACGTCCTGTGGGGACGGCAGCGGGCCGGCTGGATCCAGGGCGCCACACTGGTTGCCGTGTCGATGACCATGATGATTGGTTCCGGCACGCTGGGAGCACTGGGCGGCCTGCCGCTGTTTGAACGCTATCTCACCGGAGCGCTGTTCACGATGGCCACGGCGATCCTGTTCTTTCCTATCGAGTTTCGCTGGACGCTTGCCGGGGTTGTCACGGCGCTCAGTCTCCACGCCCTGATGCTCCTGATGGGGCCGGTCACCGATCCCTGGCTTGCGCTGGGCACCAGCGGCTTTTACAGCGGCGTCATCATTGTTTTCGCCTCGACCCGTAACGCAGCGCTGAGAAGCCAGTGGAAAAGCTTCAAGTCGAAAATCCGGGAACTGCGCGACCAGGAGGCGCTGGCAATCCTCAATGACGAGTTGCGCTTGATCGCAAGTCTCGATCCGCTGACCGGCATTCAGAACCGGCGGTCGGCGCAGGAAAATATCGCCAGGATCTGGGACGATCCTGGCTGTGCCAAGCCGGCGATTGCCTTCCTGATGCTCGACATCGACAATTTCAAACAGCTCAATGACAGCCTTGGCCACGCTGCTGGCGACGAATGCATCAAGGCGGTGGCAAGCAAGATCAGCCTCAACCTTGGCGACGGCGATATTGTTTCCCGTCATGGAGGCGAGGAGTTTCTTGTTGTGCTCACAGGCACCAACGCAGGTGATGCCTTTGCTGCTGCCGAGCGCATCCGAAATTCGGTCGTGTCGGTGCAGCCGGAGAATTCCGCAGACGGTCCGGCATGCCCGGTAACGATCAGTATCGGCCTGGCCCGGTGGCAGGGGGAAGAGACACCTCAGATGCTGATCAATCGGGCCGACGAGGCCCTTTACGAGGCCAAGCGCAGGGGCAAGAACCAGACCATGGTCGCTCCGCCGCCGCTGGGTGACAGCGCACATACTGAAGATGTCAGCAGCCAGGACGCATGCGATGTTGCGTGATGCGCCAAATCAGGCCTTGAAAACCGCCGCGACCAGCAGCGTCCACACGTAGAGCAAGACGGCGATGAGCCGAAATCCTGGTGTCAGCACCCTGTCACAGGAGCGCCAGCGACCAGAGACCGCATCATGCCACTTCTGCGACCTTCACCGTTTCCGCCTGCGAGGGTGAAAACCGGGCCGAAGTGATGCCGCCTGATGTCAGCGTGACAATGCTGCCGGCGGGGATTTCGTGCCATTTGGTGCCGGTGTCGGTGAAAGGCTCCGAGACCAGGCAGTGCCCCTGGTTGTTGCAGGTTGGTGCGGAATAAAGCGTCGGGGCAAATTCGTCATTGGCGTAGCGGATCGCATGCAGCGCTTCTCCGTCGGAAAACGCTGCGGTAAACCGCACCAGCTCACGCACCCCGGCACGCGCCGCTTCCGACAGCGCAAAGCGGATGGCTTCGCCGAAAGCGCCCGCCGGATCCGTTTCCAGACCGAACTCGATCGCCAGCAGGAACAAAAGTTCCGAATCCGTGCTGCCGTGCCGCGATTGATAAAGCCGGTCCGACAATGCGGCTTCCATCGGCCGGCGGATTTTCTCGAAACCGGCAATCTGGCCGTTGTGCATGAAGGTCCATTTGCCGTTGACGAACGGGTGGCAATTGTCGCGGCTGGTCGCGCCTCCGGTCGAGGCGCGGACATGGGCCAGAAACAGGGGTGAGAGGATCTGCCGCGCCAGGGATTTCAGATTGCAGTCTGACCAGGCCGGCAACACGTCGCGGTAAAGCCCGGGTTCCGGGTGCTCACCGTACCAGGCCATGCCAAAGCCGTCGCCATTGGTCGCGGTCTTGGCCTGCGTGGCGTGATGGGATTGCTCAACCAGCGAATGCCCGGGCGCGGAGACAATCTGCTCCAGCGGGATCGGCGTTCCTCGGTAGGCGGCCCATCTGCACATGCGGTTCTATTTGCTCCGGTTGTGCATCCGGTGATGCAACTCATTGATGATACCGCTTGCAGTTTTCTCAAAGGTAAACGGCAGGATCGCATGCATGAGCGCGGCGCAGGCAGCAAGAAAGAGCTTGCCTGCGAACTTGCCGGCAAACAGCAGGTGTTCGAAATAGCTCTCGTCGACCGAGTGGGGGTGGGCTGTGAAGAGGCGCGCGATCTGGTTGGACATGAGCTTGGTATCCCTCGTATGAATGCATTTGTGAGAGGATAACCCGCATCAGGGGAGGATATGTCCCAAATGTCCTTTGAATAATCTCTATGTTGGGATAAACGTCTCAGGATGCACCAGATAGACGATATGGATATCCGAATTCTCAGCCAGCTGCAGCGCGATGGCACCCTTTCCGTCGATGCGCTGTCGGAGCGGGTCAACCTGTCGCGCAATGCCTGCTGGCGCAGGGTCAAGCTGATGGAGGAACGCGGCCTGATCAGGGATCGGGTCGCCATACTCGATGCGGAAGCAGCCGGTTGCGGCTTGTCCGTCTTCATCTTCGTCCGCGCGGCAAGCCATGATGCGGATTGGCTCAGGGCCTTTCGTGAGGCCGTCGGCGCCTTCCCGGAGATTGTCGGCGTCTACCGAACCTCCGGCGATCTTGATTACGTGCTCCGCGCCCGTGTCCTGGATGTGAAAGCCTATGACCGGCTTTACCAAAGGCTGATCGCAAAGGTGAAACTCGCAGACGTTTCGGCGTCTTTCGTCATGGAGGAGATCAAGGAGACCACGCAGATCCCCTTGACCGGGCTTGTTCGCGGCCCACAGGTTTGAGCCGATCGGGCAGCCTATCCACGCTTGGCGCGGCTCATCGCCAGGTTGATCGCGGCCATTCGCGTCTCGACCTGATCGAGATCGGCCGTGCCGCGGCCGGTCTGGCGCTCGAGATCATATTTCATGTCGCTGATCCGGGCGAGTTTCTCGTCCTTCGTCAGAGTCTGGTCGTCAGAAACCTCTTCAGGTGACAGTTCGGTTTCCAGTTTTGAATCGGTTTTCAGGCTCATCTGCATCTCCTTTTCGGTGATGCTTCGTCAACGCAAAGCCGGCCGCGGAAGTTCCAGATCGCATGGGGCGTAACCTGAGCATCCCGCTCGTGCCTCCGAGTGTTGCCAATCTGAACACTGCGTCACCCTCAAGCCTCTTATAACCCCTGTCATGCACCGCTACATTTCGCACAACGCAACCAGTGAGGGCCCGCATTGTCAGGCCGAGCCCGAGGAGACTGCCATGTCGATCAGACCAGTCCGTCACCAGTCCACAGCAACCCCGCATCTCGAGGGAGCGGGCGTCCATCTCAAGCGCGCTTTCGGTTTTGACGATCCATCGTTGACCGATCCGTTTCTGCTGTTTGACGATTTCCGCAATTCGCAGCCCGAGAACTACATCAAGGGCTTCCCCTGGCATCCGCATCGCGGCATCGAGACCATTACCTACGTTCTGGCCGGCACCGTCGAGCACGGCGACAGCCTGGGTAACACCGGCACGCTGGGCGCCGGCGACGTGCAATGGATGACAGCCGGCAGCGGCATCATGCACCAGGAAATGCCGAAAGGAGATTTCGCCGGCAAGATGCACGGCTTCCAGCTCTGGGCCAACCTGCCGTCTTCTCTCAAGATGACCGCGCCGCGCTACCAGGATGTCACCGCCGCCGACATCCCCGTCGAGATCGATGATGACGGCACCGCCGCGCGCATCATCTGTGGCGAATTCTGGGGCAAGCGCGGCCCGGTCGACGGCATTGCCGCCGAACCGTCCTATGTCGACATCTCAGTGCCTCCGGGCAAAAAGAAGACCTTCAAGGTCGACGCCTACCGCTCCGCCTTTGCCTATATCTTTGCCGGCTCCGGCTCGTTCCGCGATGCGTCGAAACCCTTTGGCGTGCTGGTCGAAAAGGAAGTCGAGGGTGAGGAGATCCAGATCCGAGACATGTCCGGCGACCGCACGCTGGTGGTCTTCGACACCGGCGACGAGATCACAGTGCAGGCCGGCGACGAGGGGATCCGCTTCCTGCTGGTTTCGGGCAAGCCGATCAAGGAGCCGGTGGCCTGGCACGGTCCGATCGTGATGAACAACCGCGCCGAGCTGATCCAGGCCGTGACCGAACTGCAGAACGGCACCTTCATCAAGCCGGCGCACTAGCGCTCGGATGTGATCACCAATTCTCTCAAAATGCCGGGCGCCGACCCGGCATTTTTCATGCCCGGCTGGCGGTCTGCCTTAACGGTGGAAAACCGTCTTGCTACCGCACCGCACATTATATTCACCCAATGGGTTGACTATAATGTGCGGTGCTAGTATTCAACCATAAGGGTGAATAAATGGACGAAGATGCACTGTCGCGAATTCTCAAGGCCTCCGGGGACACCACCCGGAGGAAGATCTTGACGCTTCTTGTTCAGGAAGGGGCGTTGAGAGTGACTGCGCTCTCTGCCCATTTCGACATGTCGCTGAACTCCGTGTCCAAGCACATCAAGGTCTTGGAGGAGGCAGGGCTGGTCACCCGCCGGACTTTGGGGCGTGAGCATTTCATCGCGGCCGAGCTTGAACCGCTGCAGCTGACTGAGAGCTGGTTCAGGCAACTCAAGTCCATCTGGGAGTTGCGCCTTCAGGCGCTTGAAGAGGCACTCGTTTCAAAGGACGAAGATAATGGTTGAAACACTCAATGAGCTTGAACTGACCGTAAGCCGCAGAATAGCGGCACCCCGCAAGGCCGTGTTTGAGGCATGGCTCTCGCCGCAGATGATGGAAAAATTCATGCGTCCCGGCGGCAGCGGCATGACGTCCAAAGTCACCAACGACCCGGTCAAGGGCGGACGATTCTCCATCCTCATGGCCACGGCGGACAAGGAAATACCCCACTCCGGCACCTATCTCGAGATCGATCCGCACTCACGCCTTGCCTTCACCTGGCAATCGCCGCACTCGCTCGATGACAGCGTCGTCACAATCGATTTCACCGAGATCGAAGCGGGCGTCACCGAGGTTACGCTGCATCAGGTCAGGTTTCGCAGCGAGGACGCCCGCAATGGCCATATCTCGGGCTGGACGACAATCCTGGATTGCCTGGAGCAAGCCATCGGCTGACCGTCAGGCACACAGAAACGTTGATGCGGGGCCGGGTGTGAATGACATCCGGTCTCTTTTTACGCTGAGCATAAGGCCAGGGCGGTTCGCCGCCCTTGCTGCACTTCGATCAATCTTGCGAGGCTGGAGCCCCCGAGGCGCGAACCAGATCTGCGTTCGGAGCGGCTGAAATTCCGAAGCAAGCAATTAACCAGAACCGCAATCATCAACTTGAAGTCAGTAGAAAGATAGTGAAAATGAGATATAGGGGTCGGTCAAGGTCCCGTTAGCCAGCAACAGCCAGGGGAGGCGCAACCTTCGGAGGTGAACCGAGAATGAGATTCGACCGTGTGAAAGAGCCGCAATACGGCACGGCGGAAGTTTTCGCCTATTTCAATGAAGCTTGCCAGACCGCGCAGCTGTCCGAAGCCCTGGTGGACAAATGTCTGCCGGGCGAATTGCACAGGTCGCATTTTTACATCCTCAATCACCTCGTCCGGGGCGGAGACGGCCAAACGCCGTTGCAGATAACCGCCGCCATGCAGGTGACCAAGACAACTATCAGCCACTCGCTGTCGGTCCTGGAAAAGCGCGGTTTCATCGAGACCCGTCGATCGGACACCGACGCCAGGTCCAAGCTCGTGTTTATTACCGAAGCAGGACGCGCGTTTCAAAAACACGTGCTTGATGCGGTGTTGACACTCTATGGCTCAATTCTGAACCAGAATGACATCCAGACCATGGGCGAGACGCTGCCCGGCCTTGCGGCCATTCGCAAGCGGCTTGCTCAATCTCATGCCGGCAGACGGGCCTGACAGCAGGCGAATCTGCGCAAACACGGGCTGTGAAGTCACCCTCCGCCGCTGCCCGAAGGTGAAGCCGAGAGCCGCCCTGTCCATCGACGCAACCTTTGCGGGGCGTCCTCAAATAGACACGATCTGCCGGTAGATCCTGAATTGCGGGAGCGGCGGTATGATTCAAATTTCTGGATGGCTTTTTTAGGGACCGGGTTCGTGGATGGTCCATCGCGGCCGCCAAAGTCAGAACAAGGAAGCTAGAACGGAATGGATTCCGGCATAAATCCAGGCGAGGTCTTCGCCTTCTTCAACGAAGTTGCCATCATTGACCAGCTTGGCAAGACGCTTGTCGGCAAGATTCTGCCTGACGGCCTGCACCCGTCGCATTTTGCCATCATTGCGCATCTGACCCGGGTAGGCGATGGAAAAACGCCTCTCGCCATTGCCAATGCGATGCAGGTGACCAAGGCGACCATGAGCCATTCGCTCAAGGTGCTGGAGAAGCGCGGGCTGATACAGACCCTGCCAAGTGAAACCGATGCCCGCTCCAAACAGGTCTTCCTCACCCAGGCGGGGTGGGCGTTTCATATGGCAGCCATCCAGGCCCTGACGCGCACCTTCAAGCATTTCCTGCGGTCAGAGCATCACCAGATCATGCTTGCTGCCCTGCCTGGACTGGTCACGATCCGCAAGCTGCTCGATGAAAACCGCGAGCCCCTGCCCGACGACGGCAAGGCCTGATGCTTCCGCACCGCCTTGGCCAAGGCCGGGCAGTTTGTGCCCTGGCATTCGCCGCCATCCTTCGCAAGGCGAAGCGCTGTCAGCGGCGGTCAAATCAAAGCGCCTTGTACATATAGGTCGTGGCGTGCTGCGCCTTGCCGTCGGGATCCAGCGCATAGCAGGGAATCACGCCCGCGGTTTGGAAGCCTGCCGCCCTGTAAAGCGGCTCGGCCTTGTCACCGGTCTTGGTGTCGAGCGTGACAAGGGTCTTGCCGGCGGCGCGCGCCTCCGCATCGAGCGCCTGCATCAGGGCGCGGCCAACGCCCTTGCGCCGAGCCGAGGGGTGAACCATCATCTTGGCCACTTCGCAACGATGCGGCTGGTTTGGCGGCAGCACAGTGATCAGCTGAACCGATCCCACCGTCTTGCCATCCAGCCCGGCCACCAGCAGCCTGCGCCGGCCGGCCCGCACCTCGGGAAACACCTGTCCGGTGAAGAAGGCCAGCCCGTCAGTGTGTGAAAACGGCTGCATGTAGCCGATGGCCGCTCCGTCCTCCACCGTTCGCGCCATGATCTCCGCCAGCGCGTCTGCGTGAGCATCGAGCTCATCGGCGGAAAGGCAATGAATGCTGATGCTGGTCATGACGCCTCACACAAGTACGATCAGATAGGTTGCGGGATCGACCCCGGTCTGGAATCTCGATGACCCGAATAGCTGGTAGCGCAGGCAATCGCCGGCCTCCAGATGATGTTCCTCGTCGCCGATGTTGACGCTCAGCGTGCCCGATAACATCACCAGATGATGCTCGTGCCCCGGGACAGATGGCGCTGCGTAAGCGATCATCTGGTAGGCGTCGAGCGTGCAGTGCACCACTTCCGCCGACAGGCCGCCGCTTGGCGGCGACATCACCTTGCGCGAGAACCCGTTGTCGGCATCGTGCCAGACACTTTGTTCCGCCGCCTTGATCAGCGGCGTGAATGGTGCTTCGATCGGCGCCAGCAGTTGCGAGATTGTCATCTGGTAAGCCGTCGACAGGCTGCCCAGCGTGTCCGCCGTCGGGCTGACTTCGGCATTCTCCACCCGAGATAATGTCGAGCGGCTGACCCCGCTGACATCCGCCAGCTCCTGCAGCGACCAGCCTCGCATCAGGCGGACCTGCTTCAGCCGTTCCGCCAGCCTGTCATTGAGAGTTTCCATGCTTGCATCCCATATTCAGGAAATAATCTTTAATATGGGATATGCTCTTTAAGAGATGTCGTCAAGGTTCTTCGACGACCATGCCACATCGGTCGAACCCGGCCGTCTCAAACCACCATCTGGAACAGGATGCCCGAAACAATGGCGCCCGAAACACCCAGGCCGAGATAGGCAGCGAAAACCGGCTTCCTGACCAGCGACCAGACCGCCGCCATCGCCGGGATCGAGCTCACCGCACCGGCAATCATGAAAGCCATCGCCGCGCCATTGCTCATACCCTGCTCCATCAGGCCTGCCAGCAGCGGTGGTGCGACATAGGAGTTGAGATAGGCGGGCATGCCGACCAGCGCTGCAATGCCGATCGGCACCACGCCTTCGCCGCCCACCAGTCCGGCGATCATGTCGGCCGGCACATAGGTCACCAACAGCGCTTCAAGAACATAGGCCAGCGCCAGCCACTTGATCAGGAAGACGCCGTTGCTGATCAGTTCCGTGCGGAAGGTGGCGCGACGGGTCTCTTCGCTCCAGAAGCGCCAGACCGGCCTGCCTGAAAACGGATCCGCTCCGCAACCGCAGCGCGACTGCCTGACGGCCCTGAGCGGATCGGAAAACCAGCCGGCCTCCATCGCAGCCTTGATCGCAAACCCGCCCGAGAGCCCTAGCGCCACCGCGATCACCGCCTTGCCGATGGCAAACGGCCAGCCCAGGGCTGCCGCCGTGATCAGCAGCGTTGGGGGATCGATCAGCGGCGATGACAGCCAGAACGCCATCACCGCTGACAATGGTGCGCCCAGCGCCAGCAGGCCTGCGATGAACGGGATCACTTCGCACGAGCAGAACGGCGCCAGCCCGCCAAACAGGGCTGCCATCATGATCATCTTGGTTTCACGGCCCTTGAAGGCGTCGGCGATCACCGATTCCGCGCCCGCTGCCTTCAGCCCGGCAATCAGGAGCACCGCAAAGGCGATATAGGGCAGGGTGCTCAGCAATGCGCGCACGGCAAAACTGGCAACGGCTGCGAACTGCCCCGGGTCGAGAACGGCCACGGACAGAAGCGCCAGCACGATCACCGTCCACGGCGTCGCGATCCATCCCTTGATGTCTGCGCCAGAAATCCTCGGTGTCTGGGTGATGTCGGTCATGACGTAGGCTCCGTTTCGGTGCAGCAATTTTCCAGAATGAACCCTGCCAGCAGGCTCAGATGCGCGAAATTCGCCGTGCTCATGATCACCCGTCCCTGCTTGCGTTGAACAATCAGGTTGGCGGCGGACAGGAATTTCAGGTGATGCGCCAGCGTGGAGGCCGAGATGCCGGTCCGCTGCTGGATATCGCCAACCCGCAATCCGGTTTCCCCGGCCCGGACCAGCGCCTGCAGCACCTCGAGCCGCGATTCCGAGCCCATGGCGGAAAACCCCTGCGCTGCTTCGGTTGTATCCATGTGCTTTGTCCAAAATGATTCGATAAAACTAGTTATATCGAATTTATTAGGTTTGGCAAATGCCGGTCTCTCGCCTCGCTGCCCGCCCGGTAAACCCTTCTTAAGTTGCCGCTTGTATAACCACCCTTCAACCGAGAGTCCGCGATGAGCACCAGCCTGTATCTCACCCAATCAGCGGATGCCCGCCCACACAGCTTCAAGCTTGCCGAACTGCTCGGTGCGCTCAGCTACGCGCTGGACCTGACCGAAGGCCAGCCGGCCGGCCATTGTATCCGTGGCTGCTATATCGGAACCCGCATCGGCGAGGCGCTGAACCTGCCCGACGAGACGCTCAGGGATCTTTATTACACCCTGCTGCTCAAGGATCTCGGCTGCTCCAGCAACGCCGCGCGCATCTGCGAGCTCTATCTGGCCGACGACATCGCCTTCAAGCGCGATTTCAAGACCATCGACACGTCGATGAGCGCAGCCCTGCGCTTCGTTTTCGCCCAGACGGGGCTCGAGGCCGGCCTTGGCGAGCGCATTCGCACGCTGATCAGCGTCGTCCAGAAGTCCGGCAAGATCGCCCGCGAAGTGATGCAGACCCGCTGCCATCGCGGCGCCGACATCGCCGGCCGAATGGGCTTTTCGCAAACCGTGCAGGACGGCATTCTCTCGCTTGATGAGCACTGGGACGGCTCCGGCCAGCCGCAAGGCCTCAAGCACCGGCAGATTCCGCAGATTTCCGGGATCGCGCTCCTGGCCCAGATCATCGACGTCTTCCATGCCGAAAGCGGCCCCGAGGCAGCACTCAGCGAAGCCGTCGCCCGCTCCGGCGTCTGGTTCGATCCCGATCTGGTCGCAGCCTTCGTCACCGCCCAGCAGGCGCCGGATTTCTGGCCGCTGCTCGCTTCGTCCGATCTCGAGACCCACGTCTTCGCCATGACCCCGGCGCTGCAATCCGCTCCGGTTGACGAGGATTACCTCGATGACGTCGCGGCCGCCTTTGCCGATGTGGTCGACGCCAAGAGCCCGTTTACCGCGGACCATTCCAACCGCGTCACGCTCTACACCGACATGATCGCCGAGGAGTTCGGCCTCAGCCCCGGTCACCGCCGCTGGCTTCGCCGCGCGGCGCTTTTGCACGATCTCGGCAAGCTCGCCATCTCCAATCAGGTGCTCGACAAGCCCGGCAAGCTCGATGCCGAGGAATGGGCGGCGATCAAGCGGCACCCGGCCGAGAGCGCCGCCATTCTTGGCCGTGTCGCAGCCTTCGCCGATATCGCCCCCATCGCCTGCGCCCACCACGAGCGGCTTGACGGTAAGGGCTATCCGCATGGCCTGAAAGGCGACGAGATCTGTCTCGAGGCCCGCATCCTCACCGTCGCCGATGTTTTCGATGCCCTCACAGCCGAGCGCCCCTACCGCGCAGCCATGCCGATCGCAAAGGCGCTCGAAATCCTCGACGCGGACGCAGGCGCCGCCTTCGACCCCGCCTGCATCGCAGCGCTCAAGTCAGGCCTCGCCAAACTCGCCACCACCGTCGCCGCCTGACCGGCTCGACAGGTGCAACCGCCTTCCCCTGGTAGGAGGGACTTTCATCCGCGGCTTGAAGTCGTGCTGGGCGGCACGGATGGAAACCCGGCCCGTGCGGCGCTCCCTGGCTCCAAAAACCCGCGGTCTCAACGCCCGGCCCCCGGGCCTCCGACTGGCCGACAAGCCAACAAAAAAGCCCGCTTGCGCGGGCTTTTTGTAGTGTTTCCGGATTGTCTCGGACAATCAGAAACTTGAAATTGGTGCCCAGAAGAGGACTCGAACCTCCACTCCCTTGCGAGAACTACGACCTGAACGTAGCGCGTCTACCAATTCCGCCATCTGGGCATTGGCGCGGATTTAGGGGGTCTGGGCGCTCCTGTCAACGGCAGAATGCACAGTCATATCAATTATCTCGTTTTTGTTTCACGCCGCAGTCTCAACCACATGCTTTTCCGGCTTTGCTGTGCCCGGACTTGACACCGTCGAGTTCGACGGCGCGGTCGTGACAGCGCCAGCCGGCCGTTTTCACCACCGGCGCGAAGGGGACAGTCTGCTCTGTTGTGTTGCGGCGGAGATGGCCGCCACCGGTGCACGATTCGGATCAGTCGCCGATCTTCAGCGCCTCGATAAAGGCTTCCTGCGGGATGTCGACCTTGCCGAACTGGCGCATCTTCTTCTTGCCGGCCTTCTGCTTGTCCAGGAGCTTGCGTTTCCGCGTGGCGTCGCCGCCATAGCACTTGGCGGTCACGTCCTTGCGCATTGCCGAGATCGTCTCGCGCGCCACCACCTTGCCGCCGATGGCGGCCTGGATCGGGATCTTGAACATGTGCCGCGGAATCAGGTCCTTGAGCTTTTCACACATGGCGCGGCCGCGCTTTTCCGCAGCCGTACGGTGCACCAGCATCGACAGCGCATCCACCGGCTCGTCATTGACCAGGATCGACATCCGCACCAGGTCGCCCGCTTCATGGCCGGTGATCTGGTAATCGAAGCTGGCATAGCCCTTGGAGATCGATTTCAGCCGGTCGTAGAAGTCGAACACGACTTCGTTGAGCGGCAGCTGGTAGGTCACCATCGCCCGCTTGCCGACATAGCTCAGGTCGGTCTGGATGCCGCGCCGGTCCTGACACAGTTTCAGGATTGCGCCGAGATATTCGTCCGGCGTCAGGATGGTGGCCTTGATCCAGGGCTCCTCGATGCTCGAAATCTTGACCACATCGGGCATGTCGGCCGGATTGTGCAGTTCCAGCACCTCGCCATTGGTCATGTTCATTCGGTAGACCACCGACGGGGCGGTGGCGATCAGGTCGAGATTGAACTCGCGCTCCAGCCGCTCCTGGATGATTTCGAGATGCAGCAGGCCGAGAAAGCCGCAACGGAAGCCGAAACCGAGCGCGGCCGAGGTTTCCATCTCGAACGAGAACGAGGCGTCATTGAGCCTTAGCTTGCCCATGGCCGCGCGCAGATCCTCGAAATCCGCTGCATCGACGGGAAACAAGCCGCAAAACACCACCGGCTGCGCCGGCTTGAAGCCGGGCAGCGCCTCGGCGGTGGGGCGCTTCTCCTCGGTGATGGTGTCACCCACCCTGGTGTCGGCCACTTCCTTGATCGACGCGGTGATGAAGCCGATTTCGCCGGGCCCGAGTGTGTCGACGGTGACGAGTTTCGGGGTGATGATGCCGATCCGTTCCACGGTGTAGCGGGCGTCGGTGCCCATCAGGCGGATCTGCTGGCCCTTTTTCATTTCGCCATTGATCACGCGCACCAGCACGATGACGCCGAGATAGGTGTCGTACCAGCTGTCGACCAGCATCGCTTTCAGCGGGTCCTTGACATCGCCGCCCTTGGGCGCGGGCAGCCGGGTGACGATGGCTTCCAGCACATCGGGAATGCCGATGCCGGACTTGGCCGAGATCATCACTGCGTCCGAAGCGTCCAGGCCGATCACTTCCTCGATCTGTTCCTTGATCCGCTCCGGCTCTGCCGCCGGCAGGTCGATCTTGTTGAGCACCGGCACGATCTCGTGGTCGGCATCGAGTGCCGCGTAGACATTGGCCAGCGTCTGCGCTTCGACCCCTTGCGAGGCGTCCACCACCAGGAGCGAGCCTTCGCAGGCCCGAAGCGAGCGCGAGACTTCGTAGGCGAAGTCGACATGGCCCGGCGTGTCGATCAGGTTGAGCACGTACTTCTCGCCATCCTTGGCGGTGTAGTGCAGCCGCACCGTCTGCGCCTTGATGGTGATGCCGCGCTCTTTCTCGATGTCCATCGAGTCGAGAACCTGCTTGCTCATCTCACGTTCGGCAAGCCCGCCGCAGGTCTGGATCAGCCTGTCGGCAAGCGTGGATTTGCCGTGGTCGATGTGAGCCACGATCGAAAAATTGCGAATATGGGAGAGCGGGGTGTTTGTCATAGCTCGCGATTTAGCAGTCCGGCAGAAAAAGGCAATCGCGGAAACAGATTCAGTGCGTGGAAGCGGGTACAAACACGTTCGTTTTGGCCATTGTCAGGAAGAAAGCCGGACATCAGCGCATAAGGCGACCAACGTCTGCACGCCTGTCTCGCGGATCTTCACCAGCCGGCGCCATCGGAAAGCGCTCTGCGGCATACGCGTTTCGCAGCGGCAATCAGGCCCTTGTGCGTATCGCCGGCATGCCCGGGGCGGCGAGGCGTAACAGGGTGCCGGCCAATCGCGGGATCAGGGGCTTGGCGACATTCTAGCCCCTTTCTCAATCGACGATATTATCTGTTTGCTGTGGCCGTGCTGTTCAGATCGTCAATCCGCGCCTTCATCTCGGCGATCTCGGTACGCTGCGCGTTGATGATGTCATCTGTCAGGTTGCGCACTCCCGGGCCGGAAAAATTCGCCCCCGGTCTTGTCAGGATGACGGCGGAGTGATGCGGGGATATCCCTTTCATCCGAGCCACGTCACCCGCATTGGCTTGGCTGCGCACGGTATAGAGCGATCCGGAAAACAACAGCGCCGCGCCGGCAAAGATGGCGATGTTGAGCTTGCTGTTCCTGTACAAGCCGAACATGAAGGACAGCATCACCGCCGCCATCGCAGCGCCCATGTAAATTGCCATCCATATCCGCGTCTGGCTGAACCAGATGTGGCTGGCGGCAAAGGTGCTCAGATACACCAGCCCGAACATCACCAGGATCGAGGTGAGGACCATCGCGCCAAGGCGCAAATAGGATGTCTGCATGGTGGGCTCCCCCGGAGTCAGTCTTGCGACAACGCCCGGGCGGCCAGTTTGTTCCGCCACATTTGAAATCAATGGCAAGTCCGGCCTCAGGCCGCCTTGGTGACGTGGTACTCCTTGATTGCCACCATATCGATCATCTTCCAGCGCTCAGCCTCGTAATTGAGCGAGAACTGGTCCGAGGCCAGGAACACCGGGTCGCCATCGAGATCGCGGGCGATATCGCCGCGATGGCTGGTGACGAAGCGTTCGAGATCGGCCTTGTCCGCCGATGAGATCCAGCGGCAGACCGAAAATCGTGCCATTTCGAAACTTACCGGCAATCCGTATTCCGCCTGCAGTCGCTCCTTCAGCACGTCGAGCTGCAAGGCGCCGACCACTCCGACAATCGCCGGCGATCCGTCCTCGGGCGAAAACAGCTGCACCACGCCTTCCTCGGCCATCTGCTGCAGCGCTTCTTTCAGCTTTTTCGCCTTCATCGCATCTTCGAGCCGCACCCGGCGCAGGATCTCCGGCGCGAAGTTCGGTACGCCCTGGAACACCAGCGCTTCGCCTTCGGTCAGCGTGTCGCCAATTCTGAGCGTGCCATGGTTGGGTATGCCGACCACATCCCCGGCATAGGCGGTGTCGGCGATCTGCCGTTGCGACGCGAAGAAGAACTGCGGCGCCGACAGCCCCATCGGCTTGCCGGTGCGCGCCAGCCGCGCTTTCATGCCGCGTTGAAGCTTGCCCGAGCACACCCGCACAAAGGCAATGCGGTCGCGGTGGTTGGGGTCCATATTGGCCTGGATCTTGAACACGAATGCCGTCATTTTCGGGTCAGTGGCTTCCACCGTGCGCGTGTCGGCCACTTGCGCCCGCGGCTGCGGTGCGAATTCGCCCAGCGCGTTGATCAGGTCGCGGACGCCAAAATTCCGCAACGCCGAGCCGAAATAAACCGGCGTCAGATGGCCCTCTCGGAACGCTTCGAGATCAAACGGGCGGCAGGCTTCCGCCGCGAGACTGGTTTCCTCGATGAAGGTCTCGCGCTCGTTCTCCGGCAACAGTCCGGCAACCGCATCCGATTCCGGACCGTTGACCGGCGTCAGTTCTGTTTCCTTGTCGGATTTGCGGATCGCCGATTTCGCCAGATGATAGGTGCCCGAAAAGCTCTTGCCCTGACCGATCGGCCAGGTCATCGGCGCCGTGTCGAGCGCCAGTTTCTGCTCGACCTCGTCAAGGATTTCGAACGGGTTGCGGGCCTCGCGGTCCATCTTGTTGACGAAGGTGATGATCGGAATGTCCCTGAGCCGGCAGACCTCGAACAGTTTCAATGTTCGCGGCTCGATGCCCTTGGCCGCGTCGATCACCATTACCGCCGCATCCACCGCCGTCAGCGTCCGGTAGGTGTCATCGGCAAAGTCCTCATGGCCCGGCGTGTCGAGCAGGTTGAAGACATGATTGTCATACTCGAACGTCATCACCGAGGTGACCACCGAGATGCCGCGCTCGCGCTCGATCTTCATCCAGTCCGAGCGGGTCTGGATCCGGTCCTTCTTGGCTTTCACCTCACCCGCAAGCTGGATCGCGCCGCCGAACAGCAACAGCTTTTCGGTCAGCGTGGTCTTGCCGGCGTCCGGGTGCGAAATGATGGCGAAGGTGCGGCGGCGGCCGACTTCCTCGGCAAGTTGTTCGGGCATCGTCTGACAATTCCTGTTGATTGGGCTGCCTTCTATCGTCTTGCCGCCCGCCATGCAATTGACCTTGCCCCGCCAAGCGTAAAAGCTTGACCCATGACACATCCTGATGCCGCGTCCCGATCAATGCCCGAGTTGATTGTCGTCCGCCTGCCGCATGGCGACGGTCTCGACCTTCCGGCCTATGAAACCAAGGGATCGGCAGGCATGGATCTGCGGGCTGCAGTTGAGGACAATGCACCGCTGGAAATTGCCCCGGGCGGCCGTTTCGCCGTGCCCACCGGCCTGATCATGCAGATCCCGCAGGGCTTCGAAGGCCAGGTCCGTCCGCGCTCCGGGCTGGCGCTCAAATCCGGCATCACCTGCCTCAACACGCCCGGCACGATCGACAGCGATTACCGCGGCGAGGTCAAGGTCATCCTCGCCAATCTCGGCACCGAGCCGTTCACCGTGATCCGCGGCATGCGGATTGCGCAACTGGTTATCGCCCCTGTGGTGCAGGCCCGGATCAGCCTGCGCGACGCGGTGGATGAAACCGCGCGCGGCGCCGGCGGCTTCGGCTCGACAGGAACCGCATGAACAGCCCGCTCACCGTCATCGACATGCACACCGGCGGCGAGCCGCTCCGCATCGTCACCAGTGGCTATCCGGACTTGCCAAAGGGCACGATCCTCGAAAAGCGCGCTTATGTCCGCGACCATCTTGATCATCTCAGAACGATCCTGATGTTCGAGCCGCGCGGCCATGCAGACATGTATGGTGCGCTGCTGGTTGAACCGGACCTGCCCGGCGCCGATCTGGCAGTGCTGTTCATGCACAATGAGGGCTACTCCACCATGTGCGGCCACGCCATCATTGCGCTCGGGCGCTATGCGGTGGACCAGGGCCTGGTCCCGGCGGGCATGGACGTGACCCACGTCAACATCGAGTGCCCTTGCGGCATGGTCCGCGCCGAAGTCACCATGCGCGACGGCAAGGCGGCAGACGTCAGTTTCGAGAGCGTACCGTCCTTCCTGTTTGCGCGCGACAAGGTGCTGACCCTCGAGCCCTGGGGCGATATCAGTTTCGACATCGCTTATGGCGGCGCGTTTTATGCGCTGGCGGACGCAAGCCAGTTCGGGCTCGAGTTCAGCCGCGATCCGGTGGCAGATTTTGTCGAGGCGGCCGATCAGCTGACCAGGGCGGCGCAGGCGGCAATTCAGCTCGGCCATCCCGATGCCGATGACCTGGCCTTTCTCTACGGCACGATCCTGACCGATGGCAAAGACGTGTATTCAGATGAGCCGACGCGGAATGTCTGCGTCTTTGCCGAGCGGCAGGTTGACCGTTCGCCCACAGGCTCCGGTGTCACCGCAAGGCTGGCGGCCATGCACGCACGCGGCCAAATCTTGCTGGGCCAGTTACGGGGCTTCGAAAGCATTGTCGGCAGCCGGCTTTCCGGTGCTGTCGCTTCGAAGACAACCTGCGGCCCGCACAAGGCGATCACCGCCCGGGTCTCGGGCCGGGCGTTTTATTCCGGCAAGGCCGAGTTCATTGTCGAGGATGATGACCCCTTGGCGAGAGGTTTTCTGGTTCGCTGATCTGCTGCCGGGGTTGAGCGACGCTTGACAATGGCAAATTCGATCAGCTGGTTTGCTACCGGACATTCGAATAACAGTCGGATCGGCATGCGAACTGGAATTTCATTCTCATTCCAGCGCAAAGTCGGGAATTTTTTCGCGCTTCAGGCGCGGGCGGACCGATTGCGGTGGCTGGCGCCGTGCAAGGGCCTGACCTACACTCGCGCCAACAACAAGGAGGATTCACATGTCCGCTTACACAGATGAAACACCCGGCCGCGGCCGTATCTACGATTCGATCATCGACACCATCGGTAACACGCCGATCGTCCGGCTCGGCAAGCTTGCCGCCGAGGATGGCGTCAAGGCGGAACTGCTCGCCAAGCTTGAGTTTTTCAACCCCATCGCCTCGGTCAAGGACCGCATCGGCGTGGCCATGATCGAGAGCCTGGAAGCAGCAGGCAAGATCGCGCCCGGCAAGACCACGCTGGTCGAGCCCACCTCCGGCAACACCGGCATCGCGCTGGCCTTTGCCGCAGCGGCCAAGGGTTACCGGCTGATCCTGACCATGCCCGAAACCATGTCGATCGAGCGCCGCAAGATGCTGGCGCTGCTTGGCGCCGAACTGGTGCTGACCGAAGGCCCCAAAGGCATGAAGGGCGCCATTGCCCGAGCCGAGGAATTGCTCAACGAAATTCCCGACTCGGTGATGCCGCAGCAATTCGAAAACCCGGCCAATCCGGAAATTCACCGCAAGACCACTGCCGAGGAAATCTGGAATGACACCAAGGGCGGCATCGATATTCTGGTTTCGGGCATCGGCACGGGCGGCACCATCACCGGCGTCGGCCAGGTGCTGAAAGCCAAGAAGCCCGGCCTGCAGGTGGTTGCGGTCGAGCCGGCCGATTCGCCGGTGCTGTCGGGCGGCAATCCCGGCCCGCACAAGATCCAGGGCATCGGCGCGGGCTTCGCGCCCGGCGTTCTCGACACCGGGATCTATGACGAAGTCGCCAAGGTGACAAACGATGAAGCCTTCGACATGGCCCGCCGCGTCGCAAAACTTGAAGGCCTGCCGGTCGGAATTTCATCCGGTGCGGCCCTGACTGCTGCGGTCCGTATTGGCCAGCGCCCGGAAAATGCAGGCAAGCAGATCGTCGTCATCATTCCGTCCTTTGCCGAGCGCTATCTTTCGACGGCCCTGTTTGACGGTCTGGGCGAGTAAGGACAGTCGCCGACATTGCGAGAGCCTCCATACCCAAGGTATGGGGAGGGTGAGAACCTCGACCTACGCTGAAGTGGTGCGCAAACCCACGACCCGGGGCCTGCGTGCCACTCCTCCGCGCACTCAGGCCGCAACCGAAACCCGCTCCGCTGCAATCCGGTAGGAGATCGCTTCGGCGAGGTGAATCCGTCCGACCGTTTCCGCGCCATCGAGATCGGCCAGCGTCCGCGCCACCTTGAGGATGCGGTGATAGGCGCGGGCTGAAAACCGCATCTTCTCCGCGGCATCACTGAGCAGCGACTGTCCGCCTGAATCCGGTTGAGCCACCTGCTCCACCAGCGATGTCGTGCATTGGGAATTGGTGCGGATGTCCGGACGGCCGATGTCTCGGTAGCGCGCCTGCTGCATGGTCCGCGCCGCCGCCACGCGGGCGGCGACATCGGCGCTGCTCTCTGCCGCTTGCGGCGCGATCAGGTCCTGCGCAGTGACGGCCGGCACATCGATGCGGATATCGATCCGGTCCATCAGCGGGCCTGAAATCCGGCCCTGGTAATCGGCCTGGCAGCGTGGGCCGCGGGCACAGGAATGCCCCGGCTCGCCGGCCATGCCGCAACGGCAGGGATTCATCGCCGCGATCAGCTGGATATTGGCCGGATAGCTGACCCGGTGATTGGCCCGGGCGATGACGCTTTCGCCGTTTTCCAGCGGTTGCCTCAGCGAATCGAGCACCTGCGGTGTGAATTCCGGAAACTCGTCGAGAAACAGAATGCCGTTATGGGCCAGCGACACCTCACCGGGCCGAGCCCGCAAACCGCCGCCGACCATGGCCGCCATCGATGCCGAATGATGCGGCGCACGGAATGGCCGCCGGTCCGACAGCTTGCCCCCGGCCAGTTGCCCGGCGATGGAATGGATCATCGAGACTTCCAGCAGTTCCGGTGCCGACAGCGGCGGCAGGATCGAGGGTAGCCTGGCGGCCAGCATGGATTTGCCCGAGCCGGGCGGCCCGACCATGATCAGATTGTGTCCCCCGGCCGCCGCCACCTCGAGTGCCCGCTTGGCGGTTTCCTGACCCTTGATGTCCGACAGGTCCGGCATGTTGGCAGGCGCTGCCCGCATCGCAGGCACCGGACGCGACAGGACCTGGGTGCCGCGGAAATGATTGGCGATGGCGATCAGCGAGCGGGGAGCAAGAATGTCGATCTCCTCGCCGGCCCAGGCTGCTTCCGGGCCGCTGTCAGAAGGGCAGATCAGGCCTTTGCCCAGCGCATTGGCGCCGATAGCCGCGGGCAGGGCGCCGGCGACACTGGCAATGGTGCCGTCCAGCGAAAGTTCGCCCAGCACCACATAACCATCCAGCGCATCGCCGGGAATGGCGCCGAGCGCTGCCATCAGCCCCAGCGCGATCGGCAGGTCGAAATGGCTGCCTTCCTTGGGCAGGTCGGCAGGCGCCAGGTTGACGGTTACTTTCTTAGCCGGCAGCGACAGGCCGGAGGCATGCAGTGCTGCCTGCACCCGTTCGCGGCTTTCGGCCACCGCCTTGTCGGGCAGCCCGACAATATGCATGCCGACCTTTCCCGGAGCGATCATCACCTGGACATCGACCGGCACCGCCTCGATGCCCTGAAACGAAACCGTACTGACCCGCGCAACCATGTCTCCAGCCCCTTCATGTTGCCTGTCCGTCACGCCGGGCCAAGTCTTGATACCCGTTATGCGCGATCCAGATTGAATTGAAACACGGTATGCGGAATATAACAAGAACAATATGGCAACAAATGCACCATTAAGGAGAGTTGAGGTTGTATCAGGTTGTCTGGAGGAGAACATTTGGGGCCAAAGTCAAAGCGTGGACAGGGCATTCAAATGCAGTGCCGGCGAAGCGAGTGCGGCGGACTTCACCGCACCCGCGTCGCCAGGTTGTTTGGGGTACACAGGATTCTTCGTACTCCGGGTACAAATCCCAGGCAGACTCACCTAGGTAATGCCGATCCCGGACGTGTCGTGAGTCACAGCGCCGGACTGAAATTGTCCTCAAGCCAACTGGGCGCGGAGCACAACAATGGCCTTTCTTCAAGACGGCGAGCACCTGTTTGTCGTCGATCTCACCTATATCACGTCCCAGGAAACGGTTGATCAGCTGGTCCCATCGCACATGGCGTTCATCGAGCGCGGTTATGCTTCAGGCCAGTTCCTTGCCTCAGGCGCAAAGGTGCCGCGGACGGGCGGTGTCATCATCGCCCGCGGCAAGTCCGTGTCCGACATTGAGGCGCTGATCACAGCCGACCCGTTCCACATGGCTGGTGTTGCCAAATACCGGATCACCGAATTCGACCCCTCCAATGTTGCTGCCGCGCTGAAATAGCCGATCTGGTATGGACGTATGGCCGGCGTCAGTCCTCGTCCGGCGGGTCGCCGGGTTTACCCTGTTCCTCGTTCTGTTCCGTTGCGAAATCCGAGACCCGGCTCTCACGTTCGGCGGGAAGATACTGCACACCCTCGGCCCGTTCCAGCTCAAGCTCGCGCGCAGCCTTGAGCATGGCCTCGCGCAACTCGCATTCCATGGTCCAGGCGCTCAACGGCTCTTCCGCTGTCGCATAAAAACCGACAACCATCCCCGATGCATCATGGTCCACCACCAGCACCCGCGCCCCGTCCTTGTCGATGACCTTGTCATTGCTGGAGACAAAGTCTTCGAAACGTGCACGCAGGCTGTCGATATCGGCGCTGTGGTGCAGCCGCAGTTTCACGACCTTGGTCATGTTTGGATCGCGCTTGGTCCAGTTTTCGAACGGCTCAGACACGAAGTAGGTTACCGGGACGATGAGGCGGCGCTTGTCCCAGGTTTTCAGCTGCACGTAAGTGAAATTGATTTTCTCGACATAACACCAGCGGTTCTCGAAATAGAGTGAATCGCCGACAGCCGCCGTCTTCGAGATCGCGATCTGCAGGCTTGCCATGATGTTGCTCAGCGCCGAGCGCGCCGCATAGGCCAGGATCAGCGTCACCACCCCGGCCGAGCCGATCAGCGCCACGCCGGTGGTGGCAAAGAGATTGACCTGGGTCATCAGCAGCCCGGCGGCGAAAACCACTGCCAGCACGATGCCGATCCGGCGGAAGGCGGAAAGGTTGGTCTGGAATGCCCGCATCTCGCGGTTTTCGGGTTGTTCGAGCTCGGCGATGTCCCTGATCAGCGTGCGTTCAAGGATCATGTCGATGGTCTGGACGAACACCGTCAATCCGCCACCGAACAGGATCAGCAACATCAGCGGCCCGAGAAAGGTGTCTATGGTGGCCGAGAACACGAACAGATGCCGCTGCATCACGTAGCCGATCACGGCACCGGTCAGGATCGCCAGCGACAAGGCCAGTCTCCGTAGCAACCGGCCGGAAAAGCGTGGTTTCAGCCGATCCCCGGCGTTGCGGAACAGCCGGTAGACCAGCCAGCCGGCGAGCACTGAGCTGATCAGCAACACCGGCATCGCGATCAGCTGCCAGGCTTCCAGGCCGGAGGTAACCTGCGCGCGCGCCCAGTCCGGCAGCGATCTCTCGAACCAGTTCTCTCCATAAAGCTCATGCAATGCCGGCAGGTTGTCGACTGTCTGCGCGGCGAACACCCAGACAGGCGCGCCGTCGGCGGGTTTGACCCGTTCCAGGCTGATGGGTACCGGGAGGTCTTCCAGATCAATCAGCGCCAGCCGGATCGACCGCCGGGGCTCGCCGGCCATCAGCGCTTTCGGGCTGGCCGTGATATCGAGCCCGTCGCGCCGGTCCGGAATATCCTCCCATTTGAGCCAGACCTTGCGGGTCAGAATCTGCTCCAGCTGACGCGCCCGTTCCAGCCCGACGCGGCGCTGACTGTCAGGTTCGATCTGACCGAGGTCAAGCAGGTGGGCGGCCTTGGCATGGTCGCCCGCCCGGGCATGGTGGAGAAAACTCTCGACAGTGGCCTGCGGGGTATCACGGTTGATCCTACCGCCGTCGCCGAGACCGGGGTTGAGCGTTTCGACTTCGAAATAGGAGTTGTCCGAACCGCTCTGCTGGGCAGCGGCGATGTCGGCAAAGCCCGTGAAGGATGCCAGGAAAACCGTCAAGAATATTGCCAGCAATCGCCGCATCGTCACCCCTTGTGCTCTGAACTCAAGGAAGTAACGCATTTCGCTGTATTTCGTTCAATAGCGGCCGGGCGGTGGGGGCTGAAGCTTATTGCCGCTTGGATTCCACCGCATCCCAGAACAGTGCGGCCACATCCGGCCCACCGAAGTTCCTGATTTCGCGCAAGCCTGTGGGAGAGGTGACATTGATCTCGGTCATCAGGTCTCCGATGATGTCGATACCCACCAGAATGAAGCCGCGCTCTTTCAGGGAAGGGCCGATGCGGGCGCAGATTTCCTGCTCGCGCGGTGTCAGCTCGCTGTGCTCGGCGCGGCCGCCGACATGCATGTTGGAGCGTGAATCATGTTCTGCCGGCACCCGGTTGATGGCGCCCACCGGCTCGCCGTCGATCAGGATGATGCGCTTGTCGCCGGCGCGCACCGAAGGCAGGTATTCCTGCGCGATGAATGGCTCGCGGTACATCTGCGCAAACATTTCCAGAAGCGAGGTCATGTTGCGGTCGTCGGGCTTGATGTGGAACACGCCGGCGCCGCCATTGCCGTAGAGCGGCTTGAGGATCATGTCGCCAACTTCCTTGCGGAATTCGGCAATCGTCGCCGGATCCCGGGAAATCAGGGTTTTCGGCATCAGATCGGCAAATTCGGTAACGAAGATCTTTTCCGGCGAGTTGCGGACCCAGGCCGGGTCGTTGACCACGAGCGTCTGCGGATGCACCCGCTCAAGCAGATGGGTCGAGGTGATGTAGGACATGTCGAACGGCGGATCCTGCCTGAGCAGCACCACATCCATGTCGGCCAGGTTGATCTTCTCCTGCGGTCCGAGCTCGAAATGGTCGCCCTCGACATCGCGCAGGATCATCGGCTCGGCCACTGCCACGATCTTTCCGTCGCGCATCGACAGCTGGTCCGGTGTGTAGTGAAACAGCTTGTAGCCGCGGTTCTGCGCCTCCAGTGACATGGCGAAGGTCGAATCGCCGGCAATGCTGATCGAGCTCACATGGTCCATCTGGACCGCGACATTCCTGATCTTGCTCATGGTCTGAAGTCTCCGCCAATCTGTTGGGTCTCACATAGGGCGTGGGTGGGGGGAAATGCAACGGGGGAGGCGCGGTTTTAGACTTCCAGGGTTGTCAGAGATAAGCCGGTGCCGATTTTGTTTCTCGTGGCAAGAATGCGTGAAACCTGTTCCGCAACAGTGCAAAAACCTATGGAACATCAATTCGGCTGGCGCGTTGAATGAGGCTGGAAAATCAACTGTTTCCACCGCCTCGCCGCAAGACAAATACTTGTGGTCAATGAAATGCTTTGCCGCTAATCGTGGTGGCTTGGCTCTACAGAGGATCCTCCATGGTCACCAAAGCGATTGCCGGTTCAGCGCGAGCTGCGATTGCCTTCATCGTCGCAACCCTGATTGTTTATGCAGCCATTGTAGGCACAGTGATCTACCAGGGGATCGACGATCAGCATGACCGGGCAGAGGGGACCGCAACGGCTGCAGCGAAGGCCGTCACCATCAATACGGGCTGGATCGTTGAAGTGGCCACACAGGCGCTCAGGCGCATGGATTCTGCACTCGGCGTAGAGGTTCGCCCCAATCTGACATCAACCCTGAGCGGCGTCAGGGAAGCACTCGAAGGCCTGCCCGCCAGCGCCAAGGCCTATATTGTCGCCGCCGATGGCCGCACACTTTACACCACCGACCCCGATTTCGTGGACATTGATATCCGCGACCGGGAGTATTTCTCCGAGCCGGCAGCGGGCAAACATTTCTTCACCTCATCACTTCTGATCAGCCGCATTGACGGCAGTGAGATCTTTGCGTTCAGCCGTCGGCTGGAAAGGGGCGGAGTCTTCATCGGCGTTGCCGTCATTTCCTTTGATGCGGATTTGTTGGGAGAGCTCCTGGAGTCGCTGGACCTTGGGACGGGGTCGACAATCAGCATTCTGCGCTCCGACGGGATGCTGGTTGCCCGTTATCCACCGGCGGATGGTCCGCTGGATTTGGCCGGCCACAAACTCTTCACCGACCTGCTGCCCGCTTCCGGTTTCGGCTCCTACACCGCCAGGTCGCCTGTTGATGGCGTCAAAAGGGTGGTCAGCTATCAGACAGTGCCGGGCACCGAGATGATCGCCCTGGCTTCCGTCTCCACCGCCGAGACCATGTGGCGGTTCTGGCGCCGCGTCTGGATCTTCCTGCTCATCGTCATTCCGACGACCTTCGCCCTGGCCCTGTGCGCGATCTGGATCATCCGGCTGCTGCAGAAGGATGGCCGTCGCAAGCAGGAGCTGGAAACCGCGCTGGCCACCAACACGATGCTGTTCCGCGAGATCCATCACAGGGTCAAGAACAACATGCAGTCGATGCAGTCGCTGGTTCGCATGCAAAATCTGCCTCAAGCCATAAAGAACGACATCCAGTCCCGGTTTGCAGCCATGTCGGCGGTTCATGAGCACATGTACAACCGTGATGCCTATGCTGATCTCGATGCTCCGGCCTTCATTGCTTCGATCACGGAAAAGCTGGTTCAGGCCTATGGTTCAAAAGCCCGGCTTGCACTCGATATAGATCCGCTGCTGATCCACCACGAACGGGCAACGCCTCTGGCGTTGTTGATCAATGAGGTCGTCACCAATGCTTTCAAATACGCCGAACGGGACAGATCCGATGCAACGATTTCCATCAGCCTCAAGGGGCTGTCGGAGGGTGTGGCAAGGCTTGTCATTGCTGATGATGGACCCGGCTTCGATCCCGACACCGTGACCAAAGGCATGGGAACCAAGATCATCAGGGGCATGGTGATGCAGCTTGGCGGAACCCAGGACTACACCTTCGAAAACGGAACCATGTTTTCAGCCGAGATCCAGACCGGCTATCCATCCGTCGCCTGAGGACTCTCTGCGGCGGGACTCTGTAAACCGCAAATATCGGTTTCGGTCTGCGTCTGTCAGCGCCGCCCAAGCACGTCGCACAACCGGTCGATGGTGCGCCTCACTGCAGGCAGGTGACGATCATCCTGATGCGTGACCAGCCATTGGTCGTGGGAAAGCTCTGGGATCGTGTCACCCGCCCGCTCAAGCTTGTTTTGCCGGTCACCGATAAAACTCGGCAGCAAGGCAATACCCTTGCCCGCCAACGCCAGATCAAGGCTGTTGCGCGGCGCATTGACTTCGCAGACAGCATCGCTGCCGATCCTCTTGTCTAGCCAGCGTGCAGAGGGCGTGTCTGCCAGCACCTTGATCCAGCGGTCCGGCGCGCCCGCCATTGCATAAGGTGCAAACTCGACCCGTGACAGGCTTCGTCCTGCAAGGCTGATATCGCTCGGACGCGCATTGCGGATGCCGATGGCGATCTCGCGGTGGGCAATGTCAAAGGCGGCTTCGGCGGAGACGAAGCGGAGCTTTACATCTGGCGGTGTGCCGGTGATCTCGTCGAGACTGTCGAGCAGCATCAGCGTCGTCCATGTCCCCGCTGAAATCTTGACCAGCGGCCGCGCGGTGTCGCCGGGTGCGGCGGTGATCCTCGTGATACGCGCCTCGATCTCGCTGAGCTCGGCCAGTAGCTCACGTCCTTGCGCGGTCAACTCGTAGCCGCGCTCATGCCGGATGAACAGATCCTGCCCCAGAGACCGCTCCAGCGAAAGCATCCGGCGGCCCAGCGTCGCCGGGCTGCGGCCGGTCGATCGCGCAGCCGGCGACAATCCGCCTTCTCGCGCCACCGCGAGAAACAGACGCAGGTCGCCCCAGTCTGCGTTCATTTCATCCATGAAAAGTTCCGTTCAAACTGTTTCATTTCGTGCCGCTCAACCAGCCACTAAGTTGGCAGCAGGTCAAGCCCACCTCTTGGGTGGTTTCGTATCGAAGGAGCGAATGATGCACGATGACAAGCCTTCTCAAGCCCGAAAGTCCGACCGGGAGAAGGAAGAGGACGCCTTCATGGAGCTGCACGGCGGCAAAGGTGCTCGCTTGATCTACTGGACGGTCTGCCAGGTCGAGGCGGCAGCGAATACCGTCTGGTGTCTTCTTCGAGGCCGCAGAACGGCAAACAACGCGAGGCAGCGGCAAGATTGTGGCCCGGGAAGCAACTGCGGGACGCAAGCGACGTCATCCAGCGCGGCTGCTCCGGTCGTCCCGCTCAGAACGCATCCTTGAGATGCACCGGCCACGCCCAGGGACTGACCACGACAATGTCATGGCGCCAGGACAGCTGCGCGGAGTCCGGTTGCCGGCTGATGAACACTTCGCCTGCGGCGGCAATGCGCCGTTGCGCCGGATAGCTGACGGCATCTACGCCCGCGGCCAGGTCGCGGCGCGCCTTGACTTCGACAAAGGCAATCAGATCGCCCTTGCGCGCCACGATGTCGATCTCGCCCACCGGGGTGCGGTAGCGTATGCCGGCGATCCGGTAGCCCTTGAGTACCAGGGCCAGGGCGGCGAGATACTCCGCGCGCCGACCCTTGCGCTCGAAGCGCTGTTTTCGAGCGAGCTTGTCAGTCCCGCTCACGCCTCTTCTTCCGGTGACGCGGCCTTCATCGCGAGCAGGCGTGCATAAAGATCCTTGCGCGGTTTTCCGGTCAGGCGCGCGGCTTCCGTCGCAGCCTTGCCGGCTGGCAGATCGGCGGTAAGCTTCCCAAGCAGCGCATCGACATCCTCTTCCGAGGGTGGCGGCGTCGACCCGGGGCCGATCACCAGCACGATCTCACCGCGGACGCTCTCGTCCTCGTAGCGCGCAGCAAGCTCGCCCAGCGTGCCACGGCGGACTTCCTCATAGGCCTTGGTCAGCTCGCGGCAGACGGCAGCCGGGCGATCCGTGCCCAGCACCTCGGCAGCAGACTTGAGCGAGGCTGCCAGCCGGTTCGGGCTTTCAAAGAACATCAGTGTCGCTTCGGTGGTGGCAAAGCCGGCATAGCGGTCACGCCGCGCCTTGTCCTTGCTTGGCAGGAAGCCGGCAAACAGGAATGTGTCGCTGGGAAGGCCCGAGGCCACCAGCGCTGCCATTGGTGCCGAAGCGCCGGGGATCGGGATCACGGCAATGCCGGCTTCGATAGCTGTCTGCGAGATCCGGTAGCCCGGGTCGGAGATCAGGGGTGTGCCGGCATCGGAAATCAGCGCCACGCTCTTGCTCGCGTCCAGCGCCTGCATCAACTTCGGCCCGACACGCTCGGCATTGTGTTCATGATAGGCATAGGGCCTGGTGGTGATGCCGAAACGGTCAAGCAACACCCGGCTGACACGGGTATCCTCACAGGCAATGATGTCTGCGCCAGCCAGCGTTTCCAACCCGCGAAGGGTAATGTCGCCCAGATTTCCGATCGGTGTGGAAACCAGATAAAGCCCCGGCTCCAGCGGCCGCGCGGCAATCTCGTGCGCGCCGATGCGAAAGCTCCGCGCCGGCTGATCTGTTTCCGACCCATCCCTGGCGGCGGTTGCTGTGCTGGCTTTGGCTGTGTCGCGCGTCATCTTCGCCCCGGTTTCCTGTCTCTGAGGCGGGTGTAGCAGAATTTGCAACGCGGGTGTGAGAGGCTTGCACCGGTAAAGGCGATGAAGACCGGTGCGTGCGATCGTCCCCTCATGCGCCCAAGGGGCAATAGCAGCCGCTTTCCCACGATAAAGCGGAACCACTCCTGACAGTTTCCGGCACATTTTTGTGCAACACGCCACAGAGCGAACGGGAGGCTTGCGTGAGATCATCCTTGAGACAGAAGGCCATCGGCATTTGCGAGGCGAAGATTGCGAACAAGGGAGAAGCCGTAGGGCTCTCTTTCTACGCGTTTTTTGCCAACAGGAATGACGACCCGGAACTCCTGATGGAGGCGGCTACCTGGTGGATCAAGACCCACCAACTCGATCATTTTGAAAAGGCGGTCAAAATCGGACATATGCTGCGCGAGCAGCTGTGATGAAATGTTTGCAATCAGCGCCGGTCAGCCAGCTCAAGCGACCTGACTGATCAGACCTGTCGCCGACAGCACCACCAGCAGAGTCAGGCATGCGGTTCTGTAAAGATGCTCGTAGCTTGGACGAAACAGCCAGGTTCCGGCGAAAACCCCGAGCAGCACCACCGGTGCCATAATCACACCGCGCCAGACGGCTTGCATGTTCATCACATCATAGACGATCAGCCAGACCAGCGATGTGAGCATGCTGATGCAAAGAAACATCACCAGCGACGCCCGCATCTGTTTTGGCTTTGTGTCACCGGCCAGAACGTAAAGTGCAATCACCATGCCGCCGACAGAGGCAAGGCCTGTTGCGACCCCGGCCGTCAATCCGCTGATATAAAGGCCTTTCGGGGTCGACAGGAATGCCGGCCTTAGTCTGAGGAATTGTGCCAGCGTCAATGCCAGGATGAGGGAAAGCGCCAGATTGCGGGATGTCTCGACATCGACGCTGGTGGTGGCAAGCAGACCTAGCGGCAAGCCGATGGCCGAGCAAAGCACCAGGCCCCAGACGATCTGCATGTTGGCATGCGCCATGCCGCCTCTGAACATGGCGAGGCTCGCCGCACCCTCAAGCAGGAAACACATCGGGATCAATTCGATTGGCGGAATGATGACCGCTGCTGAAGCCATGACAACGGCCGAAAGCCCGAACCCCGCGAAGCCGCGGATCAGGCCGGCGATAAAGACGGTAGTCACGACAATCAGCAGATCCGTGGGAGGAAGTCCGGTAAGTTGCATCACGATCTTGATCAAACAGCGGCCCGTTTCAGCGCGCCGGGACCAGTGAGAGCGCGTGCGCTGACCAAGGATGCCTGAGTATTGCCTTCGGCAGCATGGGTGGAGATGCATCCAGGCTGCAAGCCGTCATGAAACTCATTCTTAATATGCACTATGTATTACCTTCGAAAGAACTATGAAGCTGGAAGAGACGGCGTCGGAAGTGTTGAAAAAGATATTCATGCGCGCAAGGCGTCTCGTTTCGGTCCCGTCCGGCAATCCGGAACTGCTCAAGGCGCAGTTCGAGGTTTTCTCGAACCAGCTACCCTTGATGTATTCCATTGTCCTGGTCAATGCATGGGCGCTGGCCTTCATTTTCATACAGGAAGCCCCTGTCTGGCTCTCGCTCTGGATCCCAGGCGGATTGTCCCTGGTCTGTTGTGTCCGTCTGTTTGGATGGTGGCGGTCGAGACACATCGTGCCGTCGCCTGAAGCCGCCCGCAAAGCCCTCACGCGCACCAACCAGTTCAGTCTTCTGCTCACTGTTGCGCTGTCAGCCTGGGCATTGTCGCTGTTTCCTTACGGCGACGCCTATGCACGCGGCAACATCGCCTTTTTCGTCGCCATTACCGGCCTCGGCGTCATCATCTGCCTGCAGCAATTGCCTTCTGCCGCCTTTATAGTCGCGATCGTCATCAACGCCGCGTTTGTGACCTATTTCAGCTTCGTCGGTCTCACATCATTCGTCGTCATGGCGATCAATCTCGCGCTTGTCTCCATCGCGTTGCTCTTGGTGGTGAAGGTGCAGTATCGGCATTTCTCCAGCGCAGTCCGCGCGCACACCAAGCTGGAAGCGGCCAACCGGGAGAACGCCCGGCTGGCCAATCTCGACAGTTTGACAGGTCTGCCCAACAGGCGTCAGTTCTTTACCCATCTCGAGACGGTTTTTGCCGAGTCCGGCGGCAAGCGTCTTGCCGTCGGTATCATCGATCTCGACGGCTTCAAGCCTATCAATGACCTTTACGGACACTCCGTCGGAGACAGCCTGCTTTTCGAAGTCGGGCAACGACTTTCCGCTCTTGCTGGCGCCAACATGCATATCTCGCGGCTTGGCGGTGACGAGTTTGCCGTCACGGTGACGGACTGCCCTGACGATGCGGAACTGGTCGAGATGGGCGGGCAGATCTGTGCAGCCTTGCGCGCGCCTTTCGTACTCACCGAGGCAACCGTGCAGGTGTCCGGCTCCATCGGGTTCTCAACCTATCCCGAACTCGCCGATGATGTGCACCAGCTGTACGAGAGAGCCGACTACGCGCTGTATCAAGGCAAGCGCGCCAACCGCGGTCATGCAGTGTTGTTCAGCAACGAACACATCGCCGCCATCGAACAGAACCACCGCATCGAACAAGTGCTCAGCAGAGCTGACCTCGATGCCGAACTTGCAGTCTTCTTCCAGCCCATCATCGATATTCAGAAAGAGCAGACCGTGGCCTTCGAGGCGCTGGCACGATGGAACAGTCCGGAACTGGGCCAGGTGTCGCCGGCAGATTTCATTCCGGTGGCCGAGCGCATCGGGTTGATCAGCACTTTGACTTGCGCCTTGCTCGAAAAGGCACTTGCTGCAGCCTGCACCTGGCCGGAGGATGTCGGGCTCTCGTTCAATCTGTCGACCCATGACATCAGCTCATCCGATGGCGTGGCGACGATTGTCGGCATCATTCTGTCGAGCGGCATTGATCCCAAGCGGTTGGACCTCGAGATCACCGAAACGGCGATGATGTATGATTTCGCCCAGGCAAAATCGTCCATTGAAGTTTTCAAGCTGCTGGGATGCGGAATTGCACTTGATGATTTCGGCACCGGCTATTCAAGTCTCAGCCAGCTGCACGCTCTGCCGCTGACCAAGCTCAAGATCGACCGCAGCTTTGTCTCGGGCCTGCACCAGAACCCAGCCAGCTACAAGATCGTCAAGTCCTTGCTGGCGCTGAGCCAGGACATGGGCATTGGCTGCGTCATCGAAGGTGTCGAGACCAGCGAGGAACTCGACACTTTGAAAAAAACTCGGAGGCGTTCTGGTGCAGGGCTATTTTTATTCGCCCCCCGTTGCCGAGAGCGACATCAGCCGCTTTTTGCCCGAGGCAGAGCCGGTCCGCGAGACTGCATAGAGCACCGCGCCGCGAGACTGCCATTGTCGATCGTTACCGGGTTTGTCTGGAATCCCAAGGCAGACAATAGTCCCAGACCCCAGACCCCAGACCCCAGACCCCAGACCACCGGCATTCAGATCGCCAGATCAGCCACCACAGCGTCAAGCACCAGCATGCCTGCGGGCGTGCAGCGGATCCGGTCGGCGTCCATCTGCTCGATCATGCCGTGATGGATCAGGAAATCCGTGCGATCGCGATCAAGATCACGCCCGGCCAGTGCGCCCCAGCGTTTGAGATTGATGCCTTCGCGCAGCCGCAGGCCCATCAACAGCAATTCGTCCGCCTGTTCGGCCGCAGACAATTCGCTGGTTTCAACCATGCCATGGCCGTTCTCGGCGACCAGCTTCAGCCATTGCTCCGGTGTCCGCTCGGTCGCCGTGGCGATCTTGCCGGCTTTGGTCGACAAGCGGCCATGCGCGCCCGGCCCGATGCCGGCATAATCGCCGTAGCGCCAATAGGTCAGGTTGTGGCGGCTCTCCGCACCCGGGCGGGCATGGTTGGAGACTTCATAGGCCGGCAGTCCGTGGCTTTCGCAGACCTGCCGGGTGAGCTCGTAGAGCTCGGCGGAAAGGTCGCCATCGGGCACGATCAGCTTGCCCGCTTTGTGCAGCCCGTAAAACGGCGTGCCTTCCTCGATCGTCAGCTGGTACAGCGACAGATGATCGGCAGCCAGCGAGATGGCTTCCTCAAGTTCCGCGGCCCAGGCCTGTGCAGTCTGGTCCGGTCGGGCATAGATCAGATCGAACGACATGCGCGGAAAGATGTCACGTGCCAGCCCGATGGCCTTCAGAGCGTCAGCCCGGTCATGCAGGCGACCAAGCCGTTTCAGATCCGGATCATTGAGCGCTTGCACCCCCATCGACACCCGGTTGACCCCGGCCTGGCGATAGCCCCGGAAGCGGCCCGCCTCGACACTGGAGGGATTGGCTTCCAGCGTGATCTCGATGCCCTCGGGCACCACCCAGGCCGCGCGCACCGCATCGACAATGGCGCCGACCGTGTCGGGCGACATCAGTGAGGGCGTGCCGCCGCCGAAGAAGATGCTGGTCACAACCTGCGGCCCCGACAACAACCGCATCGCCGCGATTGCTTGTCTGAAGGCCGCGACATAGGCTTGCTGGTCGATGCCGGCATGCCGCACATGGCTGTTGAAATCGCAATAGGGGCATTTGGCGGCGCAAAACGGCCAGTGCAGATAAATCCCGAAGCCCGGCTTGCCGGTGTCGGGAGCTATGCTCTCTGGGCCAACCGCGCCGGGCGCGAAGTCGGTGATGGGGTGCGAGGGCGTGTTCACGTGGCGGCTACACCAAGACACTGTTCGGCAAAAAGCTTGAAGGCGCGCGCCCGGTGCGACAGCGCTGTCGCCTGCCCGGGCTTCCAGCCATGCTTCTCCTCGGCAGGCATTTCGCCAAATGTGCGGCTGTGGCCATCGGGCTGGAACACCGGATCATAGCCGAAGCCGAGCGACCCGCGTGGCGGCCACACCAGAACGCCGTCTGCCTCGCCGCGATAGAAGCTGACTTCGCCGTCAGGCTTCGCCAGGCACAACACGCTGACAAACCGCCCGGTGCGCTTCTCATCCGTGTCGGCGCCGCGGGCCCGAAGCGCATCCTCGACCTTCTGCATCGCGACCTTGAAGTCGCGGCTGCCATCTTCCAGCGTCGCCCAGTCGGCGGTGTAGACGCCGGGCGCGCCATCAAGCGCATCAACGACCAGGCCTGAATCATCCGACAATGCGATCAGTCCGGACGCCTTCGCCGCGGCAAGCGCCTTGGTCGCGGCATTGGCCTCGAACGTGTCGCCGGTCTCGTCCGGTTCGGGCAGACCCAGCTCCGCCGCCGAGGTGACTTGTATGCCGAGCGGCCCGCACAAATCGCGTATCTCGGAGATCTTGCCGGCATTGTGGCTGGCGACCAGCAGCTTGGTCAGAAGCGCGTTCGTCATGGCTGTTACAGCGGTCCTGCGACCACGTCCTTCTGCATGGCAACCAGATCGGCAATGCCGTTCTTGGCCAGTTCCAGCAGCTCGAGGAGCTGCACCTGTGTGAACGGCTCGGCTTCGGCCGTGCCCTGGATTTCGACGATGCCGCCGGACCCGGTCATGACGAAATTGGCATCCGTCTCGGCGGCGGAATCCTCGAGATAGTCGAGATCGATCACCGGCTGCGAGGCAAAGATACCGCACGACACGGCAGCGACGTGATCCTTGAGCACCCGCTCGGTTCGCACCATGGCGCGCGCTTCCATCCACTTCAGGCAGTCATGCAGAGCAATCCATGCGCCGGTGATCGCCGCGGTCCGGGTGCCGCCATCGGCCTGGATGACATCGCAATCGACCGTAATCTGGCGCTCGCCCAATTCCTTGAGATCGACCACGGCGCGCAGCGAGCGGCCGATCAGGCGCTGGATTTCCAGCGTCCGGCCACCCTGCTTGCCCGATGTCGCCTCGCGGCGCATGCGGTCGCCGGTCGAGCGCGGCAGCATGCCGTATTCGGCGGTAACCCAGCCCTTGCCGCCATTGCGCAGCCACGGCGGAACCCGCTCTTCCAGGCTCGCTGTGCACAGAACGTGGGTGTCGCCGAACTTGACCAGGCAGGAACCTTCCGCGTGCTTGGACACGTTACGCTCAAAACTGACCGCCCGCATTTTGTCTGTATTACGACCCGATGGGCGCATCATGCTTCTCCCGTTTTCAAAAGTTGCCGCCTTCTACCGGTGCCGGCTGCATGATGCAAAGAAAAAGCGTCCGTGTGTCGAGGCTGCAGGCATGCCCGGTCACCATGATGAGTTCGCCTTGCCCCTTTCGCGGTGCAGCGCAAATGCCTATATTCCAGCCGAGGGGCTGTCTGAGGCAGCCTGCAGGACATCAAGAATGACCATGAACACGCCTTCCATATCTGCTGATCTCGTCGGAGCGCTTGATGAGCGTTCGCGCGACATTTTCCGCGCGCTTGTCGAAAGCTACATGGAATCCGGTGACCCGCTCGGCTCGCGCAGCTTGTCGCGCATGCTGCCGATGTCGCTGTCTCCGGCCTCGATCCGTAATGTCATGAGCGATCTCGAGGATCTTGGCCTGATCTATGCGCCGCATGTCAGCGCCGGCCGGCTGCCTACCCAGAAGGGGCTGCGGTTCTTTGTCGACGCTTTCATGCAGGTTGGCGATCTGCAGCCTGAGATGCGCCAGACCATCGAGCGGCAGGTGCATTCCGAAGACACCAGCCGTCCGGTTGAAACCCTGCTGACCGAAGCCAGCCAGATGCTCTCGGGCATGACCCGCGGGGCAGGGCTTGTCATCGCCGCCAAGCAGGACACGACCATCCGTCACATCGAATTCATCCGGCTTGACCCGAACCGCGCGCTTGTGGTGCTGGTCGGCGGCAACGACCAGGTCGAGAACCGGGTCATGGAACTGCCCGACGGCGTCACCGCAGGTCAGCTGATCGAAGCGGCCAATTTCCTCAATGCCCACTTGGCCGGACGCACCATGGGCGAGGTCCGCAGCGAACTCGAGCGCATCACCGCCGAAGTCCGCTCCGAGCTTGACGTGCTGTCGCAGGATCTGGTCGAGCGCGGGCTTGCGGTCTGGGCAGGCAGTCGCGAAGGCGCGGGCGCCGCGCGGCTTATCGTGCGCGGCCGCGGCAACCTGCTCGAGGGCCTGACCGCCGGCGAGGAGCTCGACCGGCTCAAGCTCTTGTTCGACGAACTCGAGCGAAAGGAAAGCCTGATCGAGCTGATGACGCTCGCCGAGGAAGGGTCTGGCGTCCGCATCTTCATCGGTTCCGAAAACAAGCTGTTTTCGCTGTCAGGCTCGTCCCTGATCGTGGCGCCCTGGCGCGACGGCGAGGACAAGGTGGTGGGCGCCGTCGGCATCATCGGCCCGACCCGGCTCAATTATTCCCGCATTGTCCCGATGGTTGATTACACCGCCCAACTGGTTTCGCGCCTGGTCCGTAAATAGTGCAGGTGTGAAACCGGACGGAAAGCCGGTGGACTGGCCGCGATCGGCCAGAAACCGGTCCTGTTTTCACGGCAATCAATGGCGCGGAAGCGGATTCGAGCGACGGCAAGGCCTTGATTTTTGCCCTCCGAACGTCGATATGCGAGGCATCTATCCGGGTCACAGCGTAAATCGATGACCCATGACAAATATCTAAACAGTCAGGACATGCACAACATGAGCGATGAAAGCCAGGGCCGCGAACACGACAACCCGCAGGCAGACGCCGCATCCAAGGCTGAGGAAGCCACAGCAGCACCCGCCCCGGAAACGGAGCTCGATCCGGTCGAAGGGCTGAAGGCCGAAGTTGCCGATCTCAGGGATCAGCGGCTGCGGATGGCGGCCGAGATGGAAAACCTGCGCCGCCGCACCGCGCGCGAAATCAAGGATGCCAAGACTTTTGCCATTTCCGGGTTCGCCCGTGACATGCTGCAGGTTTCCGACAATCTCCAGCGCGCGCTTGCCGCCGTGCCGGAACAGACCGAAACCACGGATGACAATGGCCTGAAGACACTGGTCGAGGGCGTTGAACTGACCGAGCGCGCCATGCTGTCGACGCTGGAACGTCACGGTGTGCGCAAGCTCGAGCCGATGGGCCAGAAGTTCGATCCGAACTATCATCAGGCGATGTACGAGGTTCCCAACACCGAGGTCGCCAACAACACCGTCGTTGATGTGGTCCAGCCCGGTTACGTGATCGGCGACCGCATGTTGCGTCCGGCCATGGTCGGCGTCTCCAAGGGCGGCCCGAAAGAGGCTGCGCCTGCTGCAGCCGCCCCGGAATCCGATGGACCGGATCCGGCTTCCGGCTACGACGTCTAAGCGGTTCCCCGCGGGGACGAGGAGCATCGATGACCCCGCTTGAAGGACTTGATTACGCCGGTGTCGCCGTCTTTGCCGCCACCGGCGCGCTGGCAGCGTCGCGCAAGCAGCTCGACATGATCGGGTTCGTCTTTCTGGCGGCCGTCACCGGCATAGGCGGCGGCACTTTCCGCGACATCGTGCTGGGCGCCACGCCGGTGTTCTGGGTTCACAACCCCACCTACCTGATCGTCTGTGTCATCGTGGCCGTGCTTGTGTATTTCACGGCACACATGGTCGAATCGCGCTACCGCCTGTTGCTATGGCTTGATGCTGCCGGCCTTTCGGCCTACGCGGTCATGGGGGCCGCCAAGGGATTGGCACTCAGTGGCTCGCCGATTGTGGCCCTTGTGACCGGCATGATGACGGCGACGCTGGGCGGCATTTTGCGGGATCTCTTGTCCGGCGAACCGTCGGTGCTGATGCGCCCTGAAATCTACGTCTCTGCAGCCCTGGTCGGCGCCGGCGGCTTTGTTGCCGCCAGCCTGCTTGGCGCGCCGTTGATCGCCGCTTCAGCCGTTGGCGTCGTCACTGCATTTGCCGTCCGCGGCGGCGCCATTCGCTATGGCTGGGCGTTTTCGCCCTATCGATCGCGCGCCGGCCGCCCGCCAGAGGACGTGATGTAGCGATGCTGGCGGGCCGGCAATGAGCAGCTGAAGTGCTCAGGCAAGTCCGGCTTTTGCTGCTTCATCCTTCAGCGACAGCTGCGGCCGCGGTCCGACCTGCTGGATCACCAGGCCTGCCGCCAAGCTGCCAAGCCTGCCGCACACATCGAGCGGCTTGCCGTTCGCATAGCCGTGCAGAAAGCCCGCAGCGTAGAGATCGCCCGCGCCGGTGGTGTCGACAACTTCGTCGATGTCGGTGGCGTCGATGTCGTAACGCTCTTCACCCTTCACGATCACCGATCCGTGCTCGGAACGGGTGATGACAGCCAGCTTGCAGTCCTTGCGGATCTGCGAAACGGCATGTTCGAAATTGTCGGTCTCGTAGAGCGATTTTGCCTCGTCGGCATTGGCGAACACGATGTCGACGGTGCCCGAGCGCATCAGATCCAGAAATTCCTCACGGAACCTGCCGACGCAGAACGGGTCCGACAGCGTGATGGAGGTCTCGCGGCCGTTCTTGTGGGCAATCTCGGCGCAGAGCCGGATGGCGTCCTTGGCTCGCGGCGGATCCCACAGGTAGCCTTCGAAATAGGTCACCTTTGCATCGGCCACCACATCTTCCTCGATGTCTTCCGGACCAAGCTCGACGCAGGCGCCGAGATAGGTGTTCATCGAGCGTTCGCCATCGGGCGTGACGAAGATCATCGACCGTGCAGTCGGTGGCGTGCCGTCGAGTGGCTTGGTGTCGAAATGCACCCCCAGGGCGCGAATGTCATGGCTGAAGATCTCGCCCAGCTGATCGGCCGACACCTTGCCGAAATAGGCCGAGCGGCTGCCGAAGCTGGCAAGCCCGGCTGCGGTGTTGCCGGCGCTGCCGCCCGATGCCTCGATTGCCGGTCCCATGCGCGAATACAGCAACTCGGCGCGATCCGCGTCGATCAGGTTCATCGCGCCCTTGATGATCTCGTTGTCGACGAGAAAGGCCTCGTCACAGCGGGCGATGATATCGACAATGGCATTGCCGATGCAAAGGACATCAAAACGGCTCATGAGAACTCTTGTCTGTTTGCGTTAAAGGTTTCGCCCTTTCTTAACGTTTTCCGGCCGGATTGGAAGGCTGGCGGCCAGACAAATCGCCCAGCCGCTGCTGGATAAACGCCACTCTCTCGCTGACAGCTGCGCGCGGAACCTCCACAAGCTCGTAGCCTGCCGCTGCGTATGTCTCGATGTTTGCTGCGTAATCCGTGCGGGCAAACTCGAAATCATGCTGTCGTTCGCGGTCCTGTGCGAAAATCTCCCGCCATGGCGGGCAGACGAAACCGGATTGGCGAACCGCCGCTCGTGGGCTGCCTGCAACATGGTTTCTGGCGCGGGCCGTGCGATCACTGCGCCATAGGCGATGGCCTCAAGAAAGCTCCGGTCGAAAAACACGTGTTCCTCGGCAGTACTTGCGGTATGGTCGAAGGCGGCAATCGAGCGGGCAAACAACAAATCCATGAACGCCGCCTGATCGAGCCAGGGCAAGGCACTGCCTTGCCGAGCCACCTGTTCAGCCACGATCTGCCGTCCGGCTTCCGGCACTGTCGCGTATCCCTGTGCGGCAAGGGCCGCGATCAAGCTGGATTTGCCTGCGCCGGAAGCCCCGGTAATCACGAATTTCGGCATCAGGCTCGCTCCCTCAAATGCCTCTCGGGCAAGCGTTTCGGAATATCCGGAAATATGTTCTTGATCATATTTAGATATCTGGGAGCCTGTCGCTATCGGAAGATGAACAGGATGGTGCGATGAAAAAGGAAGTTCTGCTTGAAGCCCAACGTCTCTTCCTGTCGCGACATCCCGGCGGGTTTGCCGATCCGGACCTGGTGGCGAAGGGCAAGAAGTTCAAAATGGGTCAGCACGGCGACTTCGCGCGTGCGCAGTTTGCGGAAAGCCGGTTTGACGCGCCCCGTGATATTGTTGAAGCCATGGCAACCCTCGTCAGCCGTTCGGCCTTGGTTTCGATGTTCGAGAAGCCGAAATTCAAGGCAGCTGCTTCCACCTTGTCTCCAATGGAAATCGAAGATTGGGCCGGATCCCTGCGCCAGCTGCTGCATGGTGATCAGAAAACCGGTTTCGAGAGCCTCGTCGCTGCCCTGTCGAGACACAAGCTTGCCAAGTGGACGCTGGTAACGGTGGTGCCCGCCTATTACGACCAGCAGGCGGAAGTCTTCGTCAAACCCTCAACGGCGAAGCTGATCATCGGCAAGCTGGCTCTCGATCTGAGCTACAGCGCCACCCCGACATGGAAATTCTACCAGGGGTATCGCGAAGCCGTACTGAAGATGCGCCGGATCGCAAGGGACGTCAAAGCGCCCACCAATCCGTCCTTTACCGGATTTCTGATGATGACTCTCGATGGTCAGGGCTGATGCGGCTGGGGTCCCGGCTTTGAGCGGTGGCACGCTTTACCCCGCGCCGCCTGCCGTCTGCCGCCGCTTGAGTTCGTACAGCGCCTCCAGCGCATCGCGCGGCGTCATCTCATCGGGATTGAGCTCGCTCAGGAGCGCATCGGATTCCGAGGGGCCTTTGGCAGCCTTGGCGGGTTCCCTTGCTGCAGGCACTGCAAACAGCGGCAGATCATCAACCAGCCGTGCCGCCGGGTTCTCGCGCTCGCTGGTTTCCAGCAGCTGCAGCACTTCCCTCGCCCGCGCCACCACCGCGTCGGGGAGGCCGGCCAGCCGCGCCACCTGAATGCCGTAGGATCGGTCCGCGGCACCGGCGCCGACTTCATGCAGGAACACCACATCGCCCTGCCATTCCTTGACCTTCATGGTGGCATTGGAAAGCCGCGGCAGTTTTTCCGACAGTGCGGTGAGCTCATGAAAATGCGTGGCGAACAGCCCGCGGCAGCAATTCTGCGCATGCAAGTGCTCCACCGCCGCCCAGGCGATCGACAGCCCGTCGAACGTCGCCGTGCCGCGGCCGATCTCATCGAGAATGACCAGCGAGTGCGGCGTAGCCTGGTTGAGGATTGCCGCTGTTTCCACCATCTCGACCATGAAGGTCGAGCGCCCGCGCGCCAGGTCGTCGGATGCGCCGACGCGCGAAAACAGCCGGTCGACCACCCCGATATGGGCAGCACCTGCGGGCACGAAGGAGCCCATCTGCGCCAGGATGGCAATCAGCGCGTTCTGTCTCAGAAAGGTCGATTTACCGCCCATGTTGGGCCCGGTCAGCAGCCAGATCGCACCGCCATCGGCGCTCTCGCTTGGTGGCGAGAGATCGCAGTCATTGGCCACAAATGGCTGCTCGGCCTGTTTCCTCAGCGCCTGCTCGACCACCGGATGTCGTCCGGCAACGATCTCGAAGGCAAGGCTGTCGTCCACTCTGGGTCGCGAATACCCCTGTTCCTGGGCCAGTTCCGCCAGCGCTGCCGTCACGTCGATCACGGACAGCGCATCTGCCGCCGCCTTGATCGCATCCGCATGCCCCACCGCCAGCAGCACCAGATCGTCAAAGGTCGCCAGTTCGATGGTGAGCGCCTGGCCCGCGGCATTGGCGATGCGGGTTTCCAGATCCGAAAGTTCGGTGGTGGTAAACCGCATGGCGTTGGCCATGGTCTGGCGGTGGATGAACCGCGCCTTGGCCTCGTCGCTCTCGGTCAGCGGCCCGGCATTGAGCGCTGTCACCTCGATGAAGTAGCCCAGCACATTGTTGTGCTTGATCTTCAGCGAGCGGACGCCCGTCTCCTCGGCATAGGACAGCTGCAGCCCGGCAATCACCCGGCGCGACTGGTCTCTGAGTGCCCGCAGTTCATCAAGCTCGGGTGAATGGCCCGCGCGCACAAAACCGCCGTCCCGCTTCATCAGCGGCAGTTCATCATCGAGTGCCGCTGCCAGCCGCGCGCCGATCTCTTCCGGAACCGCCTTCAGTGCAGTCGCAGCCTTTTCCAGATGTGCAGGTGCGGTGCTATCGTCAAACAGTGCGCCGATATCCCGTGCGGCTGTCAGACCGGCCAGGATTGCGCCGAGATCGCGCGGTCCGCCGCGGTTGAGCGCCAGCCGTGACAGCGCGCGCGGCATGTCGGCCACGCCCTTGAGCGCGCGCCGGAGTTTTTCGCTCAGGCCCGGATTGGCAATCAGGTGCGAGACACTGTCGAGCCTGGCATTGATCGCGTCCGGGTCGGTCAGCGGCGCCATCAGCCATTCGGCGAGCTTGCGTCCGCCGCCGCCGGTGACCGTGCGGTCGACCGCCTTGATCAGGCTGCCCTGGCGTTCACCCGACAGCGTCCGCACCAGCTCCAGGCTTGCCCGCGTCGCCGGATCGATGAACATCCGCGCGCCATCGCTCTCGCGCTCGGGCCGGCCCAGCGGCGGCCGCTCGGAAATCTGGGTCTTTTCGACATAGGCAATGACTGCGGCCGCCGCTGCCAGCTCGGCGCGGGAAAAGCTGCCGAAGCCGTCGAGCGAGCCGACCTCGAAGAACCGGGCGATCCGGCCCTCGGCCGAGGCGCTGTCAAACAGCACTGCCGGTTGCGGCGCGGCCACCCGGCCGAGCTGGTCGATCAGCGGTCGGATTTCCGGGTCATGGAACACATTGTCGGCCAGGATCAGCTCGCGCGGCTCCACCCGGGCAATGTCGGCCAGCAGCCGCGCCAGCCGGCTTTCACCGACGTGAAAAGCGCCAGTGGAAATGTCGATCCAGGCCAGCCCGTATTGTGCTTCGCCCGCGCCCTTGACCCGCGCCAGCGCCATCAGGAAATTCGATTGCGACGGATCGAGCAGCTTCTCTTCGGTCAGCGTGCCTGGCGTCACCAGCCGGGTCACGTCGCGCCGCACCACCGATTTCGAGCCGCGTTTCTTGGCCTCCGCCGGGTCTTCGGTCTGCTCGCAGACCGCGACCCGGAACCCCAGCGAGATCAGCTTCTGCAGGTAGTCGTCCGCCGCATGCACCGGCACGCCGCACATCGGGATGTCCTGGCCAAGATGCTGGCCACGCTTGGTCAGCGTGATGCCGAGCGCCCGCGACGCGTCGACTGCGTCCTCGAAGAACAGCTCGTAAAAATCCCCCATCCGGTAGAACAGAAGCGAATCCGGATTGTTCGCCTTGATCTCGATGAACTGCTCCATCATCGGCGTCGCCGTGGCTCGGCTTTCCGCCGTGGCGAGCTGGGCCGTCGTCAGGACAGCGGGATTAAGCGGGGATTCGGCGTTCAAGAGGGTCGGCCTGTCTTGGTTTTTCAATCGTTTGCGATGTAAGTTTAAAAGCACGCGCGGCTTTACAGCCTGCCGCCGCCACCCTAACGGTGGGATGAGGACAAAGACAACAGCTACGAGGCGCCATACACAAGGTCGCCCACAACGGGATGGAACATATGCCAGGGACGGACAAGTCAGATCGCTCGATTTCTCAGGTCACCGACCAGGAGGCGCTGGATTTCCACGCCCGCGGCCGGCCCGGCAAGCTTGAAATCAATCCGACCAAGCCGATGGCGACCCAGCGCGATCTGTCGCTGGCCTATTCGCCCGGCGTCGCTGTCCCGGTCAAGGCCATCTCCGAGGATCCGTCCCGCGCCTTCGATTACACCGCCAAGGGCAATCTGGTGGCGGTCATTTCCAACGGCACCGCCATTCTGGGGATGGGCAATCTCGGTGCGCTGGCTTCCAAGCCGGTGATGGAAGGCAAGGCGGTGCTGTTCAAGCGTTTTGCCGATGTCGATTCCATCGATCTGGAAGTCGATACAGAAAATGTCGACGAATTCATCAATTCTGTCCGCTTTCTCGGGCCCAGCTTCGGCGGTATCAATCTCGAGGACATCAAGGCCCCGGATTGTTTCATCATCGAGCAACGGTTGCGCGAGCTCATGGACATCCCGGTGTTTCATGACGACCAGCACGGCACCGCCATCATCGCGGTCGCGGGTCTCATCAACGCTTTGCACCTGACCGACCGGGACCTCAAGACCACCAAGCTTGTCTGCAATGGGGCCGGCGCCGCCGCCATCGCCTGCGTCGAACTGGTCAAGGCGATGGGCTTCTCGCCGGAAAACATCATTCTGTGCGACACCAAGGGCGTCATCTACAAGGGCCGCACCGAAGGCATGAACCAGTGGAAGTCCGGCCACGCGGTGGAAACCAAGGCGCGTTCACTGGCGGATGCCATGGAAGGCGCCGACGTCGTTTTCGGACTTTCCGCCAAGGGGGCGTTGACGCCTGAGATGGTCGCCTCGATGGCGAAAAATCCGATCATCTTTGCCATGGCCAATCCGGATCCGGAAATCACCCCGGAAGAAGTTTCGGCAATCCGCAACGATGCCATCATGGCCACCGGCCGGTCGGATTATCCCAACCAGGTCAACAACGTCCTGGGCTTTCCCTACATCTTCCGAGGCGCGCTCGATGTGCGGGCCTCGACCATCAATGACGACATGAAGATCGCCGCCGCCAATGCGCTGGCCGAACTTGCCCGTGAAGACGTGCCCGATGATGTGGCGGCTGCCTATCAGGGCGTGCGCCCGCGCTTCGGTCCGCAATACATCATTCCGGTCCCCTTCGACCCGCGGTTGATCTCTGCCATTCCGGTGGCCGTCGCCAAGGCGGCGATGGAGTCGGGCGTGGCGCAGAAGCCGATCCTCAACATGGAGGCCTACGCCCAGGAACTCTCTGCCCGGCGCGATCCAATCGCCTCGACGTTGCAGCGGCTTTATGAGCGCGTCCGCCGTCACCCCAAGCGGGTGGTCTTTGCCGAGGGCGAGGAAGAACAGGTCATGCGCGCGGCTGTGTCCTATGTGAACCAGAAGCTCGGCACGGCCTGTCTGCTGGGCCGCGAGGAACAGATGCGCGAGACCGCCAGACTCGCCGGCATCGACCTCGACCGTGCCGGCATCGAGCTGGTCAATGCCCGCGTTTCGCGCCGCGTGGATGCCTACACTGACTATCTTTACGCCCGGCTGCAGCGCAAAGGATATCTCTACCGGGATTGCCAGAGGTTGATCAACACCGACCGCAACCATTTCGGCGCCTGCATGGTGGCTCTCGGCGATGCCGACGCGATGGTGACCGGCACCACCCGCAATTACTCCACGGCACTGGAAGACATCCGCCGCTGCGTCGACGTCAAGCCGGGCCACCGGATGATCGGCGTGTCGCTGGCGCTGTGCCGTGGCCGCACCGTGTTTGTCGCCGACACTGCCGTGATCGACATGCCGAACTCGGAAGAGCTGGCCGACATTGCAGAAGAAGCCGCCGGCATGGCACGTCGCCTGGGCTATGAGCCGCGGGTAGCGATGCTGGCCTATTCAACCTTCGGTCACCCGACCGGTGAGCGCTCCGAGCGGGTGCGTGATGCTGTCAGGATCCTCGACAAGCGCCGGGTAGATTTCGAGTATGATGGCGAGATGGCCGCCGATGTGGCGCTCAATTCCAAGGTGCTTGAGCAATATCCCTTCTGTCGCCTCTCGGGCACCGCCAATGTGCTGGTCATGCCGGCCTTCCACTCGGCCTCGATCTCGACCAAGATGCTGCAGGAATTGGGCGGCTCCACTGTCATCGGCCCGCTGCTGGTCGGTCTCGACAAGTCGATCCAGATCGTTTCCATGGGCGCCAAGGATTCCGATATCGTCAACATGGCAGCGATCGCCGCCTACAACGCGTCGAGTTAAATGAAGTGAATTTTGTAAGTAACGCGTACAAGTGCATGAAAACCCCTGAAAATGAAATAAATTCTGAAGATAGGGGGGTGGTTTATAGTATAGCTGGAATTTTTCTGCTGTTGTATTTTGCGGGTAGCTTGGCGTTGCCGGCCGTGTATTCATTCGGCGGCGTTATTTTTGCTGGAATGGGATTGTGCTTCCTGTTGAAGCGGCTTCTGGCGCGCGCGCCGCTGCTGCAGCCAACGTGGGCAGGCAAGCTGCCCTTGGTTTTCATGGCTTTTGCGGTCGTAGGGGCTTCAATCAACCTGCTGCACGACACACCGGCCGGCCAGTATGAAATGTACATACCATTCCTGTGGGCGCCACTGATCTTCCTTGCCGTGATGGACGGTCAGATCGATCGTCGCTTGATATGGTTGGGGTGTGGGTTGGGTGCCATGTTTGCCTGCGCCCTGGCACTCTATCAATCGGTCTACCTCGGCTTAGAGCGTCCAAGCGGTTTCCTTACCAGCCCGATTTTCTTCGGCAACAACACCCTTCTGCTGGGGTCTGTCGCCCTCGCCGGCAGGCACGATCCACCATTTCGATTGCGCAAGCCTGTTTGGCTCGCCTTTGCCTATATCGCGTTCTTTCTTGGGCTTGCAGCCAGTCTGACGACCCAATCCAAAGGCGGTTGGCCGCTTTTCCCGATCGTTCTGCTTTGGGTTCTCATTGAGGATTTCTGGCGCGCTTCGAAACGGGAACGGCTGTCGTTGCTGATTGTTGCTGTTGCATTCGCTTTCCTGCTGCCGCTCATGCCGATCAACAAAAGTGTCGAACGAATCAATGATGCTGCAATCGGTGCACTTCAATGGTTCCGGACAGGTGAAATTGTCGAACTTTCTGCAGCGCCGCGGCTGGAGCTCTGGAATGCTGGTTTGCAAATATGGTCGGAGAAGCCCTGGCTGGGTCACAGTCAAGACGGAGTGACCGAGAGAATAGGCGAGAAGATTGCCCTGCACGAAGTGAATTCGAAAATCGTCAGCATGGGTGCCCTGCACAATGAGGCGATTCAGCTGCTGGCTGCAAATGGGTTGGTCGGCTTTCTAAGTTGGCTATTCATGTATGCCGCATCCGCTGTCGTGTTCTGGCGAGCGTATCTGAACCCTGACCCGATTCGAAAAATGCTGGGGCAGGCCGGCCTGATAGTCGTGGCGGCTTCGGTTTTGTTTGGCCTCTCGGACACTTACATACGATGGAACGCTAATAGACAGCTTTTTGTCTGTTTCATCATGACGCTGGCCGCGCTGCTGGTTGCGACACGACAGAAGGCAGAGTGACAGGCGGGGATAACGCTTCGTTGCAAACCGACAACGGCCCGGCCTGGTCTCAGCCAGGTTTTTGTGTGGGCCTGCATGTTCTCGCAACGGTTTCCACGGTGGGGCAGGCTCTTGTCCGGCGAGGCGTACGTTAAAACAACCCGCCAGAATGTGTCGCCCCAACCCTCATTGGGGATTGGGGCAATTTGAACAATTCAAGTTGCTGACGGTTCCACGCCTCCGCACCAAGGCAAGGGGCGCTCCGTGGCGTTTCGCCGCCAGGCAGTCTCAGGCGGCGAAACGCGAGGCGTCCGCGCGATAATGATTGATGTAGCGGCCATTGATCTGGCTGACCGGCAGGATCACCAGCACATCGGTGGTACCGAAGGCCGGGTCTACCACGGCTTCCCGCGAAACCAGGGCGCCGACCCGCAGGTAGCCCTTGACCAGCGGCGGCATCGCGGCCAGCGCCGCGCGCGGATTAATCGCCTCGACCGGCATCATGTCGAGCGACAGGCCACGACCGGCAATTGCCTTGACCTGCCAGCTGGCATCGGCTGCTGCGGCATTGTTGAGGAACGACAGCGCCAGGGCGTGCGCGTGCGGCTTGTCGCCGGGAAATGAGGCGCAGCCGAACATCACGTCAATTTCGTGGTTGAGTGCATAGGCCCAATTGCCTTGCCACAATGCCTCGAGCGTGCGCCGGGTCCGGTAGGTGTGCAAAACGCACGATCGGCCGAGCTCCAGAAACCGCTTGCCGGCGTTGCGGCCGACGAGATCGGCAACATCGAATTCGCTTTGCGAGTAGAACCCGTCATGACGCGCCGCGACCTCCTGCCGCAAAAGCCGGTAGGTTCCGACAATCTGCTCTTCGACGTCGCCGGTCAGCGCGGTGTCAAGCACCAGCAGGTGGTCGCAATAGCGATCGACGCTGTCGAAATCACGTTTCTGCAGCATTGCGTCTTCGGGAAGCCGTGCTCCCATTTCCTCGACGAAAACCCGGTAGCGGAGGGCTTGTGCCGCTTCGACTTCACTCTTGGTCGCGGCCAGCCGCACTTCCAGTGAACCGATGCGGCCAAGCACCTGGCTTGCCGGCTTGTAGCCGGCGAGGGGAGCAAGGAATGGCGTGGATGAAGGCCGAGGCACGTGCGTTTCCATGGGTAATCTCCCGCTTGGTGATGGCGGGTTTCAACCATGATTCTGCGACATCCGAATGACATTTGCCATCCCGGATACGGTGTTTTCGAGGTTATATTGTGTTTCGGGCACAGAGCGCGGGCGAGACGCGGACATTGCAGCTCAAACGGCAGCGGCATCAACCGGCTTCGCCGATCCCGGCGCCTGTGCCGGAATGTTCAGATCTGGCCTGGCTCGGGCTTAGCCGGCGGCACGTGCTTTCTTGCCAGCGGTCATCGTCACCAGCTGCAGCAGCCACTCCGGGTCGACCGGTTTCTCCGCATGCCCGTCAGCACCGGCTGCCAGCAGGTCATCGCGGGTCGAGGCCTGGCCATCGGCGGTCAGCACGATGATCGGCAGACGCCTGAGCTTGCCCGCGGCTTCTTCGGCGCGGATCTGCTCGATGGCACTGCGGCCGTCGAGTTCCGGCATCGAAATGTCGGTGATGATCAGATCATAGCCCGCGACCCCACCGGGGCGTTCCATCGCCTGGTTGACGAGCTCGCGGCCATTGCCGACAACCGTGACACGGTGGCCCTGGCGCGCCAGATTGGTTCGCACCACCAGCGCATTGACCGGGTCGTCCTCGGCCAGGAGAATGTCCAGCGTCGGGTTGTCGGACGAGCGCTCGAGCATCACCGGGCGCGGTTTGCCGCCCAACCGGTCGCGATCTTCGCGATCGTCTCGCCGGGTCAGCACATTGATCAGCGATACCCGCCGCACCGGGCGCACAAGCCAGGCATTGGCGCCATGGCCGGCATGGCTCTCGAGATCGCGGCTGTTTTCGGGCGCAATGATCAAGGTGCGTTCAATGCCTGATGGTAATTCCGTCGGAGCCGCGGCCAGAAGGCTTTCTGCATTGTCCGCAAGCCTGCGGTCGACGACGATATCGCTCAGTTGCGCGCCGGAGCGGTAGAGCCGGGTCAGGGCCGCAATCATGCTGTCGGGGTCGTGCGCAGCCTCGGCGATGCCGCCCAGGTCGCGAATTGTCCACAACAAGGCTGTCGAGACCGGCCCGCTCGGCGCTATCACCAATACGGCACGGTCAGCCAGCGGCCCCCGCACGGGTGCGATGGTTTCCGGCACGGCGAGTTCCCTGACCGGGACGGTGAAGCGGAAGCTGCTGCCCTTGCCGGCGGTTGACGTCACGCCGATTTCACCGCCCAGCGCCTCGACAATGCGGGCCGAGATGGAAAGTCCCAGGCCGGCACCGCCATGGCTGCGGGTCGGACCGTTGCTGGCGCGCTCGAATTCCTCGAAGATCCGCGTCTGGTCAGCCTGTTTCAGCCCGGGACCGGTGTCGGAAACGATGAAGGCCAGCTGCATGTCTTCGCGCACCACCTCGATCAGCACGCCGCCGGTTTCAGTGAACTTGATGGCATTGCCGACCAGGTTGAATAAGACCTGCCGCAACCTGCCGATATCCGACGTGATCAGGCGCGGCGCTTCCGGGGCGATGTGGACCGCAATCTCGATGCCCTTTTCGTGGGCGCGCGAGGCCATCAGCTCGGAGACGCCGTTGACCAGCTCTTCCAGATTTCCCTCTTCATGTCTGAGATGCAGGCGGCCGGCTTCGATCGAGGTCACATCAAGCAGATCCTCGATCAGCGACAAGAGCGCCATGCCGGATTCGCCGGCGGTCTTGAGGTAGCTCGCCTGTTCCGGCGTTGTCTGGGTCTGCTCGAGCAGGTGTGTCATGCCCAGAATACCATTCAGCGGCGTGCGGATCTCGTGGCTGACGGTTGCCAGGAAACGCGATTTGGCGTGGTTGGCAGCCTCTGCCTTTTGCCGTGCCTCGACCAGTTCGGCCTCGGTAAGACGTGCCGAGGTGATGTTGCGGCCGATGCATTGCAGAACCAGTTCGCCGGTGGCCGGGTCGCGGGTCACGGTTTCATGCCACGTCCAGATGGTCTGCTCGTCACCATCGCCAAGCACCAGTTCGAGCGCGCCGGTGTTGGTGGTGTCCAGCGGCTCGATGCGTGCCATCGACAGGGTCAGGCCGACCGGGCTGTCAAACCCCGTCGCGGACTTGAATGTTTCATTGGCAAAGATGATCTGGCCATTGCTGCCGCAGACCGCGACCATGTCGCCAAGGGAATCGAACACGCTTGCCAGCTGGCTTGAAAACTCGCCAAGCTGCTCCCACTTGCGGTCAAATTCGTGCTCCAGGTCCGTGCTTGCCGGTCGGGTCTGACGGCCGGAAATCTGTGAGGTGGAACCGCTGGACGCGCGCCGGAACAGCGGAGCGGCCGCATAGACGGCAATGCCTGCAACCGAGGCAAGCAATACCGCAGGCGCGTTGAACGCAACGGAAACAGCCGTGGCCGCCAGCGCGGCAGAAACTGCAAACAGCGGGCGTGACGCAGAGCTGGCTGTGTCGCCCGCTTGCATGCGCTCGGTGTCGACCGCGACTTCCGGAATCGCATGTTCAGGCTCTGCAACGGACGGCGAAAAGCTCGGATGCGTGACCGCCTGTTCGCTCAGGGCTCGCTGAAGGGTTTCTTGCAGTCGCAATGGTTCTGTCATCATGGGCCCGTGATAGCACGGGCCCCGTGAGCAAAGACTTCAGCGAAACCGTCAAATTTTAGCGATTACGCATTTGGCTTTTTCATGTCGACAACCACGCGTCCGCGGATCTTGCCGTCGATGATCTGATGCGCCGCATCAATGATGCCGTCGAAGCCGATTTCGCTCGACAGCGCCTCGAGCTTGTCGAGATCCAGATCGGTGACCAGCCGCGACCAGGCTTCCTGCCTGAGCGCCAGCGGCGCCATCACCGAATCGATGCCGAGCAGCGAAACGCCACGCAGGATGAAGGGTGCCACCGAGGCCGGAAGATCCATGCCCTGCGCCAGGCCACAGGCCGTCACAGCACCGCCATAGGAGGTCATCGACAGCACATTGGCCAGCGTGTGGCTGCCAACGGCGTCAACCGCACCGGCCCAGCGTTCCTTGTTGAGCGGCTTGGCCGGGCCGGAGAGTTCATCGCGGTGGATCACTTCGGACGCGCCGAGGCTCTTGAGGAAGTCGGCTTCCTCGGTGCGTCCGGTCGAGGCGATGACCTCGTAGCCGAGTTTTCCGAGTACGGCGATTGCCACGGTGCCGACGCCGCCATTTGCGCCGGTAACCACCACCGGCCCGCGGCCTGGCGTAATGCCGTGCCGCTCCAGCGCCATCACCGACAGCATGGCCGTGTAACCGGCGGTGCCGATGGCCATCGCCGACCGGCCGTCCATGCCTTCGGGCATCGGGATCAGCCAGTCGCCCTTCAGCCGGGCATAGGTGGCGTAGGCGCCGGTATGCACCTCGCCGACACCGAAGCCGTTGAGGATCACCTTGTCGCCGGCCTTGAAGCGCTCGTTCTCCGAACTCACCACGGTGCCGGCGCAGTCAATGCCGGGCACCATCGGCCAGCGCCGCACCACCGGGCCCTTGCCGGTGATGGCCAGGCCGTCCTTGTAGTTGATGGTGGTCCATTCCACCTCGACGACCACGTCGCCTTCCATCAGATCATCGAGGCCGAGCTCGGTCACATTGACCGACATAACCTTGTTCTCGTCACGGGTGAGCAGAATGCCCTTGAAACGGTCTTGCATGGAAGCTCCTCTTGTGTTGATCCAGACTGGCCCGCCCGGCCCTCAAGATCAAGGGCGACGTCCGGTTGGCTTTCAGGTTCGGCTCTTGCGTTCGTGCAGCATGACGATCAGTTCATCGAGAACGATCAATCCGGCTCCGATGCTGATGAAGGCGTCGGCGAGGTTGAAGACGGCAAATGACCATGTCTCGGTGTGAAACAGGATGTAGTCGACCACATGACCGTAGACGGCCCGGTCGATCAGGTTGCCGAGCGCGCCGCCGATAATCAGCGCATAGCCCAGATGCGCGATCCTGCGACCGGGCGGCGTGCGCCACCAGAGATAAAGCACAAAGATGATCACCAGCCCGGTCAGTGCCAGCAGTGCGGTATCCGGCAGTCCTCCGAGCATCGAGAACGCGATGCCCTCGTTCCAGGTGCGGTAGAGCGCAAACATCGGGATCACCGGCACCAGCTCGTGAAACGGCAGCCGTGTCTCCACCAGCCATTTGATCACCTGGTCGATCGCGACGCTGGCTGAAACAAGCAGCAGCATCGGCATCAGCCGGCTCAGCGCCGATGGTTCGGATCGGGGAGGGCTCATGTGCCGGGCTCGTCGAGCGAAAGCAGGTGCCGCCGTGCTTCAAACAGCATCACCCCGGTGGCGATCGCCAGATTGAGCGAATCCGCCCGGCCGGTCTGCGGAATCCGGGCGAGCTTGCCGCAGGCCGCGGCCAGCGTGTCTGGCAGGCCCTGTTGTTCATTGCCCATCAGCAGCACCACCGGCTGCTCGGTGTACGTGATCGTCCGGTAGTCGACGCTGCCCTTGAGATGGCTACCGACCATCAGCGTTGAGGATGTCTTCGACCAGCTCAGGAATTCAGACTCCGTCGCCCGCACCAGCGGAACCGCAAACACCGATCCCATGGTGGCGCGCACCGTTTCCATCGAAAACGGATCGACGGTTTCGCCGATCAGGATCACGCCCGCAGCACCGGCGGCGTCTGCGGTGCGGATGATGGTGCCCAGATTGCCCGGATCGCGGACCCGGTCGAGCGCAATCCAGGTGTCGTCCTTGGCAGGCTTGATGCCGCCAAGCGGGGCCAGCTTCTGCTCGAAAACGGCGATCACGGCTTGCGGATTGTCGCGCCTTGTGATGGCTGTCAGCACCTTCTCGCTGACTTCCAGCACCAGCCCGCCGCGCGCCACCGTGAGTGCTGCGATCTTTTCAACCTGTTCCTTGCCGCGCTGGTTCTTGGCATAAATCAGCGTGCGGATTGTCCAGCCGAGATCGAGCGCGTCGATCACCAGCTTCAGGCCTTCGGCCAGAAAGGTGCCGGTCTCGTCGCGATGCTTCTTCATTGACAGCGCGCGGATGTCCTTGATCACCGGATTGGAAAGGCTGGTGATTTCTTTCACCTGCCCGACTTTGGTCGCGCGATGACTTGGATGGTCGTGATCACTCATTGCGGCAGCCACCTTGAATAAAGCGAGGTCGACAGTGCCCGGCATTCGTCTGCTTCGGGCTTGCCGCTCTCGCGGATGATCAGTTCGCCCGATTCCACCCGGCCGCCAGCGCCGCGCATGGTCTCGCGCATCAACTCGTGTGTTGCATAGAAGGAGGCCCGGATCGAATAGGCGGTCAGCACCAACCCCACCGGCTTGTCGCTCAGCAATTCGCGGCAGATATCGAGCATCAGAGGCAGATGCTCGAACAACTGCCAGACTTCGCCATTCGGGCCTCTGCCGAATTTTGGCGGATCGGTGAGAATGATGTCGTAGCTGTTGCCGCGGCGCTCTTCGCGCGCAATGAACTTCATCGCGTCTTCGCAGATCCAGCGGATCGGCTTGTCCTCAAGCCGCGCCAGCGCCTGGTTTTCCCGCGCCCAGCCGATCGCCTTCTTCGACGCATCGACATGGGTGACCTCGGCCCCGGCATGGGCGGCGACCAGCGAGGCGACGCCTGTATAGCCGAACAGGTTGAGCACCTTCAGCGGCCGGCTGGCCTCGGTGATCCGGTCCGCCATCCAGCGCCAGTGTGCGATCTGCTCGGGAAATACCCCGACATGGCGGAACGAGGTCAGCCGGCCATGAAAATCGACACCGAGCAGCTTCATTGGCCAGGTTTCGCCCAGCGGCATGCGCGGGAACGCCCAGCGGCCGATGCCGTCCTCGTCGGTGTCGCCGGTAAACACCGCGTCCGCCTTGGCCCATTCGGAATCCGGCAGCCCGCGGCCCCACAGCGCCTGCGCCTCCGGACGCACGATGCGCAGGCTGCCATATTGCTCGAGCTTCTCGCCCTGGCCGGCTTCGTTGAGTCCCATGTCGAGAAGCTGGTAGCCGTCCTCGTTGCCGGTTTCCAGGATCAGCGGCACGATCTGCTGCGGCAGCGGCCCCTGACGCTTGGTCAGCGGCCTGAGCGGCGCTTGCGGCTGGGTGTCGGCCTTGCGGTCTGACGCCTGGCGGTCGGCCGGCTTCCGGTCGTTTCTCGCGCGCTTGTCCGTATGCCTTTTCGCTGCATCGGTGTGAGCCGGCTTGTCGGCTCGTGCTCTGTCGTCACGAAACTTGCCATCCCGCGGCTTGCCGCCGCCACTGCCGCCCTTGGGCCGGTTGGTTTTTGGCCTGGGCTCTCCCGGCTGGGCGGGGCCGCCGCGTCGTGGCTTTTGGGTGCGCTTGTCGGCCAAGGTCCGAAATGTCCAGTTAATGTGCGTGGCCGGGCCCTGGGCAGCGCCATGTCCCGGCGATTTCATGAGAGATTGGACATAGCAACCCGATATGCACTTGGCAAAGCCGTTTTCGCTTTGCATAGATAGGCTCACAATCAGGGAGGATCTTGTCCAATGGAAATGAACGGCGAAGAACGCATCGCGGCCCCGCGTCAGCTGGTATGGGAAGCGCTCAACGATCCCGACGTTCTGCGCGAGTGCATTCCGGGTTGCCAGACGCTGGAAAAAACCTCCGACACCGAGATGTCGGCCACCGTCAAGATCAAGATCGGACCGGTCTCTGCCAAGTTCACCGGCGATGTGACGCTGGAAAACATCAACCCGCCCGAGAGCTACACCATTGCCGGCGAAGGCAAGGGCGGCATCGCCGGCTTCGCCAAGGGCGGGGCTGATGTGAAACTGGTCGAAGACGGCGCGGAAACCGTGCTCACCTACGACGTGAAGGCACAGGTCGGCGGCAAGATCGCCCAGCTCGGCTCCCGGCTGATTGATTCAACCTCGAAGAAACTCGCAGGCCAGTTCTTTACCAAATTCAACGAGGTCGTCAGCGCTCGGGCTGCTGGTGTCTAGGAAACTGATCACTTTAACTGCCTCCGCTCAGTGCTCCGTCTCGCACAGGTTGTGATCGGCCAGCGTCTCGATCACCGCGCAATGGGCGACGGTGTCTGCGTCACAATCGGAAATGCGCTTGAGCTCGCGTTCCAATCGCTGCAGTTTGGCAATCCTTGCCCGGACGTCCTCAAGCCGCCGCGCCGCCATGTTGTGTGCATCATGGCATGGCTTTTCCGGATGCTGGCTCAGCTCCAGCAAGCCTTTGATGTCCCCTATCGAAAACCCCAGCTCACGCGAATGGCGGATGAAGGACAGGCGTTGCATCCCGTCCTTTGAGTAGCGCCGCTGATTGCCTTGCGAGCGTTCCGGTGCCTCGATCAGCCCCATTTGCTCGTAGTAGCGGATGGTCGGGATTTTCACCCCGGTGCGTTTGGAAAGCTCGCCGATGGAAAACATCAAAATGCCCTCTTGAATCTATAGTCGCTAGAGGGATTATAGATTGCGCCATTGATGAGGCAAGGACAACGAAATGGCAGATACCCCCACCCTGGACGCCCCTTCCTGGGGCACGGAAACCCAAGCCTGCGGCTGCTCAGGTAACCCGCGCTTCGACGGCATGGACGCTTCCTACAAGCGCGTCTTGTGGACGGTGATCGCCATCAATGCCGCCATGTTCTTCGTCGAGATGTCGGCGGGCCAGCTGGCCGGTTCACAGGCCTTGCAGGCCGATGCGCTGGATTTTCTTGGCGATGCATTGACCTACGGCATGAGCCTCGCCGTCATCGGCATGAGCATCAGGGTCCGCTCCACTGCGGCCTTGCTGAAGGGTTTGAGCTTGCTGGCGATGGGGCTCTGGGTGTTCGGCTCGACCGCCTATCAGGTTCTCATCCTCGGTGTGCCCAGCGCCGGGATCATGGGATCGATCGGCCTGCTGGCGCTGGCGGCCAACCTGGCCAGCGTGTTTTTGCTGATGCGGTACAAGGATGGCGATGCCAATGTGCGCTCGGTCTGGCTCTGCTCGCGCAACGACGCCATCGGCAACGTCGCAGTGATGATTGCAAGTGCCGCCGTCTGGCTCACCGCATCCGCCTGGCCCGACCTTATCGTCGCCCTGCTGATGGCCGGCCTGTTCCTGCGCTCGGCCCAGCTCATTCTGGTTCAGGCCGTCAAGGAATACCGCACCGGCGAAAATCTCGGCGCGCTGCAGAGCCATGGCCACGACCATTGAGGTGGCGGATAATCCGCAGGCATGCGTCGCCGTCGAGCATGGGCCGTCGCGCGTGGAGGTACAGCCCGAAGCGATCGGGGCGCTAATCAATAAGCTGTCCGGCTCAGGCCGCAGAGCGCTTGTCGGGGGCGGGGAGGGACGCGGCGATCTGTTGCGCCTTGGCCTTTTCGCGGTCGGCTTCGGTATGCCATTTGACTGCTTCATTGGCATTGACGCGCGCCCGCTTGCGGTGCTTGCCCTGTTTGAACCAGGTCGCAAGCGAACCGATGATCATGCCGATGATCAGCGCCAGGAACAGGAATACGAAAAACGGCAGCGACACCGACAACACGGTATCGGCCGGGTCAAACGGATTGAGCGCCAGCGTCACCGCCTGGCGGTTCGCCACCGACAGCATGATGAGAATGATGCCCAGGGGCACAAGAATGGCCAGTCCGATAATGCGCTTGATCATGGTTCGATCCAGTCTCTGTGAGCCCGGGATCGCCTCGGGCTCCCCGGGTTTGTCTTCGTTGATACAGGCTCGTCGGCGGCCGGATCATCAAGCCGGTCGCACTGCCTGCGCTACCTCTCAATCCGGTCGACGATGCTGTATCAGATAGGGCTGTCCGACAGCCGGGGCAAGCTTAGTCCTTGTCGTTGGGATTGAGCCGCTCGCGCAGTTCCTTGCCGGTCTTGAAGAACGGCACCCATTTTTCCTCGACGAACACCGGTTCGCCGGTGCGCGGATTGCGGCCGGAGCGCGGGGGGCGGTTCTTGACCGAAAATGCACCAAATCCGCGCAATTCAACCCGGTTGCCCTCTGACAGCGCCTCGGTGATCTCGTCCAGGACAGCATTGACGATGTTCTCGACATCCCGGTGATAGAGATGCGGGTTGCGCGCCGCAACTGCTTGAACCAATTCCGATTTGATCATTTCCCTCGCCCCAACTCGACACTCTCCGACTGCCCGCCAACCTGCCAAACAGACACAAGGCCGTCAAGGAACAACTTGCCGCCCGACAACCGGTCAATTTCGGTTGCAAGCGATGCGGGCATGCCCAGGAACTGCCGGATCAGGTCTCCCGCGCCGGCGCTGAAGAACAGGTTCGCGGTTTCCCTGGCCGGTTTCCAGTCGACAAATTCGAGGCTGTCATCGATATCGCGGCTTTTCAGATAGGCGCGGATTTCCGCTTCCCCGCCCAGCGCATCCACGAGACCGTTCTTCAGCGCCTGACGGCCGGTAAAGATTGAGCCGTCCGCAAGCGCCAGCACGTCGCTGCGGCTCATTTCGCGGTGATCGGCAACCAGATCGACAAACCAGTCATAGCTGTCGAGCACCATCGAGCGGATCATCGCCTTGGCCTCTTCGCTGGTTTCATGAAAAGGCGAGGGTTCGGCTTTCAGCGGCGAAGATTTGATCTCCTCCATCTGCACGCCGATCTTGTCCAGCAGATCCTGTGCCTGGGCATACTGGAAAATGACCCCGATCGAGCCGACGATCGAGCTTTCACCGGCGACGATATGGTCGGTCGAGGCAGCGATCATGTAGCCGGCCGATGCTGCCAGCGTGTGAATGTCGGCGACCACCGGTTTCGACTCGCCGGCCTTGAGCAACGCCTTGTGAATGCGCTCGCCGCCATAGGTGGTACCGCCGGGCGAGGAAATAGAGACCACCAGTGCCTTGGCAGCTTCGCTCTCGGCCGCATCGGCAATCAGGTCAAGCAGCGGCTGGTCGTCGGTGATCACGCCGCTGATGTCGATACGTGCGATATGGCTGCCGCCGCGGCCCGTGCCCTGAAACCGCATGAACAGCCCGGCAACAAGCGCAATGGCGACCACAATGGTCATGAAGCGCCAGAAGCTCAGCTTGCGCCGGATCCGGCGGCGATCGGCAAGAATGTCCGGGTCGGTCACGCGTTGTCCTCCGAATGTGTCCTGGGCAGTCAAAAAAGGTTGCAGCTTGGCAGTTTTAACGGCTTTAAGCGCACCTGTTGCGGCTTTGCTTTTGCCATTGCCGGCGCGGCATGGCAATCTGCATCAATTGCTTCGTAAAATCACCATATTGGCATGCGAAGCCGACCGCAACCACAACTCTGCCAAACAACCGGACCGTGCCGGCCGGGCCCTATCCAGCGCTGCTCACCATCAGGACTTCCGAGCCGAATGACCACAACGACAGTCTCCGAGGTGCCCGACAGCGGCCATTATGCAGGCCGATCGCATGCCGAGTACAGGCGTGCTCAATCCCACTCGCGCCTGGTCCGTCTCCTCAAGTTCATATTGCCGCTCTCTGCCGTGCTCGTTGTCGTGGCGTTTGTCGTGGTCTCCTGGCTCGACAATCTGGTGCCCGATGGCGTCGGCATCGAATCGGTGGTCGTCCGCGACGGAAAGCTTGTCATGCAGAATCCGGTGATGAGCGGCCAGAGTTCTGACGCCCGGCCCTATACAATGCGCGCTGCGCGCGCGGTCCAGGACCTGTCCGTTCCTGATGTCATTGTGCTCGAGGACATCGTGGCTGATCTGCCTGCTCCCAATAGCACCAATGCCGTTCTCAATGCCGCCAGCGGCACCCTGAACAAGGCTGCCCAGACAATTATGTTTGATCAGCCTTTGTCAGTCACCACGGAAGACGGCATGAAAGTGCAGTTGCAATCGGCAGACGTGGATATGGCCAATGGTGGCCTTGTGACTGACGCACCGGTTTCGATCAGCACCGGAGATGCCTCCGTGGTTGCGCAATCCATGCAGATGACTGATAAGGGCCGCATCATCATCTTCAAGGACAAGGTCCGTATGACGATCAACCCCTCGGCGCTAAAGCCGAAGGATGGAGTGACGAACTGATATGGCAAGATCGCCTTTGCATTTGACTATTATTGCGGCGGCCGTGATCGCCGCCGGATTGCTGGCGCCCGTCTCGGGCACCTTTGCCCAGGACACCGAGAGCAGGATGTCGGGGCTGGCCTTGTCCGGCGACGAGCCGATCCAGATCGAAAGCGACCTGCTCCAGATCAACGAGGAAACCAGCCAGGCGACCTTCACCGGCAACGTCAAGGTGGTGCAGGGCGATACGCTGTTGCAGGCAGGCGAGATGATCGTCAATTACACCAATGATGGCGGTGGCTCGGTGTCGTCGGGGACGGCCGACATCAGGGAGATCGAACTCTACAAGAAGGTGTTCATCCAGTCCGGCACCCAGACCGCAACGGCGGATACCGGCAATTTCAACATGCTTGACGAGGTGCTGGTGCTGACGGGTGAGAAAGTCGTGCTCACCGATGCCGACAACATCTTTATCGGTTGCAAGCTCACGGTTCAGATGAAGAACGGCCAGGCCAAGCTCGACAGCTGCGGCCGCCGCGTCATGATTCAGCTGGACCCCAAATCGCGACCCAAGCAGTGATCCGGGCTCTATTTTCATCACTGGGCAGCAACAACGGTGACGGCGACGTGGCGCAGGCTCCCGAGGGGGCGACGCGCTATGACGGAACGCTCATTGCCCGCAATCTGACCAAGGCCTACAAATCCCGCCGGGTTGTGGATGGTGTCTCGCTTGGCGTTCGCCGCGGCGAGGCCGTGGGGCTGCTGGGTCCGAACGGAGCCGGCAAGACCACCTGTTTCTACATGATCACCGGTCTGGTTCCCGTGGATGCCGGTACGATCGAGATTGACGGGCATGATGTCTCCAGCCTGCCGATGTACCGCCGCGCCCGGCTCGGCGTTGGCTATCTGCCACAGGAAGCCTCGATTTTCCGCGGGCTGAGCGTCGAGGCCAATATCCGCGCCGTGCTGGAGGTGGTGGAAAAAAACCGCGCCAAACGTGAAGAGAAACTCGACAGTCTGCTGGAGGAGTTTCACATCTCGCATCTGCGCAAGTCTCCCTCCATTGCGCTGTCGGGCGGGGAGCGACGCCGGCTCGAGATCGCCCGGGCACTGGCGTCGGATCCGACCTTCATGCTGCTGGACGAGCCTTTTGCAGGCGTGGACCCGATCGCGGTGTCAGACATTCAGGATCTCGTGCGCCACCTTACCCGCCGTGGCATCGGGGTGCTGATCACCGATCACAATGTGCGTGAAACCCTGGGCCTGATCGACCGTGCCTACATCATGAATGCGGGCGTTTTGCTGACCCATGGCCGGCCTGCCGACATCGTCGCCAATCCCGATGTCCGCCGCCTCTATCTTGGTGAGCAGTTCTCCCTGTAACGCGGCCGCTGCGACGCCCCTGCAAGGCACCTGCCTTTTCAAGTGTCACTGGCTGGCTGGCCTGAGGCAAATTTACCCTGTCCCGAGGTCAGGCTTGACCCGAAGGAAGAAAAAGGCAATTTTCGGGCCAGATGGGGTTATCGGGCGTCGCTGGAGACGTTCCGAGTCCGGACAGCTTGGGTGCAGCAGCGCTGCCAGCCAGGTTCAGGGCGGCCCAAGCGGGGAGTAATGCGTCGCATGGCTATGTCAGCCGGTCTTCAAATGCGTCAAAGCCAGTCACTGGTCATGACGCCTCAACTGATGCAGTCGATCCGTCTGCTGCAATTCAGTCATATCGAGTTGACCCGGTTTATCGAGCAGGAGGTGGAGCGCAATCCGCTGCTTGAGCTGGTCAATGCGGAGAGCGAGCACGCCGATGCGGTGCCGGAAGTTGCGCCTGAGGTTTCCCTGGAGCAAACCGCCGCCAGTGAGGATGCCACCTGGGCTGAAACGTCTGACAGCCAGACCGAGCGCATGACCTCGGAAATCGATGCACGCTATGAGAACGTCTTTCCGGACGACCATGGCACCGAGCGGGTTGATCAGCCTGAATTCCTCGACAACTGGAAATCGATGCCGGGCAGCGAAGGCGGCCAGGCAGGTGAAGGCTGTGATCTTGATGATTTTGCGGCCCGCGCGCCGACCTTGCGCGATCACGTTGCCGAACAGATCGCATTTGCCTTTGCCGAGCCGGCCGAGAAACTGATTGCCACCGAGCTTGCCGATCAGCTGGATGCGGCCGGCTACATGGTGGGTGAGCTGGCCGAGACGGTCGAACGTCTCGGCGCGGCTCCGGAACAGGTCGATGCGGTGCTGGCTCGTCTGCAGGAGTTTGAGCCGGCCGGTATCTTTGCGCGGTCGCTGTCCGAATGTCTTGGCCTGCAGTTGAAACGCAAGGACCGGCTGGACCCGGCGATGGCAGCTCTGGTCGATAATCTCGAATTGCTGGCCCGGCGTGATTTCGGCGCGCTGACCCGGATCTGTGGCGTTGACGAGGAAGACCTTCTCGAGATGATGGCCGAGATCCGTGCGCTTGATCCCAAGCCCGGCACCCGGTTTGAAACCGGCTCCAGCGAGTTGATTGTTCCCGACGTGTCGGTGCGTCCGGCAGCCGACGGCGGATGGACCGTCGAGCTCAACCCCGACACCTTGCCGAGGGTGCTGGTCAACCAGACCTATTTCACCACCGTCTCCGGAAAGATGCAAAAGAACACGGCGGGGCAGGAATTTCTCAGTGAGTGCCTCCAGACCGCCAACTGGCTTGCGCGCTCGCTCGACCAGCGTGCCCGCACGATCATGAAGGTCGCCACTGAAATCGTCCGCCAGCAGGACGCTTTCCTGCTGCATGGTGTCGATCATCTGCGGCCTCTCAATCTCAAGGCCGTGGCCGAAGCCATCGGCATGCATGAATCGACCGTCAGTCGGGTGACGTCGAACAAATACATGATCACGCCGCGCGGCGTCTTCGAGCTGAAGTACTTCTTCACGGTGTCCATTGCCTCGGCCCAAGCCGGCGGAGACGCCCATTCAGCCGAATCAGTGCGCCACCGCATTCGTGTGCTGGTCGAGCAGGAAACGCCCGAAGCGGTGCTTTCCGATGATGACCTGGTGAATATGCTCAAGAAGTCCGGTGTCGAGATCGCTCGCCGCACGGTCGCCAAGTATCGCGAAGCGATGGCCATTCCGTCCTCGGTGCAGCGGCGGCGCGAAAAACGCGCCCGTGCGCGGGCGGCAGCAGTATGATGCCCAAGGCCCAATTGCTTGAAAAGGCTGCCTAATAAAGCAAGGAAAATGCCAAACTTGACAGCCTGTGCGCATCGGCGTAGAAGCCGCCCCGCATTGGGTGACGCGGGTGGATCGCGAGCCTCATCCGGTTTCTGTCAAGCAAAAAATTGCAGGGACCGGGCCATTTGACCGACGTCAGGCGCTTGGATGAGCGCGGCGCATGGCCTAGACTAAATTCCCAAACCATAACAAGAAGGGATGACCCATGAGCGTGCGAGTGTCTGGTAAGCATATGGAAATCGGCGAGTCATTCACGACCCGCATTGAGGACCATGTCACAGGAGCAGTTCGTAAATATTACGATGGCGGATTCTCTAGCCACGTAATTGTGGAGAAATCCGGGTCGCGCTTTAAGGCAGACTGCAAGATCCACCTCGATACGGGCGTTGTGCTGCATGCAACAGGCGAAGCCCAGGATCCGCAGCCTGCGTTTGATGCTGCGGCGGAACGGGTCGAAAAACGCCTGCGTCGCTACAAGCGCCGGCTCAAGGATCACCATGCCAACAGCCAGCAGGCTCAGTCCGAGCTGGCTTATGCGGTGGTGGATTCAGCTGGCGATGATGTGGCTGAGATACCAGAAGACTATGCACCGGCGATCATCGCCGAAAGCACCAAGCAGCTTGTGACCATGAGTGTCGCCAATGCTGTGATGGCGCTCGATATGACGGATGAACGGATCTTGATGTTCCGCAATGCCGGCAATGATGCACTCAATGTGGTATATCGCCGCGATGACGGAAACATCGGTTGGATTGACGCCGGCGGGATCAAGTCCTGACGGCGTTGGCTGATATGAAGTAAGGCAGGCAGGCCCTCGGCGAAGTTGATTGCCAGAGGCTTGCTGCCTTTCACATGAAGCGAACAATGAGGTCCGGTACGCGGACCCAGAACAAGGAATTTGACATGGCGCTTGCTGATCTGATTGCGCAGAACTCTGTTCTGCCTGCGCTCAAGGCAAACTCCAAGAAGCAGCTGTTGCAGGAACTGGCGGCCAAGGCCTCGGAAGTCACCGGACTTGCCGAGCGCGAGGTGTTCGACGTCATTCTCCAGCGCGAAAGGCTTGGCTCGACCGGAGTTGGCAATGGCATTGCCATTCCCCACGGCAAGCTGGCGTCGCTGGACAAGATCGTCGGCGTATTCGCGCGGCTGGATCAGCCTGTCGACTTCGAAGCCCTGGACGACCAGCCGGTCGATCTGGTCTTCCTGCTTCTGGCGCCGGAAGGCGCTGGCGCCGACCACCTCAAGGCACTCTCGCGAATTGCCCGCGTCATGCGCGACAGTGAAATGGTCGCCAAGCTGCGCGCCACCGACAATGCAGCCTCATTGCACGCCTTCCTGACCGAAGAGCCGGCCTCCAACGCGGCCTGATCCCGGCTGGGCCCACGGCCCTGAGTGAGCTGCTGAAAAATCTCGATCTGCGGATGCAACAAAGCCCGGAAATCACCATGATTTCCGGGCTTCTTGGTGTTCTCTGTCTGGCAGGCACTGCACTCTGACCCTGGCGTCAGCCCGGTCGGCGTTCAGGCCTTACGCAGCGCCGTCAGTGCAGGGCGACGGTTTTGAGCTCGTCCTCTGCCGCACGGTAGAATGTGCTGGAGCGATTGTCGGTCAGGAGGATCGGCGTGCCGTCGGCGCCAAACAGCGCCCAGAGCTCGAGCCCCGGATCAAGCACCGGTGCTTCCGGAAAGCGCGCGATGACGTCTTCCGAGCGCATCTTGCGGATATAGCCGACCTTGCCCGAGCCCAGTAGGGCCAGGTCATTGGCGGACAATTGGGTTTTTCCCGATTTGGCAATCATGTCGATTTCCTCCTGAAGGTGGCAGGAAACATCCTGTTGGCTCGAACTGTTGGTCCTAGTCTCGAACCGAAATGTTAATTTTTCGCACCATGCGCTCCGGTTCCGGGCGAATTAGATCAACGGACAGCAATCCGTTTTTCAATTCCGCACTGACAACCCGCATGCCGTCGGCGAGCACGAACATCCGCTGGAACTGCCGTGCGGCAATGCCGCGGTGCAAATATTCACGCCCGTCACTCTCGTCAGACTGGCGACCGCGGATGACGAGCTGGTTTTCTTCCGTCGTCACCTCGAGATCTTCGTCACAAAAACCGGCAACCGCCAGCGTGATCCTGAGCCGTTCGGCCTTGCTTCCGTCCGCCGAGGCGCGGATGCGTTCGATATTGTAGGGTGGATAGCCTTCAGACCCCTTGGCAATCCGCTCCAGGGTCTTTTCCATTGTGTCAAAGCCCAGCAGCAGCGGACTTGAAAAGGGCGTCATACGCGACATGGCTTGTCCTCGTTCTCAAGCGACAGGCGCCGGACCCTAAATCGGCATCCGGCATGATCGTAATATGGGAACTTACACCGAGCTTCGCAAGAACCTTGCCCCACGAGTGCTGCCGCTCCTAATGTCCGGGCAATCGAATCGCTTTTTCGCAAGGACAAACCATGACGCCGAGCAAGATCATCATCGATACAGACCCCGGCCAGGACGATGCCGCCGCGATCATGCTGGCGCTTGCCAGCCCGGAACTCGAGGTGCTCGGCATTACTGCGGTCGCAGGCAACGTGCCGCTGGCGCTGACCGGGCGCAACGCCCGCATGGTTACCGAAATCTGCGGCAGGGGAGACATCGCGGTCTATGCCGGCGCCGACAGGCCGCTTGCCCGCAAGCTGGTCACCGCCGAGCATGTTCACGGCAAGACCGGCCTTGATGGCATCGACCTGTTTGAGCCCGCCCGCCCGCTGGAATCGAAACACGCCGTCGATTTCATCATCGAGACACTGCGCAGCGAACCGGCCGGAACCGTCACCTTGTGTCCGCTTGGTCCGCTGACCAACATAGCCATGGTCCTCGAGCGGGCCCCTGATGTCGCCGGACGGATCAAGCAGATCGTGCTGATGGGGGGCGGTTTCTTCGAGGGCGGCAACATCACGCCGTCGGCCGAGTTCAACATCTATGTCGATCCCGAAGCCGCCAAGATAGTGTTTGGTGCGGGCATACCGCTCACCATGATGCCGCTCGATGTGACCCACAAGGTGCTGACCACCAAGATCCGGGTCGAACGCTTGCGCGCAAACGGCAACCGGGCCTCAGTCGCCATGGCCGACATGCTGGAGTTTTTCGAGCGCTTCGACGAGGAGAAATACGGCACTGATGGCGGTCCGCTGCACGACCCGACGGTCATTGCCTGGTTGCTCGATCCGGACATGTTCTCAGGCCGCAACTGCAATGTCGAGATCGAGACCGGTTCGGAACTGACCCTGGGCGCCACCGTGGTGGACTGGTGGAGGGTGACCGAGCGTCCCCAGAACGCCCTTGTCGTCAAGGACGTCGATGCGGATCGCTTTTTCGATCTGCTTATCGAGCGGCTTGGCCGCCTGTGATCGTTTCAGAGCCGTGCGTCGACGTCGGCTGACAGCGGGATCGATGGCTGCGCGCCGGGCTTGAGGCAGGCCAGCGCGCCTGCCACGGCGGCCCGGCGGACCGCGGCTGAAAACTCGAGCCCCGCATCGAGACCCTGGGCCAGGTAGCCGCAGAACGTATCGCCTGCACCGACAGTGTCGACCGGCGTGATCTTGAGCGAGGCCACGTGTTCGATCGCGCCGTCCCTGGCCCAAAGCACACCATCACCGCCGAGCGTGACAATCAGGCACTGGCCGGTTTTGCCATGCAGTTTTTCAAGCTCTGCCTTCGCAGCCTCCAGCGTTTCCGCCGGCTGGCCTGACAACCGCGCGAATTCGGTCTCGTTGGCGATGACGATGTCGGCCAATGGTGCCAGACGCTCGACTGCATCGGTCAGCGGCGCGATGTTGAGCACGCTGCGCACGCCCTTGGCCCGCGCGGCCTTGAGTGCGGCCTCGGTGGCTACGTCCGGGATCTCCATCTGCAGCAGCAGCGTATCGCCCTTTGCCATCTCCGCGACCGCCCGGTCCGCGTCATCCGCAGTTACCTTGCCATTGGCGCCGGGGACCACAACGATCATGTTCTCGCCGTCGCCGCCCACAAGGATCACCGCGATTCCGGTCGGGCCATCCACATGACGCACAGCCGTAAGGTCAGCCCCTGCCTCGTCAAGCAACGCCAGGGCGTCGTCCGCGAAAGCGTCATCGCCAACCGCGCCGCACATGGTCACTGATGCGCCTGCGCGTTGCGCAGCCAGCGCCTGGTTGGCGCCCTTGCCGCCCTGCGCCGTAGTGAAATCCGGCCCGCTGACGGTCTCGCCCGGTTCGGGCAGCCGCGGCGTGGTGGCGATCAGGTCCATGTTGATGGATCCGATGACGGTGATCATGGCTCTCTCCCTTGCTCACCCGTATCAGCGGTTCGGCTGCCGGGCTGCGCTTCAATCCTGTGGGCAGCTTTTTGTCAGGTTATCGGGGCTGAGAAAAGGGGTCAGTTGTCTTCGTCCACGACGCTCAGCTTGAGGGTCGAGGATCGCGGTTCGAACTTCGGTGACTGACTGGAAGCCGCGGAACGCTCTGTCGTCTGTCCTTTGTTGTCAGCGGCCTTGGCCTCGTCAGCCAGTTGCGCGAACTCCAGCGCCTCGATCTTGGCGCCGCGCTTGGTCAGCTTGTCCGAAGAGGTCAGGATCAGGTCGACATCCTTCTGCGCCATCGAGAAATGCGCCTGCAGCTTCCGCGTCCGGTCATCGAGCCGCGAAAGATCCTCCATCAGTCGGATCACCTCGCCCTGGATCAGATGAGCCTGCTCGCGCATCCGCGCATCCTTGAGCAGCGCCTGGATCACCTGGATCGACAGCATCAGCAGCGATGGCGAGACAATGACCACGCGGGAGCGCTGCGCCTTGTGCACGATGGCTTCAAAGTTCTCGTGAATCTCGGCGAAGATCGATTCCGACGGCACGAACAGGAAGGCCGTGTCCTGGGTCTCGCCCGGGATCAGGTACTTGTCCGAGATGTCGCGGATATGGACTTCGATGTCCCGGCGGAACCTCTGTTGTGCCTGCTGGGCAGCCTGGTCGCTGCTGCCCTCGGCTTCCGCCGCGCGCATGGCGTTCCAGGCTTCCAGCGGAAATTTCGCATCGATGACCAGATCCGGCGCGCCGTTGGGCATGGAGATCGTGCAATCGGGCCGCATGCCGTTTGACAGCGTCGGCTGGAAACTGAACGCTCCAAACGGAAGCCCGTCCTGGATGATGGTTTCCATCCGCGATTGGCCGAAGGCACCGCGGGTCTGCTTGTTCGACAGGATCGCCTGCAGCCCCACCACGTCGCGCGCCAGCGACTGGATGTTGTTTTGCGCCGTGTCGATCACCGCCAGCCGTTCCTGCAGTTTCGACAGGTTCTCATGGGTCGATTTGGTCTGCTCGCTGATCGAGGATCCCAGCCGCTGGGTCATGCCGTCAATGCGCTGGCCGATCGCCTGGTTAAGTTCGGCCTGACGCGCGCCAAACAGCTCCGCCATCGCGCCCATGCGGCCCTGCATTTCCGCTTGTGCCTTTAGGATTTCTGCAAGCCGCTCCTCGGCCTGGGCCGCGCGGGTCACGGCGTCCGTGTCTGCCTGCGCCCGTTTGCGCGCTGTGCGCGTCAGGCTGAACGCCAGCAAGAGGGCACACAGCATCAGCACAACCAACAAAGCCATCAGGCTCTCACCCAGTGTGACCGTATGGCCATTGAGCTGAAATAACGGAGACGAAAACAGGGCTGTACCGGTCTGCATTCTCTTGCCCTAGCTGATTCTGCGGCTTTTGTCAGATCAAAACGAGAACATCATTATTGGCTGGTTGCCGGCGCTGATTGACGGCGCGCGGTTCAATGACTATTTCACCGCTATGACCACCAAGCCGATCATCTATTTGCCCGACCCCGTTCTCCGCCAGCAAAGCGCTGCGGTGGAACGCGTCGATTCGGAAATGCAGAGCTTTATCGATGATATGCTCGAAACCATGTATGACGCGCCCGGTATCGGCCTGGCCGCGATCCAGATCGGCGTGCCGCGGCGTCTGCTGGTGATCGACATCGCCGGCAAGGACGAAGAGCCCGCCCCGCAGGTCTTCATCAACCCGGAACTGGTGGCGACCGGAGACGAGACCAGCGTCTATGAAGAGGGCTGCCTCTCGATCCCGGACTATTACGCCGAAGTCGAGCGCCCGGCGACGATCACCGTCAAGCATCTCGACCGCGACGGCAAGGAACAGCTGACCGAGGCCGACGGCCTGCTCGCCACTTGCCTGCAGCACGAGATTGACCATCTCAACGGAGTCCTGTTCATCGACCACATTTCCAAGCTCAAGCGTGACATGGTGGTGCGCAAGTTCACCAAGCTGGCAAAGGCCCGCATGACCGCCTGATCTGAGGCGTCAACACCGCTGCCGCCCGGCCGTCAGGCTGTTGCCCACCCGTATGAGGATCGACCATGCGCATCATCTTTATGGGAACGCCCGGTTACGCGGCGCCGACGCTGGAAGCGCTGCATGCGGCAGGGCATGAGATCGTTGCGGTCTACTCGCAGCCGCCGCGTCCGGCGGGCCGCCGCGGGCTGGAAGTCTTGCCTTCACCGGTTCACCGCACCGCGGATGCGTTGGGTATTGAGGTGTTCACCCCGAAAAGCCTGAAGAGTGAAGACGAGCAGGCGGCTTTCCGGGCGCTGAATGCCGATGCGGCGGTTGTCGTCGCCTACGGCCTGATCCTGCCCAAGCCCATTCTGGAGGCTCCAAGGCTGGGCGCCTGGAATGGTCACGCCTCGCTGCTGCCGCGCTGGCGTGGCGCCGCGCCGATCCAGCGCGCCATCATGGCCGGTGACAGTGAAACCGGCGTGATGATCATGCAGATGGACGAAGGCCTCGACACCGGCCCGGTGGCGCTGACTGAGACCGTCGAGATCACCCCTGCCATGACCACCGGCGAACTGCATGACAAGCTCGCCGATGTCACCGCGAAGCTGATGGTCGAGGCCATGGCGCGTCTTGAAACGGGCAAGCTCCCGGTGACAGCGCAGCCGGATGAAGGCGTCACCTATGCGGCCAAGATCAGCAAGGCCGAAACCCGGGTCGATTTCACGCTGGAGGCGCAACAGGTGCACGACCATGTGCGCGGGCTGGCCCCGTCACCCGGCGCCTGGTTCGAGATCGCCAGTGGTGATCGTGCAGAGCGGGTCAAGCTGCTGGCCGCCGAGGTGGCAGACATGGACGTGAAAGGGCAGGCGCCCGGAACCGTGCTGGACGACCAGCTGACGATTGCCACGGGCAAGGGCGCGATCAGGTTGCTTACCTTGCAGAAGGCCGGTGGCAAACCACTCAAGGCCGAGGATTTCCTGCGCGGAACCGCTATTGCTCCCGGCACGGTGATCGGCTGATGCCGCGTTACCGACTCGATGTCGAGTATGACGGCACCGGCTATGCCGGCTGGCAGCGTCAGGATGAGCACCCCTCCATCCAGCAGGCCATCGAAACCGCGATCCTGGGCTTTTGTGGCGAGACTGTCAGTATCCGTGGCGCCGGGCGCACCGATGCGGGTGTTCATGCCCTGGGTCAGGTGGCCCATGTCGACCTGGAAAAGACCTGGCCCGACGACACGGTCCGCGACGCGATCAACGCCCATCTGCAGATGGCGCGGGAGCGGGTGGCGATCATCGCCGCGCGTCAGGTCGACAAAGAGTTCGACGCCCGCTTCTCGGCCCTCAAGCGGCACTATGTCTACCGCATCATCTGCCGCCGTGCGCCGCTTGTGATCGAGAAGAACCGGGCGATGTGGTCGGTCAAGCCGCTCGACATTGCCGCCATGCACGACGCGGCGCAGGCGCTGGTCGGCCGGCATGATTTCACCACCTTCCGCTCGGTCCAGTGTCAGGCCAATTCGCCTGTGCGCAGTCTGGACCGGCTCGATGTCATGGCCGGCGCGCAGGACGGGCTGATCGAAATTCATGCCTCCGCGCGCAGTTTCCTGCACAACCAGATCCGCTCCTTCGCAGGCACCTTGCGGCTGGTCGGCGAGGGCAAGTGGACGACCGCAGACGTCGAAGCCGCACTCGGTGCCAGAAGCCGCAAGGCCTGTGGCCCGGTGGCGGCTCCCGAGGGGCTTTACTTCCGGGCGGTGGATTATCCAGACCCGTCAGATTGAAGGGCGGATGCCTGTTGATTGTGAGCCAGGCTTGCCGGCCCAGAGTGTTCATTCGCTTGGCCGAAGCCGTGCTTGAAGGGGGCAAGTTGCGGTGTTAATCCGGCGAAACGCAACATTTGGCCTACTATATTAGAGATTTATCAAGCTATGTAATCAAGTTTGCAATATGCCGAGCTGAACTGACGGTGCCGTGGCTGTGAAGCTTCAGGCAAGGAAACGAGAATAGGCATTGCCTGGTTAGATCCGCTTCTCTCACACGGAACCAATGCAGGGACAGAGACAGTGAACAAACAGGACCTGCCTCCTGGTGAGGCCAAGCGGCTCAAGGCGTTGCGTGACCTTCATGTTCTCGATACAGCGCCCGAGCGCGAGTTCGAGGCTCTGGTCAAGGCCGCAGCGCTTGTTTGCGGGACGCCGATTTCCCTGATCACCCTCGTTGAGCAGGACCGGCAGTGGTTCAAGGCAAATTTCGGTTTGCCTGGCGTCACTGAAACGCCGCGCGATATCTCCTTCTGCGCGCACGCCATCTATGGCGAAGACATCATGGAAGTCGAGGACGCAACCGCCGATCCACGTTTTTCGGACAATCCGCTGGTGACCAGGGAACCTGATGTCCGGTTTTACGCCGGCGTTCCCCTCACTCTTTCCAATGGGGAAAATGTCGGCACGCTCTGCGTCATTGGCCACACGCCGGGCAAGCTGACCTCGCATCAGCGCGAAATCCTCGAACATCTGGGCTACGCAGCCGCCAGGTCGCTCGAAGCCAGGCTTGCGCTTGGCGAGGAACAGCAACTGCGCCTGACCCGGTCGCGCGCGGCGTCGATTGTTGAAAACAGCCTCGATGCAATTGTCACCGTAGGAACGGATGGCATCATCGAGCTCTGGAACGCTGCGGCCGAAGCCATGTTCGGCTACACCGCAGAAGAAGCCGTGGGCAAACCCGTCAGCATGATCCTGCCGCTGGATCCGGGGCAGACGGAGGCCGCCATCGGGTCGTCCTTCGGTGAGGAAAAGCCTGATCTTCGCGAGACGTTCAGACGAACAAAAGATGGCACCGTCATTCCCGTCTCGATTTCCACCGGTCCGGTCTACTCACAGGACGGCGAGGTGATTGCCCGCACGGATATCATTCGTGACATCAGTGAAAGCGTGGCTGCAAAGCAGGGACTGGACGAAGAACGTCAGCGGCTTCAAAACATTCTTGAAGGCACCGGGGCGGGAACATGGGAGTGGAACGTCCAGACCGGCGAAACCCGTTTCAACGAGCGCTGGGCGGAAATCATCGGCTACACGCTCGATGAGTTGAAGCCGGTCTCGATCGAGACCTGGTTAAACAACACCGAACCCGACGATCTGGAAGGCTCGAGGAAGGCGTTGCAGCGTCATTTCGATGGCGAGACCGACACCTACCAGTTCGAGGCGCGGATGCGCCACAAGGACGGCCACTGGGTCTGGGTGCTTGACCGCGGCAAGGTGATCACCAGGACGCCGGACGGCAAGCCCGAATGGATGTTCGGAACCCACCAGGACATCAACGAGCGGAAGCTGCAGCAGGATGATCTGCGCAAGAGCCAGATCTTTCTCGACAAGACCGGGCGTCTGGCTGGCATCGGCGGCTGGGAGCTGGATCTTGTTGCCGGCGAAATCTTCTGGTCCGACGAGACCTGCCGTATTCACGGGCTCGAACCCGGCTATACGCCTGCTTTGGAAGAGGCGCTGAACTTTTATGCGCCCGAGGCAAGGCCCATCATTCAGGCCGCCGTCGAGAAAAGCATCGAAACCGGTGAGAGCTGGGACATCGAATTGCCGTTCAACAAGGCCGACGGGACCCCCATCTGGGTGCGCACGGCCGGCTCTGCGGAGTTCGAGAACGGTGTTCCGGTGCGGCTCGCCGGCGCGTTTCAGGACATTACCGAGCGGGTGGAACAACGCCTTGCGCTGGAGGTTCTCAGCGACAGGCAGGCTGTCGCGACAGAAAATGGCCGCATCGGCATCTGGGATGCCGATCTCGTCAACGGGACAACGCATTATTCCGAAATGTGGTGCCAGCTTCTGGGCTATACCCGCGAGGAAATGGGCGATGCGCTGGAGAGCTGGCTCAACCTTGTCCATCCCGATGACCGGGAACGGGCGAAATGCGCAGACCTAGACCACATTGCCGGCAAGACCCCGTTCTTCGAAGAGCAGTTCCGGATGCGCCACAAGAATGGCGGCTGGGTCTGGATCCTTGATCGTGGCCGGGTGATCACGCGGGATGCGGACGGCAACCCGACCCGGATGATCGGCACCCATATAGACATCACCAGCCAGAAGCAGGCCGAGGAGAAACAGCTCGAACTGGCCGAGAGGATCACCATCGCCACCGACAGCGGTGGCATCGGTATCTGGGAACTTGACCTGGTCAGGAACGAAGCAGCGTGGGATCCCTGGATGTACCGGCTGTTTGGTGTGGACGAGAATCACACCGAGCCACTCTCAAAGATCTGGCAACGGCATGTCCATCCGGAAGATCTCGATCGGATGGAAAAGGCGGTCAGGCAGGCGGTCGTCGGTGTGGCGCCATTGGAAGAGGAGTACCGGATCTTCCATCCTGACAACTCGATCCACCATATCCGTGTTTCGGCCAATGTGACGTCCAGCGAGCCTGGCAGGGCCCTGAAGATCGTCGGCGCTGCCTGGGACGTCACCAGAATGCGCACCATGGCGCTGGAGCTCGAAGAGCAGCATGAACTGCTGCGCGTCACGCTGCACTCCATCGGCGATGCGGTAATGACCACTGATGCCAAGGGAATCGTGCAGTGGCTCAACCCTGTTGCCGAAAGAATGACGGGCTGGAGCGCCGCCGAGGCGAAGGGCAAGCCGAGCCACGCCGTTTTCAACATCGTGCATGAAGAGTCCCGGCAGACGGCACCCGATCCGATCGCAGCCTGCCTCGACAAGGTCGAGGTCGTCGGCCTTGATCATGACACCATGCTGCTTTCGCGCGATGGCCGTGAGTTCAGCATTGAGGATTCGGCCGCGCCGATCCGCAATTCCGATGGCGAGACACTCGGCGCCGTTCTTGTGTTTCACGATGTCAGCGAACAGCGCCGCCTGTCGCGCGAGATGCGCCACCGGGCGACCCATGATCCGCTGACCGGTCTGATCAATCGCGCCGAATTCGACCGTCGTCTGACTTCGGTGTTCGAAAAGTCGGTGGTGGATGAAACGCCCAATGCCTTGTTCTATATCGACCTCGACCAGTTCAAGATCGTCAATGATTCCTGCGGCCATGCGGTGGGTGACGTCTTGCTCAAGCAGGTCAGCAAGCTGCTCTCCGAGACAATCCGATCTGGGGACACGCTCGCCCGTCTCGGTGGCGACGAGTTTGCCGTCATCCTGCAGCGCTGTTCGATCGAGAACGCGACGCGGATTGCGCAGAAGATGTGCGACCGGATGAGCGATTTCCGTTTTGTCCATGATGACAAGCGGTTTCGCGTTGGCACCAGCATCGGGTTGGTCCCGGTCGATGGCTCCATGCCGAGCGTTGCATCCATTCTTCAGGCCGCTGACAGCGCTTGCTATGCAGCCAAGGAAGCCGGCCGCAACCGGGTGCAGGTCTGGGTCGACAGTGATGAGGCGCTGGCCACCAGGTCGGGTGAGATGCGCTGGGCGTCGCGCATCGAGCAGGCGCTCGACGAGGACCGGTTCGTGCTCTTCGTCCAGGACATCCGGCCGTTCTCCGGCGCGAGCAGCGGCCGTCATGCCGAACTCCTGATCAGGATGACGCACGAGGACGGAAGCCTGATTTCCCCCTCGGCGTTCCTGCCTTCGGCCGAACGCTTCAATCTTGCCTCCCGCATTGACCGCTGGGTGCTCTCGCACGCCATCGACTGGGTCGCCGAAAACTCAAGTAAGAGTGATATCGCCACCATCAGCCTGAACCTTTCCGGCCAGTCGGTCGGAGACCGCTCCTTCCACCTTCATGCCCTGAAATTGCTTGAGCAGGCTGGCGAAGACATCTGCACAAGGCTGTGTTTCGAGATCACCGAAACGGCGGCGATCACCAATCTCGCCGACGCCAGCTCGTTCATCGAAAAGGTGAGGGAGAAAAAAGTTCGGGTCGCCCTGGACGATTTCGGGGCAGGGGCATCCTCGTTCGGATATCTCAAGCGCTTTCCGGTCGATTACTTAAAGATCGACGGCCAGTTCATCCGCGATCTTATCGACGACCCGCTCAACGATGCCACCGTGCGCTGTTTCGTCGAGGTGGCAAGGGTTCTGGGCATTCAGACCATTGCAGAATATGTCGGCGATGAAGAGGTGATGGCAAAGCTGATGGAAATAGGCGTGGATTTCGGTCAGGGTTTTCATCTCCACAAACCTGAACCGTTGCACAGCTAGCCGGCACGGCCGCACCAAAGCAGTCGTGCCGCTGGTCTTTGCCGGGGGATAACGGGCAGGTGAGTGGTTGTTTTCGGGATTTATTACTTATTAGCGATCGATTTTTAACAGAAAGGTAACGCAAACCGCCGAAAGCTTGAATGGCCAGTATCCGCGTCCGCGCGGACCGCATGATGCCGATCTGGAGGTCTCGAACCCAGCGAGACATGTCTGTCCACAAGCTAACATTCGGGATTCTCGATGCTCATTTCTCGCAAATTGCCCTTGGCGGCTGCCCTGTTGACCATCATGTCGATCGGCGCTTCGAGCATTGTCAGCCTGCAAATCGGATCCAGCGCGGTCAATGAAAAGATTGTTGAGAAGCTTGAAGCCGTTGTCGACGGCCGGCGCAATCAGCTCGAAACCTTTCTCGCCAACCTGCAGCAGGATCTCACCGCCACGTCGCAAAACAATCTGATGCGCATCGCGCTGGAAGGCTTCAAGTACGATTGGGGATTCCTCGGCGCCGATGTCAGCCCGGAACTGAAGCGGCGCTACATCACGGAAAATCCGTTCCCCGCTGGCGAGCGCCAGAAATACGACACCGCCCAGAAGCCTGACGCGGCAAAGATCAGCTCCTACGACCAGACCCATGAGCGCTACCACGGCCAGCTCCGCGAGATGGCAAGCAGCCGCGGCTGGGAGGATTTCTACCTGGTCGATATGAACGGCAATGTCATGTACTCGGTCAACAAGTACGACGACTACGCCAGCAATCTCAGGTCCGACGCCATGAAAGGCACCGGTCTTGGACAGGTGTTCCAGGGCATCGTCGGAGACAATGTCACCGACCGCACCGTGTTTGCCGATTACGAACCCTATGCGCCCATCAACGGGCAGCCGGCGGCCTTCATGGGGCACGCCCTGAACTCGCAGATGGGCATGGTCGGCGTCATCATTATTCGCGTTCCCAGCGGCAAGATCGCTGACATCATGACCAACACCGCCGGTCTCGGCGAAACCGGCGAAACCGTTCTGCTCAACTCCGACGGTTACCTGATCAGCGATTCGATCCGCACGCCGGCAAACGACATGCTGGCAGTCCGGATCGATAGCGATGTTCAGCGCAATGCCCGGGGCAGCTCGGTCGTCGTCGGAAGTCTCGAGGGCTACCGCAACATGGACTCCAGCGTCGCCATGACCGGGGTCAAGTTCGACGGCGCGGACTGGACCGTTGCCGCTCTGATCGACAAGAGCGAAGCCGGCGCCAGCATGGTGATGATGCGCAACGCCATTCTCGGCGTTGCCCTGCTGCTGTTGCTCGGCGCGCTTGCGGTCAGCATCTGGTTCTCGCGCTCGCTGACTAAGCCGATCGAAGCGCTGGTGGACAACATGCGCCGTCTTGCCGAAGGCGATACCTCGATCGAACTCGCCGGTGAAAACCGCAAGGACGAGATCGGCGAAATGGTCCGCTCGGTTGCGGTCTTCCGCAATGCCGCCATCGAGAAGGTGGAGCTTGAGCGCGAGGCCGACGACAACCGCTCGCAGACGGAGAAGAGGCGCCAGGATCGTGAAGCGGCCAAGGCCGAGGAAACCCGTTTGATGCAACAGGCCGTGGATTCGCTGGCCGACGGTTTGCACAAGCTCTCCGAAGGCGATCTGACCATCAGGCTCGAAACACCGTTCATCGACAGCCTCGACCGGCTTCGTCTCGACTTCAATGCCTCGGTCGAAAAACTCAACGAAACGCTCAGCGATGTCACCGAGAACATTCACGGCATCAACGGCGATACCGGCGAGTTGCGTGCCGCTGCTGATGATCTGTCGCGCCGGACCGAACAGCAGGCGGCTTCGCTCGAGCAGACATCTGCAGCCCTCGACGAGATTACTGCTACGGTGAAGAACTCGTCCGAGCGTGCTGACGAAGCCACCAGCAAGGTGGCTGAAGCCAAGCAGTCGACCGACACGTCGAGCAAGGTTGTCAGCCAGGCCATCAACGCGATGGGTCGGATCGAGGAAGCCTCCGGCGAGATCTCGAAGATCATCAACGTGATCGACGAGATTGCCTTCCAGACCAATCTGCTGGCGCTCAATGCCGGTGTCGAGGCCGCCCGTGCGGGAGAAGCCGGGAAAGGCTTTGCCGTCGTCGCCCAGGAAGTCCGCGAACTGGCGCAGCGCTCTGCCACTGCCGCCAAGGACATCAAGGGCCTGATCAACAAGTCCGGTGAAGAGGTCAAGTCCGGCGTCACACTGGTGCGTGAAACCGGTGAAGCGCTCAGCATGATCGCCGAGCATGTCACCGCCATCAATGATCAGATCAACTCGATTGCCACTGCAGCCCGGGAACAGGCCAACGGCCTCACCGAGATCAACTCCGCAGTCAACCAGATGGACCAGGTGACCCAGCAGAACGCTGCCATGGTCGAGGAAACCACGGCCGTCACCCACAGGCTTACCAGTGGAGCTGCCTCGCTTGAGGGGCTGGTGCGCCAGTTTACCCTGACCGGTGGCAGCCGACCCGTCTCCGTGTCGGCGCAGGCATCGATGCCCGGCCCGGCCAAGCACACCTCGGCGCCCGCAGCGCCGAAACCGGCCGCCCGTCCCAAGGCAGTGGCAAGTGCCGTTGGCGAATCCACATCCAATTCCCGGCCGGTCCAGTCTCCGGCAAGGAACATGTTAAACACTGTTGCCCGCGCATTTGGCGGCGGCAAGTCCAACAACCCAACCGCAGCGTCTCAGGACGACTGGGAGGAATTCTGATGCAGGAAACCGCGAACAACAACGTCGCCACCAGCGGCTATCTTGAAATTATTTCGTTCCATCTCGGCAAGCAGGTCTTCTGCGTCAACATCATGTCGGTTCGCGAGATCCGCGGCTGGGCGCCATCGACCACACTGCCGCACTCGCCGCCCCATGTTCTGGGTGTGATCAACCTGCGCGGATCGGTGATCCCGGTCATCGACATGGCCATCCGTCTCGGCCTGCCGGCGATCAAGCCGACCGAACGATCGGCGATCATCGTCACCAACATTGCCGGCAAGCTGGTCGGCCTGCTGGTCGAAAATGTCTCCGACATGATCACCGTCAAGAACGCTGATCTGCAGCCGGCGCCGGATGTCTTGCCCGCAGCCGAGCGCGCGTTGACCAAGGCCATCATCCCGGTCGACGAGCAGATGATCTGCTACCTGGATCTCGATGCGCTGTTTTCGACCGAAGACGAAATGGCCGCCTGACACTCTTTCGCAATCGCGTCACTTCAAGCCATCCCTTTTCTGCTCGTGCGAGCGGCAAGGGGGTGGCTTTCGGTTTTCACATACCCCTGAAACACAGCCGCTCCGCGAGAGCGGCAGCTTTAGGTGCTCAGTGAGCTGTAGGCGAGTTCCGATATGGTCAAGCCGCTCATCACCATCAGCAGCGTAATGAAGACACTGATCATCACGTCCCCTTCCATGCAGATCCGGATCACCCGGAAATAGAGCCAGATGACCGCTGCATAGACCGCAAGTGAAATGAAGGCGCTGGCCGCGTCTGACACCGGGGTCAGGTAGCGCAGCGATGCGGGGAAAAATCCGATATAGGCCGAAAGCAGTCCGAACCAGTTGTTGACGACCACCAGCCGGGTGAACTTGCCCGACAGGCCGAAGACCTGGCACACCGGCAACAACAGCAGCGCCGGCAGCACCCAGGCGACCACGTCGAAACCGCTGGAGACGGCAAAGAACCCGGCCACCTCGGCAGCCGTTTCAGGCCTGAGTTCGGGTGAGGCGCGCCAGATCCCGGTCCACAGAAAGCATTGCGCCGGCCAGGCCCAGAAGAACGCGCCGAACGACCGCCAGAAACCGTCGGGCGAACTGTCGAGAAAGCGCAGGCCATCTCGGTTTCCCAGGATCATGTAGAACAGTCCGGCGAGCGACCTGCCGGCCTCGGCGCGGGTCGGGATGAAGCCGGCGGCCAAGTTCAGCGAGCCTCTGCGCCAGCAGACTGGCGTTCGAACCAGCCTTCGATGAATTTCTCATACACCCCGGTCAGGATTTCGAGGTCGCTCAGCGCAACCCGCTCGTCGACCATGTGCATGGTCTTTCCGACCAGCCCGAATTCGACCACCGGGCAGTAGTCCTTGATGAAGCGTGCGTCCGAGGTGCCGCCGGTTGTCGACAGCGCCGGCGTCTGACCGGTTGCCTGCTTCACTGCTTCCGACAGCGCCTCGATCAGGGCATCGTCCCGGGTCAGGAACGAGGGTGAAGAGCGCGCATCGAAGTCGACGCTGTAGCGCACGGGCTCGCGCCCGGGTCGCGTGTTTGTCGCCTTGCCAGCCTGCTCCAGCCGTTCGCGCAGGGCGGCGGCGAGGCTCTCGGCGGTCCACTGGTCGTTGAAGCGGATGTTGAACCGGGCCGTCGCCCGCGCCGGGATCACGTTGGTTGCCGTGTTGCCGGTGTCAATGCTGGTGACTTCCAGGTTGGAAGGCGGAAAGCGCTCATTGCCGGCATCAAGTGGTGGATCGAGCAGTGCTTCCACCAGGCTGACCATGCCGCGTAGCGGGTTGTCGGCAAGATGCGGATAGGCGACATGGCCCTGTACCCCGTCCACTCTGAGCGTGCCCGAAAGCGAGCCGCGCCGGCCGATCTTGATCATGTCGCCCATCTTGTCGGGGTTGGTCGGCTCCCCAACCACGGCTGCATCCCAGGTCTCGCCCTTGGCTTTCGCATAGGCGAGCAGCTTTTCGGTGCCGTTGATCGAGGGGCCTTCCTCGTCGCCGGTGATCAGCAACGACACGGAGCCTTTCGGCGTGCCGGAGCGCTCGATCACCCGCGCCAGAGCCGAGACGAAACAGGCAATGCCGCCCTTCATGTCGACAGCCCCCCGGCCATACATCTCGCCATCAATGATGTCTGCGCCAAACGGGCCTTGCGTCCAGGCGTCCTCGTCGCCGACCGGCACCACGTCGGTATGGCCGGCAAACATCAGGTGCGGGCCGCTGGTCCCCAGCCGCGAGTAGAGGTTTTCCACATCGGGTGTGCCCTCGTCGGAAAACGTTACCCGGTCATTGGCAAAGCCGAGTTCGCTGAGCATTGTCGACAGCGTGGTCAGCGCGCCGCCTTCCGCGGGCGTGACGGAGCGGCATCGGATCAGGGCGGCGAGTGTCTGTGTCGGATCGGTAAGTTTCATGCTTCGTGATTAGAACATTGCCCCGGCACTGTCGACTGGGCGCGGCGGCTGAAAAAGCCGTTCAGTAACCGGGATGGTCCGGCGCCGGGCCGTGCCGGTTGGGGCCTTTGACCGACGGCCACAGCAGGATCAGGAGCAGCATGAAGAAGGACGCGGCGGGGATCACCAGCACGACGACCAGAATGCCAGGCAGGCCGGCATCATGCAGTCGCTTTATGCTCATGACGGCGGTCGACCAGGCTGCGGGCATGAAGCAGAGGATAAAGCCGAGACCCGCCATCGCGATCGCGCTGCTGTCAGGCTCCGCGCTCACGGCAGCGGAGACCGGGATCGCCATCACCACAGACCAGAACAGCAGGGCCCAGGCATAGGTCCGGCGCGACAGCCGGCCCGACACGCTGAACAGAAGCCAGCGCATGCCGGAGCCGGGCCGCCGCGCCATCGGGTTTCAGTCCCTGAGCAGTTCGTTGATGCCGGTCTTGGACCGGGTCTGCGCGTCGACGGTCTTGACGATCACGGCGCAGTAGAGATTGGGTGCCGCCGCGCCATTGCCCATGGTGCTCGAGCCCGGCATCGAACCTGCGACAACCACCGAATAGGGCGGCACTTCGCCATAGCTGATCTCGCCGGTCATCCGGTTGACGATCTTCGTCGACTTGCCGATGTAGACGCCCATGCCGAGGACCGAACCTTCGCGGATGATGCAGCCTTCCACCACTTCCGAGCGCGCACCGATGAAGCAGTTGTCCTCAATGATGGTGGGGCCGGCCTGCAGCGGCTCGAGCACGCCGCCGATGCCGACGCCGCCCGACAGGTGGACGTTCTTGCCGATCTGGGCGCAGGAGCCGACCGTGGCCCAGCCGTCGACCATCGTGCCCTCATCGACATAGGCGCCGAGATTGACGAAGGACGGCATCAGCACGACGTTCTTGCCGATGAACGAGCCGCGCCGGACGATCGAACCAGGAACGGCGCGGAAGCCGGCGCGTTCGAATTCATTGGCGCTCCAGCCTTCGAACTTCGACGGTACCTTGTCCCACCAGACGGCGTCGCCGGGACCACCCTTGATCACTTCCATCGGGTTGAGCCGGAACGACAGCAGCACCGCCTTCTTGAGCCACTGGTTGACGGTCCACTGGCCGTCATCGCCCCGTTCGGCGACCCGGGCCTGCCCCAGGTCGAGCAGGTTGAGCGCGGTTTCGACTGCGTCGCGCACTTCGCCGCGGGTTGAGGTCGAGACCGCGTCGCGGTTGTCAAAGGCAGTTTCGATCGTGCTGGCGAGAGCGGCCAAATCATGTTTCATCGTGGCGATTCCTTAAGGTTCAACGTCTAGTGTGGGCGGTCATGGCCGTATCAAGCCGGACCGCCAGCGCCGTTGCCACTCTCCTAAGCGAGGCAGGGCGCGGGGTCAATTCCGGTCTCCTCGGCGACGCCAAACGGGAACTTGCAGATGAATGCCAAACTAACGAATGAGGCCTGGGATCCACTCGCCGACAGCCGCGAGGACAAGCGGCGCGCGGACCGCCAGCCCAGAACCCCGCAAAGCACGTCGCCGGCCTACCGGCTGGCCTATGCGGACGAGGATTTCCTGTGCCGCGAGGAGTTGAGGCCGGTGCGGCTGCAGCTGGAGCTGCTCAAGCCTGAAATGATCCTGATGGAAGCGGGCATCCGCTCCACCGTGGTGATGTTCGGCGGTGCCCGCATTCCCGAACCCGGCAAGGATCCCTGGGCCGCCAAGAACGAGACCCAGGCGAAAAACCTTACCGCCGCGTCCCGCTATTACGAGGAGGCCCGCTCCTTTGCCCGGCTGTGTTCAACCCACTCGCTGGCGGCCAATGGCCAGGAATATGTTGTCTGCACCGGTGGTGGTCCGGGCGTGATGGAAGCCGGCAACCGTGGCGCCCATGATGTCGGCGCAGCCTCGATCGGGCTCAATGTGGTGTTGCCGCATGAGCAGGCGCCCAACGAGTATGTCACACCCGAGTTCAGCCTCAACTTTCACTATTTCGCCATTCGCAAGATGCATTTCCTGATGCGCGCCAAGGCGATCACCATCTTCCCCGGCGGCTTCGGCACCATGGACGAGCTGTTCGAGACACTCACCCTGATTCAGACCCGGCGGATGGATCATGTGCCGCTGATCCTGTTCGGGTCGGAATTCTGGAATTCGATCGTGGATTTCCAGGCGCTTGCCGATTTCGGCACGATTTCGCCTGAAGATCTTGACCTGCTCAACTTCGTCGACACGGCGGAACAAGCCTGGTCGATCATTGCCAGGCATCACGAGATCGCCCCGCTGACATAGAAAAAACCCAGGCCGGAAAAATCCCGGCCTGGGCTCTGTCTTCAACTGATCTGGAGTGTCAGTTGTTGTCGGTGTTGGTCTTGGCGTCGCGATAGAAGTCGGTGATGTCGATCTTGTTGTCGCCATTGCGGTCGAAACGAGCGAACATCTTGGTGTCGAGCGCGGTGAACTCCTCGAGGCTGATTTCGCCGTTCTTGTCGGCGTCGAGGCGCTCCATGCGCATTCCGCCATGGTGACCCCGGCCTTCGCCGTGACGTTTGCCTTCGCCGTGGCGCTTGCCGTCATGCTTGCCGGCCACGCGGCCGTCGCGGTCGCCCTTCTTGCCGTCACGTTCGGCCCGCTTACCCATCTCGTCGCCGCCTTCCTTGGCGCCGTCCTTCATGGCCTTGCGCTCGGCGCGGCGTTCTTCGCGCATTTCCTTCCGCTCCTGCTTGCGCATGTCGCCAAAGGCCTTGAGTTCGTCCTTGCTGAGCGAACCGGACTTGTCGGTGTCCACGCTTTCGAACATGGCAAGACGGTGTGCCGAGATTTCCTCGAGCTGCACTGCGCCGTCGCGGTCAGCGTCGAACCGTTCCATCATGCGCTCAATGCGCGGGCCGCCGTGCCGGGAGCCATGACGAGGGCCGTCGCCTTTGCCCTGGGCGGCGAAGGCGGGTGCAGCGGTGGATGCGATCAGGGCTGCGGCGAGAGTTGCGAGAATTGTCTTCTTCATCATTGTTATCCTTCATTGGGGGGCGTGGTGTGCATCCCCAATGTGGATCGTCCGACCCCTGATCACCACTTAAAGCCCTGTAATGTAGATTAAACTTTGGAAAGGTGCTGTTCTGTGGCGTGACTTCGCGGAGGCGATGGTCAGGAGATGACCCGGTTCAGGAACGCCGCCAGATCATCGGTCACATGGTCGATATGGGTGCCATCCTTGCCCTCGTGCTCCCAGACTTCGTCCAGCACCACATCGAGATTGTTGGGCACGATCAGGACCGTGCGCATGCCCAGCGCATGCGGCGCCAGCAGGTTGCGCGGCAGATCCTCGAACATCGCCGCCTTGTCCTTGTGCACGCCATGCTTGGCCAGAAACCGGTCATAGGTTTCGGGCGCCGGCTTGGGCTTGAGATCGGCCGCGACAATATCGAAGATGTCGTCGAAGTGATCGAGAACGCCAAGTGCGCGCGCGGTCCGCTCGGCATGCGGCGTGTCGCCATTGGTGAAGATGAACTTGCGCCCTGGCAGTGCCTTGATCGCGTCCGAAAGCGCAGGATCCGGCTTTACCCAGGAGTAGTCGATGTCATGGACTTTCTCGAGAAAGTCATTCGGATCGATACCGTGATGCAGCATCAGTCCCTGTAGCGTGGTGCCATGCTCTCGGTAGTATTTCTTCTGAATGCCACGGGCAGCGTCGTGGTCAAGGTCAAGCAGTTCCCGCACATAGGCGGTCATCTTCTTGTCGATCTGGGAGAACAGATCGGTGTGACGCGGATAAAGCGTATTGTCGAGATCGAACACCCATTCCGTGACATGGGCGAAGGCTGAGGGATCCGGCAGGGCCGATTTGGGGGACATGAAATCTCGATCCTGTTGCGGGAGATAGGCGCTGTGGCTCAATCTGGTGCACTGGCGCCATTTGTAAACCGCTGATTTACCTACTCTGTATACCCGCTGTCAAAACTTCCCTGCGATATGACGCGCGACCAGATTTCAGGAAGCGCCACCATGCAGAATACCGGTACGCCGCCGAAGACTTCCCGTGCCATGCTCAAAAAGATTATCTTCCTGACCGCCGCGTCGGTGATTGTGTCATTGCTGATGACGAGCTTCATCATGTGGATGGTCGGCGAAACTCACGCGTTGCCGCTGGGGCTCTCGATCGCCACGGCGTGTCCGCTGGCAGCCACTCCTCTGGCGGTATATCTGTTCAACCGGCAAACACTGGAACTCGAAGCCGCGCACAAGGCGCTGGAGGAAGCCCACCGCAGACTGTCAGAAGTGCACGCCAGGCTCAAGGATGCGCATCGGGATCTCGAGCACAAGGCCAGCCATGACAGCATGACCGGCCTTGCCAATCGCGACAAGTTTCTTGCCCGCCTGTCCGAACTCAAGCGCAAGGACGATTCCGGTTACCTGCTTGTCATTGATGCTGACCTGTTCAAGCAGATCAACGACCTGCATGGGCACGAGGCGGGAGACCGCGCCTTGCTGGCCATCGGACAGGCCATCTCCGGCTCGATAAGGGCCACGGATCTCGGTGCCCGCATTGGCGGTGAGGAGTTTGCTGTCGTCCTGCATGGAGCGAGCCGGGAAGATGCGGTCGTGACTGCAGAGCGGATCCGGGCTTGTGTCGAGCGGATTTCACTGACAACGGACGACAACATCCTGTTGAAATTTACGGTGAGCATCGGTGGGGCTCCGTTCGATCCGCAATCGCGCACCAAGGAAGTCATGCGTGCAGCCGACCACCAGCTCTACGAGGCCAAGCGCAACGGACGAAACCAGGCTCTTGTCGCCGGCCAGGCAGTCCGCGCGGCCTAAAGCCCGAACGTGTAAGGGAGCAAGGCTCTCCGGAACCGGCCCTATCGATAACGCACCCGTGGATCAGCCTCACTCGCAAGAACAGGATGCGCCGCGCCGACGAGCACCTTCTGCAAACCCAAAACGGCGGCCCCGCTTTGGACTGCATAACGTCAGAGGCTGCAAGGGCGGCCTGAACCGGTGTGTTCCAGGCGATAAGCCGACGCGCAATAGCGGTTCTGTCCGAAAACTGTTCGATCAAGACTGTCGCTCGACGAAGCGGACTGTTAGATCCTGACAATTGAAACAGAAAACCCGGCTTCCATCGTTTCGGACGGCCGCCTCATAACACATTTTCCCGGACAGGACGCCTGACGCCAAGATGGAAACCTGGGTTCTCATAACCATTGCCGCGGCTTTTCTGCAAAATATCCGCTCGGTCCTGCAAAAACACCTCAAGGGGGTAATGGGAACCACCGGGGCAACATTCGTCCGCTTTGGTTTCGGGGTGCCCTTCGCAATCCTCTTCGTCGGCCTGCTCGCCTTCGGCATGGGGTACCCCGTGCCCCGGCCAAATCCCGGCTTTGCCGGCTGGGTGACGATCGCTGCACTGGCGCAGATCGGCGGCCAGGCCTTGCTGATCCAGATGTTCAGCCATCGCAACTTTACCGTCGGCACCGCCTATTCCCGCACCGAACCGGCCCAGGCAGCCCTGTTCGGTCTGATATTCCTCGGTGACCGGCTCAATGCAGGCACGCTTGTAGCCATTGCCATCAGCCTTGTCGGCGTGGTGCTGATCTCCGTTGCCCGCTCGGCTGCCGGCACCCCGGCGCTGCTGCGCTCGGTGTTTTCCCGCACCTCGGCTCTGGGGCTGGCGTCGGGAGCCTTTTTCGGAATTGCCGCCGTCGGCTATCGCGGGGCCTCGCTGTCGCTGGATGGTCCGAATTTCATGATGCAGGCGGCGCTCACGCTGCTGGTCGCCATCGTGCTGCAGTCGCTGATCATGCTGGTCTGGATGTGGTTCCGGGCGCCGGGTGAGCTTTCCCGTGTCCGCACCGCCTGGAAAATCTCGGCCCTGGTCGGCCTGGTTGGCGCCACGGCATCCTTCGGCTGGTTCATGGCCATGACACTGCAAACAGCCGCTGCCGTCAAGGCCTTGGCTCAGGTGGAGATGATCTTCACCTTCGCCTCATCGGTGCTGGTGTTTCGGGAACACGTCAACAAGGTTGAAATTTTCGGCTGCATATTCATTGTTGCTGGTATACTGGTCCTGCTGCTGGTCTGACTGGCGGCAGGAATGACAGGCGCAATCTGCTTGTCGCTGATTCTGATCGGACCCGTCCCATGCCTGTTTCCCATGCCCCATTGATGACGTCATCATCGCCTGCGTTCCGCAGAAGGATCCTCGCTGTGGCAATGTCGCTTGGCTTGGGACTGGGTGGCTGCGCAGGCCTGCCTGAAGGCGTTCTGGCTCCGGTGGCTCAGACTGAACCAAACGCGACCGAAACCTCCATTCTGGTCGCCACCACACGTGCTCCGTCGGAAGATCCGGGGCTGCTCTACTCCGGCGAGCGCGGCCCCCAGATTGATTTCAACGAAATCGTGGTCTCGATCCCACCGGACAGCGAGCGCAAGATCGGCGAGGTGCAATGGCCCAAGCGCTTGCCCGCCGACCCTTCAACGGACTTTGCGACCATTTCGACCCGGCAATTTGGTTCCGTTCAGGAAGTGCAGGCGTGGTACGATCAACAAAGGTCGCCTTCCGGACGTGTTCTCCTCTTCGTTCATGGCTTCAACACCCGCTACGAGAGTGCGGTTTACCGGTTTGCCCAGATTGCCCATGACAGCAAGACTGACGCCACACCGGTCATGTTCACCTGGCCATCGCGCGGGTCGGTGTTTGATTATGGCTATGACAAGGAAAGCACCAATTACTCGCGATCGGCGCTTGAAACCCTTCTGACAAGCGCAGTCGCGGTGCCGGAGATCAAGGAAATCACCATACTGGCCCATTCCATGGGCACCTGGCTGACGGTCGAGTCTCTCAGGCAGATGGCGATCCGCAATGGGGAAATTGCGCCCAAGATCACCGACGTCATCCTTGCGTCTCCCGATCTCGATGTCGATGTTTTCCGTCAGCAGATTGCCGACATGGGACCGAACCGTCCCAAGTTTACAATCTTCGTGTCCAAGGATGACCGGGCGTTGACGCTGTCGCGCCGCATTTCAGGCAATGTCGACAGGCTCGGTCAGATCGATATCAGTAACCCGGTCTATCGCGAAGGTCTCGAGAATGCCGGCATCACGGTTCTCGACCTGTCGGCACTTCAGGTCGGTGACCGTCTCAACCACTCCAAATTTGCCGAGAGCCCGGAAGTGGTCAAGCTGCTCGGTCAGCGCCTGATCGCCGGTCAGACGGTCACTGACCAGGACATCGGGCTTGGCACGGAACTGGGAGCATCTGCACTGACGCTGACCGACACGGTCGGTTCTGCAGCAGGTATGGCGATCACGGCACCGATTGCCATTCTCGATCCGAATTCGCGTGATGCCTTCACGGCCCAATCCCGACGCTTTGGCCGGGGACTTGGCGCCACCGGGTTGGCACCAAACCTGTCCGGTGATGTTCCCGGCGCCACCAGGTGTACCGCCCAGGTGAGCAGCTGTTGAGCCGAAGATGACGGCGTTTCTTCGGAGTGTCAGGGAACCAGCAAGGTACCCGCGCCGTGGGCCGTGAACAGTTCCAGCAGCACCGCATGCGCGGTCTTGCCATTGAGGATGACCACCCCCTTCACACCGCGCTCAATCGCCTCGATGCAGGTTTCCACCTTGGGGATCATGCCGCCCGAAATCGTGCCGTCGGCAATCAGCGCGCGGGCCTGGGTGACGGTCAGCTCGTCAATCAGCTTGCCGTTCTTGTCGAGAACCCCGGGCACATCGGTCAGGAACAGAAGCCGTGAAGCCTCGACGGCGCCGGCAATGGCGCCGGCAAATGTATCGGCGTTGATGTTGTAGGTATGGCCGTCGCGGCCCGGCGCCACCGGAGCCAGGACCGGGATCATCTCGGACTTGGCCAGCAGGTCCAGCAGCGTCCGATCGACTTCCACCGGTTCGCCGACAAAACCCAGGTCGAGCGCCCGCTCGATATTGGAATCGGGGTCGATCATGGTCTTGTGCGCCTTTTCGGCATAGACCATGTTGCCGTCCTTGCCGCACAAGCCGATGGCCCATTCGCCCTCGGCGTTGATCAGCGCAACGATTTCCTTGTTGATCGATCCGGCCAGCACCATTTCGACGATCTCGACCGTCTTGGCATCGGTGACGCGCAGCCCGCCTTCGAAACGGGACTCGATGCCCATCTTGCTCAGCATGGCCGCGATCTGCGGCCCGCCGCCATGCACCACGATCGGGTTGACGCCGGATTGCTTGAGCAGGGCTATGTCCTGCGCGAAGGCCTTGCCGAGTGCCGCGTTGCCCATGGCGTGGCCACCATATTTGACCACCACGGTCTTGTTTTCATAGCGCTGCATGAATGGCAGTGCTTCTGCGAGAAGGCGAGCCTGGGTTGCGGCATCGTCATTAGGAGTGTCAGACATTGGCGTGGCGTCCCGGTTCGCATGAGCACAAGAGGCAAAAGGTCCGGCGCTGTTTAGCCGCAATCTGTCACGGCTTCAATGATTGTGGCATCCAATCGCCGCATTTTGCCGTAATAGGTGCGATGGGGCCGCAAAGCTGATACTGACGGATCCGACAAGCGGGGACACCTATTCCAACATGAGCCAAGATGAACTCTCTGGATTGATCGCGCGCACCGCACTGGGCGACCGGGTGGCGTTTTCGTCGCTCTATTCGCAAACCAGTGCGAAACTTTTTGGCGTCGCCCTCCGTATTCTCAAGGACAGGGCGCAGGCCGAGGATGCGCTTCAGGAGGTCTACGTCCGGATCTGGCGGCGCGCGGGCAGCTTTCGCGTCGGGCAGGCCTCGGCCATGGCCTGGCTGGTCACCATCGCCCGCAATCAGGCGATTGATCTGATAAGGGCGCGCCAGCCTGCGACGCTGGAGTATGATGAGGCGCCCGAGGTTGCCGACGCTGCCCCGGACCCGGAAGCTAGGGCTGTCTTGAGCGGAGAAAGCCGCCGCATTGACACCTGCCTGTCCGAGTTGGACGCTGACAGGGCTACCGCTGTGGTGGCTGCCTATGTGGAGGGACTGAGTTACCAGGAGCTGGCCGAGCAACATGCCGTGCCGCTCAACACGATGCGAACCTGGCTGCGCCGCAGCCTGATCAAACTGAGAGAGTGCATGAGCCGATGAGCACCGGTACGCATAGACCCGACGACAACGCGCTTGCCGGCGAATACGTGCTAGGCGTGCTGCCGATGTCCGAGCGCCGCAAGGTCGAGGAGCGGATGGCGCGCGACAGCGGTTTCGCAGCGCTCGTCGCATCCTGGCAGACAGACCTGGCGCATCTTGACGAGGCCTACCAGCCGCAGACTCCGCCGCAGGGCGTCAAGGCGCGGGTTGATGCCCGGCTGTTTGCCGAGGCGGCGAAACCTGCCGGCGGTCTGTGGGGCTCGCTGGTGTTCTGGCGCGGGCTGGCTTTCGCATCGCTGGCCGCCGCCGCGGCGTTCGGCATCTATTCCGGCAACCTTGTCCAGCAACCGGCGCCGGGTTCGGCTCCGGCCCTTATCGCCGAACTCGGCGCGCCGGGCAGTTCTGTCGGCTTGATCGCAGCGCTCGACCCGGCTGAGGGCGCCTTTACCATCACGCCAGCTGCGTTTTCTCCCGATGACGGCAAGTCGCTTGAATTGTGGCTGGTGCCGGGCGAGGGCGCGCCGGTGTCGCTCGGGCTGGTGCCTTCCGATGGTGGTCGTCTGGTCCTTGATCAGCCGCTGGTTCAGCAGATCTCGGATGGCGCGCTTCTGGCTGTCAGTGTCGAGCCGCTGGGTGGGTCACCCACCGGCGTCGCGACCGGCCCCGTGGTGTTGTCGGGTTCACTGTCAAAAAATTAATTCGGCCAGCCTGAAACTATAATCGAACAGCCTCCGTCTTCCTCTTTAACCGCCGCAACCAAGATGCGGCGGGTTGAGCAAAGGCCCGGATAACCCGGCCTGCAAACGACAAAGAGGCTGAACTATGAAAAATACTCTTCGCTCCATTGCCGCCACCGCTGTTCTTCTCGCAGGCGTGAGCCTGTCCTACGCCGCCAGCCATGGTGGCAACAAGATGGTCGGCGGCGCCGAAATGTTCCCCGACAAGAACATCGTCGAAAACGCCGTCAACTCTGCCGATCACACCACACTGGTTGCTGCCGTCAAGGCTGCGGGTCTCGTCGACACCCTGATGGGCGAAGGTCCGTTCACCGTCTTCGCGCCGACCAATGACGCTTTTGCCGCTCTGCCGGACGGCACCGTCGACACGCTGCTCAAGCCCGAGAACAAGGATCAGCTGACCAAGGTCCTGACCTGTCACGTGGTTGCTGCTGACGCGATGTCGGACGCAATCATGAAAATGGTTGATGATGATGGCGGCGCGCACCCGGTCAAGACCGTCGGCGGCTGCATGCTCAACGTCACCTATCAGGGCGACAAGATCATGATCGAGGACGAGACCGGTGGCGTGGCCAATGTCACCATCGCCGATGTCGATCAGTCCAATGGCGTCATCCACGTCATCGACAAGGTTCTTCTGCCCAAGGGCTGAAGCAGAGCGCAAGCCTTTAGAGGCCTTGCCTGATGTCCGGCCACGTCGCAGCCCCTGCATCGAAAATGCGGCGTGCCGGCCAGCCTCCCGCTCTTTATGGGCGGGAGGCAATTCACGGCCAAGTGAAGACATGTGCTTGGCGCTTCGTCACCCGATGGCCTAGCCTTGCATCACCAACAGGAGAGACACGATGACAACCAGGACAGAAATGAGCCGCCGCGCGCTGTTGACGGCCGGAGTTGCCGGAGTTGCCCTGTCGCTGTTCGGTCGCTGGAGCCCTGCAACGGCAACCGAAGGCGAATTCGAGGTCATGCTCAGCGAGGCCGAGTGGAAAGCGAAACTGACACCGCAGCAATTTGCCATTCTGCGTGAGGAAGCCACCGAGCGGGCCTTCACCAGTGCGCTCAACGGCGAAAAGCGCAAGGGCATGTTCCATTGTGCCGGTTGCGACCTGCCGGTCTATTCCTCTGAAACCAAATACGACAGCGGCACCGGCTGGCCCAGCTTCTGGCAGGCCGAAGACAATGCGGTCCGCACCAAGGAAGACCGCTCGCTGTTTTCCGTCCGCACGGAAGTGCATTGCCGCCGTTGTGGTGGTCACTTCGGGCACATTTTCGATGATGGCCCGCCACCGACCGGCAAGCGCCATTGCATCAACGGCTTCGCCTTGACCTTCAAACCGGCTGAAGCCGCCTGAAGACCGTCTTCAGCGCCGCGCATCCGATTGGATGCGCAAAACTCGCTGTAACACCTTGAAATGACGCATGTACGTTATCGTTTAAACGAAACCATTTGAACGCGACATGCCCTGGAAGTCTCGAAATGATGAGAGCCGTGCGTTTGACCCAACGCGCGGCTATTCCTTACACCGTGATCGCCAGTGCGATCGCGGTCCGCAGATCCGCGATGCCGGAGCCTTTTTCAGACGATGTGGCGATGATTTCCGGATAGGCCGCAGGCCGGCGCTTTAGCGCAGCCACGGTTTCCGACATCAGCCGCGGCACACCGGCTTCCTTGATCTTGTCGGTCTTGGTCAGCACGATCTGGTAGGACATCGCCGCCTTGTCGAGTAGGTCCATCACGCCTTCGTCGTTCTTCTTCAAGCCATGCCGGCTGTCGATCAGCAGATACACCCGCTTCAGCGTCGACCGGCCGCGCATGTAGTCAAACACAAGCTTGGTCCACAGATCGACCTGATCCTTCGGAGCTTTGGCATAGCCGTAGCCCGGCATGTCGACCAGCGCCATCGGCGGCAGGTCGCCCTCGTCGCCGGAATAGCCCGACGGCACGAAATAGTTCAGCTCCTGCGTCCGGCCCGGCGTGTTGGATGTCCGAGCCAGACCGTTGACGCCGACAAGCGCATTGATCAGCGACGACTTGCCGACATTGGAGCGGCCGGCAAAGGCAATCTCCGGAGGGCCTTCCGGCGGCAGGAACTTGAGCGACGGCACGCCGCGGATGAACACCCACGGCTTGCCGAACAGCGTGGCGGAGAGTTCCTTGGCGGCCTGCATGGCCGGGTCTGCGGACAGTTGGGTCATCGCGCCGCCTCTCTCGTGCCGGTCAGGTTTTCTTGGCTTTGGGCTTGAACAGATCCCTGAGATTGTCCCACAGCTCGATCTTGGCGCCCTGGCGCTTCATGATCACGCCCTGCTGCAGCACCGACAAGGTGTTGTTCCAGGCCCAGTAGATCACCAGACCGGCCGGGAAGGTCGCCAGCATGAAGGTGAAGACCACCGGCATCCAGGTGAAGATCATCGCCTGGGTCGGATCCGGAGGGGTCGGGTTCATGCGCATCTGGATGAACATGGTCAGGCCCATGATCAGCGGCCAGACGCCGATCATCAGGAACGACGGCACGTCATAAGGCAGCAGGCCGAACAGGTTGAACAGCGAGGTCGGATCCGGCGCGGATAGGTCCTGGATCCAGCCGAAGAACGGCGCATGCCGCATTTCGATGGTGATGTAGAGCACCTTGTAGAGCGCGAAGAACACCGGGATCTGGAGCAGCACCGGCCAGCAGCCGGCCACCGGGTTGATCTTCTCTTTCTTGTAGAGCTCCATCATGCCTTGCTGCAGCGCCATCTTGTCGTCGCCGTGCTTGGCCTTGAGCTCTTCCAGTTTCGGCTGCACCTTCTTCATGTTGGCCATCGAAACATAGGACTTGTTGGCCAGCGGGAAGAAGATCAGCTTGACCACCACGGTCGTCGCCAGGATCGCAACGCCGAAATTGCCGAACAGCTTGTACAGATAGTCGATCAGCCAGAACATCGGCTTGGTGATGAAGTAGAACCATCCCCAGTCGATCATCAGGTCGAAATTGAGGATATCGAACTGCGACTGATAGCCCTCGATCACCGGGACTTCCTTGGCGCCGGCAAACACCAGTGTCTTGGAGGTCACGCTGCCGCCGGGTGCGATCGCCATCGAATCGGTCTTGAAGTCCGACTGGTAGCGCGCACGGCCATCGGTAAAGTGGGCAAAGCGGGTCTCGAAGCCCGCGCCCTGCGGCGGGATAAGCGCTGCAGCCCAGTACTTGTCGGTGATGCCCATCCAGCCGGCAGTTGCTTTCGCATGGGCGATGACCGGGGTGTCCTCGACATCGGAATAATCGATTTCCTGCAGTCCCTCTTCACCGATGACGCCGACCAGGCCTTCATGCAGAACGTAGATGCCTTCGGTCTGTGGCTTGAAGAACCGGGTCACGCGGCCGTAGCCGGCAACGGAAGCGGCTGCGTCGCCGGAGTTGGAAATCGTGTCCTCGAAGCTGAAGAGATAATGCTCATCGACCGAAATGACGCGGGTGAAGACCAGGCCTTCGCCATTGTCATAGGTCAGTGTAACCGGGGAGGATTCGGTCAGGGTCTGTCCGGCGGCAGCGGTCCAGACGGTATTGGGGCCGGGCGCCGGGCCGGACTGGGCATCGGCGATGAAGCCCACCTCGGCAAAATAGCCGTCGGCCATGGCTGCCGGGCTGAACAGCGTGATGTTGGGGCTCGTGGGATCGATTGTCTGGCGGTATTCCTTGAGCAGCAGATCGTCGATGCGCGCGCCGGAGAGATTGATCGAGCCCGAAAGCGACGGTGTGTCGATGGCGATGCGGCCGGTCTGGGCGACCGTCTCTTCGCGCGTCAGGCCGGCAGCCTGTGTCGTCGAACCGGGAATGGCCACGTCGCCGCCGGGCGCCGCTCCGCTCACTCCGGGCGTTGTCGTGTTGCCGGTCGAGGTCGCCGGTGCCTGGGCCGCTTGCTCGGCCTGCAGCGCTTCAGCGGCCACGCGCTCGCGTTCGATCTTGGGAGAAACATAGAGGAATTGCCAGGCCACAAGGACAAGCACCGACAGAAGAATTGCGACGAAATAATTGCGATTGTTTTCCATCAATCAATCCTGATGTTCAGGCAGCTATGGCCTGGTGTTCTGGTGTTGTCCGGAGCGCCGGTCAGTGTCGGCGCGCGCGTGCTGGGGTCGTTTCGTTCTGGCAGAATCGTTCACCCGCTCGGTGAGCGCGGTGACCAGTCCGTCAAAAGGCGCGCTCAGCGTATCCCTGCGCGCGACCACCACATAGTCATGTCCGGGCTTGAATGGAACCCCTGCCATGTGACGCACCACTTCCCTGAGGCGTCGGCGCATCCGGTTGCGTTCCACCGAGTTGCCCTGCTTCTTGGTCACCGTGAAGCCGATGCGCGGGGCCTGGTCGGGGTCGCCCCGGTCGAGGGTTTCCAGAAGGAAATAAGGTCCGCGCAGGCGTTTGCCCTTTTGCACGGCGAGAAAATCCGGCCGGTTTTTAAGCCGCCCGGGTTTCTTGATGGTATCGTCCTGCGCCACGCGATCGTAGTCCTTCGCGGGCTCGTCGTCAGCGATTAAGCCGACAGACGATTGCGCCCGCGGGCGCGGCGAGCCTGGATGACCTTGCGGCCGCCCTTGGTAGCCATACGTGCACGGAAACCGTGACGGCGCTTGCGAACAAGCTTGGATGGTTGGTAAGTACGCTTTGGCATTTATTTTAATACCGCGGTGTGCGGCCCTTCTTGGAACATCTTGGTTTAGGGTGTTCAGTCCGTCAAAACACGCTCCCGGAAACCGGAAGCTTCCACGGACGAGCGGCTTATAGGCGCGATCCCGGGCAAAAGTCAATGAGCCGCCCCGGTTTCGCCTGTGCCGCGATGTCGATCCGTCCTCCGTATCAGCCCGCCACTCCGCCTTGCAACGGCGCTCAAGAGCCGGTCCCCGTTCACGTCGGTTCACAAGCCGGTGACATCGAGCCTGTTGCGGTTGCCTCAAGCCCCGGCCTGCGCCAAGTCCTTGCTCAACATTTCGCACAGAATAGAGCCCGGGAGATCTCAAGCCATGAACCTCGACCGCCGAACCCTGATTGCCGGATCTGCCAGCCTGGCGGCCGCGATGGCTCTGAAGCCGCTTGCAGCCTCCGCCGCCCTGACCGGGTTCCGGCCAAAAGGGCGGGCGGCCGTGGATCATTCCGCTTTCGATGCGTTGCTCCGAGCCCATGTCAAACCTGATGCCACGGGCTATAACAGGGTCGACTATTCCGGCGTCAGCTCCAATCTCCCCGCTTTGCGCGGCTATATCGCCTCGCTGGAAGCAACCGATCCGGTGTCCCTGTTCCCTAGCGAGGCGCATGCCTTCTGGATCAACCTCTACAATGCCAAGACGCTGGAGGTGGTGGCGGACGCCTACCCGGTCAGTTCGATCAAGAAGATCAATCTCGGCGGTTCGTTCCTCTTCGGCTCCGGGCCGTGGAAGGCCAAGCTGATGACGGTCAATGCCACCGCGCTGTCGCTCGATGATGTGGAACACGAGATCGTCCGCGCCCTTTTCCAGGACCCGATGTCCCATTACGGGCTCAACTGCGCCTCCTATTCCTGTCCCAACCTCGCCGCCATCGCTTTCACCGGGGCAAATGTCGACGCTCTGCTGCGCCAGAACGCGGTCGCCTATGTCAATCATCCCCGCGGCGTGACTGTCGACAGGGGCCGCATCACCGCCTCCAGGATCTATTCCTGGTATGCGGGCGATTTCGGCGGCAAGGGCAGGCTGAAGGATCACTGGATGGCCTTCGCCACGCCGCAAAAAGCAGCCGAAATTGCAGCTGCCTCCATCTCCGGCTACGACTATGACTGGAGCATCAACGCGCTGTAGCGCGGATGACATGGAGTTCACGCCGCCGTGAGGTTTTCCGGCTTCAGCCTCACGCGGGATTGGGAATTGGCGAGGCATTGTCATTGGTCGCCCCGGCTGGATTTCGCTATTGATGGGGCATACCCCGTTGCGGTCGCACGATTGCAGCACCGAACCTGGAGAACCGGCATGACTTCGCATTCCCGATCAGCGCAAATCGAAAAGGCCGCGGCATGCCCTTGCGAGGCGGCGACGGAAGCGTGCCAGCCGCTGACCTGGCGGCGGTTCCTGCCATTGGCCATCATTGTGGCTGGTCTGGTTGCAGCCTATGCGGCCGGCCTTCAGGATTACCTTTCGCTTTCCGTTCTTGCCGAGCAGCGTGATGCGCTCAAGGCCTTCGTGGCGGAGCATCGCCTTGCCTCGATCCTGGGCTACTTTGTTCTCTATGCGCTCGCCGTCGCGTTTGCCTTCCCGGCAGCCTCGATCCTGACGATTTTCGCGGGCTTCGTGTTCGGCTGGTTCATCGGCGGCGTCGTCACGGTCTTTGCCGCCACCACCGGTGCTGCAACGATCTTCCTCGCCGCGCGCTCGGCTTTCGGCGATGTTCTGCGCAAGCGTGCCGGGCCTTTCGCCGCGAGATTGGCCGACGGCTTTGCCGAGGACGCTTTCGGCTACCTCCTCGTGCTGCGCCTGGCCCCGGTCTTTCCGTTCTTTGTCATCAACATCGCGCCTGCCTTTTTCGACATCAAGCTGCGCACCTATGTCGCTGCAACCTTTCTCGGCATCATTCCCGGCACATTTGCCTACACCTGGCTGGGGCAGGGGCTTGACAGCGTCATCGTCGCCGCTGCCGGCCGCGAAATATCGATCGCCGATCTGGTCACGCCCGAAATCACCATTGCCTTCCTCGGGCTTGCAATCGTCGCGGCAATCCCCACCATAGTCCGCAAGTTTCGCGCCCGGTCCTAATCCCGGCGCCCCGCCTCGGCCCGTCGCGGGCCCCCTTATTGGAACGACAGTGCCATGAGCAGCCCTTTGACCCCTGACATCTGCATCATTGGCGGCGGCTCCGGCGGCCTCTCAGTGGCAGCCGCCGCCGCCTCCTTCGGCGTTGATGTGGTTCTCGTTGAAAAGGGCAAGATGGGCGGCGATTGCCTCAATTACGGCTGCGTGCCGTCCAAGGCGATGATTGCTGCCGGAAAGCATGCCCACGCCATCAGGGAGGCGCCCTCCTTTGGCGTCACCGCGGGCGAGGTGAAGGTCAATTTCGGTAAAGTCCATGATCACATCCACTCGGTCATTGGCGCCATTGCCCCCAATGATTCGGTGGAGCGGTTCCGCGCCATGGGCGTCAACGTGATCGAGGCCGAGGCCCGCTTTGTCGACAAGACCACGCTGATGGCCGGCGAGACCGAGATTCGCGCCCGGCGTTATGTCGTCGCCACCGGCTCTTCGGCCTTCGTGCCGCCAATCCCCGGTCTGGACACGGTTGAGTATCTCACGAATGAAACCCTGTTCGACCGTACCCGGACAACCAAACATCTCATCATCATCGGCGGTGGCCCGATCGGCATGGAGATGGCCCAGGCCCACCGCAGGCTTGGCGCCGAGGTCACGGTTCTCGAGGGCGAGAAGGCGCTTGGCAAGGACGACCCGGAACTGGCCGCGATCGTGCTTGAGAACATCCGTGCCGAGGGCGTCACCATCCACGAGGGATCCAAGGTCACCTCGGTCGAAAAGCGCGGCAAGACCGGGGTCCGGGTCCATTATGAAAGCGATGCCGGCGAGGGCTTCGTCGATGGCTCCGATGTGCTGGTGGCCGTTGGCCGTCTCGCCAATGTCGAAGGGCTTGGGCTCGATGCGGCCGGCGTCGAGCATGACCGGCGCGGCATCAAGGTCGGCGCCAATCTCAGATCATCCAACAAGCGCATCTATGCGATCGGCGATGTCGCGGGCGGCCTGCAGTTCACCCATGTCGCGGGCTATCATGCCGGCCTGGTGGTGCAGCAGATCCTGTTCCGGGTGCCGGCCAAGGAAAACCGCGACATCATCCCCTGGGCAACCTACACCGATCCCGAGCTCGCCCATGTCGGCTTGAGCGAGGAGGAGGCGGCCCGGCGCCATGGCGGCCGGATTTCGATCCTGCGCTGGCCCTATGCCGAGAACGACCGCGCCCAGGCCGAACGCAAGACGAAAGGCCTGATCAAGATGGTGGTCGACCGCAAGGCGCGCATTCTCGGCGTCTCGATCGCTGGTGCCGGGGCTGGCGAAATGATCAACATGTGGGCGCTCGCCGTGACCAATGGTTTGACGCTGAAAGATGTGCGCGGCTATGTCCCTCCCTATCCAACGATGGCCGAGATTGGAAAGCGCGCCGCGGTCTCCTATTACATTCCCATGACGCGCAAACCATATGTGCGCTGGATCGTGCACTTTCTGAGGCGGTTCGGATAGCAGGCTGGCAAGCGCGGAGGGTGGACGATGGTGGACATGAAGACCGAGGCAGAGACGATTCCGTGGTGGAAGCCGAAGCCAAAAAGCCTGACCGGAAAACTGTTCTGGCTGACGGTGCTTTTCGTGATGATCGCCGAAGTCCTGATCTTCGTGCCGTCTGTCGCCAACACCAGGCTTCGCTGGCTTGATAGCAGGCTCAACATTGCCGCTGGTGCCGCCGTGGTGCTCGAGGGCGTGACCGAGATGGCCCTGCCCAGGGTGATTCAGAATGATACGGTCATGGCCACGGGGACCAAGGCCATCGTGCTGCGCAAGGACGGCATGTCGCGCATGATTGCGGTGGCCGACATGCCGCCGGTTGTCACCCATCAGTACAATCTGGCCGAGGTCACGCCGTTGGACGCCATCATTGATGCCTTCGACACGATCCTGTTTGGCGGCGACCGGGTGATCCGCGTCTATGGCCCGGTCAATGGCAACCCCGATATGATCATCGATCTGGTGTTGGAGGACAAGAATCTCCGTCATGCCATGCTGATCTACGGCCGCAACGTGTTCTTTCTCTCTGTGCTGATTTCGATGATCACCGCGGGGCTGATGTTCTTCTCCATCACCCGCCTGCTGCTGCGTCCGGTGCAAAGGGTGACGGAGAACATGCAGGCCTTTTCCGAGGATCCGGAAAACCCCAACAACATTATTGTGCCGGCCCCTGCCGGGGATGAGCTGACGGCGGCAGAGGGCCACCTTGCCGCGATGCAGACGCGCTTGCAGCAAACCTTGAAGGAACAGCGCCACCTGGCCGACCTCGGCCTTGCCGTGTCCAAGATCAATCACGACATGCGCAACATCCTGACTTCGGCGCAGCTGATGTCGGACCGTCTGGCGACGATTGACGATCCGCTGGTCAAGCGGTTCGCGCCCAAGCTGCTGCGCACGATTGACCGCGCGGTCTCCTATTCCAGCGAGGTCCTTGCCTATGGCAAGGCGCGCGAGGCGGCCCCCCGCCGCCGCTTCATCAATCTGGCCGTGCTTGCCGGCGAAGTCCGTGACGTCATAGTCGAAGAGACCAGCACCGATATCAGCTTCATTCTCGACATGGACGAGGACATCGAGATCGAAGCCGACAACGAGCAGCTGTTCCGGGTCATCTACAATCTGGCACGCAACGCCGTGCAGGCGCTCGAGGCTGATGCAAGCGATGACGACGCCATCGTGCGCCGCATTACCTTCTCCGCCCGCCGCCAGGGTCTGGTGGTCGAAATCCGCGTTGCCGACACCGGGCCGGGGCTTCCCGCCAAGGCGCGCGAGAACCTGTTCCAGCCATTCCGCGGTTCGGCCCGCTCCGGCGGCACCGGTCTCGGATTGGCCATCGCCCGCGAACTGGTCATCGCCCATGGCGGCACCATCTCGCTTGACGAGACGGTCACCCAGGGCACAGCTTTCCGCATCGAACTGCCCGACCAGCCGGTCCCCCTCGACAAGTTCCGGGCCCGCGCCTGAAGCCCCTTCGGGGCGATGGCTTTTGCCGGCGCCGAGGCTTGCATTGTTCTCCGGGAGCGGCAGGCCCTGCGCAGCCTTCGCGAAACGGGAGCGCCTCTCAGCGGCGTGACGGTACAATCGGCTTTCAGCCGGCCAACCCAGCCGCAAACGGGCGGCACGATCACATTCGGCGTCGCCCGGACGTCGCAAGATGGTGGCAGCTGCGGGCTGGAGCGTCCCGCATGAATCAGTTGCGGATCACATGCATTAGCCATTTGCTTTCAACTGCCAAAGCCCCAGACCTGCCGCTCGCCCCGGCATGCTCCGCATTAAATCCACAGCCGTCGCTTTTTTCTTCAAATCCGCTTGCAATCCCCCGCAGTCCGTTTTAGGAGAACGCCTCGCAGGCAAACGACACCTGCAGCGCGCGCCCGTAGCTCAGCTGGATAGAGCACCAGACTACGAATCTGGGGGTCAGAGGTTCGAATCCTTTCGGGCGCGCCATCACTTAGCATCTTTTCCACCCTCCTGTTTTGCAGTGCGTTTTGCAAAGTCTGTTTCCAGAACGTTCTCGAACTTGGCAATGGCGCTGTCAGCCATGGTGCTGGTTCGGGCAAGATACCGGTCCAGAATCTCTTGAGCGCGTCGAAGTGAATGGCCGGTGATCGAGACAATCTCGGCAAGATTGCAGCCCGCCTGAAAGAGCATGGTGACGGTTGTTCCGCGAATGTCGTGAAAATGCAGGTCCTCAATGCCTGCGGCCTTGCACGTCTTTTCCCATTGATCAGCGAAGTAGCGCTTCTTAAAGGCCCGGCCGGTCTTTGTGGTCAGGATCAGCGTTGATCGCTTGTCTAGCCCGTCCAGCGTGGTCTTGAGCGCCTTCGTGCAGCGGATCGTAACCAGCCTGCCCGGTTTGTCCGCTCGGCGGCTTTTGCCTTGGCGAAGGGCGAGGTGCGTTCCATTGTAGTTTGACCAGGCCAGTTGCAGAAGGTCGCCTTGGCGCTGCCCGGTATGCAGAGCGAGAACGATGGCAAGCCGCATTTCCGGCTCGGCCACGGCCATGAATGCTTCGACATGTTCGGGGAGCCAAATTTTTTCCGACCTGTCGCCCTGGTAGGCTCGGTCAAAGCTGTCGAGCACATTGCGATCGAGCGGCCCATCCTTCGCGGCCCACGACAGCACACGGGCAAGGATCGTCACTCGGTTGTCGGCTTCGCGGGGATGCGCAGCAGAGTAGCCGTCATGCCATTTCAGCACGTCGCGCCGAAATGCCTTGTCCTCAAGGGCGACATGTGGACACGTCCCATACTGATCTTCCCAGAAGGTCATCACTCGCCGGTACTCTGAGCGTGTGCTATCGGCGAGCTTCCGCCACTTGGCTGTCGCTTCGAATTCTCGGATCAGACCAGACAATGTTCCTTGCGATCGGTTGCGGGATTTTGCCTCGGCTTCCGCGATCGATGCGAGAAATTCGGTGGAGCCGGGTTCGCCCGAAAGGCGAGCACCCGTTGCGCGGTGATAGTAGTAGACGGCCTTTTCGCCGCTGGCGAGGGTCCGCGTGATCTTGTTAATGCCCTTGAGCCTAGCGCGCATTCTTGGACTTCCACTGTTCGAAAGGTGATTGTTCGGTCGCTGGCGTCACTTCCGGAGTATCTTCGCCGATGATCTCTATCCGGCCATCTGGATGGGTGATGAGGCGGGCTCGCGCATATCCAGCCGCCCTAGCGGCCTTGAGGGCCCTGGTCACGGTTATCTGTCTCAATGTCGATTTCCGCTTTTCCATGATCAAGCCCTTCCGTTTTGAGCGCCAGCCCCGACCCCCATCGGGGCTGGCGAAGGTGGCGTCTCAGGCACCACCATTTACCGTCGCGGCCCGCACCAACAAGCGCGACGGATTCGGATCAGTTTGCCAATCTAACAACAGCTTCCGTGGCATCGGTGGCGGCTGGTTCGATGGCATTGCCAACGAGGGTGTTGCCGCTTGCCGTGCCGGTGATCTTCTTGGCCGTGTCATCCCAATAGGCTTTCTGGCCTTCTGTGAGGCCGTTGCCCGTCGCCTTCGGCAATCGGTAGCAGCCGGTCAGGTGCAAAGCGAACTTGGCGGCTTCCGCTGCATCGGTCGCCGCCACACCAAAAAGCGCCCCGATCAAGAGGGCTTGGCCCGACACCACGCCGCCGCTCGGCGCGGTCGCGTTGATGGTGTCGCCTGTCTGATAGAAATTCCGCATGTCAGTATCCTTTCGAAACTCTCGGGTAGATCATGCGCGATCGCGGCGCGGTCTCCGCTGCGATGCGCCGTTCAAGATCGGCGATGGCGGAAGCAAGCTCGGCGTCGGATCGGAATTCCGTTTCATCATCACCGAACCTCGCCTTCCGAACACCCTGCGCTCGAAGGGCGCGAAGCTCTTCAAGTTGAGCCTGCATATCCGCCACCGCCGTCATCGATTATGCTCCGCCGGCTGCGTGGTCGAGACGAGTCCAGGACCGCCATTCGAGCCAGCCCAGGCCGAACGGATGGCGGATTTTGAACTGCACCGCGTCGGTGTCGAAGTTGATCCGGCTGTCGGTGAAGGGTGCTTCCTGCCCTTGAAGGAACACTCTCACCGCACCGTCCATCTTTGCGGGATCGACAACCAGCCAGCTTGTATCCGGATCGGACAAGCGAGGCTCTACAGTGATCTTGAGCTTGCCAGCCATCGGGTTCACGTCAGCAACCGCGCTTGCCTGAACCTGAGACAGAAGCCGCAGCGCAGTCTCTTCGAAGTCCGAATGCACAAGCCAGTCGGTCGGGTATTGCCCGATCATGACATCACCCGCACCCTTGCGCTTTGCCATCGCAGACCGCAGCAGCATGAGCTGGCGGACCTCGGTGGCAGCATCGATGGTGAAGGTCTCGATGTTGCCTCGGCTGGCATGGAACACCGGGTTGGTGTCCTTCATTGTCGGCCCTGCGAGGCTGGCCTGTTCAAGATAGGCAACCTGCCGATCGGCAATCTCCGCCGCCATGCGCCGCCCGAACTGTGTGCCTTCGTTGCCAAGTCGGGAACCGGCGTTGATGTTCAGCTCGTAGCTCTTCGAGGTGATCCCGCCGATCACCGCCACTTGTACGGTCTCACCGGACTCGGTGATGAACGAATGTTTGTATTCGCCGCTCTCCAGCTTGTCGGCAATGGCGAGGCTGGTCCAGTCTGCGAGCGCCCTGGTTTCCGCATTGAAGGTTCCAACGGTGTCCCGGCCAAACATGCTTGAGATCGGCGAGGCGGCCGCCGCGAGTTCGCGCCGCATTGCCAAGTTGTGGGTTGTGCCGGCAATGATGGCGAAGTCGCTGGTGGTTGCAGCCCTCCGGATAAGCTCATGATCGGTGAGGCCCACCGTTGATACTCCAGCAGACCGGCAAATCCGTTCGGCAAGGCCGCGTTCGCCATTGGCAAACACTTCCGCCGCCGCTCCGGTCGGCTGTTCGCCGCGGTTCACCGTATCGTAGAATTCGATCACCGCAGTTCGCAGATTCCCGGGATTGTCGAGCGTCTGATCGTTGTGATTGCGCGTCGTGTTGACGGGCGCTGCGCTACGCTCAGTCGCAGCCAATGCGATTTTCATCTTGTCGGCATCCTCCGCATCGCTATCGCGAAGGCTGGTTCGGATTTCATCGGGGATACCCGCCGCACGGCAGATGGTGTCCCACTGGTCTGGCGTCATCCGCACGGCATCGACCTGCGGATCGGGATTGTCGTTTTCCATTGTCATCATCCTGATTTGAGAAGTTGGGTCCGCTGGCCTGTTGACAAACGACGCTTCGACCAGCTCGCCCCGGTGGGCAATGCGGACTTTCTTACCGGTCGCGGCGTCGGTATGGTTGCGCCACTCGGTGACGCGGAAACTGATCGAGACGGCCGGGGCCATCCCTTCGGTCAAGAGCGTGTGCAGCGCCTCATTGTCAGCTCGCTTCGATAGGCGGAACTTTCCAATAAGGAGCTTCTTCCCGTTCTCGTTCTGCTCGATCTGGAAGTCGAACCACTCGCCACGTTTTTCGGTAACGGCGTTGTTGTGATCCGGCTGCAGCGGAAGGCTTATCGGAAAGCCGTTCAGGAAAAAGCTGTCGAAATCGATCCGGATTCCATCAACAATGCTGTCGCTGGCGATGACCGCCGTTCCGGTCCGGGTTTCCGGATCGTAAGAGTTGGGCCGGATCACCGGCTGGAAGCGTTGAATGATCATTCGACCACCTCATCTGGTTTGGCGATTGCCGGGGTTTTCGGGGTGCGGGGTTCATCGGCGGCAATCTCGGCTTGCACCGTTTCGAATTCCCGCCCACGCGCCTCGATGATTTCGCGGCGGCTTTTCAATCCGGCGTCCAGCAAGGCAATCTCGGCGTCGGCTTCCTTCGCCGGGTCCACCTGCGGCCATGCCGGTTCGATCCATCCGGCGTTGACGATCTGCCGCTGCCGCCCGGAAAACACTTCGATGGCCTGCCACCGCTCACTGACCGGCTGTAGAAATCCTTCTATCAGAAGAACCTTGCGCTGCGCCTCGGCCTTGCGCCTGGCGGTCAATGCACCGCCTCGGAAGCTCGAATAATTGACACCCTCAAGATCGCCGATCAGGTCTTCGTAAGTCAGGCCCAGCGCCGCTGCGACCTGCCGGTAAAGCACCTTCATGAAGGAATTGAATTCGGGGCTTTGCGGTCCGTTGACCACGGAAACATCTTCGCCCGGACGGGCGCGGATGATCGCGCCAGGCTCAAGGCTTGCGTTGGGGTTCCCCTCGAAAGCGTCAGTTCCATCGGGACTGGTCAGGATCGCTGTCAGCATGGCGCTGACCTGCAACTGTTTGAGCCGCGCCTCGATTGCGATGCTTGCCTGATTGAGCACCGACAAGACCGGCGTAAACGGGCTGATCCCGCGCACCTGACCAGGAAACTCCTGTTCGAAAATGTGGATCACTTCGGAAGCAGGGAAGCGCCGGGACTGGATCGCCCTAGCGAACGGATCGCCCGGCGCTTGCGGCAAAATCCAGTAGGCGACAATCTGGCCGTCAAATGTCTTTTCGACACCGGCCACGATCCCGCCGCCATCGCCGAAATCTTCGTTCTTACTCCGGTCCAGTTGCTCTGGGTCGAGTATCTGGCAAGCATAGCTGCCACCGATTAGCCGGTGCAGTGCCAGCGCCTCGCCGGCTAATGCAATGGATCGGATGAAAGCCCGCTGTAGTGCGGCGCTGGACATCCGCCGCGAAGGGTCAATTCTGGCCGAATTGAATTCAGCGTCGATCGCCTGATCCGGTGTGTTCAACCGGCATCCGCTGCCAACGATATTGGAAACCAGTAAATTGACGCCAGATCGAACAACCGGATCATTCAGATAGAGGCTGGCAACCCGCTGCGAAACCGTCTGTGACGCGCCTCGAATATCCGCGCTCGGGGCGAAGCTCTTGGCATCATCCGGCCAGTTCGAGCTTGCAGCGTTCACGCTACGGACATGTTTCGAGTCCGCTTTGTTCCTCTTGAAAACAGCGAATATGTCGGAAAAAGCCATCATCAGATTTGCCCGCACTCCAAAAGAAACATCCTGTTGACCGCCATGGCCACGCGGTAATCCACCTCAAGCGCAACATGAAAAATCGTCGAGAACCTATCTTCGAAAGGAATTACGCCGTCACGGCGCTCCACAAAGAGGTGATACTCGCTGTCGCTAATCCGGGTGATCCGCCCTTTCCTGAAACTCTCCATCTTCTCCGGCGTCACCGGTATCCACCGGCATCCATCGGCCTTGGTGATGACTTCCGGATTTGAACCCAGGAACTCATCCGCCGCCGCGACGTATTCATCTGCCATCTGGCGCGCATTCGCTGGTGGAATTCCGAAGAGTGTTGCCTCTTGCATGAAATCCAGGGCGATCACACCAGCAGGGGTGTATTTCCGCCTTAGACCCTTTCCCGGCTTTTGATCGCCTGTGTCCAGCACACCACGATTACTCCAGTTCTGGAGCTGCTTGGCCTTCAAGCCCGGCAGCATTCTCAGAACTTCCGCTTGTGTATATCGGGGTTCGTCTAGGTCCAAGATCATGGCTTAGCCTCGTACGAGACTTTTCCAAGGTCAAGAAAAAAGCGACATTCGTGAGGGGGGTCCCTTCTGCAAAGTCACCCCTCGACCTTCCTCAGAACAAATGGACTGTCCGAGTTTAAGCACTCTCGAGGGGCGAGAGGATATCCATCCCACATGCGAGCAGCCCAGTATTGTTCGCGGCCGTCATCGCTAAAGGCCCGCTCGACCTGGTAGATAACAGGGGCTTCGTCATCGGTCGTCTGCAGCTCATACAAGCCACTGCCATCCCACGAGCTGCGAAGCGACGTTGGAAATGCATCGCTGTGTTTCTCGTCGGCTGCAGGACCGTCCTCATGATCCTCTTCCAACTCATCGGTATCGAAGGTTTGTCCGCAGAAGCCGTTCTCCGTCCAGCCGATGGTCGGTTCATCGTCTGCGCCGTCTTCATCGTTTTCGTCTTCAAGCTCGCGATCATCGCCGCTCGTACTCAGAAGCGCCGCGATACCTTGCTGCGGCCAACCCAGCCACGGTTCATCATCGCCGGTGCTTTCCGCGTCTGGATCGCCGTCATAGGTATCGAGCAGCGCAATCAGGTGTTCGACTGTTTGCTCCATGCGACGGCGAAGCGCAGGCGTCAGCTCTACGATGCGCGTGAAGTCCGATCCGTGAAAATTCGCTACTCCCATAATTCCATTCCTTTCGCAGGTGACGAGCGCGGAAATTCAAGACCTCGCTCGTGTTGACATAGCTTCGCCGCCCATCGAATCCTTGAATTCGATGAATTAAACCGTTAAGGTACGGCTATGTATTAATAACACTGTTCTCATAACAGGGCAGCGTTATATCTGCAAGCTCTTTTTGGAACGGTGCTACAAAAATGTTACCAGTGCAGTGCAAGATGGCCCGTGTAGCCTTGGGACTCGGAGTGCGAGAACTTGCTGCATTGGCGAAAGTCGCCCCTGCAACCGTGTCTAGATTTGAGGCAGGCGAGGAACTGAAAGAGCGGACCGTCGAGGCCATGCAATCGGCGCTTGAGAAGGCAGGAATTGTCTTTTTGCCTGAGGACGTCGAGGGACCTGGCGTCCGTCTGCGCAAATCACTCGATGCCGCCGAATAATCGGAAATTCAAGACTCCACACAACGCGAGGTCTTGAATTATCCTGACTTCCGATAAGCTCTGGTTATCGGAACCCAGAAGCCGGGAAGTGCCCTTTTGCCTCGAATCAGGACGAAACTGAAATGCATGAATCGAACTCAGATGAATTGAAAATTGTGTTAGCGGCGCAGGCCGTATTGGACCGTTGGACTATCGTTCAGGAATTGTGGAAACATTTTGAGAGCGAAAAAAGCACGGGTACATTGAAGTCGATTCAAGCCATGAGCAAAGCGGCTCACCAAGAAGCGCTGCATCATTTTCCCTATGTGTCCGAACAGTATTCACATCTCACTGCCGCGACTATTAGCAGCGAGATATCTGAAGATGTGATTCGAGCCGGGGGGACCGCTATGGCTAGAATAAGGAACGCGGTTCGTGTCCAGGTCTTGCAGCGCTGGCCCGAACTAAAAGTCTGACACCAACTGGCCTTCACCGCAGCCAATTCGACTTGATCACGCCCGCCACCTTCGGCGCGCTGCTTTCAACACCTCGCCTCAAATCATCGGCGCGCTGATCCCAATTCACATTAAGAATTTGCCGAACGGCGAATGCATACACCACGCAGTCCAGAGCCTCATGGCGACGGCCGGGAATTTCCTCAAACCGCCTTCGGGCGCGGCCTCTTGTGTATTTCAGCACAACCCTTTCACCGGCCAACTGCTCAAACCAGACTGGCGGCAGTGAATGCGAGAACCGGATCGAGTTGCTCCGCGACAGCCGCGCGGTCAGATGGCTCTTGATTCCGTCAACACCGACGATCCAAAGAGCGCCGCCCCGGATCTTCTGTTTCGACTTCTCGATCCATGGCCGGTTGCCTTCCACCCCCTTGATCGCCAGCACCTTGCGGGATGCGCGGGGGAAACAGAAGGCGTAAACATCTTCCATGGTCTCGCCATCGCCACTGTCGAGCGCCACCGCGTCAATTGCGAGTTTGCCGCCGAACGGATGCGCGAACCGCATCTTGAGAACGCTGTCGAGTTCGGTCCAGGTCGCGTCTGCATCGGGCAAGCCCCAGATCACCATGTGCCCCAGGACATAGGCCACGCCGTCACGCCCCCACCCAACGAAGGTCACTTCAAGCCGGTCCCGCTGCACATCGACGCCAGCCGTGATCGCCAAAACATCGGGGGGCAGATCATCAAGGGAGAAGGGTTCGGCACGGCTGGCAAGCTCGGCGTCGTCCAGCTCGCCGCCTTCCTCGCGCCAGCCTTCGCCCAGCACCAGGTTGACGAATGTCTGCAACAGGGTCGGATCGTCTTTGGCATCAAGAAACTCTTGCGCCAGAACGCCCCAGGCGGCGTTCTCCATGGGCGAGACCAGCGCATTGATCCGGAAGCCCGCATGTCGTTTGACGCTCGGCGCTGTCGCGCGCCAACGGCCCTTTGCGACCATCGTGTGTTTGCCGCGGTCATCCACGATTCCGCCGCATGACGGGCAAGCCCAATGCGCTTCTTCCGGCTTGCCTTCCGGCCAATGGATGTCCCGCCATCGGATCTCATGGTGATCGCCACATTCCGGGCAAGGCACTTCAAAAATGCGTTTGTCAGATCGCTCATAAGCGCTGAGAACTTGGCTGGTTTCCTCATAGATCGGCGTCGATCCGACAACGATCTTTCTGTCCGGAAACTGCATGGTGCGCCGTTCGGCGATCAATATCGGCGGACCTTCCGGCGTCATCGCCATGGCATCCGCTTCATCAATGATCAGGATGCGCGTGTTATGAGCCCGCAAGTTTCGCGGCGCTTTTGCTGCAACCACCTTGAGAGACCCGCCAGGGAAGCGCCGGGACAAGAGCGTGTTGCGGTTGTCGCCCTGGTCCTTTGACAGCGAGCCAGCGAGACAAGGCGAGGCTTCGAATGTCGGCTCGACATTCGAGACCACGAAGTTCCGGCAGTCATCTTCGGTCGGCAACACGAATAGGACCGGCGCCGGCTCATTTGCGATGTGCGATCCCAACAGCCCGACGAGCAATGTCGTGTACCCGATGCGGGCGGATTTTACGACTGTCACCCGCTGGATTGAGGGATCGCTCATGGCATCCGCCATGCCGCGCTGAAATGGATAGAGCCGGATCGAGCCAGGCAGCGCGGACACGTCCGATGGAAGCCTGATCTCGCGTTCGATCCATTCGGAAAGCGCCAGGCGCGGCGGCGGAACCATAGCGCGGCGAGCGCGAAGTCTCACGGCTTCCAGAACATCACTGACCATTACCGAATTCCTCCAGGATGCGCCTCAGTTCGGCATCAATTTCCGAGACATCAGCGGCGGACAGGTGTGGCAATAACTGGCGAAGGCGCGACGGGGCGGCTAGAACGGCCGACCTCAGTTGCCGCCATTCTGATTCCCAAACCCTTTCCACTTCGGATGACGGGACGAGTTCACGCCGTTTCTCGGCGTTCTTGAGCGCCGCGTAATCCGCCTGTTCGCGCAAGAGCCGCATTCGTTCGGCGCTGGCATCCGGAGCGGCGGCAAAAGGCATTTCGCCTTGGGCTGATTGTGCCGCCGACCGCTTCGGATCAACATTGGCCTGTATCCAGAGCTTGCCCCGTGCAACATCGATCCGGCCATCGGGTTCGACGGGAAGGCCATCCCGGATCATGTGAGACACCCGACCAGGCGACACGCCAACAAGCTTGGCGAAATCCACCTTTTTCAGGCTTTTCGGCTCTCCAATCTTCTCATTGCCATGCACCATCTGCATATCTAACCCTTTGTTTCTATTTTCTTTTATCTATCAAATTGACCTCACAGAGCGAAATCTCGGGAGCTTTCCGCCCCGCAGCGCAATCTGCCGGGGAAGGACCCGCCGTCATGGGAAGCCCCTCGCCAGCCTGATCAGCTCGGCAACTATCTCGCTCTTGTCTTCGTGAAACCTCTCGGGGTCTCGGTGTGATGGTGACAGTCGCTCAACATGGTAGGCCAGATCACGCAACCGATCCGGAAGGGAAGGCCCGCCCGCCCTGCTATGTGGTGAGCCAGCGTGCGGGCCTTCCCTTCCTGCCCCTCGCAGTGCGCCGCCCGTCCGATTGGTCAGGTGCTGCATATCCACCCCACTCATGACGCGCTCCGCTCAACACCAAGCCACATATCGGCCCGTGTCCTACCTGTCCTACCTTCGCCGTATTCAGTGCATGAGGTAGGACAGTGAATTATCCTTTGTTTGCAATGCTTTGTCCTACCTGTCCTACCTGTCCTACTTAAAATAGAAGTCACAGGGAATTTGAGTGCCAATCCATTCGCGCACACACGCACACGCGCGCGCGCGCGAGAAATCCCGAAAAAGGTAGGACAGGTAGGGCAGGTAGGACAAAGCATTGATATGTTTGACATATTACTGTCCTACCTTGTGTCGCTGTCCTACCTCAAGGTAGGACACTCGCCTATTCATCGTCGTTTTCTCCCCAATCTATGGCTTGCCCGAATGTCTCATCGAGCATGGCGCGGCATTCTGAAAGGCTTGGAAGGACATAGACGTAGGTGCGGCGATAGGTGTCCGCGTCGCCGGGAACACTCATCTTGCGTCGCCTGAGACCGGGCAACGCCTTCGCCAGTCTTTGGCCGAACATCGTTTCGGCTGATCGCCGCTTGATCCCTACGCGGTCGCTTTCCTTGATGTAATCGTCAAAAAGCAATCTGGTCTCAACATACTCCGGCCATTTCGAGTGGTTCCGCGTCGGCGCGCCGTCTTGCAGCCGCGCCATAAGCCAGGCGTCGATGCTATCGAGAGAATGTTGCTTCTGAGAAAGGAGCGCGCCGGTCTTCGGGATTTCGCGCAAATTCACTGTAGACAGATCAAAGGCCAGAAGGTCGGCGAGAAGGGCCTCGCGCCCGCCGCTGTCAAGCTCGGCATCCATCTCGGCGAAATAGTCCACATTCCGCGCGCACCGGGCGTTCACCTCGAATGTGGCGAACCGCCGTTCGTCCTTGCCAGCCGCCACGATCCAAGGTTCGTTCGAGGTCATCAAGAGCCGGACGTAATTCGGTTGTCTGATTGGATCGACGCCCTTCGCCTCGATCATCTGGCGTTCGCTGGTGACCAGCCCGCGCAATCGGCCTTCCGCCGCCTTGTCACCCGCCCAAACCGCTTCTTCGGCTTGCAGGAAAAGACAGCCCGCCATGAATGCGTTGAACTGACCAGTCACATAGCGCGGATCGTCAACGACGAAATGGTGCGTTCGGATCAGCGATCCGAAAACCTCGCCAACTTTGGTCTTGCCGGTTCCCATGCCGCCCGAAAGGATGATCGCTGTTCCGGGCCGCTCTCGCGGTCGCTGCACCATGTGCGCGAACCACGCCCATAGCCATTTGAAGGTATCCGGGTTCCCGTTGCACACATTGGTCAGAAGATGATCTTTGAAGACGGTATATGTTCCGCCCGGCTTCGGATCGACGGAAAACCCGGTCCACAAATTCAGGTAGCCCGGTGTCCCATCCGCGCCGGCTGAATCTGGATAGAATTCCAGCCCCTCATATTGCCGCCGCCGCGCATCGGACAACCACCGATTTGCCCAGGTGATCGGCTTGATCTTGCCATCATGCCCGGTGACTTCCGTCATCCGATTTTGGAACATGAGCTTGAAGCTGTCCGGCCGCACAAAGCGCAGCCTTTCCTCGGTCGGTGCATCGGGATTCTGATAGACGATCAGCGCCTGCGATCCGACGAGAACGAACGCGAATTTTCGATTGAGGTCATCAACGGAATACTCTCGCTCATCTGGTTCCGCCTCAGCGGGCGTGACCTGCACCGGAGCAGCGCCCGGATGATATCCCATATCCCTGAGGATAGCCGCCACCGACTTCGGGATTTGAGCGCCGGTCATGTTGACGCCTCATCCAATTGCAGCACTAGCCTGCCATCGGTCCGATCATCAATTTCCTTCACCTCAAACCATGGCTGGCCGGGGCGAGCGAGCGCCTGGACTCGATCCACCGATCGCACCACAAGATCAGGATACTTTGACCGGTCTATGTAGAGCTCGGCCTTCTGTGCATGGATGCGAAGCTGACTCTTGCGGCTCGAAGGTGCAGCCGGGGCCTTGCCCTGGTCAACTCTCAGAATACCCTCGATTTCGCGATCCGGACGGTCAGTGTCCACGATATTCGACATCTTGCCGGGAACGAAAAACGAGAACCGCAGCGGCTCTGCGAACACTCGATCGTTGTGCGTCATCGAGAGATCGCGCAGGCGATGATAGCGGGCGGAAAGCATCACGCACCTGCCCGTTTCTGGTTTGCAAAGCCTAAGTTAACCCATTGAAATATTGTGGCTGCAATAGGTAGCATTTTGCGGAATAGGGAAGAAAAATCAATCTTCCGGACCGGCCTACGAATCTGGGGGTCAGAGGTTCGAATCCTTTCGGGCGCGCCATTTCTTGTCCGTCGCCACATACATTGAGACAAACACCACGTTTTTGAGACTCATCGCCACATATGTTGAGACTCAGACTGTTTTCACAGCTCGTCCTCACAAAGCGCCTTCAACAAGTTAGGCGAAATAGATGGACTTTGGAACTTGTTGGCCGACAGATAACCAATAATGTTGCCGCCCTTAATTATCATCGGGGGTGTGGAAGAGTATTCGCTAAACGGAGAATAGCTACTATATTCACTACCAAATTTTCCATATTCATTCCAAATGGAATTTGAGCTGTATTCTCTACCGTAAGTGCCGTATTCATTGAATATAGAATCACTGGCGTAGCTGTTTTTGATAGTGCCAAGGTAAGTGTTTTATCGTCTTGAGCTATTATTTTCGCTCCATCTAGCGTAAAACACACTTCGTCAGCCTGAACTGAGCCCGAAGTAATTAGAAATATCAAAAATATTAAGTATCGCATGGATTTCCATTTCAACAACCGAAAGAGATTTATTTAATAGTAGGCAAAAAATATTCGATCAAGGCCCTTCACCACTGATCAAAGGGACGCATCGTGTCCGTATTGAGTCCTCGGCTTCTGTCTCTGTTTGGGGATAGACCTCCGCCTGGACCATACGATTTCCCACCACCAGGACCATATGATTGGCCGCCGTTCTGTCCGTAGGAAAGTCCACCACCTTCTCCATAAGAAAGGCCACCACCAGGGCCGTAAGATTTTCCGCCGCCTGGTCAGTAAGACTCGCAGCCACCAGGACCGTAGGAGCCAGGGACACAGTCACGCCAGGCTTGAGCTGAAACAGCAGTTGGCAAGGTCATCGCTAGCACCAGCGAGATAATGATTGCACGATTCATAATAATCTCCTCAGTTGATGCATCCTCACCCCTTAACTTGACCGGCGCAAGCCAGCGAAATCTAGACCCTAATTTCGAGTCTCAACGTATCTGGCGATAGGCAGCTTGGGTCTCAATCGATCTGGCGACGAACCTCATCGCAAATGCTTCACCAGTGGGATTTTGTCAGCAAAATCAATGAATCCGAATCCAGAGATATCTGGCGATCGTCATTTCCCTGGAAATCGTGAAAATCAATTGGATGCGGTATTTGCTTGCGGCCGCAAAAAGTGTCGGTTCACACCCGGCGTAGACCGTGCTGGTTGAGAAGATTGATCAGCATGTCCTTGGCCTCGGTCCTGTGCCGCCAGTGGATCTCTCTCGCCGCCTTGGCGTCCCCCCTGGCTATGGCCTCGTAAAGGGCGCGGTGATCCTCGTTGGATTTTCTCGGCATCGGCCGCATGTGCAGCGTCATGGCCCGTGCCCGTCTGACCTGGTCATTGAAATTGGAAACGATTGTCTGGATCCGCCTGTTGCCGCCCAGACGGACAAGTTCGTCGTGAAAGGCCGCGTCGGCGCTGGCCCAGCCCTCGCGGTCATCGGCTTCCACGCTGGCTTCCATTTCGAGGGTTGCGGATTTCAGCCGGGACAGGTCCTGCTCGGAATAATGCGCCTCTGCGGCGAGCGAGGCGGCGAGGCTCTCGAGCTCCGTCAGCACCTCGTAGATTTCGCGCATGTCATCCGCCGACAGCGCCGAAATCCGGACACCCTTGCGCGGGCGGACCTCCAGCAATCCCTGGGATTCCAGTACGAGGGTCGCTTCCCGCACCGGTGTTCTCGACATGCCGAGTTTTTCGGCGAGCTCGCTCTCGAGGTGGTCCGAGCCCGGAGGCAGTTCGCCGGCAAAGATCAAGGCTCTGAGCGCATCCACCGCCCGAATGCTGTGAGACTTTGATTTTGCTTCCACGGACACGCTAGACCCCTTGTTTCCGACCCTCTTTGGCTGAGCGGTAGATCGCTTGCTCCACCTCTATAACACGAAGGTATTCGGCTGCGGTATTTTCGAAATCGCGTTTTCCCAAGAGCCCCTGGATGGCGTGGTTTTGAAGCTCGAATACGCAATCACCGGCAAAGCCGCGCCAGTCTTGTGCTTCAAGCAGGGTGCGGCTCCCGGTTTCGCCGAAAGCGCGCAGTGCGACCGAACCGTTGCCGGACAGGGTGATGGTTCCACGGGTGCCTTCCAGCAGCGCCTCACCCAGGGTGATGCGGGTGTTTTCGGCTGCGTGATCGAGATGACGGTTGCCATCGAAGATTGCGCGAACCCCCTGGTCGAAATCGAAAATGATGTAGCCGGCATCCTCTCCGGCAATCACCGGGTTCATCTTGCGCAAATCGGCGTAGACCGCGCGGATATCGCCGAGCAGGAACCGGAAAGTGTCGATCCAGTGCACGGCGGTCTCATGTACCAGAAACCGCTCCATGTTCTGGAAATAAGGCTGGCGCGAGAGATAGGCTTCCGACCCCTGTCCATCGCCGGTGCGCAGCCGGAAGGTCAGCTGGTGCACATCACCGATCTCGCCTGCCGCAAGCGCGCGGGCCATGACGCGGTACCAGGGCTGGAACCGGAAGTTTTCGTGCACGATCAGCGGAACGCCCGCTTCTTGCGCGAGGGAGACCGCTGTACGGGCTTCCTCGAGTGACGCACAGAACGGCTTCTGGCAGATGATTGCCCTGACGCCGTAATCGAGTGCGGTCCTGATCGCTTCCAGATGGGCTTGAGGCGGCACGATGATGTCGAGCAGGTCCGGCGATGTGGCCTCTAGCAGCTGCTCGAGCCGGTCGAACGCCGGGTGGCCGGTTTGCCGCACCCTCTCGAGGTCGCGGTCGGCGATGCCGACCAGTTCGGCCTCTTCTATCCGCACCCACGCGTCATGGTGAAACTGGCTGAAATATCCCGCACCCAGGCAGGCGACGCGTAAGCTCTTGTCCACGATTATCCCTTTGCCGTTATCTGTTCCAGCACCGCGCCTGCCGCTGCCTGCGTGCCGCTATCGCCCCCCAGATCACGCGTCAGCATGCGCCCGTCGGCGACAACCTGATAGACAGCGTCGCGCAACCGCGCCCCGTCGGAAACCATTGTCTCGATCTTGTGCTTTGTGCCGAGCCAGTCAAGCATCATTGCGGCTGACAGGATCATGGCAAATGGGTTGGCAACACCCTTGCCGGCAATATCCGGTGCCGAGCCGTGGCAGGGCTGGAACACCGCGTGGTCGTGCCCGATATCGGCGGACGGCGCCAGGCCGAGCCCGCCCATGATGCCGGCCCCGAGATCCGACAGGATGTCGCCGAACATGTTTTCCGTCACCATGACGTCGAAGAGCCAGGGTTTTTCAACCATCCACAAGGCGGTCGCATCGACATAGGCGTGATCGGCGGTCAGCTGGGAATACTCCTTGGCTACACCGTCGAAAATCTCGCGGAAGAAGGCGAAAGCGCGAAAGACATTTGCCTTGTCGACGCAGGTCACCCGGCCCTTGCCGGTACCCGACTGCTTGCGCTGCTGAGCATAGTCGAAGGCGAAGCGGAACAGTTTCTCGCTGGTCTTGCGGGTGATCAGCAGTGTTTCGCGGGCCTCGTCCCTGGTCACCTCGCCCTTGCCCTTGGAGTGAAACAGGCCTTCGGTGCTTTCGCGGATCAGCACGAAATCGATCGTCTGCCCGTCTGCCAGCTTGAGCGGTGTCGGCTGACCGGGAACGACGCGGACCGGACGGACGCCGGCGAACAGGTCGAGTTCGATCCGGAGATCGAGCTGCGGTGAAATCTCGGTTCCATCCTTGTAGCGCACCGAGGGAAGCCCCATCGCCGCGAGCAGGATGGCATTGGCACGGCGCGCAGTTTCCATCGAAGCAAAGGGCAGTGATTCCCCGGTCTCGGCGTAAAGCGCGGCGCCGGCCGGCGCCTGGGTAAAGGCCAGTTGGTAATCCTGTTGCGACTTTGCCATCGCTTCGAGAATACGCAGCGTCGGCGCTGTGATCTCCGGTCCGATTCCGTCACCCTCAAACACCGCGATTTCAAATGACTGGACCATGGATTTCCCCCGAGTGATGGACCGGCAACCGAACGCCGGATCTGCGTACAAAACAAATTTGACAATGAATATTTTAATGTATACGTTAAATAATTGCAACACTGATTTTTTGCCTGGGAGGACAATATGAACACTGTGCTTAAGACGCTAGCAGTCACCACTGCCTTGATGGGCGCGCTTGCGACATCCGCATTCGCCCAAACGGTTCTCAAATTCAGCCACACCGACAATCCCGGCGGATCCCGCCAGGCGGCGGCAGAGGTTTTTGCCGAGAAGGTGAAGGAGTACACGGAAGGCCGGTATGAAGTCCGCATCTTCCCCGCCGGCCAGCTCGCCAATGACCCGAAGGCCATCGAGCAACTGCAGCTTGGCGGCGTAGACTTTACGGTTTCTGCGACCGGATCCTACGCCACCCACCTGACGTCGCTCAATCTCACCGCCATGCCGTTCCTGGTTGATACCTATGAGCAGGGCTGGGAGTTCTACGACAATTCCGAGTGGCTCAAGGGCGAATTCGCCAAGTTGCCAGAAGTTGGCTTCCGGGTTCTGGCGACATGGGAAGCCGGTTTCCGCAGCTACACGACCAAGGATCCCCTGACGTCTCCTGCAGATGCCGTCGGCAAGAAGATGCGGGTGTTTCCGAACGACATGATCCGCTGGACCATGGAGGCCGTCGGCTTCCAGACCGTGGTGATGCCGATCACCGACGTCTATCTCGCGATTCAGCAGGGCACGGTCGACGGACAGGAAAACCCGGTCGACACCATCAAGTCGCTCCGCTTCTACGAGGTCGCGCCCCACATCACGCTGACGCGCCATGTCTACAGCCCGCTGCCCCTGACGGTGTCCGAAAAGACCTGGCAGAGCTTCTCGGATGAAGACAAGGAAGCCTTCAGGAAGGCGGCCGCCGAATCTTCCGCGTTCAGCCGCGATCTGGTCAAGAACTCGGTCAACGCGCAGCTCGAGGAAATGACAGCGGCCGGCGCCAAGGTCTCGACGCCGGAAATCGGTCCGTTCCGGGATGCTGTCGCATCGGTCTATGACAAGGCGCGCGATGTCTATGGCGCAGAAGCCGTCGACAAGGTTCTGGCCGATGCCGCCAAGATCCGCGAGATGATGCCGGCGAAATAGGTTTCGCTCTGATTAAACCTGGATCAGGGCCCTTGGGTCCTGATCCCATCTCCGGGATTTTGGCATGGACTACAGGGCAATCTATCCGCTTCCGCTGCGTCTTCTCAGCAGCCTGATCGACATGGTCCTCGTGCTTGGCGGGCTGTCGATCGTGACACTTGTTTTCGTCAATGCGACACTCAGGGGCGCGGCAGGCTTCGATCTTGCCTGGTCGCTGGAAGTCACGGCTTTCCTTCTGCTCTGGACGACATTTCTCGGATGCGCCGCTGCGATTGCCCGCGGCGCCCACATGCGTGTGAGCGAGATTGTCGAGCTCTTCGTGCCGCGGGCCGCGCATCGCTTTCTCTCCGCGGCCATCAACATCGTGGTTCTGGTGATGATGCTGAGCCTGATTGTCGAAGGCTATTCGATCTCGAGCCACACCTGGGCGCAGCGGACGACGGTGCTGTATTGGCCGGTCGGTTTTCTCTATGCCTCGATGCCTGTTGGCATCGCGCTGTCCCTGATCTTTCATCTGTTCAACATGCTCCATGACTGGCGTTCGCCGCCTGACCGCCGGGATCCGCCGCTCGCGCATCACGTCGATGGCGCCGACACGGGAGCCGTGCTGTGATCTTGCTGTTTGTCATCGCGGTGTTCCTCACCACCGTGTTTCTGGGCGTGCCGCTGGTCTGGGCGATCCTGATTACCGCCGTGCTGCCGATCATCGTGTTTGATCTCGGCTATCCGCTGCAGGCGCTTTACCTCAATTTCATCGGCGGGGTCGAACCCAACCATTTCCTCGCCATTCCGCTGTTCATCGTTGCCGGCGAATTGATGAGCCGCGGCGGCGTCGGCTTGCGAATCATCGGTTTTGCCCGCGCCGCCTTTGGCTTCATGCCGGGCGGACTGGGCATGGTGGTGGTCGGCGCCTCGATGATCTTTGGCGGCATTTCCGGCTCGGCCATCGCCGACAGTGCCGCCATCGGTTCGGTGATGATCAAGAACATGGCCAGGGAAGGCTACAACAAGGCCTTTGCCGCAGGCCTCGTTGCTGCCGCCGGCACCATCGGCATAATCATTCCGCCTTCGATTCCGATGCTGATCTACGGCTTTGTCGGCAATGTCTCGGTCGCGGATTTGTTTCTCGCCGGCATGGTTCCGGGGCTGATGTTCGGGCTCGCTTTCATGGCGGTGTGCTACTATGTCGGCAAGTCCACCGGCTGCGATCCGGGAGGCCGCACCACCACGCGGGCCGAATTGTGGAGCTCCTTTGTCGGAACCGCCCCGGCGCTGTTCATGCCGATCCTCATTCTCGGCGGCATCTTCAGCGGTTGGGTGACGCCCACCGAGGCTGCGGCGCTGGCGGTTGTCTACGGGCTGGTGGTGACGATCTTCATCTATCGTGATTTCCGGATCAGGGATCTGCCGCAGCTGATGATCGACGCCTTCGTCACCAGCGCCACGGTGATGGTGGTGATCGGCGCGACGACGGTGCTTGGCTGGCTGATCACGCTCGAGCAGATGCCACAGGTGCTGGTCGGTTTCGTGCAGGACCTGTCGTCGAGCCCCTGGGTGTTTCTGATCCTGGTCAATCTGGTGCTGCTGGTGCTCGGCCTCGTGCTTGATCCGGTGCCGGCGATCCTGCTGACCGCGCCGCTGTTCCTGCCGACGGCGCAGGCCTTTGGCATCGATCCGGTGCATCTGGGCGTGATCATGACCTGCAATGTCGCTGTCGGGCTGTTCACGCCACCGGTGGGGGCCACGCTCTACGTGGCTTCGCGAATATCCGGCGTCGGGGTCTTGTCGATCGCACGGCGAATGGGGATGCTGTATTTTGCAGCGATCTGCGCGCTGCTGCTCGTCACCTACGTTCCCGCGGTCTCCATGACCATGGTCCATCTGTTTCGCTAAGTGAGGTAATCATGTTTGCTGTCGTCGTGACGTTCAAGATCAAGGCCGGCCAGATGGATCAGTTCATGCCGCTGATGCTCGAGAATGCGCGGGCCTCGGTGGCGGACGAGCCCGAGTGCCATCAGTTCGATGTCTGCACCGACGCAGACCAGCCAGACACGGTGTTTCTCTACGAAGTCTATTCCGATTTGGCCGGTTTCGACGCCCATCGGCAGACGCCGCACTACAAGCGCTTCGACACTGCCGTCGGCACGATGATCGAAGACAAGGACGTGCGGACATTCGCCACGGTGCATCAATGAACTGGGAAGTCTATGCGCTGAAATATGCCGACCGGAACAGCCGGACGCGCAAGGACAGTTTTATTTTCGATGACAACCACGATCAACCGCACGAGATGGATTATTTCATCTGGGTGCTGAAATCCGGTGATGAGGTCATACTGGTCGACACCGGCTATGATGACGCCGAGGCCCGCCGCCGGGACCGGCCGATCATTCGCGAGCCGGGCGCCGCACTGCAGGGGCTCGGGCTCAAGCCGGAAGACATCACCACCCTGATCGTCACCCATTTGCATTATGATCATGCCGGCGGCCTGAGCCAGTTTCCAAACGCCACCATTCACCTGCAGGCGGCCGAAATGGCCTACGCCACCGGACCCTGCATGTGCCACGACACTTTGCGCATGCCGTTTTCAGCCGACCACGTCTGCGAGGCGGTCAAGCGGCTCTATTCTGGGCGGGTGGTGTTTCATGAGGGCGGCGGCGAGGTGGCCGATGGGGTCACGGTGCATTGTATCGGCGGCCATTCGCGCGGGCTGCAGGCGGTGCGGGTGCGAACCTCGTCCGGATGGCTTTGCCTCGCCTCGGACGCGGCGCACTATTATGAGAACGTGTTTGCCCGCAAACCGTTTCCGATCGTTGTCGATCTGCAGAACATGCTCGAGGGTTTCGACAGAATCCAGGCGCTCGCCAGCCATCGCAGCCTGCTCATTCCGGGCCATGACCCGCAGGTGATGAGCCTGTTCGAGGGCGCGGGGCCGGATTATGCCGTCAGGCTCGACCGGGGTCCGATGAAGGAGTTCACGCAGTGAGGATCGGGGTTGTCGCGGATGATTTCACCGGCGCGTCGGACATCGCCCTGACGCTTGCCGAAGCCGGGATGAAAACGCTGCTGCTGGCCGGGATTCCGGATCGGCAGCCGCCAGACTGCGATGCGGCTGTCATCTCGCTGAAGTCCCGCACCGCGCCGGTGGCCGAGGCCGTCGCCCAGTCATTGAAGGCCTGCGGCTGGCTGACTGCCCAGGGTGCGGAGCAGATCATCTTCAAGGTCTGCTCGACCTTCGATTCCACAGACAAGGGCAATATCGGACCGGTGCTGGAGGCTCTGGCCGAGCGACTGGACGAAACCTCGGTCATCGTCTGCCCGGCGTTTCCCGAGAACGGGCGCAGCGTCTATCAGGGGCATCTTTTCGTGGCCGACAGGCTGCTCAGCGAGAGCGGCATGCAGAACCACCCTTTGACACCGATGACCGATCCGGATCTCCGCCGCGTTCTGACAAGACAGACCGGGTGGCCGGTAGCGCATGTGCCATTCCGGACAGTCTCCAGCGGACCCGCGGCGGTGGCTGCTGCCCTTGAGGCGCAGAAGGCCATGTTCATTGTCGACGCCATTCAGGATGACGATCTCTACACGATCGGCACCGCCGCAAAGGGCCGCAAACTGCTCTGCGGTGGCTCGGGCATTGCGCTGGGCCTGCCTGCCAATTTCGGCTTTCGCCCGGGTCCGTCGACCTGGGCCGGAGTCCCGGGCAGGGGTGTTGTCCTGTCGGGGTCCTGCTCGCTGGCCACGCGGGCGCAGATCAGCAGCTACACACAATCCGCTCCGTCGCTGGAACTGAGCGCCGACGATATCATGAACGGCACGCACACTGCGGAAAGCGCTGCCGATTGGGTCATGACCCAGGCGCATGACGCTCCGCTGGTCTATTCATCGGCCGAGCCGGCAACGGTCAAGGCAGCGCAGGACCGGTATGGTCAGTCGGTGGTGGCAGAGCGGATCGAGGGGCTCTTTCATGATCTCGCAGCACAACTTGTGCGCCGCGGGGTCACCCGTATCGTCTCCGCCGGGGGCGAAACCTCGGGCGCAGTGGTCAAGGGAATCGAGGCCCGGACCCTGGGTGTCGGGGTTCGGCTTGCCGCAGGCGTTCCGGCGTTGAGGGTCGATAACCGGGCGCTGGCGATTGCGCTGAAATCGGGCAATTTCGGTGACGAAGACTTTTTTGCAACAGCAATGGCAAGACTTGCGGGGGATCAATGAGCGAGGAAACCACGGCACGGGAGGGGATCGCCCGCTGGGCAAAATCGATGTTCGATCGCGGCCTGACCAATGGGTCTTCCGGCAACATCTCGGTGCGGCTGTCGGATGGCCGGCTGCTGGTCACGCCGACCGGATCAAGCATGGGCTTCATCGATCCCGGCCGCATCAGCCTGATTGATCCGTCCGGCAAGTTGCTCAGCGGCGACGCGCCGACCAAGGAAATTCCGCTGCACAGCGCCTTTTACGAAACCCGGCATGGCGCAGGCGCGGTGGTGCATCTGCACTCTTGCCACTCGGTGGTGCTGTCGGTGCTGCCGGAAACCGACCCGGACAATGTGATCCCGCCGATCACCGCCTACAGTGTGATGAAGCTTGGCCGCGTCAAGCTGCTGCCCTATTTTATGCCCGGAGATCCCGCCATGGGCGACGCCGTGCGTGGCCTGCTCGGCAAGCGCTCTGCCGTGCTGCTGGCCAATCACGGACCGGTGGTCTGCGGCAAGGATCTCGACGCGGCGGTTTACGCGATGGAGGAGCTGGAGGAAGCGGCAAAACTCACCCTCCTGTGCCGAGGCCTCTCCCCGAAGCTGTTGTCGCAAGCTGAGGTGTCGCATCTCGTCGAAAAATTTGATGTGAGCTGGTAGCTTCTCGGGCCAAGGGCGACCAGAAGATGTGACCACCTAGACCGCAGATTTTGTCTTTCGCAGGGACATCAGCATCGATCCTCCCCCTGCAACAAAACGCAGTTCATCAACCTAATTCGGCCGCGATCTTTCTGATCGAGGTGCTGGCCAAATAATCTCGTTTGTATACCAAGGTGGCCATTCTCGCACTCAGTTAGGTTACTATCAATGCAGATGGAGTGTTGCTAGTCATCGCTGATGCTGGACCATAAGCCAGTCTTTTGCGCTGCGAGAGCTATGGCTCCAATGAACCGGAGGACGGGCCTTGGTCGGTCCAGCCGGATCCGGATGCGCTGCAGAAGAAATCCAAACTCTCAGAGCGGCTTTCCGCCGCTATCCTCGGCCTGATTGCGGAATGACGACTGGTGTCAAGCGCGCGTATTCCGCCTGAACGTCATATAGCCGAAGCGCTGACCGGTCTCGCCGCAACAGGAACCGGCCCGGTGTGACACCAACCCATCGGCGGCATGCCTCAAGACCGGTTGCTTCGAGACCGGCCCGAGCGCATCTGAAACCGGTTGGGTTCTACCCGGTCTTGAGCGAGGCCATCTGGCGGTAGCTGGCCATCAGGTCATTGAAACGCTCGCCCTGAATGGCAACGTGGGTCCGCAGCGCGGCTGCGGCGGCTTTTGAATCATTGCGCTCCAGCGCCGAATAGATCGCCCTGTGTTCACGCATCGACTGCGGCATGCGGCCATTGGCGCGCAACTGCAGCCGCCTGTAGGGTTTCAAGCGCCGGTGCAGCCGCGCCGCCTCGCTGGCCAGGAAGCGGTTGCCGCTGGCCTCGTAGAGCAGGTGGTGAAAGGTCTCGTTCTCACGGTAGTATTCGTCGAAATCACCTTTGGCGATGGCTGCCTCGCAGGCTTCGATGGTCCGGGCGATGGCATGCATCTGGGCTGCGGTCACGTGCCGGGCGGCGCGAAAACCGCACATCGCCTCGAGCTCGGCCATGACTTCGAACATTTCCACCAGTTCGACAAAATCCGGATGCCGGATAAAGGCGCCGCGGCGGGCTTCTAGTGTCACCAGCCCCGAGGCTGCAAGCGACTGGAAGGCTTCGCGCAACGGCGTCCGCGAGACCCCGAACTGCTCGGCCAGCTTGACCTCGTCGAGACGTTCGCCGTCGGAGAATTCACCGGTGACGATCATCTGCTCGATGCGCTCGCGAATGGTATCTGCAATGCGTGTGCTCATAACGCGCATCATCGCTTATCCGGACTAAAATGCAAACTCTATAATATTGTATACAAGAGATTTGACATTGCATTCAGAAAGTGGTCCCTTTCAGTGTTGCCGGAGCCGGAGGAGGCTCTGCGAGCACGATTTTTCTGGGAGGAAGACATGAAACTTTTGACAGCGTTTGCAGGCATGCTTGCCGCATCCATCGCCTTTACCGGTCTTGCGCAGGCCGAAACCCTCAAGGCATCGCACCAGTTTCCCGGCGGCAAGGGCGACGCACGTGACGAAATGGTCCAGCTGTTCGCCAAGGAGCTGGCTGCAGCAGATGTCGGCCTGGATGTTCAGGTCTATCCCGGCCAATCGCTCTACAAGGCCAAGGAGCAATGGGGCGCGCTGACCAAGGGCCAGCTCGATGTGACCTCGTTCCCGCTCGATTATGCGTCCGGCCGCGTGCCGCAGTTCTCCGCCACGCTGATGCCGGGTCTGGTGCGCAACCATGACCGCGCCAAGCGTCTCAATTCGTCGCCGTTCATGACCGAGATCAAGCGGTTGATCGAGGAAAATGGCGCCATCGTGATCGCCGATGCCTGGCTCGGCGGCGCCTTCGCCTCGAAAAAGAACTGCATCACCTCGCCGGAAACCATCAAGGGTCAGGTCACCCGCGCTGCAGGTCCGGCGTTTGAGCAGATGCTGGTTGGCGCAGGCGCCTCGATCTCATCGATGGCATCCTCGGAAATCTACACCGCCATGCAGACCGGTGTTCTCGATGCCACCAACACCTCGTCGGGCTCGTTCGTCTCCTACCGCATCTATGAACAGGTCACCTGCCTGACCGAGCCGGGCGAGAATTCGCTCTGGTTCATGTATGAACCGATGCTGATCTCCAAGGAAACCTATGACCGGCTGACGCCGGAGCAGCAGGAAGCCGTGATGGCAGCCGGCAAGAAGGCCGAGGAGTATTTCGACAAGGAAGCAGCCGGTCTCGACGACAAGATGGTCGACACCTTCCGAAAGGCCGGCGTTGAAATTGTTTCGATGTCCAAGGAAGATTACGACGCCTGGTTGGCGATCGCCAAGGAGACTGCCTACAAGGCATTTGCCGAAAAGGTTCCCGGCGGTCAGCAACTGATCGACGACGCGTTAGCGGTCCAGTAAGCGGCGGACCCGGGGGGAGGTTCGCCTCCCCCTTCTTTCGCTTGGCCTGCTTTTTTCCGATCCGAGGATTGCTCAGAAATGAAACGTTTTGTTTCGCTCATCGAGACATTGTCGCGGCTTTGCGGTCTCGCATCCATGCTGCTGATCGCCGCCTCCACCCTCGTCGTCTCCCACATGGTCTTCATGCGCTATTTCCTGGGCGCGTCCACCATCTGGCAGACCGAGTTCGTCGTCTATGCGATGATCGCCTCCACCTTCATCGGTGCGCCTTACGTGCTCTTGCTCAAGGGACATGTCTCGGTTGATCTTCTGCCCAACCTGCTCGGAGGCTTGGGCAAGCGCCTGCTTGATGTCCTGGCAGCGGTGTTGAGCCTGGCCTTCTGCGGCCTGCTCGGCTGGTCGGGCTGGCATTACTTCTACGAGGCGCTGTCGAAGGGCTGGACCACCGACACGGTCTGGGCACTTCCGCTGTGGATTCCGCTGCTGCCACTGCCGCTCGGCGTCGGCATCCTCTGCCTGCAATACTTTGCCGAGATCTACAAGAATTGGACTGGCACCGGGGAGATCCCCGCATGAGCCCGCTCGAAATCGGCCTGCTTATTCTCGTCGTGCTGATCGCGCTGTTCGCCATCGGCATGCCCATTGCCTTTGCACTCGGCGCAGTCTCCATCGGCACGCTGTTGATCATCGATGGCTTCCGCTCGCTCGATATTCTCGGCGAAACCTTCTTCTCCGGGCTCAACTCGTTCACGCTGGTCTCGATCCCGATGTTCATCCTGATGGGGGCCGCGGTCTCCAACTCTCCTGCCGGCAAGGATCTCTACGAGGCGCTCGACCGCTGGCTCAACCGCGTGCCCGGTGGACTGGTGCTGTCCAATCTCGGCGCCTGCTCGCTCTTTTCGGCGCTGTCGGGCTCGTCGCCTGCTACCTGTGCCGCCATCGGCAAGATGGGCATTCCAGAGATGCGCAAGCGCGGCTATCCGGACGGAATCTCGGCCGGTTCCATTGCCGCGGGCGGCACGCTCGGAATTCTCATCCCGCCGTCGATCACCATGATCGTCTACGGCATCTCGACCGAAACTTCTATCGGCCGGCTGTTCCTCGCAGGCCTGCTTCCCGGCCTGATGCTGACCGTCATCTTCATGGTCTGGACCCTGTATTCCTGCTGGCGCAGCGGCTTGAAGCTGTCCGATGTCACACAGCACTATTCGCTCAAGCAGAAGCTCGAGATACTGCCGCGTGTGCTGCCGTTCCTGGCCATCGTCGCCGGCATTCTGTTCGTGCTCTATGGCGGTGTCGCCACGCCGTCTGAAGCCGCCGGTGTCGGTGCGCTGTTCTGCCTGGTGCTGGTGGTCGTCGTCTACAAGATGTTCTCGGCCAAGCCGTTCCTGTCGATGTTCCGTGATTCGACCAAGGAATCGGTGATGATCATGATGATCATCGCAGCCTCCGAACTCTTCGCCTTCACCCTGTCGTCGACCTTCGTCACCCAGTCCATTGCCGGCTGGATTTCCGATCTGGATGTCAACCGCTGGGTGCTGATGGCGATCATCAACGTCTTCCTGCTCATCGCCGGCTTCTTCCTGCCGCCGGTGGCGGTAATCCTGATGACGGCGCCGATCCTGCTGCCGATCATCACCAGCGCCGGCTTCGATCCCTACTGGTTCGCCGTGGTGCTGACCATCAACATGGAGATCGGCCTGATCACCCCGCCTGTCGGTCTCAATCTCTACGTCATCAGCTCGATCGCGCCGGATATTTCGCTTGGCACAATCCTGCGCGGCTCGCTGCCCTATGTCATGTGCATGATCCTCGCCATCGTGCTTCTGTGCATCTTTCCCTCGATCGCGACCTTCCTGCCGGACCTGGTGATGGGGGCAGGGTTTTGAACCGTTCGGGCTTCTTCTATGATCTGCTCTCGACGCTTTTCGAGCGTCCCAACCTCGCCCGGGTCAAGGGCGATGGTCGCTCGATCACGGAGCTTTGCGAAGCGTTGATTGCAAGTTCAAGTGAGGGCGCCGCGCACAACATGGGCCAACAGATCCTATCGCGCTTCAGTGAATTGACGCCGGAAGCGGAAGTCGCGTTCTTTGACTATCTCACCGAGCAGATGGACATCGACACGGAAAAGCTGCAAGCGCTGACCACGGCCTACCAGGCTGATCGGACACCGGAGAACTTCGCCGGCCTGCTGGAAGCCGCCGAACCCAAGCGGCAGGAACTCTTGCGGCGGATCAACCGGGTGCCCGGCGCCACTGGCGAACTGGTCAAGATGCGCTCGCGTCTGCTCAAGCGGCTCAGGGACAATCCGTCCTTCGGCCGCACAGATGTGGATTTCCAGCACCTGTTCGGTTCCTGGTTCAACCGCGGTTTCCTGGTGCCGCGGCGGATCCACTGGCAGAGCCCGGCCAACATCCTCGAAAAGATCATCAGGTATGAAGCGGTTCATGCCATTGATGACTGGGATGATCTGCGCCGCCGGGTCGAGCCCGCCGACCGGCGCTGCTACGCCTTCTTCCATCCCGCCATGCCGGACGACCCGCTGATCTTCGTCGAGGTGGCGCTGGTCAAGGGCGTGCCGAACTCGGTGCAGTCGATCCTGGCGGAAAACCGCGAGATCCTCAGTCCCGAAAGCGCCGACACGGCGGTGTTCTATTCCATCTCCAACTGCCAGGCCGGCCTGCGCGGGGTATCGTTCGGCAATTCTCTGATCAAGCAGGTGGTCGAAGACCTGCAGGCCGAGGTGAAATCGATCACCACCTTCGTCACCCTGTCGCCCATTCCGGGATTCAACAGCTGGCTGCAGCGCAGGCTCGCCGAACAGCCTGAGGCCTCGGAGACCGCCGAGGCACTCGACCTGGCGGTCGAAACGGGCGAGCTTGGCACCCTGGAAGAGCAGCCGCAGTGGCTGCGCCGGCAGGCAGCTCTTTACCTGATCGAAGAGAAAGGCCGCAGCGGAATGCCGCTTGATCCCGTGGCGCGCTTTCATCTCAACAATGGCGCGATGGTGCATGATGTCCACGCGGGTGCCGACCTGTCGGTCAACGGGGTGCGACAGTCCTGCGGCTTGATGGTCAACTATCTCTATGATCTCAGGAAGATCGCCCAGTTTCACGAAAAATTCGCCGAAGACCATACGGTCTTTGCGTCCAGGGAAGTCAGGACTTTGGCCGATGCCGCGGCCACACACAGCAATGGCAGGAAAACAAAAAATGGCTGATAACTATCTCTTTGACGGTCTGCTTGCCGATAAACTGGAAACGCCTGCGGGCCGGGATGCGGTGTTTGCGGTGCTTCCCGAAGATGGCCGCCGCTATTCCTACGGCGATGTCGAGGATGTTTCCGGCCGTTTTGCCAACGTGCTGGTAGGCCTTGGAGTGAAGCCGGGTGACCGCGTCGCCGTGCAGGTGCCCAAATCCATCGAAGCGATCATGCTCTATCTCGCCGTGGTTCGTGCTGGCGCAATTTTCCTGCCGCTCAACACCGGCTACACACCGGCAGAGATCGAGTATTTTCTCGACAACGCGACCCCGCGCATCTTTGTCTGCGATCCGAAAAAGCGCGGCGACTACGAAGCGTTGACCGCAAGGCTCGGGATCGGGCTTGAAACCATGGGCGTCTGGAAAAATCACGACACCAGTGCCGGTTCGCTCGCCGATGCAGGGCTTGCGGCACCAACAGCGTTTGAAACCGTCGCCAGGTCAGCAGATGATCTCGCAGCCATTCTCTACACATCCGGCACCACCGGCCGCTCCAAGGGCGCCATGCTGAGCCACGCCAATCTTTTGTCGAATGCTGAAACGCTGGTCGATGTCTGGCGCTTCACCAGCCACGACGTGCTGCTGCACGCATTGCCGATCTTCCACACCCACGGTCTGTTCGTTGCCACCAACGTGACGCTGGTGGCAGGCTCGTCGGTGATCTTCCTCTCCGGTTTCAGTGCCGAGGCGATTATCGCCAATATTCCCGATGCCACCGCGCTGATGGGTGTGCCGACGTTCTACACGCGGCTGCTAGATGAGCCCGCCTTTACCGGCGACCTGGTCAAGCACATGCGGCTGTTCGTGTCGGGCAGTGCGCCGCTGCTGGCCGAAACCCATGTCCAGTTCGAAGAGCGCACCGGCCACCGCATTCTCGAGCGCTACGGCATGACAGAAACCAACATGAACACCTCAAACCCCTATGATGGCGAGCGCCGCGCCGGCACCGTCGGCTTTCCACTGCCCGGCGTCGAGCTGCGCATCGTTGATGCGGAAAGCGGACAATTGCTGCCGCAGGGCGAGATCGGGATCATCGAGGTGAAGGGCCCAAACGTGTTTTCTGGCTATTGGCAGATGCCCGAAAAGACCAAGGAGGAACTGCGCGACGACGGGTTCTTCATCACCGGTGATGTCGGGGTCATCGATGCCGACGGCTATGTCCAGATCGTCGGCCGTTCCAAGGACCTGATCATCTCGGGCGGCTACAACATCTATCCCAAGGAACTCGAACTGCTGCTTGACGAGGAAGACGGCGTGCTTGAATCCGCTGTCATTGGCGTGCCGCATGCCGATTTCGGCGAGGGCGTGGTGGCCGTGCTGGTGCCCAAGCCCGGTGCGAAGCTCGATGAGGCCGTGATCCTGGAGAGCATCAAGCCGAAGATCGCCCGCTTCAAGCAGCCCAAGCGGGTCGTCGTGCTCGATGAGCTCCCGCGCAACACCATGGGCAAGGTCCAGAAGAACGTTTTGCGCGATAGCTACAAGGCGCTTCTGCAGGCCTGAAACCGCAACGTCATGCCCGCTCTCTGTTCTGACGGCGCAACCCGCCGCTGAGCCAGAAGGCAGGCTCACGGCGGCGTCGTGGCGCCTTTCAAACCGTCAGCGCAGGTTGATCCCGTTGCGCTGTCCCTTCCATCTCTTGCCGTCAATGGCGGCAGCCCATATACCGGCACTGCAGCAGCTTGCCGCCTTTATGGCGGCTGTGAACCGGAAGAATGGATGATGCTCAGGAGAATCTCGCTTTTTGCCAGTGGCTCTGTCATCGGCACTGTCATCGACTATGGTGTCACGCTCGGTCTGAGCGAGTGGCTGAGGCTCGATCCTGCCCTCGCGCTTGCGCTGTCCATGATTGTCAGTGCCACGGTGGTGTTTCGCTTTCACAGCCGGGTTACTTTTGATGACGCCAACGATGATTTGCTTCGGAGATACGTCATGTTCATGGGCTGGAGCACCCTGATCTTCTTTCTCAGGGCGGTGCTGCTGAAAGCCTTTCTCTACACCGGATTGCCCCTGGCCATAGCATTGCTTGGGGCGATCGGACTGGTCTCGGTCATCAATTTCGTGATGTCGTCGGCAGTCATTTTTGCAAAGAAGTCGCCATGACCGGGAAACACCTGTCCATTATCATTCCGGTCTACAACGAGGTCGAGGTGTTGCCCGAGCTGCTTGCGCGGCTGGAGCGGATCGCCGGCAGCCTGTCTAGCGAATTCCAGCTCACGGTGGATTTCATTTTCGTTGATGATGGCAGCACCGATGACAGTTTTGCGGTTCTGAGCGCTCATGATTTCGGGCCGCGCTCCGTGCGCCTGCTGCAGTTCTCGCGCAATTTCGGCAAGGAAGCCGCGCTGTCCGCAGGCATTGACGCCGCCCAGTCTGCCGATGCCGCGGTTCTGATGGACGCCGATCTGCAGCATCCGCCCGAGATGATAACCGAATTCGTGCGCATCTGGCTGAACGATGGCGCCGACAGCGTCTATGCCTACAAGGCCAGCCGCCGCAATTCGGAAGGTTACCTCAAAGCGGCTGCGTCGCGATTGTTCTTCTGGGTCATCAACCGCAATATACGCTACCAGATTCCGCCCGGGGCCGGCGATTTCCGTCTGATCAATCACCGCTTCATGAAGGCGTTGCGGTCTCTCCCGGAAAGTGATCGCTTCATGAAGGGGCTTTATGGCTGGGTCGGCTTCCGCCAGACCGGTTTGCCGCTGGAGCCGCCGATGCGCGAACATGGCCAGAGCAGCTTCAGCGCCTTCCGTTTGTTCTCCATGACCATGGATGCCATTACCAGCTTCACCACGACGCCGTTGCGTTTGATGGCCATGGCCGGCATTTTCATCGCCATGTTCAGCGCCGCCTACGGTCTGTTTGTCGTCATCGAAACCCTGTTCTTCACCGGGGTGTCGAATGGCATCGCCTCGGTGCTCACGCTGATCGCATTCTTTGGCGGAATGCAGATGATCTTCCTTGGCCTGTTGGGCGAATATATCGGCAAGTCGGTGCAGGAAGCCAAGAAGCGGCCCTCCTACATTCTGGCCGAAGACATCACGCGCAAGGGGGATGAGGTTGCTGATCGCTGACGATTTCGGCCTCGGACGCAAGCACGACAGTGCCATCCTGTCGCTGATCGAGGCGGGACGGCTGGATGGCACATCCGTCATGGTCAATCATGCTATAGCCCCTGCCGACATCGCCCGGCTGCAGGCAGCGCGCGTATCCGGCACCCAAATCGGCTTGCACCTCAATCTGACCCAGGCCCTGCCGGGAATGTCTGCCGCCTGGCCTTTGTCGACGCTTCTCAGACCTCTTCTGGGCTCGGACCTGCTTGAAGCGATCCGGGATTCGCTTGTTCGGCAGACGGATGAATTCGCAAGCCTCTTCGGGCATCTTCCGGACTATTATGACGGCCACCAGCACTGCCACTGTTTCCCGGCAATCGTCCCGCTCGTCGCTCGCCTGCCAGCCGGTTCGCAGACCTGGATCCGGATTCCGTTGCCTTCCAGCTGGGCCGGGCGTTGGCGCAATCTGCGGGCCGGCGGGGCCAAGGGCGTGCTGATCATGGCGCTGGCGGCAAGGGCCAGGGCGGTGTTCAGGCGTGCCGGATGGCAGGTGAACAGTGATTTCTCCGGGTTCCTCCGACTTGACGATCCGGCCAGTGTCCGGCACTGGTTGCCCCGCCTGTTGTCGGCAGCAGGCCCGGGCTGTTTGGTAATGCTGCATCCGGGCGACGCCGGTGATGAGGTGCAATGCGATGGCCACGCGCCTCAAAGCCGTAGCTGCGAAACAAAAATCCTTCTTCAAGGGGCAGTGGATTGACCAAAAGCCGTGCCATTCTCTGGGGTTTGCTGCTCCTGCTTGTCGTCCGTGTGGCGGCGATGATCTGGGTGCCGCTGACCGACCCGACCGAGGCGCGCTACGCTGAGATTGCCCGCAAGATGGCGGAGACCGGCAACTGGATCACCCCGCAGTTTGATTATGGCGTACCGTTTTGGGCCAAGCCGCCGCTGCACACATGGCTGTCGGCACTCGGTATTACCATTTTCGGAGAAACTCCCTTTGCCGCGCGGCTCGGTATTTTGCTGTCGGCCCTGGCCACGCTTGTGATCCTGTGGCTCTGGGCGCGCACGCTGACGGATCGCGTGACTGCGGGTGTCGCGGTGCTGCTGACGGCAAGCTCCGGTCTGTTTTTCGTTGCGCTCGGCTTCGTGCAGACCGACATGGCGCTGACCCTTGGCGTGACCGCCTGCATGGCCGGGTTTTATGGCGGCCTTCAGGGCGACCGACGTTGGGGCTGGTTGTTTTTTCTCGGCCTGGCGATCGGGCTTCTGGCCAAGGGGCCGGTTGCCACGGTTCTCTCCATGATGCCGATCACGGCCTTCATGCTCTGGCGTGGCAACTGGAAGGACCTGCTTCGTCTGCCGCTGCTTGGCGGCACCGTGCTGGTCGCGGTGCTTGTCATACCCTGGTATCTGGCAGCCGAAATCGCCACGCCGGGTTATCTCAACTATTTCATTGTCGGCGAGCACATCCAGCGCTTCCTGCAGCCCGGCTGGTCGGGCGATCTCTACGGCAGCGGCCGTGCTCATCCCAAGGGCATGATCTGGCTGTTCTGGATCTTGGCCACACTGCCATGGAGCCCGTTGCTGCCGCTGCTGCTGTGGCGCTTGCGCAAGGGCCTGCCGAGGACGGAAACCGTGGACATGGCCGCGGACCGTCATGCCTACATCTATCTCTTGATGTTCGCACTGGCGCCACTGGTCCTGTTCACACCGGCGGCGAACATACTCGTCACCTATGTGTTGCCGGGTGTCCCGGCTGCCGCACTGCTCTCGGTCATGTTGTGGGTGCGCATCGGACCGGCTCAGCCGAAATGGCTGCATCTGGGTGTGGCGGAAGTCCTCGTCGTGGCCACGGGCCTGACAGTGGTGGCCCTGCTCGGGTTGGGTCGGTCGGCGATCCCGTCTGAAGCCCCCCTGATCGAGGCTTTTGACGGAGACGGGCGTCTGGGCATTCTCGGCGGTCGCAGTTATTCCGCCGAGTTCTACACGCAAGGCAAGGTCGCGCGGCTCAAGACCCTGGATGATGTTGGCACTTGGCTTGCCCCCGGTGACGGGGTGCTGGTGCCCAAATACCGGCAGGATGAATTTGCCACCCGCTTTGGCGACGCAGTCAGGCCGGTCGCGGAAAACCGCAAATACCTGCTTTATGTCCGGGCGCAGTGAGGTTCTGCCTCACTCATCCGGCGGGATGACGCCCTTGCGCAGCATGAAACAGCCGTAAAATCGCCGTTCACCGGTCTGAATCACCGCATAGGCCTGCTTGGCCAGGTCATAGAACGCGAACCGTTCGACACCGACCATCTGTCTCGGCTTGCCTTCGGCCTTGTCGATCACTGCCTGCACTTCGGCCTGAACCGGCGCAATCTCGTCCGGGTCGCCGACGATTTCCATGCGTCCTGCAAAATCGTCGACAAAGGTGTCGAGCGGCAGCACCGAGAGCACCGCTTCGGCCGCCTCGGCGGCTGTCAGGTTGTCCATCCGCAGCAACTCGCCGAACACGGTCTGCCGGGCAATGGTGTCCGAAGGGAAATTCGTGTCGGCGATAATCAGCGTGTCGCCGTGCCCCATGGCGCGAAGCGCGTACAGCACTTCCGCATTCAGCCGCGGATCCAGTCCCTTGAGCATGTCGTCCTCCCATTCGGTCTCACGCCGCTCTCTCGCCGGCGCGCTTTCGCCTGATCCTGCAGCCGGGCCGCCCGGCTTTCAAGCTTAATTGACCTCGTGCCGGATTATCTCCTTGGAAAAAGACACCACAGAAGCTGCGGAGGGTGTGATCCTAAAAAGGATCGGTTAGTTTGGCCTCGACACGGGAGGACATTATGCAGCTCAAGAAACGGCACTGGGACAGGATCGGCAATGGCGGGCTGACATTCACCGAGCTCGGCTTCGGCACGGCCCCCCTGGGAAATCTCTATCGCTCCATCTCCGATGATGATGCCCACGCGGTTCTGACCAAGGCCTGGGATCTCGGCGTCCGCTATTTCGACACCGCACCGCTGTACGGGCTCGGGCTTGCCGAAACCCGGCTCAACCGGTTTCTGCGCGGCAAGCCGCGTGGCGACTACGTGCTCTCGACCAAGATCGGCCGCTTGTTGCACCGCTGCGGCCCCGGCGAGGAGCGCACCGGCGAGGGGAAATTCTTCGATGTTCCGGCGCGCGTCGAAGTCTATGACTACAGCTATGACGGCGTCATGCGCTCGCTGGAATTCTCGCTCGAGCGCCTCGGCGTCGACAGTATCGACATTCTCTATGCCCACGATCTCGACGTGTTCACCCATGGCAGCGAAGCCGCGCGCGACGCAAGGCTCGATGAGCTGATGGCCGGTGGCTACAAGGCGCTCATGTCCTTGCGCGATCAGGGGGTGATCAAGGCTTTCGGCGCCGGCGTCAACGAATGGCAGTCCTGCCAGTGGCTCACCGAACGCGGGGATTTCGACCTGTTCCTGCTGGCCGGACGCTACACGCTGCTGGAACAGGAGGCGCTGGAGACGTTTCTGCCGCTGGCCGAGAAGCGCGGCATCGGCATCATTATCGGCGGACCCTACAATTCCGGCATACTGGCCACCGGTCCCAAGCCCGGCGCGTTTTACAATTACGACCCGGCGCCGCAGGAGATACTTGACCGCGTCACCCGGATCGAGGCGGTCTGCAAGCGCCATACCGTGCGTATGGTCGATGCCGCCTTCCAGTTTCCGCTACGCCATCCGGCTGTTGTCTCGGTGATTCCGGGCGGGCAGGGCGTGGCCGAGATGGAAGCCAACGCGGTTGCCGCCACGGCGGAAATTCCGCCGGCGCTCTGGGCAGAGTTGAAAGCCGAAGGCCTGATGCGGCAGGACGCCCCGGTCAATGCCTGACCGCGCTGTCGCCATATCCGGCGCATCGTGCCCTATCCGCTTGTGAACAGATCCGGCCGCTCGACGAGCAACGGTTCAAGCGACAAAATCAACTGCCTGAGGTGATGCCTCGTGGCCTCGCGTGCGGCTTGCGGATCACGTGCCTCGATCGCGGAAATGATCGCCGTGTGCTCGGCAAGCGTTGTCTGCATCCGGCCTGGAATCGGCAGGTTGAGATGACGCGCCCGGTTGACGTGGATCCAGGCTGTTTCAGCCAGGGATGCCAGCCGCCGGTAGCCGGTAAATGACAGTATCAGCTCGTGCATCTGCGCATCCATCTGGTGAAAGCCTGCGGTGTCGCCGTCCTGCATCAGCGCTTCCTGAATTCGCAGATTGCGCTTGAGCTGCAGCAGCTGCTCATCGCTGATCGTGGCTGCCACCAGTTCTACGGCCGCCAGTTCCAGCGCCTCGCGCAGGAAGGCGCCTTCGCGGATTTCCGCCATCGAAAACCGGGTCACATAGGTGCCTGCCTGCGGCACGATTTCGACCAGCCCTTCGGCAGCCAGCCGCGCCATCGCTTCGCTGACCGGTGACCGCGAGACGCCGAGTTTAGCGCAGATTTCGGATTTCTGCATCAACTCGCCAGGCCGGTAGGCCAGCGACAGGATGGCCTGCTTCAGGGAGGCATGGACCTTCTGCGACAGCGAGCCGGGGAAATCCTCGAGCGGCAGGAGCGGGGCCCGTGACTTTTTTGCGTCTGGCAGTGGACTATCCTCATTTACTGGCATACTAACATGTTAGTAAAGCTCTGCGCCTGTCAAGCCACAGCCCGGTCTCAACCCTCACCTGTCCCCAGGACTTAGCCAATGTCAAAAGAACTTCCCCAGACAATTCGCCTCAACGAGAGTGACAACGTCATCATTGCGCTCAAGGACCTGGCCACCGGCGCGGTACTTCCCGGTCTGGATGTTCCGCTTGCGGAAGCCGTGGCGCGCGGGCACAAGATTGCCTCCCGGGCAATCGCAGAGGGTGAGAAGGTCATCCGCTATGGCCAGACCATCGGCATCGCAACCAGCGCCATCGCAGCTGGGACCCATGTGCATGTCCACAATCTCGGCATGGGCGGCCACGCCGAGGCGCAGGAGTTTTCAACCGAAGTACGACCGCTTCCGGTTCCTGGCGAAAAACGTCATTTCATGGGCTATCATCGCGCTGACGGCAGCGTCGGCACCCGCAACTATCTCGGCATTCTCACCTCGGTGAATTGTTCCGGCTCGGTGGCCCGCTTCATCGCCGAGGCATCCGAGAAACAGGGCTGGCTCGATCAGTTTGAAAACGTCGATGGTATCGTGCCGATCGTCCACGGCACCGGCTGCGGCATGTCGGGCAATGACGAGGGCTACGACACTCTGTTCCGCACCTTGCAAGGCTATGCCCGCAATCCAAACTTTGCCGGAATCCTGTTGCTCGGGCTGGGCTGCGAGGTCATGCAGGTGCCGGATCTGGTCGGCCGCGGCCGCATGCGGTCGGACGGCAACTTCCGCTACATGACGATCCAGCAATCGGGCGGCACCCGCAAGACCATCGAGCGTGGGATTGAGCAGCTCAAGGAAATGGCGGCGGTGGCCAACAAGATCGCCCGTGCTCCCGCCGGCCTCGAACATCTGATGATCGGCATGCAGTGCGGCGGCTCGGACGGCTATTCCGGCATCACCGCCAATCCGGCGCTGGGTGCGGCATCCGATCTGCTGGTCGCCCATGGCGGCACCACCATCCTGTCGGAAACCTCGGAAATCTATGGCGCCGAGCACCTGCTGACCCGCCGCGCGGTGACCCCCGAGGTCGGCGCCAAGATCGTCGAGCGGATTCACTGGTGGGAGGACTACGCCGAGCGCAATGGCGGCGAGATGGACAACAATCCCTCGCCCGGCAACAAGAAGGGTGGCCTGACCACCATCCTCGAGAAATCGCTTGGCGCCGTGGCCAAGGGCGGCACGGCGCCGCTGACCCAGGTCTACAAGTTTGCCGAACAGATCACCGAGCGCGGCTTCGTGTTCATGGACAGCCCCGGCTACGACCCCTGTTCGGTGACCGGCCAGATTGCTTCCGGCGCCAACCTGATTGCATTCACCACCGGCCGCGGCTCGGTCTCTGGCTACAAGCCGACGCCCTGCATCAAGCTCGCCACCAATTCCGAAATGTATGGCCGCATGTCAGACGACATGGACATCAATTGCGGCGATATCATCAGCGATGCCGTCAGCCTTGAGGACAAGGGCCGCGAGATTTTCGAGCTGTTCCTGCGGGTAGCCTCCGGCGAGGAAACCAAGAGCGAGCAACTGGGCTTCGGCGGCGCCGAATTCGTGCCCTGGCAGATGGGCGCGGTGATGTGATCATCGCGGTTCGAGCCTGATTCAGATCGAGGCTGCCTAACCGGGCAGGGCATCCCGGCAGTCTCGGGGCTTGTTTTGCCGTGTGGGAAAAAGCCCCTGTGTTCTTATCCACAAATCATCAGATTGACTCTCGCGCCGACTCCGGTGTTTATTAGAACATAACAGGAACAAGATGGATTGAGCATGAGTCTCTCGAGGCTGCAGACCGCGACCGATATCCTGGAGGCACGCACCCGTGTCTACGAGGCACAGGCGTATAAGGCGCACAGGGGGATGGCGCTTGGCAGTGAGGAGAGGTCCTCACCGCTGACACTGGGTGCCAGCGCGGTCGATCACTGTCTTGAGGGTGGTCTTGCCTGCGGTGGCTTGCACGAGCTGCGCAGCCCGCTGGCGCGCGACATCGGTGCGGCCACAGGTTTTGCGCTGGGGCTCGCGGCCCGCGCCATGGCGGCTGATCGCGGCGGCCGCGGCATTGTCTGGGTCACGGATCCGGCCACCCGCGTTGATGGCGGAGGACTGTTTCCGGCAGGCCTTGGCCAGTACGGGCTCGATCCGTCCTGCCTGACAATGGTCGAGCCGGGCGATCTGCAAGGCGCCATGTGGGCTGCTGACGAGGCGGCGGGCTGCACCGGGCTGGCGGCGCTGATCTTTCAGATCAAGGGCAACCCGGCGCGCTTTGACATGACGGCGACCCGGCGGCTGATGCTGCGGGCGCGCCAGAGCGGGGTGCTGGCGCTGACCCTGCGCCAAAGCGGGGAGGAGGAGGCCAGCGCTGCGGCAACGCGCTGGCGGGTGAACACTGAAATGTCCGGGGCGGACGACGATCTTGAACGTGGCGTTGGGGCAATGCGGCTGTCCCTGACGCTGGAACGCAACCGCGCCGGACGCACCGGCCAATGGCTTTTAGCCTGGAACCCCAAAGACAGAAGTTTTGACCATGCCGCTCCAAACCCACACGCCCGCGCCAACCCGCCAGCGCATTCTCTCGATCGTCTTCCCGTCTCTGCCGACAGACGCAATCCATCGGGCAAGATGGGGCAAGTCCTGGATCACAGACAGGATTTTGGACGCGCATCCTGACGCGCCGCCGGTCGTCGTCACGGACACGGTCAAGAACGCCATTCGCATCATCGCCCTCGATCAGCGCGCCCGCGACAACGGCGTGCGGCTCAACCAGAGCTTGAGCGATGCCCGCGCGCTGGTGCCTGATCTCGATTGCCATCCGGCAGATGACGCCCGCAACAAGGCGCTGCTGTTGAAGATCGCCGGCTGGTGCGAGCGCTACACGCCGCTTGTGGCGCTGGATGCTGCCCCCGAGGCCGAGCGCAACCACGGCCTGTTCATGGACATCACCGGCTGCGCCCATCTGCTCGGCGGCGAGGCGGGGCTGATTTCCGATCTCGAGGTAAGACTGCGCGCGCAGGGCTTTCACGCCCGGCTCTGTCTCGCCGATACCCCGGGGGCCGCCTGGGCGATGGCGCGCTACGGCCAGGCCCGGATCATCGCTGAAGGCGCGCATGCCGAGGCGATCCTGCCGCTGAGCCTGAGCGGCCTGCGCTTGCCGCCGGCCATGGTCGCCTCGCTTGGCCGTGTCGGGCTCAAGACCATCGGCTGCATCGCCGGTCTGCCGCGCGCGCCGCTGGCCGCCCGCTTTGGGGCCCGCCTGATGCAGCGTCTCGATCAGGCGCTGGGCGGCGAGACCGAGGCAATCTCGCCGATCATGCCGGTGGCGGAACTCTCCACCGAACGCCGCTTTGCCGAGCCGCTGACCCATCAAGACGAGATCAGCCATGTGACCGCGGCGCTTGCCGAAGGCATCATCGAACCACTGGAACGGCGCGGCCTGGGCTTGCGTCACGGACGGCTCAAGCTGTTCCGGGTCGATGGCCATGTCAGCGAACTCGACGTGCAGACCGCACGGCCCTTGCGCGATGCGAAGTTGATCCGCCGCCTGTTCGCCGAACGCATCGCCGGCCTGCATGATGATCTCGACGCCGGTTTCGGCTTCGACCTGATCCGGCTCGACGTGGCGCATGCCGACCCCTTCGATGCGGCGCAAGCCGAGATGATGGCGGGCCATTCAGCCGATCAGGGACACGATGCCCTGGTCGACCGGCTCGGCGCACGGCTCGGGCTGGAGCGGGTTCAGCGCTTCGTGCTGGCTGACACTCATATTCCCGAACGCAGTTTCGGCCGTCAGCCGGTGGCTCATCTTGGCGTGAACGGTTCAGCAAAGCAGGCCGCGGGCAATGCCGCCCTGGCGCTCCCGCCGGAGACGGAGCACCCTGGCGGCATCATCACCCGGCCGCTGATCCTGTTCGACCGGCCCGAACTGATGCAGACGATTGCCGAGGTGCCCGACGGCCCGCCGCTGAAATTCCGCTGGCGCGGCGTGGCCTACGAGGTTGCCGGTTCGGAAGGCCCCGAGCGCATTGCCTGCGAATGGTGGCGCGACGGGCGCGGCGCCCGCACCCGGGATTATTTCCGCGTCGAGGATCGCCAGGGCTATCGCTTCTGGATGTTCCGCCATGGCCTTTACGGGCGCGAGACCAGCGATCCCGCCTGGTACATGCACGGGCTGTTCGCATGACTGTGCCATCCGCAGGGCCTGCCTATGTCGAACTGGCCGCCGCCAGCAATTTCTCCTTTCTGCGCGGCGCATCTCATGCCGAGGAACTGGTGGTGCAGGCCGCGCGGCTCGGCCTGGGTGGCATTGCGATAACCGACCGCAATTCGCTTGCAGGCGTGGTCCGCGGCCATATGGCAGCCAAGGAAGCCGGGCTGGCCTACGCGCCGGGCTGCCGGCTGGTGTTCATGGACGCCACGCCAGACATTCTCGTCTGGCCCGAGGACCGCGCCGCCTACGCCCATCTGTGCGAATTGCTGACCACGGGAAAACGCCGTGCGCCGAAGGGCGAATGCCACCTGATGCTCGAGGATCTGCTCACCCACGGCGAAGGCCTGTTGATGGCGGTGGTCGCCCCTGATGGCGTCTCCAGGGCAGGGCTGACCGCCACACTGGAGCGGCTGCGCGACGCTTTCCCCGATCACCTTTATCTGGCCCTGTCGCGGGCCTATGGCAGCGCCGACCAGCGCCATATGGCGGTGCTTGCCCGGCTGGCGCGCAAGCACCGCCTGCCGCTGGTGGCTATCGGCGATGTGCTCTATCACGCGCCCGAGCGCCGTCCGCTGCAGGACGTGCTGACCTGCATCCGCGAGGGCCGGACGCTGGCGACCATCGGCACAAGGTTGCAGGCCAATGCCGAACGGCACCTGCGCACGCATGCCGAGATGCTGCATCTGTTCAGGGGCTACGAGGCAGCGGTTGTGCAAGCCGCCACGCTGTTTCGCCGCATCCGGTTTTCACTCGATGAGTTGCGCTATCAATATCCCGACGCACCGATGTTCGCGGAACTTGGACCGGACCCGCTGCCCGCTCAGGAAGCGCTGGAAAAGCTCACTGAAATAGGCCTGAAGAAACGCTACCCCGGAGGCGCGCCCGAGAAGGTTCTGAAAGCCATCGCCCACGAGACGGGGTTGATCAGGAAGCTCGATTACGCGCCCTATTTTCTCACTGTCTACGACATTGTCCGCTTCGCCCGCTCTGAAAACATCCTCTGCCAGGGCCGCGGTTCGGCCGCCAATTCCGCCGTGTGTTATTGCCTCGAGATCACCGAGGTCGATCCCGGCAAGGTCGACCTTTTGTTCGAGCGCTTCATCTCCGAGGAGCGCAACGAGCCGCCCGACATCGATGTCGACTTCGAGCACGAGCGGCGCGAAGAGGTGATCCAGTACATATACGCGAAGTATGGACGCGAGCGGGCAGGGCTCGCCGCCACCGTCATCACCTATCGCGCCCGTTCGGCGATCCGCGAGGTCGGCAAGGTGTTCGGCCTTTCCGATGATGCGATCAGTGCGATTTCCGGCACCAAATGGGGCGGCTGGTCGCGCGAGGTCGACGCCGAGGATGCCCGCCGCGCCGGTCTCGATCCGACGGACAAGCACCTCGCCCAGATGCTCGACCTCGCCTCGCAGATCACCGGCTTCCCGCGCCATCTCTCGCAGCATGTCGGCGGCTTCGTCATCACCCGTGACAAGCTCTCGTCGCTGATCCCGATCGAGAACGCGGCGATGGAGGACCGCACCATTGTCGAGTGGGACAAGGATGATCTTGAAAGTCTCGGCATGCTCAAGATCGACGTGCTGGCGCTCGGCATGCTGACCTGCATTCGCAAGGCCTTCACCCTGCTCGACACCCATTACGGCCGCCGCGAGACGCTTGCCTCGCTGCCAGACGAGGATAGCGCGACCTATGACATGATCTGCCGCGCCGACACCATCGGCGTGTTCCAGATCGAAAGCCGGGCGCAGATGTCGATGCTGCCGCGGCTCAGGCCGCGCACCTATTATGATCTGGTCATCGAGGTGGCGATTGTCCGTCCCGGCCCGATCCAGGGCGACATGGTCCATCCCTACCTGCGCCGCCGCCAGGGCAAGGAGGAGGTGTCCTTTCCCAAGGAGGAATTGCGCGCCGTACTCGGCAAGACACTTGGTGTACCGCTGTTTCAGGAGCAGGCGATGAACATCGCCATTGTCGCCGGCGGCTTCTCGCCGGGCGAGGCCGACAAGCTGCGCCGCGCCATGGCCACCTTCCGCCGCGTCGGCACCATCGGCTCGTTTCAGACCAAGATGGTCGAAGGCATGGTCAGGAACGGCTACGAGCGCGATTTCGCCGAGCACTGTTTCCGCCAGATCGAGGGCTTTGGCGAATATGGTTTCCCCGAAAGCCATGCCGCCAGCTTCGCGCTCTTGGTCTATGTTTCGTGCTGGCTCAAGTGCCATTACCCGGATGTCTTCTGTGCTGCCATCCTCAATTCCCAGCCGATGGGCTTCTATGCCTCGGCCCAGCTCATCCGTGATGCCCGCGAGCACGGTGTCGAGGTCCGGTCGGTCGATATCAATAGCTCAGACTGGGATGCCACGCTGGAGCCGGATGCCGATCCGCAGCCGCTGTCAGCCCGGCATCGCGAAATGAAGGACATCATGAAGCACAGCCACGCGGTGCGGCTGGGTTTGCGCCACGTCAAGGGATTTGGCGAGGCCGAGGCCTTGCAGCTCATGCAAAACCGCGGGCGTGGCTATGACAGTGTGCGCGATCTGTGGATGCGCTCCGGCCTGCCGCGCCGGGCCATCGAGCAACTGGCCGAAGCCGATTGCTTCCGTTCCATCGGGCTCGATCGCCGCGACGCATTGTGGGCGGTCAAGGCGCTCGATCCGCTCTCGAGCGCCGAGCGGCTGCCCCTGTTTGCACTTGCCGACAGCCACGATCTGCAGAAGGAGCCCGATGTCGACCTGCCGCCGATGCCGCTGGGTGAGCAGGTGATCAATGACTACCAGTCGCTGTCTTTCTCATTGAAGGCGCACCCGATGTCGTTCCTGCGCGAACGGCTTGCCGGCAAGGGCTGCCGGTTGAACGTCGATCTGGAAAAGATCCGTTCCGGCCGGGTGGTCAAGGTGGCGGGCCTCGTCCTGGTCAGGCAGCGGCCCGGCTCGGCCAAGGGCGTGGTGTTTGAAACCATCGAGGACGAGACCGGTGTAGCCAACATCATCGTCTGGCCCAAGGTGTTCGAGAAATTCCGCGCCATCGTGCTCGGCAGCCGCTGCATCGGCGTGCGCGGCAGGCTGCAGAACGAGCAGGGCGTCATCCATGTGGTGGCCGAATATCTCGAGGATCTGACCCCGATTATGGCGCAGATTTCAGACATGGCGGGCGACATGGGCGGGCTTGCCAATGCCGACGAGGTCCGCCGCCCGATCGACGATATGCGGGGCCGTGACCGCAAGCCTGCAGCACAGATCATCAGGCTGATCCGGGATGCGCCGGAACTGCGTCAGGATTACGAGGAACTGGCAAGTGTCAGGGCCGCGGGCCGTGCCCTGCCGAAAGGTCGCAATTTCCATTGAGGCGAGGCGATTCTGGATCAGGCTGAATGATCAACCGGCGGCGGGCCGAGTGTGTCGCGCTCGACGATCGCTGTCGGGATTTCGATCTGCCGCTCCACCGGCTGCTTGTTGATCAGCTTGATCAGCATCTCGGCTGCAGCCTCGCCCATGCGCCGGTGCGGCACCCGTATGGTGGTCAGTTTCGGGGCAACCACGCTCGCCAGGTCGATGTCGTCAAAACCGGTGATCGACACATCTTCGGGCACCCCAAGCCCGAGCTCGCGGGCCTTCTGCATGGCGCCGACGGCAAGCACGTCATTGCCGCACATCACCGCCGTCGGGCGTGGCGACAATGCCATCAGCTCGCCAAATGCCCGCGCCCCGTCGTCAAACGTGTAGGCAGCTTCGATCACCGGTAGCTGCGCGCGGGCGATTCCCGCCCTTTCGGCCGTGGCCCGCACACCCTCCATCCGGTCCGCTGCGCGATCATTCATCTGCGAAATGCCGGCAATCATCGCGAGCCGGCGGTGGCCCTTGTCGAGAACCATCTGCGTCAGCTCGGCAGCGGCGGCGTGGTTGTCAAAGCCGACGAAATAGCCTTCCGCATCACCCAGGTTCCAGGCTCCGAGAAAGGGTATGCCGCGGCGGCGCAGGAAATCGACGCTGCTGTCAGGCCGGGCCGAGCCAATCAGCAGCATCCCGTCAACGCCGCGCCCCGCCATGACCTCCATCTGCTCGCGCTCGCGCGCCGGAGAATAGCCCGAACTTGCAACCAGCAGGGTCTTGCCGAACTTCGACAACGCTTCCTGAAACGACTGCAGGCCGCGTGCAAAAATGGCGTTGTCCATGGTCGGGATGATCGCGCCGACCGTGTTGGTTCGCCGCGAGGCCAGCGCGCGTCCGCCAAAATCCGGCGTATAGCCCAGCGCCTCGACCGCCTTCATCACCCGTTCGCGCGTTGGTGCGATCACCCGGTCCGGCGCATTCAGGCAACGCGATACCGTCGCCGTCGACACTCCTGCCGCGCGCGCCACATCATCCAGTGTTGGTTTCGCAAAGTCGCTCATCGCCCCTCTTTGGGTCACTATACCGGGACGATATCAAATGCACCATGTAAGCGCTTGCATAAATCAATGTAAGCGCTTACATTGATATTCGTTGGGAACCTTGGGAGGGGTCATGACGCAAGCTGGAAAATCCGCATTCTGGATCGCGGCCCTGTTTATGGCGCTGTTCACTGCAGATGTTCTCGCCGGCGCATTTTTTCGCGCGGCCTTCATGTCCGATGTCGCCGAAGCTTTGGTGCTTGCAATCTCCTGCTGTTTCTTTGTCGTCGGCATTCTCAGACTCGAGGGGCAGGAGCGCGGCGGCCAATCCACAACAATTCAAGGGGAGGAGGAAACCCGATGACAGACAGGAAAATCCAGAATGAAGTGGCTTCGATCGAGAGGCGCAATTTTCTCAAGCTGACCGGCGCAGGCGCATTTACGGTCGCCATGGTGGCCGGTGCCGCGGGCACCTTGTGGTCTGACGCGGCCGTGGCGCAGACCGCCAAGGAAGAGAGTGAGCGCGAGGCCGCGGCCGAGCACGTCATGACCATTGCCACCGCCTATATTCTAGGCGCGTCGCGCAGCTACCCGATCATGCAGCTTGATCTGAAGGAAAACATCCAGAACGCCACAAATGGCAAGGTCTATGTCCGGCTTGCGCCCGGCGGCCAGCTCGGTGCCGGTGGTGCTCTCGTGCAGAAGGTGCAGAGCGGCACCATTCAGGCAGCGCAGCACTCGCTGTCCAACTTCGCGCCCTTCGCGCCGGCTGCCGACCTGATCAATCTGCCCTATTTCTGCGGCGCCAACCAGAAATTCGTCAATCTGGTGACCTCGGACACCTGGAAATCGGAAGTCCATCCGAAGATCGAGGCGGCCGGTTTCAAGCCGCTGTTCTACATCGTTATCGACCCGCGCGTCGTCGCAGTTCGCAAGGGTGGCAACGTGGTCATGAGCCCGGCTGACATGGCGGGCGTCAAGTTCCGCGTTCCCGGTTCTGCGATGCTGCAGCAATATTACCGCATGGTCGGCGCCAACCCGACCCCGGTGGCCTGGGGTGAAACCCCCTCCGCCATCAAGCAGGGCGTTGCCGATGCGCTCGATCCGTCCGTCGGCGCACTCTATGTCTTCGGCTTCAAGGACATTCTCAGCCACGTCACTTTCACCCAGGCCGTCCCTGACAGCCAGGTCTTCTCGATGAACCTCGAATGGTTCAATGCCCTGCCTGCCGATGTGCAGGAAGGCATCGAGTTTGCTGGGGAAATCACCGCCCAGCAAAACCTCGCCAAGGTTCCCGCGGCCCGCAACTACGCCATGTCCGAATTGCGCAAGTCCGGTGTCGAATTCCACTCCCTGAGCGATGATCAGCTGGCCGAATGGAAAGACGTTGGCGGCTACCAGAAGTCCGATTGGGACAGCTTCAAGGCTGAGCTCGCCGGGTCGATGGACGTCTTCAACAAGCTCGATGAAGCCGCCAGCACCATGGGCCGTTACTACGTCCACGACGCGTAATGCCTGATCCGGGCCGGCGCCTGAGCGGGCGCCGGCTCACCCGAAAGTCTTTCATGTCGGCTCGCGCCGCCAGGGCATGGTCCCGGCGGCGACGCAGGAGGGGATAGGCATGCCAGGATTTCTCAAAGCACTCGACAGAAATGCGGAACGGTGGGCCCTGCTGGTCTTCTACGTACTGCTGGTGGTGACGATGGCCGTCGAAGTGGTGCGCCGCGAAGCTTTTGCCTACTCGTCGATTTGGGGCGAGGAGGTCGTGCGCTACTCGTTCATCTACCTCGCCTGGATAGGTGCGGCCTCGGCGGTGCGCGAACGCGCCCATATCCGCATCGATGTGATCATGCATTATCTCGGCCCGCGCATGAAGGCGCTTCTCTACATGCTGGGCGATCTGGTGATGCTGGCCGTCGCCCTCGTTGCGCTCTACTGGTCATTCGAAACCGTCACCGTGTCGTGGAAATTCGGATCGGTCAGTCATGGCCTGCGCGTCTCCATGGTCTGGTTCCTGCTGGCGGTACCGATCGGTTTCACGCTTCTGATCGCAAGGCTGGTTCAGTCCTTCATCCATGACGTCATCTCGCTTCGAACCGGCCGGCCCGTGTTCGAAGGCAACCAGCTCTTTGATTGAGGATCAGCCATGTTGTGGAATCAGCAATTAAACACGGTTGTCCTGGGGTGGGATTTCTATGCACCGGTGATCCTGTTTGTCGTCCTGTGCGCACTCGCCATTCCGGTCTGGGCGGCAATCGGTTCGGCCGCGATCATGATGTTGATCATGTCCGGCGCGTTGCCGCTGTCCCTGGTCGGCGAATCCCTGTTCGACGGGATTGATCACTTTGCCCTAACCGCCATCCCGCTGTTCATCCTGACCGGCGATGTGCTGGTCCGCACCGGGCTGAGCCGCAAGTTTCTCGATGTGGCCGAAGCGCTGACCTGCTGGACCAAGGGCGGCTTCGGCTCGGCCACGGTTCTGGTTTGCGGAATGTTTGCTGCAATTTCAGGCTCTGATGCCGCTGGCGCCGCAGCCGTCGGCCGGATGACCATCGGCCGCCTGGTGGAAAGCGGCTATCCGCGACCCTATGCCTGCGCCCTGGTCGCAGCCGGTGCCTGTACCGGCATCCTGATCCCGCCTTCGATCGCCTATATCATCATCGGCCTGGTGCTCGGCATTTCCGCTTCCACGCTGTTCCTGGCGGCGCTTATCCCCGGGATCTGCATTCTGGTTTCGATCCTGATCACCAACATCGTCGTCAACCGGATATATAAATATGAAGGCGGCGAACCGATGACGTTTGCCGAGTGGGGCAGCAATCTGGGCACGACGCTGAAGTCTGGCTGGTATGCGTTCCTGGTGCCCGGCATCATCTTCTACGGCATCTTTTCGGGACGCTTGACGCCCACCGAGGCTGGCGCCACCGCAGTCATCGTCACCATCATCATGGGCTTCTTTCTCAAGACACTGAAGCTGTCCGATTTTCCCGCCATGCTGCTCGGGTCCGCCAAGGTGGTCGGCGTTATCCTGCCGATCATCGCCTTCTCGCTGCCGCTGGCTCAGGCGCTCGCGATCATGGGCGTGCCGCAGGGCTTCGTCGCTGCCGTCACATCGATCAGCGACGATCCCAACATTCTCATCCTGCTGATGATCTTTATCCTGATCGCCGCTGGTTGTGTGATGGAGACGACGCCCAACATCGTCATTCTGGCGCCGATCCTCAAGCCGCTGGCCGACAATATCGGCATGAACGAGATCCAGTTCTGCATCATGATGATCACCTCGCTCGGTGTCGGCTTCATCACCCCGCCGCTCGGTCTCAATCTGTTTGTCGTGTCTGGCATCACCGGTGAGTCGATTCTGAAAATAGCCTGGCAGGCGATTCCGTTCGTATTCTTCATGCTGCTCGTCGTGCTGATCATTGCCTATGTGCCTGCACTCTCAACAACCCTGTTGCCCGAAATCTACCAGTAGGAGTTCGCGGTCATGTCCCGCATCTATCTCAAGAAAGCCGAAAAAACCTCTTCCACCGATTCCGGCTCCGTGCGCGATACCGTGCAGTCGATCCTCGATGAAATCGAGGCCGGGGGTGAGGCGGCGGCAAAAAGCTACGCCGAGAAATTCGACCGCTACACCGGAAACATCATCGTCACCCGCGACGAGATCGATGAAGCCGCAGCAAGCCTGCCGCAAAAGCTCAAGGACGATATTCGTTTCGCCCATGACAATGTGCGCAAATTCGCCGTCGCCCAGAAGCAGACCCTGAGCGATGTCGAGGTCGAGATCGTGCCGGGGCTCATCGCCGGCCAGAAGACCATCCCCATCGAGGCTGCCGGCTGTTACGTGCCCGGCGGGCGCTACAGCCATGTCGCCTCGGCGATCATGACCGTGACCACGGCAAAGGTTGCAGGCTGCGGGCACATCACCGTCTGTTCGCCGCCGCGGCCCGATGTCGGGGTTCATCCGGCGATACTCTACACCGCCGACATCTGCGGCGCCGACACCATTCTTGCGATGGGCGGGGTGCAGGGCGTGGCCTCGATGGCCTTCGGCCTGTTCGGCGTGCCGTCCTCGGGCATTCTGGTCGGCCCCGGCAACCAGTTCGTTGCCGAAGCCAAGCGCATCCTGTTCGGCCGCGTTGGCATCGACATGTTTGCCGGTCCCACCGACAGCCTGATCCTGGCCGACAAGCATGCTGATCCCGAGATCGTCGCCGCCGATCTGGTGGGGCAGGCCGAACATGGCTACAATTCGCCGGTCTGGCTCGTCACCGACGACCGCGCACTGGCCGAAACGGTCATGGCCCTGGTGCCCAAGCACATCGCCACGCTGCCCCAGGTCAACCGCGACAATGCCGAAGCCGCCTGGCGCGATTTCGCCGAGGTGATCCTTTGCGACAGCCGCGAGGACATGGCTGCGACCTCCGATGAATATGCGCCCGAGCACCTCACCGTGCAGGCTGTCGATCTCGACTGGTGGCTGAATCGTCTCGGCTGCTACGGCTCGCTGTTCCTTGGTGAGGAAACAACGGTGGCCTTCGGCGACAAGGCCTCAGGCACCAACCACGTGCTGCCGACCTCGGGAGCTGCGCGCTACACCGGTGGGCTGTCGGTCCACAAGTTCATGAAGATCGTCACCTGGCAGCGCGCCACCCGCGACGGCGCCAGGCCGATTGCCGAGGCGACGGCCAGGATCTCGCGGCTCGAGGGCATGGAGGGGCACGCCCGCACCGCCGACATCAGGTTGCGCAAATATTTCCCCGGCGAGAATTTTGATCTCTCGGGCACGGGGCAGGACATCTGAGATGAGCCGAAGCGATCTGTTTGATCTGACCGGCCGCGTGGCACTGGTGACCGGCGCAAGTTCCGGACTGGGGCGGGCCGCCGCAAGCTTCCTGGTTCAGGCCGGCGCCCAGGTGGTCGGTGTGGCGCGCCGCGCCGCAGCACTTGAGCAATGGCGGAGCGAGGCCGGCGGCGAGACCGCGGCCCTTGCCGCCGACTTGGCGACAGAGACCGATTTTCCTGCACTCGCTGACAGGGTCGCCGACCCGTTCGGTCCACCGGATATCCTGGTAAATGCCGCCGGCCTCAATCTGCGCCAGTCCGCAGATCAGGTGACGCCGGAAGGCTGGGCGCAAACCATCGCGCTCAATCTCTCGGTTCCGTTTTTCCTGGCCCAGGCACTGGTTCCGGCCATGCGCGAACGACACTGGGGCCGGATCATCAATTTCGCCTCGTTGCAATCGCGCCGGGCTTTCACCAACGGCATTGCCTATGGTGCGTCCAAGGGCGGGGTCGAGCAGATGACCCGCGCCATGGCCGAGGCCTGGTCGTGCGACGGCATCAACGCCAATGCGCTGGCGCCAGGCTTCTTCCCCACCGAACTCACCGGCCCGGTCTTCGCCGACGAGACCGTTTCCGCCATGCATGCCGCATCCACCTGCATCGGCCGCAATGGCGAGATGGCCGACATTGAAGGTCCGCTGCTGTTCCTGGCATCCGGCGCCTCGGCCTATGTCACCGGTCAGGTTCTCTTCGTCGACGGGGGATACACCGCCAAATGAAAGCGCTCGTTTACACCGCGCCCGAAACCCTCGCCTATCGTGAAGAACCTGCGCCTGACCTGCCGGCGGGCGAATGCCTCGTCCGGGTTGAAGCGGTGGGCATCTGTGGCTCCGACATGCATGCCTATCTTGGCCATGACGAGCGGCGGCCCGCGCCGCTGATCCTCGGCCATGAAGCAGCTGGCGTGGTGGTGGACGGACCGGGCACGGGCCGTCGCGTCACCGTCAATCCGCTGGCCACCTGTGGTCAGTGCAAGGCTTGCAGGGAAGGGCGCAACAATCTGTGTCCCAAGCGCCAGATCCTGTCGATGGCGCCGCGTCAGGGGGCTTTTGCCGAACTCATTGCCATCCCGCCGCAAAATCTGGTCGAAATGCCCGATCATGTCTCTTTCGAGAAGGCATGTCTGGCAGAACCCCTGGCCTGTGGCTGGCATGCCATGCGCTTGGGCGCGCGCGCTCTCGGCGGCTTGCTGGACACCAGGTGTCTGGTCATCGGCGGCGGCGCGATCGGCCTTGGAGCTGCACTGGCGCTGAAAGCCAACGGGGTTTCCGACATCACCATCAGTGAAGCCAATCAAAAACGGGTTCCGGCCTTGACCTCGGCCGGCGATTTCAGCGTCGTCACGCCGGACGATATCCTGGCCCAGGATCCCGGTGGATATGATCTGGTGATTGATGGCGTCGGCTTTTCCGCGACCCGGGCGTCAGCCAGCCGCGCTGTCCGGCCAGGCGGTGTCATCGTCCACATCGGACTGGGAGACGCTGCCGACGGGCTCGATATCCGCCGGCTCACCTTGCAGGAAATCAGCTTCATTGGAGCCTACACCTACACGCCGCAGGATTTCCGCGACACGGCTGCAGCGATTTTCAGCGGCCTTCTTGGAAGTCTTGACTGGGCCGAGCTACGCGCGCTTGAAGATGGTGCCGAAGCCTTCTCCGATATCCGGGCCGGGCGGGCGGCTGCCCCCAAGATCATTCTCAAGCCTTGAACCGACGTCTGGTCCTACCGGCGCAGGCGATATGGACAGTCTCGGGAGATTTCCTGCTGCTAGTGTTTGTGACTAGAGCCGTGTCGCGCCTGGGCAGCACGGCTGGTCTTCACCCCGGCTTGTTTTGATGAATTTTTGAATTGCGGAGCTGAATATATGGCCATTTCCGACTTGCAGGCGCGCGCGCGAAGCCTGTTTCCCGGCCTGCTGCTGGCACTGACGATTGCCGCCGCCGCGAAATTCCTGTCGGAGCATTATGCCGCTCCGGTAATGCTGTTTGCGCTGCTGATCGGGATGGCCTTCAACTTCATGGCCGATCAGGAGCGAACTTCGGAGGGCGTGGTCTTTGCCTCCAAGACGCTGCTCCGGCTCGGCATTGTCCTGCTCGGCGCGCGCATCACATTGGGCGATATCGCCGGCATCGGCACCTCCGGGCTGGCCACGGTGGCTGCGCTGATGGCGCTGACCATCGGTTTCGGCTTCGTCTGCGCCAAGCTGTTTTCGCGCGGCTGGCGCTTTGCCGTCCTGACCGGTGGCGCCGTTGCCATTTGCGGCGCATCTGCAGCCCTTGCGCTTGCCGCGGTCATTCCCGCCAATGACAAGACCGACCGCAATGTGCTCTTCACGGTCGTGGCCGTCACCACCCTGTCGACCATCGCCATGATCATCTACCCGGTTCTCTTTGGCTTGGCCGGTTTGAGCGACGCGCAAAGCGGTTTTCTCATCGGCGCCACGGTGCATGACGTGGCCCAGGTCGTGGGCGCCGGGTATTCGATCTCGACCGAGGCCGGCGACACCGCGACCATCGTCAAGCTGCTGCGCGTGACACTCTTGCCCGTGGTTCTGATCATCGTTGCCCTGGCCACCGCGCGCCGTGAAACCGGCTTTTCCCAGGTGCGGCTGCCGCTCTTCGTGGTCGGCTTCGGCGCTGTCACGATCGCCAACAGCACCGGGCTGATCCCTGCAGCCGCTGCCGGCTTGCTGGTTGATGCATCCTCCTGGTTTCTGGTCATCGCCATTTCGGCGCTGGGCGTGCGTACCAACATGAAGGCGATGATGGAGCTGGGCTGGCGGCATGTGGCTGTCATCGTGGTTGAAACCCTGTTTCTCCTGGCCCTGGCCTGGGCCGCGGTCTCGCTCGGACTGGCAGGAATCTGACAGCCGGTTGGCTATCCACGCCGGTACTTGTACGTCCGGTTCAGCTCGGCAGAAGGCGGTATATTGGGCCGGCATTCCTGCCGCCGCGCGTGCTTGACACACCCATGCCCCTGTGTCCTCATTGAACCCTCCACAAGGGCGACAAGGAAAAACTCCGCGCCTGCATGCTGTGAGAACAGGGAACTTCAACTGGGAGCGGTATCATGAAACAAGTTCAAAGAGTTATAGCGGCAGGGCTGATGTGCGCTGCTGCTGCCTTTGCGCCGGTTGCGGCTCAGGCAGAGACACCGGCCGACACACTCATTCAGGCTTGGGCTATTGATGACATCATTACGCTTGACCCGGCTGAAGTGTTCGAGTTCTCGGCCTCGGAAATCCTTGGCAATGCCTACCAGGGTCTGGTCGGCTACAACGTCGAGGATGTCTCCGAGATTTTTGGCGTCGTGGCCGAGAAGTGGGAGATCTCCGAGGACGGCAAGACTTTCACCTTTACCATCCGCCCGAACATGAAGTTTGCCTCGGGCAACCCGATCACTGCGGATGACGCAGTCTACACCTTGCAGCGTGTGATCAAGCTCGACAAGTCACCGGCCTTCATTCTCACCCAGTTCGGTTTCACTGCCGACAATGTCGACGCCATGATCCGCAAGACCGGCGACATGACCTTCGAATTCGAGATGGACAAGGCCTATGCGCCGACGCTGGTGCTTTACTGCCTGACCGCCACGGTGGGGTTCATCGTCGACAGCGAGCTGGTCAAGAGCCACGAGGAGGACGGTGATTTTGGCTACAACTGGCTGAAGACCAATTACGCCGGTTCCGGCCCCTTCACCATCCGCGACTGGCGCGCCAACGAGGCCGTGGTGCTTGAGCGCAACGACAATTATTCCGGCGATGCCCCGGCAATGGCCCGCGCCATCTACCGTCACATTCCCGAAACCGCGACCCAGCGACTGCTGCTGGAGCAGGGCGATATCGACATCGCCCGCAATGTCAGCGCCGAGGAAATGGCGGCCATGTCGACCAATGCCGACATCGTCATCGAAAGCGGCGTCAAGGGATCGATCTACTACCTCGGACTGAACCAGAAAAACCAGAACCTGGCCAAGCCCGAGGTTCGCCAGGCGATGAAATATCTCGTTGATTACGCGACCATCTCCGACACCATCATGAAGGGCAAGGTGGTGCCGCATCAGGCCTTCCTGCCGCGCGGCTTCCTTGGCGCGCTGGAAGACACGCCGTTTGCGCTCAATGTCGACAAGGCCAAGGACCTGCTCGCCGAAGCCGGTCTGGCCGATGGCTTCACGGTCACCATGGACACCCGCAACACGCCGGAAATCACTTCGATGGGACAGGCCATCCAGCAGACCATGGCGCTGGCCGGCATCAACATGGAACTGATCCCGGGCGACGGTCAGCAGACGCTGACCAAGTACCGCGCCCGCAATCACGATATCTATATCGGACGCTGGGGCCCTGACTATCAGGATCCGCACACCAATGCCGATACCTTTGCCCGCAATCCCGACAACTCCGATGACGCCGCGTCCAAGCCGCTTGCCTGGCGCAATGCCTGGGATATCCCGGCAATGACGCTCAAGGCGGACGCAGCGATCCTCGAGGCTGATGCGGCCAAGCGCGCCCAGATGTATATCGATCTGCAGACCGAACATCAGCAGGTCTCGCCGTTCGTCATCATGTTCCAGGAGATCGAGGTTCTGGCGCGGCGCAAGAATGTGGAGGGCTTCATCATCGGGCCGTCGTTCAACGACAACTCGTTCAAGGCGGTGACCAAGTAATTGTCGACTGCGACCTCCCTTGCGGAAGGGCGCCCACGCGCCCTCCCGGCTATTCTGGGCAAGGCCATCCGGCTGCTTGCCACCATCGCCGTCACCATTTTCGGCCTTCTGGTCGTAACCTTCCTGATTGGCCGCGTGGTGCCGGTCGATCCGGTGCTTGCCGTGGTCGGCGACCGGGCTTCGCAATCGACCTATGACAAGGCCTTCGTCGAGCTCGGCCTCGACCGCCCGCTCTATGTCCAGTTCGGCCTCTATGTCGAAAAAGCCGTAACCGGTGATTTCGGCGAGAGCCTTCTCACCAAGAAGCCGATCATCGAGGACATTGCCCGCGCCTTTCCCGCAACCTTGGAACTGGCCACCGTGGCCATTCTGATCGGTACGCTGTTCGGCATTCCGGTCGGGGTCTGGGCGGCAGTCAGGCAGGGCAAGCTGGTCGACCAGGTGGTGCGCATCATCGGGCTGATGGGCTATTCGGCGCCCATCTTCTGGCTCGGCCTGCTCGGGCTTCTGCTGTTTTACGCCAAATGGGGCATCGTCGCCGGCCCGGGCCGCATCGACATTTCCTATGAATATGCCTTTACCCCTACGACTGGGCTGTTTCTCATCGATACCGCGATGCAGGGGCAATGGGCCGCCTTCCGCAATGTGGTCTCCCACATCGCCTTGCCGGCGGCACTGCTCGGCTATTTCTCGATGGCCTATATCGCGCGCATGACCCGCAGTTTCATGCTCAACGAGCTGGCTCAGGAATATGTCGTCACAGCCAGGGTCAAGGGCGTCGCCGAATGGCGCATCATCTGGGTGCATGCGCTCAGGAATGCCGCCGTGCCGCTGGTCACCGTCATCACGCTCTCCTATGCCAGCCTGCTCGAAGGTTCGGTGCTGACCGAAACCGTCTTCGCCTGGCCCGGCCTTGGCCAGTATCTGACCAACTCGCTGCAAAACGCTGACATGAACGCCGTGCTTGGCGGCACCCTGCTCATCGGCATCATCTTCGTCGGCCTCAACCTGTTGTCCGATTTCCTCTACACCGTGCTGGATCCCCGGGTCAGGAGACGCTCATGAGCACCCCGGTTCCACGCCAGAGCCTCGGCGAATGGCTCATCAGCGAGCAGCCGGCCTCGCGCAATCAGGCACGGCTTGGCCAGATCTGGCGCACCTGGGTGCTGTTTAGCGGCAACCGCCTTGGCATGATCGGCCTGGGCATTGTCGTTCTGCTGGTGCTGGTCGCGATCTTTGCCAATGTCATCGCGCCCTATGATCCCCTGCTCGGCGGCGATCTGCGCACCGAACGCCTGCTGCCGCCCTCATGGGATCATCTGATGGGCACCGATGATCTGGCCCGCGACATCTTCAGCCGCGTGGTGCACGGCGCTCGGCTGACGCTGCTGGTGGTGGCGCTGGTCGCCATCATCGCTACGCCGATTGGCCTGCTGGTCGGCACCGTGTCGGGCTATTTCGGCGGCTGGGTCGACACCCTGCTGATGCGCATCACCGACATCTTCCTGGCCTTCCCGCGGCTGATCCTGGCGCTGGCCTTCGTTGCCGCTCTGGGCCCGGGCATCGAAAACGCCATTATCGCCATAGCCATTACCTCCTGGCCGCCCTATGCCAGGTTGGCCCGCGCCGAAACGCTGACCATCCGCAATGCCGAGCACATCGACGCGATCCGGCTGCAGGGCGCATCTGCGCCGCGCATCATCTGGGGCCACGTGGTGCCGCTCTGCCTGTCTTCGGTGATCATCCGCGTGACCCTCGACATGGCGGGCATCATCCTCACCGCAGCCGGGCTGGGCTTTCTGGGACTTGGCGCGCAGCCGCCACAGCCCGAATGGGGTGCGATGATTGCCGGCGGCCGCCGCTTCATCATCGATTACTGGTGGGTCGCCACCATGCCCGGCATTGCCATCTTCGCCGTCTCGCTCGGCTTCAACCTGCTCGGCGACGGCCTGCGCGACGTGCTTGACCCGAAGGCCGAGAAATGAACCCGCTGCTGTCAGTCGAAAATCTGCGCATCGCCTTTCCCTCGCGCCAAGGCCCGGTCGAGGTCGTGCGCGGTGTCAGCTTCAGCCTCGGTCGTGAACGCTTGGGGATCGTCGGCGAAAGCGGATCCGGCAAGTCCCAGACCGGACGCGCCATTCTCGGCCTGACCCCGGTGACAGGCACCGCGACCGCCGACCGGCTCGAGTTCGACGGCATCGATCTGCGCAATGCCAGCCCGCGGCAATGGCGCAAGCTGCGCGGCGCCCGCATGTCGATGGTGATGCAAGACCCGAAATTCTCCCTCAACCCGGTGATGACCATCGGCAAGCAGCTGATGGAGGCGGTCAAGCTGCATGGCGGCAAGTCGGAAGCCCGGGACAAGTCGCTGGCCATGCTTGAAGCGGTGCAGATCCGTGATCCGGAACGGGTGATGGCGGCTTTCCCGCACGAACTGTCCGGCGGCATGGGCCAGCGCGCCATGATCGCCATGATGCTGGTTACCGAGCCGGATTTGCTGATTGCCGATGAACCGACCTCGGCGCTTGACGTGACCGTGCAGATCGAGGTCCTGCGCATTCTTGATCGCCTGGTGACCGAGCGCGGCATGGGGCTGATCTTCATCAGTCATGACCTGCGGCTGGTCTCGACCTTCTGCGACCGGGTGCTGGTCATGTATGCGGGGCGTGTGGTCGAAGAACTCGATGCCCGGCGCATGGACGAGGCCAGCCACCCCTACACCAGGGGCTTGCTCAACTGCCTGCCGACGATCACCGGCGACACCCGCCCGCTGCCGGTTCTGGCGCGCGACGACGCCTGGCTGGAGTAGGGATCGGATATGGCTCTCATCGAAATTGAAAATCTTGAAGTCACCTTCGATGGCGGCGACCGTCAGGTCCGCGCCCTGAAGGGCGTATCGCTTTCGGTCGAGGAAGAAGACAGCTTCGGCATCGTCGGTGAAAGCGGCTCCGGCAAGTCGACGGTTCTGCGCGCCCTGTGCGGCCTTGCGCCGGTGACGGCAGGCCGCATCAGCATCGACGGCAAGCCCGTGCCGTCGCCGCGCGACCAGGCGTTTTACCGCCGGGTGCAGATGGTGTTTCAGGACCCCTATGCCTCTTTGCACCCGCGCCACACCATTGACCGGGTCCTGTCCGAGCCTCTGGCCATCCATGGCTTTGACCACGCCGAAAAACGCGTTGAACAGGCGCTGGAAGATGTCGGGCTGGGGTCGGGTTTCCGGTTCCGCTATCCGCACCAGCTCTCGGGTGGCCAGCGCCAGCGCGTCGCCATCGCCCGCGCGCTGATCCTCGAGCCGAAGATCATCCTGCTTGACGAGCCGACCTCGGCGCTTGATGCCTCGATCCAGGCCGAAGTGCTCAACCTGCTTGACCGGCTCCGCGCAGACCGCGGCCTGACTTATGTGCTGGTCAGCCACGATCTCGCTGTCGTATCACACATGTGCGACCGGCTGGTGGTGATGCAGTCGGGCGAAGTGGTCGAGGAGCTCACCCGCGAAGAGTTGCAAGCCCACGATACCACCCGGACCTACACCCGCAACCTGCTGACGGCGAGCGCGGGCTTTACCCGCAGCCCCGCCCGTCCGCGCTGATGGAGCCCGCCATGGCAATCACGCCATTCTTCGACGGTCACAATGATTTCCTGCTGCGCCTGTTGCGCGCGCCTGAGAACCGCGAGGCGCTGTGGCTCAAGGAAGGCGAGGAAGGCCATCTCGACCTGCCTCGCATGTTAAAAGCCGGGTTTGCCGGCGGCTTCTTCGCCATCTACATCCCTTCGTCGGAAGAGCCCGGCGCGCCCGACTACCAGGCGATGATGGACAGCCCACCCTATGATCTGCCGCTGCCGGAACTGATGAGCGCAGATGATACGCAAGTCACTGCATTGCAGATGGCTGGGCACCTGATGTGGATGGAGCGGGCCTCGAAAGGCGCGCTGAAGATCTGCCGCAGCTCGGACGATCTGCGCACCTGCATGCAAACCGGCACCATCGCGGCGATCATGCATATGGAAGGCGCCGAAGCCATCGGCCCCGATCTCGACGCGCTCTACGCCTTCCACGCCATGGGCCTGCGCTCGCTCGGCCCGGTCTGGAGCAGGCCCACCGTCTTCGGCCACGGCGTCCCGTTTCGCTTTCCCGGCGACCCCGACACCGGACCCGGCCTCACCGATGCCGGCAAACATCTGGTCAGGGCCTGCAATGAGCTGAAAATCATGATTGACCTGTCGCACCTCAACGAGAAGGGCTTCGACGATGTCGCGAAGCTGTCGGATGCGCCGCTGGTCGCCACCCATTCCAACGCCCACGCGGTCACGCCCTCCACCCGTAACCTCACCGACCGCCAATTGGCGATGATCCGCGAGAGCGGCGGCATGGTCGGCCTCAACTACGCCACCGTGTTCCTCCGCGACGATGGCCGCAAAGCCACCGATTGCGGCTGGGACCCGGTCATGCGCCACCTCGATCACCTCGTTGACAAGCTCGGCGAAGACCACGTCGGCTTCGGCTCCGATTTCGACGGCGCCGAGTTGCCCGATGTGATCGGCGATGTGACGGGGGTGCAGGCGCTGATTGGTCAGATGCGCGAGCGGCAATATGGCGAAGAGTTGATCGAAAAGATCGCCCGCAAGAACTGGATTGCTTTGCTGGAGAAGACGTGGGGGGCGTAATCCAGCCGACGCACGGCCCCCTCATCCCTCTCCGGCCGTTCACGGAACGTCCGGACCCACCTTCTCCCACATGGGGAGAAGGAAGAAGGTATCACACGTTCCGCTTCAGTCCCGAAATCCGCGCCAGCACGGCATTGGCCGCGTCGAGCACGTTCGAGCCAGGCCCGAAAATCTCGGCGACGCCTTTCTCCCGCAAGAATGCGTAATCCTGTTCCGGGATCACGCCGCCGACAACCACTTGGATGTCTTCGCGGTCCTTGTCTTTCAGGCGGGTGATCAGTTCGGGTACCAGTGACTTGTGACCGGCAGCCAGCGACGAGACGCCGACCACATCGACGCCGAGCGCGATGGCCTTGTCGGTGACTTCCGCCGGGGTCTCGAACATGTCGGTGAGATCTACCTTGAATCCCATGTCGGCAAACGCCGTGGCGATCACCTTGGCGCCGCGGTCATGGCCGTCCTGGCCCATCTTGGCCACCAGCACATGCGGTGCCCGGCCCTTGTCGGCTTTGTAATCCGCGATGCGTGACCTGATCGCCTTGTACTCCGGATCATCGTGATAGACGTCTTCGTAGACGCCGCCGATCACCTTGGTTGTGGCGTGGTGGCGGCCGCCGAAGCCGCGCTCCATGGCGTCGGAAATCTCGCCCAGCGACGCCCGCGCCCGTGCCGCCTCGACGGCAGCAGAGAGCAGGTTGCCTTTGCCCGATGTCGCTACCTGTTCCAGCGCCGCAATGGCCGCCTCGTGCGCCTTCGGATCGCGGCTGTCGCGCATTTTCTTCAGCCGCGCCACCTGGCCGGCGCGCACCTTGTCGGTGTCGATGTTGAGGATATCGACCTGCGGCTCGTCGGCGAGCCGGAACCGGTTGACCCCGACGATCACATCCTCGCCGCGGTCGATCCGTGCCTGCCGCCGGGCGGCGGCTTCCTCGATCCGCATTTTCGGCAGGCCCTGTTCGACAGCCTTTGTCATGCCGCCCAGCGCCTCGACTTCGCCGATCAGCTCCCAGGCCTTCTCGGCCAGATCGGCGGTCAGCTTTTCGACATAGTAAGAGCCGCCGAGCGGGTCGACGACATTGGTCACGCCGGTCTCGTGCTGCAGGATCAGCTGCGTGTTACGGGCGATGCGGGCGGAAAATTCCGTCGGCAGCGCGATGGCTTCATCGAACGAGTTGGTGTGCAGCGACTGGGTGCCGCCAAGCACCGCCGCCATGGCTTCGAACGCGGTGCGGACCACATTGTTGTAGGGGTCCTGCTCGGTCAGCGACACGCCGGAGGTCTGGCAATGGGTGCGAAGCATCTTCGAGCGCTCGGACTTGGCGCCGAAATCACTCATGATCTTCGACCACATCGCCCGCGCCGCGCGCAGTTTCGCGGCTTCCATGAACACGTTCATGCCGATGCAGAAGAAGAACGACAGCCGGCCCGCAAAGGCGTCGACATCAAGTCCCTTGCTCTGTGCGGCGCGGACATATTCCATGCCGTCGGCCAGCGTATAGGCGAGCTCCTGCGCCAGCGTCGCTCCGGCTTCCTGCATGTGGTAGCCGGAAATCGAGATCGAGTTGAATTTCGGCATTTCCTGCGACGTGAACTCGATGATGTCGGCCACGATCCGCATCGAGGGCTCGGGCGGATAGATATAGGTGTTGCGGACCATGAACTCCTTGAGGATGTCGTTCTGCACCGTGCCGGTGAGCGCCGCGCGCTCGACGCCCTGTTCCTCGCCGGCGACAATGAACATCGCCAGCACCGGAATGATCGCACCGTTCATGGTCATCGACACGCTCATCTCGCCCAGCGGAATGCCGTCGAACAGGATCTTCATGTCCTCGACCGAATCGATCGCCACCCCGGCCTTGCCGACATCGCCGGTGACCCGCGGGTGATCGGAATCATAGCCCCGGTGGGTGGCGAGATCGAAGGCGACCGACAGGCCCTTTTGCCCGGCAGCCAGGTTCTTGCGGTAAAACGCGTTGCTCTCCTCCGCCGTCGAGAACCCCGCATATTGCCGGATCGTCCAGGGCTGACCCGCATACATGGTCGAGCGCACACCGCGCGTGAACGGCGCGAAGCCCGGCAGTTCCGAGGCCGTACTTTCGGGCAGGTCCTCCGCGGTGTAGAGCGGCTTCAGCGTGATGCCTTCCGGCGTCTCGGTGTTCAGGCTCTCGATCGGCTTGCCCTTGAGATCCTTGGTGGCCAGCTCGAGCCAGTCGCGGGTGGTCTTGCTCATTTCGCAAACTCCATGATGATCTCGTCAACGGCGAGGCTGTCACCGGGCTTCACCGGGATCTGCGAAACCACGCCCTTGCGTTCGGCCTTGAGCACGTTTTCCATCTTCATCGCCTCTACCACCGCCAGCGTCTGGCCTTCCTGCACCTCGTCGCCCTCGTTGACGGCGATCGAGACGATCAGGCCGGGCATCGGGCAGAGCAGCAGGCTCGACGTGTCAGGTGCCACCTTCTCCTTCATCAGCCGGGCCAGCTCGGCCACCCGCGGGCTGAACACTTGAACCCTCACGTCGACGCCAAGCTGCCGCAGCCGCCATCCGGCGTCGGCAGGTTCGACCTTGATGGCGTTCGTCTCTCCATCGATGTCGAAGATCGCGAGCCTGGCGCCCGGCGTCCAGTCGGTTGTCACCGCCAGCGGCTCCCGGCCCGGCAGCCGCACCATGAAAACGTCGTCGGTGTCGTCGATATGCCCGGTAATTTCCCGGCCCGCGATCCGCACCACCTTGTCCTCATGCGCCCGCTTTTCCGCCTGGCTGAAGCGCGCCCCGGAAATTTGCGCATTGCGCTCGCCCAGGATGTGGCTGAGCAGCAGTGCGGCGATGGCGAAGCGTTCGATGGTGGCATCATTGGGCGGAACCGGGGCGAAGCCGTCGGGATATTCCTCGGCAATGAAGCCGGTCGACAACCGGCCCTCGCGCCAGCGCGGATGCTGCATCAGCGCCGACAGGAACGGCAGATTGTGGCCGATGCCCTCGACCTCGAAGCGGTCCAGCGCGTCGGCCATGGCGTCCACCGCCGCAAGCCGCGTTGGTGCATGGGTGCACAGCTTGGCCACCATCGGGTCGTAAAACATCGAGATCTCCGAACCTTCGGTGACGCCGGTGTCGTTGCGGATGGTGATCCCCTCGTCGCTCGTGCCTTCCTGCGGCGGCCGGTAGCGCGTCAACCGGCCGATCGAGGGCAGGAAATTGCGGTAGGGATCTTCGGCGTAGAGCCGGCTTTCCACCGCCCAGCCGGTGAGTTTCACATCGGTTTGCGTGAAGGGAAGTTTTTCACCGGCGGCCACCCGGATCATCTGTTCGACCAGGTCGATGCCGGTGATCAGCTCGGTTACCGGATGTTCGACCTGAAGCCGCGTGTTCATCTCGAGGAAATAGAAGTTGCGGTGCTTGTCGACGATGAATTCCACCGTGCCGGCTGACTGGTAATCGACGGCCTTTGCCAGCGCCACCGACTGCTCGCCCATGGCCTTGCGCGTTGCCTCGTCGAGGAAAGGCGAGGGGGCCTCTTCCACCACCTTCTGGTTTCGCCGCTGGATCGAGCATTCGCGTTCGCCCAGATAGATCGTGTTGCCATGGCTGTCGGCGATCAGCTGGATCTCGATATGCCGCGGTTCCTCGATGAATTTCTCGATGAAGATCCGGTCGTCGCCAAACGAGCTCGCCGCCTCCGATTTCGAGCGCGAAAATCCCTCGCGCGCCTCGGCGTCGTTCCAGGCAATCCGCATGCCCTTGCCGCCGCCGCCTGCAGAGGCCTTGATCATCACCGGGTAGCCGATCTCGGCGGCGATTTTCGCCGCATGAGTCTCGTCGTCAATCAGGCCCATATGGCCCGGCACGGTGGAAACACCGGCTTCTGCGGCGATCTTCTTCGAGGTGATCTTGTCGCCCATTGCCTCGATGGCTTTGACCTTCGGGCCGATGAAGGCAATGCCCTCCTTCTCCAGCGCCTCGCAGAACGAGGCCCGCTCGGACAGAAACCCGTAACCCGGATGCACGGCCTCGGCGCCGGTCTGCTTGCAGGCCTCGATGATCTTCTCGGCAATGAGGTAGGACTGGTTGGCCGGCGGCGGACCGATATGCACGGCCTCGTCGGCCATTTCCACATGCACGGCATTGCGGTCGGCATCGGAATAGACCGCAACCGTCGCTATACCCATGGCGCGCGCCGACTTGATCACCCGGCAGGCAATTTCACCACGGTTGGCGATCAGGATCTTGGAAAACATCATAGTTGCTCTCCCCCCTTGAGGGGGAGAAAGCCTTTTCCTGCGTTTGCGCGGGCTTTGCCCGAGCAAGTGCATGGAAAAGGCAAGAGAGGGGGTCTAGCGTCCCGCTGCTGTTTGAATGATCTGCTCTGCGGCCCCATCAATATTCTCCTGTATGTCCTCGTTCCAGAACCTCAAGGTTCTGTACCCCTTCATTTCAAAGTACCGGTAGCGCACACCATCACGTGCCGAACTGGCATGTTGCGATCCGTCCGCTTCCACGATCAGCAAACGCTCGTGGCAGACGAAATCGCAGATATAGGGGCCGAGAGGTTCCTGCCTCTTGAACTTCATTCCGCCCAACCTGCGCGCTCGCAGCAATTGCCAGAGCACATACTCGGCCTCCGTTGGATCGCGCCGCATTGTCTTTGCAAACCTGCGAAGCCTCTCCACCGTCAACCAACCCCCTCTCTCGCAATTTCTGGCGCTTAGCCTGCGGCTAAGCCACCGAAACTGCTTTCTCCCCCTCAAGGGGGGAGAGGTTTCTCACACCTCCATCACATCCTCGAACGCTTCTGGATAGCTCGCCCGCCCCACGCGCTCGTCGATCTGAAGCAGGGCCTGATAGGACTGCGGATCGAATGGCTCCTCCGCGGGCACGATTTCGCGTCCGAACAGCCAGCTGATCCGTCCTGCGTCGAGATTGCCGCGCTCGAACGGCTCGTCGCCGAACTTGTGCCACAGCGCATGCAGAAACGCGGCGTCGGCAAGCTTTTCCGTCGGCGTCCGGTCCGCCATGCGGCGGCGGTTGATGATCGCCGTCACGCCGCGCGGATTGGCGCGGCGGATGGTGAACTGGAACCCCGTGCCGGGCAGGCCGGACGGGATTCCGCGGTGCTTGGTCATTTCAGGCAGTTTTGCCATCAGCCCTTGCTCTCGTTCTCGGCGTCGAGCCTGTCCTGGGTCCTGAGCTCGAAATCGCTGGCATCGTGACGCTCGCGCAACTGTTCGGAAGGCTCGCCGAATGCCCGGTTGACCATGCGGCCGCGCTTCACCGCGGGTCGCTCGGCGATCTGGTCGGTCCAGCGCTTCAGATTGGTGTAGATGCCGGTGTCGAGATAGGTGGCCGCATCATTGTAGACATTGCCCTGCATCAGCGTGCCGTACCAGGGCCAGATCGCCATGTCGGCAATCGAATACTCAGCTCCGGCCATGTACTCGTTCTTGCCAAGGTGCTTGTCGAGCACGTCGAGCTGGCGCTTGACCTCCATGGCGAAGCGGTCGATGGCGTATTCGATCTTCATCGGCGCATAGGCATAGAAGTGCCCGAAGCCGCCGCCGAGGAACGGGCCGGAACCCATCTGCCAGAACAGCCAGTTGAGCGCCTCGGTGCGGGCATGGTGTTCCTTGGGCAGGAAGGCGCCGAACTTTTCGGCCAGGTACAGAAGGATCGAGCCGCTTTCGAACAGCCGGGTCGGTTCCGGCGTCGAGTGGTCGACCATTGCCGGGATCTTCGAGTTCGGGTTGACGTCGACGAAGCCCGAGCCGAACTGGTTGCCTTCGCCGATATTGATCAGCCAGGCGTCATATTCCGCACCCTTGTGGCCGGCGGCGAGCAGCTCCTCGAGCATCACCGTCACCTTCACGCCATTCGGCGTGGCCAGCGAGTAGAGCTGCAGCGGATGCTTGCCGACCTGCAGTTCCTGGTCATGCGTCGGGCCGGAAATCGGCCGGTTGATATTGGCAAAGCGGCCGCCATTGCCCTGTTTCCATTCCCACACCTTGGCAGGCTCGTAGCCGGCGGGGAAATTGCTTTCGGGCGGGAACTTGTTTTCTTCAGTCATCAAATACGATCCTTGTTGGCGAGAAATGTCTCACCGGGGGATATAGGCCAAAAGTCAGACAATTGCAGCCGCCCCGCGCACCGAGCCTCCGGTCAAATACCCGTGAGCGCGGCCTCTTCCGTGCCTCATCCCAGATAATCCGCATCGTCCACCTTCTCGAGCCAGTCGACGACCACGCCATCCAGCGCTTCCTGGATGACCAGGTGCGTCATCGCCACGTCAGGCGATGCGCCATGCCAGTGTTTCTCGCCCGCAGGAAACCAGATCACGTCACCCGGCCGGATCTCCTCCACCGGCCCACCCTCGCGCTGCGCCCGGCCCACGCCCGCAGTGACGATCAGCGTCTGCCCCAGCGGATGCGTGTGCCAGGCCGTCCGTGCGCCGGGCTCGAATGTCACCGACACCCCCTGAACCCGCCCCGGTTCCTCGGCCTGAAACAGCTTGTCGAGCCGCACTGTGCCGGTGAAATAATCATCCGGCCCCTTGGCCGAAGGCGTCGATCCTGCGTGGGTGATCTTCATGGCGTGGTCCTTTGGGTGGTGCGATGGTTCACAACGGAATGTTGTCGTGCTTGCGCAGCGGTTGTGTCACCTTCTTGGTCTTCAGCATTTCGAACGCCCGGACCACGCGGCGGCGGGTTGAGTGCGGCATGATCACCTCGTCGATGAAGCCGCGTTGGGCGGCGACGAAGGGGTTGGCGAAGCGGTCTTCGTAATCGGCGGTGCGTTGTGCGATCTTGTCCGGATCGCCAAGCTCGGAGCGGTAGAGGATCTCGGTCGCGCCCTTGGCCCCCATCACCGCGATCTGCGCGGTGGGCCAGGCGTAGTTGACGTCGGCGCGGATATGCTTGGACGCCATCACGTCGTAAGCGCCGCCATAGGCCTTGCGGGTGATCACGGTCACCTTCGGCACCGTCGCCTCGGCATAGGCGAACAAGAGCTTGGCGCCGTGTTTGATGATGCCGTTATATTCCTGGCCCACACCCGGCAGGAAGCCGGGTACATCGACCAGCGTCAGGATCGGAATGTTGAAGGCGTCGCAGAACCGCACGAAGCGCGCGGCCTTCTTAGACGAGTCGATGTCGAGGCAGCCGGCCAGCACCATCGGCTGGTTGGCAACCACGCCGACGGTCGAGCCATTGAGCCGGATGAAGCCGCAGAGAATGTTCTTGGCGTGGTTGGCCTGGATCTCGAAGAAATCGCCTTCGTCGCCGACACGGGAAATCACCTCGCGCATGTCGTAAGGCTTGTTCGGATTGTCCGGGATCAGCGTGTCGAGCGCATTCTCGATCCGGTCCGGCGCGTCCGCCGTCGGGATCACCGGCGGGGTCTCGCGGCTCGACAGCGGCAGGAAATCGAACATCCGGCGGATCTCGATTAGCGCCTCAACGTCGTTGTCATAGGCCCCATCGGCCACGGAGGATTTCTTCGTGTGGGTCGAGGCGCCGCCGAGTTCTTCCGCCGTGACGATCTCGTTGGTCACGGTCTTGACCACGTCCGGGCCGGTCACGAACATGTAGCTCGTGTCTTTCACCATGAAGATGAAGTCGGTCATCGCCGGCGAATAGACCGCGCCGCCCGCGCAGGGCCCCATGATCACAGAGATCTGCGGGATCACGCCCGAGGCCTGCACGTTGCGCCAGAACACTTCCGCATAGCCGCCGAGCGACGCCACGCCTTCCTGGATACGCGCGCCGCCGGAATCATTCAGTCCGATCAGCGGCGCCCCGTTCTGTACCGCCAGATCCATCACCTTGCAGATCTTTTCCGCGTGGGTCTCCGACAGCGAGCCGCCAAAGACGGTGAAATCCTGGGAGAACACGTAGACCGGGCGGCCATTGATGGTGCCCCAGCCGGTGATCACGCCATCGCCGGGAAACACCTGGGCTTCCATGCCGAAATCGGTGCAGCGATGGGTCTTGTACATGTCGTATTCTTCGAACGACCCTTCGTCGAGCAGCACCTCGAGCCGCTCGCGCGCCGTCAGCTTGCCCTTGGCGTGCTGCGCGTCGATGCGCTTTTGTCCGCCGCCAAGCCGGGCCTGTTCGCGCCGGTGTTCAACCTCTTCGATAATTTCCCGCATCACAGGCCTCCATTTTCGCACCACTTGCGCATGTTGCCGGAAAACCGGCTGCTGCCAATGCTGCTTTGGTCACACCGCCCGCAGTGAACCGTGACGGCCCTCGGGCGTTGAATGCCCAGTGATAGCGTGAATGCGGCATTGGCAACAGGGTTGAAAAGGTAAGCATGTTGCACTAGCAATGTTTGCAACTGCAATTTTGCAAAGTTGCGAATATTCATGCGCACCCGCAAACTTTTCATCGGCGGCAAGATCCGCGCCATCCGTGGCGAGCACAGCCTGACCCAGGCCGGCTTTGCCCAGAAACTTGGCATTTCCACGAGCTACCTCAACCAGATCGAAAACAACCAGCGCCATGTCAGCGCCTCGGTGTTGCTCGCTTTGGCCGAAGCCTTCTCGGTCGACATCACCACCCTGTCGGATCAGGACAGCGACCGTCTGCTCGCCGATGTCGCCGAAGCGCTGGCCGATCCGGTGTCGGGCGGCGCTCAGCCGTCGCTGACCGACGTCAAGCTGGTGGTGCAGAATGCGCCGTCCTTTGCCCGCGCCTTCCTGTCGCTGCATCAGGCCATGCGCCGCTCCGGCGATCAGCTGGCCGAACTCGACGAGACGCTGGAACGCTCCGGCGCGCTCACCGATCCCACGCCTTACGAAGAGGTGCGGGATTTCTTCCACTATGTCGACAACTACATTCACGAGCTCGATCTCGCCGGCGAATCTTTGAGCCAGGAGCTGGCCAAAAGCCGTGGTGTCAGCCTCAAGGCGCTGGCCGACCATATCGAGCGCCGCCACCGGGTGCGGGTGGTGATCGGTGCGGGCGGCGAGCCGGGGGCAGGGGGCAGCGAGACGGATGCCGGCGGCCTGCGCCGCTTTGATCCGGTCTCCCGTGTGCTCTGGCTCAACCCGCGCACGCCCGCCTCGACGCAAGCCTTCCAGATTGCCTGCCAGATCGCGCTGATCGAGCACGATTCGGCGATGACCCGGATCATCGAGGAAGCCCGCTTCCGCTCCGCCGACGCCGCCGGCATCTGCCGCATCGGGCTTGCCAATTATTTTGCCGGCGCCGCGCTGTTGCCCTATGGCGTTTTCAGTGCCGCTGCGCGGGAATTGCGCCACGATCTGGTGCTGCTGGCTGATCGCTTTTCGACTAGTATCGAGCAGGTGGCGCACCGGCTTTCGACCCTGCAGCGGCCGGGGCAGAAGGGGGTGCCGTTCTTCTTCGCCCGCGTCGACAAGGCCGGCAACATCACCAAGCGCCACTCCGCCACCAAGCTGCAATTCGCCCGCTTCGGTTCGGCCTGCCCCTTGTGGAATGCGCACTCGGCCTTCGAGACCCCCAACCGCATCATAAGGCAGCTGGCCGAAACGCCCGACGGCGTGCGTTATCTCTGTCTGGCCACGGCGGTTTCCAAGCCATCCGGCGGCTGGCGCGATCCGGTGCAGTCCTATGCCCTGGCGCTCGGCTGCGAAGTCGCCCATGCCGGCGAACTGGTCTATGCCGATGATCTCGACATCGCCCGCGCCGAGGCTTTCGAGCCGATCGGCGTCTCCTGCCGGATCTGCGAACGCCGCAATTGCCACCAGCGTGCCGTGCCGCCGCTCAAGCGTCGGCTGATCGTCGATCCCAATACCCGCAGAACCGTGCCTTACGGACTTGAGTGACAGTGTTCGCCAAAGCCAGCAATCCTGGCAAGACTTGCCGCAAGCAGCCTGTCAGGCTAGGAATTCGCACCACCCCGCAAATGGGTATCAATCGAAAGGCAGTCCCGGTGACCGGCACGATCTATGTCCTGAATGGACCGAACCTCAATCTTCTGGGCAAGCGCCAGCCGGAAATCTACGGCAGCGAAACCCTCGCTGACGTCGAAGCTGCAACCAAAAGCCAGGCCGAAAGCCATGGCCTGGACGTGCGCTTCCTGCAGTCCAACGCCGAATACCAGCTGATCGACTGGATCCATGAAGCCCGCGAAAAGGCGGTGGCGATTGTCATCAACCCTGCGGCCTACACCCACACCTCGGTGGCGATCCTCGATGCGCTCAACACCTTCGAAGGCCCGGTGATCGAGGTGCATATCTCCAACGTACACAAGCGCGAGGAATTCCGTCACCATTCCTTCGTTTCGTTGCGCGCCGACGGCGTCATCGCCGGCTGCGGAACACAGGGCTACCTGCTGGCGATCGACCGCGTCGCCCGTCTGACAGCCGCCGCCAACTGATCCGGCCGGTCCCGCGGCATTACTCCGCGTACCGGCCTGAGCCAGACCTTCGTCACATTCTTCTCGGAGCATTCTTGTGCCTGTTTCGATGATCTCGGCTGCGCTGGTGGCAGCCCTCGTAGGTTACGGCTCGACCATCGCGCTGGTGCTCGCAGCTGCCGCCGCCATTGGAGCTGATGCTGGGCAGACCGCGTCCTGGGTCGCGGCAGTCTGCTTTTCCAAGGCCATCGGCTCGGCGCTGCTGAGCACGTGGAAGAAGGTGCCGGTGGTGCTGGCATGGTCAACGCCGGGGGCCGCGCTGATTGCCGCCTCCACCGGCGTCGATATCCATCAGGCGGTCGGCGCCTTCATCTTCGCCGGCCTGCTGATTGCCCTGACCGCTGCCATCAGGCCGCTCAACCGCGCCGTCAACGCCATTCCCGCCGGTGTTGCCTCGGGCATGCTCGCGGGCGTGCTGCTGCCCTTTACCATGGCGGTGGCGCATCATGCGGCCAGTGAGGCTGCGCTGGTCTTGCCCCTGATCGCGGTCTTTCTGCTGGTGCGGTTGATCAATCCGCTGATGGCGGTTCTGGCCGCACTCATCGCCGGTCTGGTGATCGCCTTCACCTTTGGTGGGGCACCGCTGCCCTCGGCAGATGTCGACTGGAAATGGCTGGCCTTCATCGCGCCCGAATTCGATCCTGCCGTGCTGCTTGGTCTCGGGGTGCCGCTCTACCTCGTCACCATGGCTTCGCAAAACCTGCCCGGCTTCACGGTGCTGCGCGCCAATGGCTATGAACCGCCGGTCACCGAAGCGCTCGGTGTCACCGGCATGCTCTCCGCGTTCTTTGCGCTGTTTGGCGCTCACACCATCAACATGGCCGCGATCACCGCCGCCATTTGTCTTGGCGATGATGTCCACCCCGACAGAAGCCAGCGCTGGAAGGTGGGGCTGGTCTATGCGCTGGTCTGGATCATGCTCGGGCTGTTCGGTCCCGTGATCGTTCCGACAATCCTGGCCATGCCGCCCGAAATCATCGCCGTGGTTGCAGGCCTTGCCCTGATCCCGCCGCTGATCGGCGCGCTGGTCTCCGCCTTCGAGCTGCCCGCAACCCGTTTCGCCGCCGCCGCCACCTTTGCCGTCACCGCTTCGGGTGTCGCCGCCTTCGGCATCGGCGCCGCTTTCTGGGGCCTGCTTGCAGGCCTGCTGGTGCATCTGATGGATCATCTCAAGCGCCCTTGACGCAAGCCGCCGGTGCAGCCGCTTTTGTTTGAGCCGGTTTGACGCGAGTCAAAGCCACCTCGCCGATTTGGAGTCACACTGACTTTTTGATTGGAAAGGGGGTCTCATGACAGAACTGAAAAGCGAGCAGGACACAAAACCCAATGGCGCCGCTGCCGAGATAGCTGCGGACACGGCTACCGCACAAGACGGGGCCGAGGTCCCGGCCGATGACGGCCAGGGCGCCGAGGCGGCAAAACCCGCAAGGCTGAACACCGCCGAGATCCGCAAGGACGAGGCGGCGATCGCGCAACTCTTCGAGCAGGGCGTCTATCCCTACAAGTCGAAGATGCGCCGGGTCGCCTATGAAAAGGAAAAGGCCAGGTTGCAGGTCGAGCTGCTCAAGGCCCAGCGCTGGATCGAGGACACGGGACAGAAGGTGGTGATGCTGTTTGAAGGCCGCGACGCGGCCGGCAAGGGCGGCACCATCAAGCGCTTCACCGAGCATCTCAATCCGCGCACGGCCCGCGTCGTGGCGCTTAACAAGCCGACCGACCGCGAGCGGTCGCAATGGTATTTCCAGCGCTATATCGAGCACCTGCCGGCGTCCGGTGAAATGGTGCTGTTTGACCGCTCCTGGTACAACCGCGCCGGCGTCGAGCGGGTGATGGGATTCTCCTCGCCCACCGAGTATCTCGAATTCATGCGTGAAGCCCCCGAGATAGAACGCATGCTGACCCGCTCAGGGATCCTGTTGTTCAAGTACTGGTTCTCGGTCACGCAAGGCGAGCAACTCAGGCGCTTCGGCCAGCGCGAAAAGGATCCGCTCAAGCAGTGGAAACTGTCGCCCATCGACAAGGCGTCGCTCGACAAGTGGGATGACTACACCGAGGCCAAGGAGGCGATGTTCTTCTACACCGACACCGCCGACGCGCCTTGGACCGTTATCAAATCCGACTGCAAGAAACGCGCCCGGCTCAATTGCATGAAGCATTTCCTCTCCAGCCTGCCCTATCCCAACAAGGATCACCTGGTCGTGCATCATCCCGACAGGTTGATTGTCGGATCAAGCAGCCATGTGATTGGCGCGGATGACCACATCCTCGGCAAGACCCTGCATCCCGAGACCCGCAAGGTGCAGGCCTGAACTGCTGGCACCGCGCGGCTGGGGAGGATGCGCGGTGCCGAAGCGTCCCCGGACCTCGTCGGTGCTTTGTCATTGCCGGCACGGGAAGACGGTCTGTCAGAGATCCGGCAGAAAATTCTCCTTTAATACATATAATCTCTTGAATATAGATCATCGCTTATATATATCGGGATCAGGCGCAACGACGCCGCGCCGGAAGATACCGGCAGAGTTCAAGAGGGAAAGACGATGGAAACAGAATTCACACCATGGATGTCGCTGGGCGGCGGTGTCCTGATCGGCCTGTCGGCGATATTGCTGATGATCTTCAATGGCCGCATTGCCGGCATGACCGGCATTGTCACCGGCATCATCCCGCCGGTTTCGACCGACTGGGCCTGGCGTATCGCCTTTCTGGCCGGTGCAGTGCTTGCGCCGGTAGCGTTCCTGGCCGCAGGCGGGGCGATCCCCTACGCGGTCCCCGTTTCGCTGCCCTTGCTGGCATTCGGTGGCCTGATCGTCGGTGTCGGCGTCTATTACGGTGCCGGGTGCACTTCGGGCCATGGCGTCTGCGGCATGGCGCGACTGTCGCCGCGCTCAATCGCCGCCACTGTCACCTTCATGATTTTCACCGGGCTGACCGTATATGTCGTCCGCCACATTGCGGGGATCTGAACCATGCAGAAACTGATTTTCTCCGCTCTCACAGGCGCCATCTTCGGCCTGGGCATTGCCATCTCGGGCATGGCCAACCCGGCCAAGGTTCTCAATTTCTTCGATGTCGCCGGTACGTGGGATCCAAGCCTGATCTTCGTCATGGGCGGTGCACTCATCACCACCGCCATCGGCTACGTGCTGGTGTTTCGCGCCCGCAAGCAGCCGGTGTTTGATGAGGCGTTTCACCTGCCGGTCAACAAGACCATCGATGCGCGCCTCATTGCCGGATCGGCCATCTTCGGAATTGGCTGGGGCATCGCCGGCTTCTGCCCGGGCGGCGCCATTCCCGCGCTGGGTTTTGGCGGTCTGCCGGTCATCGCCTTTGTCGGCGCCATGATCGTCGGCATCGTGCTGGCCCGCCTGCCGGACGCGCCCAAGGGCACCAAGGGTATCTCCCTGTTCATCGTGCCCAAGTTCCTCACCGACGG
>NZ_NVXQ01000004.1 GCF_002733955.1 Hoeflea sp. | reverse complement strand
TGAGGGCTTCACGCACCTCGTCCAGCTTGAACGGCTTGATGATGGCCATCACAATTTTCATCTGGTTTCCCATCCTTGTTGTCCGCGGCCATGCCGCCTCTCCTGACAGGCTCCCCAGCACGCGCTGGGTACCCCGCCTGAAAACAACACAAACAAAAGCCGTGCCAGTTTCGAAAAAACCAGACAAGACATTGGAAATATTGAATTAATTCAGGATAACGGATTCAGCACGGCGAAGTGCCGCGTTGCGAGAGGTCAATTATTAGGCAATAATTAATGAATGCACAATAATTAGGCTTTTGCCCGATCTCGAATCAATCCCTCTTGTGCAACAGAGGCAATCAGCTTGCCGTCACGCTGGTACAGGCTGCCCCGCGTGAAGCCGCGGCCACCATTGGTGTTGGGGGAATCCATGCTGTAAAGCAGCCAGTCATCGAGCCTGCAAGGCCTGTGAAACCACATCGCATGGTCGAGGCTTGCGACCTGCAGATCGCGGTCGAACACCGAGCGGCCATGCGCAAACAATGCCGTGTCGAGCAGCGTCATGTCCGACAGATAGGCGAGGATTGCCGCCTGGATGATCTGGTCATCGGGCACCGGGCCGGTGGTCCGGACCCAGACCTTTTGCTCGGCGTCCAGTTTGCGGTCAGATACATAATGCTCCAGCGACAGCGGCCGGACCTCGATCGGCCGCTCACGCTCCCAGTAATTGCGGATATGGTCGGGCGCACCGGACAGGAACGCCTCGCGCATTTCCTCCTTGCCCGGCAGGTCCTGCGGCTGCGCCACCTGCGGAATCGGATCCTGGTACTCAAGCCCTTCTTCCGCCTTCTGGAAGGACGCCGACAACGAAAAGATTGCCTTGCCGTGCTGGATCGCCACCACCGAGCGGGTGGCAAAGCTCATCCCGTCGCGGATCCGGTCGACTTCATAGATGATCGGCGCCTCGGGATCTCCCGGCCGCATGAAATAGGCATGCAGCGAATGCACCGGCCGGTCCGCCGCAATCGTCCGCTGCGCCGCAACCAGCGCCTGGCCGATCACCTGGCCGCCAAACACCCGCTGCCAGCCGACCTGCGGACTGGTCCCGCGAAACAGGTCTTGCTCGAGCCGTTCGATATCGAGGCTGGTGAGCAGTTGTTCCATGGCAGTGGGAGCAGGACGCGACATTTTGGTGTTCTCGCAGAGGTGGGCTGGACGATGACAATGCGGTATACGGTGTCAGGACGCCGCTGCAAAGACCGAAGCTGTGATTAGCAATCCCAGGCCACCGGGTGCCGGGCCCGCCCGTGGCATCAAGGCGGAACTTTTGGAAGGAGCCATGCGATGACGACCGAGAGCCTCGATATTCTTGTGTGCGGCGGCGGATATGTCGGCCTCTCCACCGCTGTGGCGCTGAAACTCGCAAGCCCCTCGCTCGAGATCGCCGTCATCGATGCCGCACCTGCCGAAGTCTGGCGCAAGGACCAGCGCGCCTCGGCCATTGCCGCGGGCGCCAAGAACCTGCTCAGGACACTCGGTGTCTGGGATGCGATCGAGCCTGAGGCCCAGGCCATCAACGACATGGTGATCACCGATTCGCGCACCTCCGATCCGGTGCGCCCGGTGTTCCTGACATTTGACGGCAAGATCGAGGATGGCGAACCCTTCGCCCACATGGCCCCGAATGTCGCCATGGTCGCCGCCCTGCGCGACAAGGCCGCCGAAATCGGCGTCGAGATTCATCAATCCGCTGCCGCAACCGCGCTCGACATCACCGAACGCGACGCCCGCGTCGAAACAAAGGATGGCCGTGTGTTTGCTGCCCGGCTCGTCGTCGCCGCCGACGGCGTGAAATCCAGCCTGCGCGAGATGGTTGGCATCAAGACCCAGCACTGGGAATACGGCCAGTCGGGCATTGTCACCACCGTCGCCCATGAGCGGCCGCACAATGGCCGCGCCGAGGAACACTTCCTGCCCTCAGGCCCTTTCGCCATCCTGCCGCTGACCGGCAACCGTTCGTCGCTGGTCTGGACCGAGCGCACCGAGGCCGCCAACAGGCTGGTCGCCGAGGATGATTTCATCTTCGAAGCGGAACTTGAACGCCGTTTCGGCCACCATCTGGGCGCCCTGAGCGTTGAAGGCGGCCGCCGGGCCTTCCCGCTGGGGCTGACGCTGGCGCGTGAATTCGTCCGGCCCCGGCTGGCTTTGGCCGGTGACGCTGCACACGGCATCCACCCCGTGGCGGGCCAGGGCCTCAATCTCGGCTTCCGCGATGTCGCCGCCCTGGCCGAGACCGTGGTCGAAGCCAACCGGCTCGGCCTCGACATCGGCTCCCTGACCGTGCTCGAGCGCTACCAGACCTGGCGGCGGTTCGACACGGTGCGCATGGGTGTAACCAGCGACGTGCTGACCCGGATGTTTTCCAACGACATCACGCCGCTGCGGCTGATCCGCGATTTCGGTCTCGGCCTTGTCGACCGGATGCCGGCCATGAAGCGCTATTTCATCAACCAGGCAGCCGGCATTCCCGATGGCTCGGGCCCGCGGTTGTTGCGCGGCGAGACCATCTGAACCGGACGCGGTTTTTCCTAACCTGGGTCGCGGCTCTAGGCAGCGATCTGCAGGCTCTGCTCGGCGCGGCGCAGGCTTTCGGTCAGCACGGTCATGTCGTTGAACGCATGCGCCAGCGCTATGCCGCCCTGCCACTCGATGACCACCGCACGCGCCCGTCCCAGCGCAATCGATGGCCGGGGGCCGGTTTTCTGCAGCTCGCGGGCAATGAAACTGACCAGCAGCTCGAAGCTCTGGGCGGCGCGCGCCGAGGCCTCGGGCGCTGAACGGCGAAAATCACGGACGGCGGCACTGATCGGGCAGCCATTGTCCACCCGGCTGCGGTTGGACTGGCTCAGCCGCTGCAACAGGAAGCGGATGCGCTCGCGCGGGTCCGGCGATGCGGCCTCGGCCTCGAGGATCAGCGATTGCGTTTCGTCGACAAACACGATCGCGACCGCCAGCGCCAACTCGGCCTTGGTCCGGAAATAGTAAAACATGTTGCCCTGAGGCACACCGGCCGCGCGGGCGATGTCGGCAATGCTGGTGGCCGCAAACCCGTTCATCCAGAACAGCCGCGCGGCAGCGGCAACAATCGCCTCACGCCTCTGATCGCCTTTTTTCGACATCAAGCCCGCCTTTATGATTTGGGTGGCTGACTTATATTCAGGCACATGGCTGCCTGCAGTCAAGCACGGGCGGGAACGGCATGAAAAGGCGTGAAGGATCAGTCCTTGTCCGGCAGTTCGCGCGCTTCGGAAACGAGCATGATCGGAATGCCGTCACGCACCGGATAGGCCAGATTGGCGCGCTTCGAGATCAGCTCTTCCGTCTTCGCATCAAACTCCAGCGGCCCGTAGGTCAGCGGGCACACCAGCAACTCGAGCATCTTGACGTCGACAACGCCTCTGGCTCGGATACCCGTGGTCGGCTCGGTCGATTTGCTCATTTTGTGCTCGGACACGCCTATTGCAGAACAGGTCCATGATCGTCCGAATCGCGCGCCAGGGCAATCTCGGTGATCGCAATCAGCGTTTCGGCCCGGATTTTGAGATTGTCCGCCTCCAGCAGCGCCTGCTTTTCCGCCGGGCCATAGGGCGACATCATTGACAGCGAGTTGACCAGCGATTCGGTGCTTGCCCGCTCGACGGAGCTCCAGTCGGCTTCCAGGTCATTGGCTTCAAGATAGGCCCTGAAGCTCTCCAGCAGTGCCTTGCGGTCAACTTCCTTGCCTTCATCGCCCGCTTCCAGGTCGCCGAGGAAGGGCGAAATCCGGCAGATCCGGTAGGGCTTGCGCTCTTGCACCAGCTCTTCGCCGATCCGGAACCTGCACACGCCGCCAAGGGTGATGACGTAGCGGCCATCCCCGGTTTCGGCAAAGGAGGTAATGCGTCCAAGACAGCCGACACGGCAAAGGTCTTCAACCGGGCCCTTGCCTGTCTTCGCATCGACCAGCGCCGGCTGGATCACGCCGATCAACCGGTCCGAACTCATCGCATCATCAAGCATGGAAAGATATCGCGGCTCGAAGATGTTGAGCGGCAGCTGCGCGCCCGGCAGCAGCAACGCGCCCGACAACGGAAACACCGGAACCTGCTCCGGAATATCCGTTTCAACCCGATAGGATTTGTTACCGACCTGCATGCCTTTAAGCCTTCATGTTCACCACACCCCGTGATGTGGGGCAAAGCGCCGAAATCTCAAGTGCCTGAGTGCGAATCGGATCTCAGGAGAAAAGCAGTGACGAGAGCTTGCGCCGCGCCGACAGGGTCGCCGGATCAACCGGCCCCCAGGCTTCGAAGAACTCGAGCAGCATCTTGCGCGCCGCTTCGTCTTCCCATTTCGGATCCTTGCGCATGATCGTGAACAGCTCGTCGGCAGCCGCGTCCCGGTGGCCCTTTGCGTTCAGGATCTTGGCAAACTGGATCCGCGCCTCATGATCGTCCGGATTGGAAGCCAGGCGCGCCTCGAGCTCGACCGGGTCACCCAGTTCGGCCACTTCCTTGGCCATCTCGAGACGCTTGAAAACCGAGGCGATCTCGGCGTCCTTGCGCTCTTCCACCGGCACCGCGTTGAGCAGTTTTTCCGCACGATCGAGTTCGCCGGCCGCCAGCATGCACGCCGCCATCCCCGTTATCGCGCCGACATGGCCCTGGTCCATCTGCAACACCGCACCGAAACCACGCGCTGCCGTCTCGACGTCGCCTGCGGCCAGCGCCTCGCGCGATTGCGTCACGATCTGTGCGATCTGCTCATCGGCAGACGATGTCGGCGCGGGGCCTGCCACCTTGTCGATGAATTCGCGGATTTGGCTTTCCGGCAACGCGCCCATGAAACCGTCCACCGGCTTGCCTCCGGCAAAGGCCACCACGGCGGGAATCGACTGGATGCCCATCTGTCCCGGGATTGCCGGGTGATCGTCGATGTTAAGCTTGACCAGCTTGACCCGGCCGTTGGATTCATTGACCACCTTCTCGATGATCGGGGTCAGCTGCTTGCAGGGCCCGCACCACGGCGCCCAGAAGTCCACCAGCACGGTCACATCCTGCGAGGCCTGGATCACATCGGCGGTGAACCCGGCAGTCGTGGTGTCGGAGATCAGCTCACCTGAAACGCCACCGCCCGCCTGCGCCGGCTGCTGGGCAGGCTTGGCCTGGTCGCCAAAGGTAACCGTGCCGCTCATCTGACCACCGGAGGCCGGCGCATAGGGGTTGTCATAGTCGCTCATGGGTCTGATTCCGTGCCTGCTGAAAAGATACTGCTGTCAAAGTCGTGTTTCAGACCGAAACTTTCAAGATCTTCGGCTCATGCCCGGTATGGGCGAGGAAGCGTTTCAGGTCGTCACGTCCGATGGATGTCGTGGCATCATTGCTCAACGGATGAGCGTTGATAGTGTCATGCTCCAGAAGCGGGGCGTCAATGACGATTGTCACCTCGTGGTCCGGATCGTTGATCGCGCAGAAGATCGTCACCGAGCCCGGCGTCACGCCGAGCTTTTCCATCAGCGCTTCGGGCTTGCCGAAGGAGACCCGGCCACTGGCGCCGATCAGGCCGTGGATCGTCTTCAGGTTCACCTCGGCGTTTTCCTCGAGCGTCACCAGGAAATAGGCCCCCTTCTTGTCCTTCAGGAACAGGTTCTTGGTGTGCCCGCCCGGGATCTCATCCCGAAGCCCTTGCGATTCGGCAACGGTGAACACCGGGGCGTGGTCAACGGTCGGGTGCGCGATGCCGAGCGCATCAAGGCAATCAAACAGGTCCTGGCGGGTTTTGGGCATGGGATCAACTCTTGCTGGATTGAGCATCAATTCGGGTTTTGCCGGCACCTGGCGGAACGCGTCCCGACGGTGACAGCCTTCAACTGGCCCGTTGATAGGCAACCCGGCAGGCCAGCGCAATGGTTTGGGTTTTCACAGCTGAACCGCCTTGCTTCCGAAGCCGGCCCATGGGCTGCAAGCCCGGCAAATCGCCCGCAATCGAAATATAGTGCAAATCACTGAAAATTCCCTGTTGCAATTGAAAGCAGGTTGCGCCATATAGCGCCGGTCCGGGCCGAACAGCTTGGACAGCCGGTCCGAGTTACCCACGGATCTGGTGATGAGCGGGCGTAGCTCAGGGGTAGAGCACAACCTTGCCAAGGTTGGGGTCGGGCGTTCGAATCGCCTCGCCCGCTCCATTTTCCAAGACACACAAGGCCTCGGTTTTCCGGGGTTTTTGTTGTCTGGAGACCGTCTCCCAAGCACGCAAATCGGAAAAAGCCCGGGCTGCCATCCTGTGCACGCCCGCCAATCGTATCGTCCTGCCAACTGCAGGCGCGCCGCATCCAGAGAGATCCCCACAGGCCGCTGGGACGCCTTGATGGGATGCATGTAGGTTGCCGTTCAAGCGAAGCGATTCGAACGCTACTCTGCGCTAGATGAAATGCAGGCTGATCGGTTTGCCGGCGATCATTTCCACATTGATCCTGAACCCGAACAATGTCTCCAGAACATCGGGCCGCATCACCTCTTCACTGCTGCCATCGGCGACAATCCCGCCATCACGCATTCCCACGATCCGGTCCGCATGGACCGCGGCATGATTGAGGTCATGCAGCACGATGATGATGCTCCGGTCTGTCGTGTCCGCCACGTGGCGCAGGGTGCGCATGAGTTCGCGGGCGTAGAAAATGTCAAGATTGTTGAGCGGCTCGTCCAGAAGCATGTAATCCGTGCCCTGGGCAAAACACATCGCCGCCCGTACCCTCTGCCGCTGTCCACCGGACAGCGTGTCGACGAACTTGTCGCGGATGTCGCGCAAATCGAAGATCTCGAGCGCCTTTTCAGCTTCATCGTGATCCTCTTGCGTCGGCCGTCCCTGGTGGTGCGGGAATCGCCCGAACTGCACCAGCTCGCCCACCCGCAGCCGCCCGGCCACGCTGTTGTCTTGCGGCATCACCGACAGGCGGCGGGCGAGCGTCCGCGAGGGAGACTGCGTCACATCCAGCTCGTCCACCGTGATCCGGCCCGAGGTGATCGGCACCAGCCGCGCCATCGCCGACACCAGCGTCGACTTGCCGGCGCCATTGGGCCCGATGAGCGCGGTGATACCGCCCTTGGCAAGCTCCAGATTGATGTCCTGCAGGATTGGCGTGCCGGACAGGGAAACGGAAACATTCTCGACTTTGATCACCATTGCCTCCGGTGAAACAGGATGACGATGAAGGCGATACCGCCGAAGAATTCGATCAGTACACCCAGCGGCACGGCATTGCCGAAGCCGTGGCTGAGCAAGGTCTGGCCGCCGACAAGAAGAATGACGCCGACAAGGCAGCTTGCGAGGATTGTTTGGCCGTGCCGGCTGGTATCGGCAAGCTTGCGGCCAAGCGCCACCACCAGCAGGCCCAGAAACGTCACCGGGCCGACAAGAGCCGTAGAGACAGCCACCAGCGCCCCCACAAGCACCAGCATGGCGACAGAAAACAGCCGCCAGTTGACACCCAGGCCGATCGCCGTCGGCTTGCCCAGCAGCAGGACATCCAGCACGTGGCGCGCCCGCCAGCAGATGATCAACGCGGTGAGCGTCAACACGACACTGGGCAGCAGCAGATCTGCATTCACCGAGTTGAAATTCGCATAGCTGACATTCTGCACAACCGCAAAATCATTGGGATCGATCATCCGCGCCAGCAGCGAAGACAGGCTGCGGAACAAGACCCCCAAAACGATCCCGCCCAGCAGCATCAGCACGAGGGCGTTGGAATAGCGCAGCAGTGGCAGGAACAGGGCTAGAGCAAGCCCGATCATCAGCACGACTTCGACGGAAAACTTTGCTTCGGGATCCAGCGCCGCATAGCCAAGACCGCTCAGCGAGAAGACCAGCACCGTCTGCAGCAGGATGTAAAGCGCGTCCATGCCCATGATCGAAGGCGTCAGGATGCGGTTGGCGGTAATGGTCTGAAACACCAGCGTCGACAGCGCTACGGAAACCGAGACCAGCAGCAGGGCAAGCAGCCGCACCCCTCTGAGCTCCATCGCAAACAGCACATCACCGCGGATATTGACCGTCATGAACAAGACGATCATGACCAGCGCCACCGCAGCAAGGCTCAACAGCAGCCGGTCAGACATGACGGAAGGACCGGTTGAAGATCAGCAACAGGAAGGCCGCAGCGCCGACGACACCCATGACAGTGCCGGCGGGGATCTCGTAGGGAAACCGGATCAGCCGCCCGCAAATATCGGAAACCAGCACCAGCACCGCCCCGCCAAGCGCCACCAGCGGGATCGCCCGGCGCACATCATCACCCAGAAGGCGTGCGACCGACGCAGGCACGACAAGCCCGACAAAGGGCAAAGCGCCCACCGTTGCGACTGTCAGCCCGGAGACGATGGAAACAATCAACAGACCGACCCGCAGCGTGGCCTTGAAATCCAGACCCAGACCGGTGGCCGTTGCCTGGCCGAGCGAAAGGATTGTCAACCGGTCCGCCACCCACCAGGCAGCCACTATGACAGCGGCTATCAGCCAGAGAATTTCATAGCGGCCGCGCATGATTCCGGAAAATTCGCCACTCATCCAGACATCCAGGAACTGCAGCAGGTCGTAGTGCCAAGCAAGTGCAGTGGCAAGCGCGCCGATGATGCCGCCATAGACAATCGCAAACAGCGCAACGACATAGGGATCCTCCGGAGGGAGCCGTCGCACCAGCCGGAGAAACAGCGCCGTTCCGATACAGGCGGCAGCACTTGCCACCAGAACCTTGAGAAAAATCGATGTCGCCGGTGCCAGGATGGTGATCGCGAGAATGCCAAGCGCGGCACTTTGCCCTGTGCCCGAAATCATCGGATCGACGAAGCGGTTGCGCACCAGGCTTTGCATCACCAGCCCGGCGATTGCGAGGCTCGCGCCCGTCAGCACCACCGCCAGGGTGCGCGGCAAACGGCTGCTCAGGACCAGATCCAGATTGGCGGCAGCGTCGCCGCTGAAGACATTTCCAACACCGACGCCAAGACTGACGCCGCTCAGCACCACAAGCAACGACGCAGCTGCAATGATCCAGGCAGTCGCCGGTGACAGCCGCTTGCGCTGTAAGCTCATTGCGCTGTCGAAAAGCCCACTGCCAGACTGTCGATGACTTCCATCGTCGCCCGTGCGCCGCCGGCTGCGATGTAGACATTTGCCGATGGCGCATAGATGACCTGGCCCGACTTCCAGGCCTTGGTCTGCCGGATCAGCGTATTGTCCAGGGTGGACTTGGCATTCTGCTCGTTCGAGCCGATGGCCGCAGCTCTGTCGACGACGATGAGCCAGTCCGGATCGATGTCTGCGACGAATTCGAATGACACGGCATCGCCGTGTTCACCGGCATCGATATCGGGATCGGCAGCCGGAACACCCAGCACGGTATGAACCCAGCCGAACCGCGATCCGGTTCCGTAAACCGAAATCTTCGGACCATTGGTCATCAGGATAAGGGCGTTACCCTTGCCTTCGATCGCTGCTTTCGCGCTTTCGATCTTGTCGTCGAGTTCGCTGACCAGGGCCTGAGCCTTGTCGGCCACGTCAAAGATTTCGCCATAATCGAGGATGCGCTGACGCATTTGCCCGATCAGGTCTTCTCCCCAGATGGTCATGTCGATGCTGGGCGCAACGCGGCTCGTCTCGGCCTGCTTTCCCGCGGAACGCCCACCGACGACAACCAGCTCGGGCGCCAGCGCATTCAAGGCTTCGAGGTCGGGTTCGAACAGCGTCCCAACCACCTCTGCACCTGCGTATTTTGTCTGCAAGCGCTCGAGATAGAGATTGTTCGGCACGCCATCGATCTCGATGCCGAGGGCGTCCAGCGTATCGATCGCAGCGATGTCGAAGACTGCGATCCTTGCCGGGTTGTCCTTGACGGTCTGGGGTCCGGCATAGGTCTGCACTTCGGCAGCGTGACCCGGCATGCAGGTCGCGGCCATCAAAAAGGCGGCAGTGCAGAGTATTTTGTTCATGGTTTTCTTGTCTCGATAAGTCACCGGGCGCGACTGCACACAATCGCGCCCGGCAAGAAGGTTAGAATTTCGCCTTCAGCGACACCTTGAATGTCCGGCCGGGTTCACGCAGCGGGACAACGCTTGCATATTCGCCGCCATAGGTTGCCCGGGCCGAATAGGTCTCGTCAAAGATGTTGTTCACCGACGCCCGGAACGTCAGGTTCTCGTATTGCGTGGGCGTGTACTCTGCATAGGCATTGAAGACCTCATAGCCAGGCAAGGCCTGGCCAACCCCGCCGGTGGCGGTTGACGTGCTGTTTTCCGACAGAACGATCTGACCGCTCGCACCGATTGTCACGCCATGGTCCACGAAGGTGTGCGCAGCTTCCAGCGTGAAGATCTGGCCGATAGGCGTGGTCAGGTAGTTGCCGTTATAGGAATCAGAGGCTGCACCATCGATCGTGGTGTCGATATTGGCATAGCCCAGTCGGGCAAAGCCGCTGGCCCAATTGTAGCCCAGCCCCAGCTCGAACCCGGTGCTCTTCATGTCCTTGTTCAATCCGGCGCCACCGCCCCAGCTGGGCGTGCGCGCGTTGCTGATCGAGGTTTGAAACACCTTGCCGCTGAGGTCGAAATCGCCCAGGCGCGCGGTCAGGCCGGCATAGACATTGTTAGCCCTCACGGCTTCGACGCCGCCCGCATAGGTCCAGGCCGGGTTCTGGATGAAGTTTTCGGCCAGCGGAATCCCGCCGAAAACATGTGAAACGCCGGCGCTGGCCGTGAGGAAATCGGTGAGGTCATAGGCCGCCGAAAAATTGCCCGAGAGACCCGAAACGTCGTTGGAATACCCGTTCGTCCCGGTGAAGCTCTGGAAATCGGCGCGGCCGCCGAAGGAGGTATGCAGACGGTCGGTCAGATCCAGCCGTGCCTGCGCGTAGGCGCCGATATTGGAGGCCTTTTCCGCGCTGACATAGTCGGAGGCCCGGTTGGTCAGAAGCCGGTAATCCATGTCAGCTTTGTCGGAATAGAAATCGACGCCCGCAGTGACCGAACCATTGTCCAGGCCGAACCGGTTCTCGATCTTGCCGTTGAGGCTGTCGGTCTTGCCGTAGCTTTGCTGGTTTGTCTCGTCGATGCCGAGATTGGTGACGCTGTAGGCGAGCTGGATCGTCGGATCCCACCAGCCTGTCGGGGCTTCATGGGAATAGGTCATGACCACATTCTGACGCGCCAGGTCATAGTTACGCGTCAGAGGGACCGGGCGGCCGCCCAGGATCTGGCCGATATTGGCCCGGTAGGGTCGGGCTTCATCATCATTCACGCGCTCATAGGAGAATTCCAGCCGGTGGCCTTCCTCGCTCTGATAGGCAACCTTGCCCAGCCCGCTGAGAAGTTGAGTCCCGGAGCCGATGATATCGGTTCCCGACCCGTCTTCCTGCAACCCGCCTTCGGCATATTTGAAGAAGCCGAGGAATTCAAAACCACCCTGCAGGCCGTAAAGCGCATTGCTGGTCGAAAACACGCCGCCATTGCTGGAGTATTCATTCAAGGTGTAGCCGCCGAAGGATTTGCCATCCTCCAGAAGATCGCGCACATCCTTGGTTTCGTACTGGACGGCGCCGGCAAGCGCGCCCGGACCCGCATCCGCCGGCGCGACGCCCGGATCGATGCTGACAGCCTTGAGCAGCGACGGATCGATCAGCGTGGTCGAGTTGTGGTGGAAAATCTTGTTGTTCTGGCGGCTTCCGTCAATCCGCACCGAGAGGTTGGTTTCCTCGACACCGTTGACATAAAGCTTCTGCGACATGGGAAGCGAGCTCCCCACCGCGATGGTCGGCTCGGACGCAAACAGGTCCTGCAGGTCGACCGGATTGATCCGGACCAGATCTTCATCGGTGACTTCAACAGAGTTGTCGTCACCGCCAGCAGTGCCGATCACGATGCGGTTGAGTTCGGTCACATCCTGTGCCTGCGCATAAGAGGCAAGCGAGAAAAGACTGACGGTGCTGAACAGAATAAGAGCCGATTTTGACATGAAGCCTCCAGACAAAACACAAAAAGGATGGTGGCTTGACCCAGGTCGGTCTGGCTTCCGTTGCAGCTCAAGTTGCATATATGATAATCAGACTCAAGTTTAAGTTTGAAGATTCATGTCGTTTGGACCAGTTCGCCGCTCACCCTCGCATTGCTGTAGCTCCTGCGAGGTGTCGGCGACGGTCGCAACGCCGCTGAGCAAGCTCTCCATCCGCTGCCAACCGCCCCCGCAGATCGAACAGAAGACTGACGGGATCATCCGCCATAGCTCTCTCCCACCTCTTCCTCAGTGGCTTCGACGGAGCCGGCAGGGTTTGATTGACATCAATGCGATCGCCTGTGGCATCCCTGAGACTGTCACGGTATCAACGCTGCAATGAGGAAGGCACCGTCCCGCAGCCGCCTTGTCAGTTTCCGGACACCGGGCAGATCATTCATTGGCCCTGCCTGAACCCAACAGAGCCTCCAGGCGCAAAGCAAGCACCCCATGATCACCGAACTCATCATCGGCAGTCTGACCATTCTGGCCTCGACCGGCGTGATGATCGGGTTTGTGCTTCTGACCATTCGCCTGGTGCGCAAGGCGGAGGTTCATTACTCTGACCACCGGCCAGGGGTCTGGCAGTTCTTCCGCCTGCTCTCCGGCGCCGTGGTGCTGGTTCTGATGGCCAACACCGTCTGCGTCTGGCTATGGGCCACCTTGTTTCGCATGCTCGGCGTCTTCCCGACTTTCGAGGAAGCGGTGTATTTCTCCATGGTCTCGTTTACCACCGTCGGCTACGGCGATGTCGTTGTCGAACACAGCTGGCGCATTCTCTCCGGCTTTGTCGCCGTCAACGGGCTTCTGGCCTTCGGCGTTTTCACCGCGGTGCTGATCGAGATCATCCGCGGCCTGTCGGACCGCTACATTCCGCGACGCTAGACTTGTCCCGCGATTTCCTGCCCTCGAAAAGCCGATCGGCTTAACTTATATGAGCCATACTGGACTGACCGAACCGATGAGACGGTCCGGCAGACAAGAGGAAGTGGTGATGGCACGCATCGATCAGACAGGAGATTGGAGAGACCGGCACGCACCGTCTCTGGCCGAGTTCGAATCGCTCGCCATAGACGCCTATGCGCAACTGCCTGACAGCTTCCGTGCGCACACCGGCAATGTGACCATCATCGTTGCCGATTTTCCCGATGATGAGATTTTCGAGGACATGGGACTGGAAACCCCCTTCGACCTGCTCGGCTTGTTCGAAGGCCGCGGCCTGACCCAGCGTTTCGCGATCGAGACCGGCGAGCTGGCCAACAAGGTCATTCTCTACCGGCGGCCGATCCTCGACTACTGGGCCGAAAACGACGAGACCCTGGGCGACATCATAAGCCATGTCCTGATCCACGAGATCGGCCACCATTTCGGTCTGTCCGATGACGACATGGAGCGCATCGAGGCCGGCGTCGAATAGGGCTTCGCCCCGCCGCCTGTCAGCCGTCCAACGTCAACCGTCACCCCTCAGCCGGAGGCTGTCCACCGCAGATATCCCGCGTGATTGCTTCAAACATAGCAACACCCGGCCCGATAAGCTCATCGGGAAAGTCGAAATCGGGATTGTGCAGCCGCGGATGATCTTCCCCTGAGCCGAGCACGAACAGACCTGTTTTGGCAACGCTGCCGAAACGGCCGAAATCCTCGGACCAGCGGAACGGATCACCGACCTCGACCCGGCTTGCCCCGAGCTTTGTTGCCGCGGCCTCGATCTTGTCCACGGCTTCGGCGTCATTGTGCCCGGCGGCGAAATTCTCATACCGGTCGAAGGTGACGCCGAGCCCGCCGGCCTCGGCAAGCCGCCCCGCCAGCATTTCGGCCTCGCCCATCAGTTCGGCCTGCAACCGATCATCTATTGCCCGCACCGTCACCCAGATGTCAGCCTCACCCGGAGAAATCCCGAAGGCCGCCTCGCCAAGCCGTGCATGCGACAGGGTGACCAGCGAGTGTCCGGAAGCATGGCCCAGCGTTTCCGGCAGTGCGGGAAGGGCCTCCATCAGCCGTCCCATGATCGACGCCGGGCTCAGCCCGGCCTCGGGTTGGGCCGCGTGCGATGTGCGCCCCGACAGGCTTATCGCCAGGCCTTCGGAGGCAAATGTGAACGGCCCGGAGCGAACCCCCACCGCCCCAAGCGGCAGCCCCGGCAGATTGTGCAGAGCAAAGGCAAAATCCGGCCGAATCCGATCGAACCGCGGGTCGTTGATCACGTCAGCAGCCCCGGCTCCGGTTTCCTCGGCCGGCTGGAACAACAGCACCACCCGGCCGCGGGCCGGCTGGTTTTCGGCCAGCTGCCGGGCAAGCCCGACCACGATCGCCATATGGCCGTCATGCCCACACAGGTGGCCCTTGCCATCGATCTCGGAGCGCCAGCCGAACGTGGAAATCTCGGTGATCGGCAATCCATCGAGCTCGCAGCGAAACAGCACCGTTGGGCCCTCGACGCCACTGTCGTAGACAGCTGCCACCCCGTGGGTACCCAGGTCACTGAGAATTTCGTCAGGCCGGCAGCGCTTGAGTTCAGCCACGATTCGGGCGGCGGTTTCCCGCTCCTGGCTGGAGAGCTCGGGCCGGCGATGAAGCTCTTGCCGCAGGGCGACCAGTTCCGCCGAAGCGGTTTGGCTGAGAAACCCGGTCAAGATCACTGCTCTCCAAGCTTCATGCCGGGCTCATACTCCTTGCCCTCGACATCCTTGGTCACGGCCTGGCCGCACTCCATCACGCCCGTCGCCGCATTGAACGCCAGGCTGGGCGAGCCATGCAGCTGCCAACCCTTGGACAGCGCAAGGCTGACCTTGTGGCAAAAATCGGCGCCCTGGTCGGGCCCGGTCAGAAAGCGGTAGAGTTTCATGTCGTCTGTCCTTCGCCTTGCCGCGCGGCAATCCGCTTGGCCTTTTCAATCAGCCGTTCGGCCATCTCCAGATGCAGCCGCTCGACCATTTTCCCGTCAAGACTGATGACGCCGCGGCCCCGGTTCTCCGGCAGCGCAAAAGCTTCCGCAACTGCCCTGGCCTGCGCAAGCTGCTCCTCAGCGATGCCGAAAGCCTGGTTCGCCGGCGCGATCTGGGCCGGGTGGATCAGGGTCTTGCCGTCAAACCCCATCGCCTGCCCGTCCGTGCATTCACGCACCAGGCCTGCCTCGTCCCTGAAATCATTGTAGACCCCGTCAAGCACATCGAGACCATAGGCCCGGGCCGCCAGCACGATCTGCATCAGCCAGGATGACAGCCACGGCCGCCCCGGCAGCGACGCCACCCCGGTCTCCTTGAGCAGGTCGTTCGTTCCGGTAATGAAACAATCCAGCCGTGCCCCGTCCGTTCGCGCCATACGCGCGATCTGGCCGGCATTCATCACCCCGCGCGGCGTCTCGATCATCGCCCAGAGCCTGAGCGCTGCCGGCGCGTCGGTCTGATCAAGCGCGTCTTCCACCGCCAGGATGCCCTCGGGCGCATCGACCTTCGGGATCAGGATCGCATCCGGCCTGCAGCCACGCGCCGCCAGCAGATCCTCGCTGCCCCAGGGCGAGGACAACGAATTGATGCGGATGACTTTCTCCATTCCAGCCGGCAGGGCCGCCGCCCGGCCATCGCTGAAGAAACGCCTCAGACTCTCGCGCGCCTCATCCTTCGCAACGGGCGCAATCGAATCCTCGAGATCGAAGACGACGCCGTCACACGACAGACCCGGAAGCTTGTCGAGCGCGCGGGCATTGTTGGCCGGCAGATACAGAACGGAGCGGCGCGGTCGGACCGGCCTGGAGGATGATGTGGTCATGGTGCTTTTATTGCCTTTGCCGGCCCGCCCTTGCAAGGGGTCGCCGAGACACTGGCCTCGAACCGCCCGGCCAGGCGCCAACAGTGCCCCGCTATTGAACGGGTGACTTGCGATCACCACATAGAGGTCATGAAACAAGGGAACGCCGTCATGAGAACTCTTCTCGCAGTCGTCACCGGCCTGGGCCTGGTGCTTGCAGCTTTCGCCGGTGTCGCACTGGCGCTTGTTCTTGGCACCGTCGCCGCTGGCGCCATCGCACTTGCCCGCCTGACCGGCCGGTTTCAGCCTGAGATGGCCAAGGCTTCGGCCACCCGGGACCATGACAGGTCAAAAACCGACTACCGAGTCTGGAATGACGGACGCGGCACCATTATCGACATGTAATCAGCGACTTTAGGCGCACAAATCGCCTTCTTGCTCAGAAGTGGCTGCCAGCCTCTTCTTTTTCGGCTCTTTGTTTGTTAAATGCTCCGGCACAGACAGACAGGATCCGCAAGCCATGGAAAAATTTACCCGCCTCACCGGCGTCGCCGCCCCCCTTCCGGTCGTCAACATCGACACCGACATGATCATCCCCAAGGATTATCTCAAGACCATCAAGCGTACCGGTCTTGGCAAGGGCCTGTTTGCCGAAGCCCGCTACAATGAGGATGGGTCGGAAAACCCCGATTTCGTGCTCAACCAGCCGGCCTGGCGCAATGCCTCGATCCTGGTCGCCGGCGACAATTTCGGTTGCGGCTCATCGCGTGAGCACGCCCCATGGGCGCTTCTCGATTTCGGCATTCGCTGCGTGATCTCCACAAGCTTCGCCGACATTTTCTACAACAACTGCTTCAAGAACGGCATCCTGCCGATCGTTGTCAGCCAGGAAGATCTCGACAAGCTGATGGAGGACGCCCGCCGCGGCGCCAACGCCACCGTGTCGGTCGACCTGGAAGAACAGGAAATTCGCGGTCCCGATGGTGGCGTCATCAAGTTCGATATCGACGCCTTCAAGAAGCATTGCCTGCTCAATGGTCTGGACGACATAGGATTGACTCTGGAGAAAGCCAGCGCCATCGATAGCTATGAGACAAATACCAGCGCCACGCATTCCTGGCTCTAGGCCCGGTCAGCTGTCACGCAGCGGCCTGCAATAAGAATAATAATGCGTTCCGGCGCGCGTTGAAGGGAGTATCCATGTCCAAGGATGTCGAAGCCTCGATCATCGCAATGATTGCGTCCGCGGGGGAAATCGAACCCGGCGAGATCACCCGCGACACCGAACTGGCAGAACTCGAGATCGATTCACTGGTCCTGACCGAAATCGTCATGGATATCGAGGACGAATACGATATCGAGATCGACCTCAACACCGCAGAAGCCTGGGAATCGCTCAAGACCGTTGGCGACATCGTCGACATGGTCAAGCAACTCGTCGCGGCCAAGACCTGATCATGAGCCAGCAGCGGGTCGTCATCACGGGCATGGGCGGCATTTGCGCCCTCGGCGGAAATTCGGACGACATCTGGGCCAGCATGAAGGAAGGCCGCGACGGATGCCGGCCGCTGGAAATGGACACCCGCGATCTCAAGATCGGCGTTGGCTGCGGCCTTGTCGGCTATCCGGAAGATGACGGCATCGACAAGCGCCAGAGCCTGACCATGAGCGGCATCAGCCGCATATCGGTGATCGCGGCGCGCCAGGCCATGGCCCAGGCCGGGCTCGCACCGGGTGAGTTCAACCCGCAGCGTTGCGGCGCCGTGGTCGGCGTCGGCATCTTCGGCACCGATGCGGTCGATCAGAGCTATGTCGACATCTTTGTCGAGAAGAAGAAACGCGCCCACATCTTTACCGTTCCCCGGGTGATGCCGAGCGGCCCGTCCGGCCATGTCTCCATCGCCATGGGGCTGCAAGGCCCGGTCTTTGGGGTAACCTCTGCCTGCGCCTCGGGAAATCACGCCTTCATCTCGGCGATTGACCAGATCCGGCTCGGCCGCGCCGATGTGATGCTCGCCGGTGGCGCCGAGCTCGCCCTGGTTTACGGTCCGCTCAAGGCCTGGGAATCGCTGCGCGTTCTCGCCCGCTCCGTCTGCCGGCCGTTTTCGGCCGACCGCGACGGGCTGGTGCTTGGCGATGGCGCGGCCATCGCGGTTCTGGAATCCTACGAGCACGCCAAGGCGCGCGGCGCCAACATCCTCGCCGAAATCATCGGGTCCGGCATGTCCGGCGACGCCTCCGACATCGTCAATCCGACGGTCGAGGGTCCGGCTGCAGCCATGCGCAATTGCCTTTCAGATGCCGGCATTTCCGCCGATCAGGTCGACTATATCAACGCCCACGGCACCGCCACCCAGACCAATGACCAGACCGAGACGAAGGTCATCCGCGAGGTCTTCGGGGCTGCGGCTGACACCGTCTCGGTGTCATCGACCAAATCCATGCACGGCCATTGCCTTGGCGCCTCGAGCGCCATCGAGCTGATTGCCTGCGTCAATGCGGTGCGCGAAAACGTGATCCCGCCGACCATCAACTACACCACCCCCGACCCGCAATGCGATCTCGACGTGACACCGAACGTGGCGCGCGAGAAGACCGTCGACATTGCCATCTCCAATGCCTTTGCCTTCGGCGGCACCAATGCGGTTATCGCGGTGCGCAAGGTCTAATGGATGTCGCGTTCAAATGGATTCATTTGAACGATAACCTACATGCATCATTTCAAAGTGTTACAGCGCCGCGCATCCGATTGGATGCGCGGCGCTGTAGGGTCCGCCTCTCTACTCGACGTCCAGTTCGACGCTCCTGGCAAGGATCTTCTCGCCTTGCCGGATGATCGCCGTTTCCAGCCGGTAATGACCCGCCGCCGGACTTCCCTTCTTGCCCGCATAGGCGACATAGACGGCCTTTGACCGGTCCAGCGGCTGGGTTGTCTGTTTGCTGAACACCTGCCCGTCCTTTTCGATCCGGAGCGAGAAACTGTCTCCCTTCGCCAGGTTTATGGCCCAGATGTAGCCGACCAGGGCCTGCGAGCGGATGCCCGGCGGCTTCGGAGGACCGGTTTCAACAAGCTGATTGCCATTGACCGCCCCAGCGGCAAACCCGGCCGACAGCACGGCCGGCTGATCGGGTGCCGTAAAAGCCGCCATCGCATCCGCATCGAGCAAGCCGCTGGCACCCGCCGCATCATGGACTGCGCAGGCCTGCCCCTGTTGCAGCCCGGTATAGGGATCGATCACCTTGCCATTGCGGCGCAGCGTCACGTGGACATGCGGAAACTGGGCCATCCCCGACGCGCCGACGAGCCCCAGCACATCACCCTTGCGCACCGTCGTCCCGGTTTCCAGCCGCAGCGAGCCTGCACGCATATGGCAATACTGGGTTTCATATCCCCCGCCGTGATCCAGGATCAGGCCATTGCCGCATTCGCGGGAACTGACCGCCTGCCGGTCCTCGTCGGTCAAGACCAGCCGGTCGGCCATCCCGTCGCGCGTGGCCTTGACCACGCCATCGGCCATGGCGACGACGTCGACCCCGCGGGCCACGTCCTGCATCGACAACACCCGGAAGTCGGTGCCCTTGTGACCATCATAGGTCTTGGTCCCGCACCATGGGTCCCGGGCGCCGGAGCCCGGATCGAGGTCCACGAACTGCTGGATCGGGCACTCCGACCCTGTCGGGCAGACAAGCGGAAGCCCGAACAGCGGCTCGGCCGACACCGGCCATACCGGGGTCAGGGCCAGCATCAGACCGGCGAGCCGGAGCGGCCTGCTCAACAGCGACAAAACCCGGGTTGGTAAGCCAGACAGTTGAAAACCCTCCGAAGGGTGTTTAAGGACGCATCATCTTTTCGATTTTGGTCCGGGGACTTCTAAATGGCAACACGCTCTCTCTTTCTTCTCCCAGGCGACGGTATCGGCCCGGAGGCCATGGCCGAGGTCCGCAAGATCATCGCGCACATGAACGACAAGGAAGCCGCGGGCTTCTCGACCGATGAAGGTCTGGTCGGCGGTTGTGCCTATGACGCCCACGGCCAGGCGATTTCCGATGCTGACATGGACAAGGCCATGGCCGCCGATGCGGTTCTGTTCGGCGCCGTTGGTGGCCCGAAATGGGATGCGGTGCCCTATGAAGTGCGCCCGGAAGCCGGCCTGTTGCGCCTGCGCAAGGACATGGAGCTGTTCGCAAACCTGCGGCCCGCCATCTGCTATCCGGCGCTGGCCAATTCCTCGTCGCTGAAGCAGGACGTGATCGAAGGCCTCGACATCCTGATCGTGCGCGAATTGACCGGCGGCGTCTATTTCGGCGAACCCAAGGAAATCATCGATCTCGGCAACGGCCAGAAGCGCGGCATCGACACCCAGGTCTATGACACCTACGAGATCGACCGCATTTCAGCCGTCGCCTTCGAACTTGCGCGCACCCGCCGCAACGAAGTCTGCTCGATGGAAAAGCGCAACGTCATGAAGTCCGGCGTGCTGTGGAACGAAGTGGTGACCGCCACTCACAAGGAACGCTTCTCCGACGTCAAATTGAGCCACATGCTGGCCGACGCCGGCGGCATGCAGCTGGTGCGCTGGCCCAAGCAGTTCGACGTCATCGTCACCGACAACCTGTTCGGCGACATGCTGTCGGATATTGCAGCCATGCTCACCGGTTCGCTCGGCATGCTGCCATCCGCCTCGCTCGGCGCACCAGACGCCAAGACCGGCAAGCGCAAGGCGCTTTATGAGCCGGTGCACGGCTCGGCGCCTGATATCGCCGGCCAGGGCATCGCCAACCCGATCGCCATGATCGCGTCCTTTGCCATGTGCCTGCGCTATTCCTTCAACATGGTCGCAGAAGCCGACCGTCTCGAAGCGGCCATCGCCGCCGTGCTCGACAAGGGCCTGCGCACCGGCGACATCATGTCCGATGGCTGCCAGAAGATCACGACCGCTGAAATGGGCGACGCCATCCTCGCCGCCTACGCCGGCTGATACGCTCGGACGCAAGGTCCGCTTTCCCAACCCGGCCCGGCTTCACGCCCGGCCGGGTTTTTCTTGCCCGCATCACACTGGTATCCGCGCCCTCAATGGCGAGGACTTGATGATTGCAGTGTTGGTTTCCGCCTTCTCGTGAAAGGGCAGCAGAACCGGATCGAGATCGGCGATCGAGCGCAGCGCCAGCCGGGTGACAAAGCAGTCGTCGCCGGTCACCTTGTCGCAATCGAGAAATCCCGGCTCGTTCATGATCATCTCCTCGACAATATGCATGTTGCCCGGCCGCGGCTTGATCCTGACAATCGCCTGCAGCGGATATCCGAGCGCCGCAAGATCGATCTCCAGCGTGAACCGCGAGATGATGCCATTGGACTCCAGCCGCCGGATCCGCTCGCTGGTCGCGGGTCCGGACAGGCCAACCCGTTTCGACAGATCGCTCACCGGCATCCGCGCGTCACGGCTCAACAGCTTGATCAGCAGACGGTCTTTCTCATCGATCTTCATATTCCAAACCTTTTCGAGGCTAAGACTTTCAATATTGCGGCAAGTAGAACTATCGACCTTGAATATGGCAAGGCAAAATGCACCGAAACCCTGTAATTTCAGGTCAACTTGATCAGAAAGGACGCCATCATGACCGTTCAACACATTGCCGCCTTCTCGGACGCCGGACAGGGCGGAAACCCGGCCGGCATCGTCATCTCCGAGCAACTTCCCGCAGACGCCGAAATGCGCCGGATCGCAGCCGAGGTGGGCTATTCGGAAACCGCGTTCGCTGTGCCCAATGGTGCTCCGGACCAATGGCGGGTGCGCTATTTCTCGCCAGAATCGGAAGTTCCGTTCTGCGGCCACGCCACAATCGCGCTCGGAGCGGCACTGGCTGCCCATTCAGGCGATGGCAGATACCGCCTCACGCTCAACCAGGCCGAGATCAGTGTCGAAGCCTCAGCCAGCGCTGAATCGGCCCGCGCCGCACTGCAGTCTCCGCCCACCCATAGCAAGCCCGCAAATCCGGAGCTGGTTGAAGCTGCGCTGGCGCTGTTCGGCTACAGCAGGGAGCAGCTTGACCCGGCGCTGCCCCCGGCCGAGATCCATGGCGGTGCCGATCACCTGATGCTTGCGTTGAAGGATCGTGCCGATCTCGCCGCCATGAGCTATGACCTCGACGCTGGCCGCACCCTGATGCGGGAGTTTGGTCTGGTCACCATCATGCTGGTTCATGTACGCAGCAAGACTGCATTCGACGTGCGCAACGCCTTTGCTTCCGGCGGAGTTCTCGAGGACCCCGCAACCGGCGCCGCTGCAGCTGCCTTTGCCGGCTATCTGCGCGATCTCGGCTGGCCGCACCGGAACCGGATCCAGATCACCCAGGGCGAGGACATGGGCGCCAGATCCTCGATCACCGCGGAATTTGAGGATCAGCCGGGCAGCTCGATCCGTGTGTCCGGCGCCACCCGCATGATCGCGCATTCCTGACTCCGATCCCGGTAAACCCTACCCGGTTTCCCTTGGCACCAAGTGCAGCGGAGCATCTTGACGATGGTCCGCTGCAGGCCGCTGAAGCGCAGTTTCCTGCCGGTGCGAAACTCTCGGCCGTGATGGAATTGACATTTTGCAGCACTTGCATCAAAACACCGCCACCATGCGCACCACGATCAAAACCAAAACCACGATCTGACCCGTTCCGCCCCCTCACTCTCCCCGGGGCGGGAAGAGTGGCGCTTGACTGCTAACAAGGGGAGAGAGGAGCACGGGAACCATGGGTTTCAAAATCGCAATCGCCGGGGCGACAGGCAATGTCGGCCGCGAAATGCTCAATATCCTTGCAGAGCGCGCCTTCCCTGTCAGCGAAGTCGTCGCCCTCGCCTCGAGCCGTTCTGTCGGCACCGAAGTGTCCTTCGGCGACACCACGCTCAAGGTCAAGAATCTCGAGACCTATGATTTCTCCGACACCGATCTCTGCCTGATGTCGGCCGGCGGCACCATCAGCAAGAAGTGGTCGCCGAAGATCGGCGCCCAGGGCTGTGTCGTCATCGACAACTCCTCGGCCTGGCGCTACGACGCCGATGTGCCGCTGATCGTGCCGGAAGTGAACCCGGATGCGATTTCCGGCTACACCAAGCGCAACATCATCGCCAACCCCAACTGCTCGACCGCCCAGCTGGTGGTGGCGCTGAAGCCCTTGCACGACCATGCCAAGATCAAGCGCCTGGTGGTCTCGACCTACCAGTCGGTCTCCGGCGCCGGCAAGGACGGCATGGACGAGCTGTTCAACCAGACCCGCGCGGTTTTCGTGGCCGACCCGATTTCCAGCCAGAAATTCACCAAGCGCATTGCCTTCAACGTCATCCCGCATATCGATGACTTCATGGAAGACGGCTACACCAAGGAAGAATGGAAGGTGCTCGCCGAAACCAAGAAGATGCTCGATCCGAAGATCAAGGTTACCTGCACCGCCGTGCGCGTGCCGGTCTTCATCGGTCACTCGGAATCGGTCAATATCGAGTTCGAGAACGAGATCAGCGCCGAGGAAGCCCGCAACATTCTGCGCGATGCACCGGGTTGCCAGGTCATCGACAAGCACGAGGACGGCGGTTACATCACGCCTTACGAATGTGCCGGCGAAGACGCGACCTTCATCTCCCGCATCCGCGAGGACGCAACTGTCGAGAACGGCCTCAACATCTGGGTTGTCTCGGATAACCTGCGCAAGGGCGCGGCGCTCAACACCATCCAGATCGCCGAACTGATGGTCAATCGCCGCCTGATCAAGCCTCGCGCCGAAGCCTGAGTGCTCTGATCCTGAAACAGCAAACCCCGCCATCGAGACCCGGTGGCGGGGTTTTCCTATTCCGGCATTTCGTGACTTTTAACCGAATCGCTGGCACAGTTCGCGCAGATCGATTTCACGAGGGTTATGGTGGCAGGCATGGACAGCAGGTTTCAAAAACTCAAGATTCTGGGCGCCGCAGCGCTACTTTCAGCCGCTCTCGGCGGCCAGGCACTGTCAGCCACATGTGGCAACACTTCGAGCGGATTCAACAGCTGGGTCGGCCAGTTCAAGCAGGAAGCGGCCAGAGCCGGAATCTCGCAAAAAACTCTCGACCAGGCATTCAAGAATGTCCGCTATGCCACCAAGACCATTTCAGCTGACCGCAACCAGAAGAGCTTCAAGCTGTCCTTTGACCAGTTCATGCGCAAACGCGGCGCTTCGACGATCATTTCAAAGGGCAAGCGTCTGAAGGCGCAAAATGCAGGCTTGTTCGCCGCGCTTGAAAAGAAATACGGCGTTCCGCCCGGGCCGTTGATTGCGATCTGGGGCATGGAATCGGGCTTTGGCTCGTTCATGGGCAACCAGCACACCGTTTCCGCTGTGGCGACACTGGCCTATGATTGCCGGCGCTCTGCCTTTTTCACCGAACAGCTCTACGCGCTGATGCAATTGATCCAGAAAGGCTGGATTTCACCCGATTTCAAGGGTGCGGCACACGGTGAAATCGGCCAGACCCAGTTCCTGCCTGCCAATGTGGCGCGCTTTGGCGTCAATGGAGACGGCAGCGGCGGCATCAATCTGGGAACCAAGGCGGACGCACTGGCTTCGACCGCAAACTTCCTGCGTGGCCATGGCTGGCGCCGCGGCGGCGGCTATCAGCCGGGCGAAGTCAACTTCCGCGCCATCGAGGGATGGAATGCGGCAGGCGTCTACCAGAAGGCCATTGCAAAGATCGGCGCCGAGATCGACGGCTAGAGCAATTCCAGCAAAAGTGGGTACCGGTTTTGCGTCCGGAATTGCGTCAAAACAAAGAGATAGAGCATTGAAGGCGACTCCGTTTTCGCCGGAGATGCTCTAGGACACGCGCACAGCGCGTTTGGAGACCAGCTTCGGAACGCGCTGTGCATCGCGGCTTTGGGCATCCAACCGGATGCGCAAAGCTCGCTGCAAATCTGTGAAATGATGCCTGTAAGTTAGAAATTTTCGCAGCTGTCGCCGACGGTCGTCTGCACACTGCTGATGATCTTGGTTTCGCGGAAGCCGAAGACTTCCCGGATCATCAGCTCATTGTCCGGGAACTGGTAGCACACCAGCACCGAAGCCTCGTTTTCGTTGACTTCTGCGCCCTCTTCGAGCTGCCAGGCTAGATTGGCATCTTTCGCCACGTCTTCCCATTCATCCAGCGACTCGATGAACTCTGCCTTGGTCTGGGTCACGCCCAGATCCTCAAGGCTGATAACCACGTCATCGGCAAGCAGATCGTCAATCGCCAAGCGATTGACGTCGAACAGCGCCGTGTACCAGCGGTCAAGCAGCGTGTTCTGAGCCGAGACGAGAGAAACGGGCAGAAGAGCTGTGACAACCAGCAGCATACTCACAAATCGGATTGCATTCATGTCCGGCTCCCAACCTGTCCCGCGCATCGACGCTTGACGTTCATGGAACCGGACAGACCTGCCTGATGTCAAGTTGCCGCGGTTTCGGGCCTGAAAAAATCGCCGGTTTTGCTGTCCATCACCCACAATTCGCCGCTTGAAATGTCAAACCATGCGCCATGGATCCGCAACTTGCCCCGTTCCTCGAGGACTTTGACGCAAGGAAACGTGCGCAGGTTTGCCATGGAATTGCGGATCGAGATCCGCTCCAGCGCAATCTGACGCTCACCGCTGGTCAACAGCTGGCTGTCCTGGATCTGCTGGGCGGCAGGCTTGAGCAGCTTGACCCAGTTGCCGATAAAGTCCCCGGGAGAGAGTGGCGCAGCATTGGGATCAAGCGCTGCCTTGATGCCGCCGCAACGGCCGTGCCCCATGACCAGAATTTCCCTGATCTTGAGAGCCTGAACCGCAAATTCCAGTGCTGCGGATGTCGCATGCAGATTGTCGTCTGGCTCGTAAGGCGGCACCAGATTGGCCACGTTGCGCACAACGAACAACTCTCCCGGGCCGCAATCGAAAATCGTCTCGGGCGCTGCACGCGAATCGCAACAGGCAATCACCAGCGTGTGCGGTTCCTGCCCGGTCTCGGCGAGTTGGCGGTAGCGGTCACGCTCATCTGCATAACGACCGCTCATGAATGTCTTGTAGCCTTCGAGGAGGCGGCTCGGAAATGTCGACATGACTTTGCACATAACCGGGCCTGAAAAGAAGATCAATCAGCCTTTTGCACCATGGCTGCAATGCCGTCGCTGAACCGGCCCGGATTGGACGGGGCTCGAACCAGCTGTCCGGCCAGGCATCGCGGGCTTCTGATCAGCTGGAGCCGGGTCAGCCGTGTATGGCGATCAGTATTCCGTGGCGGTCACGCACCGGATTGGCGGGAAACGTCTCGGTCAGGCCTTTTGCATGGCGTCCGGCGATGACCAGGTTGACGCTAGCATCCACCAGGTCGTCCATCGCTGCGCCACGTGGCGGCCCGTCAGTGAACAGATCGCTGTCCATTCCGTGCAATGCGAGCACATTGATCCGCTCGGCAATGCCGTCGGGATTGAGCGCGCCACCGGTCTTCTTGGCAAACCTCATCGGGACCATGTTGTTCAGCCGGCAAAACGAAAATTCCGGATGACATTCGATGATCCGCGACCGCAACCCTACGTCGGACTGCAACAACCGGTCAATCTCGAGGATCTTGCTGAACAGGAAGAACGCCTGTTTTGACACCTTCTTCGGCGGATCCGAGTGGATTTGAGCCAGCTCGCAGGCAGCCTGGTAGGTCTCAGCCTCCACCGCCGCCCGCGCCGGAATCGAGAACACGCTCGACCGGCGCGCGCCGAGAAACGATCTTATTGCCTGCTCCGGTCCACGCCCAGATCCGCCGATCCTGTCTGGCAGACCGATCGGCATGTCGACTGCGATTATGGTGTCTGCACCGAACGCAGCAACCAGATCGGCAAAGCGCGGGAAAATCCTTGCCTCGGGCCGCGTTTCCCCTGGCCGCAACGCCACCGCGATCCAGCCGGCGCGGCACCCGTCGACGCCGACCAGAACCGGGCCGGACGGGGCGGCTTCGCTCACGGTTTCTTGCGGTTTGCCATCGACATCACCCGGCGCATGTTGACCATCGCCATCGGTGTGCGGAGGCTTTGCGCGTCGGTTTCAAGCGTCAGCTCGTCGGCGCCGCGCCGTGCCGTGCGGGCAAGAATCTCGAACACCGTGCCGGTTGCCGTCTGCAGCGCCTTTTCCTCGGGGAGACCTTCGAGCAGCCGGGCAAGAAAAGTCGCCGACATCAGATCGCCAAGCCCGTTCGGCGCATTCGGGATCAACCGGTGCTCCGCCATCACCGACTGTTTTCCGCTGACCAAGAGATTGCCGGTGCTGCCCGCCATCATCGCCAGCGCCGAGGTCACCAGCACCCGTGCCGGCCCCAGCGTTTCCGCCGCCGATGTCATAGCCGCGGAATCTGTGATCGGTGCGCCTGATAGCCAGGCCAGCTCATGCACATTCGGCGTGGCGATGTCGGCAATCGGGATCAGCTCCCGCGCAATCGCGGACGCCACAGCCTCGGGCACGTAGAGACCGCCGGTATCGCCGATCACCGGATCACACATGTAAAGCGCCTCCGGATTGGCCTTGCGTACCGCGCCAACCAGCCGCGCCACATCCGCTGCCTGCCCGGCATCGCCGAGATAGCCGCTGAGCACGCCGCCGACTTCGCCAAGCCAGGGCGCGCCGCACAAATCATCAATCAGAGCGGCAAAATCCTCTCGCGGCGGCACGATCCTGGTCGCGCGGGAATGACCCGGATGCCAGGGCAGAACAACCGTCGGCACCGCCCAGACCGGAAAGCCCAGTGTCTCCAGTGCAAACACCGCAGCCCGGTTGCCGACCGATCCACGCACCACATGACTTGAAATCACGATCACCGATGTGCGGATATCGGAATTGCGCTGATGTTTTGACGTCATCCCGACACCTGCCCGACCATCCACAGCACCAGTCCGGCGAAGGCCAGGATCGCCAGTCCGCGGGCGATCCGCGTTCCCCAGACCTCGACCCTGTCATTCTTGTCGGCATCCTCGGCGGTGAAGTGATCGCGGACGCTGTTGGCCGTTGATTTCATCACCGGCGTTGCCGACAAACCACCTTCTTCCCCGATCCGGTCGAGCGTGCGTTTGGCCTGGCGGACTGTGTCATCGTCTTTCATCGCGAAGGCTCCCAGTCGGGGTCGATTGCCGGTTTGGTGTACCGGCTGGATGGATGGTCCGGCCTGATCAGCGGGCGAGCCCGTGATATTCCGGATTTGGCTGCATGTCAGTGGCCGACGCCATGCGGTTGGTCATGTTGAAGAAGGCCGCAACTGCCGAGATATCCCAAATATCGCGGTCCGTAAAACCGGCATCACGCAGGGTCTGCCTGTCAGCCTCGACAATGCGTGCCGGATCCTCCGTGACCAGGATGGCAAAATCAAGCATGGCGCGTTGTTTCGGCGTGAGGTCAGCAACCCTGTAATTCATCACCATTTGTTCGCCGAGCACCGGATCGCCGGACATCTGCCGCACCGCCGCACCATGCGCCGTCAGGCAATAGAAGCACTTGTTGACCGAAGATACGGCCACCGCGATGAGTTCCCGCTCAAGCTTGCTCAGGTTGGAACCGGCCAGCATCAGGTCATTGTAAAAACCGACAAAGGCCTCAAGCTTCTCATTGTTGAAGGCATAGGCCTTCAACACATTCGGCACCATGCCAAGCTTGTCCTCGCATTTGGCAAAATAGGCCGTCATGGACTCACTCAACGGCGTTTCCTGCTCCAATTTCAACGCAGTGACAGCTTCTTGCCCGGTTTTCATCTTTATTCCTCCAATATTGGCTTTGATCGCGAAAGCGGGTCGCTTTGATACACACTTCTGCTAGGATTCGACCAAAGATCAAGCCTCGGAGGATATGGGATGGGGGTCAGAAACACCCGCAAGACGGAAACGCTTCTTGCTGAAACAGCGGCCATTGCCGCCAAGGGCAAGAAACCGCACATCAATCCCGACGTGCTCTTCTCCAGTGTCAGCATGGACGATCTGGAGCTTTTTCCGGCAAAAAACCTCGCTTCTGCGGCAGTATTGGCCGAATCCGAGGTCCGCGCCTGGGACGGTAAATCCTCCCGCATGAGCCTGGTCAATGTCGATCAGGCCACCACCGACGGCCGCGACATTTCGATCCTGGCGATCACCACGCTCAACAAGCCGTTCCTCTATGATTCGGTCATGGGCGAGGTCACTTCCGACGTCCGCGACATCCTGATGGCGCTGCATCCGATTCTCGTGCTCGACGGCAAGAAGCCGGCAACCCTTTTTTCCCATGGCGACGGCAGTGAGCACTCCCAGCGGGTCAGCCATATCCAGATCCACATGCCGCGGCTCAGCGAGGCGGCTGCCGAAGATCTGACCGCACGGGTCCGCCATGTGCTCGATCAGGTCCAGGCCGCCGTCAGCGACTGGAAATCCATGCTGGCGATGATCGATCACAGCGCTGCCGATCTCGTTGCGCTGGACGTCGACAAGGCGACCGAGCCGGCGCGCCAGGAAGCCCTGGCATTCATCGCCTGGCTGCGCGACAACAACTTCACCTTTTTGGGCATGCGCGAATATGTCTACACCGATGACGGCAAAACTGCCGAGTTGAGCCGTTCCTCGGGCGAAGGCCTCGGCATTCTCTCGGACCCGGATGTGCTGGTGTTGCGGCTCGGCAAGGACCAGGTCACCACCACGCCGGAGATCCTCGATTTCCTGCAGGGACCGGATTTCCTGATCGTCACCAAGGCCAATGTCCGCTCGGTGATCCATCGCCGCACCTATATGGACTATATCGGCATCAAGCGCTTCAACTCCAAGGGCAAGGTTGTAGGCGAACTGCGCATCGTCGGGCTGTTCACCTCCACCGCCTACACCCGCTCGGTCACCAAGATCCCGCTGCTGCGCTCGAAGGTGCAGTCGGTTGTCTCCGAATTCGGTTTCGATCCGGAAAGCCATTCCGGCAAACTGCTGCTCAACACGCTCGAAGCCTATCCGCGCGATGACCTGTTCCAGATCGATGCCGATCTCCTGGCCCGGTTCTGCATGCAGATCAACGAATTGGCGGACCGCCCGCGGGTCCGCGTCCTGCCGCGGATCGACCGTTTCGACCGTTTTGTCTCGCTGATCGTCTATGTCCCGCGTGACCAGTATGATTCGATCGCCCGGGAGCGCATCGGCGATTACTTCAAGACCGTCTACAATGGTCGTGTGTCGGCTTACTATCCGGCCTTTCCCGAGGGTGGCGTCGCCCGGGTGCATTTCATCATCGGCCGCTCCGAAGGCAAGACACCGCAGATTCCGCAGGAGCAGCTTGAACGCGACGTCCGCTCCATCGTCACCCGATGGGAGGACCAGTTCCGCGTGCTTGGCGGTGGCGAGACCCAACGCGTCAGCGTCAGCCAGTCCTACAAGGAGCGCTTCCGTCCCGAAGAGGCCCTGGCCGATCTCAACTCCATCATCGCCTGCAAGGAAACCGGTGCGATCCAGATCGCGTTTTATCGCGGTGACAACAGCTCGGACGATCACCTGGCGCTGAAGATCTTCCACGCCGGTGAGCCCGTGGCACTGTCGCGCCGGGTGCCGCTCTTGGAAAATCTTGGCTTCAAGGTCATCAGCGAGCAAACCCACGAGATCTTCCTTGATGGCCAGGAAGGTGTCACCAACACCGTCGTTCTGCATGACATGGAGATCGTGCACGAGGACAAGCGCGCCATTGATCTCGACACCGACGGATCAAGACTGGAAGAAGCCTTTCTCTCGGTCTGGCGTGGCGACACTGACAATGACGGCTACAACCGGCTGGTCACCAATGCCGGTCTGTCGGTTCGCGAAGCCACGGTTCTGCGCGCCTATGCACGCTATTTGCGCCAGGCAGGCATACCCTATTCCCAGGAATACATTGCCCACAGCCTCAACCGCCATTCAGGCATAGCCGCCAGACTGCTCGAATTGTTCCGGATCCGGTTTGACATTGATACCAAGCCGGCCGAACGGACAGCACAAAGCGAAAGCCTGATCGAAGCGATTCAAGCGGCGTTGGCGGAAGTTCCGAGCATCGACGATGACCGGATCCTCAGGCGCTACGTCAATGCGATCGAATCCTCGCTCAGGACCAACTATTTCCAGACCGGTGACGATGGTGCGCCACGGCCGGCACTTGCCTTCAAGCTCGACCCGAAGAAGCTCGAAGGCCTGCCGGAGCCACGCCCGTTCCGCGAGATTTTCGTCTATGGCTCGGAAGTCGAAGGCGTTCATCTGCGCTTTGGTCCGGTGGCCCGCGGCGGACTGCGCTGGTCCGACCGGGCGCAGGACTACCGCACCGAGGTGCTCGGACTGGTCAAGGCGCAGCAGGTCAAGAACGCCGTCATCGTGCCGGTTGGCGCCAAGGGCGGCTTCTACCCCAAGAAACTGCCGCTGGACGGCGGCCGCGATGCGATATTTGAAGCTGGCCGCGACGCCTACAAGCTGTTTATCCGCACCTTGCTCTCGGTCACCGACAACATTGTCGGCGACGCCATCATCCCCCCCGCCAACACCGTCCGCCACGACGCCGACGACCCCTATTTCGTCGTCGCCGCCGACAAGGGCACCGCCACCTTCTCCGACACCGCCAATGCGCTGAGCCAGGAACAGGATTTCTGGCTCGATGACGCCTTCGCCTCCGGCGGCTCCGCAGGCTATGATCACAAGAAGATGGGCATCACCGCCCGTGGCGCCTGGGAAGCGGTCAAGCGCCATTTCCGCGAGATGGACATAGACATCCAGACCACGCCCTTCACCGCCGCAGGTGTCGGCGACATGTCGGGCGACGTGTTCGGCAACGGCATGTTGCTGTCGACCCAGATCAGGCTGCTGGCGGCCTTCGACCACCGCGACATCTTCATCGATCCCGATCCCGACTGCGCCATCGGCTTTGCCGAGCGCAGCCGGCTGTTCGAACTGGGCCGCTCCAGCTGGCAGGACTATGACACTTCCAAGCTGTCGAAAGGCGGCATGATCATCCCGCGCGCACTGAAATCCGTCGAACTGACCCCGGAAGCGGCAGCCGTGATCGGGCTTGAGCCCGGCAAGGCCACGCCGCAGGACATCATGACCGCGATCCTGTCGATGCAGACCGATCTGTTGTGGTTCGGCGGCATCGGCACCTACATCAAGGATGCCGGCGAAAACGATGCCGATGTCGGCGATCGCGCCAATGATGCCATCCGCATCACCGCGCGCCAGGTGCGCGCCAAGGTGATCGGCGAAGGCGCCAATCTCGGCGTCACCCAGAAAGGACGCATCGCCTATGCCTTGAATGGCGGCCGCTGCAATTCCGACGCGATCGACAACTCGGCCGGGGTCAATTCCTCCGACGTCGAGGTCAACATCAAGATCGCGCTGGCCAATGCCATGCGCGAGAACAGGCTGACCCGGCCCAAGCGCAACACCCTGCTGGCAGCCATGACCGACGAGGTCGCCGAACTGGTGCTGCGCAACAACTACCTGCAGACGCTCGCCATCTCCATTGCCGAAGCCGAGGGTGTTTCCGGCGTCGGCGAGCTCAACCGGGTGATGAGCAATCTCGAAGCCCGCGGCCTGCTCAACCGCAAGGTCGAGGACCTGCCCGACGACCTCGCCGTCGCCGAACGCGTGGCGACCGGCCATGCACTGACCCGGCCGGAGATGGGCGTGCTGTTGTCCTATGCCAAGCTGGTGCTGTTTGACGAGATCGTTGCCAGCTCGCTGCCGGACGATCCCTATTTCGACACCACGCTGCGGTCCTATTTCCCCAAACAGATGCAGAAACTGCATTCAAGCGACATCGCCAGCCACAGGCTGAGACGCGAGATCATCTCGACCCTTCTTGGCAACGACGCGATCAACCGCGGCGGACCGGCCTTTGTCATCGGCCTCGGCGACAAGTCCGGCGCCACGGCCGCCGATATCGTCAAGGCGTTCGTGCTTGCCCGTGATGGCCTCTCGCTCAACCAGCTCTACGCCCAGGTGGATGACCTCGATACAAAGGTGTCGGGCACTGTCCAGAACCAGCTCTACGCCCGCATCGGCAACACCTTGAAGGATGTGACCGGCTGGGCGCTGAAGACCGGCGCGGCGCAGGGCGATCTTGCCACAGCGGTGAAGTCGATGCAGCAGAGCCTGAACAAGCTCGACGGCAAGCTCGCTGCCGCCATGCCCGATTTCATGCGTCAGGAAGCCGAGGAAACCCGCAACACCCTGCTCGCGCAGCAGGTTCCCGGCGATCTGGCTGATCAGATCGCGGGCCTGACCGGTCTGACCCTGGCGCCCGACATCTGCCACGTCGCAGCCCATGCGAAGACCGATCTGGGCCGGGCGACCGCGACATACTTTGCCGTCACCGAAGCCTTCCGGCTGAGCCGCATTGTCGCGGCGGTCGACAGGATCCCGGTGACCGATCATTTCGAGGGGCTTGCCCTGGCCCGCAGCCTTGATGAGATCTCGGAAGCCCGCCGGATCATCGCCGCTGCGGTTCTCGACAGCAATCCCAAGGTTTCGGATCCGGCCGAGCAATGGCTCAAGGCCAACAAGGATCGGATCTCGCATGTTCGCGGGCAGATCCTGACACTGACCGACAGCGGCGAATTGTCAGTGGCGAAGCTGACCGTGGCCGCCGGCATGCTGAGCGATCTGGCCCGCTCCCTGCGCGCGTGACAGGTGCCGTAGCCTCAAGGATCAAAAGCCATGACTGATGTAACCGGACTGCCGCCGGCCCCTGTGATCAAGCGCCGCGGTGTCGTCGGATGGATGCTGTTCGACTGGGCGGCGCAGCCGTTCTTCACGGTGATTACCACCTTCATCTTCGGCCCCTACTTCATCTCCCGCATGGCCAGCGACCCGGCCACCGGCCAGGCGGCCTGGGGCTATGGCATTGCCGCCGGCGGCCTGCTGATCGCGCTGTTCTCGCCGCTGCTTGGCTCGATCGCCGACCAGACCGGGCCGCGCAAGCCCTGGATTGCCTTCTTCGCCATCATCAAGATTGTGGCTCTGTGCGCGCTGTGGTTCGCCGCACCGGGGTCGAACATCGTCGCCGTGGTGGTTGCCTTCACCCTGGCGTCGGTCGCTGCCGAGTTTTCCATCGTCTTCAATGATTCGATGCTGCTGCGGCTGGTGCCGAAAGCCCAGATCGGCCGGGTCTCCAACCTGGCCTGGGGACTGGGCTATCTCGGCGGCATGATCGTGCTGATCTTCATCATCGGCTTCCTCGCCGCATCGCCCGAAACCGGCAAGACCCTTCTCGGTCTCGACCCGCTGTTCGGCCTCGATCCGCTTCAGGGTGAAGACGCCCGCGCATCCGGCCCGATTTCGGCACTCTGGTATGCGGTGTTCATCCTGCCGATGTTCCTGTTCACCCCAGATGCTGGCGGCCGCAGGGCGCTCAAGGGCGCCGTCGTCGACGGGCTTGCGGAACTGAGATCGACGCTCGGCGAAGTGCGCCAGCGCTCGGGCATTTTCCGGTTTCTGATCGCCCGCATGATCTACCAGGACGGCGTCAACGCGCTGCTGGCGCTGGGCGGCGGTTTCGCGGCTGCGATGTTCAGCTGGTCGATCACCGAAATCGGAGTCTATGGCATCATGCTCAATGTCGTGGCGATCTTCTCCTGCCTCTATGCCAGCCGCCTCGACACCCAGCTCGGATCCAAGATCGTCGTCATGATCTGCATCCTGATGTTGCTGATCGCCACGCTTGGCATCGTCTCCACCGGTCCCGGGTTCAGCCTCTTCGGTGCATTGACCTTTACCGGCCCGGACAGCGGCGGACTGTTCGGAACGCCGGCAGAGAAGGCCTATATCCTGTTCGGCCTGCTGATCGGCATCGCCTTCGGGCCGGTGCAGGCTTCATCCCGCGCCTACATGGCCCGCAGCGTCACCGAAGACGAGGCCGGCCGCTATTTCGGCATCTACGCCCTGGCGGGCCGCGCCACCAGCTTCACCGCCCCGTTCCTGGTCGCCACGGTGACCGCACTCTCGGGGTCTCCACGGCTCGGGATGGCCACCATCACCATCTTCTTCGCCCTCGGCCTGGTCATCCTCTGGACCACGCCCTACCCGGCAGATCAGCCCCGGGGCGCAGAATAAAAAATTTGAGTGGATGGAAACAAAACGCCCATTCCATACTTAAAGTATGGACGCTGTACTCGAGGTACTGCGCTGATTTGGCTGGTAAATCAGATGATGGAACCTGTGTGACGCGAAGGCGACAAGTCACCGGGAACCCGGTGCACAGGCAACTACACCGCCAATCCATGCAGATAGATTAACGCGGCTGAGATTATTCGCGCTTGCGCCGAAAAATCAGCAACGCGCCAGCAATCAATGACGGAAATGCCGCATTCCGGTGAACACCATCGCGATACCAGCTTCGTCTGCCGCATCGATGACATCCTGATCCCGCATCGATCCGCCGGGCTGCACAACCGCGGTGGCGCCGGCTTCGATCGCCGACAGCAAACCATCCGCAAACGGGAAGAACGCGTCGGATGCAACGACACTGCCCTTGGTCAGCGGTGCGTCCAGTCCCAGCACTTCTGCGGCATCGACGGCCTTGCGCGCGGCAATGCGGGCGGAATCGACACGGCTCATCTGGCCCGCTCCGATGCCGACCGTGGCGCCGTTGAGCACGTAGACAATGGCGTTGGATTTGACATGCTTGGCCACCCGGAAGGCAAAGCCGAGATCGGCGAGTTCTCGCGCATCCGGCGCACGTTTTGTCACCACCTTGAAGTCTTCCGGCAATACAATGCCGTTGTCTCGGCTCTGCACCAGCAGCCCGCCAGCCACGGTCTTGACCGTCATGCCCGGCTGACGCGGATCGGCCAGTTCACCGGTGACCATCAGGCGCAGGTTTTTCTTGGCCGAGATAATCGCCTTGGCTTCGTCGCTTGCATCGGGCGCGATGATCACTTCCGTGAACAGCTTGACGATCTCCGTCGCGGTCTCCGCGTCGAGCGTCCGGTTCAGTGCGATGATCCCGCCGAATGCGGAAGTCTGGTCGCATTCCAGCGCCCGGCGATAGGCTTCTGTCAGGCTGTCACCGACAGCAACGCCGCAGGGATTGGCGTGCTTGATGATGGCGCAGGCAGGACGATCCTGGTCGAACTCGCTGACCAGCTCGAACGCCGCGTCGGTGTCGTTGATGTTGTTGTAGGACAGCTGCTTGCCCTGCAGCAGCGTGGCGGTAGCGACACCCGGACGCTTCTCACCGTTTGAATAGAAGGCCGCCGCCTGGTGCGGGTTCTCGCCATAGCGCATGACATCGAGCAACTGCCCGCCAAAGGCGCGGTGCCGCGGCGCTTCGAGCGAAAGTTCCCTGGCAAACCAGCCCGAGACGGCAGCATCGTAAGCAGCAGTTCGGGCGAAGGCCAGCGCCGCAAGCTCGCGCCGCAATGCCAGCGGCACGGATCCCTCGTGGCTGCGCAATGCTTCCAGCACGCGGTCATAATCTTCAGGGTCGGTGATCGCGGTGACATAGGCGTGGTTCTTGGCCGATGCCCGGATCATTGCAGGCCCGCCGATATCTATGTTTTCGACAATCGTCGCCGCATCGGCGCCACCAGCCACGGTCTCTTCGAACGGGTAGAGATTGACCACCGCCAGGTCGATCTCGGCAATCCCATGCTCTTTCATCGCCGAGGCATGGTCTTCATCCGCCCGGATCGAGAGCAGCCCGCCATGCACGCCGGGATGCAGCGTCTTGACCCGGCCATCCATGATTTCGGGAAAACCCGTCAGGTCCGATACATCCTGAACCTTGAGCCCTGCCGCCTCGAGTGCTGCCCGTGTGCCGCCGGTCGAGACCAGTTCGACGCCGAGGTCGGAAAGGCCGCGTGCAAATCCCACAAGCCCGGTCTTGTCGGAGACCGACAGCAAGGCGCGGCGGACCTGCACCATGTCCGGCACAGGATGGTTCTTGGATACTACAGCCATTTGAAACCCCTAGAGAACAGCCGCGCAGCCCGGCGGCGAGGATGCGTTAACACAGGCAGGAGCCTGATAAAACACGCAAAGGGCCTTATCTGTGGAGCATTGCCGCTTCATGGCCCGAATGATGACCGTGGACCACGCTCGCTTCAATCCGAGGCAATTGCGTCAGGCGCGACAGGCTGGACCATCGGATCGACACGGCCGAACCGGTCTCAGGCACGCGGAAGATTGGTGCGGATCAGCTTCCAGTCGACCTGAGACTGTTCGCCGACCACAAATTCCAGCGTGATCTGCTTGCTCGCCCGTGCTCCGGCGAGATCGGCAAAATGCACGTCTTCCTCGACCTTTGGCTCCAGATCGCGCGCGACGAAAGCCCAAGACTCGCCGTCCCCCGCCGTCAGATGAACCACACCGGCCTCGTCCTGCGAGATCGAGATGGTCGGGTGGATATGGAACCGGGCTACGGCCATCGTCCGGTTGTCAGCCTGCGGTGTGCTTTCATCCGGTCTGAGGATCTCGTCCCGGCCCTGCACCTCGTGCCCCGAGGACAGCAATCTGATCTTGCGGCGATGCAGGAGCTTGAGGCTGCCGGCATAGCCGTCATGGGTCGCGGCAAAGCCCTGGTGCTTGCCCTCCTCGTCAAGCGATTCCACCGCCACCCGGCGCACCCCGCCAGTAACGATCGGGCCCAGAAACGGCGAATGCGAGAAGCTCAAGCAAGACCGGTCGCCCAGTGTCACGGTGCTGTGAGCAGCCGTCATCCGGGCGAAATCGGCATAGGGTGAAGGAGAAACCACCGGCGCGCCGGCATTGACCACGAAACAGTTTGCGCCTGACGACAACTCGAAAGACAGGCAGCCGGCATGGGCCTGGCTCGACAGGATTCCGCGCGGCGGCGCCCCCGTGTCGGCAACCACGACGCAATTGCCCGCCGACAATCTCTGGTAATGCGAATGCGGCATCTCGCGAAACGCAACCCCGGAGGTTTCGTCATAGCGCAAGACACCCAGAAGCCGGTCGGCGGAGACCGCGGAGGCGCCGTTGAACAGCACCAGTTCGCCGCTGGAATGGCGAAAGAAGCGCAGCGCCGAGAACATCCGGTCCATCCCCGCCGCCATGTTGCGCGGTGGTTTCTGCCCGAGATTGATATAGGTCTGCTTCAATGGCAGCAGATTGGTCAGCAGATCGATCAACACCATCGGATTGCGCGAGACATGACCGCCATCGGGCAGGATCTGGGCATCGATTTCGCTGTCGAGGTACCGCGACGCAGCCCGCACCGCGCCGGCGCTGGAGGGCACGCACAGGCTGGCCATCGCCAGCGCGATCCGGGCCTTGAAACGGGTTTCGTCGCCCGGCATCGCCCCCGCCACATGCTTGAGATAGCGGGTCTGCAATGCGATGCTTTTGAGAAAGCGGCGGTAAAACCCGTGATCGGCGCCACGCAACACGATCGGCGAATGCGAGAACCAGGCGATCAGCCGGTTGGCCAGCACATCCGGCTCAAAGGCGAGCCCGCCCAGTTCACGGCCTTCGACCGAAATCCAGTCGTCCACGAGCGCACGGGCATTGGCAAAGGCAAGGTCATGATCGGCGGCCCGCATGTGCCTGAGCCAGCCGAAGCCGTGCAGGCTGCGATTGAAGGACTGGTTCGAGACCTCGACCTGGAACGGGCTTCCGCCCCCCGTGTCGACCATGCTTCCCCCCATGGCGAAGCGGCCGGAATAGATCTCTTCGGCAATATGTGGATCGGCAATGCGCAGATCGATCGGTGCAACCACGAGCCGGTCCGGGGTTCCGCCGGCAAACCGCAGGGCGCTGATACGGCCCAGGGCCATGCGCCGCGCAAACCGCCGCCAGATCTCTGTCCCGTACAATTGCACTGAGCGTTGCGAATCAAGAATTGAAAATGCCAATCGGGATATCCTGAAACCGGGTCCCCGGCCCTCCACCGGACAAAAATCGTAGCACAGTGGTTTGATTGTTCAACTGTTACTAATGTGTCTTTGATTGCAAGCTATTGTGTCGTTCCGGGGCACTTGTCAACATTTCTGCTGCTATTCCGGGTTTCAGCTGCAGGTTTTACTGCCGAATCAGCACCACCGCATAGAATCCGTCGAGCCCGGCAAGCCGCGGGTCGTCATGCGCGAGCATCGCCGGATGGGTCCGGATCTCGCCCTTTGCGGTAATGGCGGTTTCGAGCCCCGGCCAGCGTAAGGCATCCATCGGCCTGATCGTCCAGGCAGGATGGTCGGACAGAAAACCCGCCACCATTTCTTCGCCCTCTTCGGGATCAAGCGAACAGTTGGAAAACACCAGTTCGCCCCCCGGACGCACCAGCCCCGCCGCATGGTCAAGCAGATCGCGCTGGACCCGGGCCAGCCGCATGATGTCGTCCGGTCCCTTGGTGTAGGGAATGTCGGGATGCCGACGCACCGTCCCCGTCGAGGAACAGGGCGCATCGAGCAGAACCCCGTCAAAGCCTTCAGGCGCAACCAGGTCCTGGGCCCGCGTCAATTGCGTGGAGACATCAAGTCCGAGACGCGCGAGATTGCCGCGCAGCCGCTCCAGCCGCGTCGCGGACTGGTCGCATGCCGTGACCCGCGCACCGGCCAGCGCCAGCTGGGCGGTCTTGCCGCCCGGGGCTGCGCACAGATCGGCGATCTCCAGCCCTTCGAGCCGGGAAAACATCTGCGCCGGAAGGCTGGCTGCAGCATCCTGAACCCACCAGGCGCCTGTATCAAAGCCCGGCAGGCCGGAAACCGGTCCATCCGGCCGGGCAATCCGCACCGATCCCGTCGGCAACACCACGCCGCCAAGCTTTTCCGCCCAGCCGTCAGGATCGTCCTTGACCGTGACATCAATGGCCGGCGGCTCCGACAGGATCGCAAGAATCGCCGCAGCCTCCGATTTGTAGGCTTTGCGTAGCCGGCTTTCAAACCAGTCGGGAAAATCCGGCGTGACCGCTGCGATCTGCGGCAGAAGCTGGTCTTTCTCTCGCGCCATCCGGCGCAGAAGCGCATTGACCAGCCCGGCAAAGCGGCGATTGCGCGGATCGGAATCGGCCTGCGTGACCGCCAGATCCACCGCCGCGCGATCGGGAACATCAAGATAAAGGATCTGCGCTGCGCCGACGCGGAGCACCTGCCGCAAGGCTTTCGCGCCCTCGGGCAAGGGGTTGTCGACCAACCGGTCGATAAAGGCGTCGATGACCTGTAGATGCCTGAGCGCCGACAACAGGATGGCCCGCACCAGCAGCCGATCCTGGTCGCCGAGCCCGGTAAAGGCCGGATTGCCACCCGCCGGATCAAGCAGGCCATCCAGCGAGGCGCGGCTCTCGGTCACCGCCGACAGCAGCCTTGCAGCAGCCTGGCGCGCCGCAAGGCCCGGCTTAAGATCAGCCGGATCCCGCCTTGCATGTGATTTCTGAGGTCTCCTGCGCTGCCCGTCCGGCCTTGTGCCGGTCAAGACCAGGGCCCCTTGCGCGGCGGCGTTCCGTCACGGCCCCAGGGTCCCGACTGCGGCACCGATGTCCTGGCCGGACGTGCCGGGCGGGGCGATGGTGCTGCCATCTCGGCAGCCATGGCTTCCAGCGCCGCAATGCGGTTTTCAGTTGCCGGGTGGGTCGAGAACAGACTGTCCATGCGTTGACCATTCAGAGGATTGATAATGAACATGTGCGCCGTCGCCGGATTGCGTTCAGCGTCCTCATTGACCACACGACCGGCCCCCATGGCAATCTTTCTCAGCGCCGAAGCCAGCCAAAGCGGATTGCCGCAGATCTCGGCGCCCCGCCTGTCGGCGGAATATTCCCGCGTCCGGCTGATCATCATCTGCACCAGCATTGCCGCGAACGGCGCCACGATCATCGCCACCAGAATGCCGATGAAGCCGAAGGGGTTGTTGTTGTCGCGATTGCCGCCGAAAAACAGCGCGAAATTGCCCAGCATCGAAATCGCACCGGCCAGGGTCGCGGTAATGGTCATGATCAGCGTGTCACGGTTCTGCACATGCGCCAGCTCGTGCGCCATCACGGCCGCCACTTCCTCGTCACTCAAGGCCTCAAGCAGCCCGACGGACGCTGCAACGGCCGCGTTTTCGGGATTGCGGCCGGTGGCAAACGCATTGGGCTGCTGGTTGTGAATGACATAGACCTTCGGCATCGGCAGGCCGGCATTTTGCGCCAGATCAGCGACGATCCGGTAATACTCGGGCGCTGTTTTCGCATCCACTTCAACGGCGTTGTGCATACGCAGCACCATCTTGTCGGAATTCCAGTAGGAAAACAGGTTCATGGCCGCTGCGATCACCAGCGCGATCATCATGCCGCCGGTTCCGCCGATCATGTAGCCGACACCCATGAACAGGGCGGTCATCAGGGCAATCAGCATCGCTGTACGAACAAGGTTCATGTGCATCATCCTTTCCGGCGACCAGGCACCTGTTGCCTCGATTGGCGTGGAGGTTTGGAATTTGTCGCTTGTGACGCTAGATATGGGTTGTTTCAAGATAATCTTCAATGCGAAGACCAGGCTGGCAGACCCGACCCATGAGCAAAGACGCGACGTCCGAAAGCAAATCCTCCGAACTTGCCGAGGCACCCTCCGGCAACAAGCCCGAGCCAACGGCTGAAACCGCAGACGAGAATGTGCAGGCTGCGCGCCCTCCGCTCAGCCCTGCTGCAAAGCGGGCGCTGGCTGAAGCCGAGGCTCGTCGCAAGGCGCGCTATGCCGAGATGCAGGCTTCCGAACGCGAACTCGGCGGTCGCGGCGGCGCAGATCCGGCCCGTTTCGGAGACTGGGAAATCAACGGCCGCGCCATCGATTTCTGAGCCGTCCCACTTGATGCGCCTGCTGATACGGAATATATTCCTATATCATGCGCACCGATTCGGCCGTTCCGACACTTTTGCCCGTCCTGTTGCTTGCATCGCTTGGCCTCCCGGCTTTCGCGGCCACCCCTGCAATGGCCGCCGACAAGCAGTGGCGCAGCATCGCCGGGCCGGTCTCAGCCCAGATCATCCGGATCATTGACGGGGACACGCTCGAGGTCGACGCCCATCCCTGGCCCGGCCATGCGGTCCGCGTTTCGGTCCGTTTGCGCGGCATCGACACGCCGGAACGCCGCTCCCGTTGCGCGGCCCAGCGCGCCGCCGCGCAAATGGCCCGCGATGAGCTTGAACGGCTGCTATCGGGGTTTGAAACCGTCGAACTGGTCAATGTTGCAGGCGGAAAATATTACGGCCGCGTGCTCGCCGACATGAAGGCCGGAAGCCGCGACATAGCCGTGGCGATGCTCGAAAGCGGCCATGCCCGGCCCTACAAGGGCGGAAAGCGCCACAAACCGAAATGCGCCAGCTAGGCTTCAGGCCCTGTTTCCATCAGCCAGACATCAAAAAGGCCACCCGCAAGGGGTGGCCTTCGTGAATTCCAGCGCCGGTTGGACGCCTGCCCGCTCACATCATGGATGGATCGGGACTTGCCGGTATTCCCGGCGCTTCAGAGGCTGCTCCGAAGTCCGGCAATCCGTATCGCACGAACCGGCTTTTGGGAATCACTCGACATCAGATCACCTCCTTTTCAATTGTTAACGACACAGACAATGTGGGGCAGGATTGCCTGCTTGCCAAGTCGTAAGCGCGTTTATTTTTATCAGCACACCACCAGCCGGACACAGAGAAGCCCGCGCCGGAAGACACCGGGCGGACTTTTCTTTGCGGACCTTGGTCCTTACGCAGATGGCTGCGGCAGCACTCAGCCCTTCTTGTTCTGGCGATTGCTGATCAGATCATCGACCACGCTTGGATCGGCAAGTGTGGAGGTATCGCCCAGCGCGCTGAACTCATCCTCGGCGATCTTGCGCAGAATCCGGCGCATGATCTTGCCCGAGCGGGTTTTTGGCAGGCCCGGCGAGAACTGGATCTTGTCGGGCGAGGCGATCGGGCCGATTTCGTTGCGCACATGCGCCACAAGCGCCTTGCGGAGCGCGTCATCGCCTTCCTGGCCTTCCATCAGCGTGATGTAGCAGTAGATGCCCTGACCCTTGACGTCATGCGGGTAACCGACGACAGCCGCCTCGGACACCGCGTCATGCGACACCAGCGCGCTTTCGACTTCAGCCGTGCCCATCCGGTGACCCGAGACATTGATCACGTCATCCACCCGGCCAGTGATCCAGTAGTATCCATCCTCGTCACGGCGGCAGCCGTCACCGGTGAAATACTTGCCCTTGTAGGTCGAGAAATAGGTCTGGATGAAGCGTTCATGGTCGCCATAGACCGTGCGCATCTGCCCCGGCCAGGAATCGGTGATGCACAGATTGCCTTCTGTCGTGCCTTCCAGCACATCGCCGTCGCCATCGACCAGCTGCGGCTGCACGCCAAAGAACGGCCGCGTCGCCGAACCCGGCTTCAGCCTGGTGGCCCCGGGCAAAGGCGTGATCAGGATGCCGCCGGTTTCGGTCTGCCACCAGGTATCGACGATCGGGCAGTTTTTCTCGCCGACCACGTTGTAATACCATTCCCAGGCTTCCGGATTGATCGGTTCTCCCACAGACCCGAGCGTCCTGAGAGACTTGCGCGAGGATTTCTTGACGTGGTCGTCGCCCGCACCCATCAGCGCCCGGATCGCCGTCGGCGCGGTGTAGAAGATGTTGACCTTGTGCTTGTCGACCACATCCCAGAACCGGCTCGGCGAAGGATAGTTCGGCACACCCTCGAACATCAGCGTGGTCGCACCATTGGCCAATGGTCCGTAGACAATATAGGAATGCCCGGTCACCCAGCCGACATCGGCGGTGCACCAGTAGATATCGCCCTCGTGATAATCGAACACATATTCATGCGTCATCGAGGCATAGACGAGATAGCCGCCGGTGGTGTGCAGCACACCCTTGGGCTTGCCGGTCGAACCGGAGGTGTAGAGGATGAACAGCGGATCTTCCGCATTCATCTCCTCGGGCTTGCACTCCGGCTCAGCGGCAGCAATCGCTTCGTGGTACCAGATATCCCGCTCGGTGAACCATTCCACCTTGCCCGCAGTACGCTGAACCACCAGCACGTTCTTGACGCTCACACCACTCCGCTCGGCGATTTCAATTGCCAGGTCCGTGTTGTGCTTGAGCGGAACCTTCTTGCCGCCGCGCAGGCCCTCATCCGCGGTGATCACGAAGGTTGATTCGCAATCGGTGATTCGGCCCGCCAGCGCATCGGGCGAAAACCCGCCGAACACGATCGAATGCACCGCGCCGATGCGGGTGCACGCCAGCATCGCATAGGCGGCTTCCGGGATCATCGGCATGTAGATGGTGACGCGGTCGCCCTTCTTGACCCCATTCGCCTTCATCACATTGGCAAGCCGGCAGACCTGCTCATACAGCTCACGGTAAGTGATCTTCTTGTCGTCATAGGGATTGTCGCCCTCCCAGATGATCGCCACCTGGTCGCCGCGCTTCTCAAGATGCCGGTCAATGCAATTGTAGGAGACATTGGTCAGGCCGTCTTCAAACCACTTAATTGCGAAATCGCCGGTAAAGCTGGTGTTTTTTACCTTTGTGTAGGGCTTGAACCAGTCGATTCGCTTGCCATGCTCGCCCCAGAATTTTTCCGGATCCTTGATGCTCTCCTGGTACCAATTCTGATAGGTTTCATCATCGATCAACGCCCGCGCTTTGGCGTCATTCAGGACTTCGTACGTTTTCTGCGACATTGGGCCTCCTCACTAAAAACATGCGCCTTTCCTCAATTCAGACGCAACGCGGCTTTCATAATGTCCATTATTGCAAGCGCATAGCATCGCCGCAATTAGACAATGGGCCGGTTCACGAAACCATGCTGCGACAATTGCAATTAACCGGGCTTGCGGTTATAAGAGCGCCGATTTCCCGGAAAATAGTGGTAACATCCACGGCCCGCGCCCCCGGAGCGGACGGACAGGAGAATTGTATTCATGGCACAGCAGCTTCTCATGCCGAAGGCAACCGCCGTTTGGCTCGTCGACAACACCGCATTGAGCTTCGATCAGATCGCCCAGTTCTGCAAACTTCACCCGCTTGAAGTCAAGGCAATCGCCGACGGCGAAGCTTCGCAGGGCATCAAGGGCCTCGACCCGATCGGCACGGGCCAGCTCTCCCGCGAGGATATCGTCGCTGCAGAAGCCAATCCAGAACTCAAGCTGAAGCTTTTGGAGCCGAAGGTTCGCGTTCCCGAAGCCAAGCGCAAGGGACCGCGCTACACGCCCGTCTCCAAGCGTCAGGATCGTCCCAACGCCATCCTCTGGCTGGTCCGCAACCACCCCGAACTCAAGGACGCCCAGGTCTCGCGCCTGGTCGGCACCACCAAGTCGACCATCGAACAGATCCGCGGCCGTACCCACTGGAACGCCGCCAACCTGACGCCGATGGACCCGGTCACGCTGGGCCTGTGCACGCAGATCGACCTCGATCTTGAAGTCGAGCGCGCTTCCAAGAACCGCGGCGCTCTGGCCGGCTCCGAACAGGACAGCGTTCTGGTTTCCGCCAGCGAGACCGAATCCGCCGTTCCGGTGGACGACGAGGGCGAAAAGGAAATCGATGCAGATGCAGTTTTTGCAAAACTGACCTCGATGAAGCGCACCGAGCCGGAAGAAGAAGACGAGGGCTGAGCCCACCTTTTCATATTGCATGCAAAAGGCCCGGCATTGCCGGGCCTTTCTGTATCCGGGGGACGATGCTGTCAGACCAGCAAGCCCTTTGCCTGCCTATTCCTTGACCGGAACCGTGTAGTTGAGCGGCAGACGGCCGCCATCGGCATAGATCGTCTGGCCGGTGACATAGCTCGCATCGCCCGACAGCAGGAATGCCGTGACCGCAGCAATTTCCGAAGGGTCGCCGATACGTCCCAGCGGGGTGCGCGACAGGATCCGGTTCTTCGCTTCCGGATTGTCGGCCACAGCCGACAGCAGATCGGTCATGATCGAGCCTGGCCCGACGGCATTGACGCGGATGCCATGGGTTGCGAGCGACAGCGCCATCACCTTGGTCAGCTGGCTCACCCCACCCTTCGACACCGAATAGGGAACCTGGTTGGCGATCGCGAACGTGTCGTTGATCGAGGACATGTTGACGATCGAACCGGGCTCTTCACCCTTTGCGATCTGCTCCACCATGTGGCGGGCCACGGCCTGCCCGCACAACAAGGTGCCCTTGAGGTTGACCCCCATGACGCGGTCGAAATCGGCTTCTTCCAGATCGAGGAAATCAGCGGCGTGCACGATTCCGGCATTGTTGACCAGGGCATTGATCGAGCCAAAGGAGTCGATTGTCTTGGCCACCAGATTGTGAACATCAAGCCGCTCCGAAACATCGGTGACCGTAAACCGCACTTCGCCTTCGGTTGACACCGCTTCCACGGCATCATTGCCCGCCGCCTCATCATTGTCGGCGATCATCACCTTGGCGCCCTCGGATGCCAGCCGGCGCACGATGGCCAGCCCGATGCCCTTGGCGCCGCCGGTGACAATCGCTGTTCGTCCATCCAGTCTCATGGTCATTTTCCTTTCTCAGAGCGCCGAGCCTCGTCAATCGGGCGGGCACAGCTGCTCCAATCCGTCTTTTTCACGCTGTGCTCCGGAAATCACATGATTTTCCGGTCAAGACCACAGCGAAACGGCGGGACATTGACGTGGACGGGTGGCGAGGTCAATCGCTCTTCTTGGCGATCCCGCGCTTTGTCAGAACCTCGGAAATTTCGTCAAGAACGCCCGGATCATCAATGGTTGCCGGCATGTTCCAAGCTTCACCATCAGCAATCTTCTGCATGGTTGCGCGCAGGATCTTGCCTGACCGGGTTTTCGGAAGCCGCTTGACCACCATCACCGTCTTGAAGGCGGCGACGGGCCCGATCTGCTCGCGCACCAGCTTGACCACTTCGGTCTCGATCTCGCCATCGCTGCGGCCATGATGATTGTTGATGACGATGAAACCGGCCGGAATCTGGCCTTTCATGGCATCGGCAATGCCGATCACGGCGCATTCCACCACATCGGGATGCTCGGAGACCACCTCTTCCATGCCGCCCGTCGACAATCGATGCCCGGCCACATTGATGATGTCATCGGTCCGCGCCATGATGAACAGGTATCCGTCCTCATCGATGAAACCTGCATCCGCGGTTTTGTAATAGCCCGGGAACTCGGCCAGATAGGCATCCTGGAAACGCTTCTCGGCGTTCCACAATGTTGGCAGACATCCGGGCGGCAGCGGCAGCTTGACCACGATGTTGCCCAGCGTGCCGGCGGACACCGGATGGCCGGCATCGTCAAGCACCTGCACGTCGTAGCCGGGCATCGCTACCGCGGGCGAGCCGTACTTGACCGGCAGCAGGCCCAGCCCCATCGGATTGCCGGCTATGGTCCAGCCGGTCTCGGTCTGCCACCAGTGATCGATCACCGGAACCTCGAGCACCTTTTCCGCCCAGTGAATGGTGTCCGGGTCGGCCCGCTCACCCGCCAGGAACAACGCCCGGTAACCGGAGAGGTCATATTGCCCGACAAGGCTGCCTTCCGGATCTTCCTTGCGGATGGCGCGAAACGCGGTCGGCGCTGTAAACAGCACCGCAACCTTGTGCTCGGAAATCACCCGCCAGAAGGTTCCCGCATCCGGCGTTCCCACCGGCTTGCCTTCAAACACGATGGTGGTGTTGCCGTGCAGGAGCGGCGCGTAGACGATGTAGGAATGGCCGACCACCCAGCCGATATCGGATGCCGCCCAGAACGCTTCTCCCGGCTTGACGCCATAGATCGCATGCATCGACCAGTAGAGTGCGGCCATGTGGCCGCCATTGTCACGCACCACGCCCTTGGGCTGGCCGGTGGTGCCCGAGGTGTAGAGAATGTAGAGCGGATCCGTGGCCTTGACCGGCGTGCAGGGGGTGTTGCGTCCGGCATTGGCCTGAAGCAGCTCCGCATAGTCGAAGTCCCGGCCTTCGATCAGCTCGCAGCCTTGCTGATCCCGCTGCAGCACGATCGTCGCCTCCGGCTTGTGACGAGACTGTTCGATCGCCGCATCCAGCAAGGGCTTGTAGGCCACAATCCGGCCCGGTTCGATGCCGCAGGAAGCGCTGACAATCAGCTTGGCCTCGCTGTCCTCGATCCGGGTGGCCAGCTCATGTGCGGCAAAACCGCCAAACACCACCGAATGGATGGCGCCGAGCCGGGCGCAGGCCAGCATTGCCACGATTGCTTCGGGCACCATCGGCATGTAGATGACGACCCGGTCTCCCTTGCCGATCCCCTTGTCCGCCATGGCGCCGGCAAAGGCCTCGACATCGGCCAGCATCTGCGAATAGGTGATCGAGCGCTTGGCGCCGGTGATCGGGCTGTCATAGATCAGCGCCGCCTGGTCTCCCCGGCCGGCCGCCACGTGGCGATCGAGACAGTTGTGGCAGGTGTTGGTAATTCCCTCCGGGTACCAGCCGCCATAGACGCCCTGATCCGGATCGAAAGCCCTTTCGGGCTTGGTGAACCAGTCGATCGCCTCCGCCTGCTCCATCCAGAACCCTTCGGGATTCTTCTGCCAGCTCGAATAGACCTCGGCATAGCTGCTTGTCATGACCATCTCCTCCATACCCTTTGGCGCAACACTTCCATGCCGCACCCTCCACCCGGTAAGCTGAATTCGCGGCACCCTAGGCCTCCCGGATCGCCGCGAAAACTAGACCTTGGGCTAGGTCCTCCCATCAAATCGATTAGCGCGCTCCGAATATTGCCGAGCCGACCCGGACTTCGGTTGCGCCGAAGCCGATCGCCGTCTCGAAATCGTCCGACATGCCCATCGACAGCGTCTCGACATCGTTCTCGCGGGCAATCTTGCCGAGCAGCGCAAAATGCGGGCCGGGGTTCTCCTCCACCGGCGGAATGCACATCAACCCGCTGATCGTCAGCCCAAGCTCGGAGCGGCACAAGGCAATGAACGCAGCCGCTTCATCCGGCTCGATGCCGGCCTTTTGCGGCTCCGAGCCGGTATTGACCTGGACATAAAGACGCGGGTGTTTGTCCTGCTTGGTGATTTCCTTGGAAATCTCCCTGGCAATCTTCTCGCGGTCGACGGTCTGGATCACGTCAAACAGCGCCACCGCATCGGTCGTCTTGTTGGATTGCAGCGGCCCGATCAGATGCAGCTCGATCCCCTCGGTGCCGGCCTTGAGCTCGGGCCATTTCGATTGCGCCTCCTGGACCCGGTTTTCGCCGAAGATCCGCTGCCCCGCTTCGATTACGGGGGTGATCTCCTCGGCGGGCTTGGTCTTCGAAACCGCCACCAGCCGCACCGCGCCCTTTTTCCGGTTTGCTCCGGCTTCCGCAGCGGCAATGGCCGCCCTTACCTTCTCCAGGTTTTCCCGTGCACTCACGCTGTGCTCCATTCGCTTGCTTCGATCTCGGCCTCTGGTGTTACCCCAGCCCGCCGTCCTTGCCAATTGAGCCGGGAAGAGCTTTGGGTCCTGTCGCAACCTCCGGGAACAGGCCCACAGGCCCCATCTTGGCCTCCAAAGCCGCTCAATGGTTGACGCTTGCCGGGTTTCATGGTGAAGGTCGCGACAAAATCTGACAGGTTTCTGGTGATCTTTTATGGCAATTGAACGATACAATCCCAAACAGGCTGAAACCCGCTGGCAGCGCATGTGGGAAGAAGCGCGGATTTACGAGACGGACAATGACAGTCCGGACCCGAAATATTACGTGCTCGAGATGTTCCCCTATCCCTCCGGCCGGATTCACATGGGACATGTCCGCAATTACGCCATGGGCGATGTTGTCGCCCGCTACAAGCGCGCCAGGGGCTTTAATGTGCTCCATCCAATGGGATGGGATGCATTCGGCATGCCGGCCGAAAACGCCGCGATCCAGAACAAGGTTCACCCGCGCGACTGGACCTATGCCAATATCGACGCCATGCGCAAGCAGCTCAAGTCGATGGGGCTGTCGCTCGACTGGAGCCGCGAATTCGCCACCTGTGATGTCGACTATTACAAGCAGCAGCAGGCGCTGTTTCTCGACTTCCTCAAGGCCGGCCTGATCTATCGCCGCAATTCCAAGGTCAACTGGGATCCCGTCGACATGACGGTGCTGGCCAACGAACAGGTCATTGACGGCCGCGGCTGGCGCTCCGGCGCACTGGTTGAACAGCGCGAACTGACCCAGTGGTTCTTCCGCATCTCGGATTATGCCGAGGATCTGCTGGTTTCACTCGACGAGCTCGACCAGTGGCCGGAAAAGGTCCGGCTGATGCAGAAGAACTGGATCGGCAAGTCCGAGGGCCTGTCTCTGCGCTGGGAGATCGAAGATCCCTCAGAAGCCGGCGGCGCGACCGATATCGAAGTCTACACCACACGGCCCGATACCCTTTATGGCGCTTCGTTCCTGGCGATTGCCGCGGATCATCCGCTGGCCAGGGAACTGGCCGCCAAGGACCCCGCAGTCGCCGCGTTCTGCGACGAATGCCGCCGCGCCGGGACCTCTGTGGCAGCGCTGGAAACGGCCGAGAAAACGGGCATGAAGACCGCGATCAACGTGGTTCATCCGCTCGACCCGGACTGGACGGTCCCGGTCTATATCGCCAATTTCGTGCTGATGGATTACGGCACCGGCGCCATTTTCGGCTGCCCCTCCGGCGACCAGCGCGACCTCGATTTCGCCCGCAAGTACAATCTGCCGGTTACCCCGGTGGTGATGCCCGCGGATGCGGACGCGACGAGCTTCGTCATCACCGACACCGCCTATGTCGGCGATGGCGTGATGATCAATTCGCGTCTTCTCGACGGCATGACCCCGGACCAGGCATTTGATGCGGTGGCCAACCAGCTCGAAGCCCGGACCCTGGGTGATGCACCGCAAGCCGCCCGTAAGACCAATTTCCGCCTCCGCGACTGGGGCCTGTCGCGCCAGCGCTACTGGGGCGCACCGATACCCGTCATTCATTGCGATGACTGCGGCGCGGTTCCTGTGCCGGCTAAGGACTTGCCGGTCCAGCTGCCGGATGACGTGACGCTGGACAAGCCGGGCAATCCGCTTGATCACCATCCGACCTGGAAACATGTCGATTGCCCCAGCTGCGGCAAGGCCGCCCGGCGCGAAACCGACACGATGGACACATTTGTAGATTCGTCCTGGTATTTCGCTCGTTTCACCGCGCCGCGGCATGACACGCCCACCGATCCGGCCGTTGCCAGCGCCTGGTTGCCGGTTGATCAGTATATCGGCGGCATCGAGCATGCGATCCTGCATCTGCTCTACTCGCGCTTCTTCACCCGCGCCATGCAGAAGACTGGCCATGTCGATCTGAAAGAGCCGTTCCGCGGCCTGTTCACCCAAGGCATGGTGGTTCATGAAACCTACCGCACCGACAAGGGCCGCAAGGGCGAATGGGTTCCCCCGGCTGACGTGGAAATCACAGACACTGACGGGGTCCGGCACGCGAAACATGCCAAGACCGGTGAAGCGCTTGTTATCGGCTCCATCGAGAAGATGTCGAAATCAAAGAAGAATGTCGTTGATCCCGACGATATCATCGACAGCTATGGTGCTGATACTGCTAGGTTTTTCATGCTTTCAGATTCGCCTCCGGATCGCGATGTGATCTGGACCGAAGCCGGCGTTGAAGGCGCACACCGCTTTGTTCAGCGGGTCTGGCGCTTGCTGGGTGAAGCGGCTCCTGAACTCGAGGGTGTCACGGCAGCAACCGGGGACACGGGCAGGGCGCTTGATGTTTCCCGCATTGCGCACAAGACCGTGAAGGCCGTCGGCGAGGACATCGAGAAACTCGCCTTCAACAAGGCCGTGGCCCGGCTTTACGAACTGGTCAACACGCTGGCCGGACCGCTGACGGATGTTGCCGCCGGCAAGGCCGATGCAGACCTCAAGGCGGCGTGCAAGCAGGCAGCAGGGATGCTGGTTCAGCTGATTGCACCGATGATGCCGCATCTGGCGGAAGAATGCTGGAAATTGCTTGGCAATGACGGCATGGTGGCAACCATCGCCTGGCCGGATTACGAGTCCAGCCTGGTCACGGATGAACAGGTGACGTTGCCAGTTCAGATCAACGGCAAGAAGCGCGGCGATTTGACAATTGACCGCAATGCAGATCAAGCTGCTGTCGAGAAGGCTGTGCTGGCACTGGATTTCGTACAAACCGCAACGGGCGGCAATCCGCCGCGCAAGCTCATCATCGTACCCCAGAGGATCGTCAATGTTGTCGTTTGAAGTTCTCGGATCGGGCAGCAGGGCGCGGATTGTGGCAGCCATGCTCGGCCTCGGACTGCTGGCTGGCTGCCAGGCGCAGCCGCTCTACGGTTCCATGCAGGGCCAGCAACAGTCTATCTCCGTTTCAGAGGCCGATAGCCGGGTTGAGCAGGTGGTGCGCAATGAACTGGTGCTCGGCTTTGGCGGCGAACAGCACAACACCGCCTACACGCTTGATCTGACGGTCACGTCAGCAACTGCAGGCCTGTTGCCCGGCGGGATCGACAACGAATTTTCCGCCGCCCGCACCACCGTAACGGCGGCTTACGTGCTGAAATCGGCGAGCACCGGAGAAACCGTCAAATCAGGTTCCCGCTTCGTCGATGCACAGGTGGATCTGCCCTCACAGAATTTCGCTCAGGAAAGAGCCAAGCTGGAAGCCGAAGACCGGGCCGCACGGCAGGTTGCAGGCCTGGTGCGCGCAGACATCGCCGCAGCCCTCGCACGCTGAACCGCGTTCAATTGCGCTCATGTGAATGGTAGACTGCACGCAACGTTGCAGGAAGTTTCAGCGTCGCTCGCGCAACTGATTGTTTGCGTTCCGTTTTATGGCTCAAATCGGTATCCACAGGCTGCATGGCACAACTCAAGAACCATGAATTTGCCGGGTTTGTCCGGCGCGAAGGCACTCCCTACCGGATCGTGCTCGTCTATGGACCCGACCGTGGGCTGGTCTCCGAACGCGCAGCCGAAGTCGCGGCCAAGACTGGTGTTGATCTCAAGGATGATTTTGCTGTTCTCAAGCTCGAATCTTCCGATCTGTCCGGTGACCCTGGACGATTGGCCGATGAATTCGGCGCCATAAGCCTGTTTGGCGGAGATCGCCTGGTCTGGGTCAAGAACGCCGGCAATGATCGTGGACTTGTCCAGTCCGTCACCGCTTTGACCGAGGCAGAAGCCGGATCTTCCCATCTTCTGATCGAGGCGGGTGATCTGAAAAAGGGCAGCGGCCTGCGCAAGGTGATTGAGAATGCCCGCACGGCACTTGCCATTCCCTGCTATGCCGACGACGCCAGAGGTGTGCAGACACTCATCGATGAGGAGCTCGGCAACGCCAACCTGACCATTCAGGGAGACGCCCGCCAGCGGCTCACACAATTGCTAGGCGGCGATCGGCTGGCAAGCCGCAACGAATTAAAAAAACTGGCACTTTACTGCCATGGCAAGGGAACCGTTACCGATGACGATGTCGTCGAAGCCATCGGAGACGTCGCGGCGCTGTCGGTGGATGATGCCGTCGATGCCGTGTTTTCCGGTGATCCGGTACGGCTGGAAGCCGCACTGGAACGGATCCTGGCGTCAAAGACATCCGTCTTTCTGGTGCTGCGCAGCTGTATAATGCAATTCGAGCAGCTCGACGCCATGCGCTCGCTGGTCGAAAATCATGGACGCCAGCCGGCCCAGGCCCTGACAGAGAGGGGACGCGGCATCCACTTCAAGCGAAAGCCGGTGGTCGAGCGCGCCTTGCGTCATTGGCGGCTGGAAGCAATCAACCGCGAAATGCGCCGCCTGTCGGAAGCTGTGCTGGATACACGCCGCAGACCACAGCTGGAGGCATCGATTGCCAGACAGGCGCTTCTCAGAGCCTGCCTGCTTAGCCGTTAAGCCACCATCTCACTGGTTTGTTTAACTATTTCTCGCCAAGAAGCCGGCAAAGCTCATCGAGTTGCTCAAGTGACTTATAGTCGATCCTGAGTTGGCCGCCTTGCCCCTTGTGGGCCAATTGCACCTTGAGCCCCAGCACGTCGGACAGGCTTCTCTCCAGCGCTACCGTGTCGGCATCCTTCTGGTCAGAGCGGTTCGACTTGGTTTCCAGCCCATCCGGTCTGCTGCCCTGGTCCGCATCCTTCTGAGCCAGTTTCTCGGCATCACGCACCGAAAGCCCCTCGCCGGCAATTTTCCGGGCCAGGCGAACAGGATCGGAAGTCGACACGATGGCGCGCGCATGACCGGCTGACAGCGCACCTTCCGCCAGCATGGTCCGGACTTCGTCAGGCAGTTTCAGCAGACGCAGCGAATTGGCCACGTGACTGCGGCTCTTGCCGATCACTTCACCAAGATCGTTCTGGGTGTAACCATACTGCGCGATCAGCTGCTCATAGCCCTGCGCCTCTTCAAGCGCATTGAGATCAGCACGCTGAACGTTCTCAACGATCGCTATTTCCAGGGCCGTGCGGTCGTCGACATCACGCACGATGACAGGAATTTCCACCAGACCTGCCATCTGCGCGGCGCGCCAGCGGCGTTCACCGGCAATAATTTCGTACCGGTCTTCACCGGAACTGCGGACCATCACCGGCTGCACGATGCCATGCTGGCGGATCGAATTCGACAGATCCTCGAGGTCAGTCGGATCGAACGTCCTGCGAGGATTGCGCGGGTTCCGACTCACATGTTCGATCGGAACGGTTCGATCCGCCGAAACACTCGGCTTCGACTGGGGTTGCACCGGTTGATCGATCTCGCCAATGAGAGCAGCCAAGCCTCGCCCGAGGCGTTTTCTTGATACATCGTCCGACATTGTCATACCCATCTTCGCCGCTCGCCCTTTCGGGTCAGGCCGCCTTACGATTGCGTTCGCGTTGAATAACCTCGGATGCCAGCTGCAGATAGGCCTGGCTGCCGGCGCATTTCAGATCATACAGGATCGCCGGCTTTCCGTAGGAAGGTGCCTCGGAAACCCTGACATTGCGCGGAATGAGAGTCCTGTAAACCTTGTCGCCCAGATGAGAGCGGACATCCTCGACCACCTGAAGCGCAAGATTGTTGCGCGCATCATACATCGTCATCACGATGCCTTGAATGTCGAGCGTCGGGTTTAGCGAATCACGCACCTGGCCAACCGTTTCCAGCAGCTGGCTCAGACCCTCGAGCGCAAAGAACTCGCATTGCAGCGGCACGAGAATCGAATGCGCGGCGGCCATTGCGTTCATGGTCAAAAGGTTGAGCGACGGCGGACAGTCAATCAGCACATAGTCATAATGCTTGGCATCTTCGGCCTGCAGCGCCTTCTTGAGCTTGTAGACCCGGTCCGGCAAGCCGGAAATTTCCATCTCGACGCCGAGCAGATCCATCGTCGATGGAATGATGCTGAGATGCGGCACAGCCGTCTGCATCACGGTCTCTGACACCGTCGCGTTCTGCGTCAGCAGATCATAGGCCGACACGCCGCGATCCTTGCGGTCAATGCCCAGCCCGGTGCTGGCATTGCCCTGCGGGTCGATGTCAACGATCAACACTTCCTCGCCAATCGCCGCCAGGGCAGTTGCAAGGTTGATGGCGGTGGTGGTCTTGCCCACGCCGCCTTTCTGGTTGGCGATGGTGATGATCCGGTTCTTCGAATGGTGCATCGAAAAGGGTCCGCGGCTTAGTTTCGCTTGGAAAGATTGCTGATCTCCAGGATTGCCGATCCATCCTGCGCCAGACTTTGATGTTCTACCAGATCGAAACCCCAAAGGTCACGCGCTGATCGCACTTCTTCCCGGTAATCCAAGCCTTTGTGGAGCCAGATTTGAAGCGACGGGTTTTTTTCCAGAAACAGGGAGCTGTAATCCAGCAGATCCGGCAGGGACGCCAGCGCCCGGGCGGAGATCGCATTCAGACTGTCCAGTTTTTCCGCGGCAGCCTCGATTCGCATCGGATGAACACTGGCTCGCGCGCCGGTTTCAAGTATGACCTGGCGCAGAAACGCCGCCTTCTTGTTGTTGCTTTCCACCAGATGCACCCAGCCCTGACCTGTTTCGGCAAGGCAAATGCCGGTCACCAGGCCCGGAAAACCGGCGCCGCTGCCCATGTCCACCCATGTCAGCGGTGTTGGCTGCAGACGGAAAAGTTGCAGACTGTCAAGAACATGCCGTTCCCAAAGCTCCGGAAGCGTCTTCGGCGAAATCAGATTGATCGAAGCCTGCCATTTGCGCACCAGGTCGCTGTAGATCCGCAGCTTGTCCCATGTTTCACGTGAAACAAACTTGCTGTCTGGGAAAAAACCGCTTGCACCGGTCACGTCAAACCACCGATACGCTGTCATTGGAGTAACCAGTTGAGGACTTGCGCAGATGCGCAAGCAGCAGGGCGATCGCGGCCGGAGTCATGCCTTCGATACGCTCTGCATGACCCACCGACGGCGGCCGAACTTTCTCAAGTTTCGATTTCAACTCATGGGACAGCCCGGCAAGCCTGGAATAATCGAAGTCCTCTGGAATCTTTCGGTTCTCCTCACGCTGCCGCTGCTCGATCTCCTGTTTCTGGCGATCAAGATATACCGCGTAGACAGCATCCACCGCGGCGGCGTCCAGGACCTTCCGGCCATGACGACCGAGTTCCGGCCAGATCGCGAGAATACGATCCACATCAATATCGGGATAGGACAGCAACTGAAATGCTGACCGGCGGATGCCATCCTTGTTCAGGTCCAGACCATGCTTCAACGCTTCACTCGGTGTCAGGCTACGCTCAGACAGATCGGCCAAACATTTCGTCAACGAATCGAAATAGCTCTCAAACGCCGACTGGCGTTCTTTTGAAACACAACCCAGCGCGATAGCTTTCGGCGTCAGGCGCAGTTCCGCGTTATCCGCGCGGAGTGACAACCGATACTCCGCCCTGGACGTAAACATCCGGTACGGCTCGCTGATCCCCTTGGTGGTCAGATCATCCACCATGACCCCGATATAGGAATCGGTACGACTGAAGACGCATGCATCCTTGCCCTGAACCATCAACGCCGCATTCAGCCCCGCAACAAGCCCCTGGGCTCCGGCTTCTTCGTAGCCTGTCGTGCCATTGATCTGACCAGCCAGGTAGAGGCCTCCGATACGGCGCGTTTCCAGCGTCTGCCGCAATTCACGAGGATCAACGTGATCATATTCAATCGCGTAACCAGGTTGGATAATGCGGACGTTTTCGAGACCTGGAATGGTGCGTAAAAACGCATCCTGAACGTCTTCCGGCAGCGATGTCGAAATTCCATTCGGATAGACCGTCGAATCATCGAGGCCCTCGGGTTCGAGAAAGATCTGGTGCCCGTCCCGTTCTCCGAAACGCACAATCTTGTCTTCAATGGAAGGGCAATAGCGGGGACCGACACCTTCAATCTGACCAGAATACATCGCTGATTGATGGATATTGTCCTGGATGATCTGGTGCGTACGTTCCGTGGTTCTGGTGATTCCACAGCGGATCTGTCGAACCTTGATCTTGTCCGTCATGAACGAGAAAGGGATGGGCTCGGCATCAGCTTCTTGCCACTCGACCAGATCCCAGTTGATGGTGTCGCCATCGAGCCGCGCAGGAGTACCGGTCTTCAGACGTCCGAGCTGAAACCCGGCGCGCTCAAGCGTTGCGGACAGACCCAATGAAGGCTCTTCGTTCATCCGTCCAGCCGGGATCTTCCGATCGCCAATATGAATGAGGCCCCGCAAAAAGGTCCCCGTAGTCAAGACCACTGCAGAGGTCTCTACCAGCCGACCATCTTTCAGCAGGACACCGGTCAGTAGATCGCCCGCAAGCGTCAGATCATCTGCTTCTGCTTCAATGATATCCAGATTGGGGATTGCCTTGAGGAAGCTCTGGATGGCCTGCTTGTAAAGCTTGCGGTCCGCTTGGGTCCTTGGCCCCCATACGGCCGGACCTTTGCGACGATTGAGCATGCGGAATTGAATGCCGGATTGATCGGCTGCCCGGCCCATCAACCCATCCATGGAATCTATTTCGCGCACCAGATGGCCTTTGCCCAAGCCTCCAATTGCGGGATTGCAGGACATGGTGCCAATGGTCTCGAACTTGTGGGTCACGAGCGCAGTCCGTACGCCAATTCGTGCAGAGGCTGCTGCGGCTTCACTGCCGGCATGTCCCCCACCGATTACAACCACATCGTATTTCATCATTCATCTCCGCGAGACAGACTTCTTCGCCATGCTTTGAGGCGAGTCAAGGCCATTGTTTCACGTGAAACGTCAGCCACGCCATTCTTCAATGTAAATTTGTCCTACCGGATGTTTCACGTGAATCACTCAGCAATCTTCTTACCAGATTGTTTCACGTGAATCATTTCCCGACACAGAACTCTGAGAAAATCACGCCCAGTAGATCTTCCACATCAACGCGCCCGGTAATTTTGCCAAGCGCAACAGCTGCATTGCGTAAATACTCAGATCGCAGTTCGATCGGAAGCATGGTGCTGGAAATGGCAGTCTCTAGCTCTTCGAGACTTTCACGCAAATATTGGACATGACGCGTCCGGGTCGGAAGGACATCCCCGCTACCAGGCTGGAGCTCCGATACATATAGCCCAATCCTGTTCAGAAGATGATCAAGACCAGCGCCGGTCTTGCTGGATACCGGTATTTCCCCATCCGTTGTGTGAAAAGTCGAATCGTTCAGCAAATCCGATTTCGTCCAGACAATGAGCGATTCCGTGTCGATCAACGATGTTGCAAATCGGCCTTCGGCCAGCATCCGCGAATCACGAAGTTCCAGCACCAGGTCAGCATTCAAAGCCGCATCCTTGCTTCGGCGAATGCCTTCTTGCTCCAAATCGTCATCGGAGTCTCGCAATCCCGCCGTATCCTGCAGCAAAACAAGGTGCCCGCCAATATCCAGACGCACTTCAACAATGTCTCTGGTGGTTCCGGGTACATCGGAGACAATCGCAACATCCCGCTGCGCCAACGCATTCAGCAGAGAGGACTTGCCGGCATTCGGCGCGCCGATCAGGGCAACTCGAAATCCATCGCGGACAATTTCACCGTTTCTTGCCAGCAACAGGTGGTCCGAGAGTTCAGACCGGAGTTGCTCCATGGCCGGCCAAATACGGTCTGTTACTGAGCCCGGGATGTCCTCTTCATCAGAAAAGTCGAGCTCCGCTTCCACCATCGCCCGTGCGTGGGTGATACGCCGTGCCCAGTCCTCATAAATATCCCGAAGTCTGCCGTCTGTCTGGCCCAGAGCCTGGCGCCGCTGTGCCTCTGTCGCGGCCCGTATCAGATCGGACAGGCCTTCGACAGCGGTGAGGTCCATGCGCCCATTCTCAAACGCCCGCTTGGTATACTCGCCGGGTTCCGCCAGCCGATAGCCGGGCAGTCGGGAAAGACAGTCGATCACCGCGGACACCGATGCGCGGCCGCCATGAATCTGCAGCTCGGCGACATCCTCTCCGGTAAACGATTTCGGGCCAGGGAAAAACAGGACCAATCCATGATCAAGTTCCATTCCCTGCGCGTCATGAAGTCGCGAAAGGACTGCTTGCCTTGGTGGAGGAACCGATCCTGAAACTGTTTCGAGTCCGAATCGAACCCCCGGTCCCGATATCCGGATAACGGCCACACCCGCAGGTGGCGCGCCCGAGGAGAGGGCGAAAATGGTATCCCGCATATTTGTACCGGCTTCGAATCGAATCGGAGTTTTGCGCGACTTGTCAGGTGTTCATGGAGTCGAAGAAGTCGCTGTTGGTTTTGGTTTGCTTGAGCTTGTCGATGAGGAATTCGATTGCATCCGTGGTGCCCATGGGGGCAAGAATGCGCCGCAAGACAAAGATTTTTTGCAGATCCTGCTTTGGTACCAGCAGGTCTTCCTTGCGGGTACCGGATTTGAGAATATCCATTGAGGGGAAAATTCTCTTGTCTGCAACCTTGCGGTCAAGCACGATTTCCGAGTTGCCGGTGCCCTTGAATTCTTCAAAGATCACTTCATCCATGCGTGAGCCGGTATCAATCAGCGCCGTGGCTATGATGGTCAGAGAACCGCCTTCCTCGATGTTACGCGCGGCACCGAAGAAGCGCTTCGGCCGCTGCAAGGCATTGGCGTCAACACCACCGGTCAACACCTTGCCGGATGAAGGTACAACGGTGTTGTAGGCACGGCCCAGTCGCGTGATCGAATCCAGCAGAATGACCACATCACGGCCATGCTCGACCAGCCGCTTGGCTTTCTCGATCACCATCTCGGCCACCTGGACGTGGCGCACAGCCGGTTCGTCGAAGGTCGAGGCCACTACCTCACCCTTCACCGAACGCTGCATGTCGGTAACTTCTTCCGGGCGTTCATCGATCAGCAGTACGATCAGGTAGCAATCGGGATGGTTGGCGGTGATCGAATGGGCGATGTTCTGCAGCAGAACCGTCTTACCGGTCCGCGGCGGCGCCACGATCAGCCCGCGCTGGCCCTTGCCGATCGGTGCGACGAGATCGATCACCCGGGCGGAAATATCCTTGGTGGTCGGATTGTCGATTTCCATCTTGAACCGCTCGTCAGGATAGAGCGGTGTCAGATTGTCGAAATGCACCTTGTGCCGGATCTTTTCTGGATCCTCGAAATTGATCGTGTTGACCTTCAGCAAAGCGAAATAGCGTTCGCCTTCCTTCGGGCCACGGATCGGGCCTTCAACAGTATCGCCGGTCTTCAGCGAGAAACGGCGGATCTGCGATGGGGAAATATAGATATCATCCGGACCAGGCAGGTAGTTCGCATTGGCCGACCGCATGAAGCCGAAACCGTCCTGCAAAACCTCGACCACACCTTCGCCGATGATTTCGACCTCTTGCTCAGCAAGCTGCTTGAGGATCGCAAACATCAGTTCCTGCTTGCGCATGACGCCAGCATTTTCAACTTCAACGGATTCGGCAAATGCCAGAAGATCGGTTGGAGTTTTGTTCTTGAGCTCTTGAAGCTTCATTTCCTGCATGGGAAATCCAAATTCTTTATTTGTAGATATGGGAAGCGGTGGGCATGTGCGATCCGGCTTTGAGAAGCCGGCCAGAGAGATACTGGCGCCCGCCATAGGAGACGTTCTCCGCTAGATAGCGATTCACGTGAAACGTCGCAAGCCCCGAAGACGCAGATTCTGGAGCTTGCGCGCCTTGATACGTACCCCTTGTGCCGGATCAGGCGAAGGGTTTGATGATCACCATGATCACTGCCAGGATCATCAGCACCGTCGGGATCTCGTTCGCCATCCGCCACTGCCGTGCTGTCATCGAGTTCCTGCCGGCGGCAAACTTGCGCGCGGAGCGGCTCAGGAAGACGTGAAACACGGTCAGGCCGATCACGGCCGCGATCTTGATCCAGAGCCAGACGCCGAAAAACGCGAACCCGCTCCAGGCCAGCCAGAGACCAACCACCCACGACACCATCATCGCCGGGTTCATGATCACCTTGACCAGACGCTGCTCCATCACCACGAAGGTTGCGGCAGGCTCACCCGTAGCCTCGGCATCGGCGTGATAGACGAACAAACGCGGCAGATAAAACAACCCCACCATCCAGGAGATCACCGCCACGATGTGCAGCACCTTGAGCCAGCCATAGAGCCAGTCCGGCTCGAACCACCAGGCAGCAACAGCCAGCACGACAACCACAGCAATGCTCGTATAGGCCTTGATCCCGGCCTTGCGGCCTTCCTGCCGACTGGTTGCGCGCTCCGTGGTCACGTCCGGCTCGCTCCCCGGACACGCTCGATCAGCCGCGTGACATTTTCCGGATCGGCCTGCGGCGTGATGCCGTGGCCGAGATTGAAGATCAGCGGCCCATTGCCGAGCGTTTCCAGCACTTCGTCGATGCCTTCATCGAGTGCTGTGCCGCCGGCCACCATCCGAAGCGGATCGAGATTTCCCTGCACTGCTCCCTGCGCCTGGATCTGACGCGCCAGCCCGGAAGGTACCGTCCAGTCAAGTCCAACGCAGTCAATGCCGGTCGCAGCCCGATAATTTTCCAGCAATGCACCCGCGCCCTTGGCAAACCCGATCACCGGAACGCCCGGCCGTTCCTTGCGAATCCGGTCGACCATGTGTTTTACCGGCGCAATCGAATACCGGGCAAAATCCCGTTCCGAGAGAACACCCGCCCAGGAATCAAAGATCTGCACCGCGTCAGCTCCAGCATCGATCTGGGCTATCAGGTAATCGGCCGAGAGATCCGCCAGCAGCGTCAACAGCGTCATGAATTCTTCAGGGTGCTGCATCGCAAACAGCCGGGCAGGCGCCTGGTCAGGCGTACCGCGGCCAGCGATCATGTAGGTCGCAACCGTCCAGGGAGCGCCACAGAAGCCCAGCAGCGTTGTCTCGGCCGGCAGCTCCGCCCGTAGCCGCCGCACCGTCTCATAGACCGGAGCGAGGTGCGTGTGCAGGTTTGACGCATCAAGTGCTGCAATCGCATCGGGAGAAATCGGATCCATCAGGGGTCCGGTGCCCTCGACAAAGCGCACATTCCGGTCAAGCGCATCAGGGATCACGAGAATATCTGAAAACAGGATCGCTGCATCAAAGCCAAATCGACGGATTGGCTGCAACGTCACCTCGACTGCCAGGTCCGGCGTGTAGCAGAGATCAAGAAACCCCTTGGCGGTTTTCCGTGTGGCACGATATTCCGGCAGATATCTCCCTGCCTGCCGCATCAGCCATATCGGAGGAGGGAAGACGGTTTCACCGGCCAACACCTTCATCACCTTGCGATCACCGGTTTTCGTCATCCACCACTTCCTTAAATAAATCCTTATTGAAAAGGATTCTGATTCTATGACTCTGTGTTTTCCGGGGATTGGAATTTATCCACACGTCATCCACAGCTTGCTCATATAGCGGGGGATGCCACGCAAGGCCAATCTCAATTGCCACCGGAGGAGGCTGGGCTTCAAATTGTCACACGATTCCAGCAATCTACTGGAACATGTAAAATCACCTCTCGAATTTCGCACTCAGTTTTTCCAATCTCTTCCGGAATCAGTCCCGTATTCCTTCCCCAAAACAGCCATTGTGGAAAACCCGGTGGGTTATCCCTTGCAATCGTGAGGCCGGGCTCGCTACTTCAATCTTGTCCCGCCTTATCAACAGCCCCCGGAGAATCCTGTGGAGCAGACCAAAAACTATTTCCATCTGCATCTGATCTCCGATTCGACCGGCGAGACCCTGATGGCAGCGGGCCGCGCAGCTGCGGCCCAGTTCCAGGGCGCACAGGCGCTCGAGCATGTCTATCCGCTGATCCGGACCCGCAAGCAGCTGTTTGCCGTGCTTGACGCCATCGATGGCGCGCCGGGCATTGTCCTCTACACCATCGTTGATACGGAACTTGCCTCCATCATCGAACTCAAATGCCGCGACATGGGCCTGCCCAGCGTGTCCGTGCTCGAGCCGGTCATCAACGTGTTCCAGTCCTATCTCGGCGCCCCTTCGCGTCGCCGTGTCGGCGCCCAGCACGCCATGGGCGAGGAATATTTCAAGCGCATCGACGCGCTCAATTTCACCCTCGATCATGATGACGGCCAATTGCCGCTGGATTTTGACGAAGCCGATCTGGTCATTCTCGGCATCAGCCGGACCTCGAAAACCCCGACCAGCATCTATCTGGCCAATCGCGGCATCAAGACCGCCAACATTCCGATTGTTCATGGCGCGCCGCTGCCAGACGGCTTGCTCAAGGCCAAGAAACCGCTTGTTGTCGGCCTTGTCGCTTCTGTTGAGCGCATATCCCAAGTCCGGCAGAACCGCGTGCTGGGATCGACCACCGGATATCAGGGCGAGCATTACACCGACCGGGCGCTGATCAATGAAGAGCTCAAATATGCCCGCTCGCTGTGTGAACGCAATGGCTGGCCGGTGATCGATGTCACGAGGCGCTCGATCGAGGAGACCGCCGCCGCCATTCTTGCCTTGCGTCCGAAGTGGCGTTAACCCCAACCTACCAGACCGCCTCGTATCAGGAGACGTCCATGACATCGCCCCTCGTGCTTGCATCGGCAAGCCCTTTCAGAAAAGCCCTGCTCGAAAATGCCGGTCTGACCTTCGACGTCGAATCCGCACAGATCGATGAACGCGCTGTGGAAGCGGCGCTCGGTGACCTCAACCCGGAAGATGTCGCCACCATTCTGGCCGAAGCCAAGGCGCAGGACGTCTCGGAGCGAAATCCCGGCGCGATCGTCATCGGCTCCGACCAGACATTGTCGCTTGACGGGGCCATCTATCACAAACCTGCCGATATGGATGAAGCCCGGCGCCGGCTTCTGGCACTCTCGGGCAAGACCCATGATCTCACCAGCGCCATTGTTCTGGCGAAAGACGGTGAAACCATCTGGCGGCACATGTCGGTTGCGCGGATGACCATGCGTGATCTCGATCCGGGCTTCATCGGCCGCCATCTCTCCAACGTCGGGGATGAGGCACTGTCTTCCGTCGGCGCCTACCAGTTTGAAGGCGAGGGCATTCAGCTGTTTGAGCGCATTGATGGTGATTACTTCGCCATCATCGGCCTGCCGATGCTCCCCTTGCTGGCCCAGCTTCGCGACCTGGGAGCCATTGATGGCTGAGCCGGATGCGCATCGCCGGCGCGCTTTCGTCATCGGGCATCCGATTGGCCATTCCCGTTCCCCGCTGATCCATGGCTACTGGCTCCAACAGGCGGGCCTGGAAGGCAGCTATGAACCGGTGGATGTCGCGCCGGATGATCTGCCTGCTTTCATCTCGAGCCTCAGGGACTGCTCATCGGGCTTTTGCGGCGGCAATGTCACCATCCCGCACAAGGAAGCTGTTCTCGAGCTGGTCGACAACGTCGACGAGACAGCCCGCCAGATCGGGGCCGCCAACACGCTCTGGCGCGAAAACGGCCAGGTGAAGGCGACCAACACCGATGCCTATGGCTTCACAGCCAATCTTGATGCCGGAGCTCCGGGCTGGGAGAGCGGCAAGACCGCCGTGATCTTCGGTGCCGGCGGCGCCAGCCGGGCCATCATCCATGCCTTGCTGTCGCGCGGGTTTGAAACACTTCACATCGTCAACCGCACTGAAGCCCGGGCCCGCAGCTTGGCGCAGGCCTTTGGCCCGAAGCTATTTGCCCACGGCCTCGAAACGCTTCAGGAGTGTTTGCGCGGGGCTGATCTGTTCGTGAACACCACCTCTCTCGGCATGGGCGGGAGCGAGGTGCCGGACATCGATTTCACCCTCATGGCGAGCGATGCGCTGGTCACCGACATTGTCTATATTCCGCTGGAAACGCCAATCCTCGCCATGGCCCGGCGGCAGGGCTTGCGCACGGTTGATGGCCTGGGGATGTTGCTGCACCAGGCGGTACCGGGATTCGCCAGGTGGTTTGGTCTGACCCCACAGGTCACGCCGGAGCTCAGGCAGCTGATCATTGCCGATATGGAGGCGCATTCATGATCAAAATCGGTCTCACCGGCTCGATCGGAATGGGAAAATCGACCACATCGGACATGTTCAAGGCGCTTGGTATCCCGGTCATCAGCTCCGATGAAACGGTACATCAGCTCTACAGCGGTGAAGCCGCGCCGCTGATCGAGGCTGCCTTTCCCGGAACCGCGCCCGAGGGTGTGGTCAACCGCGAGGCCTTGTCCCAGCACCTGATGGCAAAGCCCGAAGACTTCAAACGGCTCGAGGCGATCATCCATCCATTGGTGCGCGCACGCGAGCAGAAATTTCTCGATGAGGCGGCCGCCCGCGGCGAACCGATGGTTCTGCTTGATATTCCACTGCTGTTCGAGACCGGCGCCACCGACCGTGTCGATGTCATCGTGGTGGTCAGCTGCGCAGCCGAAATCCAGCGGCAGCGGGTGATGGCGCGGCCAGGTATGACGGCGGAGAAATTCGAGGCAATCCTGTCACGACAGACACCCGACGCGGAAAAGCGTAAACGTGCTGACCATGTCATCGACACCGGGCAGGGGCTCGAGGCAGCCCGGGACCAGGTTGCCGGGATCGTTGCCGCATTGTCCAACACCGAAGCCAGGGGCGAATAAATGCGCGAAATTGTTTTCGATACCGAAACAACCGGGCTGGACAACCAGACCGACCGGATCATTGAAATCGGCTGCATCGAGCTCGAAAACCAGTTTCCGACTGGCCGCAGCCTGCATCTGTTCATCAATCCCGATGGCCGCAAGGTCCATCCCGATGCGTTGGCCGTGCACGGCATCACCGACGCCTTTCTGGCCGACAAGCCGGTCTTTGCCGATGTGGCGCAGGAAATCGTCTCGTTTTTCGACGGCGCGCACTATGTCGCGCACAATGCATCCTTCGACATGGGCTTCCTCAACACCGAGTATCAAAGGGTCGGCATTCCGGTGGTCGCGCCCGATCGGGTGATCGACACCTTGTCATTGGCGCGCCGTCGCCACCCGATGGGCCCCAACAGTCTTGATGCCCTGTGTCGTCGTTACGGCATCGACAACTCGCACCGGACCAAGCACGGCGCGCTGCTCGATGCCGAACTGCTGACCGATGTCTACATTGAAATGCTGGGCGGCCGCCAGGCAGCTCTCGGGCTGTCATCAAACGAAGACACCACGGCGCGGCGGTCAGCGGACGAAGAGGTCGTCGTCATCGGCCAACGTCCGCGGCCCTTGCCACAGCGCGTGACCGAGGCCGAACTTCAGGCTCATGCCGCCTTGATCGATCGCATCGGAGACGAGGCGATATGGCGCAAGGTGCCGGGCGGCAACTGACCCAATCCCGCTTGCCTGTCCTCCAGACATGCAAAAGCCGCCCGTAGGCGGCAATCACATGACAACAGAATCGTGTCTACGCTGGTCTCAGTTGACGTTGTTGGCAACCTGAGCCTTGGTGTTCTCTTCAGCCATGCGCTGCTGGAACATCTGCGCGAAATCGATCGGATCGATCAGCAGCGGCGGGAAGCCGCCATTGCGTGTTGCATCCGCAACGATCTGGCGGGCAAACGGGAACAGCATCCGCGGGCATTCGATGAACAAGAGCGGCAGCATGTGTTCCTGCGGGAAATTGGCAACCCGGAAGACGCCGCCATAGGTCAGCTCGACATTGAAGACCACGGTTTCGCCGGACTTGGCCTGGGCGTTCATCGTCAGCACAACGTCGAATTCGGATTCGCTCAACGGGTTGGCGTTGACGTTGACGTTGATGTTGATTTCCGGAGCCTGCTCGCGCGGGCCGAGCGACTTGGGTGCACCCGGATTCTCGAACGAGAGATCCTTGATGTACTGAGCCAGAATGTTCAGTGTCGGTGCTGGTCCATTGCCCTGGCCTTCAGGTGCTGCTGCTGCTTCGCCTTTGCCGGTCTTTTCTTTTGCCATCTGGCTCTTCCCTGTTTTTCATCCGCGAACGCGGTCATACGGTAAATTGTCCGGGTTTGGCTAGCATTTCAGCTTCTAGCTTACAACCCGTTTGAGCTACCACCGCCCCGCTTGCCGGGTCCCGGCAGGCGCTCGTCCTCGTCCGACCACGGAGATGACGGGTCGGGGTTGCGTTGAAACTCGTCTTCGTCAAGGTCGACCACGCCGTCGCCGGACTGTCGCTGACCGGCAGCCGGACCAAACCCGCTGGGCATGGTCTGGACGACGATCCTGTCCTTCACCGACCGCCACACCAGGTCGCGAATCGCCGGAACAAACAGCAGGAAGCCAAGGCTGTCGGTGACGAATCCCGGCGTCAGCAGCAAGACACCGGCGACCAGGATCATCACCCCGTGCACCAGTTCGCGGCCCGGAACCCGGTTTCCCCGGATCTCCGTGTTGATCCGGTTGAACAATCCCACGCCCTGCCATCTGAGCAGAAAGCTGCCGATGATTGCGGTCAGCAGAACCATGCCGAGGGTTGCCCAGACCCCGATCTGGCCGCCAATGACGACAAATGCCGCGATTTCGGCCAGCGGCACGACGAGGAGCAGAAACGGGATCAGAGAGAAGCGCATGGAGAGGAATCCGAGGTCAGGTCCGGCCTGTTTGTACAGACAATGACAAATAGAATGATGCGACCCTTTGATTGATGGGCCCGAGGGGATTATATGCATCATAATTGATGATGTAACCGAAAGAAGGCGGGAATGGGTTCCTTTGATTTTGTGACGTTCTTCTTTTTCGTGGCGGCGGTGATCATATTCATCCAGCTCAGGTCCGTGCTTGGTAAGCGGACAGGCCATGAACAACGCCCGCCACTAGACCAGATGGCGCGTCGTGACGACGCTCAGGCGGCGGAAGGGATGGACGATCCGAAGGTGGTGACGTTGCCCCGGCGTGGCCGGGAAAACGCCGAGCCGGACACCTTTGCCGCCGTAGATGCCTATGCCGAACCGGGTTCGGAGCTGAACGAAGGCCTGCGTGAAGTGGTGACCGCAGACCCCTCGTTTTCGCCCAGGGAGTTCATCGGCGGCGCCACCTCGGCTTACGAGATGATCGTGACGGCCTATGCGGAAGGTGACCGCAAGACCCTCAAGGGCCTGTTGTCCCGCGAGGTCTACGAGGGCTTTGTCGCTGCCATCGACGAGCGCGAGGCGCGTGGCGAAACCGTCCGCTCGAATTTCGTCGGCATCGAGAAAGCTGCAATCATCCAGGCCGAAATGAAAGGTCCGGAAGCCAACATCACGCTGCGGATCATCAGCCAGCTGATTTCGGCCACCCTCGACAAGGATGGCGAAGTGGTTGAGGGCGATCTTGTCGAAGTTGCCGATGTCAATGATGTCTGGACCTTCGCCCGCGACACGCGGTCTCGCGATCCCAACTGGCGTCTGATCGCGACGGAAGCCGATCAGTAATGGGACTGTCGCTGCGGCGGGAAGATTTCTCGGCGCTTCCCGGTTGGGCGGATGACAGGCCGGCGGCAGCCTTTGCCGCCTTTCGCCGCTCGGCCGGTTTCGCGACAACCAGCAAGTCCTATCGTCCCGGATCACTTGGCCTGACCCACGAAGATTTCGGGCCAGCCTATGCTGCAGCACTGGCGGAACCGGTCTCTGAATCCGGCTATCCATCCGACGCTCAGGCCCGAGCCTTCTTCGAGACCTGGTTCAGGCCGGTGGTGATCGGCCCGGATGAAAGCGCGGGATTTGTAACCGGCTATTACGAGCCCGAGGTCGAAGTCGAGGTCAGCGAGCGCGCTGAATCCGGCTATCGATTTCCGTTTCTGCGCAAGCCGTCCAATCTGGTCAAGGTTCCGGATCCGGACAACCCGCCCGCCGGCATACCCGCCGGTTATGCCTTCATGCTCGATGATTCGACCTGCTGCCCCGACCGGAAAGCCATAGAAAGCGGCGCCTTTGAGGGTCGTGGTCTGGAAATCGCCTGGGCAAGATCCCGGGCCGACGTGTTCTTCGCCCATGTCCAGGGCTGTGCCCGGCTCCGCTTTCCCGACGGAAGGGTGGAGCGGATCACCTATGCGGCCAAGAGCGGCCATCCTTTTACCGGCATCGGCGGTTTGCTGGTCAAGCGCGGCGAAATTCCTGTCGAAGAGATTTCAATGGCCAGCATCCGGCAATGGCTGGCGGCCCATCCGGACCAGGGCGACGGCCTGATGTGGGAAAACCGCTCCTTCATCTTTTTTGAAAGCGCTGCGGTTGAAAACGATTATCTCGGTCCGGTTGCTGCTGCCAAGGTGCCGCTTGAGCCCGGCCGGTCGCTCGCCGTCGACAAGCGCATTCATACATTCGGCACGCCGATCTTTGTCAGTGCGCCCGGGCTGCAGGACTTCGATGAAACACGGCCCTTTGCCCGGCTGATGATTGCCCAGGACACCGGAACGGCCATTGTCGGGCCGGCGCGCGGTGACCTGTTTGCCGGATGCGGGTTCAAAGCCGGCGAAATGGCCGGTTCGATCAAGGCTGCGGCGAGATTTGTCATTCTGGCTCCGGCTGGTTCGGAAACAGCGCGGCGGGCCGGGTATGAGCGCTGACAAACCCAAACTCAGCCATGAGGACCGGATCATCTGGGCCCGCATCGCGCGCACGGTCGAGGCCTTCCCCGGAAAGGAGATCCCAGAGGACGACTGGTTCGCCGTCGAGACTCCGGCTAAGGACCAACCACAACAGAAGCCGCCGAAGCCGGTCAGGCCGGTGACATCCGGCTCCGACGTCAAACCTGCTGTCAGGCAGCCGCCGCATCCGATCGAAAAACCCGTCATCCGCAAGCTGGCCCGTGGACGGCTGCCGATTGACGGCCGTATCGATCTGCATGGCCTGACCCAGAGCGAAGCCCACAATCTGCTGTTCGGCTTTCTGGCCCGCGCCCATGAGCGGGGGCTCCGTTATGTTCTTGTCATCACCGGCAAGGGCGTCTCGCGCGGCAGCGAAGGCGCGCTCAAGCGGGCCGTGCCAGTCTGGCTGTCGAAGCCCGAATTCCGCTTTTTGATTTCCGGCTATGAGGATGCCGCCAGGGGGCATGGTGGCGAAGGTGCGCTGTATATCCGCCTGCGCCGGGAAAAGGCCAACCCGCGATGACCCCGTTCGGTGAGGCGATCCGACGTTTGCGCGCCGAACGCGGCGTGACCCAGCGCCAGATGGCGGCTGCCATCGGAGTGTCGCCGGCCTATCTGTCGGCCCTGGAACATGGAAACCGTTCAGAGCCGAGCTGGGAATTCGTTCAGCGGGTGATCGGCTATTTCAACATCATCTGGGACGAGGCCGAGGAACTGCAGATGCTCGCGGGCCTGTCCCGGCCGAAAGTCACCATCGACACATCAGGCCTGGCGCCGAAAGCCACCGAGCTTGCCAACAAGCTGGCAGCCGCCATTGGCCAGCTTGACGTGGCGACGCTGGAGCAGATTGAGGCCTTGATTGATGCGGGGCGGGATGTGCGCGGAGCGGAAGGCGAACCCAGAACCAAAGGCCGGCACGGATCGGACGACCAAGCCTGACTATGGGCACTGGACCGCAAGCGATGTCGTCACTTCTCGATGATTTCGCGCAACTCGTCTTCATGCGCGTTGACCAGCCAGCCATAGTAGTTTTCGCTCGGCGGGTTCGGTTTCAAGCCGCGCTTCTTGCGTCTGGCGTTGTCGGCGGCCAGAGCCTTGGCACGCCGCGTCGCATTGCCGACATTGTAAAGTGTTGCGGTAATGCCGGGATTTCCGGAGATGTCGAATCCGGCTAAATTCTTGTAGGCGTCGATGGAGTCGGCGATCGAGGCCGCCATGTAGGCCAGCGTTGAATCCGGCTCCATAATTGCCTTGTAGACGTCGGACGCGTCACCCGCATCGAGCTTTCTTAGCCGCGAGACCTTGTTGACCCGGTCCGTGTGCTTGAGCGCGGTCAGCGGATTGAGCTGACCCAGTCCGAAGGTCTGGCCGGCATAGAAGGGCTGAAAGAACACGGCGCCAAAGCGATCATTCGGGTAGGACTTGCCGCCGACCTTCTTGCCGCGGAAAGTGTCTTCCCAGACTTCCTCGCGGCAGGTCCAGAGCTCTTCCGATCCCGCCTTCTCGTCACAGTCCTCGAATTCCGGGCGCTTGACGAAATCGACGACACTCTCTCCGTCATGCTCGAAGCGAAACCGGTTGCCGGCGTAGGAGACCGCCTTGATGTAATAGGTCTGCAGCCGGTCATAGGCATCGACATTGTAGGTATGCTCGCCGACCAGCGCGCCGACGATATGGATCGGGTCGATCTTGTAGGCCTTGGAGACTGACTTGATCTTCCGCCGCAGCTTGGCGTCGTCGGCGATCAGATCTCGAATTTTCTCGTACTTGGCGTCGAAAGTCGATTTGGTCGCTTGGGTTCGGCGTTTGGAGGCGCCGGGAATGGCCGGCTGCTCCGCGTTGCGATTGCCCTTGGCCACGATTTCGGCCGACTGGGCGACCGGCGCCCATGCAAGGCCCATGCTGAATGCGAAGGTCATCGCGATCACGGCATTGAGCTTGCTGCTGGGCACGATCAGTTTCCTCTTCGACACGCCACCGGTTCTCCGCCAGAACACGGTTCCGTTTCACATCCTGCTTGCCATGCGTTGCCTGCTATCGCGGCTCACAGAATGAAACGCGACAGGTCTGTATTTTGCGCAAGGTCGCCAACGTGTTCCCGGACATAGTCTGAATCAATCGTGATTGTCGAGCCCGGCTGGTCTGGCGCAGTGAAAGAAATCTCGTCGAGGACCCGCTCCATGACGGTCTGCAGACGCCGCGCCCCGATGTTCTCGATGCTTGAATTGAGATGCACCGCAACCTCGGCCAAGGCGTCGATCGCGTCCTCGGTAAACTCGAGCGTCAGATCTTCCGTCGCCATCAAGGCCACATACTGCTTGATCAAACTGGCTTCGGTCTCGGTCAGGATACGGCGGAAGTCATCTTTCTCCAGCGCCCTGAGTTCGACCCGGATCGGCAACCGGCCCTGCAGTTCCGGCAGAAGGTCGGACGGTTTGGACACGTGGAACGCGCCGGACGCGATAAACAAAATGTGATCGGTCTTCACCGGTCCGTATTTGGTTGCAACCGTGGTGCCTTCGACCAGTGGCAGCAGGTCGCGCTGGACGCCTTCGCGCGAAACACCGGCACCGGTTCCGCCTTCCCGCGTTGCGATCTTGTCGATCTCGTCAATGAAGACAATGCCGTCATCCTGGGCCGATTGCAGGGCCTCCTGGTGGACCTGCTCCATGTCGAGCAACTTGTCGGATTCATCATTGAGCAGTGAATCATGCGAGTCGCGCACCGTGGTCTTGATCTTGCGGGTGCGTCCGCCCATCGCCTTGCCGAACAGATCGCCCAGATTGAGGACGCCGACATTGCCGCCCTGCATGCCGGGCAGCTCGAACTGCGGCATGCCTGACGAGGTGTCGGCCACCTCGATCTCGATTTCCTTGTCGTCGAGCAGGCCGTCGCGCAGCTTCTTGCGGAATGACTCCCTGGTCGCGGGCGACGCCGTGTTGCCGACCAGTGCATCGAGCACCCGCTCCTCGGCATTCAGCTTTGCCTTGGCTTCGACTTCGCCACGCTTGCGTTCGCGCACCAGCGCGATGCCGACTTCCACCAGATCGCGGATGATCTGCTCGACATCGCGGCCGACATAGCCGACCTCGGTGAACTTGGTGGCTTCCACCTTGACGAAGGGCGCTCCGGCCAGCTTGGCCAGGCGGCGAGAGATCTCGGTCTTGCCGACGCCGGTCGGTCCGATCATCAGGATGTTTTTCGGCATCACCTCTTCGCGCAGCATCCCTTCGAGCTTCTGCCGGCGCCAGCGGTTCCTCAGCGCAATGGCAACGGCACGTTTGGCGTCGCTCTGTCCGATGATGAACCGGTCGAGTTCGGTGACGGTTTCACGGGGGGAGAAATTGCTCATGTCGGGATCATGCCTTTATCGGGGGAAGTCTGTTAAGCAGCGATGTGGGAAGCAGCGGCCGGATAATCAACCCGCGGATCCGCTGCCAGCCCGCGCCGAACAGGATGACGAGAGCGCCGATGCTGACCAGGATCAGCGCAAATGGCGGGATACCGGTCGTGTTGGCCGCACCGTTGATCAGGTAGTAAATGCCGATGGAGCCGAAATAGGCCAGTGTCGGTGCCAGCAGCGAGCGGCGGTCGATCGCCAGCGCCACCAGCACGAATGCGGCCATCATCAGTCCGAGAAGCACACCTGCGCCTGCTACCGGTTCGATGCCGCCGGTAAGGCCCTCCTGGCCGGTGGCCAGGATGAAAAGCGGATGCACCAGCAGCGGCGCCGACACCACGTGCAGCCAGAAGGCGCAATCGGACCAGACTGTCTGGCGGTCGCGGTCGTGCAGGTCGAGAGCAACAGCCACCGCAAAGATTAACACGCCGCAGATCAGCGGAATGACAAGCGCGGTGGATAGAACTTGTGCCAGCTGCTCGGCACCCGGCGCAGCGATCGCGCCGCTGACAATCCCGTCATAGGTGACCAGCACCGCCGCGAAAAAGGCCAGGCCGGTTGCAGCCACGGCTACGTCCGCCGCCAGCACCGGCACCTTGAACCTCAGGAAATAGACAGCGGCTGCGGCTATAAGCCCGCCGGCCATTACCAGGCCGATCGGAACCGCATCGTCTCTCAGCGCGAACAGCGAAATCGGGTTGATGCCGCCGGCAAGCCCGAAACGCGCGCTGATGAAATCCGAGAGTAGTGCAAAAACCGAAGCACTGAACACCAGGGCCAGCACCGTGCTCGACAGTCGCATCCGCTTTTGCCTTGTGACGATTTCGGCAACAGCCCAGCTTGCCGCCGCCAGCAGGCCCGCCAGAACCATGCTGTTGCTGGGAAGCACCGCCTGCAGCGCAAACAGTGCGCCGGAAAACAAAAGCACGATCCCCACCGTGACGAAAATGTCGTTGCCTCCGCCCACCAGGCGCATCTGGTCATCGACCGATGGCGGTGCGGCTTCGGGCTTCCGGACAGAAGGCGAGCTCTCCGAAGCGGCGAGGGCGACAAGCGCATCGCGCTGAGCAGCGTCGAGGATGCCTGCGGAGACCGCGCGATCAAGCGTCGCTTCGTCAATCATTCGGCCACCTTGCTTTCATCCGACGCGCCGTCGGGCGCAAACTTCATGATCAGGGTTTCACCCTGGCCCGATGATTCACGTGAAACAATCCATTTTCTGAAGCCGGCCTTCTCATAGGCGCGAATCGCCCGGAGATTGGTGATAGACGGATCGATCAGGATCGTTGCGTGGCCTTTGGCTCTAAGCCGCTCGGCAAAAAGCCGCACCACTGTCGAGCCCAGCCCGCGTGACAGCTGTGCTGCGGCACCGATGGAGATATCGACGCCGACACTGTCAGCCGGAACCTCGGTCATCCACGGGGCTTCACTCAGCCACGGTTCCTTGAGTTGATCGGCGATGGTCCAGACCTGGATATAGCCGGCGGGCGCGCCGTCCAGCAGAAACAGAAATGGCCGGGTCGTGTCTCTGCCCTCGACCATGTCGCGGATGTAACCCAGCTCTGTGGCAGGTTCGCCCCACCACTCGCGCCAATGCGGGCTGTCGAGCCAGCTTTCAAGAAGCGGGTAATCATCCGGAGCGACCGGCCGGAAGCCGATCCGCTCGGCGTCAATCGAGTTCAAGGGTTTCGATCACGATATTGGAATTGGTGTAGACACAGATGTCACCGGCAATTTCCATCGCCCGCCGGGCAACTTCTTCCGCCGACTTGTCGCTGTCCATCAGCGCGCGGGCAGCGGCAAAGGCATAATTGCCACCCGATCCGATCGCCATGGTGCCGTGCTCGGGTTCCAGCACGTCGCCATTGCCGGTGATCGCCAGCGTCACGGTCTTGTCCGCCACCAGCATCATCGCCTCGAGTTTTCTCAGGTACCGGTCGGTGCGCCAGTCCTTGGCCAGTTCCACCGCCGCCCGGGTCAGCTGTCCGGGATATTGTTCGAGCTTGGCTTCAAGCCGTTCCAGAAGCGTGAACGCGTCGGCTGTTGCACCGGCGAATCCGGCAATCACGTCATTGTCCTTGCCAATCCGGCGCACCTTGCGCGCATTGCCTTTCATCACCGTCTGGCCAAGGCTGACCTGGCCGTCACCGGCCATGACTACTTGCGCGCCCTTGCGCACGGTGATGATGGTGGTTGCATGCATGTCGCCAAAGGGGTTGTGCTCGCCCATGGGGCATCCTTTCCTGCAAGCGGCGCTCGCGGCCGCGGGTCTGATGAGGTCAGCCCTATGTAAGTCTCTGCCGGGCGAATGCAAATCCGCCGCCAGCGCTCGACCTTCGCGCGTCGCGCCAAAGCCGTTCTGGATATTTCGAGTGCGGCCTGATATTGAGCGCTCGACTGTACCGTTCGGAGACGACAGATGGCCACCACCGAAACCGCGCGCACCGCTGCCGTTGCCCGCAAGACCAACGAAACCGATATATCCGTGTCCGTGTCTGTTGATGGCACTGGGGCCGGTGACATTTCGACCGGCGTTGGCTTTTTCGATCACATGCTCGAGCAGTTGTCGCGCCACTCGCTGATCGACATGGACATCAAGGCCAAGGGCGATCTGCACATCGACGATCACCACACGGTCGAAGACACCGGCATCGCCATCGGCCAGGCGCTGGCCAAGGCGCTGGGTGACCGCAAGGGCATCAACCGGTACGCCTCGCTCGATCTGGCGATGGACGAAACCCTGACCCGCGCTGCCATAGATATTTCCGGCCGCCCGTTTCTGGTCTGGGATGTCAGCTTCAGCGCGCCCAAGATCGGCAGTTTCGACACCGAGCTGGTGCGCGAGTTCTTCCAGGCGCTGGCCCAGCATGGCGGCATCACCCTGCATGTCTCCAATATCTATGGCGCCAACAATCATCACATCGCCGAGACCTGCTTCAAGGCGGTGGCCCGCGTCCTGCGTGTCGCCTGTGAAGTTGATCCACGCCAGAAGGACCGGATCCCCTCGACCAAGGGATCGCTGGCCTGAGCCGTTTCGGGCCTGAAGGCTGATCGGAGACAACCGCAATGACCGCCTATCTTGTTCTGGCCAGCCCTGGTGCACAGATACCGGACGAGCGTTCGGTGGTGATCGCCGACCGCTTCGCACCGGTCGCGTTTTTCGTGCCGGTCATCTGGCTGTTGTTCAATCGCCTCTGGCTCGAAGCGATTGCCGCAGCCCTTGTGATGGCGGGAGCCACCATGCTTTCGGGCAGTCTTGGCCAACCGGCGCTCGGTCTGGCCCTCAGTCTTGCCTTGTCCTTGATCACGGCGCTTGAGGGCAGGGGCTGGCGTGCGGCAGCGCTTCAGCGCCGCGGCTGGCGGCTGGTCGACGTGGTTGAAACGGATGACCCTGCTGTCGCGTTTGACATTCACGCGCGCCAGGCCGCATCCAATCTCCAGGCTCCGGCGCGCTCAAATCTTGTGACCCCTCGCCAGCCATTGAAGCCGGGACGCCAGCCCGGCAGTGACCATGGCTCCATCGGCCTTGTGCCGGTTGAAAGGAACTGAACCTGATGAAGGTTGTCATCGTTGATTACGGCTCGGGCAATCTGCGCTCGGCGCTCAAGGCATTCGAACGCGCCGCGCGCGAAGCCGGCGTATCGGCTACCATCACGCTGAGCGCCGATGCCGATCATGTCGCCAGTGCCGACCGCGTCGTGCTGCCGGGTGTCGGCGCCTATGCCGATTGCCGTGCCGGGCTCGATGCCATCGACGGCATGGATGCCGCCTTGCGCCACGCGGTTGAAGACAAGGCGCGGCCGTTTCTGGGCATTTGCGTCGGCATGCAGCTGATGTCGACCCGCGGGCTTGAAAAGACGACGACAAGGGGCTTCGACTGGATCCCCGGTGATGTGGTCGAAATCAAGCCTTCGAATCCGGCTTTGAAAATCCCCCAGATTGGCTGGAACACGCTGGAGCTGAAATCCGCACACCCCCTGTTTGATGGCATCCCGACTGGGCCGGACGGGCTGCACGCCTATTTTGTTCACTCCTATCAATTGGCGGCTAACAATCCCGATGATGTGATCGCCATGACCGATTACGGCGGGCCGGTGACCGCTGCCGTGGCCCATGGCAACAAGGCCGGTACCCAGTTCCACCCGGAAAAGAGCCAGACGCTGGGTCTGTCGCTGATTGCCAATTTTCTCAAATGGAAGCCCTGACATGATCCTGTTTCCCGCAATCGATCTCAAGGACGGCCAGTGCGTGCGGCTCAAGCTGGGCGAGATGGACTCGGCCACCGTCTACAATGAAGATCCCGCAGCCCAGGCCCGCGCCTTCGAGGAGCAGGGCTTTGAATGGCTGCATGTGGTCGATCTTAACGGCGCCTTTGAAGGCCAGTCGGTCAATGGCGCCGCGGTTGAGGCGATCCTCAAGGCAACCAAGAACCCGGTCCAGCTCGGCGGCGGCATCCGCACGCTGGCCCATATCGAGGCCTGGCTCGACAAGGGCCTGGCCCGCGTCATTCTCGGCACCATCGCGGTGCGCGATCCGGATCTCGTGCGCGAGGCCTGCAAGCTGTTTCCGGGCAAGGTCGCCGTCGGCATCGATGCAAAGGGCGGCAAGGTTGCCGTCGAGGGTTGGGCCGAGGCGTCGGAGCTGGGTGTGATCGAGCTGGCGCAGCGTTTCGAGGGGGCCGGCGTTGCCGCCATCATCTACACCGACATCGACCGCGATGGAGTGCTCACCGGCATCAACTGGGAATCGACCATCGAGCTGGCCGAAGCCGTCTCGATCCCGGTGATTGCGTCGGGCGGACTGGCCTCGATCGCTGATATCGTCCGCATGAAGATGCCCGATGCCGCAAGCCTGGAAGGCGCGATCTCCGGCCGCGCGCTCTATGACGGCCGCATCGACCCGGCGGAAGCGCTGGGAGTTCTCAATGGCACGCTTGCCGTTGAAGCCGCAAAATTCGAAGAGGCGGATCGCTCATGACGCTGAAATCCCGTGTTATTCCGTGCCTTGATGTGAAGGACTGCCCGCACGCCCCGCAGCGGCTTTGCCGCGAGGACGTGCTAACTGGAAAGGCGGCCGTCCGATGACCCTGAAATCCCGTGTCATCCCTTGTCTCGACGTCAAGGACGGCCGCGTCGTCAAGGGTGTCAATTTTGTCGATCTGATCGATGCGGGCGATCCGGTTGAAGCCGCCCAGGCCTATGATGCGGCTGGTGCCGACGAGCTCTGCTTCCTCGACATCACCGCCTCCTCCGACAACCGCGAGACCATTTTCGATGTCGTCGCGCAAACCGCCGAACATTGCTTCATGCCGCTGACCGTCGGGGGTGGTGTTCGCACCGTGGCCGACATCCGCAAGCTGTTGCTCTCGGGCGCCGACAAGGTTTCGATCAACTCGGCCGCGGTCAAGAACCCGGATTTCGTGGCCGAGGCCGCCGACAAGTTCGGCAACCAGTGCATCGTCGTCTCGATTGATTCCAAGAAGGTCTCAGCCCCCGGTGAAACCGACCGCTGGGAGATCTTCACCCATGGCGGGCGCGAACCGACCGGGATCGATGCGGTGGAATTTGCCATCAAGATGGTCGAGCGCGGGGCCGGCGAATTGCTGCTCACCTCGATGGACAAGGACGGCACCAAATCCGGCTATGATATCGGACTGACCCGTACCATCGCCGATGCCGTGCGGGTGCCGGTGATCGCATCGGGCGGTGTCGGCAGCCTTGATCACCTCGTCGAGGGCATTCGCGATGGCCACGCCACAGCCGTGCTGGCAGCCTCGATTTTCCATTTTGGAACCTATACCATCAGTGAAGCCAAACACTTCATGGCCGATGCCGGGCTCGACATGCGCCTGAACTGATCAGGTACACTCGGGTAAAAGCCTCAGGAGACACGTCCCAGATGACCAGCTTCACTCTCACTGATCTTGAACGGATAGTCTCCGAAAGGTCGCTGGCTGATCCCGGCACGTCCTGGACGGCAAAGCTTGTTGCCGCCGGAATGCCCAAGGCTGCTAAGAAGCTTGGCGAGGAGGCAGTCGAAACCGTGATTGCCGCCACCTCGCAGACCCGCGGCGAACTGGTCGGCGAAACCGCGGATCTTCTGTATCACCTCATGGTCGTGCTAAAGATTGCGGATATACCTCTGGACGAGGTGATGGGTGAACTTGAAGGCCGGACCGCACAATCGGGCCTCACCGAAAAGGCGAGCCGTACGGCGGAGTGAGCATGGACCAGACCAATATCCAACCGCCCGCACTTGATCATTTCAAGGGTGACGAGTTCTCGCCTTACCGGTTCTTCACCGCCGACAAATGGGCTGAATTTCGCGCCGACACGCCGCTGACCCTGACCGAGGACGAGGTCCGCCGGCTCAGATCGCTCAACGATCCGGTCAATCTCGACGAGGTCCGGCGGATCTATCTGTCGCTGTCGCGGCTGCTTTCGGCGCATGTGGAATCTTCGCAGCTGCTGTTCGAGCAGCGCAAGCGCTTCCTCAATCTTTCCGGTGTCGCCAAGACCCCCTTCATCATCGGCATCGCCGGCTCGGTGGCGGTCGGAAAATCCACCACCGCTCGTGTTCTGGCAGAGCTTCTGAAGCGCTGGCCGTCGAGCCCGAAGGTGGATCTGGTGACCACCGACGGTTTTCTCTATCCCAACGAGGTGCTCCGTCGGGAAGACCTGATGGACCGGAAGGGCTTTCCCGAGAGCTATGATGTCGGCGCGGTTCTGCGCTTTCTCTCCGGCATCAAGGCAGGCCAGCCCAATGTCAAGGCGCCGTGCTATTCGCACATGACCTACGATGTGCTGCCCGGTAGCTTCACCACCATCGACCGGCCCGACATCCTGATTTTCGAAGGCATCAACGTGCTGCAGGTGCGCGATCTGCCCGAAGACGGCAAAATCATCCCGTTCGTCTCGGACTTCTTCGATTTCTCGATCTATATCGATGCCGAGGAAGACGACATTCACAAATGGTATGTCGATCGCTTCATGAATTTGCGGCAGACCGCGTTCCAGAACCCCGAATCCTTCTTCCACCGCTATGCCGCGATCAAGGAAGAGGCCGCCCGCGCCATAGCTGAAAGTCTCTGGGAAAACATCAACCTCAAAAACCTGCGCCAGAACATCCTGCCGACCCGGCCGCGCGCCGACCTGATCCTGCGCAAGGCCGAAAACCATCTGATCGAACAGGTGGCTCTGCGCAAACTCTGAGCCGCATCGCCGTCAACGCCTCCAGCCAAAAGGCGGTCGGCTCAGGCCGTCACCCGCCGCATGGTCAGGTTGATGCGGCCGCCATCCTTGAGCAGCGTCGACGTGGTCGGATAGATCTTGTCGACGCCATGAAACGCCAGTCGGCCTTCGCCCCCGAGAACAACGATGTCACCGCTTTCGAGCCGGAACGATTTCGTGGGTTGACCGCGTTCGGTGCCGCCGATCCGGAACCGGCAGGCATCGCCCAGCGAGACGGAGAGAACCGGCGCGGACAGATCACTCTCGTCACGGTCCTGGTGCATCCCCATCCGGGCGCTGCTGTCGTAGAAATTGACCAGGCAGGCCTGCGGTGGAGCCGGATGGCCCGAAAATTCGTCCCATAGCTTGAGCAAGCGATCTGGAATGGGCGGCCAGGGTTCGCCGGTTACCGGATGGTGATCCTGGTAGCGGTAGCCTTTCTTGTCGGTAAGCCAGCCAAGCTCTCCGCAATTGGTCATCCGCACGCTCAGCGGCTTGCCGCTGCGCGGCATTTCCGGGCGGTAGAGTGGTGCCTGCCGCACCACTTCGCGAATGTCATCGAGCAGCGCTTGCTGCGCGTCGCGGTCAAGATGACCTGGAATGTGGCGTACGCCTTTGGGCAGAACGAACATTTCCCGCCTTTTCTCACGGTTGTCAGACAGTCCGCACCGGCCTTGGCGCCGGCGCCTGAAACCGCGAGATAGAGCACCCTGATGTCAATTCTGTGGTCTCGGGGTGCTCTATCTCTGTTCGCCTTGTCAGGCTGTTTCGATATCGGGAATGCGCAGCACCTGGCCCGGATAGATCTTGTCGGGATCCGACAGCATCGGCTTGTTGGCCTCGAAGATCACCGTGTATTTCGATCCCTTGCCCTTGCCATAGGCGGCCTCGGCAACCTTCCAGAGATTGTCGCCCTTTTCGACCGTGTGGAACTTCGGTTCCTTGGCCGGTGTCGATGCCTTGACCAGCTCGGTCATGTCGGTGGAGCCGAGCGAAAGGCCGGAGTCCGGAATGACCACCTTGAGTTCGGAAGCCTCGACCTTGGAAATGCCCAGCGTATTGCCCACGGCCACGATCGCCTTTTCGAAGATTGACTGGTCTTCGACCACACCGGAGAGAACGATCTTGTCGCCGTCGACCTTCACATCGACCTTGTCGGTGCCCAGACCATGCGAATCCAGCTCTTTCTTCACCGCATCGGCTTCCGGCGCCTCGTCGTCGCCGCCAATGCCGAGCTTCTTGCCGGCTGATTTGATGAAATCGAAAATGCCCATAAACCGTGTCTCCCTGAGTGAATATCGTGATGACTTAAGCATGGCCGAATACAGTCTGCCAACCAAAAGCTTGTGCCAATCTACTCGTCGCGCACCTTGCCGCGGGCTTTCTTGATCTGGCCGCGGCCGGTTTTCGCCGCCAGCCGCCGCTCGACCGAGCCTCTGGTCGGCCTCGTCTTGCGCCTTGGCGGCGGCGGTGGCTCCGAGGCCTGGTTGATCAGTTCCACCAGCCGCTCGCGCGCATCGGCCCGGTTGCGTTCCTGGGTCCGGAACCGGTTGGCCTCGATAATAATGACGCCGTCCTTCGACACCCGGCTGCCGCCAAGCTTGATTGCGTTCTTCTTGACCCGTTCGGGCAGCGAAGGCGAATTGCGGATGTCAAAGCGCAACTGCACCGCCGTCGCCACCTTGTTAACGTTCTGCCCGCCGGGGCCGGAGGCGCGAATGAAACTCTCGCTCAGCTCCCAACCGGCGATAACGATGTCCCGCGCTGCATGGAGAGGGTCAGTGCTCATGGCGCTGTCTTCCAGAACAGAACCTCATCCTCGTCCTTGCGGCTGATCGCCGGAACCCGCGCGCCTTCGGCCGGGTGGCCGACCACCAGCAGCACGAACGGTTTCTCATTGTCGGGCCGGCCGCAGATCTGGTTGAGAAAGCCCATCGGAGAAGGTGTGTGCGTCAGCGTTGCCAGTCCCGCCGAATGCAGGCTGGCAATCAGCAGCCCGATGGCGATGGAGACCGATTCGGGCACATAGTAATGCTTGACCTTGCGGCCTTCGTCATCCGTGCCCCAGCGCTGACCGAAGATCACGATCAGCCAGGGCGCGGTTTCCAGGAACGGCTTGTCGGCGTCGGTGCCGAGATGCGCCAGCGCGCCGAGCCATTCCTCGCCCGCCTTGCCATCGTAAAACGCCCGCTCCTCCGCTTCTGCGGCCAGCCTGATGGCGCGCTTGGTCTCGGGATCGCTGATGGCGACGAAACTCCACGGCTGCTGATTGGCGCCCGATGGCGCTGTCGCTGCGGCTCGGACCGCCAGCCGGATGATCTCCGGATCCACCGGATCGGATGAAAAATCCCGCACCGTGCGGCGCGCCTGCATCAGCTCGAAGAATCTTTGCGCCTCGTCCAGCATCTCCGCGTCCGGCTTCCGGGCGAGCGAAAGCGCAACAGTTTCGGCCATGGCGTGTGCTCCTTCCGGGGTTCGAACCGGCCGAAAATGCGCGACAGGCCCCGCTGGGTCAACGGGGCCTGTAAAAGTTTGCAGCAATGATCGCTGAGCTTATTCGGCGGCAGCCTTGAAGCCGGGTGCCGCATCAAGCACCGAACCATCGACATGGGCCTCGAACTTGGCGAAGTTCTCGATGAACATGCCGACCAGCCGGTTGGCGGCGGCATCATAGGCGTCCTTGTCAGCCCAGGTCGAACGCGGATCGAGGATCGCGCTGTCGACGCCTTCGACCGTAACCGGCACGGCAAATCCGAAATTCGGGTCGGTGCGGAAATCGCCAGTGTCGAGCGAACCGTCGAGCGCACCGCTGAGCAGGGCCCGCGTTGCCTTGATCGGCATGCGCTGGCCTTCGCCATAGGCGCCACCGGTCCAGCCGGTGTTGACCAGCCAGCAATTGACCTTGTGATCATTGATCAGCTGGCGCAGAAGATCGCCGTATTCCGATGGATGCCGCGGCATGAATGGTGCGCCAAAGCAGGTCGAGAATGTCGCTTCCGGCTCGGTCACGCCCTTCTCCGTACCGGCCACCTTCGCGGTGTAGCCCGACAGGAAGTGGTACATCGCCTGTTCCGGCGTCAGCTTGGCGATCGGAGGCATCACGCCGAACGCATCAGCGGTCAGCATGATGATGTTGTGCGGATGTCCCGAACGGCCGGTCTCGCTGGCGTTCGGAATGAAGTGCAGCGGGTAGGCGCAGCGGGTGTTTTCGGTCAGCGACCCGTCGTCGAAATCAGGGACCCGGTTTTCGTCCAGAACCACGTTTTCCAGCACCGTGCCGAAGCGTTCGGTGGTGCCGAAGATTTCCGGTTCCGCCTCGCGCGACAGCCGGATGGTCTTGGCGTAGCAGCCGCCTTCGAAGTTGAACACGCCGTCCTCGCCCCAGCCATGCTCGTCATCGCCGATCAGGGTGCGCTTCGGGTCTGCCGACAGCGTGGTCTTGCCGGTTCCCGAAAGACCGAAGAACACCGCCGTGTCGCCGTCTGGCCCGACATTGGCCGAGCAGTGCATTGGCATCACGCCTTTGGCCGGCAACAGGTAGTTGAGTGCCGTGAACACCGACTTCTTCATTTCGCCGGCATAGGAGGTGCCGCCGATGAGCACCAGGCCGCGCACCAGGTCGACCGCGATGACCGTCTCCGAACGGCAGCCATGGCGCGCCGGGTCTGCGCGGAACGATGGTAGGTTGATGATGGTCAGCGCAGGGGTGAAATCCGCAAGCGCCGCACGCTCCGGACGGATCAGCAGGTTGCGGATGAACAGGGCATGCCAGGCATATTCGGTGACAACACGCGAGTTGAGCGCGTTTTCAACGTCCGCGCCGCCGACGAGATCCTGCACGAACAGGTCACGGTCCTTGGCATGCGCCATCATGTCGGCATGCAGCGTGTCGAAGGCCTCCGGCGTCATCGGCTTGTTGTTGTCCCACCAGATCTGGTCTTCGGTGGTGTCGTCGCGGACAACGAACTTGTCCTTGGCCGAGCGGCCGGTGTGCTGGCCTGTCAGGGCCCGGAGCGCGCCATGGGCCGTTAGCGTTGCTTCGCCGCGGGCGACGGCCAGTTCGATCAGCTCTGCCTCGCCGGTATTATATCGCACCGTACCGGTGGTGTTGAGGCCGCACAGGCCAATTCCAGCGGATGGATTACGCACTCCCAAATCCTTACTCATGTCGGATTCCTTTTCGTACTAGCGCGGGACAGGTTCAAATTTCGCCGGACCATAGGGACCGAAATTTTAAAAAACAACATGCAGGGAGATAAATAGTAAATGAAATCAGTGTATTAATCGATTTAAAAAAATCCGCACATATTTAAATCGGTTCAATTGGCATGGCCCGCTTACGCAGTTGGGGATGAGGGAATGACTCGAGATGGGAACTGTGCCACATTTTGTTCTCACTTTATCCCCAAGGACGTGGCCACGGGATCCGGAAATGGCGTTGCAAACGGCATATCCGGACAAGCGGGGGCACTTCCTGGAGATGTGCAAGACGATGATGGAGACAACAGACATGCAGACAATCGCGCTCGTCGACGACGACCGCAACATCCTTACCTCTGTTTCGATTGCACTCGAAGCAGAAGGGTATCGTGTTGAAACCTACACCGATGGCGCCTCCGCACTGGATGGATTGCAGGCGCGTCCGCCGCAGCTTGCGATCTTCGACATCAAGATGCCGCGCATGGACGGGATGGAGCTTTTGCGCCGGCTGCGCCAGAAGTCGGACATCCCGGTCATCTTTCTCACCTCCAAGGATGAGGAGATCGACGAGCTCTTCGGCCTCAAGATGGGTGCCGACGATTTCATCACCAAGCCGTTTTCGCAGCGGCTTCTGGTCGAGCGGGTCAAGGCCGTGTTGCGCCGGGCCGCCAACCGCGAGGCCGCCGCGGCGGCAACCCCGGGACGGGCCGATGCGGCACCAACCAAGTCGCTCGAGCGCGGCCATCTGGTGATGGACCAGGAGCGCCATACCTGCACCTGGAAGAATGAGCCCGTTACCCTGACGGTCACCGAATTCCTGATCCTGCAGTCGCTCGCACAGCGTCCCGGCGTGGTCAAGAGCCGCGATGCGCTGATGGATGCGGCCTATGACGAGCAGGTCTATGTTGACGACCGCACCATTGACAGCCACATCAAGCGTCTGCGCAAGAAGTTCAAGATGGTCGATGATGATTTCGACATGATCGAAACACTTTACGGCGTCGGTTACCGGTTCAAGGAAGCGGCATGACAACCGCTTTGAGCGTCACGGGCTGCGGGATTTGGCGATAAGCGCACATGGCCATTGAAACCGAGGACAATGCGGATGGAAAGGACACCGGCCCTTCGGATATCCGGACCCTGACCAGCTGGGCTCACCCGCTCAAGCTGCTCCGCCGGCTGTTCGGGCACCTGATCTTTTCAAGCCTGACCCGCCGCATCCTGTTTCTCAATCTGGCCGCGCTCATCGTTCTGGTCTCGGGAATTCTCTACCTCAACCAGTTTCGCGAGGGCCTGATCGACGCCCGGGTCGAAAGTCTCTTGACCCAGGGCGAGATCATTGCCGGTGCGGTTGCGGCTTCGGCTTCGGTCGACACAAACTCCATCACCATCGATCCGGAAAAATTGCTGGAGCTGCAGGCGGGACAAAGCATTTCGCCGACCAATTCGAACGAGAACCTGGATTTTCCCATCAATCCGGAACGTGTCGCGCCAGTGCTGCGCCGGCTGATCTCACCGACCCGGACCCGGGCCCGGATCTATGATGACGACGCCAGCCTGATTCTGGATTCGCGCTACCTCTATTCCAGCGGACAGGTCCTGCGCTACGACCTGCCGCCGGCTGAAGCGGTCTCGCCCGGCTGGACCGAAATGGTCACCACCTGGTTCAACCGCTTCTTCCAGCGCCGCGATCTGCCGTTTTACCGCGAACCGCCGGGCGCCGATGGTTCGATCTATCCCGAGGTTATGAACGCCCTGACCGGCGGCCGCGGCGCCGTTGTGCGGGTGACCGACAAGGGCGAGCTGATCGTCTCGGTCGCCGTCCCGGTGCAGCGCTTCCGGGCGGTACTGGGCGTATTGCTGCTGTCGACCCAGGCCGGTGATATCGACAAGATCGTCCATGCCGAACGGATGGCCATCTTCCGGGTGTTCGGCGTGGCGGCCATGGTCAACATCGTCTTGTCACTCTTGCTCGCCAGCACCATCGCCACCCCGCTGAGGCGGCTGTCGGCGGCTGCCGTCCGGGTTCGCCGCGGCGCCCGGGTGCGCGAGGAAATTCCTGATTTCTCCGAACGGCAGGACGAGATCGGCAACCTCTCGGTGGCGCTGCGCGGCATGACCAATGCGCTCTATGACCGGATTGCCGCCATCGAGAGCTTTGCCGCTGATGTCAGTCACGAGCTCAAGAACCCGCTGACATCCTTGCGCAGCGCGGTTGAGACATTGCCTCTGGCGCGCAACGAGCAGTCCCGCAAACGGCTGATGGATGTCATCCAGCATGATGTCCGCCGCATGGACCGCCTGATCAGCGATATTTCCGATGCCTCGCGGCTGGATGCCGAACTGGCGCGCCAGGATGGCGTTGCGGTCGACATGCGCCAGCTTTTGACGGACCTGGTCGATATCGCCCGGCAGACCCGCTCCGGCGGCAAGGAAGTCGCCATTGAATTGAAGATCGACAAGCGCAATGCCGGCAAGTCTGCCTTCACCGTGCTGGGCCATGATCTCAGGCTCGGACAGGTGGTCACCAATCTGATCGAGAACGCCCGCTCTTTCGTGCCGGAAACCGGTGGCCGCATCACCATCCGCCTTCGCCGCCGCCGCGGCACGGTTCAGGTTCTCATCGAGGACAATGGTCCGGGCATCCGGGCGGAAGTGATCGAGCGCGTGTTCGAGCGGTTTTACACCGATCGCCCCGATGGCGAGGATTTCGGCCAGAATTCGGGTCTCGGCCTGTCGATCAGCCGCCAGATCATTGAAGCCCATAATGGCAGCCTGACGGCCGAAAACATTCCTGGCGACGAAGCCGGGACCTGGCAGGGTGCGCGGTTCATCATCGAACTGCCTGCCGAAACCCAATGACGCAGATCTCTGCCCCCGCTGGCGAGGCCGTGCATGCGACCTCGATTGTTGTCGGCGAAACCGGGCTCCTGTTCCTGGGGGCCTCGGGATCGGGAAAATCCGGCACTGCCTTTGCCTGCCTCTCCGAGGCGGTGGCGCTTGGCTGGAATGCAGCCCTGATCGCCGATGACCGGACATTCCTCTCGGTCCATGGGGACTGCTGCATCGCGTCCTGTCCCGAGCCGATAAAGAGCCTGCTGGAATTGCGCGGCACAGGCCTGATCCGCTACCGCCAGCTCGACCGGGCCGTGATTCACTGCGCGGTGGCGATGACCGAACCATCCGCAAACACCCGCTATCCGGCCGATTCTGAAACCTTTTCGTGCAATGGCGTTGCAATGCCTCTTATGCGTCTGTGGCACGATGGCGCAGCCAGTCCGCTGGCGCGGTTGCGGGCCGCCCGGCCTGAGCTGTTTTTAGGCTGATCGTCAGTGGTGACAGGCACTTTGCCGCATTTGTGACTTTTTTTGGCTTGAACTTCGCTTGCTTCTGTCCAAGATGGCGTCTCAAACTGTTCGCAGCTGCGAAGCAATTGGCATGCTTGGTCAAATCTGGTGCTGACCGCATGCTGCTGGAGGCAAAATGATCGGATTGGTGCTTGTCACCCACGGCAAGCTCGCGGAAGAGTTCAGGCATGCACTTGAGCATGTTGTCGGACCGCAAACCGCTCTTGAAACAGTCTGCATCGGCCCGGAAGACGACATGGATCAGCGGCGGCTGGACATTGTTGGCGCGGTATCGCGGGTCGAGACCGGCCATGGCGTGATCATATTGACGGACATGTTTGGCGGCACACCCTCAAACCTGTCGATATCGGTGATGGATTCGGGCCGTATCGAAGTGATCGCCGGCGTCAATCTGCCGATGCTGATCAAGCTGGCTGGCGTTCGCGGGGCCAACGACATGCCCAAGGCCCTCGCCGATGCCCAGGATGCCGGCCGCAAATACATCAACGTCGCAAGCCGTCTTCTGACCGGCAAATGACTTCAGATTCCGCTCTCCAGTCCAAAACCTTCAAGATCATAAACAAGCGTGGTCTGCACGCGCGTGCCTCGGCCCGGTTTGTGCAAACGGTCGAGGGATTTGATGCGCAGGTACGGGTAACGCGCGAAGGCTCTACCGTCGGCGGCACCTCGATCATGGGTCTGATGATGCTGGCAGCCAGCACCGGCTGCTTCATCGAGGTCGAAGCCGAGGGCCGGCAGGCCGCCGAGGTGCTGGCCGAACTCGAGGCGCTGATTGCCGACCGGTTTGGCGAAGAAGCCTAGACATTCCCACATAAAGACATCTTTATATCATATTGCCATCAAGGATGTTTCCTGCTATGGCAGCGGCCATGCAATTCAGCCCGTCCCGGCTGGATCTCGAAACCTTTGGAAAATCATATGACCGCCAACCAGGATTATGTCGTCGCCAATATCGATCTGGCTGATTTCGGCCGCAAGGAGCTTGATATCGCCGAAACCGAAATGCCGGGCCTGATGGCCCTGCGCGAGGAATACGGCGCGGAACAGCCGCTCAAGGGCGCGCGCATTGTCGGCTCGCTGCACATGACCATTCAGACCGCTGTGTTGATCGAGACCCTGACGGCACTTGGCGCCGATGTCCGCTGGGCATCCTGCAACATCTTCTCGACCCAGGATCACGCGGCAGCAGCCATCGCCAAGAGCGGCGTGCCGGTGTTTGCCGTCAAGGGCCAGAGCCTTGTTGAGCATTGGGATTACCTTGATCGCTCGTTCCAGTTCCCGGAAGGCGCGAACCTCATCCTTGATGATGGCGGCGACGCCACGCTTTACGTCCTGCTCGGCGCGCGCGTTGAAGCCGGTGAAACCGATCTGATTGAAGTGGCGACTTCGGAAGAAGAAGAAGCCATCTTCGCCCAGATCAAGAAGCGCATGAAGGAAAGCCCGGGCTGGTTCACCAAGACGCGCGACGCCATCAAGGGTGTTTCCGAAGAAACCACCACCGGTGTGCACCGTCTGTATGATCTGCAGAAGAAGGGCCTGCTGCCGTTCCCGGCCTTCAACGTCAATGATTCCGTCACCAAGTCGAAATTCGACAACAAGTATGGCTGCAAGGAAAGCCTGGTCGACGGTATCCGCCGCGCCACCGACACCATGATGGCCGGCAAGGTCGCCGTGGTCTGCGGCTATGGCGATGTCGGCAAGGGCTCGGCAGCGTCGCTGCGCGGCGCCGGCGCCCGCGTCAAGGTCACAGAAGTCGACCCGATCTGTGCGCTTCAGGCGGCCATGGACGGTTTCGAAGTGGTCCTGCTTGAAGACGTGGTGAAGTCCGCCGACATCTTCATCACCACCACCGGCAACAAGGACGTCATTCGCCTCGAGCACATGCGCGAGATGAAGGACATGGCCATCGTCGGCAATATCGGCCACTTCGACAATGAAATTCAGGTCGCTGCCCTGAAGAACCACAAGTGGACCAACATCAAGGACCAGGTGGACATGATCGAAATGCCGTCCGGCAATCGCATGATCCTGCTCAGCCAGGGCCGCCTGCTCAACCTCGGCAACGCAACCGGCCATCCAAGCTTCGTCATGTCAGCCTCCTTCACCAACCAGGTGCTGGCGCAGATGGAAATCTGGATGAAGGGCGATGAGTACAAGAACGAGGTCTACGTCCTGCCCAAGCACCTCGATGAAAAGGTGGCTCGACTGCATTTGGACAAGATCGGCGCCAAGCTGACCCAGCTCCAGACAGAGCAGGCCGATTATATTGGTGTCACTGTCGAGGGTCCGTTCAAGCCGGAACACTACAGGTACTGATTTTCTAATCGATACCCACAAGATATTGAAGCCGCGTCCTTGACAAAAAGGGCGCGGTTTCTTTTTGCGCGGCGTCCCCCTTCACCGTGATTCGCGAAACAGGTATGTTTTTGGCTCATGATTCGTTTTCACGTTGTGGCGGCGCTGCAAACGGATTGGCCAAACGATTGGCGATGTCTTGTCAGACAGACCACGAGGGGACTGGGACATGCCGGTGAAGACGGATTCACTTGGGCTTACGGGGCGACTGGGACTCACACAGATTGTGATCAGGCATCTGGAACGCTTCCGGCGCCGGATACTGACCGGAACAGCGCTGCTCAGCGGTGGTTACCTCGCATCCGCACTCCCCGCTCTGGCCCAGGCTTCGGTCGACACCATGTCGCCAGGCGCTGGCGTATCCTCCTTTGAAGTGATCAATTTCGCCATGGTTATCGGCGCCATTTCGGCGGCCATGATCTCGGCCATCTGGCTGATTCGCGAACGCGGCAAGATCGACCTCGAAAATGTCCAACTGCGTGCCGCGCTGGCCGACGCAAATGCCAGGATTTCGCGTCATGAGGCGCTGATTGTCGACCGCGATCGGCGAATTGTCGTGTGGGACGGCGTCGGTTTGCCTGCCGAGGTGCTGGGGCAGCTTTCCGCCGAAACCGGCGCGCCGCAAAGCCCGGCCGATTTTCTGGCTTTCGGCCGCTGGCTCGAGCCGCGCTCTGCTGCCGGCCTCGACGAGGCGATCGACCGGCTCCGCGCCCATGCCGAACGCTTTGACATGATTGTCGAGACAGCCCGCGGCCATGTCATCGAAGCCCAGGGCCGGGTTTCCGGCGGCCGCGCCTTTGTGCGCTTTGTCACCCTTTCCGGGGTCCGCGCCGAACTGGCCGAGCTCACAACGGAGCGCGACCGGCTGCTCACCTCTCTCGACACGCTCCAGGCCCTGCTCGACATCATCGACATGCCGGTGTGGTTGCGCGGCCCGGACTCGAAACTGGTCTGGGTCAACAACGCCTACACCCGGGCCGTCGAGGGCGAAGACCGTCAGGATACGCTCAACCGTGGACTGGAATTGCTGGGCACGGCCACGCGCGAGCGGGTGCGCGCAACGACCACCCCGGAACGGCCGTTTCTCGACAAGGTCTCGACCGTCATTCATGGTCACCGCCGCTTCCTCGAAGTCGCCGATGCCAAGACGCCTTCCGGAACGGCAGGGCTGGCGCTGGATGTCTCGATCGAGGAAGACCTGCGCCAGGAGCTCAAGCGCACAATCCAGAGCCATGCCGAGACGCTGGATCACCTGGCCACACCGGTGGCGATTTTCGACCGCGATCAGCGGCTGCAGTTTCACAACCAGGCGTTCCAGCGCCTGTGGGAGCTCGACACGCCCTTCCTGTCGCGCCGGCCCGACAATGGCGAATTTCTCGAGCGGCTGCGCGCCGACGGAAAACTGCCCGAGCCCCATGCCTGGCGCGACTGGAAAGAGCAGATGCTCTCGGTCTACCGCTCGGTCGAGGCGACGCCGCATCTTTGGCATCTCCCGGATGGCCAGACCCTCAATGTCTTCGCCAATGCCCACCCGCAGGGCGGCGTCACCTGGGTGTTCGAGAACCTGACCGAAAAGGTCGATCTGGAAACCCGCTACAACACGCTGCTCCAGGCCCAGGGCGAAACCATCGATCATCTCGCCGAAGGCGTTGGCGTGTTCGGACCCGACGGCAAGATCCGCCTGTCGAACCCGTCTTTCCGTGCGCTCTGGGGCCTGACCGAGCAGCAGGTCAAGCCCGGCACCCATATCAAGCACATCGCCGAAGCCTGCGAGCCCTCCTATCGCGAGGCTGATGGCTGGAAACTGTTTGCCGGCGCAATAACCGGTTTCGAAGACGAGCGCCGCACCCAGGAAGGCCGCATCGAGCTCGTCACCGGGCTCATTCTGGATTACGCCATCGTGCCCTTGCCCAACGGCCAGACCATGATCGCCTTCGTCAATGTCACCGACAGTGTCGGCGCCGAACGCATGCTGACCGAGAAGAACGAGGCGCTGCGCAAGGCCGATGCGCTGAAGAACGATTTCGTCCAGCATGTTTCCTACGAGCTGCGCTCGCCGCTGACCAACATCATCGGCTTCACCGAACTGCTGCAGACCCCCGGTATCGGCGAGCTGAACGAACGCCAGTCCGAATATCTCGATCATATCGCCACCTCGTCCTCGGTGCTTCTGACCATCGTCAACGACATTCTCGATCTCGCCACCGTCGACGCCGGCATCATGCGCATCGAATCGGGCGTGGTGAACATCGAGCAGCTCTTTGCCGAGGCCGGTGAGCAGATCGCCGACCGGCTGAAAGAGAACGGGCTGTCGCTCAAGATCGACACGGCGAACGCGCCGGCCGAGATGACCGGTGATCACCAGCGGCTCAAGCAGATCCTGTTCAAGCTGTTGATGAATGCCGCAAATTTTGCCCCCGACGGGTCCGTGGTGCGTTTGCGCTGCACCCGGGACGAGGACGCGGTCTGCTTCTCCGTTACCGATTCCGGCCCGGGCATTCCCGAAAACGCGCGCAAGGATGTCTTCGCCCGCTTCGAGACCAGCGGCCAGTCGGGCCGCCGCCGCGGCGCCGGACTGGGGCTTTCCATCGTGCAGAGCTTTGTCGGCCTGCACAATGGCTCGGTCTCCATCGAAAGTGGCGAGGAGGGCGGCGCGACCATTATCTGCCGATTTCCCGAGCTGCGCCCGCTGACCCGCGATGCGGCCGAGTGACACAAGGTGACCACGGCCCCCATGCGCGTGGAACTGGCCGATCTGGCAGCGACCGGCCTGTTCGCCGAAGATGTCTCGCTGGCACTCAAACCCGGCGATTGCCTCTGCCTGTCGGGTGATCTCGGCGCCGGCAAATCGACCTTCGCGCGGGCCCTGATCCGCGCCATGGCGGACGATCCGGAGCTGGAGGCGCCGAGCCCCACCTTCACGCTGGTGCAGAGCTATGATCTCAGGCTTCCCGTCGCCCATATGGATCTCTACCGCATCGGCTCGCCCGAAGAGCTCGATGAGCTGGGTCTTGATGACGCGCTGGCCGAAGGCGTGGCCCTGATCGAATGGCCGGAAAAGGCTTTGGATCTGCTGCCCAACGACCGGGTGATGCTGCGGTTCGAAGGGACCGGCGAAAGCCGCACCGTGTGCATCTCGGCGCCGCAAGCCTTCCTCGCCCGGCTTAAGCGCTCCCGCGCCGCCCGTGCTTTCCTCGAACAGCAGTTTTCCACGCCGGTGATCCGGCGTCACTTGCAGGGCGATGCCTCGACCCGGACCTACGAGACCATCCGCCCTGAAGGTGGGCAGCCGCTGATTCTGATGAACGCGGCGCGCCAGCCTGATGGTCCGCCGGTCCGCGATGGCTTGCCCTATTCCCGGATTGCCCATCTCGCCGAGGATGTCGTTCCCTTCGTCGCCATTGCCCGCTGGCTGCGCGCGCAAGGCTTCGCTGCCCCTGAAATCCATGCCGAAGATCTTGATCAGGGCTTTCTGCTGATCGAAAACCTTGGCGCCGATGGCATTCTTGATGAAGACGGCAAACCGGATCCGGACCGGTACAAAGTCGCGATCGACTGCCTGGCCGCGCTGCATGGCAAACCGCTTCCCGATGCGCTGCCGGTCGGCGGCGGGCTGCATCATGTGCCGGCTTACGATCCCCGAGCCATGCAGATCGAAGTGGAACTTCTGACCGACTGGTACCTGCCCTTCAAGCGCGGCACAGCCGTGCCCGATGCGGAACGGCAGGATTATATCGCGCTGTGGCGCGCGCTCTTTGCCGAGCTGCAGAATGCAGAAAAAGCGCTCGTGCTGCGCGACTATCATTCGCCAAACCTGATCTGGCGCGATGACAGAACCGGGCTGGACCGGCTCGGCATCATCGACTTTCAGGACGCGATGATCGGCCCGTCCGCCTACGATGTTGCCTCCCTGTGTCAGGATGCACGGGTGACGGTGGATCAGGAACTCGCCGATCAGCTGCTGAACCGCTACGTGGCGGCGCGCCGCGCCGATGATCCGCTCTTTGACGAGGCTGCATTCCGCCGGGCCTATGCCATCTTGGCGGCCCAGCGGGCCGCCAAGATCCTCGGGATCTTCGTCCGGCTCAAGCAGCGCGATGGAAAACCCGGCTATTTGCGGCATCTGCCGCGAATCGAGGCCTATATTGCGGCTTCTCTGCAGCATCCGGTGCTGCAACCCTTGCGTAACTGGTTCGCAAAGGCTGGTATCGGCGAAACCGAATCATAAACCGGACCGGCCAGCTGATGACCATCGATACCGCCATGATCCTTGCCGCGGGGCTTGGCACCCGTATGCGCCCGATCACCGAGACGCTGCCCAAGCCGCTGGTCGAAGTGGCAGGCAAGCCGCTGATCGCCTATGGCCTTGAAGCGCTGACCCGTGCCGGGGTGCGCCGTGCTGTCGTCAATGTGCACTATCTTGCGCCGCTGCTGATAGACTGGCTGTCAAAGCAGGCCGGCATGACAATCGAGATTTCCGACGAAACCGCTCAATTGCTCGATTCAGGTGGCGGCATCGTCAAGGCCTTGCCCCTGCTCGGGCCTGAACCGTTTCTGGTGCTCAATGCCGATACGTTCTGGCTCGAGGAGCCGGGCAGCGGGACCGACAACCTGACCCGGATGAGAGATCGTTTCGATCCCGAATCAATGGACATCCTGCTGATGACCGCCCGCCTCGACCAGGCCACCGGCCATACCGGCGCCGGTGATTTCATTCTCAGTGGGGATGGCCGGCTGGCACGTTTCAAGGGCGAGGGCGATCCGGTGATCTATGCCGGTGTGATTGTGCTGCATCCACGCATTTTCCAAGCCATTACGGAGCCGAAATTTTCTCTCAACCGCTGTTTCGATACAGCTGAAAGCCAGGGCCGGCTGTTTGGCATGCCGATGCGGGGCCATTGGCTCACCGTCGGAACCCCCGAAGCCATCGGCGAGGCCGAAGCGGCCCGCGCCGGCTATCTCGGCGAACCGGTCCAGTGAAGCCGGCCACGCCCCGTATCGTCACGATTCCGCCCGGGGTGGATTTTCTTGCCACGCTCGCGGACGGGATCATCGACGGCGGGCTGTTGCCGGGATTGGCCTATTCACCTGACAACCCGCTGTCTCTCGCCGGCGCCACCGTGTTCGTACCCACTCGCCGCGCCGCGCGGGTGCTGCGCTCCGAACTGACCGATCTGATCGGCAAGGGGTCGGCGATCCTGCCGTCCATCCGTCCCCTGGGCGAAACCGACGACGATGCCGGGTTTTTCGATTCCGCCGATCCGGAAACCCTGGCGCTCGATCCGCCTATTCCGCAAACCGCCGCCACCTTGCGCCTGGCCGATCTGGTGCTGGCCTGGAAGCAGACCTTGCCGCAGGCGGTCAAGGATCACCTCGGCGGCGTGCCCCTGGTTGCACCCGCCAACCCGGCCGATGCCATCTGGCTTGGCCGTGCCCTGTCCGATCTGATCCAGGCGGTGGAAACCGAGGAATGCGATTTTGCCGGGCTGGATACGGTTGCCGATGCCGATCTCCAGCAATGGTGGCAGCTGACGGCCGAGTTTCTCAAGATCGCGCGCGAGTTCTGGCCCTCGCTGCTCACGGAAATTCACCGTTCCAGCCCGGCCCGGCATCACAATGCGATGCTCGACGTCTTCACCCGCAGCCTGGCCGCGTCGCCCGCCGACCGCCCGGTGATTGTCGCCGGATCGACCGGTACGAGGCCTTCCACGGCCCGGCTGATTGCCACGGTGGCGCAATTGCCGCACGGGGCGGTGGTGCTGCCGGGGCTGGATCACGCGATGCAGCCAAGGCATTGGCAGGGGCTGGCGGAAGCGGCGATGACCCGGCAATCGCCCGATGGCCGCAATCTGGTCGATGTCGCCATCCGCAGTCACCCGCAATATGGTCTTCTCAAATTGCTTGAGACCTGCGGCCTTGGCGTCGACCGGCTGGCTGAGATCCCCGAGATTGGCCGCCCTGGGCCTGAGCTTTCAACCCGCCGGACCCTCGTCTCCCAGGCCTTGCTGCCGGCCATGGCAACGGAAGCCTGGGGCGAGGCCGGCTTTCTGCCCGATGCATCGGTGGTCGGAGCGGGATTTGAGAGCGTCAGCCTGATCGAGGCCGCCAATGAGCGCGAGGAAGCCGCAGCCCTTGCCGCAGCCATGCGCCGCGCGCTTGAGCCGCGCCCGGGCATTGCCGAGCCTAAGGCGGCGCTGGTCACGCCCGACCGCAATCTCGCCCGCCGCGTCGTCACCGTACTGGCGCGCTACGGCATCGAAGCCAATGATTCGGGCGGTACGCCTCTCACCTCCAGCCTGCAGGGCGGACTGGCGCGGCTCGCCGTTCACGTGGCCTTCGCACCCGGAGATCCGGTGGCCATCGCCGCCCTGATCAAGCATCCGCTGGCGCGCTTCGGGCTGAGCCAGTTCGCGGCCCGGGCCCGGGCCGGCTTTGTCGAGCGGATTGCATTGCGCGGCGGCAGTGGCGCTGCCGACATTGAAGACCTCGAAGCTCTGGTGACCAGCCGCGAGGCCGGGCGGCACGACCGCCATGCCGGCGGTTGGCTGAAACGCATCAGCGACGAGCAGGCGGAGCAGGCACGTGATTTTGCCGCCCGCGCCGCAGACGCCCTGTCACCGCTGACCTCAGTGCTGGTCGAAAAAGACGGCCCCGGTGTCACCAACCAGATCCCGATCGGCCGGCTCGCCGCCTTGACCGCAGACGCGCTCGAACGCATTTGCGTCGATGACACCGGCGCGCTGGATGATCTGTGGGGCGACGAGGCCGGGGCGGATCTCGCAGCGGTTCTGCTCGAAACCCGCGACAGTGGCGCGATGCTATCGATGACCGGGTCCGAGTGGCTGGGTGCGCTCGATGCACTGATGTCTGGCCGCATGGTCAAGCCGCGCGCCGGCGGTCATCCCCGCGCCTTCATCTGGGGCGCGCTCGAGGCCCGGCTGCAGCATGTCGACACCCTGCTGATGGGCGCGCTTAATGAAGGCGTCTGGCCGCAGGCCGGCCAGGAAGATCCGTTCCTGTCGCGCTCGATGAAGGCGGCCATCGGACTTGAGCCGCCTGAACGCCGCATCGGTCAGGCGGCGCACGACTTCCAGATGGCGATGGGTGCGCCCGAACTGGTGCTGTCGCGCTCTTTCCGCTCCGGCAAGGCGCCCACCGTTGCCTCCCGCTGGCTGCAACGGCTCCTGGCCGTCATCGGGCCGGAACCAGCTGCCATGCTCCGGGCCCGCGGCGAAGCCTTGCTGTCCCATGCCCGCACGCTTGATCAGGGGCCGTCTGCCCCGTCATCGCCCCGGCCCGAACCGCGCCCGCCGGAGCATCTTCAGCCTGGCAGCTACTCGTTTTCCGAAGTCGGCAAACTGCGCCGCGACCCCTATGCCATCTACGCCCGGCGCATTCTCGGCCTTGATCCGCTCGAGCCGTTTCTCGCCGATCCCGGTCCGCGCGAACGCGGCACGCTCTACCACGAGATCCTCGAGGAATTCGTTGCCGAGCATGATCCGGCTGCCCGGACGCTCGAAACCCTGCGCGCCATCGCCACAAGGCGTTTCGAGACCGCCGGTCTGCCGGATGCCACCGCACTGGTCTGGCGCATGCGCTTTAACAAGGCTGCCGAAGCCATTGCTGCCTGGGAGCACGACCATGCCCCCGGTCTGGCGCAATCCCTCGTCGAGACCCGCGCCAGCCTGGAGCTGCCGCTGGGCGGGCTCAAGCTTACCGGCATGGCTGACCGGCTGGACCTGCGCCAGGATGGAACCGTCTGGATCATCGATTACAAGACCGGCGGCACGCCCTCGCGCAAGGAAGCGCGGATCCTGCTTGATCCGCAGCTGGCGCTCGAAGCCTATGCGCTGCTCAATGGCGGCTTCTCCGGGCTCGGCAGGATGCCGGTTTCGAGCCTGCTTTATCTCCGCCTGACCGGCCGGGAGCCATTCGCCGAGCGCATCGACACCGATCCCGACAAGCCCGGCCGCGACGAATTCCTGGCGCCGCAGGATCTGGCCGACAAGGCGGTCGAGGAGTTCAGCCGGCTGGTCGCGCTGCTGCGCTCGGGCAAGCGCGGGTTCCTGTCGCGCGCCATTCCGCGCAGTGCACGCGATTTCGGCGGCGAATATGACCATCTGGCGCGTGTCGCCGAATGGCAGACCGCCGTCGATGCCGAAGGAGGTGATGGCGATGACTGAGCAAACCAGCCAGGCGATCATTTCCGACACGACGCTGCGCCAGAACAGGGCGGCGACGCCGACATTGTCGGCCTGGGTCTCGGCCAATGCCGGGTCGGGCAAGACCCATGTTCTGGCCCGCCGGGTGATCCGACTGCTGTTGCGCGGCGCCCGTCCTTCGGCGATCCTCTGCCTGACCTACACCAAGGCGGCCTCGGCGGAGATGTCCAATCGCATCTTCAAGACGCTGGGCGAATGGGTCCGGCTCGATGACGCCGCTCTTGCCGAAAAGATCACCGAGCTCGAAGGCCGGCAGGCCGAACCGCACCAGCTGGTGCGCGCGCGCCGGCTGTTTGCCACCGCGCTCGAAACGCCGGGTGGCCTCAAGATCCAGACCATCCACGCCTTTTGCGAGGCCGTGCTGCACCGGTTCCCGCTGGAAGCCAACATTCCCGGTCATTTCAACGTGCTCGATGACCAGAAAGCTGCCGAGCTTCTGGCCGAGGCGCGCCGTCATCTGATGTCGTCGCAATCTTTCGAAAACCATCCGGAACTGGCGCGCGCTGTCACTGCGGCGCTCGACATCGGTGGCGAGGCCGGTTTCGACAAACTGATCTCGGGCCTCTACGCGCGGCGTCGCGAATATATCGCCTTTGACGCCAGGGCAAAGACTGCGGGCGGCGCCGAGACGTTGATCCGGCAAGCCCTCGATCTGGCTCCGGAGGACAAGGAAGCCTCGCTTGTAAAAACATCCTGGCCGCTCGAGGCCTTGCCGGTCGATTACCTGCGTGCTGTCTATGAATTTGCAGAATCCGCGAAGTCCGCGACCAAGGCCTACAATCTTTCCTACGGGCTGCTCGCCGCCGGGTCCGAACCTGATCCCGACACCCGGCTCGATCTGCTCAGGCAGGTGTTCTTCACCAAATCAGGCACGCCGGCCAGGCTCGGCACGGTCGCCTCGAAAACCGTCCTCGAGCGGTTTCCCGACCTTGCCGACCGGGTTGCCGCGGCGCAGGCACAAATCATCGCCACTCTCGACAAGCTGGCCCGGCTCAGCATGCTGTCAGCCTCGGTGACCGTGTTTCACCTGGCCCGGCGCTATCTCGGCGAATTCGAGCGGCTGAAAACCCGTCAGGCTCTGCTCGATTATGACGATCTGATCGGCGCCACCGAAGCGCTTCTGTCGAAAAGCGGCGCCAGCGCCTGGGTCCACTACAAGCTCGACCAGGGCATCGATCACGTGCTGGTCGACGAGGCCCAAGACACCGCACCGCTGCAATGGAACGTTATCGGCGCCCTGTCGGACGAGTTCTTTGCCGGCGAAGGAGCCCGTCCGGCGACCCGGACACTGTTTGCCGTTGGCGACGAAAAACAGTCGATCTACTCGTTCCAGGGCGCCCGTCCCGAGCGCTTCGCCGAAGAGCGAGGCCGGATCGCAAGGCTTGCCGGGGCTGCGGATGCGGAGTTTGAAAAGGTTTCGCTGCGGGTTTCCTTCCGCTCCTCCACCGAGGTGCTGAAACTGGTCGACCATGTCTTTGCCAGCGCCGATGCGCTGCGCGGCATGGGCTCCGCCGACGAGCCGGTGATCCACGAGACCGCGCGGCTGCAGGCGCCCGGACTGGTCGAGATCTGGCCGATGATCGCCAAGGAGCAGACCGGCAACGACGAAGACTGGACCGCAGCCTTCGACGAGGTGCCCGAATCCGCACCTGCCGCCCAACTCGCCCGCCGCATTGCCGATGTGCTGCGGCTATGGGTCGGCAAGGAGATGATCGAGGATCAGAAATCGAAAAAGATGCGGCCAGTCGCACCTGGCGATATCCTGGTTCTGGTGCGCAAGCGCGATGGTTTCGTGCCGACACTGCTGCGCACCCTGAAGGCGACCACGGATATCCCGGTGGCGGGCGCCGACCGGCTGCGGCTCACCGATCACATCGCGGTGCAGGACCTGATGGCGCTGGGGCGTTTCGTGCTTCTGAGCGATGACGACCTCTCGCTCGCTGCCCTGTTCAAGAGCCCGTTGCTGGATCTCGATGAGGATGACCTGTTCCAGCTGACATCGGGACGGCCGGACGGCGTGTCTGTCTGGCGGCGGTTGCGTGAGCTGGCTGAAACCGATCCGCGATTCGAGGCCGCGGTTGCGAAGCTCAAACGCTGGCGCAGCCGTGCCGCGCAGCTTCCGCCGCATGATTTCTTTGCCAGCCTGCTCGGTCCCGATGGCGGCCGCCGGGCCTATCTCGGCCGTCTCGGCCATGAAGTCGGTGATGTGCTGGACGAGTTTCTCGGCCTGACGCTGGATCACGAACAGGCCGGCTTGCCGGGTCTGCAGTCCTTCCTCGCCATGCTCGAAACCGACACGCCCGAAATCAAGCGCGAGATGGAAGGCCAGTCCGGCGCGGTGCGGATCATGACCGTGCATGCCGCCAAGGGGCTGGAAGCGCCGATCGTGTTCCTGGTTGATTCCGGCGGCGAGGCGTTCCAGCACAGCCACCAGCCGCGGCTCTGGCTGCTGCCGCCAAGACCCGGATCGACTGAGCCGCCGAGCATCCCGGTCTGGTTGCCGGACAAGAGCCACGAGAACGACGCCATTGCGCCGGTCCGCGAGAAAATGCGCGAGCAGGCCGAGGAGGAATACCGCCGGCTGCTTTATGTCGGGCTGACGCGGGCGGCGGACCGGCTGGTGGTTTGTGGATATCGCGGTATCCGGGAGGTCAAATCCCCGACCTGGCACTCGCTGGCATCCGCCGGGCTTGAACGTGCAACAGGAGAGGCTGACTACACGGTCTCCGACATCGTCCACGAGTACGTCACCGAACCCTTCGAAGCGCGCCGCTTCTGCCGGACCAGCATGGCAAACCCGGTGGTCACATCTCCCGATGCACAGGCGCCCGCACCCGCCGCAGCCACGCCCGAGAGCGGCATCCACATCCCGGCGGCTCCCTTGCCGCCTCCCGCGCGTCTGCCCCGCCCCCTGGCGCCATCGGGTGTCAGCGCCGTGCTCGAGGACAGCGCCGAGCTGGCCACCCGCTCGCCCTTTGCCGGCAGCCAGACCGGTTCGACGGCAGCGCTCGAACGCGGCAGCATGATCCACCGCCTGCTTCAGGTGTTGCCCGGCGTTCCTGCCACCGAACGGCAAACCGTGCTCACCCGTTATCTCGCTCGCGCCCTACCCGAAGAACAGGCCGAAGCACGACAGACCATCGAGACCCAGGTGCTGGCGGTCCTGCAGGATCCGGCCTTCGCACCGATCTTCGATGCGCCGGGCGAGGCGGAAGTCTCGGTCATGGGCACGTTGCGGGTCGCAGGCGAGGAGCGCGCCGTCTCGGGCCGGATCGACCGCATCGCGCTCGACGGTGACCGGGTGCTGATCGTGGACTACAAGACCGGCCTGGCGCCACAAGCCGGTGAGCAACCACCGTCTGGCCACGTGTCACAGCTCGCCATCTATCGCGCGCTGCTGGCGCCGCTCTATCCGGGGCGGCGAATTGACGCTGCGCTGGTCTATGTTTCCCGTCCGCAACTCATTGAGATTCCCGGCCCGGTACTGGATCAGGCACTGGCCGGTCTCGATGCATAAATGGCTGTCCGGCATCACGGCTCGGTGAAGCTGGTCGAAATGCCTTGAATACTGAAGGGCGAATCATCACATTGAGACCACACACGAGTCACCCGATCAAAGGAGTGCCGCAACATGGCAACCGTAAAAGTAGACACCGCCAATTTTCAGAGCGAAGTGCTCGATTCCACCGTTCCCGTCGTCGTCGACTTCTGGGCTGAATGGTGCGGACCCTGCAAGATGATCGCTCCGAGCCTCGAGGAAATCTCCAACGAGATGGAAGGCAGCGTCAAGGTCGTCAAGCTCAACATCGACGAGAACCCGGAACTGGCTTCCCAGTTTGGTGTCCGTTCGATCCCGACGCTTGCCATGTTCAAGGGCGGCGCCGTGGCCGACATCAAGGTCGGCGCTTCGCCGAAGACGGCGCTCTCGAGCTGGATTTCCGGCGCCATCGCCTGATTTCAGATCTTCGAACCATCAAAAAACCCGCCCGGGAAACCGGGCGGGTTTTTCATGCGCGGATTTTAGGGGGTGCAGATCAGACCGGCGGTGTCTCGTTGAACTTCAGCACTTCGCCCAGAAGGTAGAGTGATCCGCCGATCAGGATCCGAGGTGGGCGTTCCAGCCCGTTCCAGTTGGTGCAGATGGCGGCAATTGCGCTTTCCACATCCTTCGCAGCTTCTGCGGTCAATCCCGCTTCGTCGGCGGTATCGGCGAGAAACTCGGGGTCCAGCCCCGCTTCGGAATCCGACACCGGAACCGTGAACACGTGCCGCACCATGCCGGCAAAGGCTTCGAAATAGCCCACCGGATCCTTGGTGTTGATCATCCCGGTGACCAGGAACAGCGGCCGGGAGTCGCGGTCGTTGAGATTGGCCATCGCCTCCGCAATCGCCTTGCCGGCGCCCGGATTGTGACCGCCGTCGATCCACAGCTCTACGCCTTCCATCGCACCCTCGACAAGACGCCCGTGGGTCAGCCGTTCAAGCCGCCCGGGCCAGGACACATTGAGCAGGCCTTCGGCGGTGGCGCGTTCTTCAAGCTTGAAGCCGGCGGCCTTCAAGCCACGGATGGCGGCCGCCGCATTGCCCTGCTGGTGCCGGCCTGCAAGCCTCGGCAAGGGCAGGTCGATCAATTCGTCCTCGTCCTGGTAGGCCAGCCGACCGTTTTCCTCGAGCGCGAGGAAATCCTGGCCGTAAATGCTCAGCGGGCATCTCAGCCGTTCGGCGATCTCGATCAGCACTTCGCGGGCCGCATCTTCTGTCTGTGCACCGATCACCACTGGCGCGCCGGGTTTGATGATTCCGGCCTTTTCCGCCGCGATCAGCTCGACGCGATCGCCAAGATAGGCCTGGTGGTCGAGCGAGATCGACATGATCAGGCTGACCGCGGGATGGGCGATCACGTTGGTCGCGTCAAACCGTCCGCCGAGACCGACCTCGATCAAGGCCGCGTCGGCGGGATGCTCGGAAAACAGCACGAACATCACCGCGGTCAGGATCTCGAAGACGGTGATCATCTCGCCCTGGTTGGCATCCGCCACCCGCCGCAATGCGTCGGCCAGCACCTCGTCCTCGACCAGGTGCCCGCCGCCCTCGGCGCCGATGCGGAAGCGCTCATGCCAGTTGACCAGGTGCGGCGAGGTATGGACGTGAACCGTCAGCCCGTGCGCTTCGAGAATGGCGCGGCAAAAGGCGCTGGTCGATCCCTTGCCGTTGGTTCCGGCGATATGGATCACCGGCGGCAGCTTTTCATGCGGATTGCCGAGCCGCCCAAGCAGCCGGGTGATCCGCTCAAGCGAGAGGTCGAATCCCTTCGGATGCAGCGCCATGAGCGCGTTGATTTCCCGTTCAGCAGCCGACACGACAGCTCCTCTCGCCACCGTTTCCGGTTCTGGTTGGGATCTTACTCCGCGGCTTCTGCCGGTGCGGCTTCAGCAGGTTTTTCGGGTGCAGGAAGCGCGGTTGGCGCGGGTGCATCCAGTTTCAGGAAGATCCTGAGCAAGCGGGCCACCGTTGCCGGCAGGTCGTGGCGGTGCACCACCATGTCGACCATGCCGTGATCAACCAGGTATTCCGCGGTCTGAAAGCCTTCGGGCAGCTTTTCACGGATGGTCTGCTCGATCACCCGTTTGCCGGCAAAGCCGATTTCCGCACCCGGTTCGGCGAGATGGATATCGCCGAGCATCGCGTAGGAGGCCGAAACGCCGCCGGTGGTCGGATTGGTCAGCACCACGATGTAGGGAAGTCCGGCTTCTTTCAGCATTTCCACCGCAACGGTGGTGCGCGGCAGCTGCATCAGCGACAGGATGCCTTCCTGCATGCGGGCGCCGCCCGATGCCGGGAACATCACCAGCGGGCAATTGCGTTCGATCGCTGCCTCGAAGGCCTGGACGATGGCTTCGCCGGCAGCAAGACCGAGCGATCCGCCCATGAAAGCAAAATCATGCACGCAGGCAACTATCTTGACACCCTGGACCGACCCGTGGGCGGATACGATCGAATCTTCCAGCCCGGTCTTGGTGCGGTTTTCCCTAAGCCGGTCTGCATATTTCTTCGAATCGCGGAACTTGAGCGGATCCTGGGGCACTTTCGGCGACGGCAGCAGCTCGTACTTGCCCTCGTCGAACATGTGCTTGAGCCGGGCTTCGGCCGACATCTTCATGTGGTAGCCCGAGGCCGGGATCACGAAATGGTTCTCTTCCAGATCGTTGTGGAACACCATTTCCCCGGTTTCTGGGCACTTGATCCATAGGTTTTCCGGCACCTCGCGGCGGCCGAGCATCGAATTGATCTTTGGCCTGACGTAGTTGGTAATCCAGTTCAACGCGTAATCTCCGGTTCGTCACCCAATGTGGGGGTCTTATTGTGTCGGTGCAAGGCGTGCGGCACGAACGCCGGTGGCAAGGCCGCGCACCATGGTGGCGACGCTCTCGACCGTGTCGGTGGTGGCTGCACCCTCAGCATCAAGTGTATTGGCGATCTGGTTGACGATCGCGGTGCCGACCACAACGCCGTCAGCCGATTGGCCGATGGCGCGGGCCTGTTCGGCGGTCTTCACCCCGAAGCCGACGCAGACCGGCAGGTTGGTGTGGCTCTTGATCCTGTCGACGGCCACGTTGACCTTGGATGTGTCGGCAATCGCCGATCCAGTGATCCCGGTCATCGAGACGTAATAGACAAAGCCCGACGTGTTGCTAAGCACCAGCGGCAGCCGCTTGTCATCCGTTGTCGGTGTCGCGAGCCGGATGAAGTTGACCCCGGCCTTCAGCGCCGGAATGCACAGTTCCTCGTCCATTTCAGGCGGCAGGTCGACCACGATCAGCCCGTCGATCCCGGCTTCCTTGGCATCGACCAGGAACCTGTCGACGCCATAGATGTAGATCGGGTTGTAATAGCCCATCAGCACGATTGGCGTTTCATTGTCGCCCTTGCGGAAATCCCGCGCCAGATCCAGCGTCCTGACAAGCGACTGGCCGCCCTTGAGCGCCCGCTGTCCGGCCATCTGGATCGCCGGGCCGTCGGCCATCGGATCGGAGAACGGCATGCCGAGCTCGATCACGTCCGAGCCCGCGCCCGGCAGCGCCTGCATGATCTTCAGCGAAGTGTCGTAATCGGGATCGCCGCCCATGAAGTAGGTCACCAGCGCCGGCCGGCCCTCGGCCTTGAGCTTTTCGAAACGGGTATCAATGCGAGTGGTCATTCAGGATTTTCCGATCTCGGGGTGGTCAAAACGCGCGCCATTGTTCCAGGCTTCGACATCATTGCCATGATTGGGAATGCCCCCCGCATCTTTGAGCATCCGTGCCAGATGCATCAGGTTCCAGGTCATGAACGAGGTGTTGCGCTTGGTGAAATCATTATCATAGCCGGCGCCGTCATCACCATAGGATTTGCCCGGGCCGACTTCGCCGATCCAGCCGCTATCGGCCTGCGGCGGAATCGTGTAGCCGACATGCTGCATGGCATAGAGGCAGGTCATCGAGGCGTGTTTGACGCCATCCTCGTTGCCGGTGACCATGCAACCGCCGACCTTGCCATAGAAGATATACTGTCCGCGGTCATTGCGCTGGCCCGAATGGGCGTAAAGCCGTTCGATGATCACCCGGCAGAGCGAGGATTCCTCGCCCAGCCACAAGGGCGTGCCGATCACCAGTATATCGGCGTCGCGGATTTTCGGCCAGAACACTTCCGGCCAGTCGTCCCGATCCGCACCATGCTCGCGCATGTCGGGCTGCACGCCGTAGGCGATATGATGGTCTGCCGCACGCAGCAGATCCACCTCAACGCCATTGGTCTCCGTGATCGCCATGGCATTGCGCATCAGCCGCTCGGTGTGGCTTTCGCCCTGCGCCGTGCTTTTGAGCGTGGTGTTGATGAACACCGCCCGGAGATCGGAGAAACCGGTCATGATCAGAGTTCCACGCCCAGGATCTTGCCGACTGTGAAGATGTCCTTGTCGCCGCGGCCGCACAGGTTCATCACGATGATCTGGTCCTTGTCCATTTTCGGCGCCCGCTTGATCACTTCGGCCAGCGCGTGGCTCGGCTCCAGCGCCGGAATGATGCCTTCGAGACGGGTCAGCAGCTGGAAGGCTTCCAGGGCTTCCTCATCCATGATCGGCACATATTCGACCCGGTTGGATTCCTTGAGCCAGGAGTGTTCGGGTCCGATGCCGGGATAGTCGAGACCGGCCGAAATCGAATGGCCTTCCTTGATCTGTCCGTCGCCGTCCTGCAGCAGATAGGTGCGGTTGCCGTGCAGCACGCCGGGCGAACCGGCGGTCAGCGAGGCGCAATGCTCTTCGCCCTCAAGGCCTTTGCCGCCGGCTTCAACGCCGACAATCTGCACGTCCTTGTCGTCCAGGAACGGGTGGAACAGGCCGATGGCGTTGGAACCGCCGCCGACCGCGGCCACCAGCATGTCCGGCAGACGGCCTTCGGCGGCCAGCATCTGCTCGCGGGTTTCCTGCCCGATCACCGACTGGAAGGTGCGCACCATTTCTGGATAGGGATGCGGGCCAGCCGCCGTGCCGATCAGGTAATAGGTGTCGTCGACATTGGTCACCCAGTCGCGCAGCGCCTCGTTCATCGCGTCCTTCAGCGTGCCCTGGCCCGACGTCACCGGGTGCACCTTGGCGCCGAGCAGCTTCATCCGGAACACGTTCGGCGCCTGGCGCTGCACATCGGTGGCGCCCATGTAGACTTCGCACGGATAGCCAAAGCGTGCGGCGACTGTGGCCGAGGCCACACCATGCTGGCCGGCGCCGGTTTCGGCGATGATCCGCGTCTTGCCCATCCGCTTGGCCAGCAGGATCTGACCGATGCAGTTGTTGATCTTGTGCGATCCAGTGTGGTTGAGCTCGTCGCGCTTGAAATAGACCTTGGCGCCGCCGAGATGCTCGGTCAGCCGCTCGGCGAAATAGAGCGGTGACGGCCGTCCGACATAATGGGCGTTGAGATGATCGAGTTCGGCGCGGAACGCCGGGTCAGCCTTCGCCTTGGCCCACTCCTCTTCCAGCTCCAGGATTAGCGGCATCAGCGTTTCGGCAACGAAACGGCCACCGAAAATGCCAAACATGCCCTGCTCATCAGGACCGGTGCGGAAGGAATTCGGGGTGCTTGTCTGGTTCAAATCATCTACTCCTGAGACCCTGCCCGGGCTGTGAGGCCGGCATCGTGAACGGCGCGGACGAACGCGTCCATCATGCCGAGATCCTTGATGCCGGGTGCGCTTTCAACGCCGGAGGACACATCGAGCATATTCGCGCCGCTGATGCGGAGCGCCTCGCCGACATTGTCTTTCGTCAATCCACCGGAAAGCATGTAACTAGCGGCCCCGTCAAGCGTTGCAAGAAGCCGCCAGTCGAAGCTTACGCCGTTGCCGCCGGGCAGGTCCGAGCCTTTCGGCGGCTTGGCGTCAAACAGGAACCGGTCGGCGATGCCGTCATAGGGGGCAATGCGGTCAAGGTCTGCGGCCTCGCGGATGGCAAATGCCTTCATCACCGGCAGACCGTAGCGGGCCTTGAGTTCGGCTGCGCGTTCGGGGCTTTCAGCGCCATGCAATTGCAGCCAGTCGGGCTTCATGCGCGCGACGATCTCGTCCAGCCCGGCATCATCCATGTTGACTGTAACCGCCACCGTCTTGAGATCACGCGCCCGGGCGCGCTCGGCCAGGGCAGCGGCAGTGTCGACGGCGACGTGACGCGGGCTCTTTTCAAAAAAGATGAAGCCCGCCATGTCGGCGCTCAGATCGGCCGCGCGATCCACCGCTTCGGGCGTGCTCAGGCCGCAAATCTTGATCTCTGTCTTCATGGCGGCTGACGTCGCACAAAATGGTGGCAGAGTCGAGATGGGGATGCTGCGACAATCGTCGCGGCGCTGCTGCGCAGAGTGGCTGAGGCGGCAGGGTTCAGAAACTCACCGCGAACAGGCGCGAGCCGTTCTGCTTGAGCCAGCGCTTGGCTTCCTTGGTGCGCGGACACAGTGCCTTGCAGGTGGCCCAGAAATCCGGTCCGTGGTTCATTTCCTTCAGATGCGCCACTTCGTGGGCGGCGAGGTAGTCGATGACGAAATCCGGCGCCATCGCAATCCGCCAGGAAAACGACAGGTTGCCCTCGGACGTGCAGGAGCCCCAGCGACTCTTGGTGTCCTTGTAGGAGATCGACCCGAACGGTCTGCCCAGGGTTCCGGCATGGTGTCGGACCAGCCGTTCCATTTCTGTCTTCGCCACCCGCTTGAGGTGGTCGGAGACGCGCCGGCCGACATGCTCGGGCAGGCAGGAAACAAGCAGCGTCGGCACCCCGTCGATCTCGGTCTGCTCGGCCAGCCCGCGCAGCTTGCCGGTCATCTGGATCCGGTGCTCGACACCGCGAATGGTGATCTTGCCGGTTTCCGCCGGCGATCCGCTCTCTTCGACGCGGGCCAGCCGGGTCATCAGCCAGCCGTGATGGCGGGTGAGGAACTCGTCGATCTCGCGGCCCGGAAGCCCCTTCGGAATGGTCAGCTTCAGCGCCTGGCCGCCGGGTTCGATGCGCAGCGTCATCCTTGTGGCGCGCGCGTTTTCCCGGATCGACAATGGCAGTTCACGGCCATTGACGGTGACCGCGACAGGGCGCGGTGCAGCGGGTTTGCGGGCAGAGCGGGGAATACCAAACATGCGGGCCTGTTTATCCGATTCGACTGTGACAGCGGGACTGTTTTCTTCCCGGCCGTTGAGGCGGGACCTGGGGTTTGAGCAGCAAAAAGGGCGGCGCTATCAACGCCGCCCTCTCGGGAAGTCAATTGGAGCGTGGCTCAGGCGTTGATGTCAGGCACGGAGCCCGACGTTCTTGCCTGGTTGGCCTTGCGGTCAGCCATGAAGCGATTGAACTCTTCGCGGTCACGCGCCATGCGCAGGTCGCGCATGTGCTGGTCGAACTCGCGGCGCATCTCGTCGAGCTTCTTGCGCTCTTCATCGAGCCGCGACATTTCTGCGTCGCGCCACTCGTCAAAGGCGGCATTGCCGCTGCCAGTGGCGCGCATGCCGTGACGGTTCTTGCGGAATGCGCTGGTGAAATCGTCGGTCGCGCGGTTCACGTCAGCCTTGAACCCGTCAAGCCGTTCGCCCCAGATAATATAGGCGAGCATGGCAAGGCCGAGCGGCCAGAAGACCATGAAGCCCAGGACCATCAGGGCGATGGTTGCAGGCGTCCAGGCGGGACGGATCAATGCGGTCTGTGTCATAGGTCAAAACCTCATCTGGTGAAGGGAAGCGGGGATCGTTCCCTTGTGCATTTGATGTGGTATGAATCGTGAACCTATTCAAGAAAATGGATGCAGAAATCCGATAATCCCTTCTTTTCTAAGGGAAATATCGAATTTCTAAAATGCCGCTAAAATGCTGCTCAGTCGCTCCGGCCGCCCTTGATGACCTTCGGCTGAGGCTTCTTCCTGGTGTTGCCGCGGGCATGCGTGCGGGCAAAATCGAGGATCCGCGGAGCGATTTCCGAGCGGAAACGCGAGCCGTTGAAAACGCCGTAATGGCCGACCTTGGGCTGCACGTAATGATGCCGCATGTCATCGGGAATATTGGGGCAGATGGTCTGCGCCGCCTCGGTCTGGCCGAGGCCCGAGATATCGTCGTTTTCGCCTTCGACCGTCAGCAGGGCGACATTTCGGATCGCCTTGGTGTCGACCTTGCGGCCACGGTGCATCATTTCGCCCTTGGGCAGCGAGTGCTTGATGAACACCGTGTCGACGGTCTGCAGGTAGAACTCGGCTGTCATGTCCATCACGGCGAGATACTCGTCATAGAAGTCGCGGTGCCGCTCGGCGGAATCGCCGTCGTCCTTGACTAGGTGCACGAAGAAATCCTTCTGCGCGATCATGTGGCGGTCGAGATTCATGGTCATGAAGCCCGACAGCTGCAGGAATCCCGGATAGACGGAACGGGAAAAGCCCGGCAGCGGCCAGGGCACCTGCATGATGACATTGTCCTCGAACCATTCGATCGGCTTGGCCTGGGCCAGCTCGTTGACGCCGGTCGGATTGATGCGGGTGTCGATCGGTCCGCCCATCAGCGTCATGGTCGAGGGCGCAAAGGTGTCGCCGCTCTCTTCCATTACCGCGACAGCTGCGAGAACCGGCACGGAGGGCTGGCACACGGCAACCACATGGGTGTCGGGGCCAAGCGCGTGCAGCATGGAAATCACGTAGTCGATGTAGTCGTCGAGATCGAAGCGGCCTTCGGACACCGGCACCATCCGCGCATCGGTCCAGTCGGTGATGTAGACCTCGGCATTGGGCAACAGGGTTTCGACGGTGCCGCGCAGCAGGGTCGCGTAATGGCCCGACATCGGCGCAACGATCAGGATTTTCGGATCCGGCTTGTGATTTGCCGGCAGGGTCCGTTCGAAATGGATCAGGTTGCAGAATGGCCGCGACCAGACGATCTTCTCGTGAACGGAGACTTTCCCGGTGTTGAGCGATGTCTCGTTCAGCCCGAATTCCGGTTTGCCATAGCGCCGTGTCGTGCGCTCGAAGACTTCAAATCCCGCGGCGAGCGAACGGCCGAACGGTGTGTGGGACATCGGATTGGCCGGGTTCCGGAACGTCAGACGCATTGCATCGGCGTAGGCGCGCATCGGCGCCATCGCCGCGTGGTTAAGTTCATACATCTGATAAAACATGATGCTATGCCTTTTGTTGCGACAGACAAGCTGCCCGGTTTGCGCCATCATGCACATCATATCCTTACCGGAGTCTGACTTGTTGCAGCGCGCAAACGGTGCAGGAGCGTAGCACGGTTTTATTGCATTGCAACAACAGCCCCCTGTAATTCCGGGGTGCATTCGACCAAGGCACAAGCTTGCGGACAGCTTGAAAACCGTCCGGGTCTGCTTCTTGAGTGGCTGAGGGCGGCGTTACCCTTCGCTGTCCCCGCGCATCAAACGCCGTTGTCCTTATCAATGTTCCCGAACTGGTCGTAAGACCTGGGCGTGGTTCGTCCTATGCCGGGTGAGGTCGGGCATCTGGCCCAGGAGGTAGGTCCGTGAAACCCTTTGCCGGCAATTTTACCCAGCAGGAGCCGCTAGATGACACGGTCATCGCCGCGGCCACCGAAGTTCTGAAATCGGGCCGTCTGCACCGCTACAACAGTGAACCGGGCGAACTGTCCCAGGTCTCCCGGCTTGAACAGGCCTATGCAGCCTATCAGGGCGCGCGCTACTGCCTTGCCTGCGCCTCGGGTGGATATGCGATGGCGATTGCCCTGCGCGCGGCAGGCCTTGTTCAGGGCGAGGCTGTTCTGACCAATGCCTTTACGCTGGCGCCGGTGCCTGGCGCCATCACGGCTGCCGGGGGCAAGCCGCTGCTCGTCGAAATCACCGAAGCCCTGGTGATCGATCTCGAGGATCTCGAGCGCAAGGCAAAAACCTCCGGCGCGCGGTTCCTGCTGTTGTCGAACATGCGCGGCCATCTGGTCGACATGGAGCGGCTCGCCGCCATCGTCCAATCTTACGATCTGATCCTGATCGAGGATTGCGCCCACACCATGGGAGCTGCCTGGAACGGCTGCAAAAGCGGCAGTTTCGGCCTGGCGGGGTGTTTTTCCACCCAGACCTACAAGCATCTCAATTCCGGCGAAGGCGGTTTGCTGACCTCCGACGATCCCGACTTCATGGCGCGTGCCATCATCCTGTCCGGCTCCTACATGCTCTATGAACGCCACGGCGCCGCGCCGTCGGCCGATGTCTTCGAGCGGATCCGGCTGGAGACGCCCAACATGTCCGGCCGCATGGACAATCTGCGCGCGGCCATCCTGTTGCCGCAGCTTGACCGGCTCGAAGACAGCATCGAACGCTGGAACGAGCGCTACCGGGCTGTCGAGCGGGCGCTCGCAGGTGCAGATGGTGTCGAACTGCGAAGGCGTCCGCAGGCGGAACGCTATGTCGGAAGCTCCATCCAGTTCCGGCTGCCGGGCATAACGCCGGCTTTGGCGCGGGCCTTTGTCGCGGCCAACAGGGCGCTGGGCGTCGAGCTGAAATGGTTCGGCGCCGCGGAACCCATGGCCTTTACCTCAAATCACCACAGCTGGCGCTATGTCGATGCGCAGGAATTGCCGCAGACCGACCGGATCCTCTCGGGCCTGTTCGACATGCGCCTGCCATTGACCTTTTCTGTCGAGGATTGCCGCCACATTGGCGCGATCATTGCCCATTGCGCAGCGGAGCTTGGCACCGAAGTGTGAAGCCTGAATGCCCGCGGATCAGCGGGTGTGAAGCATCAGGTCAGCACGCCGCGCATCTTCTCGACGGCAATGGTGAAATCGTCGAGGAACCCGCGAAGCGTCTCTGTCGACAGCCGGATATTGGGCCCGTGACAGGCAATCGCCGCCAGGAAGCGGCCTTTGTCATCCATCACCGGAACCGCGATTGCCACCATGCCATCCATGAATTCCTCGTTGTCGATGGCATAACCGTCTTTTGAAACCGTCGAGAGCTCCTTCAGCAGCGCATCGGGATCGGTGATGGTCTTGGGGGTCTTCTGCTCCAGCGTCAGGCCATGGGCGAATGCCTTGCGCTTGCGGCTGTCGAGGCTGGCGAGAAAGGTCTTGCCGCTGGCGGTGCAGTGAAACGGCACATGCGAGCCGATCGGCAGTTGCACCCGGAAGGCCCAGCCGGTTTCCACCCGGTCGAGATAGCTCATCCCGGCATCCTCCGGCACCACGTAGTTGATTGTTTCGCCGGTCTTTTGTGCAAGCTCAACAAGCACTTGCCGGCGCAGGATGTGTTCGCGCGACGAGTGCAGCAGGCCGACGCCCAGCGCCCGGGCCCGTCGCGCAGCGCGCAGCCGCTTGCCATTCGGCTCGTAGACCAGGAACCCCTCTTCCACCAGCGTCGCACAGAGCCGGTGGATGGTCTGTTTCGGCAGCCCGATCGACTGGTTGATCTCGGTCGGCGTCATCGCCTCGGCCTTGGTGCCGACAACTTCAAGAATAAGCAGGGTTCGCAGGTTCGTCGCGATGCGGTCTTCCGTATTCGGCATGTCAAACCAGTTCCGAGCAATCAATAGTGCCAGTTCTACGCCCACTTGCGTGAAGGTTAGCGAAGTGAATACGATGATTAACGAGAAGTAAAGTCTCATTATTCGAATTTTGAGGTATTCTTGATTGGAGTTTGACTTTGTCATCGTCGGAGCGGGATCAGCCGGTTGCGTCTTGGCCAACCGGCTTTCGGCTGATCCGAAGGTTTCGGTGGCACTGATCGAAGCCGGCGGTCGCGATGCCTCGCCGTGGATCCACGTCCCGGTCGGTTACTTCAAGACCATCAAGGATCCGGCGCTCAACTGGATGTACCGGACCGAGGCCGACAAGGGTCTCAACGGTCGTTCGCTCAACTGGCCGCGTGGCAAGACGCTGGGCGGCTCGAGCTCGATCAACGGCCTGCTTTATGTCCGCGGCCAGCCGCAGGACTATGATCGCTGGCGGCAGATGGGCAATCTTGGCTGGGGCTGGGATGATCTGCTGCCGCTTTTCAAGCGCAGCGAGGCGTGGGAAGGCGCGGCTGACCCCGTCCGGGGAGCGCAAGGCGAACTCTCCGTCTCCCGCTCGCGACAATCCTGGCAGGTTGTCGATGCCTGGGTCGAAGCCGCCAAGGCCGCAGGCTTTGCCTTCAATCCGGATTACAATGGTAAAAGCCAGGAAGGCGTCGGCTATTTCCAGCTGACTGCGCGCAATGGTCTGCGCTGCAGCTCCGCCAAGGCCTTCCTCAAGCCCGCCAGATCACGGCCCAATCTTACCGTCTTCACCGAAATGCAGGTCGACCGGATAGAGCTTGCGGACCGCCGGGCGGTGGCCGTGCGTGGCCGCCGACTTGGGACGCCGCTGCGGATTGCAGCAAGATCGGAAATCATCCTCTCGGCCGGGGCCATCGGTTCGCCGCAGATCCTGATGCTGTCGGGCATCGGCGAGCCTGATCATCTGTCCGAGCATGGCATCTCGCTCAAACACCAGCTTCCCGGCGTTGGCCAGAACCTGCAGGACCACCTTCAGGCCCGTCCGGTCTATCGCTGCGCAGCGCCCACCATCAACACCCGCACCCGCGGTCTCTTCAACCAGGCCCGGATCGGGCTGGAATACATGCTCAAACGCTCCGGCCCGCTGACCCTTGCCGCCAGTCTCGGGACCGGTTTTCTCAAAACCCGGCCGGATCTGGAAACGCCCGACATTCAGTTCCATATCCAGCCCTTCAGCGCCAACAACCCGACCACCGACACCGATGATTTCGACGCCTTCACCGCGTCGGTGCTGCAATTGCGGCCCGAAAGCACCGGCGAGATCAGGCTGCGCTCGGCCAGCATCGAGGATCATCCGCTGATCCACCCCAATTACCTGGCCACGCCGCTCGACCAGCAGACCATTGTCGAGGGCATCCGCATGGCCCGCCGCATCTGCCGCCATGCCCCGGTCGCCGATCTGATCACCGAGGAACATGCGCCGGGAAAGGCAATTCCCGACGAGGATTTCGAGGGACTACTCAATTGGGCCCGCGACACCGCAACCACGATTTATCACCCGACCGGCACCTGCAAGATGGGGTCTGACCCGATGGCCGTCGTCGATGAACGTCTGCGCGTTCGCGGGATTGGCGGGCTTCGGGTGGCGGATGCGTCGATCATGCCGGTGATCGTCTCGGGCAACACCAATGCACCGGCGATCATGATCGGCGAGAAAGCATCCGACATGATCCGGGAGGACATGCGCGCATGAGGGGACAATTACCTTCAGCCTGGGAGGGGGGGCGCTGATGCTGCAGCAGGTCTTCGATTTCGGGGCCATCGTTCTGGCCGATCTGGTATTGTCGGGCGACAATGCCCTGATCATCGGCATGGCCGCGGCGTCGCTGTCGCCGGAGCTGCGCAGACGCGCCATCCTGTTCGGCATCATCGTCGCCGCCGGGCTGCGCATTGTTTTTGCGCTGGTCGCGACCAAGCTTCTCGGCGTGCCGGGTCTGTTGTTTCTCGGCGCTCTGCTGCTGTTCTGGGTCTGCTGGCGGCTTTATGGCGAAATTCGTGACAACATCGACCGGGAGGCGGCCGAGGCGCTGGAAACAGCCGATCATGATGACGAGGGCTATACCGGGCCGCCGCGCAAGACGCTTGTGCAGGCCCTGATCTCGATCACCATTGCCGATCTGTCGATGTCGATCGACAATGTACTGGCGGTGGCCGCCATCGCCGACGGCGACACCAGCATGCTGGTCTTTGGTCTGGGGCTGGCGATCCTGCTGATGGCCTTCGCGGCGACACTGATCATGAAGCTGCTGACCCGCTACCCGGCGATTTCCTGGCTTGGCCTGGTGGTGCTGCTCTATGTCGCCGGCGACATGTTCTACCGCGGGATTGCCGATCCGGAGACCGGCATCCTGATGATGGTGGGGAGGATACCATCGTGAGCAGCAGCTGACTGCCCATCCGTTTACCCGCTGTCCGGGAAGCCTTCGCCGGACAGGTTGGTCTGTCGATGAATTGGAGGCAAGACATGAAACGGGAGGAGAACCCCATGTCGAGACTAACCAAGCTTACCAAGGGTGCCGCAGCCGTCGCTCTGCTGGCGGCAACGGCGCTGTTTGGCGTGTCCGCCAACGCCAAGACGACGATCCGCGTTCAGTCGGTCATTCCCAACACGGCCGATGAGGTGGTCATGCTTCAGGATTTTGCCGATGACGTCAAAGCCCTGACCGATGGCGAGGTCGAATTCGAAATCCTGCCCGCCGGCGCGGTCGTCGGGGTCCAGGAAATCCTCGATGCGGTGGATGCCGGCCTGATCGACGGCGGTTTCGCCTGGACCCACTACTGGTCCGGCAAGCATCCGGCTGCCATGCTGTTCGGATCGCCGGTCGCAGGTGCGGGGATCGGCATCGACAACATCGCCTTCATGTCCTGGTTCCTCAATGCCGGCGGCAAGGAGCTCTATGACCAGCTCTGGAAGGAAATGGGCGTCAACGTAAAGGGCTTCATGCTGCAGCCGGTCGGGCCCGAGGCGCTCGGCTGGTTCAAGGAGCCGATCACCACCATGGATGATTTCCGCAAATACCGGTTCCGCACGCCTCCGGGCATTCCGGGCCAGACCTACAAGGACATCGGTGTCGCCTCGGTCGCCATGGGCGGCGGCGACATTCTGCCGGCACTGGAAAAGGGCACCATCGATGCCGCCGAATGGTGCTGCCCCAAGCCCGACTCGGTGTTCGGCTTCCAGAAAGTGCTCAAGCACTACTATCTGCAGGGCCTGCACCAGGTGGTGGTCAATGCCGACCTCTATCTCAATGGCGATGTCTTCGCCGCGCTCACCCCGTTGCAGCAGAAGGCCATCGAAGTGGCCGCCAATGCATCGCTGATGAAGGCCATGGCCTACCGCATCAACGAGAATGGCAAGGCGCTCGACAAGCTGATCAACGAGGACGGCGTGCAGCTGCATGACACCCCGGCGGAGTATTTCACCGAGTACATGGCCGCCGCCAATGCCGCACTCGAGAAGAACGCCTCTGAAAACGCCTTCTTCAAGGAAGTCTGGGACAGCCAGAAGGCATTTGCCCGGACTGCAGTGCCCTATTGGGCCCAGGCCCAGCGCACCAATGCCAATCTCGGCGCGGCCTACGCCGACACGCTCAAAAAACAATAATCATCATGAGCTTGCGACCCGCCCCGTGCTTTCTCGGGGCGGGTCAACCGCCCGGGAGGGGTGAAAAAACAGGGTTTTGTGGGAGGGCATGATGGCCGGGAATGAAACAGACGACACGCTGCCGATCGGTGACGAGCTGCTCGCCGAACGCCGCGCTGGGCCGGGCAACCGGATGCCTGATGACATGCATCCCGTGGCCCGGGTTACCATTCACAGCATCGACACGGTCTCCGAATGGGTTGGCCGCGTCGTGGCGCTGATGGTGGTGCCGATCATTCTGGCCATGGTCTACGAGGTGATCGCGCGCAAGTTCTTCATCGCCCCGACACTTTGGGCATTTGATGTTTCGCGCATGCTCTACGGTATGTCCTTCATGCTTGGCGCGGCCTATGCGCTGATGCACGGCCTGCATATCCGCGCCGATTTTCTCTACCGCAATTTCGAGGTCAAGACGCAAGGCCGCGTCGATCTCGTGCTCTACATCGTGCTGTTCATGCCGGCGATGATCTTCCTGCTGATCGCAGGCTACGAGTTTGCGCTGAAATCCGTGCTGCAGGGCGAACGCGCCGGTGACAGCACCTGGGCGCCTGTCGTCTGGCCAGTCAAGGTGTCGCTCGCCGTCGGCGTGGCGCTGCTGCTGGTGCAGGGCGTCTCCGAAATTCTCAAATCCTGGTACGCGGCGACCCGCGGCAGGTGGCCGTCATGAGCTTTTTCGAAATTGCGCCGGAGATCATCGGCTTTCTGATGATCGGGGCGATGCTCTTCGCCATTTTTATCGGTTTTCCGATTTCCTTCACGCTGATCTTTCTCGGCATTGTCTTCGGCGCCTGGGGCTTTGGCCTCAAGCTGACGATATTCCTCATGACCCTGCAATTCTATGGCTCGATGATGGAGCAGACGCTGGCTGCCGTGCCGCTGTTTGTGTTCATGGGTTTCATGATGGAGCAGGCCGGACTGATGGAGCGATTGTTCAAGGCGGTGCAGCTGATCCTCGCCCGGATGACCGGATCGCTGTTTGTCGCGGTGTTGTTTGTCTCTGTCATTTTCGGCGCCGCCACCGGCATCGTCGGCGCATCCGTGACGATCCTCGGCATCATGGCGGCCAAGACCATGAGCGAATCCGGCTATGATGTCCGGCTTGCCGCTGGAACCATAACCGCCGGTGGAACGCTGGGCATTCTCATTCCGCCATCGATCATGCTCGTGGTCATGGGCCCGGTTCTGGAAGTTCCGGTCACCGACCTGTTTGCCGCGGCCATCCTGCCCGGCGTCATGATGGCGGTGCTCTATCTCGTCTATGCGCTGGGCCGTTGCTGGCTCAACCCCACACTTGGCCCGCCCTTGCGTGAAGACCAGATCCCGGGCGATCGCAGCCATGTCTGGCGCGAGTTCATTCTGGGCCTGGTGCCGCCGACGATCCTCATTGCCTTTGCCATGGGATCGATCCTGTTTGGCTGGGCGACGCCGACCGAAGGGGCGGGCATGGGCGCGTTCGGCTCGGTTCTGCTGACCATCGGCTACCGCAAGTTCACCTGGAAGCGCACCTATGACGCGCTGCTCAAGACGCTGGAAATCTCGGTTCTGATCCTGTTTCTGGTCGCTGCCTCGAACTTCTTCGGCGCCGTCTTCTCGCGGCTTGGCACGCCGGGCCTGATCACCGACTGGCTGCTGGTGCTCGATCTGTCGCCGAGCCTGATCATCATCATGATCCTGGCCATGGTGTTCCTCCTCGGCTGGCCGCTCGAATGGGTGCCGATCGTGCTGATCATCCTGCCGATCCTGCAGCCGGTTCTGGTGGAAATGAACGTCAACATGACCTGGTTTGCCATTCTCGTGGCCGTCTGCCTGCAGACGGCATGGCTGTCGCCGCCCGTGGCGCTTTCGGCCTATTTCCTCAAGGGGGTGGCGCCGGATTGGGATCTCAAGGACATCTATTTCGGCATGATGCAGTTCATGACCGTGCAGATTTTCGGCCTGGTTCTGGTGTTCATGTTCCCGTGGCTGGCCCTGTGGCTGCCGGGATATCTCTATGGCAATTGACCGGTCGCCGGTCATGGCATGTCTGCAAACTGATCTGGCGTTGCGATGCCGCCAAACTGGCACTAGAGCTGATCAAGCCAGTTGTGGTTTCTAACCCTCAACAAGGAGGATTTTCCCATGCCCAAGATGACCACCGAGGAAGCATTCGTCAAAGTGCTTCAGATGCACGGCATCGAACATGCGTTCGGCATTATCGGGTCGGCCATGATGCCGGTGTCGGATCTTTTTCCAAAAGCCGGGATCACCTTCTGGGATTGCGCCCATGAAACCAATGCCGGGCTGATGTGCGACGGCTATATCCGCACCACCGGCAAGATGGCGATGGCGATCGCCCAGAACGGACCCGGCGTGACCGGCTTCGTCACGCCGGTCAAGACCGCCTACTGGAACCACACGCCGATGCTGCTGATCACGCCGCAGGCGGCCAACAAGACCATCGGCCAGGGCGGGTTTCAGGAAATGGAACAGATGCGGCTGTTTGCCGATTGCGTCTGCTACCAGGAAGAAGTGCGCGACGCGTCGCGTATTCCCGAAGTCCTCAACCGGGTGATCATGAAGGCCTGGCGCGGATCGGCCCCGGCACAGATGAACATCCCGCGCGACATGTGGACACAGGTGATCGATGTCGAGCTGCCGCAGATGGTGCGCTTCGAGCGCCCTGCCGGTGGCGAGCAGGCAATCGCGGATGCGGCGGCGCTGCTGTCGAACGCAAAATTCCCGGTCATCCTCTCCGGCGCCGGCGTGGTGCTGTCGGGTGCAATTCCGGATCTGGCCAAACTGGCCGAACGGCTCGATGCCCCGGTCTGCTCGAATTACCAGCACAATGACAGCTTTCCCGGATCGCATCCGTTGGCCGTCGGACCGCTCGGCTACAACGGCTCAAAGGCCGCCATGGAACTGATCGCCAAGGCCGATGTCGTGCTGGCGCTTGGCACCCGCCTCAACCCCTTCTCGACGCTGCCCGGCTACGGCATCGACTACTGGCCCAAAAATGCCGACGTCATCCAGGTCGACATCAATGCCGATCGCATCGGCCTGACCAAGAAGGTCACTGTCGGCATCGAGGGCGACGCCACAAAGGTGGCCCGCGCGCTGCTCGCCCAACTCTCGGACAATGCCGGTGACGCGGGCCGTGAAGACCGCCGCAACCTGGTTTCTCTGACAAAGTCCCGCTGGGCGCAGGAACTGTCCTCGCTCGACCACGAGGATGACGATCCGGGCACGGTCTGGAACGAGGAATCACGCCAGCGCGACGCCGATCTGATGTCGCCGCGCCAGGCCTGGCGCGCCATTCAGTCTGCCCTGCCAAAGGATGCGATCATCTCGTCCGACATCGGCAACAACTGCGCCATCGGCAATGCCTATCCGACCTTTGAAGAGGGCCGCAAATATCTGGCACCGGGCCTGTTCGGCCCCTGCGGCTACGGCTTTCCCTCGATTCTCGGCGCCAAGGTTGGCCAGCCGGATGTGCCGGTGGTCGGCTTCGCCGGCGATGGCGCCTTCGGCATTTCCATGAACGAGATGACCGCCTGCGGCCGCGAGAACTGGCCGGCGATCACCATGGTTATCTTCCGCAACTACCAGTGGGGTGCTGAAAAGCGCAACACCACGCTCTGGTACGACAACAATTTCGTCGGCACCGAACTCGACCGCGACACCTCCTATGCGGCGATAGCCGAGGCCTGCGGCGCTACGGGCGTGGTGGTCAGGGACCAGCAGGGGTTGACCGAGGCGTTGGCAAAGGCCGTCGAGCGGCAGATGAGAGATGGGGAAACCACCTTCATCGAGGTGCTGCTCAACCAGGAACTGGGCGAACCCTTCCGCCGCGATGCCATGAAGAAGCCGGTGGTTGTCGCCGGCATCAGCCGTGACGACATGCGCCCGCAGCAGGGCGCTGTCTGAGACGATCGGTCAAGAATGTTAGGAGGCCACCTTTGCGGGTGGCCTTTTTCATGTGCCGAATTCCGCCATCGTATCGGCAATAATGTCGATACCGGTCGAGATCTTGGCGCTTTCGATCGAGGAATAGGCAATGCGGTAGTAATGCGCGCCGTCCTCCGGGTTCTCGAAGAAAAAATGTCCCGGCTCAAGCAGCACGCCCCTTTGCCGGACCGCCTGGGCCAGATCGCGTGCATCGATGCTGTCAGGCGTCTTCATCCAGAAGCTTGAGCCACCCGAGACGTCGGAACCCGCCACATCCAGCCCGCGCCGGTCGATGGCTTCCTGCATGACGTCGCGCCGCCGCCGGTAGGTCTGGCCCATGCGCGCCACCAGCGCATCGAAATGGCCCAGAGACAAGAAGTTCGCCACTGTGCGCTGCAAATGCCCCGGCGGGTGCCTGACCACCACCATCCGCAGCGCCCGGGCCTCGCGGATGAAGGTTTCCGAGCCGACCATGTATCCGAGCCGCAGGCCGGGGAAAATAGACTTCGAAAACGAGCCGACATAAATCACCCGGCCTTCTTCATCCAGCGATTTGAGCGCCGGTGCCGGCGGGTTGAGGAATGACATTTCGAACTCGTAATCATCCTCGACGATGATGAAATCGTCCCGTGCGGCCATTTCCAGCAGCTGCTGGCGCCGTTCGAGCGGCATTGTCACGCTGGTCGGGCAATGATGGCTCGGCGTGGTGAACACCACATCGGTCTCCGCCGGCAGGGCATCGAGCCGCATGCCGGCATGATCAACCGGCACATTGACCACATTGCAGCGCGCCAGATTGAGCGCCACCCGCAGGCCCGGATAGCCCGGGTTTTCCATCACCGCTGTGCGGCGCTGGTTGAGCAGCACCTGGGCCGCCAGCCACAGCGCATTCTGCCCGCCCATGGTGATCAGGATCTGTTCCGGCTTGGCCTGGATCCCGCGCCGCGGCAGGGTGTTGAGCGCAATGTACTTGACCAGTTCCGGATCGTCGCGCTCGTAGCTGTCGGCGGTCACCGTCGAGAATTCGCGCTTGCCCAGCGCCTGCAGCGCGCATTGACGCCAGTTGCTGTGATCGAAGATCTTCTCGTCCGCCTGGCCATAGATGAACGGATAGGGATAGCTGCGCCAATCCACCGGCTTCTCGACCAGAATCTGGCCGGAATAGCGTTGTCCGATCGCCCGGTTCCAGTCGACCGAGTCCGTTACTTCGCCGCGCGGCGGCTCGAACCTTGTCCGCTGCGGCGCCGTTGGCGACACATAATATCCCGAGCGGCCCTTGGCGATCAGGTAGTCGTCGGACACCAGTTCGCTGTAGGCCAGTGTCACGGTGATCCGGCTGATCCCCAGATGGGTTGCCAGTTTCCGGCTTGAGGGCAGCTTTGCCCCCGGAATGAAGCGACCGGACAGAACGCCCTCGCTGATCATTCTCTGGATTTTCTGTTGCAGAGTTCCCTCGAATTTCGGGTCGAGAAAAAACGTGTCTATCGGAATCGACATTCGATCGCCCAGCCGGTTTTTGCCAGTCTATCGAAATACTTAGCCCAGCGGAAGGGGCAGAGGGCGGATTGTCCGGCCCCTGCGCTCCGGTCTCGCTTCCGCGCGATCTGCCGCGTTATGCGAACACCCGGCCGAGCGCCTGATCCACACTCTCCGTAATCCGGTCGATGTCATCCGCCGTGGCAATCAGCGCCGGGCTGAAACACAAGGTGTTGTTGAAGCCGGGCAGCGACCGGTTGGTGGCGCCGATGATGACGCCCTGCGCCATGCAGTCGGCCACCACCGCCTGCACCCGCTTTTCATCCATCGGTTCCCTGGTCTTGCGGTCACTGACGAGCTCGGCGCCGATGAACAGGCCCTTGCCGCGCACGTCGCCAATCACGCCATACTTGTCCTGCAGCACCCTGAGATTTTCCATCATCCGCGCGCCCATCGCCTGGGTGTTCTCGATCAGGTTTTCATCCTCGACGATGCGCATGTTCTCAAGCGCTGCCGCCGGACCTGCAGCGCAGCCGCCAAAGGTCGAGATGTCACGGAAATAGGACATCGGGTCGGACGGATCGTCCTTGAACTGCTCGAACACGGCTTCCGTGGTCACCGTGCAGGAAATCGCCGCATAGCCCGACGCCACGCCCTTTGCCATGGTCACGAAATCCGGCTTGATACCGTAATGCTGATAGCCGAACCAGGCACCCGTGCGGCCGACGCCACAGACCACTTCGTCGATGTGCAGCAGGATATCGTACTTGGCGCAGATCTCCTGAACCCGCTCCCAATAGCCAGGAGGGGGGGTAATCACGCCACCACCGGCGGTGATCGGTTCCAGGCAGAGCCCGCCGACGGTATCGGGGCCTTCGCGCAGGATCACCTCCTCGATCGCATTGGCCGCGGCGAGCCCGTAGCTTTCCGCATCCGGATACTGGCTGCGATATTCAAGGCAGTGCGGCACCATCACGAAGCCCGGCGCCATCGGGCCGTATTGCTCGGCGCGCTGGGCCTGACCGCCGGCCGACAAGGTGGCAAGCGTGGTGCCGTGGTAATCGCGGTCGCGGTAAAGGATCTTGTATTTCCGGCCGCCATGATGCCGGTGCGAGATCTGCCGGATCATCTTGAACGCCTTCTCGTTGGCCTCCGATCCGGAGTTCGAGTAATAGACCCGGCTCATGCCGGGCATCTTCTCGATCAGCTTCTTGGCGAACAGCGCGCCGGGTATCGATCCGGCGCTGTTGGCGAAATAGTTCATCTTGACCAGCTGGTCGCGCACTGCATCGGCGATGCTTTCCCGCCCGTAGCCGACATTGACCGTCCAGACGCCCCCCGACACCGCGTCGAGATGTTCCTTGCCGGTCGCATCCCACACCCGCATGCCCCGGCCCTCGACCATGATCCGCGGATCGATGGTTTCAAACGGCTTGTGCTGGATCAGATGATGCCAGACATGAGCGCGATCGGCTTCGACAACCGCCTGAATATCATTGGTCTGAATGGGCAGGTTCATGAGCGGTCCCTCCCGGGGAAAATGGTGATCTCCGGTTCTCCGGCGTCAAAACCATCGCCGAAGTTCCTGGCAAGAGAATAGGGCCAGTGGCCCCTCAGCCATATGGCCAGAAAAAGTCGAACAAAACCAATGGCCTGAGGCGGAGCAATGAAACTGGTACAATGTTGTCGGGCAAATTGGCGCTATGGGTTTGCATGCCGACTTGATCGACTTGGCCTTGTAGGCGCAAGATAGATCATAAAAGAACGCCAAAAAACGGGAACAGCGCCGGAAACCTCGAGTTTGCCCGGCAATGAATTGCAATCGAAAGGCCGGCATAACGCTGGCCCGGACAGGGAGCATCACATGAAAGCTGCATCACGAATTTCCGCATTGCTGGCCGGCATTGCCATGGTCGCCACCGCATCGGTGGCCAAGGCTGACGAAATCACGGTCGGTTACTTCCTCGAATGGCCGATGCCGTTCCAGTACGCCAAGGTCAAGGGCCTGTATGACGAGGCGCTTGGCATGAAGGTCAACTGGAAGTCCTTCGACGCCGGGACCGCCATGTCCGCTGCGATGGCGTCCGGCGATGTCCATATCTCCGTCAGCCAGGGCGTGCCGCCCTTCGTCGTCGCGACATCCGCCGGGCAGGATCTGCAGATCGCCGATATCGCCGTGGTCTACAACGACAACGACAACTGCGTGGTCAAGGCAGAGCTCGAAATCGACAAGGACAGTGCCAAGGAGCTGGAAGGCAAGAAGGCCGGCGTTCCCATCGGCACCGCCGCTCACTACGGCTTCCTCAAGCAAATGGCGCATTTCGGTGTCGACGTCTCGACCATGGAAGTGGTTGACATGGCTCCGCCGGATGGCGCTGCGGCATTCGCCCAGGGCAGCCTCGACATGGTCTGCGGCTGGGGCGGTTCGCTTCGCCGCATGAAGGAACATGGCAATGTGCTGCTGACCGGCGCCGAAAAGGATGCCATCGGCATTTCCGTTTATGACGTCACCTCTGTCCCGGCTTCATTCGCAGCCGAGCAGTCCGATGTCCTGGCGAAGTTCCTCAAGGTGACAGCCGACATGAACGCCAAGTGGCTCACCGATTCGGCTGAAATGCTGCCTGTCATCGCCAAGGATTCCGGCATGAGCGAAGAAGATGCTGCCGATACGCTCAAGGGCTTCCAGTTCCCGACCGTTGAGGCTCAGCTCTCGGACAAGTGGCTTGGCAAGGCGACGCCTGAATTCCTCAAGGGCGTGGGCGACTTCTTCAAGGAGCAGGGCAACATCCCGGCCTCGCGCGACACCTATGACGGTGCCGTCAACGCAGGTCCGCTTGCTGCTGCAGCAAAGATGTAGGCAAGAACCAGATAAACGCGCGGCCGGGCACATCCCTGTCCGGCCGCGCGGCCACGGCACACTTTGTTTCCATGATTGGAGTAGCCATGGGTAACCTGGTCATTGATGACCTTTCCATGCGTTTTGATCTGCCCAATGGCGGATCGGTGCAGGCACTGAAAAACGTTTCGCTTGAATTGGCAAAAGGCGAACTTCTGGCTGTTCTGGGCCCTTCGGGCTGCGGCAAGACCACCCTTCTCAACATCGTTGCAGGCTTTCTCGCCCCGACCGGCGGCCAGGTCACGCTCAATGGCAACAAGGTGACCGGGCCCGGTGCCGAACGCGGCATGGTCTTTCAGCAGGGGGCCTTGTTTGAATGGATGAGCGTCCGCCGCAACATCTCCTTCGGCCCGGATATGGCCGGAAAACCCGCTTCCGAAACCGCTCCCATAGTCGAGAATCTTCTCCGCACGGTCGGCCTGCAGGATTTTGGAGACAAGATGATCTACGAACTCTCCGGCGGCATGCAGCAGCGCGTCGCACTGGCGCGGTGTCTGGCCAATGATCCCGATGTCATCCTGATGGACGAGCCGCTCGGCGCCCTTGATGCCCTGACACGCGAGAAGATGCAGGGCCTGGTGCTCAAGCTGTGGAAGGAAACCGGCAAGACTATCATCCTGATCACCCATTCGGTCGAGGAAGCACTGCTTCTGGGCGAACGGCTTTTGGTAATGGCGCCGCGGCCGGGCCGGATCCACAAGGAGTACCACCTGCCCTTCGCCGAAATGGGCGTTGGCCGTGACCTGCGGCTGGTCAAGAAGGAGCCGGAATTCGCCGAGCGCCGGGAAGAAATCCTCTCCATGATCTGGGACATGGAAGAGGAAATCATGGGCCGTCAGGAGGAATCGGCATGATCGTCTTTCTCCTCTATCTGACGATATTCGCGCTGGCCTATGTCGCCTACCGGTTCTGGGAGCGTTCACGCCGGCACATCCATGATTTCGACAGCCTGAAAACCGTGACCTTCGGCGATGAAAGCGCCGTGTCGCCCAACCGCTTTGCCTCGGTCGTCTCGATCATCGCGCTGTTTGCGATCTGGGGCGCGTTCACCGGCTCGGTGATCACGCCGCTGCATGTGCCGGGCCCCTTCGTCGGCGACACGAGTTTCACCTACACCGCCCGCAATGCCGCCGGTGAAACCGATGATGCGGTTGCCCATCTGCGCGTCTACCGCGTGGGTGAAGAGGTGGATCTTCCCGAAGTTTCGGACCAGCCCAATGTTTTCGCCGTCGATGACGCGGTCAAGATCGGCGCCTGGCGATCCGCGCTGAGCCGACCCAATGAAAACGACATTGGCGGCAAGGAGGACGGCTACAGCCTCATTGCCATTGACGGCCAGCCCATCGCGCCGGGCGAAACCGTCCGCTTTTCCGATGGCGAGATCACCATGACCAACAAGGGCAGCCTGTCGATCAAGCCCGACAAGGGCTGGCAGATGGAGCCGATCTGGTTGCCCGCACCCGAAGCAGTTGTCAGCCGGCTGGGGGAAATCGCCAGCGAAGGTTACAAGAACTTCTCGCTGTGGGAGCATCTGGGTTATTCGCTCGGACGCGTCCTGGTCGGCTTCGTCATCGGCTCGATCATCGGTATTCCGCTGGGCTATGCCATGGGCCTGTCCAACTGGTTCCGCGGCTGGTTCGATCCGATTGTCGAGTTCATGCGGCCGGTGCCGCCGCTGGCGCTGATCCCGCTGATCATCATCTGGTTCGGCATCGGCGAGGAAGGCAAGATCATCCTGCTGTTCCTGGCGGCTCTGTGGATCATGACCATTGCAGCCCGTGCGGGGGTCTCCGGCGTGCGCATCTCCAAGGTGCATGCGGCCTATTCGCTGGGCGCGTCGAAATGGCAGATCCTCAGGCATGTCATCGTGCCCAACTCGCTGCCCGAGATCTTCACCGGCGCGCGGGTGGCCATGGGCGTGTGCTGGGGCACGGTGGTCGCCGCCGAACTGGTGGCAGCCGATCGCGGCGCCGGCATGATGATCGTCAATGCCTCCAAGTTCCAGCTCACCGACATCGTCATTCTCGGCATCATCCTGATTGGTATCATCGGCTACGGCATCGATATTCTGATGCGCATGGCCGAGAAATGGCTGGTCCCCTGGAAGGGCCGCGGCTGATTCACGCCAACAATAGGCAACAAAAAAGCCGCCGTTCCGGCATGGAATGGCGGCTTTTCCGTATTTCAAACTGTGGCTGGTCAGATGTCGAGATTGGCCACCGACAGTGCATTGTCCTGGATGAACTCGCGCCGCGGCTCGACTTCGTCGCCCATCAGACGCGAGAACAGGCTGTCGGCGTCGACCGCGTCATTGACCCGGACCTGCAGCAGCGAGCGGGCGTGCGGATCAAGCGTGGTTTCCCACAACTGCTCGGCATTCATTTCGCCAAGGCCCTTGTAGCGCTGCAGCGTCAGGCCCTTGCGGCCGACGGCAAACACCGCCTGCAACAACTCGCGCGGTCCCGAAACCTGGGTTCCGCCTTCCTTGCGCCGGATCACCGGCGGCTCGGTGTAGACATCGCGGAGCTTGGCGTTCATTTGGTCGATCATCCGCGCGTCCTGGCTGCCGATCAGGCCGGAATCGAGATAGGCCGATTCCTTGACGCCGCGGACGACGCGTTCAAACCGGTAGCCGTTCTCGCTGGTCACGCCGGTCCAGCCCCGCTCGGATTCTTCCGAAATCATGTCGAGCCGCCGGGCAACTTCGGCGGCCATGGCCTCCGACGAGGCCGGATCGGTAATGCGCTCCAGGTTAAAGGCGCCGGCAATCGCGGCCTGCTCGACAACCGAATGGTCGTAGCGCGAATGCAGGCCTTCGAGCAGTGCACGCATTCTCAGCGCATCGGTGATGGTGTCCCTCAGGTCGGCCCCGGTGCGGACTTCGCCTGTCGAAAGCTCCAGCGAGGCTTCATCCAGCCCCGTCGTGATCAGATAGTCCTCCATCGCCTTCTCGTCCTTGAGATACTGGCTCGATTTGCCGCGCGAGACTTTGTAGAGCGGCGGCTGGGCGATGTAGAGATGTCCACGCTCGATCAGTTCCGGCATCTGCCGGAAGAAGAAGGTCAGGAGCAGGGTGCGAATATGCGCGCCGTCGACATCAGCATCGGTCATGATGATGATCTTGTGGTAGCGCAGTTTCTCCGGGTTGAATTCGTCCTTGCCGATACCGGTGCCAAGCGCTGTGATCAGCGTGCCGATTTCCTGGCTCGACAGCATCTTGTCAAACCGTGCCCGTTCGACATTGAGAATCTTGCCTCGCAGCGGCAGGATGGCCTGGTTTTCGCGGGAACGGCCCTGTTTCGCCGATCCGCCAGCGGAATCACCCTCCACCAGGAACAGTTCGGACTTGGCCGGGTCCTTCTCGGAGCAATCGGCCAGCTTGCCGGGCAGCGACGAGATGTCGAGCGCGCCCTTGCGCCGGGTCAGTTCGCGCGCCTTGCGGGCGGCTTCACGCGCTGCTGCGGCTTCGATCACCTTGCCGACCAGGACCTTGGATTCGGCCGGATGCTCTTCCAGCCAGGCGCTGAGCGTCGAATTGACCAGGTTTTCCACCACCGGCCGCACTTCCGACGACACCAGCTTGTCCTTGGTCTGGGAGGAGAATTTCGGGTCCGGAACCTTTACCGACAGCACTGCGGTCAGACCTTCGCGGCAGTCATCGCCGGTCAGCGAGACCTTTTCCTTCTTGGTCATGCCGGAGCTCTCGGCATAGGCCACCATCTGCCGTGTCAGCGCCGCGCGGAAACCGGCCATGTGGGTGCCGCCGTCGCGCTGCGGAATGTTGTTGGTAAAGCACAGCACGTTCTCGTGGTAGCTGTCGTTCCACCACATCGCGAGCTCGACGGTGATGCCGTCCTTCTCGCCCAGCAGCGTCACCGGATCATTGACCAGCGCTTTCTTCGAACGGTCGAGATAGCGGACAAAGGCTTCCAGGCCGCCTTCGTAATAGAGCTCGAGCTCCTTGACGTCGGAATGACGCTTGTCGGCCAGAAGGATGCGCACGCCGGAATTCAGGAACGCCAGTTCGCGCAGGCGATGCTCCAGCGTGCCGAAGTCGAAATCGATCATGGTGAAGGTTTCGCTGCTCGGCATGAAGGTCACTTCGGTGCCGGTCTCGTCACCACAATCGCCGAGCACTTCCAATGGCGCGTCAGCGACACCGTGGGTGAAGCGGATCTGATGGATCTTGCCCTTGCGCCGGATGACCAGTTTCAGCCAGACCGAAAGCGCGTTGACCACGGAGACGCCCACGCCGTGCAGACCGCCCGAAACCTTGTAGGAATTCTGGTCGAACTTGCCGCCGGCATGCAGCTGCGTCATGATCACTTCGGCGGCCGAAATGCCTTCACCGCTGTGGATATCCGTCGGAATGCCGCGGCCATTGTCGGTTACGGTGACCGATCCGTCCGGGTTCAGCGTCACGGTGACGCGGTCGGCATGGCCTGCCAGCGCCTCGTCGATGGCGTTGTCCACCACCTCGTAGACCATGTGATGCAGGCCGGAGCCGTCATCGGTGTCGCCGATATACATGCCCGGCCGCTTGCGTACGGCGTCCAGGCCCTTGAGAACCTTGATCGATTCGGCGCCATATTCGGCACCTGCGGTCGGGTTTGTCTCAGGCGTATCGTTCATGTAGCAGGTCTTTCAGTCCAGAGCGGCAATGCCGGGCGGAGTAATTGAAAACGCGGCGGCGAATCACCGCTCATACGAGCGTCCAGTATAGGCGGGCGGCTGTTGAAAACCAAATCCGCCACGCCATGGAATTGTGGGTTTTGGAATGCATATATGGGGATGGACGGGCCCGAACCCAATGCCCCGCCCCCTGTGGGAGGACATGGCGGTCAAAACCGGCTCGGAACGAGGTGGCTGACGCGCCGCACTCCACACCGAGCCGGGTCTTAAAGGAAGCTGAATGACAGACATCGACACGCCCACGACAGACAGCCCGTTCATACCGCCGGCGCCGGTTCCCAGAACAACGCCGCCGTCGCGCTTCGAGATCATCCGCACCGTCATGCGCAACCCGCTCGAGCTGTGGGGCGAGCCGTCGTTCCGGCTCGACTGGCTGAAGACCAAGTTCTTCAACGAGCGGACTGTTATCGTCAATCACCCGGGCCTTGTGCGCCATGTGCTGGTCGACAATGCAAGGAATTACCGGATGGCGGAGATCCGCCAGCTGGTGCTGCGCCCGATCCTGCGCGACGGCTTGCTGACCGCGGAAGGCGAAACATGGAAGCGCTCGCGCAAGGCCATGGCGCCGGTCTTTACCCCGCGTCACGCCCGCGGCTTCGCCGAGCAGATGCTCGAGCAGTCAAGGGCTTTCACCGGCCGTTACGAGCAGGCGGCCGACAATGCCGAAGTGCGCGACATTGCCGTCGACATGACCGAACTGACCTTCGACATCCTCTCGGCGACGCTGTTTTCAGGCCAGGTGGCCGGTAGCGAAGAAGAATTCGCCGGCGATATCGACCGGCTCCTGTCGACCATGGGCCGGATCGACCCGATGGACCTCCTCAAGGCGCCGTCCTGGCTCCCGCGTGTCCGTCGCATGCTGGGCAAGCCGATCCTCGCCAAGTTCCGCGGCATTGTCGAACAGACGATGGCCAACCGTCAGCAATTGATGCGCACCGATCCGGACAACGTGCCCGAGGACTTCCTCACACTGCTGATCAGGCTCCATGGTCCCGATGGCCTGACGCTGGGCGAGATCGAGGACAACATCATCACCTTCATCGGCGCCGGCCACGAAACCACCGCCCGGGCGCTGGGCTGGACGATTTACTGCCTGGCCAACTCGCCCGCCGACCGGCAGAAGGTCGAAGCCGAGATCGACGAGGTGCTGGCCCGCGAGCCGGACCCTGTCAAATGGCTCGACGCCATGCCCTGGACCCGCGCAGCCTTCGAGGAGGCGATGCGGCTCTATCCGCCTGCACCCTCGATCAACCGCGCGGCAATCGTCGATGACGAGTGGCACAATGGCGAGGGTGAAACCGTCACCATCGAGGCGGGCACAACGGTGCTGGTGATGCCCTGGACCTTGCACCGGCACACAAAATTGTGGGACCAGCCGGGCGCCTTCATTCCGTCCCGCTTCCTGCCGGAGAACCGCGACAAGATCGATCGCTTTCAATACCTGCCCTTCGGCGTCGGTCCGCGGATCTGCATCGGCGCCACCTTTGCGCTGCAGGAGGCGGTCATCGCGCTCGGCGTGCTGCTCTCACGTTACCGCTTCGACTGCACCGAGAAGACAAAGCCCTGGCCGATGCAGAAGCTGACCACCCAGCCCGAGGGCGGCTTGCCGATGCGCGTCAGCCGCCGCTAGGGCAGGATACGGTCAATCATCCCCGGTGCCTCGGTGTCTTGGTCTGCGGTTCGAAGTGGTGGCGTCGGTGCTGAAACCGGCCTATGTCAGATCTGAGCTCCCGCAGCTGTGGAGCGCATCAACGGAATGCTCGACATGACCTCACCCCTGTTTCTCGGCATTGATACCGGCGGCACCTATACCGACGCTGTTCTTTACAGTGAAACCGAAGGCGTTCTCGCCTCCGCCAAGTCGCTGACCACCCGCCACGATCTGGCGATCGGCGTGTCCGGTGCGGTAGAAACCGTGCTCGCCGAAGTCAGCAATGCTGTGAAGCGCATCCGGCTGGTGTCTTTGTCGACGACGCTCGCCACCAATGCGCTTGTGGAAGGCCAGGGCGGCCGCGCTGGTCTGGTGATGATCGGCTTCGGGCCGGAGGATCTGGCCCGTGACGGCCTCGCCGAAGCCCTGGGCACCGACCCGGTGATCTACCTCACTGGTGGCCACAATGTGCATGGCAACGAGACTCAGCTCGATCTGACGCCGCTCGAAGCCCAGCTCGACAGCCTGGGTGAACAGGTTTCCGCGGTGGCGATTGCCGGCTATTTTGCCGTCCGCAATCCGGCGCACGAAATCGCGGTGCGTGACCTCATTCGCCAGCGCACATCCCTGCCGGTCACCTGCAGCCATGATCTGTCGTCGCGTCTCGGCGGGCCGCGCCGGGCGCTGACCACGCTGCTCAATGCGCGGCTGATTTCCATGGTGGCGCGGCTGATCGACGCCACCAGTGGCTACCTTTCAAGCCGCGGCATCGACGCGCCCTTGATGGTTGTGCGTGGCGACGGGGCGCTGATTTCAGCCGCCGAGGCGCTGATGCGGCCGATCGAGACCATCCTGTCTGGCCCGGCGGCAAGTCTGGTCGGCGCACGCCATCTCACCGGGCTCGACAATGCTGTTGTCTCCGACATTGGCGGAACCACCACCGACGTGGCCGTGCTTGATGGCGGCCAGCCGAGACTCGACAGCGAAGGCGCCACCGTCGGCCGCTACCGCACAATGGTCGAGGCCGTGGCCATGCACACATTCGGGCTCGGCGGCGATTCCGAGGTGCGGCTTGAGGAAGGCGGCTTCGAGGCCGGCCTGACGCTCGGCCCGCGCCGGTTGATGCCGCTCAGCCTCGCCGCCCATCTCTGGCCGAACCCGGTGCTTGCAGGCCTGGAGCGGCAGGCGCAGGCCTCTTTCGCCGGACGCTATGATGGCCGGCTGGCCTTGCGCACCGGTCTTCCGCACGCGCTTGCTGCAGGCCTCACCGCCCAGGAAGCAGCCCTTTACCAACGCATCACGCTCGAGCCGCAAACACTCGACGCGGTGCTCACCGGCACGTCGCAGCGCGCCACGCTCGACCGGCTGGTTTCGCGCGGCCTGGTGCTGATTGCCGGCTTCACCCCGTCCGACGCCATGCATGTGCTGGGCCGTCAGGACCAATGGAATGCGGATGCGGCACGCCTGGGCGCCGAGATCTTTGCCCGCCGCAAGGCAGGTTCGGGCCGCGTCGTGGCGCAATCACCGGCCGAGCTTGCGGAGATGGTTTCCCGGCGTCTGACCCGCCAGAGCGCCGAGGCTGTGCTGACCGCGCTGATCGCGGACCAGGGCATCACCGGGATCGATGTCGCAAGATCCGCCTTTGTTGATCGCGCGCTCAGCCGCACACCCGGTCTGGTCTGCTTCAGCGTCAAGCCTGACCGTCCTCTGGTGGCGCTTGGCGCCTCGGCCCCGGTGCACTATCCGGCCATTGCCGACATGCTCGACATTCAAAGTTTCGTCCCCGTCCATGCCGGTGTCGCCAATGCGGTGGGCGCCGTGGTCGGCCAGGTCCGCGAGACGGTGACGGTTTTTGTCAGCGAACCTGAGGAGGGCCGCTTTGTGCTCAACGGTGCGGGGGAGCATCAGATGTTCAGGGATCGCGATGAAGCCTTTGCCCGGGCGCGGGAGGTGTCTGTCTCAGAGGCCCGGCAGGCTGCGATCCGCAGCGGCGCGGATCATCCCGGCGTCGAGTTGACCGAACAGATCGACATGCCGGTGATCGAGGGGCTGGAGAAGTTCATCGAGGCCCGTTTCATCGCTGTTGCCTCGGGGCGTCCGCGCATCGCCGGCAAATGACTTGTTCCGATTTGGAATAAATCATTTGCACCTTAGATCAATTGACAGGCAATGCGCCGCCCGGCAGGGTCGGCTCCAAATCGGGACGCGTGGGATCGCGTCCGCAGAAAATGGAGACTCACTGTGGCAAGAATCGAAACAAATGGCCTGAAAATCAGCGCCGACCTGCACGATTTCATCGTCAACGAAGCCATGCCGGGCACCGGTGTCGAGGCCGAGGCTTTCTTCCAGGCCTTCGGTGATGCCGTTGCCGAACTTGCGCCGAAGAACCGTGCGCTGCTCGCCAAGCGCGATGAGATGCAGGACAAGATCGATGCCTGGTACCGCGAGAATGGCGCCCCGGTCGATATGGGCGTCTACAAGGATTTCCTGACTTCGATCGGCTACCTGCTGCCCGAAGGCGGTCCGGTGCAGGTCTCGACCGAGAATGTCGATCCCGAGATCGCGCTGATCGCCGGTCCGCAACTCGTCGTTCCGGTGATGAACGCCCGTTTCGCGCTCAATGCGGCCAATGCCCGCTGGGGCTCGCTCTATGATGCGCTCTACGGCACCGATGCACTCGGCGATCTGCCGCAGGCCGGCGGCTATGACGAGGAACGCGGTGGCCGCGTCATCGCCTGGGCCAAGGCGTTCCTCGACGACAGTGTTCCGCTGGCAAAAGGCACATGGGCCGATGTCACCGGCTTCGACTTCGAAAGCGGCACGCTGAAAATCGAGACCGCCGCTGGCGAGACCACGCTCGCGGATCCCGCGCAGTACACCGGTTTCAAGCGTGACAATGACCACGCCTACCGGCTCTATTTCCAGAAGAACGGCCTGCACGCCGTCGTCTGTGTCGATCCCGCAAGCGTTATTGGCAAGACAGACAAGGCCGGCATCTCCGATGTGATCCTCGAATCTGCCGTCACCGCGATCATGGACTGCGAGGATTCCATCGCCGCCGTCGACGCCGAGGACAAGACGCTGGTCTATCGCAACTGGCTCGGCCTGATGAAGGGCGATCTCGAGGAAGAGGTGCACAAGGGCGGCAAGAGCTTCACCCGCAAGCTCCATGCCGACATCGAGTACTCCACCCCCGATGGCAAGGAAGCCTCGCTGAAGGGCCGCTCGCTGATGCTGATCCGCAATGTCGGCCACCTGATGACCAACCCGGCCATCCTGATGAGCGACGGCAGCGAAATCCCGGAAGGCATCATGGATGCGTTCGTGACCGGCCTCATCTCCCTGCACGACATCGGCCGCGATGGCCGCCGCGCCAATTCGGTCGAGGGCTCCATGTATGTCGTCAAGCCCAAGATGCACGGCCCCGAAGAAGTGGCCTTCGCCGTCGAGATCTTCGGCCGCGTCGAAAAGGCTCTCGGCATGGCGCCCAACACCATCAAGATGGGCATCATGGACGAGGAGCGCCGCACCACCATCAACCTCAAGGAATGTATCCGCGCCGCCTCAAGCCGCGTGGTCTTCATCAACACCGGCTTCCTTGACCGCACCGGCGACGAGATCCATACCTCGATGGAAGCCGGCCCGATGATCCGCAAGGGCGACATGAAGCAGGCAGCCTGGATCGCGGCTTACGAAAACTGGAACGTCGACATCGGTCTCGAATGCGGTCTTTCCGGCCATGCCCAGATCGGCAAGGGCATGTGGGCCATGCCGGATCTGATGGCGGCGATGCTCGAGCAGAAAATCGGTCATCCGAAGGCGGGCGCCAACACCGCCTGGGTGCCGTCGCCGACCGCGGCCACCCTGCACGCCACCCATTACCACAAGGTCAGCGTAGCGGACGTCCAGGCCGAGCTGCGCTCCCGCGACCGGGCGAAGCTGGACGATATCCTGTCGATCCCGGTGGCCAGCAAGCCAAACTGGACGGCCGAGGAAATCCAGCACGAAATCGACAACAACGCGCAAGGCATCCTGGGTTATGTCGTGCGCTGGGTCGACCAGGGCGTCGGCTGCTCCAAGGTGCCCGACATCAATGATATCGGCCTGATGGAAGACCGCGCGACGCTCAGGATCTCGGCCCAGCACATGGCCAACTGGCTACATCATGGCGTTGTCACCAGAGACCAGATCATCGAGACCATGAAGCGCATGGCAGTGGTTGTCGATGGCCAGAATGCCGGCGATCCCGCCTATCAGCCGATGGCGCCGGACTATGACAAGTCGATCGCCTTCCAGGCCGCGGTTGAGCTGGTTCTCGAAGGCCGCACCCAGCCCAACGGCTACACCGAGCCGGTGCTGCACCGCCGCCGTCTCGAGCTCAAGGCCGCCGGCTGAGCCAGGAAAACTGCGCCCGGGATGCCTCGCGTCCCGGTGCGCCACTCGATCTCGAAAACCGCCATTGAAAAAGCCTGCCAGGTCATCCCCGGCGGGCTTTTGAATTTCAGGATTGCGTCAGGCCTACTGCTTGACGATCACGCGGGCGCTCTTTCCAGGACGGACGCGCTCATAAAGGTCGATGATGTCCTGGTTCATCAGGCGGATGCAGCCCGACGAGGCGGCGGTGCCGATCGAATTCCATTCCGGTGTGCCGTGCAGGCGGAACAGAGTGTCCTGGCCCTTCTGGTTGAACAGATAGAGCGCGCGGGCGCCGAGCGGGTTGCTGAGGCCGGGCTTCATGCCGTCCTTGCCGTACTTGGCCAGTTCAGGCTTGCGGCTGATCATTTCCTTGGGTGGGGTCCAGGTCGGCCATTCCTGTTTCCAGGCAATATAGGCCTCGCCTTCCCAGGCAAAGCCTGCCTTGCCGACGCCGATACCATAGCGCACCGCCTTGCGGCCTGGCAGCACCAGGTAGAGATAGCGGTTGGGCGTATCAACGATGATGGTGCCGGGCTTTTCCTTGGTGCTGTAAGACACGATCTGGCGGTGGAACTTCTTGTCGATCTTGCTGATCGGCACCGCCGGGATCGAATAGCCGGCATCCGTGACAGAACCATATTCCGAGGTGAAGATCTGCGACGAGGAGCCGTTTTCGCTGCTTGATGTACAGCCGGCGAGTGCAAGCGCCGCGATCAGTCCGGCAGCAGTAAGGGAAAAGCGAGGTGTCATTTGAAAACTTCCGAGAGCGAGGCGTAACCGCCGGTTTTGAACCGCGGTCAACGTGATGCTGTTTATTTTAATTAAGTCTTAACTATGCAACTGTTTTGACTGAAAAATTGAGACAATATTCAAGCTTTGTCGGACTGCATTGTTTTTCTGCAACATCAGCACGACCTGACATTGCGATAGAACAAATGCCGTGGCACGTATAGATCATGCCGATCATTTCCCCACATTCCACAAATCCGCTTATCGACGGAAGACAGTCTGATCGCGCCATGATGGTGCGCCGCGGCGTGCAGCGGCTGTTCGCCGATCTGAAGCTGTCGATGGTGCCGGAACTGGCGCTGGCTTCCGGCCGCAGGGCGGATCTGGTGGCGCTCGGCCCGAGCGGCGAGATCTGGATCGTCGAGATCAAATCCTCGATTGAAGACTTCCGCACCGACAGCAAATGGCCTGACTACCGCCAACACTGCGACCGGCTGTTCTTTGCCACCCACGCCGGCGTGCCTGCCGATATCTTCCCTCAGGACTGCGGATTGATCATTGCTGACGAATGGTCGGGTCATCTGCTCAGGGAAGCGCCGGAACACAGGCTGGCGGCGGCAACGCGAAAGGCCATGATGCTGCGCTTTGCCCGCGCGGCCGCCGACCGGCTGCTGCTTGCCGAACTGGCTGCAGGCGCAAGCTGAAACCGGATCTCAGTCTCGAATTGACCGGCCTCAGCGCGGGGCGCGTTTTGCCAGGATCCGCTGCAGGGTTCTGCGGTGCATGTTGAGCCGCCGGGCCGTTTCCGAGACATTGCGCTCGCACATCTCGTAAACCCGCTGGATATGTTCCCAGCGTACCCGGTCTGCCGACATCGGGTTCTCGGGAACCTCGGCCCGTTCGCCGGGCTTGCGGGTCAGGGCTGCAAACACCTCGTCCGCATCCGCCGGCTTGGCCAGGTAATCGATGGCGCCAAGCTTCACCGCCGTCACCGCCGTGGCAATGTTGCCGTAGCCGGTCAGCACGATGATGCGGGTGTCGTCGCGGCGTTCACGGATGGCCTCGATCACATCCAGCCCGTTGCCGTCCTGAAGCCGCATGTCCACGACCGCGTATTTGGGTGTCTTGGCGCGCGCCTGAGCCAATCCTTCAGCGACGCTTTCGGCGATTTCTACCTCAAAGCCACGCGTTTCCATGGCGCGGGCAAGCCGGCGCAGGAAGGGTGCGTCATCATCGACGAGCAGGAGAGTTGCGTCCGGCCCGATGGCCTCGGCTTCATTGGTCTGGGCGATTTCGCCGGTCATGGGTCACCTCACGGGTGCTGCTGCGCAGCTATACACCACCGATTTAATGCGTTTGCTCAAATTATCCAGCTCCAGCCGCATTTCAAAGCATCTTATCTGATCCATACAGGTCCATTTTCTCTCTCGGCCAGCTTACCTTCACATGCGCACCGGTGGCGGGAGGCGGCTTGTTGGCAAATTCGAGAGAGGCTCCTGAGCGCTCAAGCAGGGTCTTGGCGATGAACAGGCCAAGCCCGAGCCCGCCGCCCTTTTCCCGGTCCTGCCGGCCACGCCGGTTCATGAACGGAACCCCGATCTGGGTCAGCACGTCAGGGGCGAAGCCGGGACCGTCATCGTCGATCGAGATCTCCACCCGGTCGCGATCATGGCTGACTGTCACCGTTACCCTTGTCTCGGCAAAATCGACCGCGTTCTCGATCAGGTTGCCGAGCCCGAACAGGATCGCCGGATTGCGCCGGCCGATGGTTTCCCGCATCTCGGAATCGCCGTGCACCACGTCAATGGTGATGCCGAATTCGCGGTGCGGCGCGATCACTTCCTCGATCAGCGAACGCAAGGGAAGCCGGATCATGTGCGCTTCGTCCTCGGCCGACAGGCTTGTCAGCCGCCTCAGGATATCGCGGCATCGCTCGGTCTGGCTGCGCAGCAGCATCAGGTCATCGGTGAACCGCGGGTCGTCAACCAGCGCCTTTTCCATCTCGCGCGCCACCACCTGGATGGTCGCCAGCGGCGTGCCCAGTTCGTGCGCCGCCGCCGCTGCAAGGCCGTCGAGGGCCGAGATGTGCTGCTCGCGCTGCAGCACCAGCTCGGTTGCCGCCAGCGCATCGGCCAGCTGGTTGGCTTCCGCCGAGACCTGGAAGGAATAGAATGCGGTGAACGCCATGGTCGACACGATCGCGATCCAGACCCCGATAATGAGCAGGAAGGGCACCTCGATCGTGCTGCCGGGATACCAGGGCAGCGGCAGCGAGAAGAAGGCAAGGATCGTCGCCGCGGTGACCGACAGAACACCCAGGCTCAAGGTGTGACGCACCGGCTGCGAGGCCGAGGAGATGATCACCGGCACGCACAAGAGCACCGAAAACGGATTGGCCAGCCCGCCGGTCATGAACAAGAGCCCCGACAGCTGCAGCACGTCAAAGGACAACACTGCCGTCGCCCCCAGCGGCGGCAGCCGGTGGGCGGCGGGAAACCGCACCGACAGGAACACGTTCATCCAGGCCGAGCAGGCAATCAGCGCGAAACAGAAGAGCTCGGGAACGTCAAACCCGTAGCCATGGGCGATGATCAGAACCGTCACGCTCTGGCCGATCACGGCCAGCCATCTCAGCCGCGTCAGCGTCTGCAGCCGCAGCCGGTGCCGGATCGAATGGTCTTCAAGAAAGGAAGGAAAGACTGTCATGTCCCCTGATCTAGCGCATTGATTGCGAAACCTGCAATCGATTTGGCTGGGGCATCATGTCCCGCGCGGCTTTGCGCGGTGTGTTGGGGCTGCGTCCGCAGGGTTTTCAGGCCAGGGATGGCGCGGATAGCGCCCGCGCATCTCGGCGCGCACATCGGCCCAGGAGCCGGCCCAGAATCCCGGCAGGTCGCGCGTGGTCTGGATTGGCCGTTGCGCTGGCGACAGCAGCTCCAGCGTCAGTGGCAATCGCCCGCCGGCGATCGCCGGATGCCGGGTTTCGCCAAACAGTTCCTGCACCCGGATCGCCACCACCGGACTGCCTTCGTCGTAGCGGATCGGCACCCGTGAACCGGTCGGCGCTTCGTAATGCGAGGGGGTCAGCCGCGAGATTTCGCTTCGCGCGCCCGGTCCGCACAACGACAGCAGGCCTTCGTAGAGCCCGTCCCGGTCGATGGCTTTCAGCGACGTCACGCCGGGCTGGAAGGGCGCAAACCATGTTTCCAGCTCATCCAGAAGCGCCTCGTCGGAGACATCGGGCCACGGCGCGCCGAGGCTCTTGTGCAAAAACCCGATCCGGTCGCGCAGTTGCAGGCCAGCGGTGGAAAACGGCAACACCTTGATGCCGGCCTTGCGGATCGCCCCGCACAGCACGGCCATCGCCGCCGCATCATCGGGCTTCGGCAGCGGCGTTTCGGCCAGAATGATGGCGCCGAGCCGGCTCACCCGCCGCGCCCGCACCGCGCTCGATTGCGCGTCAAACACGCACTCCTCGCTCTGCACCGCCCGGGTCTCCAGAACCTCGTCCAGCGCTTCGCCCGACAATTCTGCCGCGGCGAGAATGCGCGCCGCCTGAGCCTTGCCGCTCATGTCGGCGATCACCAGAAAGTCAGCGCCCGCCAGCCGGTCCGTCTCGTCGATCATCGCACCACGGCCATTGGCAAGTACGAACTTGCCCCTGGCGCCGCGTTGCCGGGCGATCCGGTCCGGAAACGCATGCACCAGCAGCGATGCCGCCGGGCAGGGGCCGGATTGTGATTTTTTGCCGCCCGCCAACCGGGCTGCCAGCGCCCGCGCTGACGTCCCCCGCGGGGACCGGTCCGAGCGGAACCGCGACAAGCGTGTTTCCAGATCCGCATCCTGCCCGCCAAGCCCCTGCTCGGTGAGCAGCACCGCCAGTTCCGCGGCCTCATAGCCAAATCCGTCTTCCTGCCCCGACACCACCATCGAGGCCAGCCGTGGCGGCAGCGCCAATGCCCGCATGCGCTTGCCCCGGTCGGTCAACCCGCCCTCCGCATCGATCGCGCCAAGACTTTCGAGCAGCACGCGGGCTTCGTTGATCGCAGCATCCGGCGGAGGATCGATAAAGCGCAAGTCCCGGGGGTCCTTCACCCCCCAGGCCAGGCAGTCGAGCACCATGGCTGAAAGATCGCTCGCCAGCACCTGCGGCGTCGAGAATGCCGGCAAGGCCTTGGTCTGTTCGGCTCGCCACAGCCTGATGGCAATGCCCGGTTCTGTTCGTCCCGCACGTCCGGCGCGCTGATCGGCGGACGCTTGCGAGGCCTTGATGGTTTCAAGCCTAGTGATGCCGGTTGACGGCTCATAGACCGGTTGGCGCACCAGCCCGCTGTCGATGACGATGCGGACCCCATCAATGGTGATCGAGCTTTCCGCCACCGGGGTTGCGAGCACCAGTTTGCGCCGGCCTTCGGGCGCCGGCTTGATCGCCGCGTCCTGTTCCTGCGAACTCAGCCCGCCATACAGCGGCTGGATGTCGGTCGACGGCCCCAGGCGACCCTCCAGCCGGGAGGCCACCTGCCGGATCTCGCCCTGACCCGGCAAAAACGCCAGGATAGAGCCGGTTTCGCTGCGGTGAAGCGTCTCGATGGCGCTAGTCATCGCCGCTTCGATACGGATACCCGGTGGCCGGTCAATGTGGCGGATCTCGACCGGAAAGCCGCGGCCCAGGCTCTCGATCACCGGGCAACCCTCAAGCAGCGTCGCCACGCGGTCCGTGTCCAGCGTCGCCGACATCACCAGAATGCGCAGGTCGTCCCTGAGCCCTGACTGGATATCGAGCGCCAGCGCCAGCCCGAAATCGGCTTCCAGCGCGCGCTCGTGAAACTCGTCGAAAATCACGCAATCGATGCCCTCGAGATCCGGCGATGACAGCGCCATGCGCGTGAACACGCCTTCGGTCACCACCTCGATACGGGTTTTCGCCGAGACCCTGGTATCGAGTCGCATCCGGTAGCCGACGGTTGCGCCAACCTCCTCGCCCAGCATCGAAGCCATCCGCCGTGCCGCGGCACGGGCCGCCAGCCGCCGTGGTTCGATCATGATGATCTTGCCGGTGAGCCAGGGCTCCTGTGCCAGAACCAATGGCACCAGCGTGGTCTTGCCCGCCCCGGGAGGGGCGGCGAGGACGGCGTTGGGACCATCGGCAAGAGCTGCGCGCAAGGGCGCAAGCGCGTCGGAAACCGGCAGATCCGTAAAGCGGGACGCTATGCCGCTCACGCCGGATCGACCTTGTGCACCTGTCCGCCCGCGGCGCGGGCATCATCCTCGTCATGGGTAACAAGCACCACCGGCAGGCCCGCCCGCCGCGCCCGGTCAAACACCAGCTGCCGGGTCTGCTCGCGCAGGTTCGCGTCGAGCTTGGAGAACGGCTCGTCGAGCAGCAAGAGCCGTGGCCGCGACGCCAGCACCCTCTGCAGCGCGACGCGGGCCTTTTGCCCACCTGACAGCGTGTCGGGATCACGGTCCCCGAACTCGGCCAGCCCGGCATCTTCCAGCGCTTCCTCGGCCAGCGCACGCCTTTGCCGGCGGCCATGCACGTCTTCCGGAATGGCAATGGCAATGTTGTCGGCAACGCTCAGATGCGGAAACAACAGCGGATCCTGGAATAGGATTCCGGCGTGGCGTTTTTCCGCTTCCAGCGCAGTCAGATCCACGCCGTCGACGATCACCCTTCCGCTGGCCGTGAATGCCGGGTCGAGAAACCCGCCGAGATAGGCCAACAGCGTCGATTTTCCGGACCCGGACGGTCCCATGACGGTCAGCGTCTCACCACGGCCCACATGGGCATCAAGCGCCACCAGCACCCGGTCGCCGAGACAGATATGCACGCCTTCCAGTCGAAGTCCCTGAGTGTCGCTCATGCTGTCCAATCTCACACCCGCAAGCCACGCCGGTTGCGGAATACCAAGCCGGGCAAGCCTGTTGCAATGGCAAATGCCAGAAACGGCAGCAATGTCTGCATGAAGGCGTAGACCCCGATGACACGGCGATTGCCTCCGGCCGCCAGCGCTACTGCTTCGGTGGTCACCGTTGTCAGCCGCCCGGCGCCGATCAGCACAGTCGGCAGATATTGCCCGACCGAGACCGAAAACCCGACCGCCGCCGCCGTCAGGATGGCACGCGTCAGCATCGGCATCCGGATTCGGATCAGCGTCCGCGTCCGGCTCATGCCCAGCCCTGCCGCGATCAGGTCATGCCGCCGGTCATGCGCCCGCCAGGGATCGCTCAAGGACAGGAACACGTATGGCAGCACGAACACCAGATGCGCCAGCACCAGCGCCGGAAAGCTGGCATCGACCCCGAGCCAGATCGACAGCACCTGCAGCCCGAACATGAACGAGATCTGCGGCACGATCAGCGGCAGGTAAATCAAGATCAGCGCCCCATGGCCGCGTCCCCGCCCGGTCTCGTATTCGCGTTCCAGGCACAGGATGGTCAGCACCAGCGCGATCAGGGTCGACAGTCCTGCGACAGCCAGTGTGGTCGCCAGCGGGCCGCTCATCCGCGGCAGCGCCTGCATCCAGCTTCTCAGGCTGAAATTGGCAGGAAGCGCATCAGGAAACTGCCAGAGACCCGAGACCGACCACAGTGCCAGCACCGCAATGCCGCCGAAGACAACGACAGCCGAGCCGATCATCACCATCCGCGCCCCGGCGCGCAGCCACCGGTCACGCTGCATCCGGTGGCCGCAATTGCGCGCCCGCCTCACCAGCGCCGCACCGATTCTTTCAAGCCCGATCCAGCCGATCAGCGCAGCAAGCGTCACGCCGAGCTGCGCCACCGCACCCGCGGAGGCCAGGAACCGGGTCTCGAGATCCGGATCGTTCATCCAGTCGATCAACCGAACCGGAAGCGTCGGCGGCAGGTGCGGTCCGAGGATCAGCGCCACATCGATCACCGAACTGGCATAGGCCACCACCGCAAACACCGCGAGCCGGACCTGCCGGTAAAGCGGCGGCCACAAAAGGAAGGTGAAGCTGGCAATGCGGCCATAACCCAGCGACCGCCCCAGCCGCATGGTTTCGACATGCCGCGTCTGCGGCAAGGCGGCGAGCGTCACCAGGAACAGGAACGGGATTTCCTTGACGATCAGCCCGGCCATCATCGACAGCGCCATCGGGTCGTTGACGATCAGCAGGTCCGGGGGCCGGTCGTATCCGGTGAGCCAGGGCGAGACCAGCCGCATCAGCATGCCCGAAGGTGCAATCAGGAACGCCAGCCCGAAGGCCGCCGCCGCATGCGGCACCGACAGCAGCGGCGATATCATCCGCCGCATCCGGGCAAATCCCGCCGTCCCCAGATCACTGGCGACGAACGCCGCCACCGCGCCGAGCGACACCAGCGTCGTCACCAGCCCGATCAGGATCGAAAGACCCGCCGAGCGGACGATCCCCGGCACTTCGGCCAGCGCCGAAAAATGCGCGGTGGTGAAACTCACGCCGCCCAGTTCCGGCAGGTAGCCGAGCGCGGGCAGCGCGGTTCCCGCCAGCCCGAACGCCAGCGGCCCGAGCAGGATCGCCAGGGTCAACGGCGGCGCCAGTCGCGCCAGGCGCACGCCGCCGGTCATGTCAGATATATCCGTGGTGCGGGATCATGCCGGTCAGTTGGCCGCGCCGTAGCGCCTCAGCCACTCGCCTTCGATATGCTCCATCCAGTCCGGATGCGGCTCATCCAGCGCCGGGCCCAATTCATCGGGCTTCAGCGTGGCGATGCCGAGATCCAGCGCGTCGAAGGCGGCGCGGTCCTGGTCGGACAGCTTGTCCATCGACAGCACCGTCGGATCGCCCCAGATCGACGGATCCTGCTTGCGGGCCTGAGCTTCCGGCGAGATCAGGAAATTGGCCAGCACCAGCGCGCCAGCCTTGGCCGAGGCGTTGTAGGGAATGGCGACAAAATGCGTATTGCCCAAGGTGCCGTCTTTATAGGTGAAGGAGCGCACCGTGTCGGGCAATTCGCCGACGGCAATCCCGGCCGAGGCTTCCGACGGGTTGAAGGCAAAAATGATGTCGAGTTCGCCGTCCGCCAGCTTCTGCTTCATGTCGGGGTAGTTCTGCGGATAGGCCTTGCCGCTGCGCCAAAGATTGGGGTGCAGCTTGTCGAGATAGTCAAACAGCGGCGCCGAATCCGCCTTGAAGCTGGCCTCTGTCACCGGCTGGCTCAGCTTGGACCGGTCGTCGATGGTTTCGATCAGCACCTGCTTGAGGAACGACGAGCCGATGAAATCCGGTGGCTGCGGATAGGAAAACCGCCCCGGATTTTCCTGCGCCCATTCGAGCAGCTCTGCCGAGGACTTCGGCATGCCATCAGCCGGCGTGCGGGCGGTGTCGTGGAAGAAAACCATCTTGGCCCCGCCCCACGGGCTTTCGAGCCCGTCGGTCGGAATGGTGAAATCGGTCAGGATGGTCGGCTTGTTCTCATGGTCGACATAGGCCCAGTTCGGCAGCCCGGTGGTCCAGTCCGGCGCCATCAGGAGCTGCTGGCGCTTCATCGAGGCAAAGTTCTCGCCATTGATCCAGATGAGATCGACCGAGCCGCCCTCGTCCTTGCCGGCAGATTTTTCGGCCAGCACCTTTGCCACCGCGTTGGCGGTGTCGTCGAGTTTCACGTGAACCACCTCGACGCCGAAGCGCTCTTTCAGCGTCTCGCCGGCCCAGCCGATATAGCTGTTGATGTTCTCGGAGCCGCCCCAGGCATTGAAATAGACGGTCTGGCCCTTGGCCTCTTCCAGTACGGCATCCCAGTCACGCGGGTCGGGGTCGGCGGCGTGGACCGGAAGGGTCAGGCCAAGCGCGGCACTCAGCGCGCCGGCAAGCACGGTCGGAAATTTCAACATGGCAGTCCTCCTCAGGCGGCAGATCATGTCCACACACCACAAGCCCTTGAAGGCGTCAAATAAATGCCCCCTGTCCCGGCGTCACAATTTGGTGACCCGCACGTGTGTGGGCAGCCTTCGAACGACGCTCTAGTGCGCCTCGTCCCAGTTCAGCGCTGCGCGGGCGTCGACTTTCAGCGGCACGGCCATGTCGACGGCCGGCATGGCGGCGTTTTCCATCACCTCGACGATCAGCGGGATGATCTTTTCGGCCTCGGCTTCCGGCGCTTCGAAGATCAGTTCGTCGTGAACCTGCAGCAGCAGCCGGGCATTGGCGCCGGCCTTTTGCAGAGCCGGTTCCATCCGCACCATGGCGCGGCGGATCACATCGGCGGCGGAGCCCTGGATCGGTGCGTTGATCGCCGCACGCTCGTTGAAGGCGCGAACCTGCGGATTGGAAGAGCGGATCTCCGGATAATGCGCCCGGCGGCCGAAGATCGTCGTCACATAGCCATGTTCCTTGGCTTCCGCCTTGGTGGCTTCCATATAGTCCTTGATGCCGGGGAAGCGCTCGAAATACTTCTTGATGTAGTCGCCCGCTTCCGAGCGTTCGATGCTGAGCTGGTTGGCCAGCCCAAACGCCGAAATGCCGTAGATGATGCCGAAATTGATCGCCTTGGCACGGCGGCGCACTTCCGAAGGCATGCCTTCGACCGGCACCCCGAACATTTCCGACGCCGTCATGGCGTGAATGTCGACGCCGTCGGCAAAGGCCTGAGTTAGCTGCGGAATATTGGCGACATGCGCCAGCACCCGAAGTTCGATCTGGCTGTAGTCGGCCGAGATCAGCACATTGCCCGGTTCGGCAATGAAGGCGGTACGGATCTTGCGGCCGGCGGCGGTGCGCACCGGGATGTTCTGGATATTCGGATCCGATGAGGACAGCCGTCCGGTGGTGGTCGCCGCCATCGCAAACGACGTGTGCACCCGCTGCGTCCGGGGATTGATGAAGCCTGGAAGCGCGTCGGTATAGGTCGATTTCAGCTTGGTCAGCTGCCGCCAGTCGACAATCTTGCGCGGCAGCTCATGGCCGGCGGCCGCAAGATCCTCGAGTGCCTGGGCCGTGGTCGACCATTGCCCGGTCTTGGTTTTGGTGCCGCCGGGCAGGCTCATCTTGTCAAACAGGATCTCGCCGAGCTGCCTGGGCGAGCCGACATTGAAGCTCTCGCCGGCCAGTTCCTGAATTTCGGCCTCCAGCGCCGCCGCTCCCTGGGCCAGTTCGCCCGAAAGCCGCGACAGGATCTGCCGGTCGACGCGGATGCCGTGCCCTTCCATCCGCATCAGCACCGGCGCCAGCGGCCGCTCCAGCCGCTCGTAGACCGAGGCCAGCCCGTCCGAGACCAGCCGTTGCTTGAGCACATGCCACAATCTCAGCGTCACATCGGCGTCTTCCGCCGCATAGGCGGTTGCCTTGTCGATCTGCACCTCGGCAAACGGGATCGCGCTCTTGCCCGAGCCGGTCACGTCCTTGTAGCTGATGGTCTTGTGCCCGAGCCAGCGCTCCGACAGCGAATCCATGCCATGCCCGCCGGCGCCGGCTTCCAGCACGTAAGACAGCAGCATCGTGTCGTCGAAACTCTTGATCGATATACCGTGCTGCGCCAGCACCAGCATGTCGTATTTCAGGTTCTGCCCGACCTTGAGAACCGCCGGGTCTTCAAGCAGGGCCTTGAGCTCGTCAAGCGCTGCGCGCATCGGCATCTGGCCGGGTTGCGCCCCGCCGCCGCCAAGCAGGTCGCCGGCGCCGTTGGAATGGGCCAGCGGCGCGTAACAGGCCTTGACCTTCAGCTCGCCGGTGTCGGGCGCGGTCTCCGCGACCGCCAGCGAGAAGCCGACCAGGTCTGCCTGCATTGCATCAAGCGAGGTGGTTTCGGTGTCAAACGCCACCAGCCCGGTCTCGCGCGCGTGCACGCACCAGACCTTGAGCTGGTCGATGCTGCTCAGCGTCTCGTATGAGCTGGTGTCGATCTTGGCCGAGCCCGCCGCTTCGGCGCGCCGCTTGGCCAGACCCTGCGGCGTGTCGTCGATCTCGCCCTTGTTGGACCCCTGGCCGGGATCGAGATCCGGTCCGCGCATCTCGGCGGCCGCATCAACAGCAACCTCGGCGGCATCGATATTGCTGGCATCGGTCTCTGTCGCCTCGGCCACCCGGCGTGTCAGCGACGTGAATTCCATACCCTTTAGAAACGACACCAGCTTCGGTCCGTCGAGCGGGTTGAGCACCAGCTCATCGAGTTTCTCGGTAACCTCGACATCATCCCTGAGCCGGACCAGCTCGCGGGAGATCCGCGCCTTGTCGGCAAATTCGATGATGTTCTCGCGCCGCTTGTTCTGCTTGATTTCGCCGGCGCGTTCCAGAAGCGTGTCGAGATCGCCGAACTGTTCGATCAGCTGGGCTGCTGTCTTCGGCCCGATGCCGGGAATTCCGGGAACATTGTCGACCGAATCGCCGGTCAGCGCCTGCAGATCGATCATCTTCTCGGGCGGCACGCCCCATTTCTCGATGACTTCGGGAACGCCGATCTGCCGGTCCTTCATCGAATCATACATCGACACCTGCGGCCCGACCAGCTGCATCAGGTCCTTGTCCGACGAGATCACCGTGACATCGGCGCCGGCTTCCCGCGCCAGCCGCGCATAGGTGGCGATCAGGTCGTCGGCCTCGAAGCCTTCGACCTCGATGCAGGGCAGATCGAAGGCCCGCGTGGCTTCGCGGATGACGGAGAATTGCGGCACCAGATCTTCCGGCGGCGCCGAGCGGTTGGCCTTGTATTCGGGGTACAGCTCGTTGCGGAATGTTTTCGACGAATAGTCGAAGATCACCGCAAAATGCGTTGGCGTCACGCCAACGGACGTGTCGCGCGCATCCGACAGCAGCTTCCACAGCATGTTGCAGAAACCCGATACGGCGCCCACCGGCAGGCCGTCGGATTTGCGGGTCAGCGGCGGCAGTGCGTGGTAGGCACGGAAAATGTAGCCCGAACCGTCGACGAGGAAGAGATGATCACCTTTTTTCATGAGGCAAGGATTAGCGCGGGGTGCGTCCAAGGTCCACAACGCTTTGCTTCTATGCGCAGCAATTCTCTCCATGCGCTTTTTCGCAAAAGCTGCTGCTTTCTTGCAGCCGGGCGGAGCTGCAAGAATTAATGTGATCTGCCGCGATTTTTGTCAGATTGCATCAATGATCCAGATACCACCTTTGGTTCAGGCGTATTTGATCTTGCTAAATTATTGATTATTCGCACGGAATGTAGATTTCGGTGTTCAACGCGTGCATATCCGCAGCCCCGGGCGCTCGATCGCGATCACACAATGGTTACCGATTTGTAATCTTGCGCAACACTCCGTGTCCTTGAAAAGCCACATTCCCCGAACCAGATGTCAATCACCGGCGAACGAATAAGCCGATGTCTGGATCCCGGCTCGTCCCCCGCCGTTTCCAGACTATGGACAAGGGCCGCCCCGCCCCCCTTATAGGCCCTTGTCCTGACAATATGCCGCCATGGCCCTTCCCCTCCGGCCATGGCGGCTTTTCTTTTTTATGATCGCATCATGCTCTAGTCTCAGCGCTTCTGATTCCCTCCGGAGCATCCCATGACTGACCTGACCGCCGCCCTTTCCGCAGCCGACACCAATCTCGATGACAGCCTCGAGCGCCTGTTCGGTCTTCTGCGCATCCAGTCGATCTCGACCGACCCGGCCTATGCGCCCGAGTGCCGCCGCGCCGGTCAGTGGCTGGTCGATGAACTCACAGTGCTCGGCTTCGACGCCAGCCTCCGCGACACCCCCGGCCATCCCATGGTTGTCGCCCATCATGCCGGCGCCACGCCCGATGCACCGCATTATCTGTTTTACGGCCATTACGATGTGCAGCCGGTCGATCCGCTCGATCTCTGGGTTGATCCGCCATTCGAACCGGCAATCAAGGAAATTGCCCCGGGCCGCAAGGCGATCACCGGCCGCGGCGCCTCCGACGACAAGGGCCAGCTGATGACCTTCGTCGAGGCCTGCCGCGCCTGGAAGGCGGCATCCGGGACGCTGCCCTGCCGCATCACCATCCTGTTCGAAGGCGAGGAGGAATCCGGCTCGCCTTCGCTCAAGCCATTCCTTGAAGCCAATGCCGAGGAGCTCAAGGCCGAGTGCGCCCTGGTCTGCGACACCGGCATGTGGGACCCGGAAACACCGGCAATCGCCGTCGCCCTTCGCGGCCTGGTCGGCGAGGAAGTCACCATCCACGCCGCCGACCGGGATCTGCATTCCGGCCTGTTCGGCGGCGCCGCCGCCAACCCGCTGCACATCCTGTCAAAGATCCTCGCCGATCTGCACGATGAAACCGGGCGCGTGACATTGGACGGCTTCTACGACGGCGTCGAGGAAACCCCGGCCCAGGTGCTCGCCAGCTGGGACAGCCTTGGCCGGACGGCTGAGGATTTCCTTGGCGAAGTCGGTCTCTCGGTGCCCTCGGGCGAACAGGGACGTTCCGTGCTGGAACAGACCTGGGCGCGGCCCACGGCCGAGGTCAACGGCATGTGGGGCGGTTACACCGGAGAAGGCTTCAAGACCGTGATCGCGGCCAAGGCCTCGGCCAAGGTCTCTTTCCGCCTCGTCGGCAAGCAGGATCCCGATCAGGTCCGCGCCGCCTTCCGCGCCCATGTCGAAGCCCGCTTGCCGGCCGATTGCACGGTCAGCTATGCCCCGCATGGCGGTTCGCCTGCCATCCAGTTGCCGTTTGATTCGCCCGTGGTCACCAAGACCCGCAATGCGCTCACCGATGAATGGCCAAAACCTGCGGTGACGATCGGCATGGGCGGTTCGATCCCCATCGTTGGTGATTTCCAGAACATTCTCGGGCTGCAGTCGGTGCTGTGCGGCTACGGCCTGACCGACGACCGGATCCATTCCCCCAACGAAAAATACGACCTAACCTCCTTTGCCAAGGGTATCCGCTCCTGGGTGCGCATCCTCGACGCGCTGTCTCAGCGCTGACACCGGGTCGCGGTCCAAGCGCGCAGCTGGTCTCCGCATCGTCAAAGGGGTGGTTTCCTTAACCACCCCTTAAATCGTCGCATTTAGGGTGTTTCCAGATCGCCGGGCAGTTTCGGAATGGGACATTCAACGTCTCCGTCCGCAATTGCTGTGAAACCAAACCCCGGACCCAGCGCCCAACCCACCGGTTGCGCCAGCTGCCGGGACAGACCAGCATCCGGACCCTTCATGGCGCGCAAGAAAACAACCCGAAGCCGCATCGAGCCTTCCTTTGAGGGAAGCCGGCCAAAGGGTGGATCGCGTACCCTCGCGGACGAGCGCGTGGCAGGCAGGACCGCGTCGAAATCAGCCGCCAAAACAGCCTCGACCAAACGCCGCAAGAAACCTCAGTCCAAAGCCCGCAAGCCAAGGGGCCGCACATCCCGCGGCCGCATCACCGGCGCGCTACGCTCGACTATCTACTGGTGCTGTGTGCTCGGCATCTGGGGCGGGATCGCCATTGCCGGCGTTGTCATTTTCTATGGCGCGCGCATGCCAAGTGCGGCGACCTGGTCGATCCCCGATCGTCCGCCCAACGTCAAGATTGTCTCGGTCAATGGCGAAACCATGGCCAATCGCGGTGCCACCGGCGGCGAAGCCCTGCTGCTGGGCGACATGTCACCCTATATTCCCGAGGCCGTGATCGCGATCGAGGATCGCCGCTTCTATTCGCATTTCGGTGTTGATCCGATCGGCCTGGCGCGCGCCATGGTGGCCAATGTCATGGCCGGGCGGATGGTCCAGGGCGGGTCGACGCTGACCCAGCAATTGGCCAAGAACCTGTTCCTGTCGCCAGAACGCACCATCGAGCGCAAGGTGCAGGAAGTGCTGCTGTCGCTGTGGCTCGAACACCGCTTCTCCAAGGACCAGATCCTGGAAATGTATCTCAACCGGGTGTTCTTCGGTTCCGGCGCTTACGGCGTCGAGGCGGCGTCGCGGCGCTATTTCCGCAAGCCGGCCAGCGATGTCTCGCTCGCAGAAGCTGCCCTTCTGGCGGGCCTGCTCAAGGCGCCGTCACGGCTCTCGCCGGCGCGCAACCCGAAGGCGGCCGAAGCCCGCGGCCAGCTGGTTCTGGCTGCCATGCGCGATCAGGGCGTGGTTTCCGACAGCGAGATCGCCACGGCCCTGACCAGCCCGCAAGTCCGCGCGAAGAGCTACTGGACCGGGTCGGAAAATTATGTCGCCGATCTGGTGATGCAGCGCCTGCCGGATCTGGTCGGCAAGATCTCCGAAGATCTGGTCGTCGAAACCACCATCGACTTCCAGCTTCAGCGCGAGGCCGAGAAAGCGCTTCGGGCCACGCTCGAGAAAAACGGCGCCAAGTTCAATGTCAGCCAGGGGGCGCTTGTCTCGCTCGATGGCACCGGCGCCGTCAGGTCGCTTATCGGCGGCCGCGAATATGCCACCAGCCAGTTTGACCGGGCCACCGACGCGCTGCGCCAGCCGGGCTCCGCCTTCAAGCCGATTGTCTATGCCGCAGCACTGGAGCAGGGCCGCACGCCCTTGTCGGTGCGCAATGATGCGCCGGTGAAAATCGGCAAATGGACACCCGAGAACTACAACAACAAGTATCGTGGCGAGGTCACGCTCTCGGAGGCCCTGACCCATTCGCTCAACACGGTTGCAGCTCAGCTGGTGATGGAAGTCGGCCCCAAGACCGTGGTCAAGACCGCCCGCCGGCTCGGCATCGAAGCGCCGCTCAAGGCCAATGCCTCGATTGCGCTTGGCACATCGGAAGTCTCGCTGCTGGAACTGACCGGCGCCTATGCCGCCTTCATGAATGGTGGCTACAAGGCGACGCCGCACGTCATTCGACGGGTCACCACCCATGACGGCAAGGTGCTTTACGAGAACGCCTATGCCAACCCGCCCCGCGTCATCGATCCCGCCGTCGCTGCAATGATGAACCAGATGCTGGTGCGCGTGGTCGAGGAGGGCACCGGAACCAAAGCTCGCCTCGAGGGCTGGCCCGCCGCAGGCAAGACCGGAACCACGCAGTCCTACCGCGACGCGCTGTTTGTCGGCTACACCGCCAATCTCGCAACCGGTGTCTGGTTCGGCAATGACGATGGCAAGCCGATGAAGAATGTCACCGGTGGCGGTCTTCCGGCCGAAACCTGGAAGCAGTTCATGCAGGCTGCCCACTCCGGACTGCCGCCGGCCAATCTTCCGGTCGGCGGTCCGCGGCCACCGGTGGTGATTGATGCAACCGGCGCCGAAGATGATGATCCGGTGGCCGGTCTGGTCAGGGACCTGTCGCCTGTTCCAGTCTCGCGGGATGCGACCAGCGCCACCGACAACAATTTTCTCACCCCGCCGGCAGACGTCGGCTCGGCGCCGCCGCAGCCAAACGGAGCCAGGCAGACCACCTTGCTCGACATTCTGATGGGCAACTGACAGGGTGAAGGTCAATTGTCGGGCAATTGGGCCATTTTAGCCCGAAAAAAACCGACAAAATCGTGCAATCTGCGTTTCCTCAGACGCTTGCAGTCTGCAGGTGACATTCTTATATACGGCTCAACGCTTCGGGCGGGGCCTTCTTCAACATGGTCCTGACCAAGAGAGCGGAGACGGATGACACGGGTCATCCTGTTTTCAGTTAGAGTCCCGTTAGGGGCTGTCGAATGGAACGCCTGACCGGGTCCCGGCAGCTCGCTTCAAGGAGAATTCAATATGGCTAAAGTAATCGGTATCGACCTCGGAACCACCAACTCCTGCGTCGCAGTGATGGATGGCAAGGACGCCCGCGTGATCGAAAATGCGGAAGGCGCCCGCACCACACCATCCATGGTCGCTTTCAGTGACGACGGCGAACGCCTGGTCGGACAGCCGGCCAAGCGCCAGGCCGTCACCAACCCGGAAAACACTCTTTTTGCGGTCAAGCGTCTGATCGGCCGCCGCTTTGAAGACAAGGCCGTTGCCAAGGACCAGGAACTGGTCCCGTTCAAGATTGTCCGCGGCGACAATGGCGATGCCTGGGTTGAAGCCAATGGCGACAAGTATTCTCCGGCTCAGATCTCCGCAATGATCCTTCAGAAGATGAAGGAAACCGCAGAATCCTATCTCGGTGAACAGGTCGAGAAGGCCGTCATCACCGTTCCGGCCTACTTCAATGACGCCCAGCGTCAGGCCACCAAGGACGCCGGCAAGATCGCCGGTCTCGAAGTCCTGCGCATCATCAACGAGCCGACCGCTGCGGCTCTCGCCTACGGCCTCGACAAGACCGAAGGCAAGACCATTGCCGTTTACGACCTTGGCGGCGGCACCTTCGACGTCTCGATCCTCGAGATCGGCGATGGCGTCTTCGAAGTGAAGTCGACCAATGGCGACACCTTCCTCGGTGGTGAAGACTTCGACATGCGTCTGGTTGGCTATCTGGCCGACGAGTTCAAGAAAGAGCAGGGCATTGACCTCAAGCAGGACAAGCTCGCGCTGCAGCGTCTCAAGGAAGCTGCCGAGAAGGCCAAGATCGAGCTTTCGTCTGCCTCGCAGACCGAAATCAACCTGCCCTTCATCACCGCCGACGCCTCGGGTCCGAAGCACCTGACGCTCAAGCTCAGCCGCTCCAAGTTCGAAAGCCTGGTCGATGATTTCGTCCAGCGCACCATCGCTCCGTGCAAGGCTGCGCTCAAGGATGCGGGCCTCCAGTCCGGCGAGATCGACGAAGTGGTTCTGGTCGGCGGCATGACCCGCATGCCCAAGATCCAGGAAGTGGTGAAGAAGTTCTTCGGCAAGGATCCGCACAAGGGCGTGAACCCGGACGAAGTGGTGGCCATGGGTGCTGCCATCCAGGCCGGCGTTCTGCAGGGCGACGTCAAGGACGTGCTGCTGCTCGACGTGACCCCGCTGTCGCTCGGCATCGAAACGCTGGGTGGCGTGTTCACCCGCCTGATCGACCGCAACACCACGATCCCGACCAAGAAGAGCCAGGTGTTCTCGACCGCTGAAGACAATCAGAACGCGGTGACCATCCGGGTCTTCCAGGGCGAGCGTGAAATGGCGGCCGACAACAAGATCCTCGGCCAGTTCGACCTCGTCGGCATTCCGCCGGCGCCGCGCGGCGTGCCGCAGATCGAAGTCACCTTCGATATCGACGCCAACGGCATCGTCAATGTCTCGGCCAAGGACAAGGGCACCGGCAAGGAGCACCAGATCCGTATCCAGGCATCCGGTGGTCTCTCCGACGACGATATCGACGCGATGATCAAGGAAGCCGAATCCAACGCCGAGGCCGACAAGAAGCGCCGCGCCGTGGTCGAGGCCAAGAACCAGGGCGAAAGCCTGATCCACTCTTCGGAACAGTCGCTCAAGGACTATGGCGACAAGGTCTCGGAAGAGGATCGCACAGCCATCGCCGATGCGATTGCCGCGCTGAAGGCTTCGGTGGAAGCGGAAGAGCCTGACGCAGAGGACATCCAGGCCAAGAGCCAGACCCTCATGGAAGTTTCCATGAAGCTCGGCCAGGCCATGTATGAGCAGAGCCAGACGGAAGAAGGCGCTGCCGAAGCCGGAGCCGAAGGCGAGGAAACCATCGTTGACGCAGACTTCGAGGAAGTCGACGGCGACGACGATGAGAAAAAGTCAGCCTGATCTCACAGCACGTGAGAATGAGAAAGGGCCCCCTGGTGGGGCCCTTTTGCGTTTACGATAATCAGAAAATCCGATTGTGAACATCGGCGCCAGACTCTAATTCATGGCACCCGCTCAGGTCTTTCACCAACTCCAACCTTTCTCCGCCCGGGAAAACCGGTCAACGGAGACAAGGATTGATTGTTGGTCCGGTAAGGCGAGCAGGCGCAGGTCGATGATGGGAGAGTTTTGTGCGGCAGAACTACAGATTGTTTGGAGTTTGGAGACTTCTGGCCGCCATGCTGGTGATGGCGTATCACTTCTCGCATTTTGCGCCGAACCCGGAGCCTGTTGTCGAGTGGTTCGAGCACATGCTGCCATTGCTTGACATGTTCTTCATCATGTCGGGTTTTCTTATCTTCGAGCACTATGGCCGGATGGAAAACACAAGCGACAATTACGTCCTGTTCCTGATCAAGCGCCTCTCGCGCCTTTATCCGCTTCACCTGATAACGCTGATGTTCTTCGTGGCATTCGGGCTGGCTGTGCATCTGGGGCTGTTGCAATCCCAGGCCGCTGAAACGCGCTATGACTTTTCCGCCTTGCCCGCCAACCTGCTGCTGATCCAGGCATGGGGTGTCGATTCCGAGCTGACCTTCAATTACGTATCCTGGTCGCTCTCCGGCGAATGGTTTGCCTATCTGCTCTTTCCGATCGTGCTTTTTGCCTTTGCCCGCGGGCAGGCCGTCGGGTTGGCGCTGCTGGTGGCGACGATCATCGCGGCGCTGGAAATCGCGGATTCCGGTGCGACCGAGAAATATGATTTCTGGTTCGACACAAAGGTATGGGCGGCCTATCGCGTAGCTGCAGATTTCAGCTTCGGTGCATTTCTTTGCGTGGTCACGCAGCAATTGAAGGTGCCACCGCGCTGCCAATGGCTCGCCTGGGGCGTTCTCGGCGGCGTGTTTGCCGCCATGTTTTCCGGCGCCAATATCTATCTCACCCTTTCCTTGTTCGGCGTCGCGATTGTTCTGGCAGCGCTGGCAGACCGGACAGAAAAAGACCAGACGGCATGGCTTGAGCCGATCATGCCGGTGGCCGCGGTCTCGTTCGGTGTCTATCTCTGGCATCCGGTGATCGAGCTGTTCGCCTACTCGCTGGTGTGGAAACGCATACTCGGCATTGATGACCCGGTCTTGTTCTGGGTCTACATGCCGCTTCCGATGCTGATCACCATCGGTGTGGCCCTGGTCTCGGCGCGCCGGTTCGAGCGGCCGGTGGGCAAGTGGATCGAAACATCGCTGACCAGAATAGCCAGGCAGCGCATCCTGTCCCGGCAACAGGCCTGAAACCGGATTGCGCTGAAATGTTCCGGTTCATAGGGGGCTAGAATTTTTCCCGGCGAGTGACTACATGACGCATGTGCATGCGCGACGGCGCGAACCCCGCAATTTTTAAGGTTGCGGAAGTGTGAGAGTTCTTGAGCATCCATCCGGCCAGACGGCCGTGAACTGGATGCGTCCCCGGAAGAGAGATTGACGGACAATATGGCCAAGCCAGACTTCTACGAAACGCTTGGTGTGGCGCGTGGCGCGGATGAGAAAGAGCTGAAGAGCGCTTTCCGCAAGCTTGCCATGAAGTACCACCCGGACAAAAATCCCGACAGCGCGGAAGCCGAACAGAAATTCAAGGAAATCAACGAGGCCTACGAGTTCCTCAAGGATCCGCAGAAGCGCGCGGCCTATGACCGGTTTGGCCATGCGGCTTTCGAACAGGGCGGCCCCGGCGGAATGGGCGGCGGCTTTGGCGGTGGCGGGGGAGGTTTCTCCGACATCTTCGAGGATATTTTCGGCGAGATGATGGGTGGCCGCGGTGGCCGCCGCTCGTCCGGTGGCCGTGAGCGTGGCGCCGATCTGCGCTACAACATGGAAATCACGCTCGAGGAAGCCTATGCCGGCAAGACCGCGCAGATCCGGGTTCCGACCTCGATCACCTGCGACGTCTGTACCGGCTCGGGCGCCAAGCCCGGCACCCAGCCGACCACCTGCGCCACCTGTGGCGGCGCCGGCCGAGTTCGTGCCGCGCAAGGCTTCTTCTCCGTCGAACGCACCTGCCCGACCTGTCATGGCCGCGGCCAGACGATCTCCGACCCGTGCACCAAATGTGCGGGCCAGGGCCGCGTCACCGAAGAGCGCTCGCTCTCGGTCAACATTCCCGCCGGCATCGAGGACGGCACCCGCATCCGGCTGTCGGGCGAAGGCGAAGCCGGAATGCGCGGCGGCCCATCCGGCGATCTCTATATCTTCCTGTCGGTCCGGCCTCACGGGGTGTTCCAGCGCGAAGGCGCCGATCTTTACTGCTCGGTGCCGATTTCCATGACCACGGCCGCACTCGGCGGCAAGTTCGATATCACCACCATGGATGGCGCCCGCTCGCGGGTGACGGTGCCCGAGGGCACCCAGCCCGGCAAGGAGTTGCGACTGCGCGGCAAGGGCATGCCCGTCCTGCGCTCGGCCCAGTTTGGCGATCTCTATGTCCGGATCACCATCGAAACCCCGCAGAAACTGTCCAAGCGCCAGCGCGAACTGCTGATGGAGTTCCAGGAACTGTCGTCCAAGGAAACCAGCCCGGAATCCACCGGCTTCTTTTCCAAGATGAAGGGCTTCTTCGACACCATGTCGGACTGAGCCTTCGGGCGGAGCAAGCCGCCCTCAAGGAACCATGTGTTTGGCCGGGCAAGGCGTGTCGAGGCCGAACGCTTGAGATCAGAGGACGGCCACATCGCAGCGGAGCAGACCATGACCCCCAGAATTCTCGTTCTTCCCGGCTCGAACCGCACCGGTTCGTTCAATGCGTCGCTCGCCGCCGCGGCGTCTGTCGAGCTGGCCGGGCAGGGTGCGGATGTCAACCGGATCTCGCTGGTGGACTACCCGCTGCCGCTTGTCGACGAAAACCTGAAAAACGAGAGCGGCATTCCCGAAAACGCGATGAAACTTGGCCGCCTGATTGCCGCCCATGACGGTGTGTTTCTCTGCTGTCCGGAATACAATTCCTCGATCCCGCCCTTGCTCAAGAACATGATCGACTGGGTCAGCCTGATCAACAAGGACGGCGACCGGCCGTTCAAGCCCTGGGCGGGGCGCTATGTGGCGCTTGGGTCTGCGTCGAATGGCAAGCTGGGCGGCATCCGCGGGCTCTACCATGTCCGCTCGGTCATGGTGAATGTCGGAACCCAGGTCATCAGCGAGCAATGCGCGGTCAGCGGCGCGGCGGAGGCTTTCGAGGCCGATGGCCGGCTCAGAGACGAACGCACCAGCGCCATGCTGGCCAACACCTGCAAATCCCTGATCCGCCATTGCACGATGATGTCGACCGGCTGATAGCCGCCCGTTTCGGCGCCATTCCTTTTCGTTGTAAAGTCAGCGGTCTTGCGATCCCCGTGTCTTCATGCGAGGACCGGTTGAAACGAAGGGAGTGCACGATGCCGGTTGCAGCGCTTGAACAGGGTTCGCCATCCGACAACCAGTTTGATCCGCGGCTGATCGTCGGACTCGACGTCCCGACCGTCGCCGAGGCCGAGGCCCTGGTCAACCGGATCGGCGATGCGGCGATGTTCTACAAGGTCGGCTATCAGCTTGTCTTTGCCGGCGGCTTGCCGTTTGCCAGTGAGCTCAAGGCTTCCGGCCGCAATGTCTTCCTCGACATGAAGCTTCTCGACATCGACAACACGGTCGCCAAGGGCGTCGAGAACATCGCCGAGATGGGCGTCGACATGCTGACCATCCATGCCTATCCCAAGGCCATGCGCGCCGCGGTCGAAGCCGCCAAGGGCAGCAATCTGTGCCTGCTCGCCGTCACCGTGCTGACCTCCATGGATGCGGCCGACGTGGCCGAGGCAGGCTACGCCCTGTCGCCCGAGGAACTGGTGCTGCGCCGGGCAGCCCAGGCCAGAGACGCCGGCATGGGCGGCATCGTCTGCGCCGCGACTGAAGCAAAGGCCGTGCGCGAAGTCGTAGGGCCTGACATGGCCATCGTCACGCCGGGCATCAGGCCAGCGGGCGCCGATCACGGCGACCAGAAACGGGTGATGACACCCGCCCAGGCCCTTGCCGCGGGATCGTCGCACCTGGTGGTCGGACGCCCGGTGTGCAAGGCGTCCGATCCGGCGGCGGCGGCACGCGCAATCACGGCCGAAATGGCGCAAGGCTGACAAGGGAGAGAGTGAGAATGGCAAAGGGATACTGGATAGGCCGCATCGACGTGCATGATCTCGAGGCCTACAAGGCCTATATCGAGACCGCCACGCCGGCCTACAGGGAATTCGGCGCAACATTCCTGGTCCGTGGCGGCGAATTCGATCCGGTCGAAGGTCCGGCACGCTCCCGCAACGTGATCATCGAGTTTCCGAGCTACGAGGCGGCGCTGGCCTGCTACAACTCCGAAACCTACCAGAAGGCCCGTGCGATCCGGGAGCAGTTCGCCGAGGGTGAACTGCTGATCGCCAAGGGTCATGAAGCCTGATCCCTGCCTCAAGGTGCGATTAATCCCCGCGCCTGATGCTCGGGGCTTCACCTTGCGCGGGTTTTTGACTAAGAGCTTTGGTTGACCGCCACCGATTCCGGTTGCGCGCGCGTGAACAACCGGCGCCAGAGATCCTGTCAGGGAGTGCATAGATGACATCGCTCAATCAACCCAAGCTCGTCACGGTCTTCGGCGGGTCCGGCTTTGTTGGACGCCATATTGTGCGCGCGCTGGCCAAGCGCGGTTACCGCGTTCGCGTCGCCGTCCGGCGGCCCGATCTTGCCGGTCACCTGCAGCCGCTGGGCGGCGTTGGACAGATCATGGCTGTTCAGGCCAATCTGCGGAACCGGGAGTCGGTCAACAGGGCGGTTCATGGTGCCGATTATGTCGTCAATTGTGTTGGCATCCTGTTTGAATCAGGCCGCAACACCTTTGCCTCGGTTCAGGATTTCGGCGCCCGTGCCGTGGCCGAAGCAGCCCGCGCCGAAGGCATTGGCCTGACCCACATTTCTGCCATCGGCGCTGATCCCGAATCTGACTCCGTCTATGCCAAATCCAAGGGTCTGGCCGAAGCCTCGATCGCCAAGGTGCTGCCCGACGCGGTGATCCTGCGTCCATCGATCGTGTTCGGCCCGGAAGACGGCTTCTTCAACAAATTCGCCGAAATGGCGCGGTTTTCTCCCGCCTTGCCGCTGATCGGCGGCGGCGAAACCAGATTTCAGCCGGTCTATGTCGGCGACGTCGCCGAAACCGTGGCCCGCAGCGTCGAGGGCACCATCCCCCGCGGCGCCATTTACGAACTCGGCGGCCCGCGCACAATGAGCTTCAAGGAAGTGCTTGAGGATATCCTCGAGATCACCCACAGAAAGCGCGTACTGCTGCCGCTGCCTTGGGGCCTCGCCTCGCTGATCGGCAAGATCGCCAGCTTCATCCCCTTCATCGATCCACCGCTGACCGATGACCAGGTGACGCTGCTCAAGACCGACAATGTGGTGTCAGTCGAAGCCACCAACGACAAGCGCACCCTGGCCGGCCTTGGCATCCCGCAGACAACCGTGGAAGCCATCCTGCCGACCTATCTGACCCGTTACCGGCCGCATGGCCAGTACAGCGGCACCGGAAGCGAAGCCTGAGCGACCTTGTCGCTGCTGCGCTGAGTTCAGTCCCGGCGCCGCCGGGACTGGATGCCTGGGCGGCACTTGTTCTGATCACAGCCAGTTTCTTCACCTCGGCGCTGACCGTGTCTGTCGGCATCGGCGGCGGTGTCGCGCTGCTTGCGCTGATGGGCTATCTGGTCCCGGTCGCGGCCATCATACCGGTTCACGGCGTCGTGCAGCTGGGCTCCAATGTCGGACGCGCGGCAATCCTGCGCAGCCATGTTGCCTGGACCTGCCTCGCAGCCTTTTTCATCGGCGCGGTTCCAGGCGCCTGGGCCGGCGGCAGCGTTGTCGGCATACTGTCTGATTCCATGCTCAAGGCAGCCCTTGGCGGCTTCATCCTGCTGATCACCTGGATGCGGCTTCCGCGTCTGGCGGCGATCCGGCTGCCGGGTTTTGCGCTCACCGGGGCCATCACCACGTTTTTGACCATGATCTTCGGCGCCACCGGCCCGTTCAATGCCGTTGTCCTGTCCAAGACCTTTCCGGAGAGGCTGCGGTTCCAGGCCACCACGGCGGCGGTGATGAGCTTGCAGCATCTGGTCAAGACCGCGGCTTTCGCGCTCGCAGGCTTTGCCTTCGGTCCCTGGCTGCCGCTCATCGTCGCGATGATTCTCACCGGGCTCGGCGGAACCTGGGTCGGAACCCACATTCTGCGAAAAACCCCGGAAAGCCGCTTTCAGCTGATTTTCAAGATCTGCCTGACGGTGCTCGCGCTCGATCTGATCCGCCGCAGTGTTGCCGGAATGGCGCATGGTTAGCAATGATTTAAGGTTCGGCCGCTTTATTGTTGGCTATTAAGGAATCGGGGTTGAACCGGTGACCGGAGCCGGGTAGATCGCGCCATCTGCTCCGGAAGGAAGCCTGCAGGCATTCATCCACGGACCATATTTCGCCATTTGGCCAAATGCAGCACCAGTATCAGACAGATCAGGACATCAGTTTATGGGTAAAACAGTCGTATCCGCGTTCGCTTTCGCCATAGTGGTTATCTTGTCGGCGTCAGCTTTTGCGCCGCGCAGCGTTGCCCACTCGTCGAATGGCTGCACACCGGCCTACGGTGTTGATCCCTGCGCCGCCAAGGCCATCACGGAATAATATTGCTGCACCGCCTGCCGGGGCTTGATGCTGTGCTTCAGCCCATCAGCCACAGGCCGATCAGCCCCAGGCTTCCCACGACAATTCGCCACCAGCCAAATAGGGCGAAACCGTGCCGTGAGACAAAGTCGAGCAGCCAGCGCACCACGATCACCCCGGCAATGAAGGCCATGACGAAGCCGACGATGATGGTCACCATGTCGTCATAGGCCAGCTTGTCGTAGTTCTTGTACAGATCGAGCGTGAACGCCCCGGCCATGGTCGGCATCGCCAGAAAAAACGAAAACTCCGCCGCCGAGCGCTTGTCGGTGCCCATCAGCAGCGCACCGGCGATTGTCGCGCCGGAGCGTGACGTGCCCGGAACCATCGCCAGGCATTGGCAAAGCCCGATCTTGAACGCCAGCGACAGCGGGTAATCCATCACATTGGTGTATTTCGGGGTCAGTTTCATCCGGTCGATGACCAGAAGGATGATGCCGCCGCCGATCAGCACCCAGCAGATCAGCGCGGTGGATTCAAACAGCACCGACTTGATGAAGCCATGCGCCAGGGCGCCGATCACGGCGGCCGGCAGGAAAGCCAGAAGGATCGCGCCGACAAAGTGCCGCGCCTTTGCGCTCGAGGGAAGCGAGATGGCGAGGATCCACAGGCGGGAGAAATAGACCGACAGTATGGCGAGAATCGCGCCCAGCTGCACCAGCACTTCAAAACTGTTGCCCGGTGACTTGAACCCCATGAAGTGACCTGCCAGCAACAAATGGGCTGTCGAGGAGACCGGAACGAACTCCGTGAGACCTTCGATGAGGCCGAGCACGGCCCCCACAATTGTCGTTTCATTCATGCCGGAACGTCCTGTTTCACAACAATGGCAGCCATTGGCCTTCGGGTTGCCCGTTTTTGCGACAAGTCTTCTCCGACATCTGATCAGTGATTCGCTTGTCTTGCGGTGGGCCAGTCCCTATAGCTCTATTTTCCGGAACCTGACCAGTCCCGCGCACCGGCGCCAACGCAAACACGTTCAGCTTCACGATGCCCGTTTTATATCATCACACCATATCCGCTGCGTCCCGATTTGTTCGGGTCTGCTTCAGCGAGGTCGATTTTGCCGCCGAGCTGGTGGAGGAATTGCCCTGGGAAAAGCGGCCGGATTTTCTCAAGATCAATCCGGCCGGAACCGTGCCTGTCTGCGTCACCGACAATGGCTATGCGCTGTGCGGGCCGCACATCATTGCCGAATGGCTCGACGAATCCTTCGGCGTGTTCAAGCGTGATCGCCGGCTGCTCGCCGAAGATCCGTTTCAGCGTGCTGAAATCCGGCGCCTGGTCGAGTGGTTCCTGATCAAGTTCGAGCAGGATGTGGTTCGCCCGCTGGTGCGCGAGCGCATCATCAAGCTGCAACTGCCGACAAGCCAGGGTGGCGGCTCACCCGACCCCAAGATGCTCCGCGCCGGGCGCGCCAATATCCGTCAGCACATGAAATACCTGTCCTGGCTCGCAGGATCCCGCGCCTGGCTCGCCGGCGACCGGCTGAGCTATGCCGATCTGGCCGCCGCATCCGCATTGTCGGTGATGGATTATCTCGGCGAGATCGACTGGAACGAATATCCGCAAGCCAAGGACTGGTATCAGCGGGTCAAATCCCGTCCCTCGTTCCGGCCCTTGCTGGCAGACCGGGTCCGCAACCTGCCGCCGGTCGCCCATTACGCCGATCTCGATTTCTAGCCTAATGACGGGCGCAAGCCATACCCGACCCATCCCGCCGGCTGAGGCAGATCACGCCATGACCGCGCCGCAGGTCGCACGGCTCAGAGCATTCCTCACGGCCGAAGCCGAGCGTCTCGGCTTTTGCGGCTTGTCCATTACCTCCGCCCAGGCACTGCCTGGCCTGCGTGAGCGGCTCAGCCAATTCGTCTCCCTTGGCCGGCACGGCTCGATGCAATGGCTGCCTGAAACGCTCGACCGCCGCGCCGACCCGCAGACCCTGTGGCCCGAGGCGCGCTCGGTGATCGTGCTGGCGATGAATTATGGCCCCGATAGCGATCCGCTCGAAAACCACGCCCGCAAGGACAGCGCCACCATCTCGGTCTATGCCCGAAACCGCGACTACCACGACATCATCAAGGGCAAGATGAAGGAGCTGGCGGCCAAGTTCGCCTCCCGCGCCGGCGGTGACGTCAAGGTCTTCGTCGACACCGCGCCGGTGATGGAAAAGCCGCTGGCGCAGGCGGCCGGCCTCGGCTGGATCGGCAAGCACACCAATCTGGTCAGCCGCAGCCACGGCTCCTGGATCTTCTTGAGCTCGATCTTCACCACCGTCGATTTGGGCACGGATAAGGCGGAGATCGACCATTGCGGCTCTTGCCGCGCCTGTCTCGATGCCTGTCCGACCAATGCCTTCCCCGCGCCCTACCAGATCGACGCGCGGCGCTGCATTTCCTATCTCACCATCGAGAACAAGGGCCCGATCCCGCTCGAGTTCCGCAAGCCCATCGGCAACCGGGTCTATGGCTGCGACGATTGTCTGGCGGTCTGCCCGTGGAACAAATATGCCAAATCCGCAAACGAGGCCAAGCTGATCGCCCGCGAGGATCTCCGCTCGCCGTCTCTGGCGGGGTTTCTGGCCATGGATGACGCCGCGTTCCGCAACTTCTTCTCCGGCTCACCGGTCAAGCGAATCGGCCGCGACCGGTTCTTGCGCAATGTGCTGATTGCGGCCGGCAACAGCGCCGATCCGGCTCTGGTGTCGCCTTGCGAAGCCTTGCTCGGGGATGCATCGCCACTGGTGCGCGGGTCCGCCATCTGGGCCTTGTCGCAATTGACCGGATACGAGCACATGCAGCAACTGTCGGAAAGCGCGGGCGAGGAAGCTGACGCTCAGGTCAACGACGAATGGCGTTTGGCGCTTGCCGCCACGAACACGTACGAACCGGGCAAACAGAGATTACGGGATTGAAACCATGAGATTGATGATTTTCGGCGCCGGATTTTCCGGACTGGCCATTGCCCGCACGCTTGCCGGCGAGTGCGACTTTGCCGGCGGCACCACACGCAGCCCGGAGCGCTTCTCGGCGTTGCAGGAGGCCGGCCTGACACCGTTCATCTATCAGGGCGAAGACCTGTCAGATGATCTGGCTGCCGCAACCCGCGAAACAACTCATCTGGTCATGTCGATCTCCCCGGATGCGGCTGGAGATCCGCTGTTGCAGCAGTTTGCAGCAGGGTTGCGCACATCGATGCCGAAACTCGAATGGATTGGCTATCTCTCGACAGTCGGCGTCTATGGTGACCACGAGGGCGCATGGGTGGATGAAGACACGCCCTGCCGGCCCAATTCCAAACGCTCGATTGCCCGTCTTGCGGCTGAAGACGGCTGGACGCGCCTCGCTGATGAGGCAGGCCTACCGCTCGCCATCATTCGCCTGTCCGGCATTTATGGCCCGGGTCGCAATGCGCTCAGGACCATGCAGCAAGGCAAGGCCCGCCGGCTGATCAAGCCCGGACAGGTGTTCAATCGCATCCATGTGGCCGACATCGGCGGCGCTACTGCCCTGCTGGCCAGGCAGAGGCTCGGCGGCATCTACAATGTGACCGACGACAGGCCCGCCCCGCCGCAGGACGTGGTCAGCGAAGCCGCGCGCCTGATGGGCGTCGAGCCGCCCGCCGAGATCGACTTCGAAACCGCCGAACTTTCGCCGATGGCGCGGTCTTTCTATGGCGAGAACAAGCGTGTCTCCAACGCGAAGATCAAGCAAGCCGGCTACGACTTTCAGTATCCCGACTACCATGCCGGGCTGGCTGCCTTGTATGCCGAGGGGTCCTGGCAGAACTAGTTCTGCCGCGTTGCAACAAAACGCAACAAGATGTGATTTTGACAATCTTCTTTTGGCCCGGTTTTGCCGTCACCTACCGGCGCGACACCAAAAGGGATAGAAAATTGACTCCAACCAAACTCAACGCATCAGCCGTCGGATTGTTCCTCGCCGCTCTCATGATTGTCGCAGCCACGCTTGCATCGATCAGCCAGGCCTCCGCCGCGGGCCCCTCTTGCGGCCGCGCATCGTGGTATGCGCTGACCTCCCAGACAGCCTCGGGCGAGCGCATGGACCCCTCCAAGCTCACCGCCGCCCATCCGCGTCTGCGCTTCGGCACCAAAGTCGAAGTGGTCAACCAGCGCAACGGCAAGTCCGTGGTCGTGCGCATCAATGACCGTGGCCCGTTCATCAAGGGCCGTATCATCGACGTTTCCAAGGCCGCCGCCGGTCATATCGGCATGATCAATTCCGGCGTCGAAAAAGTCTGCTATCGCGTCATTTCCTGATCGGCTGATCCGGCGCCGATCATCTTCAAAATACTCCCATTTGACGATGATCGGCTTAACCCGCTTGCCAGCCCCGAATGTCTCGCTATTGTGGCGCGAGACGTATTTATTCAAGGGGTTACAGCGCTGCACGGCATTTGTGCAAACGCCTGTCGTTTGAGCAAGGGCCGGGCTCCGCTGGGAGCAGGCAATGACGGAAACTGCAGAACTCGTGGGACGGCAGCACGCCCTGACCGCTGAAATTGCCTCGCGGCGCGATGATCTTGTGGCGCTGACCCAGGATCTGATTCGCATTCCGACGCTCAATCCGCCCGGCGATTTCTACCAGGACATCTGCGAATATCTCGCCCGCCGTCTCGAAAAATCCGGCTTTGAGGTCAAACTGCTGCGCGCCGTTGGCACGCCCGGCGACAGCGAACGGCATCCGCGCTGGAATGTGATCTGCCGCCGTGAAGGCGGCCGCTCCGGCCCCTGCGTGCATTTCAATTCCCATATCGATGTCGTCTCGACCGGCGCCGGCTGGACCTTCGATCCGTTTGGCGAAACCGTGTCCGACGGCAAGATCTACGGCCGCGGTGCCTGCGACATGAAGGGCGGTCTTGCTGCCTCCATCGTTGCGGCGGAAGCCTTTGTTGCCGTGTTTCCGGAGTATCCCGGCGCGATCGAGATTTCCGGCACGGCGGATGAGGAGACCGGCGGCTATGGCGGCGTCGCCTGGCTTGCCGAACAGGGCTATTTCTCGCCCGAGCGCGTCCAGCACGTGATCATCCCCGAGCCGCTCAACAAGGACCGCATCTGCCTCGGTCACCGCGGCGTCATGTGGGCCCAGATCAAGACCCATGGCCGCATCGCCCACGGCTCGATGCCGTTTTTGGGTGATTGTGCCGTCCGTCACATGGGCGCGGTCATTTCCGAGATGGAAACCTCGCTGTTTCCGGCGCTGGCGAAAAAGCACACCGCCATGCCGGTGGTTCCCGACGGCGCGCGGCAATCAACCATGAACATCAACTCGCTGCATGGCGGCCAGACCGAGCCGGATCCGGATTTCACCGGCTTTCCCTCGGCCTGTGTGCCCGACGAGGCCCGCATGGTCATCGACCGGCGCTACCTGATCGAGGAAAAAGCCGAAGAAGTGCGCGAGGAGATCATTTCCCTGCTTGAGCGCGTCAAGGCCGAGCGGAAAGACTTCCGCTATGATTTCGAGGAACTCTGGCAGGTCAGCCCGACCATGACCTCGGTCGACGCGCCGGTGGTCAAGGCGGTCGAGCGCGGCATTCGCTCGGCGCTTGCTTGCGAGCCGGTGCATGTCGTCTCGCCCGGCACCTACGACCAGAAACATATTGACCGCATTGGACGCTTGAAAGACTGTATTGCCTATGGCCCCGGCATTCTCGATCTGGCGCACCAGCCGGACGAATATGTGGGGATCGACGATATGGTTGATTCAGCGAAGGTCATGGCTTTTGCATTGGACGATCTACTGCACGGACGCGCGTAAGACGTTAGCCGTGCCAACGGGAGCGAAGGGAACGAACATGACAAAGACACCGATCGCGGCGGCAGCCGTCTCACTACTGGCTCTGGGACTGGCGCTTGGCGTCACACCGGCAACGGCCGCCAAGATGGATGCGACCATCGGCATGCAGCTCGAGCCACCGAACCTCGATCCCACCGGCGGCGCTGCCGCTGCCATCGATGAGGTCGTCTACGCCAACGTGTTTGAAGGCCTCACCCGCTTTGGCGCGGATGGAGCGATTCTGCCGGCGCTGGCCAAGAGCTGGGAGATCTCCGACGACGGCCTGACCTACACCTTCATGCTCAATGAAGGCGTGAAATTCCACGACGGCACGGATTTCGATGCCGAAGACGTCAAGTTCTCGCTCGACCGCGCCCGCGCCGACGAGTCCACCAATGCCCAGAAAGCGCTGTTCGCCGACATCGCCTCGGTCGACGTGGTCGATCCGGCCACTGTGAAGGTGACCCTGTCCAAGCCCAACGGCTCGTTCCTGTTCAACATGGCCTGGGGTGACGCGGTCATCGTTGCGCCGGAATCGGCAGACGGCAATGCCGCCAAGCCGGTCGGAACCGGACCTTTCAGTCTGACCGAATGGGTCAAGGGCGACCGTGTCGAACTCGGCCGTTACGACGGCTACTGGGGCAACCCGGTCAAGCTCGACAAGGTGACCTTCAAGTTCATTTCCGATCCGACCGCGGCCTTTGCCGCGATGATGGCCGGCGATATCGATGCCTATCCCACCTTCCCGGCACCGGAAAACCTGGTCCAGTTCGAAAGCGACCCTCGCTTTGAGGTGATCATCGGTTCATCCGAGGGCGAGACCATTCTCGCCATGAACAACAAGCAGGCGCCGCTCGACAACATCAAGATACGTCAGGCTGTCGTCCACGCCATCGACCGCCAGGCGATCATCGATGGCGCCATGTTCGGTTATGGCACGCCGATCGGCACGCACTTCGCGCCGCACAATCCGGCCTATGTCGATCTGACTGCACAGTCGGCTTATGATCCCGAAAAATCCAAGGCGCTGCTCGCGGAAGCCGGCGTCAGCGACCTCACTCTGTCGCTCAAGCTGCCGCCGCCGAGCTATGCCCGCCGTGGCGGTGAAATCATCGCGGCGCAATTGCGTGAAGTCGGCATCGAGACCGACATCACCAATGTCGAATGGGCGCAGTGGCTTGATGACGTGTTCAAGGCCAAGAATTTCGACCTGACCATCGTTTCGCACACCGAGCCGATGGACATCGGCATCTATGGCCGTGAAGACTACTATTTCCAGTATGGCGATGCCGACTTCAAGGCGATCATGGCTGATCTGGACAAGGCAACCGACCCTGCAAAGCGCACCGAACTGATGCAGGCGGCGCAGAAGAAGATCGCGGACGATTATGTCAACGGCTACCTGTTCCAGCTGGCCCGCACCGGTGTCGCCAATGCCAAGCTCAAGGGCATCTGGCCCAACTCACCGACCCAGGCCAACGACATGACCGGTGTCTACTGGGAAGACTGAGACCTGTGACGACAGCAATGGCCGGGCGTGATCCCGGCCATTGTGCCACCATGCCCCTGGATAATGTCCGATGACCGCCTATCTCCTGCGGCGCCTTCTCTCCCTGTCGCTCAGTCTCGTTGCCGCCAGCCTGGTCATCTTCCTTGTCATGGAAGTGGTGCCGGGCGATCCGGCTTCGTTCATGATGGGCATCAATGCCGACCCCCAAGCGGTTGCCGCCCTGCGCACCCAGCTCGGTCTCGATGAGCCGCTGCCCGTGCGCTATCTCGGCTGGGTTGCAGGCCTGCTGCAGGGCGATTTCGGCATTTCCTATACCTACCGGGTGCCTGTCTCCGAGCTGATCGCCGAACGCGTGATGATCTCGCTGCCGCTGACGCTCTACGCGCTGGCGCTGTCCACGCTGATCGCCTTTCCCGCCGGCATCCTGGCTGCCTCGCGGCGCAACTCCGCCGCTGATCTGTCGGTCATGGGCGCCACCCAGCTTGGCGTCGCGATCCCCAATTTCTGGTTCGCGATGATCCTGGTGCTGGTCTTTGCGATCAATCTGCGCTGGTTCTCGGCAGGCGGTTTTCCCGGCTGGGACGCCGGCTTCTTTCAGGCCATCAAGGCGCTGACATTGCCGGCCATTGCGCTCGCCCTGCCGCAGGCCTCGATTCTGGCGCGGGTGATGCGATCCTCGCTGATCGACACGCTCAATGAGGATTTCATGCGAACCGCCCGCGCCAAGGGGCTGAGCCGGGGGCAGGCGCTCCGCCGCCACGCCCTGCGCAATGCGCTGATTCCGGTGCTGACCATCATCGGCCTGCAATTCTCTTTCCTGCTCGCCGGCGGCATCATCATTGAAAACGTCTTCTATCTGCCGGGCCTGGGCCGGCTGGCCTTCCAGGCCATCACCCAGCGCGATCTCATCGTCGTGCGCTCGGTGGTGATCCTTCTGGTCTTCGCCGTCATCGTCGTCACCTTCCTGGTCGATCTCGCCTATGCGGCTGCCGACCCGCGATTGCGCAGGCGCCGGACATGACCACAGCTTCTCCCGATCGCTCCTTCCTGCGCGCAGCCCTTGGCCACCCGGCCTTTGTCATCGGCCTTGTGCTGTCGGCCCTGTTCATTGCGCTGGCGCTGGTCTCCTTCGTCTGGACACCGTTCGATCCGACGAAGCTCAGCATCGCCAACAAGCTCAAGACTCCGACATTCGAGCACTGGTTCGGTACGGATCATTTCGGCCGCGACATGTTCTCGATGATCATGGTCGGCGCCCGGGTGTCGATCGCCGTGGCCTTTGTCGCCGTCGGCATCGGCATGCTCATCGGCGTGCCGCTGGGGCTCTATGCGGCAGCACGCCGGGGCAGTCTGGTCGACGAAATCATCATGCGCGGCAATGATCTGGCCTTCGCCTTCCCGTCATTGCTGCTGGCAATCATGATCACCGCCGTGTTCGGTCCGGGTGCTGTCAACGCCATCATCGCCATCGGCATCTTCAATGTTCCGGTCTTCGCCCGTCTGGCCCGAGGGGCGGCGCTCTCGCTCTGGACGCGAGATTTTGTGCTGGCCGCCCGGGTCGCCGGCAAAACCAAGGCGCGGATTTCGGCTGAACACATCCTGCCCAACATCGCCAATCTGCTGATCGTCCAGGGCACCATCCAGTTCTCGCTGGCAATCCTCGCCGAAGCAGCCCTTGCCTATGTCGGCCTTGGTGCCCAGCCGCCATTGCCGAGCTGGGGCCGCATGCTGGCCGATGCCCAGACGCTGATCTCGCTGGCGCCGCACATGGCCTTGTTTCCCGGCTTTGCAATCATCATCACCGTGTTGGGCCTCAACCTGATGGGCGATGGGCTGCGTGATCTGTTCGATCCCAAACTGAGACGGGGGCGCTGATGCCGGTGCTTTCCATCTCCGATCTGAAGGTCGATATCCACGGCAACACTGTGCTGCACGACATCGACCTGACGCTCGAGCCAGGCCAGATTCTCGGCGTGGTCGGCGAATCCGGCTCCGGCAAATCGATGACCGCGCTGTCGGTGATGCAATTGCTGCCGCACGGCAGTCAGTGGTCCGGAACGGTCGAGGTGGCCGGTACCGATCTTGCGACACTCGACGAGCCGGCGCTCTGCCAGATGCGCGGCCGCGATGTCGGCATGATCTTCCAGGAGCCGATGACGGCGCTCAACCCGGTGCGCACCATTGGCGACCAGGTCGCTGAAACCGTCCGTATCCACACCGGCGCCAGCCGCCGCGAGGCGTTCGCAATCGCCCGCGAGATGCTCAACCGCGTCGGTCTCGGCGAAGACCGGTTCCCGCTCGACCGCTTTCCGCATGACCTTTCCGGCGGCCAGCGCCAGCGCGTGGTCATTGCCCAAGCCATTGCGCTCCGGCCCAAGCTGCTGATCGCCGACGAACCCACCACCGCGCTGGATGTGACCACCCAGGCGCAGATCCTCGACCTGCTCAGGCAGCTGGTGCGGGAAGAGGATATGGGGCTGATGCTGATCACCCATGATCTGGCGGTTGTCGCAGGCCTGGCCGACAAGATCGCGATCATGAAGGACGGCCAAATCGTCGAAGCCGGGCCGACGCGCGAGATCTTTAGCGCCATGCGCCACCCCTACACGCGGGCGCTGTTTTCCGCGTCCGCCCATGTGCCCGACCGTGGCCGCAAGCCCGAACCCGGCAAGACACCGGTGCTGGCGGTCGAGAATGTTGTCCGCGACTATCAGCAGCCGCGCCGCAATCTTTTCGTCAAGCCAGCGCCGTTCCGCGCGGTCGACCATGTCAGCTTCGAAATTTCCCATGGCGAGAATGTCGGCCTGGTGGGCGAATCCGGCTGCGGAAAATCCACCCTGGCCCGTTCGATCCTGGCGCTCGACGGGTTGCAGGGCGGCGACATCCGGCTCAACGGCCATGTTTTCACCAGTGCCGGCGACGGCCCGCATCCGGAGCTCCGGGCCGGGATGCAGGTGGTGTTTCAGGACCCCTACGGCTCCTTCAACCCACGCCACCGGGTGCGGCGGCTCGTTACGGAACCGTTCCATCTCGTCAAGGATCCGCCCCGCGGCGCCGAGCTGGAGCGGCGCATCGACCGTGCGCTCACCGAGGTCGGTCTCAGCTCGAGCGATGCCGACAAATACATTCACGAGTTTTCCGGCGGCCAGCGCCAGCGCATCGCCATCGCGCGCGCGCTGATTATTGAGCCGGCTTTGATTGTCCTCGACGAGGCGGTCTCCGCGCTTGACGTGTCAATCCGCGCCCAGATCCTCGATCTGCTGGCAGGCTTGTCGGACCGGCTGGATCTGTCCTATCTGTTCATCTCGCATGATCTCTCCGTGGTTCGCGCCATCACCGACCGGGTGCTGGTGATGAAGGACGGCAAGATCGTCGAGCAGGGTGAGACCGAAAGCGTGTTTCGCAACCCGCAGCATCCCTATACGCAAAAACTGGTGGCGGCGACGCCATCGCTGGAAGCAGCCCTTGCTGCGCCGGCAAACTGACAGTGAAGAAAGGACGAGCCGTGAGCGAGCTTCTCGACGCCGGATTTGACACCAGCCAGTGCCTGATTGGCGGGCGATGGATTGGCGCCAGCGGCGGCAAGACGCTCCCCGTGGAAGATCCCTCGACCGGTCATGAGATCGGCCGCATCGCCCGCGGCGGCAAGGCCGAGATCGAAGCCGCCGTCGACGCCGCGCAAACGGCACTGACTGGCGAGTGGGGGCAGATGCCCGCTGCCGAGCGCGGCCGCCTGCTCGCAAAGATCGGCCGGGCGGTGGAAGAGAACATCGAGTGGCTGGCCAAGCTCGAAGCCCATGATGTCGGCAAGCCGCTGACCCAGGCCCGTGCCGATGCCCGGGCCCTGGCGCGTTATCTCGAATTCTATGGCGGCGCCGCCGACAAGATGCATGGCGAAACCATCCCCTATCTTAATGACTACACCGTCTTCACCCTGCGCGAGCCGCATGGCGTGACCGGCCACATCATTCCCTGGAACTACCCGATGCAGATCCTCGGCCGCTCGGTCGGTGCTGCGCTGACCATGGGCAACGCCGCGGTTTTGAAGCCGGCTGAAGAAGCCTCGCTGACCGCTCTGGCCTTTGCCCGCATCGCCATGGAGTGCGGCCTGCCCGCCGGCGCGCTCAATGTGGTGCCGGGACTGGGCGAGGAAGCCGGTGCGGCGCTCTGCGCGCATCCCGGCGTCAATCATATCTCGTTCACCGGCTCGCTCGAGACCGGCCGCAAGATCCAGCAGGCGGCGGCCCAGAACGTGATCCCGGTGACGCTGGAGCTGGGCGGAAAATCGCCGCAGATCGTTTTCGCTGACGCCGATCTGGAACGTGCCCTGCCGTTTCTGGTCAACGCGGGCATCCAGAACGCCGGCCAGACCTGTTCGGCCTCCTCGCGCATTCTGGTCGAGGCCTCGCGCCATGACGAAGTGGTCCGGCTGATGAGCGAGCGCTACAGGGCGCTGACCGTGGGTGCTGCGATCGAGGACCAGTCGGTCGGGCCGCTGATCTCCGAACGCCAGAAGAACATCGTCCAGGGCTTCTTGGCCGAAGCTGACGAGGACGGGCTTGCGCCGGTGGCCGAGGGCCAGATGCCCAAATCCGCCCCCATGGGCGGCCATTATGTGCGCCCGACGCTCTATGGTGACGTCGATCCCGGTCACGCGCTGGCCCGCGACGAGATTTTTGGGCCGGTGCAGGTGATCATTCCGTTCCGTGACGAGGAAGAGGCCATCGCAATCGCCAACGGCACCGATTACGGGCTTGTCGCCGGTGTCTGGACCAATGACGGCGGCCGCCAGATGCGGATGGCCCGCGCCATCCGGTCAGGCCAGGTCTTCGTCAACAATTACGGCGCCGGCGGCGGTGTCGAGCTGCCTTTCGGTGGCGTCGGCAAGTCAGGTCATGGCCGCGAAAAGGGGTTCGAGGCGCTTTACGGCTTCTCGGCCCTGAAAACCGTCGCCGTCTGGCACGGTCGCTGATATTTCAGGAGGAAACAGTCATGAGACTTCAAGGCAAGACTGCGCTGGTCACCGGCGGCGCATCCGGATTCGGCGCCGGTATCGTGCGCAAATTCCTGGCCGAGGGCGCCCGCGTCGCCATCGCCGATATCAACGCCGATGCAGCCCGGGATCTGGCGTCGGAACTCGGCGATCAGGCCTTTTCCGTGGCGGTGGATGTGTCGCGCAATGACAGCGTTGCAGCGATGGCAAAGACCGTGCTCGAGCGTTTCAGCGGGCTCGACATTCTGGTCAACAATGCCGGCATCACCCATCTGCCCGCAGCGATGGAAGAGATCAGCGAAGAGGAATTCGACCGGGTTCTCGGGGTCAATGCCAAGTCGGTTTACCTGACTGCACGCCACTTTGTTCCGCTCATGAAACAAAAAGGCGCGGGCGCCATTCTCAATGTCGCCTCCACCGCTGGCGTCAGCCCGCGGCCGCGGCTGACCTGGTACAATTCCTCCAAGGGCTGGATGATCACCGCCACCAAATCGATGGCCGTCGAACTGGCGCCTTCGGGTGTCCGGGTCAACGCCATCAACCCGGTGGCAGGCGAGACGCCGCTGCTCAAATCCTTCATGGGTGAGGACACGCCGGAAATCCGCGCCAAGTTCCTCTCGACCATTCCGCTGGGACGGTTTTCAACGCCCGAAGACATGGCCAATGCGGCCTGTTTCCTCTGCTCCGACGAGGCGTCAATGGTCACCGGTGTCGCCATGGAAGTTGACGGAGGCCGTTGCATCTAGGCCTTCAGGCACTCAAATCGCTTTCATTTGCGCAAGAAACGCTCTAGCAGAGGCCAACATACAGCGCCGCGCCTCAGCCGTGAGGCGTGACGGACGCTGTACCCAACCCAAGCAATGCATATGCGGTATCGCTCAGGGGGCTCGATTGAGCCCTCCATGCATTCGGAGACAAGATCATGCGCCTAGGCGGACGTCTGCAAGCAGCCATTGAAGTCCTGACCGATATCGAGACCCGCCACCGGCCGGTTCCCGATGCACTGAAGGATTGGGGCCTGTCCCATCGCTTTGCCGGATCCGGGGATCGCGCGGCGATTTCCAATCTGGTGCATGATGCGCTGAGGATGAAGCTCTCGCACGGTTTCATCATGGATGGCGAGACGCCCGCCGATCTGGCGATCGCCACGCTGCTGCGGCAGTGGAGCATCAGCCCGGAAGAACTGACCTCCAGCCTCGACGGCGACAAGTTCGCGCCCGAAATCCCCTCGACGGAACACCTCGTCGCCTGTCTGGCGCGTGACCTGTCGCAGGCCGAGCCGCATGTTCGTGCCGACATCCCCGACTGGCTGGCCGCCTCGTTCGAGCGCGCCTTTGGCGATCAGTGGGAAGCCGAAGCCCAGGCCATGACGGCCCGCCCGCCGCTCGATCTCCGCGTCAACACGCTTGCGACCGATCGCGATCAGGTGCTCGAAGCCTTTGCCGAGCAGGGCGCGCAGGCCACCCGGCTGGCGCCAAACGGAATTCGCATTGAGCCCGGCGTCGGACCGCAGCGCCAGATCGCCGCCACCAGCGAAGTCAGCTTCGCCCGCGGCTGGTTTGAAATCCAGGACGAGGGCTCGCAACTGGCAGCCGCTCTGGCCGGAGTGTATCCCGGCGAAAAGGTGCTCGATTATTGCGCCGGCGGTGGCGGCAAGTCGCTGGCTTTTGCCGCGATGATGAACAACGAAGGCAGCATCAATGCCTATGATGCCGACCGGCGCAGGCTGGCGCCGATGGTCGAGCGCATCCGCCGCGCCGGCGCCGAAATCATCCATATCAAGGAACGCGCCTCCAACTTGGCAGGTCTCGAAAACCGCATGGACCGGGTCTTGATCGACGCACCCTGCACCGGCACCGGCACCTGGCGCCGCCGCCCGGACGCCAAATGGCGGATTTCGGAAAAGAACATCACCGACCGCACCGCCGATCAGGACAAGGTGCTGGAAGACGCCTCGATCTATGTCCGTCCCGGCGGTGAACTGGCCTATGTCACCTGTTCGTTGCTGCCCGAGGAAAACACCGACCGGGTCAAGGCCTTCCTGCAGCGCCATCCCGAATTTGAAACCATCAGCCTCAAGGAGCGTTGGCGCTCTGCTGTGGCCGATGCGGATGCGCCGGTTCCCTATGCCGATCAGAACCTGGGACTGGTGCTGTCGCCGCGCCGCACCGGCACCGACGGGTTCTATTTCGCGGGTTTCCGCCGCAAGGCGTGATCCTCTCAGGGATGGCAAGCCGCCCGCAGCGCGCTAAATGTGTGATGGTGACGGACCAGAGGTAAACCCATGAACAAATCCCATGCGCCGACATTGATCCTGTTTGTGGTCCTGACCGTCGCCGGCGGCAGCCTGATCGGTTATGCCTCGATCCCCGGACCCTGGTACCAGGAGCTGCAGAAGCCGGCGCTCAACCCGCCCAACTGGATCTTCGGCCCGGTATGGACGACGCTTTACGTGCTCATCGGCATCGCCGGCGCGCGGGTCTTCATCCGCGAGCGTGGAACCTGGCTGCCCAAGACCTGGTTTATCCAGATGGCGCTGAACTTCGCCTGGTCTCCGGTGTTTTTCTCGCTGCACCGTCCTGATCTGTCGCTGGTGATCCTGGCCTTCATGCTGATTGCGATCCTTTGCTTCATTGCACTGGCCTGGGATCGAGATCGCCCCTCCGCGCTGCTGTTTCTGCCCTATGCCGCCTGGGTCAGCTTTGCCGGCTACCTGAATGCTGCAATCTGGTGGCTGAACCCGCTCTGAGCCGCATGTTCTGAAAATTCGCTTGCTGTTTGCCCCTCTGCTTGGCACCTTCGCACCTGCGAAAGGATTTGCCGCATGAATGAGAGGCCCGACGAGAATTTCCGCGAGCGTGTGACCGCGAGCTATGCGCGCCAGAACATCATGCGCACCATCGGCGCCGAGCTGACCAAGGTCGAATACGGCATCATCGAGATCGAGATGCCGTTCCGCGAGGATCTTACCCAGCAGCACGGCTTCCTGCATGCGGGTATCCTGTCCACCGCGCTCGATTCGGCCTGCGGCTATGCAGCACTTTCGGTGATGCCGGAAGATGCGGCCGTACTGACCATCGAATTCAAGATCAACCTGCTGTCACCCGGACGCGGCGACCGCTTCCTGTTTCGCGGCGAGGTCACCAAGCCCGGCAGCACCATCATCGTCAGCGACGGGCGCGGCTATGCCCTCACAGACGGCCCGGCCAAGCTGATTGCCTCGATGACCGGAACCATGATGGTGGTGCGCGGACGTGAAGGGATAGACGGATGAGCGGCACACTCAAGACAGTCGGCACCCGCCAGGTGCTTTACGTGATGGCGGCGGAACCCGAATACGGCCCGCACCTCAAGAACCGCTTCGAGCCGCTGATCACCGGCGTTGGTCCGGTCGAGGCGGCGGTCGCGGTGGCAGGCGCCCTGTCGCGGATGGACCGGACCCGGCCCGATTGCATCGTCTGCCTCGGCTCCGCCGGGTCCCGCACGCTGGAGCAGACCGGCGTCTACCAAGTCTCCTCCGTGAGCTACCGCGACATGGATGCAAGCCCGCTCGGTTTCGAGAAGGGCCGCACCCCGTTTCTCGATCTGCCCGCCGTCCTGCCCTTGCCGGAAATTGCCGAAGGCGTGCTTTCGGCAAGCCTTTCGACCGGCGCCAACATCGTCTCGGGCGCTGCCTATGATCTGATCGACGCCGACATGGTCGACATGGAAACCTTCGCCGTTTTGCGCGCCGCCAGCCGTTTCGATGTCCCGGTGATCGGCCTGCGCGGCATTTCCGATGGCAAGGCCGAGCTCAACCACATCGACGACTGGACCGAATATTTGCATGTGATCGACGAAAAACTCGCCGATGCGGTGGATCGCGTCGAGCAGGCGATTGCATCCGGCGCGGCTTTGGCTTAATCGCTCGCCATGAACGATATCCTTCACACCACTCATCCCGATTCCATCCTGATTATCGATTTCGGCAGTCAGGTGACGCAGCTCATTGCCCGCCGGGTTCGCGAAGCCGGCGTGTATTGCGAAATTGTCCCGTTCCAGCTTGCCGATGAAGGCTTCGAGCGGATGAAGCCGAAAGGCGTGATCTTTTCCGGCGGACCGGATTCGGTCACCCGTGAAGGCTCGCCGCGCGCGCCGCAGGCAGTGTTTGATTCCGGCGTGCCGATCCTCGCCATCTGTTATGGCCAGCAGACGCTCTGCACCCAGATCGGCGGCCATGTCGAAGGCGGTCACCACCGCGAATTCGGCCGCGCCGATGTCGAGATCCTCAAAGCCTCGCCGTTGTTCGAAGGTTTTTGGGAAGTCGGCAAGAAATACCCGGTCTGGATGAGCCACGGCGACCGCGTCACGCGTCTTCCGGAAGGCTTCGAGGTGATCGGCACATCGCCGAATGCGCCGTTTGCCATATCGGTCAACGAGGACAAGCGCTACTACACCACCATGTTCCACCCGGAAGTGGTGCACACGCCCGATGGCGCCAAGCTCCTGTCCAACTTCGTGCACAAGATCGTTGGCCTCAAATCCGACTGGTCGATGGCCGCCTACCGCGCCGAAATGGTGCAGAAGATCCGCGACCAGGTCGGTTCCGGCAAGGTCATCTGCGCGCTTTCCGGCGGCGTGGATTCCTCCGTTGCGGCGCTGCTGATCCACGAAGCCATCGGCGACCAACTGACCTGCATCCTGGTCGATCATGGCCTGATGCGGATGAACGAAGCTGCCGACGTGGTGCAGATGTTCCGCGATCACTACAACCTCAATCTGAAGATGATCGATGCGTCCGACCGCTTCATCTCGCAGCTTGAAGGCGAGGCGGATCCGGAAACCAAGCGCAAGACCATCGGCCGGCTGTTCATCGAGGTTTTCGAGGAAGAAGCCAAGAAGATCGGCGGCGCCGATTTCCTCGCCCAGGGCACACTCTACCCCGATGTCATCGAGAGCGTCTCCTTCTCCGGCGGTCCTTCGGTCACCATCAAGTCGCACCACAATGTCGGCGGTCTGCCCGAGCGCATGAACATGCAGCTGGTCGAGCCCTTGCGCGAACTGTTCAAGGACGAAGTCCGGGTGCTGGGCAAGGAGCTCGGCCTGCCGGAAAGCTTCATCGGCCGGCATCCGTTCCCCGGACCGGGACTGGCGATCCGCTGCCCCGGCGGCATCACCCGCGACAAGCTCGACATCCTGCGCCAGGCCGATGCGATCTATCTCGACGAGATCCGCAAGGCCGGCCTCTACGACACCATCTGGCAGGCATTCGCCGTGCTGTTGCCGGTGCAGACCGTCGGCGTCATGGGCGATGGCCGCACCTACGAGTTCGTCTGTGCGCTCCGCGCCGTCACCTCGGTCGACGGCATGACCGCGGATTTCTATCCCTACGAGATGGATTTCCTTGGGCGTGCCGCGACCCGGATCATCAACGAGGTCAAGGGCATCAACCGCGTCGTCTACGACGTCACCTCCAAACCCCCCGGCACCATCGAGTGGGAATGATTGGGAAGTCTTGATCTCCCGTTACAAGAACTGAAAGGCCGGACATGACCGTCACCATCTACGGCATAAAAAACTGCGACACGATGAAGAAGGCGCGGGCCTGGCTCGCCGAGCATTCGGTCGAGGCGGAGTTTCACGACTACAAGGCTTCCGGCATCGACCGGGGGCAACTCGAGCGCTGGTGCAGTGAGGCCGGCTGGGAGACCGTGCTCAATCGCGCTGGCATGACCTTCCGCAAGCTCGATGACGCCGACAAGCAGGATCTCGACCAGGAAAAGGCGATTGCCCTGATGCTGGCGCAGCCGTCGATGATCAAGCGCCCGGTGCTGGAAGCGGGTGACCGGATCATCGTGGGTTTCAAGCCCGACCGCTACGAGCAGTTCTTCGCCTGAGGAGAGGTGAGATGGCGAAGACCACCCGCGCCACGCAAACGCTCGGCAAGCTCGGCATCACCTACACCACCCACAGCTATGACTACGACCCCGATGCCGAAAGCATTGGCCTGCAGGCAGCAGAGGCGCTTGGCGAGCCGGCCTCGCGGGTGCTCAAGACCCTGATGGCGGAACTTGACGGCAAGCCGGTCTGCGTCGTGCTGCCATCCGATCATGAGGTCAGCATGAAAAAGCTGGCCGCAGCCCTGGGCGGCAAGTCGGCGACGATGATGAAACCGGCGGACGCCGAACGTCTGACCGGTTATCACGTTGGCGGCATCAGCCCTTTCGGCCAGAAAAAGCGGGTGCCGACCGCAATCGAGTTGGCCGCCTTGGCCGAGCCCTATGTGTTCATCAATGGTGGCCAGCGCGGGCTGCAAATCCGGCTTGACCCGAAGGATGCAGCGCAAGCGCTCAACGCTGTTGCCGCCTCCGTCACCGCTTGATCTTCATCGCGGTTCAGCAAGAGCTGCCGCTGTAGTTGGTGCCACGAGCGCTGCAACCATCTCCATCGCACAGCGAAGATCCGCCTCGAACAACGCTGTCTGCCTTTCCCGTTCCGCCGGATCGGGCAGGCGCAGCAGGAACGACGGATGCACGGCCAGCAGCACCGGGGTGCCGTCGGCAAGCTGTTCCACCGTGCCGCGGCGGCGCAGAATATTGACGCCGGACCCGGTCAGCGCTTCCGCAGCCGTGGCGCCGAGCGCCAGGATCAGCTTAGGCTTGACCAGCGCCCGTTCGGCATCCAGCCACCAGCGGCAATGCTCGATCTCGCCGGAATTCGGCCGCTGGTGCAACCGCCGCTTGCCGCGCGGGGTGAACTTGAAGTGCTTGACCGCATTGGTGACGAAGGCCTCCTGTCTCCGTAATCCGGCGGCCTCCGCAACCCGGTCGAACAGCTGCCCGGCCGGGCCGACAAAGGGCAGGCCCGCCAGGTCTTCCTGATCACCCGGCTGCTCGCCGACAATCATCAGCGCCGCGTCGTGCGGCCCGACGCCGGGCACCGCTTGCGTCGCGGTTCTGTGCAGCGGACAGCGGGTGCAATCGTGGATCGCCGCCGGCAGCGCCTCTTTCGGGCCTTCCCAGGCTGACATGTGTGCGGCGAGTTGTTGCCGCGCCTTTTCGGCCCGAACCGGGGGCAGGGTGGGGGCTGCCTCGGCCATCGCCCGGGCCCGCGCCGGGGCATTGGCAATCAGGTCGGGAATGGTCGCCGCTTCGGGCAGGTTCTTCCAGTATTTCTTCGGCATCTCCGAGGTCATCGCCTGCACCTTCAGCCGCGCCGGGTTGAAGATGCTGCGGAAATAGGTGAGCCACAGCGCCTCGCCGGCGTCATCCGGCAAGTCCGGCTTGGGCTGACCCGGGGCAAAGCTCAAGCGCCCATCGAGAAAGATTGCAGTCTTCTCCGGTGTGACGATGCGCCAGTCCATGTCGGCAAAGCGGCGGGCGAAGAAATCCGCCGTCGGCTCCACCGTGTGGTGGGTCGGCTCGAACCAGGCGGCAAAACTGCGCCGCGCAGCATCGCGCTCGCCGATTTCCCGGAACCGCACGAAGGCCTTCATCTTGTGCTGGCATCGATGCACCGATTTTTCCATTGAGCGCAGATGCGCCAGCTCCCTGTCGCCACGATCGGCAATCAGATGCGGCGCGTCTTTCAGCCGCCACAGGAAGGCGTAGAGCCGTGCAAAGCGGTCCGCGTCACGGTGCCAGCAGACGGTTTCGGCGAGGCTGACGAAACTGCGCGGCACCGTCATTTTTACCGGCGCAGCACCCGAAACGGGCTGGTCATCAAATAGGCTGCGCTCGCTTGCCTCGCTGCCCCACAGGATGTCGGCAGGCGACAGTCCTTCCTTGAGGCACGAGCGGGCGGCCTCGCGCCAGGCGGCGGCTGTTCCAGTATCGGGAAGCGTGATGTGCCGCATCACAGCAGCGACAATTGCTGCGGTGGCGGCAGGAAGCGGCTGCGAAGCTGCGCCGTGTCGATCAAGCCGCCTGGCGACCAGCCCTGTGCGGTCACGAAGGGTCCGGCCTTCTTCATTGATCCGCCCATCCGCACCACATCCTCGTAGCGGATAGTGCGGTAACGCCGCGTGCTCAGGATCCGGTTGACCGTCTTCACCCCGAAGCCCGGCACCCGCAGCAGCAACTCGCGCTCGGCGCGGTTGATGTCGACCGGAAACATCTCCCGGTGCAGTAAAGCCCAGGCCAGTTTCGGATCAAGCTCGAGATCAAGATTGCCGCCCCGCGCGCCGCTGACGATCTCCTCGAGGTCGAAGCCATAGAACCGCAACAGCCAGTCGGCCTGGTAGAGCCGGTGTTCGCGCACCAGCGGCGGCGACACCAGCGGCAGCCGCGACGAGCTGTCGGGAATCGGCGAAAACGCGGAGTAATAGACCCGCTTCAGCTGATAGCTGGAGTAAAGCCGTGTCGATTCACCCAGGATTGCCGCATCATTGGAGCCATCGGCGCCGACGATCATCTGCGTTGATTGCCCGGCCGGCGCAAACCGTGCTGCCTTGCGCCCGGTGTGGGTGGTGTCGCTGGCTGCTTCCTTGCGCAGCCGCACATCGGCCATTGCCCGGCGGATCTGTCCCGGGTTCTTCTCCGAGGCGAAGGTCTCCATGCTGGCATCCGTCGGCAGTTCGACATTAATCGACAGCCGGTCAGCCAGTCGCCCCGCTTCCTCGATCAGTTCGGGTGCAGCGTCGGGAATGGTCTTGAGGTGAATATAGCCGCGGAAATTCTCTTCCTCGCGCAATTTGCGCACGATCTGCACCATGTCCGACATGGTCGCATCCGGCGACCGGATGACGCCCGAAGACAGGAACAGGCCCTCAATGTAATTGCGCCGGTAGAAATCGATGGTCAGCCGAACCACCTCGTCGACCGAAAACCGCGCCCGCGGCACGTTCGACGACACCCGGTTGATGCAATAGGCGCAGTCATAGATGCAGAAATTGGTCATCAGGATCTTGAGCAGGCTGATGCAGCGCCCGTCCGGCGCATAGGCATGGCAGATCCCGGTGCCCTCATTCGAGCCCAACCCCTTGCCGTCGCGGCTGTCACGCTTGGTTGATCCCGACGAGGCGCAGGACGCATCATACTTGGCCGCATCGCTGAGGATGGCGAGCTTTGATTCGAGTGTCTTTCCGGTCATTTGTTCCTTATATGTTCCATCCATGCACACAGCAACAACCCAGGTTAAGCTCGGCTGGAAACAATGATCGGGGATTTGTGCCGCTGGGAAACGAAAGCCGCCGCGCGGGTACCTAGAACAGGCTGCCCTGTCCGGGTTCTTTGCTTTTTCCGGCCTTGGCGCGAGCCGGCTTCTTCGGTGCGGAGATCGGCTGGTCGCTGCTGCTGGCCAGTGCCGAAACCTCGCCATCGGCGAACTCGACGGCAATCATCGTGCCGGTCTCGACCTGTGCTGCGCGCGACAGCAGCGCTCGGTCCTGCCCGCGAACCACCGCAAAGCCGCGTCCCAGCACGCTCTGGTAGGACAGCGATTGCAGCATCCGCGATTGCGCCCCAAGCCCGCGCTTGTGCTGATCCAGCATCAGGCTCATCGCACTGTCGCGTCTGCGTCCCAGGTCAGTCAGCCGTTCCAGCCCGCGGCTATGCGCCTCCCGGATCCGGCGCGGCAGCGTGGCGACGCTCTGGGCATGGCGCTCCAGCCGCGCCCGCAGCGCATCGATCCGCCGCTCCTGCACCCGGTCCATGCGGGCGATCTTGTCGCGCACCTGCTGGCGCTTTTCGCGCAGGGCGGAAACAAGCGCGACAGGCGTGATCCGTGCTGCCTGCTGCTCAAACCGGCGGCGGCGGTTGGCGGTGTTGAGCTCCAGCGCCCGTCCCAGCGATTGCGCCGAGCGGTCGAGACGCTGCCGCGGCAGCGCCAGCACGCTGTCGAGCGTCGGCAGCGCCCGCGCCAGGCCGCGCACGGTTTCTCGCCGCCGGTCCAGGGTGCGGGTCTGCGCTGATCTGAGCCGCGCGGCGAGCGTTGCCAGGTGCGCTTCCAGATCGGCCTTCACCGGCACCGCCATTTCGGCGGCTCCTGTCGGTGTCGGCGCCCGCCGGTCGCTGGCGTGATCGATCAGCGTCCAGTCGGTCTCGTGCCCGACCGCCGAGATCAGCGGAATGTCGGATGCGGCGGCGGCGCGCACCACCGCCTCGTCGTTGAAGCCCCAGAGGTCTTCCAGACTGCCGCCCCCGCGCGCCACGATGATCAGATCCGGCCGCCTGATCCGACCATTCGGCGAAAACGCGTTGAAGCCGTTGATGGCGCGGGAAACTTCGTCACCCGAGGTGTCGCCCTGAACCCTGACCGGCCAGACAATCACATGGACCGGAAACCGGTCCTCGATCCGGTGCAGGATATCGCGGATCACCGCGCCCGTGGGCGAGGTCACCACGCCGATCACCATCGGCATGTAGGGAAGCAACTGCTTGCGGCCCTCGTCGAACAGGCCTTCGGCGGCCAGCTTGCGCCGACGCTCCTCGATCAGCGCCATCAATGCGCCTGCGCCGGCGGGTTCCAGCGCCTCGATCACGATCTGGTATTTCGAAGACCCGGCATAGGTGGTGATCTTGCCCGAGGCGATCACCTCCAGCCCTTCCTCGGGCCGGTGCTTGAGCCGCGAGAACACGCCCTTCCAGATCACCGCCTCGATCCGGGCCCTGTCATCCTTCAATGAGAAATAGGCGTGTCCGGAGGAATGCGGCCCGCGATAACCCGAAATCTCGCCGCGCACCCGTACATTGCCGAAGGCATCTTCGACCGTCCGACGAATAGAGCCCGACAGCTCACTGACCGTGAACTCGGCGGCGTTGGTGGGCGAATCATCCATGAGCGAAACCATGCCTGAATGCGCACCATGATGCAGCCGGCGTCAAGTGCGGCCGGATCCAAAGGGCCCAACCACCAAATCACATCAGTACAGAAAAAACCGTGCGCGCCTCTGTAAATTGATCGTTAGTATTTTCTTCAGCAACGACACCCATATTTAAACCGCTGAATATTATAAATAAATTTTGATGTGTTGGGATGGATATATTGAGCGCTCCGAAAAATTATCTTTCGCGACTTCCGGATGAGGACAGGCGCGAAAAACCGCGAAGACAAACCAACAAGGTGGCCACCGTCTATTACCTGCTTCACGGGGTTCGCGGTTACTCAAAGCAGTCCTGCAGGATGGACAATATTTCCGAAAATGGCTGTCACGTCTGCCGTCTTCTGTCCGAGCCGATCCCCGATTTCGTCTATTTCGTGCTTGAGGGATTGGAAGCAAAATTTCCCTGTGCCGTGGTTGATCGTTCCGACGATGGCCTGCATCTGAAATTCATGACTGATCTGCCCACCGAACTGGTCGACAGGATCGCGGACAAGAAATTCCCCGCGAATTAGGACCTGGTCCTGGTCAGGAAGCGGCAAATCGCCACCTCGATCTGTCGGCGCGCGCCATTGCGCCGGGCTTTGCTCCCGGTGCAGGATGCCGCCAATCGAAGCAGGACATATGACATGAAGCATGCAGTTGTCGTCGGCGGCGGCCATAACGGATTGGTGTGCGCCTTTTATCTGGCCTCAGCCGGGCACAAGGTCACCGTCCTCGAAAAGCGCGACACGATCGGCGGCGCCGCGGTGACCGAGGAGTTCCACCCCGGGTTTCGCAATTCCGTGGCCTCCTACACGGTGTCGCTGCTCAACCCGAAGGTGATCGCCGATCTCGATCTTCACCGCCACGGGCTGGAGATTGTCGAGCGCAGGATGGGCAATTTCCTGCCGCTGCCCGATGGCCGCACGCTGGAGGCCGGACCGGGACGCACGAAGGACTCTGTGGCGCAGTTCTCGCAAAAGGACGCCGAAGCGCTCGCGGGCTTCAACCAGATGCTCGACAACGCCGCCAATGTGCTGCGCGACCTGCTGCTGCGCACCCCGCCCAATGTGACCGACGGCAACTGGATGTCGGCGGTGCCGGAACTGCTCAAGGCCGCCTCGCTGGGACGGCAGTTTTCCCATCTCTCGCTGGACGCAAGGCGCGACGTTCTCGATCTTTTCACCTGTTCGGCGTCCGAGATTCTCGACCGTTGGTTCGAGAGCGACCCGATCAAGGCACTGTTCGGTTTTGACGGCATCGTCGGCGCCTGGGTCAGTCCCCATACTCCGGGTACGGGGTACGTGCTGCTGCATCACTGCTTTGGCGAGGTCAACGGCAAGCAGGGCATCTGGGGCCATGCCATTGGCGGCATGGGCGCCATCACCCAGGCCATGCGCAAGGCCTGCGAGGAAAAGGGCGTGACCATCAAGACTGGTGCCCCGGTCGCCCGCGTGGAGGCTGAGAAATCCGGTGTCACAGCCGTCATCACCGAAGATGGCGCCCGCCATGAAGCCGACATCGTCGCCTCCAACATTCATCCGCAACTGCTCGTGGGCGATCTGCTCGAGGCTGCGCCCCTGCCTGAGGATTTCCGCCGCCGCATCGGCTATTGGCAAAGCGGCTCCGGCACTTTCCGCATGAATGTGGCGCTCGACGCGCTGCCGGTCTTCACCGCGCGGCCCGAAGCGGGGGATCACCTCACCGCCGGCATCATCATCGCGCCGTCGCTCGACTACATGGACCGCGCTTATCTCGATTCCCGCGCCCATGGCTGGTCGCGCCAGCCGGTGGTCGAGATGCTGATACCCTCGACGCTGGATTCCACGCTCGCGCCGCAGGGCAAACATGTCGCGAGCCTCTTCTGTCAGCACGTCGCGCCTGAATTGCCGGACGGCTTTCCCGGCGGCGCTTCCTGGGATGACCACAAGGAGGCTGTCGCCGATCTGATGATCGGCACTGTCGACCGCTATGCGCCGGGCTTTGCCACAAGCGTGATCGGCCGCCAGGTGCTGTCGCCGCTCGATCTCGAGCGCAAATTGTCACTGGTTGGCGGCGACATCTTTCATGGCAAGCTCAGCCTCAACCAGCTGTTTTCGGCACGTCCGGTGCTGGGCTACGGGGCCTATCGCGCACCGCTCAAGGGGCTCTACATGTGCGGCTCGTCCACCCATCCCGGCGGCGGCGTCACCGGCGTGCCGGGCCACAACGCAGCCCGTGAAATTCTCGGCGACATCCGCGCCCGGCGGGTGTAGTCGGGGGCATGGCCGCCGGGTTGGATCGGCCAGCCCGCAACAAAGACAGCAGAGTAGCAAGCAATGAAGACCGAGATCGAAACCATCGCCGGTGAAACGCCGGGCATTTCCTATGAGCTGATCGTGCATCGCTTCGAGGGGACGGACGCGTCTGCCCCGCGTGTCTATATCCAGTCCGGCCTGCATGCCGACGAACGCCCCGGCGTCGCCGCAATGCATTTTCTCATTCCGATGCTGGAAAAGGCCGAGGCCGAGGGCCGTCTCAGGGGGTCGCTCACCCTGGTGCCGCATGCCAACCCGATCGGGGCTGCCCAACATCTCTATGGTGAACACATGGGCCGGTTTGCGACCGGCACCCGCACCAATTTCAACCGTGACTTTCCGGCTCCCGGGGACGACGGCATCCGCCACCTCGATCAGGCTTCTGCCCCGGTCTTTGCCGAACGCCGGCTGAAAAGCCGTCTGCTCGAACTTGCCGACGGCTGCCCGATCGTGCTCGACCTGCATTGTGATGACGAGAGCGTGCAATATATCTATGCCCCGGAAGCGCTCTGGCCGGAAATGTCCGACCTGGCCGCCTGCCTTGATGCCGAGGCCGCCCTGCTATGGGATTCCGGCGCCGACCGGGCCTTCGAGGAAGCGGTCTTTGAGGAGATGCTGGCCCGCGCGCCAGACGGCAATCTCACCGGGCACTGCGTCACCACGGTCGAACTCCGCGGCCAGAACGATGTCGACGCGACATTTGCCTGCAAGGATGCCGAGGGGCTCTACCGCTTTCTTCAGGGCCGCGGCGTGGTCGCGGGAGACGAAAGCCCGGCGCCCGCTCTCAGGGCCGGTTTCGTCGGCAAGCCGATCCGCCATGTCGACATGGTGCTGGCGCCGGTGGGCGGCACCATCCTGTTTCACGTGAACCCCGGCGAGCGCGTCGAGGCCGGCCAGCTGGTAGCAGAGATCATCATCAATCCGGGCTGCAAGGACGGCTCGGTCGAAGTTCATGCCCCGCAGGCGGGCTATGTGCTGACCCGGCGCATTCGCCGCTTCATCCGCATGGGCGACAATCTGCTCAAGATCATCAGTGACACCGCCGCCGTGGCCTCGCGCAAGGGCGCGCTGGAAGACTGAAGCCCGGCCTACGCTTCCCCTTTGACAATGAGGTGCGAAACCGCGACCTTGTGCGCGGTTCAACAAGACCGGCGTCAGACCGGTCATGTGCATAATGACTGGGGGAGAGCATGGAAATTCGACGATCGGCGCTGTCAGGTGCCGTCAGGGCGCTGGCGATTGCAACTTTGCTGATCACTGGGGCGGGCGCAGGCCAGGCCGAGGAGGAAATCCGCTATTTCACCATCGGCACGGCGGGCATCGGCGGAACCTATTTCCCGCTCGCCGGCGACATCGCCAACGCGATCTCCAATCCGCCCGGCTCGCTCGGTTGTGAGGAAGGCGGCTCCTGCGGCGTCCCGGGACTGATTGCGGTGGCGCAATCCTCGCATGGTTCCGTGTCCAATGTCAGCGCGATCATCGAGGGGGGCCTGAATTCCGGCTTTTCCCAGTCCGACGTGGCCTACTGGGCCTATTCGGGGACCGGCACCTTCGAGGGCCGGGAGCCGATGCGTGATCTGCGTGTGATTGCGGCGCTCTACCCCGAACATGTTCACCTGATCGCCTCGAAGGCTTCCGGCATTGCGTCGGTGGCTGACCTGAAGGGCAAGCGGGTCTCGCTCGACAAGACCGATTCGGGGACCTATCCGGATGCACTTCTGGTACTCGAGGCCTTTGGCCTCTCGGAAGAAAGCCTTGCTGTCGAGCATTTTAAGCCCGAGGACGCCGCCGCGGCTCTGCGCGAAGACCGGATCGATGCATTGTTCTTCGTCGGCGGCTATCCCGCCCCGGCCATCAGCGAACTGGCCGAGACCACTGAAATTGTGCTCGTCCCGATCAATGGTGGGCAAGTTGACGGCATGTTGCGCGAGCATTCCTTCTTTGCCCGCGATGCGATCCCGGACGAGGCCTATCCCGGTGTGGCCGGGGTTGACACGATTGCCGTGGGGGCGCAATGGCTCACCCGTCTGGAGCTCGAAGAAGACCTGATCTACCAGATCACCCGGGCACTGTGGAACCCGGCGACACGGAAACTGCTTGATGTCGGCCATGCCAAGGGTGCGTCGGTGACACGGCAAACCGCACTCGACGGGATCGGAATTCCGCTGCATCCCGGCGCCGAGCGTTTTTATCGCGAAGCCGGCATGATCAGGTGATGTGCTTATCGCTGCCGCTGCCGCTGTCGCAGAGCTCTCACCGGTGCCCGTAATAGAGTGAAACCGCGTGTTCGGCCTCGGCAAAGAACAGCCAGCGTTCGGCCAGCAGCCCGATCAGCATCGACACGGCGGCGAGCAGGTTGAACAATGACGGAGCGCCGCTCAGGCCGACGATTGCGAGAATGACGACCGGAGCCGCACCGCCCAGCAGCAAGGCCAGCATCCGCAGCCGCGCAGCATGCTTGCGGCCGATCCGGTGCACCATCTCGCGGGTCAGGTAGTTCTCGCCGGTATGCGGACGTTCGAGCAGCCGCACCTTGCCGATGAAACCGAGCCCGGTGGCGGTCTCGGGAGACGATCCGGAATCGGCAAGACGGGCCCGGCCGGCCCGTGCCCACCAGAACCATTTTGCACCCCAGGCAAGGACAACAAGTGCGATGCCCCAGAGTTCGGGCGCTTCGTGCGTGCCCACGGCCGATGCCAGCAGCCAGCCGGACCCGAGCGCGAATGCGCCATAGACCAGCGGCGTCAACCGGCTGTTCCACTGCGGCACGGTCTTCAGCTGGGCATAGATCATTGAGGTGGTGAACACGGTAGTGGCAGCGCCGATCGCAGCCAGAAGGCCCAGAAAGTGCTGGCGCGACCCTGTCATCATCCAGATCAGCACGTAGATGCCGAAAACCACCAGCGTCACGATCGCGGCGATGCCCTCACGCGACAGCCAGCTCGAGCGCCATTGGCTAAGCGCCCGCCAGGCCCTTTCGGGGTGGCCGAGATGGAAGGTCGAAGCCAGGAGCCCCGCCACAGCCAGACCGCCGCCGACCAGGGCCACGAAGAACACCCGGAGGGCCGAAGCATCAACCGGAAACCCCAGGCCAAGCAGGAAGATCATGCCGAACCCTGCGCCCGATGTGACGGTGAAGAAAATGACGGAGACAGCAGGATGCATGGGACTATCCGAGTTTGTCGAGTGCGGCGTCGAGCCAGCCGAGAAAGCCGTCGGCCTTGGGCACGGGCGCGGACACCGTGGCTGGAGCGGCGGCGGGCTGCGAGCGCGTCTTTGGCCGTGGCGGCAGGTATTTGTTGACCGGGCGCGTCTCCATTTCCGGCATCAGGTCGATACCGCCGCGCTCGGCCAACAGTTGCGAGACAGTCGACTCCGGATCGTTGAAATCGCCGAAATGCCGCGCGCTCGACGGGCAGGTGCGCACGCAGGCCGGGATCCGGTCTTCCTCCGGCAAGGTCTCGCTGTAGATCCGATCGACGCAGAGCGTGCATTTCTTCATCACGTTCTCGACCGGGTCCATTTCCCGCGCGCCATAGGGGCAGGACCAGGCGCAGAGCCCGCAGCCGATGCAGAGATCCTCATTGACCAGCACGATCCCGTCCTCGGGCCGCTTGTAGCTGGCGCCGGTCGGGCACACGGTTACGCAGGGCGCATCGTCGCAATGCAGGCAGGATTTCGGGAAATGCACGATCTGCGCCGGCGCGTCCTCCGGCGTCACCTCGAAAGTGTGGATCCGGTTCAGCCAGGCGCCCGAGACATCGGCGCCATAGGCATCGACATCACTGAGCGGCGAGGCCCCGGCGCTGGTGTTCCATTCCTTGCAATTGACTGCACAGGCGTGACAGCCGACGCAGGTGTCGAGATCGATGACAAGGCCGAGCCGTTTTCCGGTCGATGCGGGGAGACTGGTCATTCCGCAGCCTCCTTTCCGAACCGCACAGTGTCTGGTGCCGGCCCGACCGGGCTTTTCTGCGCACCGGCATGCGGCAGGCTTTTGCCGGTGCTCTGGTCAGGGTCCTTGCGGATTGCCACACGAAGATCGAACCAGGCAGCCTGGCCGGTGATCGGGTCGGAATTGGCCCAGCGGCGGCCATCGCCCTTTGGTGGCAGCAGCTCGTCGATCAGATGGTTGAGCAGAAAACCGCGTGTCGCTTCCGGCGCATCCTTGTCGAGCGCCCAAGCGCCGGACCGCTTGCCGATGGCGTTCCAGGTCCACAGCGTCGAACCGTTGACCGCGTCCATGCGGGCAATTTTCACGCGGATCTCGCCCGATTGCGAAGATACCAGCGCCCAGTCTCCGGTTTCCAGGCCGTGGCTGTCGCAGACATCGCCGGGCACATAGAGCGCGTTCTCGCCATGGATCTGCCTGAGCCAGGCATTCTGCGAGCCCCATGAATGATACATCGCCGCCGGACGCTGGGTGATGGCGTGCAGTGGGTGGGCGTCTTCACTCAGCCCGTCGTCGGCAAAGGGCGGATACCAGGTGGGCAGCGGGTCAAAACAGCTCTTGATCCGCTCCCGGTGATGCTCCGGCGGCACCGGCTTGATCTTGCCCTCGGCGGCGAGCTGAAACTTGCGCAAGGGTTCAAGATAGAGCTGAAAGATGTTTTCCACCGGCCCGTCCTGCAGCCCGTGCTCGATCGCCCAGTCGCTCCAGGCCTTGTTGGCATGTTTGAAGTAATGCGCCTCTTCAGGCACATGCACCTGCGAGAAACCGCCATTCTCGATGTAGCGCTTGAGCTGGTCCGGATTGGGTTTGCCGCGCCCGGTCTTCTCACCATCCTCGCCACGCCAGCCCGACAGCGGCCCGATGCCCGGCTTGCGCTGGTGATTGACGATGTAGTCGGCGTAATCGGTGTAGATCGGCTTGCCATCCTCATCGACCATGCCCGGCAGCTTCAGCCGTGCGCCAAGATCAAGCAGCACGCTCTGGAAACCGCGCACGTCGCGGTCGGGCTCGACCACCGGCCAGCGGATCGAATCGCACAGCGCCTCCGGTTCGCTGATCGGCCGGTCCAAGAGCGAGATGCAGTCGTGGCGCTCGAGATAGGTGGTGTCGGGCAGGATCAGGTCGGCAAACGCCACCATCTCTGACGAATAAGCGTCCGAATAGATGATCTTCGGGATCACGTAGTCGCCGTTCGCATCCTTGTCGGTGAGCATGTCCATCACCGACGACGAGTTCATCGACGAGTTCCACGCCATGTTGGCCATGTACATGAACAACACGTCGATGCCGTAGGGATCGCGCGCATGGGCATTGGAAATCACCATGTGCATCATACCGTGCGCCGACAGCGGCGCATCCCAGGAAAACGCCTTGTCGATGCGCTCTGCGGTCTCGCCATCGGCTTCGAGCAACAGATCCTCCGGCCCGCGCGGATAGCCCAGATGCGGCCCGGCGAGGGCGGTGTCGGCGCAGGCGCCGCCATGCGGCCGCGGCTGGCCGGCAACCGGCCGCGGATAGGGCGGCTTGAAGCGGAAACCGCCGGGGCAGTCGATCGAACCGACCAGGATCTGCAGCATGTGCAGCGCGCGGCAGGTCTGGAACCCGTTCGAATGGGCCGAGATGCCGCGCATCGCATGAAAAGCCACCGGCCGCCCGATCATCCGCTCGTGACGCTCGCCCTTCATGTCGGTCCAGGGCTGCTCGATGATCACCTCGCGCTCGAACGCGGCTTCCGCAATCTCGCCGGCAATCCGGATAATGGTCTCGGCCGCGATTCCGGTGCGTTCGGCCACCGCAGAAGGCGCATACTGCTCATCGAGATATTTTTCTGCCAGCAATTCGAACACCGGAGTCGCCTTGCGCCCGTCCGGCAGTTCGAACCGGCCTTTCAGCGCCGGTTTGATCCCCGGCGTGGCGGAAGTTACGGCCTTGCCGCTCGCCCGCTCGGCCACCAGCGGCGTTCCCTCGTCGTCACGCGCAAACAACCCGTGACCGGCGCCATCGGGATCATCGATCACCAGCCAGGGCGCATTGGTGTAGCGGATCAGGTAATCGACATCGATCTTGCCGGTGCGCATCAATTCGTGCACGAGCGCAAGGATCAACAGCCCGTCGGTCCCCGGCGTGATGCCGAGCCATTCATCGGCGATCGCGTTGTAGCCTGTGCGCACCGGGTTGACCCCGATCACCTTGACGCCGCGCTGTTTAAGCTTGCCTAGCCCCATCTTGATCGGGTTGGAATCATGATCTTCGGCGACGCCGAAAATCATGAACAGCTCAGTCTTCTCCCAGTCCGGCGCGCCGAACTCCCAGAACGCGCCGCCCATCGTGTAGATGCCGGCGGTGGCCATGTTGACCGAGCAGAAGCCGCCATGGGCGGCATAATTCGGGGTGCCGAAGGCTTGCGCCCACCAGCCGGTCATCGACTGGCTCTGGTCGCGCCCCGTAAAAAACGCCAGCTTGCGCGGATCGGTGCGCCGCACCTCGCCGAGCCATTGGGTGGCGAGATCAAGCGCCTCGTCCCATTCGATTTCCTTGAATTCGCCCGACCCGCGTTCGCCGGTCCTCAACAACGGCTTCTTCAGCCGCGCCGGCGAGTAATGCTGCATGATCCCCGCCGAGCCCTTGGCGCACAGCACGCCCTTGTTGATCGGGTGATCGCGGTTGCCCTCGATGTAACGGACCTTGCCTCCCGCCATATGGACATTGATGCCGCAGCGGCAGGCGCACATGTAACAGGTGGTCTTGCGAATCTCGGTCTTGCCGTCAGCCGCGCCTGAAGCCCTGCTGGTCTGGTTCATTCACCCTCCCCGAGACGCGCTGCCCGATGGTCGGTCGCACCGCGTTGGTCTCTGTCCTGCTGGACAAATCGACAGCGACCGCCTCCGCTGTCGCGGGTTCAAACGGACCGCGCAGACGGACGAATGTCAAGCCTGCCGCGTAAAGCCAGATCGACTACCTCTAGGTCCAGATCGGGTGGTGCGGTGGGCCGCGTTATGGACGCTCGACCGTGGTGTCGTCACGAACCTGCGGCGAAGATGGGTGCCGCATCTGCAGCACTTGACGCGGCGAAGCGCGTCAGCACGGCTCCTTGCCGGGCGTGGTGCAGTACAACCCGTGCAGCACCTCGAGCACGGCGGCAACTTCCTTGCCTTTCAGCGAATAGTAGATGGTCTGGGCGTCGCGCCGTGTGGTGACCAGATCGGCGTCACGCAGCTTGCGCAAGTGATGCGACATCGCCGGCTGTGACAGCCCCGCCATGTCGGCCAGCTTGAGCACGCTCTGTTCGCCATCAAGCAGGATGCACAAAATCCGCAGCCGCACCGGCTGCGACAGCATCTCCATCAGCTTCGCCGCCTCGCCCATGCGGGGCTCCATTTCCAGCATGTCCTGTGCGTCAAGCATTTCCGGCGTCCTGTCCGTAAAACATCAATAAGTCCTTATATAAGGAGTTTTCCTGATGATTCAATTGCCGACGGCACGGGTACTGCCGCGCATGATCAGGTCGACTTCGAGAATGGTCGTCTCGATCGCCGGGCTGGTGTTGGTTCCAACATGGTTGATCAGCATCTCGGCTGCATACAGGCCCAGCTTCTTGCGCGGTTGGCGAATGGTGGTCAGCGCCGGGATGAAGCGCCGGGCGATGTCGATATCGTCAAACCCGACAACCGAAACATCGCCGGGGACCGAAACATTGTTCCGCGTCAGTTCCGAAATGAAACCGAAAGCCATCTGGTCGGACTGGCAGAACATTGCGCTGGGGCGGCACTCGAGGGCAAGCCAGGCCTGGGCCGCGTCTGCGCCGGACTCGAGACTGAAATCGCCGGAAAAGACGTGAGTCGGGTCCAGCTCGAGTCCCTGCCTGGCAATCTCTGTCTTGGCGCCGGCGCTTCGCGTATGGGTCAGCACATTCTCGTGCGGGCCGGCCAGTATCCCGATCTGGCGGTGCCCCAGTTCGGCAAGATGTTCGATCGCCATGGCTGCACCGAGCGAATTGTTGGCGCGTACCGACGAAAATTCGCCTTTCGGCGTCCATTCACAGGCAAAGATGATTGGTGGCGCCCCGGTTCCCGAACTGGCAACCGAGAGAATTTCATCCGGCAGCGAGCCATCCAGCGCAATGATGCCGTCGGCCCGGGTGGCATGCAGATATTCCAGCACCAGCTGCGGCTTGGTGTGCGCCTGCCTCGTGTCGACCACCAGCATGTTGATGTCGACTTCCGACAGGGCCGTTTCGATCCCGGCGAGAATCTCCGAGAAAAACGGATTGCCCAGATTGGGAACCAGCACCACGATTGCGCCGGTGCGCTGGCGCCTGAGATTGCGCGCCGAGAGATTGACCCGGTAGCCGCTCTTCTCGGCTGCGGCCAGGACCGCGTTACGCGTTGATTCGGCTACGGTTTCCGGCTTGCTCAACGCCCGGCTTACCGTCGCTGTCGAAACCCCTGCGAGCCTTGCGACATCGGTGATCCTCGGTGCTTTTGTTTCCATGATGAGCTGTATTCCCGCTTCTGCGAGACGGGCTTGAGGCACGTTACGCAAATATTACTTGACTCCAAAACTCATCGCGGTCAACCTTTATGTAATCGATTGCACTGCAGCAATTCATTCGCCGATGTAATCGATTGAAAACGGTGTGAGGACACCGGTGGGCCCGGATAGCTGCGTCAGCAACAAGGCCGGGAGGAGGAACATTCCTGGGAGGGAACTCGATGAACACATTCAAGCTTTTTCTGGCTGGTGCATCCGCACTTGCACTCTCGACATCCGTCAACGCGACCGAGCTGGAAGTCACCCATTGGTGGACATCCGGCGGCGAAGCCGCGGCCGTGGCCGAATTCGCCAAGGCTTTTGACGCAACCGGCAACAAATGGGTCGACGGCGCCATCGCCGGCGGCGGCGGCACTGCCCGCCCGGTCATGATTTCCCGCATCACCGGTGGTGATCCGATGGCCGCGACCCAGTTCAACCATGGTCGCCAGGCCGAGGAGCTGATCGAAGCCGGTCTGATGCTCGACCTGACCGAGCTCGCCGAGAAGGAAGGCTGGAAAGACATCGTCAATCCGTCCAACCTGCTCGACAGCTGCACCCTGGATGGCCGCATCTACTGCGTTCCCGTCAATATCCATTCGCCGCAGTGGCTGTGGCTGTCGCATGCCGCCTTCGAAAAGGCCGGCGTCGATGTTCCCACCAACTGGGAAGAATATGTCGCCGCAGCACCGAAGCTGCGTGAAGCCGGCATCCAGCCGCTTGCCCTTGGCCAGCAGCCCTGGCAGTCGAACCTGCTTTTCGGCGCCGTTCAGATCGGCGTCGGTGGTCTGGACCTGTGGAAGCAGGTCAATATCAGCAAGGACGTAGAAGCCGCATCCGGTCCGGAAATGGCCAAGGTCTTCGAGGCCATGGCCGATGCCCGCGACATGGCTGACGGCTCCAATGTCCAGGACTGGAACCAGGCCACCAACATGGTCATCACCGGCACCGCCGGCGGTCAGATCATGGGAGACTGGGCGCAGGGTGAATTCCAGGTCGCCGAACAGGTGGCGGGCGAGGATTACACCTGCCTTCCGGGTCTTGGAGTGCATGAGTATCTCTCGACCGGTGGCGACGCCTTCTACTTCCCCAAGCTCGATGATCCGGAAAAGACCGCAGCCCAGCTCGAACTGGCATCGGTGATGATTTCCAAGGAAACCCAGGTCGCCTTCAATCTGAAGAAGGGTTCGCTGCCGATCCGCGGCGACATCGATCTTTCGGCTGCCAACGACTGCATGAAGAAGGGTCTGGAAATCCTCGCAACCGGCAATCTGCTGCCGTCCGGCGACATGGTGTTCTCGGCTGATACCCAGACCCAGTTCAACGATCTCATGGTCGAGTTCCTGAACGACAAGTCGATCACGCCGGAAGAGGCCCACAAGCGTTACGTCGCGATCGTGGAAGCTGCTGACTGATCAAGTCTTTGATCGCACCGCCGGCCCGCTCCGCTTAATGCGCCAATGCGGGCCGGCGGTCATCAGTCACCTGGAGACCGTCGATGACCACGACCAGCACGCCCGCGGCCACGCAGCGTCCGATACGCCTGTTTCGCAACAAGGCAGCCAAGATTGCCGCCATTCCGATGATCCTGACGGCCCTCGTGGTGTTCATGGGCGGAACCATCTGGACGGTCGTCTTCTCGTTTACCAAGTCGAAATTGCTGCCCAAGGCCAACTTCATCGGCCTTGATCAGTACGAGCGCCTCTGGTCCAGCTCCAAATGGTTGATCGCCATCGAGAACCTGGTCATCTTCGGCCTGTGTTCGCTGGTCTTCTCGCTTGTCATCGGTTTCGTTCTCGCCGCCCTGCTTGACCAGAAGATCCGGTTCGAAAATACCTTCCGGACCATCATGCTCTATCCCTTTGCCCTGTCCTTCATCGTGACAGGTCTTGTCTGGCAGTGGATTCTCAACCCCGATTTCGGCATTCAGAACGTGGTCCGCTCGCTGGGCTGGGAGAGCTTCTCCTTTGACCCGCTCAACAACCAGGAAATAGTCATCTACGGCATTCTCATTGCCGGCCTCTGGCAAGGCACCGGCCTGGTCATGTGCCTGATGCTCGCAGGCCTGCGCGGTATCGACGAGGACATCTGGAAGGCGGCGCGCGTCGACGGCATCCCGGCCTGGAAAACCTATATCTTCATTGTCATTCCCATGATGCGGCCGGTGTTTGTTACCACGCTGGTGATCATCGCCTCCGGCATCGTCAGGCTCTACGATCTGGTCGTCGCGCAGACCTCGGGCGGTCCCGGCATCGCCTCCGAAGTGCCGGCAAAATACGTTTATGACGCGATGTTCCTGTCGCAGAATCTCGGCCAGGGCTTTGCCGGCTCGACCATGATGCTGCTTGCGGTCCTGATCGTCCTCATCCCCTGGGCCTACATGGAATTCGGAGGACGCCAGCGTGACTGACGTGACCACTCTCGACGCCCCCGCCGGCACCCGGACAGCCGCATCACCCGGCCTGGTCGACGGCCCGCGCGGCGCCAAGCCCAAGCGCGCCATCTCTCCGCGCAATATAATGATCTACGGCACCCTGCTGCTGGTGTCGGTCTACTATTTGCTGCCGCTTTACGTGATGATCGTGACCTCGCTGAAGGGCATGCCGGAAATACGGCTGGGCAACATCTTCGCCCCGCCGGTGGAAGTCACCTTCGAGCCCTGGGTGAAAGCCTGGGCCACGGCCTGCACCGGTCTCAACTGCGAAGGCCTGTCGCGCGGTTTCTGGAACTCGGTGCGGATCACCGTCCCCTCGGTGGTGCTGTCCATCGCCATTGCCTCGGTCAACGGCTACGCGCTGGCCAACTGGCGCTTCAAGGGCGCTGATGTCTTCTTCACCATCCTGATCTTCGGTGCCTTCATCCCCTACCAGGTGATGCTCTACCCGATCGTCATCCTGCTGCGCGAGCTGGGCATCTATGGCACCCTGTGGGGCCTGATCCTGGTCCATACCATCTTCGGCATGCCGATCCTGACGCTGCTGTTCCGGAATTACTTCACCTCGGTGCCGGAAGAGCTGTTCAAGGCGGCGCGCGTCGACGGTGCCGGCTTCTGGGGCATCTATTTCAAGATCATGCTGCCGATGAGCCTGCCGATCTTTGTGGTCGCCATGATCATCCAGATCACCGGTGTCTGGAACGACTTCCTGTTTGGCGTCGTCTACACCAAGCCGGATGTCTACCCGATGACCGTGCAGCTCAACAACATCGTCAATTCGGTTCAGGGCGTGAAAGAGTACAATGTGAACATGGCCGCGACCATCATCACCGGGCTCGTTCCGCTGATTGTCTATTTCGTTTCCGGAAAGCTTTTCGTGCGCGGCATCGCCGCCGGTGCGGTGAAAGGGTAAGTATCGTGACCAGTGTATCGATCCGTGACCTGACCTTGAAATTCGGGTCTCTCGAGGTTCTCAAATCGCTCAACCTCGACATCGACGAAGGCGAATTCCTCGTCCTTCTCGGGCCGTCGGGCTGTGGCAAGTCAACCCTGCTCAACTGCATCGCCGGGCTGCTGGATATCTCCGATGGCCAGATCTTCATCGGCGGCAACAATGTCACCTGGGCCGAGCCGAGCGAACGTGGCATCGGCATGGTGTTCCAGTCCTACGCGCTCTATCCGCAGATGTCGGTCGAGGGCAATCTGGCATTCGGCCTGAAGAATGCCCGCATGCCGAAGGACGAGATCGCCAAGCGCATTGCCCGCGCAGCCGAAGTGCTGCAGATCGAACCGCTTCTGCAGCGCAAGCCGGCTCAGCTTTCAGGCGGCCAGCGCCAGCGCGTCGCCATCGGCCGCGCCCTGGTCCGTGATGTCGATGTGTTCCTGTTTGACGAACCGCTGTCCAATCTCGACGCCAAGCTGCGCGCCGAGCTGCGGGTCGAGATCAAGCGGCTGCATCACCGGCTCAAGAACACGATGATCTACGTCACCCACGACCAGATCGAGGCGCTGACCCTGGCCGACCGGATCGCGATCATGCGCAACGGCATCATCCAGCAGCTGGATTCACCGCACGAGATCTACAACCGCCCGGTCAATCTCTATGTCGCGGGCTTCATGGGCTCGCCGGGGATGAATTTCATCGAGGGCGAAATCTCCGGCGCCGGCGAATCGAGCTTCAACTTCGCCTCCACCCAGATCCCGCTGTCACGCTATCCCTTTGTCCGCGATGACCGGCCCGACAAGGCCATTTTCGGCATCCGGCCGGAACATGTCAGCTGCGGCCCTGCTGCGTCGGATGAACCTTTCAGTGCAGACGTCGAAATCGAGGTGGTCGAGCCGATGGGCGCCGACACGCTGGTCTGGGCCGTGCTTGACGGCAAGGAATTTCGTTTCCGCGTCGATGGGCAAAGCCCGCTGCATGCGGGTCAGACCGTCCGCATAGGCTTTGATCCGGCCAAGGCCTCCATCTTCGACGCGGCGAGAGAATTGCGGCTCTGACGGCCGTCTGGAAAATCAGGAGCCGCAGCCCGACGCGCGCCTGCAGCTGCACAGCCACCGCCTGTTTCATCGGCACGATGATGAAGACTGGCGGACCAGACATTTCGAGACACTGCACAATCAGGAAAGTTCAAACCGATGGATTTCTCATTTCAGCTCTACAGCGCTCGCAATTTCCAGCCCTGGTCGGACGTCCTGGCGATGCTCGCCGCCGCCGGATACAAGAATGTCGAAGGCTTCGGCGGGGTCTATGAAGATCCCGCCGCCTTCCGCAAGCTGATGGACCAGAACGGCGTGTCCATGCCGTCGGGGCATTTTTCAATCGATGCGCTTGAAGGCGATCTGGACGGCGTTCTGAAAACCGCCTCGACGCTTGGCATCAAGCAGATCTACTGCCCGCACATCACCGCCGAGCAGCGCCCCGCCGACAAGGCCGGCTGGCAGGCTTTCGCCGCCCGTCTGAGTGCCGTGGGCGAAAAGGTCCGCGCCGCCGGCTACGGCTTCGGTTGGCACAATCATGATTTCGAATTCGTGCCGCTCGGCGATGGATCAGTGCCGATGCAGATCCTCTTGGAGGCGGCACCCGAGCTGGAATGGGAAGCCGACATCGCCTGGGTCATTCGCGGCGGCGCCGATGCGGCCGACTGGGTTTCCCGCTTCGGCAAGCGGATCACCGCGGTCCACGTCAAGGACATCGCGCCGCAAGGCGAATGCCTGGATGAAGACGGCTGGGCCGATGTCGGCCACGGCACCGTTGACTGGACGGCGTTGTTCACCCAGCTCAAGGCCAGTGCGCCGGCGACGCTTTTCATCATGGAACATGACAACCCCTCCGACATCAGCCGGTTCGCATCGCGATCGCTCGACTGGTGCCGCAGCACTTCGGAGTAGGCGATATGGCAAAAGTTCTCGGCGTCGGCATCATCGGATGCGGCAATATTTCCACCTCCTATCTCGGGCTCGCGCCCCTGTTCAAAGGCATCGAGGTGCGCGCCTGCGCCGATATCAATGCTGACGCCGCCAAGGCCCGTGCTGCCGAATACGGCATTCGCGCCCAGAGCGTCGAAGACATGCTGGCGTCTGACGACATCGACATGGTCGTCAACCTGACGGTACCTGCGGTGCATTACGCCGTTTCGGCCCAGGTGCTCGATGCGGGCAAGCACGTGTTTTCGGAAAAACCCTTCGTGCTCTCGGTGGAAGAAGGTCGCGATCTGGCCGAACGGGCGGCCCGGAAGGGCCTGCGTGTCGGTTCGGCGCCCGACACCTTCCTCGGCGGCGCCCATCAGCTGGCGCGGCATCTGGTGGAATCTGGCGCTGCCGGCCGCATCACCGGCGGCACCTGTCATGTGCTGAGCCCCGGCATGGAGCACTGGCACCCCAACCCGGATTTCTTCTTCAAGCCCGGCGGCGGACCGATCCTTGATCTCGGGCCCTATTACATTTCCAACCTGGTGCAGCTGATCGGTCCGGTGGTCCGCGTTGCCGCCATGACTGCGATCCCCAGCCCAGAGCGCAAGATCACCTCGGAGCCGCGCCATGGCGAGATGATCACCGTCGAGACGCCGACCACGGTCCATGCGGTTCTCGAATTCGCCAACGGAGCCCTTGTCACACTCGGCACCAGTTGGGACGTCAAGACCCACGGCCACCGCCCGATGGAGCTTTACGGCACCGAAGCCAGCCTGGTGGTTCCGGATCCGAACTTCTTCGGCGGCAAGGTCGAGCTGGTCGGACAGGGTGGAGAAGCCCGCGATCTGCCCGCATGGGAACATGCGCTCGGCGTGCCCAACCAGAAGCACAACCAGGGCATGATGGCCAATTACCGCACGGCAGGCCTCGCCGACATGGCGCTCGCCATTCTCGAAAACCGTCCGCACCGTTGCTCGCTTGAATTTGCGCTTCATGTGGTAGATGTGATGACAGCCATTCTCCGTTCGGGAGAATCCGGCACGTTCATTCGCCCGACCACAAGCTGCGAACAGCCGGCCCCCCTCGGTATCGAGGAAGCTGCAGCGCTGCTGAACAAGAAAGAGGCCTAGACATGTGGAAACCCTCACCCGACCGCTATGAGTCCATGAGCTATCGCCGTACCGGACGATCCGGGCTCAAACTGCCGGCGATCTCGCTCGGCCTGTGGCACAATTTCGGTGGTGACACGCCGCACGAACTCAAGCGCGAACTGTGCCGCACCGCGTTCGATCACGGGATCACCCATTTCGATCTCGCCAACAATTACGGCCCGCCTCCCGGCTCGGCCGAAACCGCATTCGGCGAAATCCTGAAAACCGATTTCCATGGCCTGCGCGACGAACTCGTGATCTCGTCCAAGGCCGGCTACAACATGTGGCCAGGTCCTTATGGCGAGTGGGGCAGCCGCAAATATCTGGTTTCGAGCTGCGACCAGAGCCTCAAGCGCATGGGGCTGGATTACGTCGATATCTTCTATTCGCACCGCTACGATCCGGATACGCCGCTGGAAGAAACCATGATGGCGCTCGATCACATCGTCCGCTCGGGCCGGGCGCTTTATGCCGGAATTTCGAGCTATAATTCCAAGCGCACCAAGGAAGCCGCAGCGATCCTCAAGCAGCTCGGCACCCCGTGCCTGATCCATCAGCCGAGCTATTCGATGATCAACCGCTGGGTCGAGGATGACGGCCTGCTTGATACGCTCGACGAGGAAGGCATCGGCTCGATCGTGTTCTCGCCGCTGGCCCAGGGCATGCTGACCACCAAGTATCTCAACGGCATCCCCGAAGACAGCCGCGCGGCGCAGGAAAAGTCGCTTCAGACAGGCTTCCTCAACGAGCGCAATCTGAACAACATCAAGGCGCTCAACGAGATCGCCAAGCGCCGCGGCCAGACGCTGGCGCAAATGGCGCTGGCCTGGGTGCTGCGCGGCGGGCGGGTGACGACAGCCCTGATCGGCGCCAGCAAGCCGCAGCAGATCATCGACTGCGTCGGCGCGCTCGACAATCAGGAGTTCACCGAAGCCGAACTGGCCGAGATCGACACCTATGCCCGTGACGCCGACATCAACCTGTGGGCGGCATCCGCCGAGAGAAAGGGACCCTCGAGAAAGTGAAAGCCGCCGCATTGCGCATAACGGGCGGTTGCCTGTGCGGACAAACCCGCTACGAGGTGAGTGGCCCGATGCTGTTCAGCCTGTTGTGCTATTGCGTGGATTGCCAAAAGGCATCCGGGACCGGCCACGTTCCGATCATGGGCGTGGCCAGGTCGGGCTTCACGGTGGATGGCCCAGCGGTCATGTCGACAGTCACCGGCGGCAGCGGCTTGAGGGCGATCCGAAACTTTTGCGCCAATTGCCACAGCGTGCTGTTCGGAACGCCGGAGGCCGCGCCGGATTTTGTCACGATCTATGCCGGCAGTCTCGATGACCGGCATTTGTTCACGCCCGAAAAGGCCCAGTTCACGCGGACACGCCAGGCCTGGGATACCTTGCCTGCCGGGCTGCCCGCCTATCAGGAGGCTGCGCCATGAGCCAGATCATCAATCCGATTCTGCCCGGCTTCAATCCGGACCCTTCGATCTGCCGGGCAGGACCGGATTATTACATCGCCACCTCGACCTTCGAGTGGTATCCCGGCGTCCAGATCCATCACTCGACGGATCTGGTCAACTGGCGCCTGGTCGGTCGCCCGCTCAATCGCGCCAGCCAGCTCGACATGCGCGGCAACCCCGATTCCTGCGGCATCTGGGCGCCGTGCCTGTCTTACGCCGACGGGCTGTTCTGGCTGGTCTACACCGACGTGAAGCGGCTCGACGGCAACTTCAAGGATGCGCACAATTACATCGTCACCGCGCCCGACATCGCCGGTCCCTGGTCCGATCCGGTCTATGTCAATTCGTCCGGCTTCGATCCTTCGCTGTTTCATGATGACGACGGCCGCAAATGGTTCCTCAACATGGTCTGGAACCACCGCACCGATTCGGTCGGTGGCAGCCCGAAGCACCCGGCCTTTGCAGGCATTCTGGCGCAGGAATATGATGCAGGCGCCGGCAAGCTGGTGGGCGATCCGGTCAATATTTTCGCCGGCAGCGATCACGGGCTCGTCGAAGGCGCGCATCTGTTCCGGCGCGACGGCTGGTACTATATCACCGTGGCCGAGGGCGGCACCGGCTATGATCACGCCGTCACCATGGCGCGGTCCCGCGATCTCACGGGTCCTTACGAGCTGCACCCCGACACTTTCCTGATGACCTCCAAGGATGCACCCGACGCTGTTTTGCAGCGCGCCGGTCATGGCCAGATGGTCGAAACCCCGGACGGCGAGGTCTATCACACCCATCTCTGCTCGCGGCCACTGCCGGGCGTCCGCCGCTCGCCGCTGGGCCGCGAGACCGGGCTGCAGAAATGCGTCTGGGGCGAGGATGGCTGGTTGCGCCTGGCCCAGGGCGGGCTGGTCCCCGATGTCGAGGTGCCTGCACCCGATCCGGCGAGCCGCAAACTGCCGGACGAGGCCATCCACCGGGATTTCACCGGCGACACCTTGCCGGAAGAATTCCAGTGGCTCCGCACGCCGCACCCGGAACGGATTTTTTCGCTGACCGGCTCCGCGCTCAGGTTGCACGCACGCGAATCCATCGGCAGCTGGTTCGAACAGGCATTGGTGGCGCGGCGGCAGGAGCATCTGGGTTTCCGAGCCGAGACCAGCGTCAGCTTTGCGCCACGCAATTTCCAGCAGACCGCCGGACTGGTGCATTATTACAACCGCAACAAGTTCCACTATCTCGCCGTCACCTGGCATGAAGAGCACGGCCGTGTGCTGTCCATCCTGAGCTGTCCCGGCGACTGGCCGCACGGCAAGCTGCAGTTCCCGCTCGACAAGCCGGTTGCCTTGCCAAAAGACGGTGCGGTCGAGCTGGCAATGAATGTCGAAGGGGCCGAATTGCAGTTCTTCTACCGAGTCTCAGGGGAGGACTGGACACCGGTCGGTCCCGTGCTCGATGCCAGCGTCATCTCCGATGAAGGCGGCCGCGGCGAGCATGCGTCCTTCACCGGTGCCTTCACCGGAATGGCCGCTTTCGACACTTCTGGCAGCGCGATCGAGGCGGATTTTGACCGCTTCGCCTATATCCCGACGGACAGTTGATGCGCAGCCAGCTGTGTATCTACGACCTGACCACCGGTGTCGTCGAGGAGGTTCTGTCGACGCCGCGGCTGATCGAAGCGCCGAACTGGATGCCCGACGGCAGCTCGCTGGTCGTCAACGGCGATGGCCGCATGTTCCGGATTCCGCTTGATGCGCCGGCGCTTGGTGCCATCGACACCGGTCATGCGATCAACTGCAACAATGACCACGGCATTTCGCCCGATGGCAGCCGACTGGTGATCAGCGATTCCACGGACACCGGGCAATCCTGCATCTGGATTCTGCCAATCACCGGCGGCACCCCGCGCCGCATCACCGAAAAGGTGCCCTCCTGGTGGCATGGCTGGTCGCCGGACGGCAAGACGCTCGCCTATGTCGGCCGCCGCGAGGATGTCTTCGGCCTCTACACGATCGAAATTGAGGGCGGCGCCGAACAGCACCTCGTCAGCGGCGGCGGCCATTATGACGGGCCGGACTGTTCGCCCGATGGCGCCTGGATCTGGTTCAATTCCGATCGAGGCGGTTCCATGGATCTGTGGCGAATTCCGGCCGCTGGTGGCATGCCCGAGCAGATGACCGCTGACGACCGGGTCAACTGGTTTCCGCATCCCGCGCCCGGTGGCGGCAAGATTCTGTATCTGAGCTACCAGCCTGGAACCGAAGGCCACCCGCGCGACCGCGATGTCGAATTGTGGCTGCTCGACCTGGTTGACGGATCTGTCCGCACGCTGCTGAAATTGTTTGGCGGCCAAGGCACCATCAATGTGCCCTGCTGGTCGCCCGATGGCAGCCGCTTCGCCTTCGTCAGCTATGAGCCAGCCGCGAGCTGACCGCGCACGTGAAGCGTCAACCTACCAGTGTGGCGGCGGCTGATTGGCGGGCGGGGCGTCAGCGCCGTCTTCAAGCTCATCGAACCGGTCGGTGAGCCGGGCCAGCTCCTTGCGTAGCTTCTCGCTCTGTTTCCAGCCTTCGGTCAATTGCCGCGACAGGTCCTCGATCGCGGCCTGCTGGTGCGCGACCAGTTCCTCGAGCCGCACAAGCCGGGTTTCGGTGTCGATGCTGGTCTCGTCTTTTTCGCTCATGTTTCGATGGTCCCGAGAACTGCGCGCCAGGTCTCCGGCAACTGAACCGGCCGCCGTGCCGCGCGGTCGACATAGACATGGACAAACCGGCCGTCAGCGAAGGCCGTCTCCTCGTCATTGCGGAACAGGCCGATTGTGTAGGTGACCGAGGATCCGCCAAGCCGCTCGACGCTGATGCCGGCGGTGATCGCGTCCGGAAACATCGCCTCGGCGTGGTAGCGGCAGCCGGTTTCGACAACCAGCCCGACAATCTCACCCTTGAGCGGATCAAGCAGCCCCTGTTCAATCAGCCAGTGATTGATGGCCGTGTCGAACAGCTGATAGTGGACCACATTGTTCATGTGGCCATAGACATCATTGTCCGCCCAGCGGGTCTGCAGCTCGCGAAACGCCTTGAAGGCGGTGCGGGGTGGTGGTGGCGATCTTGTCATAGGCCTGCTTTCACCATGTCATGCGCCTGGGGGCAAGAGCCCGGACCTGGCCCGCACCCGGTACCCGGCCATGTTGAAAACAATCGGCCACAAAAACTGCGCTCTCATTTGATTCTGGACTTTGCAATCAGAACTGTCGAGACTAAAGCATTGGCCCGAAAATTTGTATCGGTTTTCGACAGGCCGCACACGACCTCAAGGGACAGACGAGCTCAGCGTTTCAAGGGCGATGTGACGTTTTGGACCGCAAGCTGCGCCGGCGATGAGCCGGTGACGGCAAACAAAAAAGACGAGGGGACATGAACGACATTGCCATTGAGCTGAAGGGGATCGACAAGAAATTCGGTCTCGTTCACGCCAACAAGAACATCAACATGCGTGTCCGCAAGGGCACCATTCACGGAATCATCGGCGAGAACGGCGCTGGAAAATCGACCCTGATGTCGATCCTCTACGGTTTCTACCAGGCCGGCGCGGGCGACATCTTCGTCGATGGCAGGAAGACCGTGATCAAGGATCCGAACGCGGCGATCGCGGCCGGCATCGGCATGGTCCACCAGCATTTCATGCTGGTCGAGAATTTCACCGTTCTCGAAAACATCATGCTGGGCGCCGAGGAAAGCCAGGTCCTCAATGCCGGCATCACCAAGGCACGCGACGAATTGCGCCGGCTCGAGCAGGAATACGAGCTTGAGGTCGATCCCGATGCCGTCATCGAGGAACTCCCGGTCGGCCTTCAGCAGCGCGTCGAGATCCTCAAGGCGCTCTATCGCGGCGCCGAGATCCTGATCCTTGACGAACCCACCGGCGTGCTGACGCCTGCGGAGGCCGATCACCTGTTCCGGATTCTCGAGCAGCTCAAGTCGCAGGGCAAGACCATCCTGCTGATCACCCACAAGCTGCGCGAAATCATGGCGGTGACCGACGAGGTCTCGGTGATGCGCCGTGGCGAAATGGTTGCCACTCGCACCACGGCCGAAACCTCGGTGGAGGAACTGGCCGAACTCATGGTCGGTCGCCACGTGCTGCTGCAGGTTGACAAGGGCCCGGCGACACCGGGCGATGTGCTGCTCTCGGTCGAAAACCTGTCGGTGCGCGATGGTCGCGGCGTCGCCATGGTCAAGAATGTCTCCTTCGATGTCCGTGCCGGCGAGATCGTCGGCATTGCCGGCGTCGCGGGCAATGGCCAGTCCGAATTGCTGCAGGCCATTTCCGGCATTCGCCGCGCGGTGTCAGGCAAGGTGCTGCTGCAGGGCGAGCCGATCCATGTCACCGGCACCGCCGATCCCTCGGAGCTCAGGCATCGCGGCCTCGCCCATGTGCCGGAAGACCGCCAGCACATGGGTCTGGTGCTGAAATTCGATGAAAGCGAGAACTCCATTCTCGGCTATCACGACGATCCGAAATATCTCAACGGCATGTTTCTCAACATCGATGCGATCCGCAAGGACGCCACCGACAAGATCGAGAAATACGACATCCGTCCGCCCAACCCCAGGCTCAAGACGGCCAATTTTTCCGGCGGTAACCAGCAGAAGATCGTGCTGGCGCGGGAAATGGAACGCGATCCGGCGGTGCTCGTCATCGGTCAGCCGACCCGCGGTGTCGATGTCGGCGCCATCGAGTTCATTCACAAGCGCATCATCGAGATGCGCGACGCCGGCAAGGCAGTCCTGTTGGTCTCGGTCGAACTCGACGAGATCCGTTCCCTGTCCGACCGGGTGCTGGTGATGTTTGACGGCCGCATTGTCGGCGAACGCGCGCCGGATGCCGGCGAGGGTGAGCTTGGCCTGCTGATGGCCGGTGTGGAAGATTCCAAGGAGGCCGCACAATGAGTGTGCCCTATGCAAAGCTGCCCGCCTGGGTGGATTATGGATTGATCCCGCTGATCAATCTGATCGTGGCCTTTCTTGTCGCGGGCCTGGTGGTGCTGGCCGTGGGCGAAAGCCCGCTGCGCGCCGCAAGCCTGCTGATCGAGGGCGCTTTCGGCTATGGTGAAGGCATCGGCTTCACGCTCTACTACGCCACCAATTTCATCTTTACCGGGCTGGCCGTGGCTGTCGCCTTCCATTGCGGCCTGTTCAACATCGGCGGCGAAGGCCAGGCCTATGTTGCGGGCCTCGGTGTGGCGCTGCCCTGCCTCTGGCTCGATCAGTTCGCGCCCTGGTACATCGTCTTTCCCGCCGCCATTCTCGGCGCGGCGATGGTCGGCGGTTTCTGGGCGATGATCCCGGGGTGGCTGCAGGCCAAGCGCGGCAGCCACGTGGTGATCACCACCATCATGTTCAATTTCATTGCCTCGAGCCTGATGGTCTATGTGCTGGTGGACGTGCTCAAGCCGGCGGGCTCCATGGCGCCGCAGACCCGCGCCTTTGCCGATGGCGGACAATTGCCGCGGCTCGACTGGCTGCTTGCTTCCGTCGGCCTCGATATCGGCGGCGCGCCGTTCAACCTCTCTTTCCTGCTGGCGCTGGTCGCGGCCTTTGTCGTCTGGGTGGTGATCTGGCGCACGAAGCTGGGCTATGAAATACGCACCATGGGGCACAGCCCCACCGCGGCAGCCTATGCCGGCATTCGCCAGAGCCGGATCATCGTCATCACCATGATGATGTCGGGCGCGCTGGCCGGCATGATGGCGCTGAACCCGATCATGGGCGACCAGCACCGCATGCAGCTCGATTTCGTCAGCGGCGCCGGTTTCGTCGGCATCGCCGTGGCGCTGATGGGCCGCTCCCATCCGGCCGGCATCATCCCCGCGGCCATCCTGTTCGGTATGCTCTATCAGGGCGGCGCGGAAATCTCCTTCGAGATGCCGCAGATCTCGCGTGACATGATCACCATCATCCAGGGCCTCGTTATCCTGTTTGCCGGTGCGCTGGAAAACATGTTCCGCCCCGCGATCACCGCGTTTTTCGCCACCCTCGGCGGATCAGGCTCCGACAAACCCTTGCCAGCGGCGGAATAAGACCATGGAATATTTCGACACTCTCATCGTCATTCTGCAGTCCACCGTCCGTGTGTCGGTGCCGCTGATCCTGGCCGCCTTGGCCGGTCTCTACTCCGAGCGCGCCGGCATTTTCGACATTGGCCTCGAGGGCAAGATGCTGGCCGCAGCCTTTGCCGGGGGCGCCGCCGCGGCGGTCACTGGCTCCGCCCTCATCGGTCTTTGTGCCGCCATTCTCGTCTCGGTCTGCCTCGGGCTGGTGCATGGATTTGCCTCGATCACCCAGCGCGGCAATCAGATCGTCTCGGGCGTGGCCATCAACTTCATCGCGCTCGGCGCCACGGTCATTCTCGGACAGGCCTGGTTCCGGCAGGGCGGACGCACACCGCAATTGAGCGGCGACGCCCGCTTCACCACGGTCGAACTCCCCTTTGCCGCCGAGATCGCCGACATCCCGGTTTTGGGCCCGATCTATTCCGACCTGCTGTCCGGGCATTTCCTGCTCACTTATCTGGCGTTCATGCTGATTCCGTTTACCTGGTGGGTGCTTTACAGGACCCGCTTCGGGCTTCGGCTGCGCGCCGTCGGCGAAAATCCAGGCGCGGTCGACACGGCCGGAATTTCTGTGACCTGGATGCGCTACCGGGCAGTGATCTGCTGCGGCATCCTCTGCGGCATTGCAGGCGCCTATCTGTCGATGGCCATGACCGCAGGCTTCGTCAAGGGCATGACCGCGGGCAAGGGCTTCATCGCACTTGCGGCGCTGATCTTTGCCAAGTGGAAGCCGGTCAACGTCATGTTCGCCTGCCTGCTGTTCGGTTTCCTCGACGCCATGTCGATCCGCATGCAGGGCAACGAGCTGCCGATCATCGGCGTGGTGCCGGTGCAGTTCATGCAGGCATTGCCCTATCTGCTGACCGTGATCCTGCTTGCAGGCTTCATCGGCAAGGCGATCCCGCCGCGCGCCGGCGGCGTGCCTTACGTCAAGGAGCGATGAAATGGCGCATGACCTGTTCGAGGCTGCCCGTGACGCCATGGCCAAATGCCATGCGCCTTACTCCAAGTTCCCCGTCGGCGCGGCCATTCGCGCCGATGACGGCAGGATCCATGCCGGGGCCAATATCGAGGTGATTTCGTTTCCCGAAGGCTGGTGCGCCGAAACCACTGCGATCAGCCACATGGTCATGGCTGGCGGCACCCGCATCCGCGAAGTTGCGGTGATTGCCGAAAAGCTCGAACTCTGCCCGCCCTGCGGCGGATGCCGCCAGCGGCTGGCGGAATTTGCCGATGCCGATACGCTGGTGCATCTGTGCGACGCCGAGGGCATCAAGAAGACATTGCGCATGGACGAGCTGTTGCCGCACGCCTTCGTCACGGAGGCACTCGGATGAGCCCGGCGATCGATGTGCTGACAGAGCGGCTTGAAGGCCTGATGCCGCGCCATGCGCTGGTGCTGGGATCGGGCCTTGGCTCGTTGGTCGAGACCGTTTCCGACCCGATCCGCATTCCCTATGGCGATCTGCCGGGCTTTCCCGAAAGCGGCGTTTCCGGCCATGCCGGAGAGGTGGTCGCCGGCCTCATCGGTCAGACCCCGGTGGTAATCCTGTCCGGCCGCGTCCACTATTACGAAAACGGCAGGGCCGATGCCATGCGCGCGCCGCTCGAGGCGCTCAAGGGCATCGGCGTCACCAATCTGATCCTGACCAACTCTGCCGGGTCCTTGCGCAATGACATGCCGCCCGGCTCGGTGATGCGGATTTCCGATCACATCAATTTCTCAGGCACCAATCCGCTGTTTGGTGAACCAAGCGATGGTCGCTTCGTCGGCATGACCAGCGCCTATGACAGCGAGCTTGGCGAGCGCATGAAGGCCGCGGCTCAAGCCACCGGAACCGAGCTGCATGAAGGTGTCTACATGTGGTTTTCCGGCCCCAGCTTCGAAACCCCGGCGGAAATCCGCATGGCGCGAACGCTTGGCGCGGACGCCGTCGGCATGTCCACCGTGCCCGAAGTCATTCTCGCCCGGTTCCTCGGCATCAATGTCATCGCCGCTTCGGTGATCACCAATTTCGGCGCCGGCATGACCGGCGGCGAGCTCAGCCACCAGGAAACCAAGGACATGGCGCCCATCGGCGGCAAGCGCCTGTCGGCGATCCTGACCGCAATGTTTGAAACCCCGGAGCCGTCCCATGGCTGAACCAATCGATCTCACGTCCACGAAGGCCGTTGCCCTGGCAGCGCTGTCCTGCCTCGATCTGACCGAACTCGGCGATACGGCGACCGAAGCGGCAACGCTTTCGCTGGTTGACCGGGCCATCAATGAGTTCGGCTCGGTGGCGGCCGTCTGCATCTGGCCGCGTTTCGTTGCCGCTGCACGGGCACAACTCGGCGCAAAATCCCCTGTCCGGATTGCTACCGTGGTTAATTTTCCCTCCGGCGATCTGCCGGTTGATGAGGTCGTCGCGGAAACAACCCGCGCTGTTGCGGACGGCGCCGACGAGATCGATCTGGTGATTCCTTGGAAGGCGCTTATTGCCGGTGACGAACAGGCGGTTCGCGACATGATCCGCGCCGTGCGAGCGGCAGCACCCGCACCCACCACGCTCAAGACCATTCTGGAAACCGGCGAGCTGAAGGACCCGGCGCTGATTTCCCGCGCCTCCGATATCGCTCTGGAAGAACAGGCGGATTTCATCAAGACATCGACCGGAAAGGTCGCGGTCAACGCCACGCTCGACGCTGCACGGATCATGCTTGAAGTGATCCAGCGCTCCGGCAAACCCGTCGGCTTCAAGCCCGCAGGCGGCATCCGCACGGTTGAGGATGCCCGCGCCTATTTCGCACTCTGCAAGGAAATCCTCGGCGTCGGCTGGGTCTCGCCATCAACCTTCCGCTTTGGCGCGTCGGGCCTGCTTGGCGATATTCTCGCAACGCTCGAAGACCGCACGCCTTCGGCAGGGCAGGGAGAAGCCTATTGAGCTTGCTGCCGCAGGAGATCATCCGCACCAAGCGCGACGGCGGCGAGCTTGACCCCGCAGCCATCGCCGCTTTCATCAGAGGTTTCGGCGATGAAAGCGTCAGCGAAGGCCAGATTGCGGCCTTTGCCATGGCGGTGTTCTTCAAGGGTATGAGCCGCGCCGAGGCGGTGGCGCTGACCGTCTCGATGCGGGATTCCGGCGAGGTGCTGTCCTGGCCGGAACTTGACCGGCCGGTGGTCGACAAGCATTCCACCGGCGGGGTCGGTGACAACATCTCGCTGATGCTGGCGCCGATGGCAGCCGCCTGCGGCCTGGCGGTGCCGATGATTTCCGGTCGTGGCCTCGGCCACACCGGCGGCACGCTCGACAAGATGGAATCGCTCCCCGGCTACTCGGCGATGCCCGACAGCGCCCTGTTTCGCAAGGTGGTCGCCGCTTCGGGCTGCGCCATCATCGGCCAGACCGGCAATCTGGCGCCGGCCGACAAGCGCTTTTATGCAATCCGCGATGTCACCGCGACGGTCGAATCGGTGCCGCTGATCACCGCCTCGATCCTGTCGAAAAAACTTGCCGCCGGGCTCGGCGCGCTGGTGCTTGATGTCAAATGCGGCAACGGCGCCTTCATGGACAATCCGGAGCGGGCCAATGAACTGGCACGCTCGCTGGTCGAGGTCGCCGTGGGCGCCGGCATGCCGACCACGGCGCTGGTCACCGACATGAACCAGCCGCTGGCAAGTGCCGCCGGCAATGCGGTCGAAGTCCGGAATGCGGCGGATTTTCTCACCGGCAAGGCCCGCGACAGCCGCTTGCTCGACGTCACCCTTGCGCTGGCCGCCGAGATGCTGGTCTCCGGTGGTCTGGCAGGCACGGTGGAAGACGCCAGGGCCCGCGCCTTGAGGGCGCTGGAGGATGGCAGTGCGGCTGAACGCTTCAACAGCATGGTGGCCGGGCTCGGTGGCCCGCTCGACTTTCTCGCTGATCCTGACCGCCATCTGGAGACGGCGCCGATCGTCTCGGCCTGTGTCGCCGGTCGGGAAGGCTATGTCACGGGTTACGATACCCGCGCCATCGGCTTGAGCGTGGTAGAGCTTGGCGGTGGCCGCACGCGGCCGGGCGACCCGGTCGACCACGCCGTCGGGCTGACAGGGCTGCTGCCCGTCGGAACCCGCGTCGAAAAGGACACGCCGCTGGCCTTCATCCACGCCCGGAACGATGATCAGCTGGCACAGGCCGAACGGCAGCTGCGCGCGGCGGTGAAGCTCGGCGATACCGCGACGGCAGTGTCACCGGTGGTCATGGGACGTCACGGGTAGAAGCGGAGGGCGGTCGGCTACAGCGCCGCGCATCCGACCGGATGCGCAAAGGCTGCTGTAACAGACATCAATTGACCAATTCCATCCGGTTGTTGTGGACCCGGTAGGATTGCAGCTTCGACATGAAGCTCATGCCGATCAGGGTCGACGAAAGCGCCTTGTCATCAAGCACGAAAGCCTCGACATTTTCGACCGAAATGGCCCCGATCTGCATCCGGTCAAGAGCGACCAGAGCCGCGCCGGTGGTGCCGTTGGCGGTTCGCACCTGGTGCTTGAAGTCCGATGTCACCAGCCGAAGGCCGAGATGGCGGGCGGTCGAGGCATTGATCGCCACATAGGTCGCCCCGGTATCGATAAGGCCTTTGACGCTGCGGCCGTTGATGCGGAAATCAGCGGTGAAATGCCCATCCCTCGACATCGGAACCGTGGCGGCACGGACCCCGGTCGTGTAATGCGCGATGGGTTTGGAAGCAGTCTTCTGTACTTTGGCGAGCACGGGCTCTTGCGGAGCGGCTTGCACATCGGCGTCCTTGGTAATCAGCGCAGAAATATCCTGAGCATAGTAGGGCAGGCCCGAAATTACGAGCACAGTGCAGCATATGAGAAAAATATTCTTGATCATGCGGACCCTCCGGATCGTCGGCCTATTCAACAGACTTGAAGCTAATGATCGGTGAAAGAGCTGCGGCGCAAAAGAAAACCGGCCTGTTTGGTTAAGAGAAGCTTAAGAGAAGTGAATGTAAGAATTTCCTAATGCTCAGAATTTTTAAACATAACCTTGTCAGAGCAGAATAAACTCAGTTTTTTGTGAAACGTGCTTAACAATACGATAATGTTTCAGGCCTAGTTTCGGGGTGCCGGACAAACCAGTCATGACAACTGGGACGTTGACAGTTGACGTTCGCGGCCAATGCGGTCTGTTTTCCAGATGTAGTCGAGTTTTGTATGACGAGTATCCACACCAACCACGGTGCCACCGCAGCTCTGCAAACGCTTCGCGGCATCACCTCCAGCATGCAGACCACCCAGAACCGGGTCGCGACTGGGAACCGGGTTGAAACCGCCGCCGACGATTCGGCCTACTGGTCGATTGCCACCACCATGCGCTCGGACAACAAGTCGCTGTCCGCAGTGGAAGATGCCCTCGCGCTGAGCGCGGCAAAGGTCGACGTCGCCTATAATGGCATGGAAGCATCGGTTGATATTCTTGACGAGATCAAGGCCCGTTTCGTGACCGCGCGCGAGCCGGGGGTCGATCGGGGCAAGGTGCAGAAAGAATTCATCGAGTTCAAGCAACAGCTTGTCAGCATCGCCCAGTCCGCGACCTTCAGCGGCGAAAACTGGCTTTATCTGTCCACAGCCTACGATGCTGCCAACAATGCGTCCGACAAGGAACTCGTCGGAGGTTTCAGTCGTGGCAAGGACGGGCTGATTTCGGTGCAGACCATCAAGCTCGATTTCCTCGACGAGACACAAGTGGCCGAGCCGTCCGACACCTGGGCGATGTTTGATTTCATGCCCGGACACATCGGCGATCTGGGCATTGCCACCAGTCCGAATTTTGCCTGGGACGCGGGCTTTACCACCGGATGGGTGCTTTTCAAGAGCCCCAGCCCGGCAGTTGCCGGCTATCCAACGGTGACCGAGATCGAACTTGACGCTTCGACCACCGATGCAGAGCTCGACGAGATGATCGTGGTTATCGACGCGATGCTGCAATATGCCATTGAAAAGGCGTCCACCTACGGCACTGTGAAGTGGCGTATCGACATGCAGTCTGAGTTTGTCCAGGACCTGTCCCACAGCATCGATCGCGGAGTCGGGCGCCTGGTTGACGCCAACATGAACGAGGAATCCACCAGGCTGAAAGCGCTGCAGACGCAACAGCAACTGGGCATCCAGTCACTTTCGATGGCCAACTCCAACGCCGAGACACTGCTGACGCTGCTCAACTGATCCTGATACCGGCTCTTGCCAAACCGGCTGATGCAATCTGCCTGATTGGCGGGTGCTACGGGTGCAGCGGCCTATTTGGTGCCGTACATGCGGTCGCCGGCGTCGCCCAGGCCGGGGACGATATAACCCTGCTCGTTGAGATGGCTGTCGATCGAGGCGGTGTAGATCGGCACATCCGGATGCGCGGCCTGGAAATTGCGCAGGCCTTCCGGCGCTGCCAGCAGGCAGAGAAAACGGATGTTGCGCGCGCCGCGCTCCTTCAGCTTCTCGATCGAGGCGATGGACGAATTGCCGGTGGCAAGCATCGGGTCGACGACGATGATCAACCGGTTGCTGACATCCTCGGGCGCCTTGAAGTAATATTCGATCGCTTCAAGCGTTTCGTGATCCCGGTAGACCCCGATATGGGCGACGCGTGCCGAGGGCACGAGGTCGAGCATGCCTTCCAGCAGACCGTTGCCGGCGCGCAGGATCGAGGCAAAAACAAGCTTCTTGCCTTCAAGAACCGGGGCCTGGATTTCCTTCAGCGGCGTCTCGATCGTCTCCATGGTCAGTTCCAGATCGCGCGTGACCTCGTAGCACAACAGCGTCGAGATCTCCCGCAACAGGCGTCTGAAACCAGCTGTCGAGGTTTCCTTCTTGCGCATGATGGTAAGCTTGTGCTGCACCAGAGGGTGGTTGATGACTGTAACGCCGTCCATGTTGTTCTGCCTCGAAGCTGTTGACCGGGTGCCGGGCTGATCGCAAAATCAGTGCGGATCATGCCCAGTTCCGTAAATTTTTAGCCGGCCCGGGCACGATAACGCTCCGGCAGCGCGGCATGAGCCGACCCTGATTTAGACACGTATTCCGCGGCTCCGGCAACCTGCGGAATGGATTTCAGTCAAGCTGTCCCAAGAGATTTGCCCGGGTTTGGGGCTCCACGAACGCGGCCTCCAGTGCTGTGCGGGTGAAATCGGTCAGTTGCCGGGCATCATAGCCCCAGGCGTCCGCCGCCATCTGGTACTCCCGGCCGACAGATGATGCAAAATGCGGTGGATCATCAGAACTCAGCGTAACCTTTACCCCGGCCCGCCGCAGCTGGTCGAACGGATGACTGGAAATCTCCGGATAGACATTGAGCGCCAGGTTTGATCCCGGGCAGACCTCCAGCACCACGCCTTCATCAGCGATCCGCTGAACCAGCGCTTCATCCTCGATCGCCCGCACGCCGTGGCCGATCCGGTCGGGTCGGATGTGATCGAGCGCATCGCGGACGCTCTCCGGCCCCGCCAGTTCGCCGGCATGAACCGTGATGCCCAGTCCGGCATCGCGCGCAATGTCGAAGGCGCGGGCGAAATCGGCCACCTTGCCAAACCGTTCTTCACCGGCCATGCCAAAGCCCGTGATCAGCGGATGAGGCCGTGAGGCTGCAAGCCGTGCTGCCGCTTCCACCTTCTCTGCACCGAGATGCCTGATTCCGACAATGATCATCCGGCATTCGATTCCGGAGGATGCTTTGGCTTGGGCAATGCCCTCGGCCAGCCCGTCGAAATAGGCCGTATGGGGCAGCCCGGCAGCGGCCGCATGATCGGGCGAGACGAAGATTTCCGCATAGATCGCGTTCTCCGCGGCGATCCCTTCAAGATAGGTCCGCGCCAGCAACGCGTAGTCTTCCTCGCTGCGAAACAGCGACGCCGCACCGTCATAGGCTGTGAGAAACTCGGTGAAATCGGACCAGACATAGCGATCGCCGGAAATGAAGCCGGACACATCCGCCTTGTATCTCTGTGCCTGCGCCTTCACCAGCGCCGGGGAGGCGGCGCCTTCGATGTGGCAATGCAGCTCGGCTTTTCTGATGGCGGCGGCGTTGACGGAGGCGGTCACAGAAAGCTCCTTCCATTGGCGGTTGCCGGCAGGCCCAGATGCCGCGCCAGCGTCGCCCCGATATCGGCGTAACTCGTGCGAACGCCGATATCACGCGCCGCGATGCCCGGGCCGAAGCCCAGGATAGGAACCCGTTCACGCGTGTGGTCGGTGCCGCGCCAGGTCGGATCGCAGCCATGGTCGGCGGTCATCAGCACCAGGTCGCCCGGCTTCAGCAGCTTGGCGAACCGCGGCAGCATCGCATCGAGCGCTTCCAGTGCCGCGGCGTAGCCCGCCACATCCCGGCGATGACCGTAAAGCATGTCGAAATCGACAAAATTGGTGAACACGAGATCGCCGTCCCTGGCTTCCCTGGTGGCCTTCAGCGTGGCCTCGAAAAGCGCCGGATTGCCGCTTGCCTTGCGGACATCTGTCACGCCCTGGTGCGCATAGATGTCGCCGATCTTGCCGACTGCAAACACCCGGTGACCGCTCTCGCTGACCTGGTCGAGCAGGGTCGGGCCCGGCGGTGGAACCGAAAAGTCCCGCCGGTTTCCGGTCCGGTCAAACCCGGTCTCGGCCGAGCCGACGAACGGCCGGGCGATGACGCGGCCAATGTTCAGCGGGTCGATGAGCTTGCGCACGGTCTGGCACAGCTCGATCAGCCGTTCCAGGCCGAAGCTCTCCTCATGGGCGGCAATCTGGAACACCGAATCGGACGAGGTGTAGCAGATCGGCTTGCCGGTTTTCATGTGCTCGGCGCCAAATCTGGCGATGATCTCGGTTCCGGACGCATGGCAATTCCCCAGGATGCCCGGCAGCTCCGCAAGTGCGACGATCTTGGCCACCAGCTCGTCGCTGAAGGCCGGGCCGTCATCGGGAAAATAGCCCCAGTCGAACATCACCGGCTGGCCGGCAATTTCCCAATGTCCCGAGGGCGTGTCCTTGCCGCGCGAGACTTCGCTTGCCGCGCCGTGAATGCCGCGCGGGCGCGATGACAGCGCCCAGCCTGCCGGCAGGTCGCCTGTGGCGTTGACCGCCGCTTCGGCCAGTCCCAGCGATTGCATGTGCGGCAGCGACAGCGGCCCTTTGCGCAAACCGGGCCGGTCAGCGAGGCCGGCGGCACATTGCTCGGCAATGTGGCCAAGCGTGTTGGCTCCCAGGTCACCATAAGATTCCGCGTCGGGGGCACCGCCGATGCCGAAGGAATCCAGAACAAACAGAAATGCGCGCGCCATGAAATGTCTCCGAAGTGGCGGCCAAGTTAGCCGGTTTCGGGCGGCACCGGAAGACTTCAGATTTCCGGCGGCCGGTAACCTTGTTTTCACCATAACCGTGCATTTCACCGTGACCGTGATATAGACGGATGATGGGTATGATGGATCGCATTTTCAGACTTGCGGGATGCCTCCGGGGTCCAGGCCGGGCGGCCCTATGCTGTGCAATGTTCTGGGCCGGAACCGCCAAGGCCGACTACCGGGATTCGATTGCCGTGCTGCGCATCGGGCTGGTCGAGACCCACGTTGCTGCAACCGATCCCATAAAGCTCGAGGCCATCGAGCATGCCTTTTCCGGTGCTTTGGGCATCCCGGTTGAAATCATCAAGCTTGGCAGCTATGCGGCGCTGATTGATGCGCATGCCAGCGGTCGTGTCGGCTATGCCATCCATTCCGCAAGGTCGTTTGCGGCCACGGAGGCGGCGTGCGGATGTGTAAGGGCTTTTCGCAGTCCGGTTGCCGCAGACGGCTCCACCGGCTTCCGCTCGGTGCTCGTGGCCCGCGACAGTGTGACATTGCCTGTTGCAGAATTGAAGGTTGGGTATTCCAGCGAAGCATCGATTTCAGGCTGGCAGATCCCGCATCAGGCGATAAGAGCGGGCAGCCTGGATCTGCCGAAACTGGTTCGTGCAGGCAGCGTTGGCTCGGTCATAGAACTCTACCAGACCGGTGAGATCGACGGTTTCTTTGGCTGGCTTCCCGATGTCCCAGGTGACGCCGGCTCTGATCCCGAGCGGTTGTTCGGCGGCTGGAACCGGGCGGCGATCGAAGCCGCCGACCCTGTCCGCATCATATGGTCTTCCCAGCGCATTCCCTATGGGCCGCACGCGGCAAACCGGTCGCTGCCCGATGATCTGGTCGAGGCCCTGGGTGCGTTTCTGGATCAGATGGCAGTGTCGGCGCCGGGCCTGCTCGACATTTTCGAGCCGGTTTATGGCGGCGGCTATGTCACGCCTGATCCGGAGGAATACCACAATATCCGTGGCTTGGTTGAGGCGCTGTCGGACCGCAAATCCGCAGCCAGGATCCCCTGAGGCCGGGTTTCACGAACCGGTTGACCGGTTCGGGCAAGGCCGGCTCGTAATCACCCGCACCCTGGGATCACCCCCGGTCACGGTGAACAGCTCTCAGCAGTCCTTGCATTCCACCTGGTCGTCGATGCGCTGACGAAGGTGATAGGTTTTCTTCATCTTCAACGTGCGGGCATCGAGGTTGGGAAGATCCGGAACAAAAAGCAGGAGCTTGTGGTCGAACTCGACTTCGGTACGCACCAGAAACGTGTTCGGGATGGCAAGGTCCTTGGGGAGGGTCTGAATCGAGTTCTTGGCATAGGGTGTGGACTTGTCTTCTTTCCACGACCACATCGCCTTGCCCACGCCTGAGCCGTCGATGGAAATGCCGGTAATCTTCATTTTCACGCCGTCGGCGGGAAACGGCGTCATCACGCTTTGCGCCACATTGACCATGGACTCGAGGAACTTCTTGTCGACTTCACTGTCCTGCGTCACCAGGTCGGCGACGGTGCTTGCAGAGCGCGCCAGCTTCTTGTTGACGGACATGGCAACCGAAACTTCCAGCGAACCCATGTAAAGCATGATCAGGACCGGTGCGATCAGCGCGAACTCGACGGCGCCGACACCCGATTGATTGCCGCGCAATCTTCGCACGGCTCGGTTCAATGTTTCGAGACAACCGGTCATTGCAGTGGGTCCTTCTGGTTTTCGCCTGCGGAGACATGCATGACTTTACTCACGGGAATTTCTCGTTGCGAAAAGCGGCGGTTGCCACCATCAGATAGTCGCGTGGCATTTCACCATCCTTGCGGATATTGGTGATGAAGGGCCGGACGAGGTCCGTCATCACTTCCCAGCGATAATAGGCACGGACGATATTGATACTCTCCGGGCCGCCGGGGCTGTAGGCGAAATCGGATGAATCCAGGTCGGAGAACTGCGCGTTGCTCTGCTTCGGGACGTAAGTTGGTATCGCCGCGAAACTGGCGAATTCCCGCACGTCCAGATAGAGCTTCTGATCCTCGGGATCTTCCTTCTCCGCACAGTTGATCATCAGGCTGATTTCAGCACAGAACTTGGTCCGGAACTCTTCCTCGCTGAGATTCTTGGCCTGTCCGGTGCGAACCTGCCGCGCCATCGTATCCACTGCATTTTCCAACAACTGCTCGCCGGCAAAGGCAATGAAGGCCTCGATTGTCGCAAAGATCAGGAGGAAGAACGGAAACGCCAGCAGCGCAAATTCGATTGCAGCGGTGCCGTCGCTTGAACGACGGAAACGCGAAAGCATCCGTGGCATCCGCCGCGGTGGCTTTCCGGCTGTGCTGGCTTGATCGTCGACCGTCATTGTCGGACTCCCGGACTTTCGTTTCCTGGGGTCAACGCTAGGTCAAACTGGTTGAATTTTGGTAACGTGAGCGCCGGCAAGCTGCGCAATTGGTGAACAAACAGCTAATTTCCAGCACATTCGGCTGCGCGCTTCTTATCCTTCGAGGCTGAAGCAGGCCCGAACCGGGCCACCACGTCCTATGGACTTGTCGGCGCGACGCTCGGCACGTGTTCTTCACAGGCCGGCGCACAGGAATAGACCGACCTGGCTGTCTGCTTGAAGACCCGAAGCGTGTTGGCCTCGTCGACGGAGACCAGAATACGTTCGTCGACAATCGCATCACCGGCCTGGTCGAGAATGACAAGGTTCGTGGTGCCGTAGGATTTGCCGGTCAGAACGATGGTCTGCGGATCGGACACCGCCACATCGGCCACGTCGGCATTGCCGATGATGACCTTGCTGACAGGGCGGTCAAGCTTGAGGATGCGGGCATGATCCATGAAAACGCGAATCACATCTTCCGCAGCCTGGGCCGGGAAAGCTGCCATCGCTGCCAATGCCACGCCGCACGCAAACATTGCTAGCCGGCGATGCGCGGGGTTGGGTTTGGTCATGCCATGTCCTCGGAATTACGGATATCGTCCCTAAAATCACCGGATTTGGTGAACGAAGCCTTAAAGCTGAGCGGTTCAGGCGATTTCTTTGTGGCGGGCTCTGGGTTCGAGCCTCAAAAGGGCGGAAGCGAGAGCCGTTCAGGCCAAGGTGCCGACACTTTATAAGACAGGTCGCAAACGCAAAGTGTCACCACCTCCTGCACGAACCCGGACGCCAATCTCGCCGCTTTCAAACCACCATCTGGCTGTTCATCTCATATGACTGTTTGCGGGTTAGAACGACGGTTCAAATCTTAGGGATCTGTTAACCATGCAGGGGGCTTTGGCGGCGAAAGGTTTCGCTAACCTTGTTCATTAAGCGGTTTGAAAACCCCCTCTCCTATGATCGCCCTATCCGACCAGCCGAAGCAGTTGGCGGAGTGCTGAAAAACACTAGTGGATGAAGGAACAACCCATGAAGAATCTTTTTGATCGTTTCGTCAAAGACGAATCTGGTGCGACCGCAATTGAATACGGCCTGATCGCTGCCCTTATCTCGGTCGCGCTGATCACTGGCGCCACCACGCTGGGCAACTCGCTCAACAACCAGTTCGACCAGCTGTCCAAGAAGCTGAACTACAGCGCTGGCTAATCAGCAATCTGTACGACAGATACAATCATAAATGGCCGCCCTCAGGGCGGCCTTTTCTGTTTGACCTCCGTTGCGCTTTGTTAAGGTCTTTCGCTTAACCTTTCCTGCAGATTCAGGAGTGAACCCATGGTCGAGGCCGCTATTTTTGTCATCTTTCCACTCTGCGTGGCCATGGCGGCATTCTGCGACTTCATTTCCATGAAGATTCCAAATCGCATTTCGGTCATCCTGGCGGCCTCATTCTTCGTGATTGCGCCGTTCAGCGGCATGGACATGGCAACTTTTGGCTGGTCATTGGTTGCCGCGCTTGCGGTTTTTGCCGGATGTTTTGCCCTATTCGCCTTCAACGTGATGGGCGGCGGAGACGCAAAGATCCTCAGCGCCGCAGCCCTCTGGTACGGTTTCAACATCGACCTTGTCACGTTTCTCGGGTTCACTGGGGTTTTCGGCGGGATCCTCGCCCTTGTCGTGCTGACAATCCGCGCCAATCAGAATCTGCTTCTGATCGCACCGCTTCCGATCCCCATGCATTTCTTCAAGGATCGCGAGGGCATACCCTATGGCGTGGCCATTGGCGTCGCGGCGTTTGCGACCTATCCGCAGACCGGGCTTTTCCTGCATGCGCTGGGCCGCCTGAGCTAAGCCCTTTAGGCCTCGAAGCGGCAGCTCACTATCCGCTAAGTCGCTTTTAGCAACCTGTCAGAGCCGCCATTCCGGATAGCTGTTTGAGCACCGGTTGAAGGTATTTTCTGATCCGCCGGTCGCTTCAGATACACCCGCCCGCCCCTCATTCAGCCGTCAACTCGGCCTGGCTCAAACGCCGGGCTGTTGCTTGATGTGGTTCCGGTCAGCATCGGCAATTTTGCGTTAACCCTGTTTGCTAGCGGCTTATTAACCATAATTACACGATTGCGGATGCATCCTGCGGACAGCGTACCCAACTCCGTTCGAGGAAACAGTATGAAAACCGCCCGCGTCGTCATCATGTCAGTGGCTGGCTTGGCCGCAGTATTGGCCGGGTATCTGGCCATGAACCTGACGTCACCGACAGTCCAGGTCACGGAAGTCTCATCGGATCCGGTCATCGAGAAGATGCCGACCATTGATGTGCTGGTGACAACCGCCAACCTGCCGGTCGGCGCGCGGCTGGGCGAAGATTCGCTGGAATGGACCGGATGGCCGGAAGATGGCGTGATCGACGGGCTGATCCGCCGCGACACCCGTCCCGAGGCAATATCCGAACTTGCTGGTGTCGTCGTTCGCCTGCCGCTGTTTGCCGGAGAACCGTTGCGCAGCGAAAAGATCGTCGATTCGTCGTCCCGCATCATGTCCTCGCTGCTGCCCGCCGGAAAACGCGCCATCGCCACCGAGATCTCGGTCGCGACCAGCGCCGGCGGCTTCATTCTGCCCAATGACCGGGTGGACGTGATCATGGTTCGTCGCAAGACCGGCGAAGAAGGCTTCCTGACCGAGGTCATCCTGTCCAACATCCGGATACTGGCGATCGATCAGCGGATCGAGGAAAACCCAGATGGCAGCCAGACCGCTGTCGGGACCACCGCCACCCTCGAATTGACGCCAGAACAGACAAAAATCATTACCGTCGCACAGCAGATGGCCGATCGGTTGACCCTTGCCTTGCGCAGTGTCGCCGACGTTCAGGAACCTGACAGCGACGGCGCGAAATATCTATTGAGCGGCGAAGACGGCAGTGCAGCCATCCAGCTGATCCGCTCCGGCTCCATATCCAAAGTTGGCGCCACCAACTAAAGCGGAGAATGAACGTGCGTGTTATTGCAAAATCGCTCCTGTCATCGATCACCAGCCTTGCCCTGGTGGGGTCAACCGTGTTTGCCGGTCTGAGCCTTGATCCCTCGAGCGGGCGGCTTGTTTCGCAAGCTGCTGCCGCCGAAAGCGTGATCAAGATCAAGCGTACCGGCCCCGGCGTGTCCAAGCGAGTGAAGCTCGGCCTGAACAAGGCTCTTGTCATTGATCTGCCCACCGATGCGCATGACATCCTGGTGGCTGATCCGAGCCTGGCAGATGCTGTCACCCGAACCTCTCGCCGGCTTTATCTCTTCGGCAAGACGGTGGGTCAGACCAATATCTTCATCTTCGGATCGAATGGCGAGGAAATCGTCTCCATCGAACTGGAGATCGAGCGCGATGTCTCGGGCCTGCAGGCGCATCTTGCGCGCTTCCTTCCCGACTCGAACATCAACGTCGAGATCATTTCCGACAACATCGTCCTGACCGGCTCTGTTCGGACGCCGCAGGACGCCGCGCAAGCAGCCAATCTGGCGCAGATCTTTCTGACCGGTGGTGAGGCGACGACCCGCAACATCACCGAAAGCGCAGGCAGCGGCGGTGATGGCGCGGTGGCGATTTATGCGGAAGCCCGCCAGCAATCGCAGATCGTCAATCTGCTCAAGATCGACGGCGAGGACCAGGTGACGCTGAAGGTCACCATTGCCGAAGTCAGCCGTCAGGTACTCAAGCAGCTTGGTTTCAATTCCTCGATCACCGGCACGTCAGGTAACTTCGCCAATTCCAACCCTTCCAATCTCGGCACACTGTCGACGGGCCTGAACTTTGCTCAGATTGCCAGCGGTTCGATCGGTGGCCGGTCCATCTCGAGCTATGTCAACGCCATGGAACAGGCAGGCGTCATGCGCACGCTTGCCGAACCGAGCCTGACCGCCATTTCCGGAGAAGCAGCCAAATTCTTTGTCGGCGGCGAGTTCCAGGTCCGGGATTCGGTCGAGTATGATGATGAGGGTAGGCCCACCTATACCGACCGCGAGGTTGAATACGGCATCCGGCTGGACTTTACACCGGTCGTCCTGTCACCGGGCCGCATCTCCCTCAAGGTCCGGACGGAAGTTTCCGAACCCACCTTCGAAGGCTCGACCTCGCTGCAGGGCGTTGCCGGCAATCCCGGCCTGACCCGTCTGTCGATCAAGCGGCGTGAGGCCGAGACCGCAGTGGAACTGCCCTCGGGCGGATCGATCGTGCTGGCCGGACTGGTAAAGGACAACATTCGCCAGGCCATGTCGGGCTATCCCGGACTGTCCAAGGTGCCGGTGCTGGGCTCGCTGTTCCGCAGCAGGGACTTTGTCCGCAACGAGACAGAGCTGGTCATCATCGCCACGCCCTACATCGTCAAGCCGGTGGCGCGCAACCAAATCGCCCGCCCGGACGACAATTTCAACGCAGCCAGTGATGGCGCGGGCATTTTTCTCGGCCGCGTCAACCGCGTCTATGGCCGGATGGAAACCGAGCTCCCGCCGGGCCGCTACCACGGCGTTGTCGGCTTCATCTACAAATGATCAGGAACCTCACCATGTCGAGCAAGATCTCTGTTCCCGCAAACCCTGATCTGCGTCCGTCAAGGACATTTGCCGCACCGATGCTGGTGGCCGTTTCGCTGCTGTCAGGCTGCGCGGGATGGCCCGGTCACAGCGTCACGGTCGGGGCCGTGCCGGACGATTACCGCACCAATCACCCGATCGTTGTCGCCGAAAAAGAGCGCACCGTGGATATCCCGGTTGCCTCCGGTGATCGCAGATTGACGGTTTCAATGCGCGAGATCGTCCGCGGTGCGGCGCAGAGCTACCGGTCGAGCGCATCAGGCGCCATCCGCATCATGGTTCCGGTCGGCTCGGCCAATGCAGGCGCGGCTTCGGTGCTGTCAACGCAAGTGGCCAGCGTCCTCCGCGATGAAGGCGTGCCGGGAGACCGCATCCTTTCCTCGCCCTATCATGTGACCTCCGCCGACGATGCCGCGCCGATCCGCATCGCCTACATGGCAGTTACCGCGTCCACCGGTGAATGCGGCCGCTGGCCCGAGGACATGCTCGCCAACACCACCGAGAACAAGCACTATGCCAATTTCGGCTGCGCCACCCAGAACAACCTGGCCGCCCAGATTGCCAATCCGGGCGATCTCATCGCCCCCCGTGGCATGACCCCGATAGATGCAGAGCGGCGGTCGACCGTGATTGAGACATACAGAACAGAAGGCGCCGGGCTGGGGCAATGACCAGTCCAGACCGCAACGCGTTCGATGAAGCAGGACAACGTTGATGACCAATCTTGATTATGCGCTTGAGCAGCAGACCCAGCCGGATGAAGGCGATACCGCTGCAGCACGCGGCGATTTCGAACGAATTCGCCCGCTTCCGCGAATATCGGTGCATGCCTTTGTCGAAACCGAAGGCCTGGCCAAGACCATGGAGCGGTGCTCGCAGGACCGCCGCATGGCCAAGGTCAACCTGCGCATCAATTCCGGTGGCGTGTCGGCCGCAGCCAACATGTTCGCGGGCTCGCCGACCCCCAATCTGCTGATCCTGGAGACCCGCGTTGATGGCCAGGCGCTGCTTGAAGAGCTTGCTGAACTTGCCACCGTGTGCGATCCGGACACGCGGGTGGTGATCGTCGGCCATGTCAATGACGTGGCGCTCTACCGCGAACTGGTGCGCAATGGCGTCTCCGAATACATCGTCGCGCCGGTGTCGATGGCCGATGTGATCGGTGTCATCTCGGCCATCTTTGTCGATCCTGATGCCGCGCCGCTTGGCCGTTCGATTGCCTTTGTCGGCGCCAAGGGCGGCGTTGGCTCCTCCACCCTTGCCCACAATTGCGCCTGGAGCATTTCCAGCCTGTTTTCGAGCGAAGTCATTCTGGCCGACCTCGATCTGCCCTTCGGCACCGCCAATCTCAATTTCGATACCGACCCGACCCAGGGCATCGCCGAGGCAGTGTACTCGCCGGACCGCCTCGACGAGGTGTTCCTCGACCGACTGCTGTCGAAATGCTCCGAGCATCTGTCCATGCTTGCGGCGCCGTCGATGCTGGACCGGACCTATGATTTTTCCGGAGACGCGTTCCTGCCGATCCTCGACATCATCCAGCGCAACGCCCCGGTTTCAGTGCTCGATGTTCCGCATATCTGGAATGACTGGACGCGGAAGGTGCTGTGCGCAGCTGACGAGATCGTCATCACCGCGACGCCGGACCTGGCCAATCTGCGCAACACCAAGAACCTTTTCGACACGCTGCGCAAACTGCGTCCCAACGATCACGCACCGCTTCTGGTTCTCAACCAGGTGGGCATGGCCAAACGGCCCGAAATCGCGCCCGAGGCATTCTGCGACCCGCTGGAAATCGATCCGCTTGCGATCATCCCCTTCGATGCTCCGCTGTTCGGCGAAGCTGCAAATTCGGGTTTGATGATCGCTGAATCCTCGGCCAAGTCGCCAACTGCCGAAGCGCTGTCTCAGATCGCGCATGTCGTCACCGGCCGGGCAGAAGTCAAAAAGCGCAAGAAGGCGGGTCTGTCGTCCCTGATGGGCCTTTTGGGCCGCAAGTAACTAGTAAGTTTGGAGTGAATCCATGTTTGGCAAACGCAGCAATGATGGGTTGGGCAAGCCGCCGCAGGCTCCCGCACCCAAGCCTGTGGTTCAGGCCGAAGCACCGGCCACTCCGGCGCCCGAGGCCGCGGCTCCGGTCCAGGCTCCGGCGCCAGCCGCCCCGGCCGCTCCGGCTCCGGCAACCCAGCCCGTGCAGCAGGCCGCACCGCGGCGCGACGAACCGCCGGTCAAGCGGAAGTCTGCGCGCAATGAGGCCTATTACGACACCAAGAGCCAGGTCTTCTCGGCGCTGATCGACACCATCGACCTGTCGCAGCTGGCCAAGCTCGACGGCGAAAGCGCGCGCGAGGAAATTCGTGATATCGTCAATGATATCATCACCATCAAGAACTTCGCGCTGTCCATTGCCGAGCAGGAAGAACTGCTCGACGACATCTGCAACGACGTGCTGGGCTATGGCCCGCTCGAGCCGTTGCTGGCGCGCGACGACATCGCCGACATCATGGTCAATGGCGCCGGTACGACCTACATCGAAGTGGCCGGCAAGGTGCAGGAAACCGATGTCCGGTTCCGCGACAACAGCCAGTTGCTCTCGATCTGCCAGCGTATCGTCAGCCAGGTCGGCCGCCGTGTCGATGAATCGAGCCCGATCTGCGACGCCCGTCTGCCCGACGGCTCCCGTGTCAATGTCATCGCCCCGCCGCTGGCCATCGATGGCACGGCGCTCACCATTCGTAAGTTCAAGAAGGACAAGCTGACCCTCGATCAGCTGGTCAAGTTCGGCGCCATCACGCCGGAAGGTGCTGCAGTGCTGCAGATCATCGGCCGGGTGCGCTGCAACGTGGTGATTTCCGGCGGTACCGGTTCCGGTAAGACCACGCTGCTCAACTGCCTGACCGCCTATATCGATGCCGACGAGCGCATCATCACCTGCGAAGATTCGGCCGAACTTCAGCTGCAGCAGCCGCATGTGGTGCGGCTTGAAACCCGCCCACCCAATATCGAGGGCGAGGGCGAGATCACCATGCGCGATCTGGTCAAGAACTGTCTGCGTATGCGCCCCGAACGCATCATCGTCGGTGAGGTGCGCGGACCGGAAGTCTTCGACCTGCTGCAGGCCATGAACACCGGTCACGATGGGTCGATGGGCACGATCCATGCCAACAGCCCGCGTGAATGCCTCAGCCGTATGGAATCGATGATCGCCATGGGTGGCTTCACGCTGCCCGCCAAGACCGTGCGCGAAATTATCGCCGGTTCGGTCGACGTGGTCATCCAGGCGACGCGTCTGCGCGATGGTTCGAGGCGCATCACCCACATCACCGAAGTCATCGGGATGGAGGGCGACGTTCTCATCACCCAGGATCTGATGAAGTACGAAATGGTCGGCGAAGACGCCAACGGCAAGATCATCGGCGAACACCGGTCCACCGGCATCGGGCGCCCGAACTTCTGGGACCGTGCCCGCTATTACGGCGAAGACAAGCGCCTGGCCGCTTCGCTCGACGCCATGGAAAAAATGACCTCTTAAGGAGACGCTCGCGTGTTTGGTCTGGATATAGTGGTAGTTGCCATCATCGGCCTGGCCGCGCTTTCGGCGGGAGCGCTGGGCTATGGCGTGCTCTATTCCCGTATCGAAGGCGAGCGCAAGGCGGAAAACCGGGTCAAGCGGGTCAAGGCGGCGGAAACCGATCGCTCCAAGGCAACGGCTGCGCGCGACAGGCTCAACGAAGCCAACAAGCGGCGCAAGTCGGTCCAGGATTCGCTCAAGACGCTGGAAGAAAAGAACAAGGAAAACGATCGCCGCAAGTCGCCGGCGCTGAAAGACCGGATCGCACAGGCCGGCCTGACCATGTCGGTGCAGCAGTTCTACATCATGTCGGCGATCTTTGGCTTTGTCGCCGGCTTTCTGGCCTTTGTCTTTCAAGGCAACCCGCTTGTCGGGTTGGGCGTGATGATCATCTTTGGCGCCGGCCTGCCGCGCTGGATCATCGGCTTTCTGCGCAACCGGCGGATGAAGGCCTTTCTCAACGAATTTCCCAATGCACTTGATGTCATGGTGCGGTCCATCAAGTCCGGCCTGCCGCTCAACGATGCAATCCGGATGATTTCGGCCGAAGGCCAGGAGCCGGTCCGCACCGAGTTCAAGCGCATTGTCGAGGCCCAGCAGATGGGCATGAACATTCCCGAGGCCTGCGGCCGGCTCTACAACCGGATCCCGCTTTCGGAAGCCAACTTCTTTGCCATCGTGATCGCCATTCAGGCCCAGGCCGGCGGCAACCTGTCCGAGGCCCTGGCCAACCTGTCCCGGGTGTTGCGCGACCGAAAGAAGATGAAGGGCAAGATCAATGCAATGTCGATGGAAGCCAAGGCTTCCGCGGCCATCATCGGTGCCTTGCCGTTCGTCGTTGCCACCTTGGTCTACCTCACATCGCCCGAGTACATCATGATCCTGTTCACCGATTCACGCGGTCATCTCATTCTCGGGGCCTCCGCCGTCTGGATGTCGATCGGCATTCTGGTGATGCGCAACATGATCAACTTCGAGATCTAGGGACCAAAACTCATGATATCCGATCTCGCATCTTCCCTGACCGATCCGGCCAATCTGGTTCCCATTCTCATATCGATTGCAGTGTTCGCCACGCTGTTCACCATCATGGCGCCGTTTTTCGAAAAGGGTGATCTCGATGCGCGGATGAAGTCCGCCGCCCTCGAACGCGATGAAATCCGCGCCAGGGAACGCGCCCGCCTCAATGCCGAGCAATCGCGCAACGGACAGAAGAGCACCGGTCTGAGATCCCGCGACAACGCCTCTGTGCGCGGCATTGTCGAGCAGCTCAATCTCAAGGACGCACTTGCCGACGGCGCCACCATCGCCAAGCTGCGGGCGGCCGGCTACCGCACCCAGAACGCGCTCAACATGTTCCTGCTCGCGCGTTTCGTCTTGCCGTTCGTCTTCCTTGTCGGCGCGATTGTCTATGTTTTCGTACTCGACAATCTCATCGACAAGCCGTTCACCGTCCGGGTTCTGGCCTGTATCGTGATCGCCTATATCGGCTTTTACACGCCCAACATGTTCGTCTCCAATCAGGCCAAGAAGCGTCAGTCCTCGATCAAGCTGGCCTGGCCCGATGCGCTCGACCTGATGCTCATCTGCGTGGAGTCCGGCGTATCCATCGAAGCCGCGCTGAAGCGCGTCGCCGAGGAGATCGCCGTCCAGTCGACGGCCCTGGCCGAAGAATTCGTGCTGACAACGGCCGAGCTGTCCTATCTGCAGGACCGGCGCATGGCGTTTGAAAACCTTGGCAGCCGGACCGGTCTGGAAATGGTCAAGTCCGTCACCCAGGCGCTGATCCAGTCCGAGCGCTACGGCACCCCGATTGCCCAGGCCCTGCGGGTTCTGGCGCAGGAAAGCCGTGACCAGCGGATGACGGAGGCCGAAAAGAAGGCCGCAGCGCTGCCGCCAAAACTGACGGTTCCGATGATCCTGTTCTTCCTGCCGGTGCTCGTCGGCGTGATTCTCGGACCTGCGGCGATCCAGGTGATGGACAATTTCTCCGGCGGTTAAGCCAGACCTGTTTCATCCCACCAAAGGTGCCTGCCGAAGGCGATGACACCGTGGAAATCCCCGGTTGAGAAGGCGAAGCCCTGAGCCGTCCCCTCAGGGAAAGCCAGAGCCGTGAAACAAGCGAAATTGGACCGGGGCAGGGTGCCTGAAGGCTCTGGCTCCGACCCGGGTGAACAGGCAACGCAAGGCGCAGGCAGCTCCTGCGCACGAGGCGCTTGGCGTCTCACCTCAAAGGCAGATTCGGGTTTGAACTTGTGCTTCAGGCTCCGGACCGACCACGGTTCGATGTCACGGGAGCAGGGTGGCGCGAGGCAGACAGGAGCGTCGCGTCGGAACGGCCCGGAACAACACCAACATCAATTGGTGTTGTTCTTGTCCGAATCCTTGAGCTTGTTCCAGGCATTTTGCTGCGACAGCATGCCCCGCAGATAGGCCACGTTTGCGCTCGCCTGTTGCGGCGACAGCTCTGCGCTGGCAATTTTCTCTGCTTCCTGGAAGCGGCCCTGAAGCCCGACCACCAGCGCAAGGTTCTGTCGGACCCGGCTGTCCGCGCCCGGTTGCCTGACGGCAGAGGCGAGGTAGCTCTCGGCGGTTCTCAGATCTCCCTGCAGCACATAGGACATGCCGAGATTTGACAGGATCGAGGGTTCGTTGGGCTTTATGTCGAGTGCCTTGCGGTAGCGTTGCCGCGCCGAGGCAGGGTCGCCCATCTGGTCCAGAATGGCGCCTTCGGCCGACAGCAGCTGCCAGTCCGGCCGGTCTGGCGTCTGGGCCCGTCGGATGGCGTCCAGCGCCTTGTCGAACTGGCCCGCGCCCGCAAGCGCCTTGCCATAGGCTGCCAGCACCGTCCGGTCCGTCGGATTGTGGATAGCCACCTGCTGCATCACTGCCAGCGCCTGTTCGGAACGGCCGCCCATGGTCAGGACCGAGGCATATTTCATGCCCACCGCCGCATCCTTGGGGTTGCGGTCATAGGCCCGGCCGATGCTTTCGGCGGCGGAATGCAGCTCTGACGCGTTCATCGATTCGAGCGGCTTGTTTGTCGACGGGATCGAGCCTGTTGTCAGCTGCCCTTTCGACGCGCATCCCGCAAGCGAGAGGCCGAGCGCTGCAATGCAGACCGCGCTGAGCAGGCGGTTGGGGAGAATGGTGCGTAGTTGGGTCGCTGACATTGGCCTGGTCCCGGAAATCGAGTGTCATGGCGGTCCTCTAAGGGTGGCGCCACAGTCTTCGCTCAAGCAATAATCTGTTAACCCTAATCAACAGTTAACGACTGATTCTCCGCGCACTCCCGCGGGGAGGACGAGAGGAAAAAACATGTCGCCCTACGCCCTGATTGATCGCCCGTCGCCATTTGCCCCTGAATCGGCTGAAACAGCGGCTGACGCCTTGCCCGTCTGGGCGGTGACGCCGGCGGATATCGACGCAGGCACGTTTGATGCGGCAGCACTCCCCTGGGCCAGGGCCGCAGGCTTTCAGGCGGCGGAAGGCGCGGTCCTGCTGGTGCCCGGTCCGGAAGGCAAGCTCGCCGGCGCGCTGTTTGGCCTGGGCAGTGAAGGACAGTGTCATCCCTTCATCAGTGGCAAGCTGGCGCGGACCCTGCCCGAGGGCACCTGGCGCATTGAAACCTCGTCGGTGGCACCCGAAACCATGGCCCTGGGCTTCGGCATGGGGGCCTACCGTTTCGAGCGCTACCGCAAGCCCGCGGCCCAGGGCCCGAGGCTGGCGATGGCCGAAACTGTCGATGCCGCCGCGGTCCGCCGCAGCGTCGCCGCTGTCGCGCTTGCGCGCGATCTCGTCAACACGCCCGCCAACGACATGGGTCCGGATGCGCTGGAGGCCGCATTCCGTGGTCTTGCTGATCACTACAAGGCGAAAGTGACGGTGGTTACGGGCGAGGAACTGATCACCCGAGGCTTCCCGATGATCCACGCGGTCGGCCGCGCCGCCGATCAGGCGCCGCGTCTGCTGGAAATGCGCTGGGGCAAGAAAGGTGCGCCGAAACTCACGCTGGTCGGCAAGGGCGTGTGTTTCGATACCGGCGGTCTCGATATCAAGCCATCCTCGGCGATGCTCAACATGAAAAAGGACATGGGCGGTGCTGCCAACGTTCTGGCGCTGGCCATGATGATCATGGATGCCGGCCTGTCGGTGGATTTGCGGGTGCTGGTTCCGGCGGTCGAAAATTCGATTTCCGCCTCGGCCTTCCGCCCGGGCGACGTGCTCACCAGCCGCAAGGGCCTCACCGTCCAGATCGACAACACCGACGCCGAGGGCCGACTGGTGCTTGCCGATGCGCTCACCTATGCCTGCGAGGAAGAGCCTGATCTGCTCATCGACATGGCCACTCTGACCGGTGCCGCACGGGTGGCGCTCGGGCCCGATCTGCCGCCCTTCTACACCGACGACGAAGACCTGGCCGGCGCGCTTGCCACCGCATCGAAGGACGTGGTCGACCCGCTCTGGCGCATGCCGCTGTTCAAGCCCTATGAGGCTGATGTGAAGGCCCGGATCGCCGATCTGACCAATGCCCCGGCGGGCGGCTTTGCCGGGTCGATCACCGCGGCGCTGTTCCTCAAGCGCTTCGTGACAGCGGAAACCAGCTGGGCGCATTTCGACATTTTCGCCTGGTCGCCGAAGGACAAGCCGCATGCGCCGATCGGCGGCGAAGCCCAAGGAATTCGCGCCCTGTTCGAGGTCATCAGCAAGCGCCACCCGGCCTGAACCTCGCGGCTGGCTTGCGTGCGCTCTTTGTTTCGGCCACTATAATCCGGTACCGAAACGATACAGGCACACCGCCATGCAGCTCGACCTCCGGCCCTCAGATGCCCTCGGGCTCTGGCATGCCGCCACGCTTGAACATGTCCGCGTCATCGGACCGGACCTGACGATGCGGCAACTGGCGATCCTGCTGCACATCTATCTCGCGCCGCCCCCGCATACGGTAAGGGGCCTTGCCGCCATGCTCGGTGTCACCAAGCCGGTGATCACAAGGGCGCTCGACACGATGGGCCATATGGGGCTGGTCCGCCGGGTCCGCGACGAGCGTGACAAGCGCAACGTCATCATCAAGCGCACGGTGGAAGGCTCGCTGTTTGTCGAAAGGCTGGGCGACATCATCATCGCCGAAGGCCGCAAATTGTCGTCCGCGGAGGCACCTGGAACATGAGTGACAGCCTTGATCACCGCTCCCATGCCTACCGGCCGGATCTGGCCGATATCCGCCTCAAGGGGCAGGTCACGGCCGACCGCTTCATCGAAGGTGCGCCGGGCGAGGTGGCCATACCCGTCGCTGATATCCGTCCCCGGCCTGATCCAGAGTGCAGCATCGACACCCAGGCGCTTCTGGGAGAGGCGCTGACCGTGTTCGAGACCTCCAACGGCTGGGCCTGGGTGCAACTAGCAGAAGATGGCTATGTCGGCTATGTGCGCGAGGACGCAATCAGGGAAGGGGTCAGCCAGGCTACCCATATCGTCTCCGTTCCGCGCAGTTTCGTCTATCCGGGGCCGGATCTGCGCTTTCCGCAGCTCAGGACGCTGTCGATGGGTAGCCGGGTAACGATCGTCGGCGCGGCCGAGACGCGGGGCACGCCCTACGCTCTGCTGGAGGATGGCTCGGCCATCATTGCCACGCATCTATGCCCTGTTGCCGAACCGGCCGCTGAAGACGCGGTGTCGGTGGCCGCGCGCTTCATCGACACGCCTTATCTCTGGGGCGGACGAACCGGCTTTGGCATTGATTGTTCAGGCCTGGTGCAATTGGCGCTGGCCATGACCGGCAAATCCGCCCCGCGCGATTCCGACCAGCAAGCGGCACATTTGGGCACTGTCATCGAGCCTGTAAGTGATGGTTTGCAACGTGGCGATCTGGTGTTCTGGAAAGGCCATGTCGGTTTTCTCGAAGACCCGGATACGCTTCTCCACGCCTCCGGCGGCACCATGTATGTCACCCGCGAACCGCTGCAGGCCGCCATCGAGCGTATTGCCAGGCTCTACGGCCCGCCGACACTCTATCGCAGGCCATAAGCCGGCTTAGTACCCGGCCTTGCGGTCGACCAGGTTGATCAGCGGTTCGCCGCGCTCGAAGGCATCCATCTGCCGCGCCATCGGCTCGATCAGCGAGGATGGCATGGATGCTGCTGCCGCATGCGGCGTCAGCGTCACCTTTGGGTGGGTCCAGAACGGGCTCTCGGGATCAAGCGGTTCCTGTTGGAACACGTCGAGCGTCACCGCAGACAATAGCCCCTCGTCCAGCGCGGCCAGAATATCCGCCTCGTTCTGCAACCCGCCGCGCCCGGCATTGATGACCACCGGCGCGCCCAGCGGTCCGCGCTTGCTCATCCGCGTGAACAGGTCCCGGTTCAGGATCTCGTTCGTTTCGGCTGTCAGCGGCAGCAGCACGACGAAAATGTCGGCAGAAGCCAGAAACGCATCGAGCCCCTCTTTGCCCGCATGGCAGGTCACACCGTCAACGTGCTTTTCTGTCCGTGACCAGCCGGTCACCTTGAAGCCCATGACCTGCAGCTTGGCGGCGGCGTCCGTGCCAAGCTCGCCCAGTCCCATGATGCCGACGGTGAGATCGGCCGCAGCCTTCTGCTCGCGGTCCTCGTACCAGACGCGGTTCGCCTGCTGCGCCCGGTAGCGTGGGCCGAGGCGATGGTGGTCAAGCACCTGCCAGACGACATATTCGCTCATCCGCGTGGTCAGGTTGGGCGAGACCACCCGCACGATCGGCACGTCCGGCAGCGTGCTATCGGCAAAGACGTGATCAACGCCGGCACCGAGCGAGAAAATAGCCTTCAGGTTCGGCAGCTTCGACAGCAGTCCGGCCGGCTGCTTCCAGACAATGGCATAATCGATGTCGGGGTCGGTCTCGCCGTTGGGTGCGAGCACCACCGGGCGGTCCGGCGCTGCCTTCTGCAATTCCTCGACCCACATTTGCGGGTCCCACCCGGTGAGCGCCAGCAGCACCCGTCCCTTGCCGTTACTGTCGGTCATGATCCTGCCTATTCGCTGACCACGGCGCTGCCGGCGGCTTCCAGGTTGAAGGCCGCCGCCATCAGCGCTTTGGTGTAGTCTGTTTCGGGATGGTCGAAAATCTTGTCGGCGCTGCCCTGTTCGATCACCTTGCCTGCCCGCATGACGATCACGTCATTGGCCAGCGCCCGCACAACCTTGAGATCGTGGCTGATGAACAGATAGGCCAGATCGTGCCGCTTCTGCAGATCGCGCAGCAGGTCGACGACTTGCGCCTGCACGCTCATGTCGAGCGCCGAGGTCGGCTCGTCCAGCATGACGAAGCGTGGCTTGAGCACCATCGCCCGGGCAATCGCGATGCGCTGCCGCTGGCCACCGGAAAACTCGTGCGGATAGCGCCAGCGGGTCGAGGCGTCGAGCCCGACTTCCTCCAGCGCTTCGGCGACAAGCCTGTCTCGGTCGCGCGCAGAGATATCGCGGGCGTGGATTTCCAGCCCTTCGCCGACGATATCGGCAATCGACATGCGCGGGCTCAGCGATCCGAACGGATCCTGGAAAACCACCTGCATCGAACTCCTGAGCGACTTCATCTGCTTGAACGACCGCTCGTGCAGCGGCAGGGTGTTGAAATGGATCTCGCCTTCACTGCGGATAAGCCGCATCAACGCCAGCCCCAGCGTTGTCTTCCCGGAGCCGGATTCGCCGACCACGCCGAGCGTCTGCCCGGATTTGAGCGACAGCGACAGCCCGTCGACGGCCTTGACGTGGTCGACCGTGCGCCGGAGGAAGCCCTTCTTGACCGGAAACCAGACCTTGATGTCCTTGGCGCGCATGACTTCCGGCGCGGTTTCCTTGCGCTCCGGCGGCTCGCCGCTGGGTTCCGCGGCAAGCAGATGTTTGGTGTAGGCGTGCTGCGGGTTGGCGAAGATTTCGGCAGTCGGGCCGGTCTCGACGATCTTGCCGTTTGTCATCACGCAGACCCGGTCGGCGAACTTGCGCACGATGCCGAGATCATGGGTGATGAACAGCATTGCCATGCCGTGCTCGGTCTTCAGATCCCTGAGCAGTTCGAGAATCTGCGCCTGCACCGTGACGTCCAGCGCCGTCGTCGGTTCATCGGCAATCAGCAGTTCCGGCCGGTTGGCCAGTGCCATGGCGATCATCACTCGCTGCCGCTGTCCGCCCGACAACTGGTGCGGATAGGACGCCAGCCTGGTCTCGGGATCGCGGATTCCCACTTGAGTCAGCAGTCCCAGCACCTGCCGCCGAGCCTCGTCCGGCTTGATCAGCTGGTGCAGATGCAGGATTTCCGAGATCTGCTTCTCCACCGTCTGCAGCGGATTGAGTGAGGTCATCGGCTCCTGGAAGATCATGGTGATGTCGTTGCCGCGCACCTCCCGGATCTCCGGCTCCGGTGCGGACAGCAGGTCCTGCCCCTTGAACAGGATCTCGCCCGACGGATGGCTGGCCGCCGGGTAGGGCAAGAGCCGCAGAACCGATAGCGCCGACACCGATTTGCCGGAACCCGATTCGCCCACCAGCGCCACCGTCTCGCCGCGCCTGATGTCGAACGAAATATGGTCGACCGCGGTCTGGCTTTCGCCGGACTGGTGGAATTCCACCGACAGGTCGCGCACCGACAGCAGCGCCTCGCCTGTCTTTGGTCTCTCGGCACTACTCATCGAAACGTCTTTCGTGGGTCGAAGGCATCGCGGGTGGCTTCACCGATGAAGATCAGCAGCGACAGCATGATCGAGATGGTGAAGAACGCGGTCAGCCCCAGCCAGGGCGCCTGCAGATTGCGTTTGCCCTGGGCGATCAGTTCGCCCAGCGAGGCCGAGCCCGGCGGCAATCCGAAGCCGAGGAAATCGAGCGAGGTCAGCGTCGTGATCGAGCCCGACAGGATGAACGGCAGGAAGGTCAGCGTCGCCACCATCGCATTGGGCAACAGGTGCCGGAACATGATGGTGCCATTGCCGACGCCGAGCGCCCGGGCGGCGTTGACATATTCGAAATTGCGCGCCCGCAGGAACTCCGCCCGAACGATGCCGACAAATGACACCCAGGAGAACAACAGCATGATGCCGAGCAGGATCCAGAACCCCGGCGGCAGCACCGCGGCGATGATCAAGAGGATGTAGAGCACCGGCATCGAGGACCAGATCTCGATGAAGCGCTGCATCAGAAGGTCGGTCCAGCCGCCGAAATAGCCCTGCACCGCGCCCGCCGCGATGCCGATCAGCGCCGAGAACACCGTTAGCGTCAGCCCGAACAGCACCGAAATGCGGAAGCCGTAGATCATCCGCGCGGTCACATCGCGGGCCTGGTCATCGGTGCCGAGCCAGTTCATGTTGCCCAGCGTGCAGCCCGGATCCTCGTCCTTCAGCGGGTAGGCGGAGCAGGCCTCCCCGTCCTCAAGCAGCCAGAACGGGGCTGTCGGCGCCGAATGCGGAATGTAGGAATTGGCGGTGGTGTAGGAATAGCGGATCGGCGGCCAGATCATCCAGCCATTGGCCTCGATCTCGTCCTGGATGAACGGGTCGCGGTAATCGGTGCGCGCCAGGAACCCGCCAAATTTCTCCTCCGGGTAATCCACCATCACCGGATACAGGATCTCGCCCTTGTAAAACGCCAGGATCGGCCGGTCATTGGCGATGAACTCGGCCAGCAGGCTGGCGATGAACAGGATCATGAAGATCCACAGCGACCAGTAGCCGCGCCGGTTGGCCTTGAAATTGGCCCAGCGCCGCTTGTTGGTCGGCGACAGCCAGCCTTTCGGCCGGCCATTGACGTCATAGGCCTGGGGATTGCCGGAAAAAGCCTCGCTCATCCCACATCCCTCTTTTCAAAGTCGATGCGCGGATCAACCCAGGTGTAGACCAGGTCCGAAATCAGCCCGACCACCAGCCCCATCAGCGAGAAGATGAACAGGGTCGCAAACACCACCGGATAATCCCGCTTGATGATCGACTCAAAACCCAGCCGCCCCAGCCCGTCGAGCGAGAAGATCGTCTCGATCAGCAGCGATCCGGAGAAGAATGCGGTGATGAAGGCGCCGGGAAAGCCGGCAATGATGATCAGCATCGCATTGCGGAACACATGCCGGTAGAGCACCTGACGCTCGCTCAGGCCCTTGGCCCGGGCGGTGGTGACATACTGCTTGCGGATCTCGTCGATGAACGAGTTCTTGGTCAACAGCGTCGTGGTGGCGAATGCCGCCAGCGACAGCGCGATCAGCGGCAGCGCCAAGTGCCAGAAATAGTCGACGATCTTGCCGAAAAGGCTGAGCTCGGCAAAATTGTCCGACGTCAGGCCGCGCAGCGGGAACCAGTCCAGGAACGATCCGCCGGCAAACAGCACGATCAGCAGGATGCCGACCAGGAAGCCGGGCACGGCATAAGCGATGATGATCAGCCCCGAGGTCCAGACATCGAACCGCGATCCGTCCGAGACCGCCTTCTTGATCCCCAGCGGAATCGAGATCACGTAGGACAGCAGCAGGATCCAGATCCCCAGCGAGATCGAGACCGGCATCTTTTCCTTGATCAGGTCGATCACGTCGATGCTGCGGAAATAGCTCTCGCCGAAATCGAAGCGGATATAGTTCCACATCATCAGCCCGAAGCGTTCGAGCGGCGGCTTGTCGAAGCCGAACTGGGCCTCCAGCTTGGCGATGAATTCCGGATCAAGCCCTTGCGCGCCGCGATAGTCGGACGATCCCGGGTCGCCGAAATCCTGCGCGCTGCCGACGCTGTCGCCGCCGCCGGCAATCCGGTCGATGGCGGAATCGCCTTCGCCGGTCAACTGCGCGATCACCTGCTCGACCGGCCCGCCCGGTGCAAACTGGATCACCGCGAACGAGATCGCCATGATGCCGACGATGGTCGGGATCATCAAAAGCAGGCGTCTGAGAATATAGGCGCCCATCAGGCGGCTGTCCCCTCAGTGGCAGCGATCTTCTCGCGCATGGTGATGTCTGTCCTGGTCAATCCCGCGTCCTTCCAGCCGGAAAATCGGATTTCCGGCTGATTCGTGTCTGCCCCATACAGAATCGAATGTCGAAACCGGTGCAAGGCCAAAGCGTCTCACTCTGCCGCGGTCGACCACCACACGTCCGGGAAGCCAAGCCCGTAATAGGGCAGCTCGTCGGGGTGCTTCAGCGTCTTGGAGTAGGCCACCTTGACCGCATCGCTGTAAAACAGCGGCACCACGTAATGGTTCGCCAGCAGCACCCGGTCGAGCGCCTTCACCGCGGCGGTCTTTTCCTCGCGCGTCTGCGCGAAGATCACCATCCGGATCAATTCGTCGACGGCGGGATCGGCAATACCGGCATAGTTGCGCGATCCCTCGCGGTCCGCCGAGGCCGAGCCCCAGTATCCGGCCTGCTCGTTGCCCGGGTTCAGCGATTGACCCCAGACATTCCAGATCATGTCATAGTCGAAACTTCTGATCCTGTTGGTGTATTGCGAGGCGTCGACGGTGCGGATCCGGGCATCGATGCCGATCTTCTTCAGGCTGGCGATATAGGGCAGCACCGAGCGTTCCAGCGAGGGGCTCGACAGCAGGATTTCGATCCCGAACTGCTCGCCGGTGCTGGTGTTGATCAGCTTGCCGGAGTCGAGTTTGTAACCGGCTTCCTGGAACAGCGTCAGCGCCTGGCGCAGATTGGCCCGTGCCTTCTGCGGATCGCCGCCCACCGGGTTGGTAAACGGCGTGGTGAAGACCTCGGCCGGGATCTCGTTCTCCAAGCCCTCGAGAATCTCCTTCTCGCGGCCTTCCGGCAACCCCGATGAAGCAAGCTCGGTGCCCCAGAAATAGCTGTCGACCCGCGCCAGCGCGTCAAAGGCAAGATTGTGGTTCAGGTCCTCGAAATCCAGCACGAAATTCAGCGCCCGGCGCACCCGCACATCCTGGAATTTTTCGCGCCGCATGTTCGGCACGAAAGCCTGCATGATGCCCACGGCGCGCAATGGGTTTGGGATTTCCTCGCGCACGATGTCGCCGTTTTCCACTGCCGGGAAATCATAGGCCGTGGCCCATTTGCTGGCCGAGTTCTCCTGCCGGAAATCCACCGTGCCCGCGCGAAAGGCCTCGAACTCGACATTGGCGTCCGTGAAATAGACATATTCGATGGCGCCGAAATTGTTGTGCCCGACATTGACGTTGAGGCCCTTGCCCCAATAGTCCTCGCGCAGTTCGTAGCGGATTGTCGAGCCGGCCTTGAACTCGGCGATCCGGTAGGGGCCTGACCCCATTACCGGCTCAAGCGTGGTGCGGCTGATATCACGGGCTGTCCCGGCCTCGTCCGTGCCTTCCCACCAATGCTTGGGCAGCACGCGGATCTGGCCCAGGATCTGTGGCAGTTCCTGGTTGTTGTCTTCGTCAAACAGGAAGGTCACATCCCGTTCACCGGTTTTTTCCGCCGAGACGACATGCGCGTAATACTGCGCTTGCGCCGGATTGTGTTCCTTCGCCATGTCGAAGCTGAAGACCACGTCCTCAGGCGTCACCGGTGTGCCGTCGGCCCATTTGGCTTCCGCGCGCAGCCGGAATGTGACTTTCGAGATGTCGTCCGGATAGGAAATGCTCTCGGCGAGCAGCCCGTAGGACGAGGAGACCTCGTCTTCCGATGGTTTCATCAGCGTGTCGAAAATCAGGCTCAAGCCTGCCGCCGCCTCGCCCTTGTACAGAATCGGGTTGAAACTGTCGAAGGTGCCTTCTTCCGACAGTTTCAGCGTGCCGCCCTTGGGCGCGTCCGGATTGACATAGTCAAAATGCGAAAAGCCTTCGGCGTATTTTGGCGCCTCGATCATCGCCGTGGCATGCTGCCAGGCGGGCTCCTGGGCCATGGCGCTGGCCGTTGCGAACAGGCCGGCCAGTGCCAGCATGATGGGGGCGAGGCGTTTGATCATGTGTGCGGGTCCTCCGGTCACTGTGTCATCCACAGACAATAGGTGACTTCTGCGGCACTTGCAGGGCCAGTCTCACATTTCTTGCCCTCAGAACAAAAAAAGCCGGGCTCGAGGCCCGGCTTTGATGTCGTTGCAGCGAAGAACCTATTCGGTTTCAGCTGGCGCTTCGGCCGCTTCATCCGCTGGTTCGGCAGTGACTTCGGTCGCCGCAGGCAGCGGCGCCGGCGAGTCGCCGAGGGTGCGCAGATAGGCGATCAGGTCGGCGCGCTCGTCGATCTTCTTGACGCCGGCAAAGCCCATCGCGGTGCCCTTGATGTATTTCTTGGGTGCAGCGAGGAAGCCGCTGAGATGTTCGTAATCCCAGGCCACGGAACCGCCTTCGGCAAATTCGACCATGGCGGCAGAGTACTTGAAGTCCTCATTGGCTGCGACCGGGCGGTTGACGATGTTCCACAGGCCGGGGCCGACCTTGTTGGCATTGGACGGATCATTGGTGTGGCAGGCTGCGCACTTCTTGAACACCGATTCGCCCTTGGCCGGGTCGGCGCTGGCGAGCAGCGGTGCGATCAGTTCAGGTGCGGCTTCTTCCGCAGGTGCGCCGGCATCGCCGGTGCCTTCGGCCACTTCGATCATGAAGCCTTCGGTCTCTGGCTCCGGGGCGTCGTAAATGCCTTCCGACACAATCGAAAGAGACATCACGACAAACAGAATGCCCAGAAAAGCGCCCGCCGCAGTATTGAAGTATGAGGAGTTCATGTTCCGTCGCTCCGTTTCGGTTCGGTGTCCCGCCCAGTTTCCTGCAATATCCGAACCAGTCTTGAAATCGCGCGGAACCTATGTCTTTTGCAGTTTCGTTGCAACACCGTTTGTAACAGCGGCGGTGAGACTTTTTGACACCTGCGCCGCAAGATGGGGGAATGGACGCGCCATGGCAACAGGTTCCGAGCATACGCTGGTGATAATTCCGGCGCGATTGGCGTCGTCGCGGCTGCCCAACAAGGCGCTGGCGGATATCGCCGGCGAGCCGATGGTGGTCCGGGTCGCGCGCCAGGCGGCGCTTGCCAATGTCGGTCGGGTCGCGGTCGCCACTGATTCGCGTGACATTGCCGATGTGGTGGAGGCTGCGGGCTTCGAGGCGGTGATGACCCGCGACGACCATCAGTCAGGCTCCGACCGGGTGTTCGAGGCTGCCACGATCATGGACCCCGAGGCCAGGGCGCAGGTCATCCTCAATGTGCAGGGAGACATTCCGGCCATCGAGCCCGAGACCATCCGCCGCTCCGCCCTGCCGCTTGCCGGGTCGCCCGCCGATCTGGCCACGCTTGCCGTGGAGATTGTTGATGAGGACGAGAAAACCAATCCCAGCATCGTCAAGGTGATCGGAACGCCGATCGGCGACCGTCTCCTGCGCGCACTCTATTTCACCCGCGCCACCGCGCCCTATGGCGACGGCCCGCTCTATCACCATATCGGCCTTTACGCCTGGCGCCGCACGGCGCTTGAGCGCTTCGTTTCGCTCAAGCCGTCAACGCTGGAAAAACGCGAGTCGCTCGAGCAGTTGCGGGCGCTTGAGGACGGCATGCGCATCGATGTGGCGATCGTTGACTCGGTGCCGCTGGGTGTCGATACTCCCGCCGATCTTGCCCGCGCCCGCCAAATCATCGGGCCGAAATAGACGCTTCTTTCTCACAACGGACAGATCTGATGACCGCATCCACCAACCGCATCGCCTTTCAGGGCGAATTCGGCGCAAACTCCGACATGGCCTGCCGCGACATGTTTCCAGACATGGATCCCTTGCCCTGCGCCACCTTCGAGGATGCCTTCAATGCGCTGGCCCAGGGCGACGCGGATCTGGCGATGATCCCGATCGAGAACACCATCGCCGGCCGGGTTGCCGACATTCACCACCTGCTGCCCGAATCCCGGCTGCACATTATCGGCGAATATTTCATGCCGATCCATTTTCAGCTGATGGCACTTCCGGGCGTCGACCGCTCCGAGCTGCGCACCGTGCACAGCCATGTTCACGCCGTCGGCCAATGCCGCAAGATCGTCCGCGCCAATGGCTGGAAGGCGGTCGTGGCCGGCGACACGGCGGGTGCGGCGCGGCTGGTCTCGGAGAGCAATGACCGGACCATGGCGGCCTTGGCGCCGCGGCTGGCAGCCGAGCTCTACGGCCTCGACATCCTCGAGGAAAATGTCGAGGACACCGAGACCAATGTCACCCGCTTCGTGGTGCTGTCGCGTGAAGCCAAAATCCCGCCGCGACCGGTGGCCGACGAGGTGGTGGTCACCACTTTCGTCTTCAAGGTGCGCAACATTCCGGCCGCACTTTACAAGGCGATGGGTGGGTTCGCCACCAATGGCGTCAACATGACCAAGCTCGAAAGCTACCAGATCGGCGGCAAGTTCTTCGCCACCCAGTTCTACGCAGATATCCATGGCCACCCGGACGAAGCCCCGGTGGCCCGCGCCATGGATGAACTCGGGTTCTTCTCCAAGGAACTGCGCATCCTCGGCGTCTATCCCGCCCATCCGTTCCGCCTCGCGCAAAACGGATCGCACGCCGAAGAAGCCGAGGGCTGAAATCAGCCTTCAGCGGCCCCAGTCGAGCCAGTCACGCATCAGCCGGTGCGCGATGGCGCCGGGCGGTGGTGCTGCAGCGTCCGCTTCGCCAAGCGATGAGGCAAGCATCGCCTCGGTCTCGGCACGGTCAAACCAGCGGCAGTCCTCGAGTTCGGCGGTGTCGCGGGTGATCTCCAGGCTCTGCGCTTCGGCGTAAACCCCGATCATCAGCGAATGCGGCATCGGCCAGGGCTGGCTGGCGTGATAGCGCACCCGGCCGACCCTGATGCCGGATTCTTCCAGCGTTTCCCGTCGCACCGCGTCTTCCATGGTCTCACCCGGCTCGATGAAGCCGGCCAGGCAGGAATACATGCCCGGCGGAAAATGCGGGCTGCGCCCCAACAGGCAGCGGTCTCGAGCTTCGTCGACCACCAGCATGATGGCGACAGGGTCGGTGCGCGGAAACACCGGGCGCTCGCAACCCCGGCATTTCCGCCGGTAGCCGCCGGCTTCCGGTGACATCTCACCTCCGCAAGCGCCGCAGAACCGGTTGGCCAGCGCCCAGGACACCAGGCTGGTGCCTTGCGCATAGGCGCCAAGCGCCTCTTCATCCATCAGCGCCTGCCGGTAGACCGAGCGTGTATCAATCGCCTTGAACGGCGCGGGCAGATCGTCCGGGTCGATGTCCACCGGCATGGCAATGCGGGCGACATTGTCCTGATCCCAGCCGATCAGCACCGCGTTTTCATGATGCGGCTGCATCCCGGCGATATCCGCGGCTGTCAGCAGGCCATCGGGCGTATCGCCATCAACCCGCATCGCCAGCCGGCCTTTGGCAATGGCAAAATAGCGCGTCGCCGGGTCTTTCAGCGCGTCGCCCAGTTCGGTCTCGGTGCGGTATTCGGAGCGGCGATCAAGCCGGTTGCCGGCAAAGGCGACAAGCCGGCTGGCTTCGCCATGCGGTGCATCATGGTCAAAAAGAGAAAATGTCATGTATCAGAGGGCCTCGAGAAGTCTTTCTGTAAACTCGGTACGGGCTTTTGCGTCCCAGGGCGTGGCCTCGCCGTGGCCCCAGACCGGTCCCGGCCAGGCCGGGTCGCCCTCGTTGCGGGCAATGATGTGAAGATGGAACTGGCGCACCTGGTTGCCCAGCGCGCCGATATTGACCTTGAGGCATTGCGAGACCTGCTTCAGTGCCTTGGCGGCAATCGCGGTCTCGAAGGTCAGCATGGTCTGATCCAGCGGCGTCATGTCGAAGATCTCGCTAATGCCGCCCCGTTGCGGCACCAGAAGCACCCAGGGCCAGCGTGAATCCTCCATCAGCCGGACCTGGCACAAGCCCAGCTTCATCAGCAGGGTCGTGTCACGCTCAAGACGAGGATCAAGAACAAAATCAGACATCTGGCACACCGTCGAACAGGGTTGGCTGACAACTCTAGCAGTTTTTTTCGGCTCTGGCTTGCTTTTGCCTGTGTGATTGACGATATGTGCCTTCGGGAGGTTGGTGGTGGACGAGCCACTCGCCAACCGGGTCAGGTCCGGAAGGAAGCAGCCCTAACGAGCCCGGCACGGGTCACCGTGCCAGCCTCCCACCCTTTTCGCCCGCGCCATGTTTGGCAGGCCCGTCACTGGTTGGCCCCGCCACTAGCTGGCCCAATCACTGGCTCGATTGCCATTGACGGGTCCTGACCGGGGTGCAAACATTCCACTTGAATGGCCACCGGGCCATCACCAGGGCGGCACGAGGATCATGGACGAAACAACCGGCACGACCACAGTTTCGGCGGGATCACAAGCCGAGGGCCAGGCCGCGTACCGGGTGCTGGCGCGCAAATACCGCCCGAAGGATTTCACCGACCTGATCGGCCAGGAGCCGATGGTCCGCACCCTGACCAACGCATTCTCCTCCGGCCGCATCGCCCAAGCCTGGATGCTGACCGGCGTCCGCGGCGTCGGCAAGACCACGACCGCCCGCATTCTGGCCCGCGCGCTCAATTACGAGACGGCCGAGATCGACCAGCCGACGATTGATCTGTCGGTGCCGGGCGAGCACTGCCAGGCCATCATGGAAGGCCGCCACGTCGATGTCATCGAGATGGATGCGGCCTCGCATACCGGCATTGACGACATTCGCGAGATCATCGAGCAGGTCCGCTACCGCCCGGTCTCGGCGCGCTACAAGGTCTACATCATCGACGAAGTGCACATGCTCTCCAACCAGGCTTTCAACGGCCTGCTCAAGACGCTGGAAGAGCCGCCGTCGCATGTGAAATTCATCTTCGCCACCACCGAAATCCGCAAAGTCCCGATCACCGTCTTGTCGCGCTGCCAGCGCTTTGACCTGCGCCGCATCGATTCGGGCCTGCTGGTCACGCATTTCCAGAACGTCGCCGCCCAGGAAGGCATTTCCATCGACGACGAATCGCTGGCCATGATCGCCCGTGCCGCCGAAGGCTCGGTGCGCGATGGCCTCTCGCTGCTCGACCAGGCCATTGTCCATGGCGGCGGCACGGTTGATGCCGAAGCCGTGCGCTCGATGCTCGGCCTTGCCGATCGGTCGCGCATTGTCGGCCTCTTCGGTGCGCTGATGGCGGGCGATGTGGCCGGTGCGCTGGCGAGCTTTCGCGATCAATATGATTCCGGCGCCGCCCCCTCGGTGATCCTCACCGATCTGGCCGATTTCACCCATCTGGTCACGCGGCTCAAATTCGTGCCCGAAGCCGGTGAAGATCCCTCGCTGACAGAGACCGAACGCGAAAGCGGCGCCGACTACGCGGCAAAGCTCTCGACCGTCATCCTGTCGCGGGTCTGGCAGATGCTGCTCAAGGGCATCACCGAAACCGATACTTCGAGCCGCCCGGCCTCAGCGGCCGAAATGGCGCTGATCCGCATTGCCCACGCCGCCAACCTGCCATCGCCCGAGGATGCGCTGAAAGCATTCCAGAATTCCGGCGGCGCATCTGCAGGTGCCGGTGGTCAGCCCTCCGGCGGCGGCTCGTCCGGCGGCGGCGCGACCGCCATGGCTGTCGGTGACCGGCGCATGCCCCTGAGCGGACATGGCGGGGGCAACGGCGGTGGCCAGCCTTCCATGCGCCTGGCCCATTCCGCCGAGCCGTCGGTCGTCACGCCGGCGGTCGCGGAGCCGGTTCAGGAAGTTGCCATCAACTCGATCGAGGACATGGTGGCGCTGGCGGAAAAGAACCGCGACATTGCCATGAAGGTGCAGATCCGCACCGGCGTGCGCCTGGTCCGGCTTGAACCGGGCCGTCTCGAAATAAATCTCGCGCCCGATGCCAGCTCCAGCCTGCCCGGTGAGCTGATCAAGAAGCTCGGGGACTGGACCGGCGCAAAATGGTCGGTCACGCTCAGCCGCGAGGAAGGCCAGCCAACCATTGCCGAGCGCGAGATCGCCAAGCGCGAGGCGCTGCACAGCGATGCCCGGCAGGATCCGGATGTTGCGGCGATCCTGGCCCAGTTCCCCGGCTCCCGCGTCACCGATGTCCGCATCGCCGTCGCCGAGGAATCCCTTCCCGATGACGCGCTTGCGCCATCCGAGGACGGCGACATCCTGCCCGACGACATCGGGCTCGACGACAGCTCGGACTGACAGGAACGCCAGCATTCCGGCTGAAACAAAGCCGGCAAATCAAATTCACAAAGGAGATCCCGATGAAAGACATCATGGGTATGATGGGCAAGATCAAGGACATGCAGTCCAAGATGGAAAAGATGCAGGAAGAGCTCGCCGAGCTCGAATGCGAAGGCGTGGCCGGTGGCGGCATGGTCAGCGTCCGCCTGACCGGCAAGGGCCTGATGAAGGGCCTCTCCATCGATCCGTCGATGTTCAAGGAAGACGATGTCGAGATCCTCGAGGACCTGATCGTCGCCGCCCACAACGACGCCAAGGCCAAGGTCGAGACCATGATGGCCGAGCGCACCAAGGAACTCACCGCCGGCCTGCCGATCCCTCCCGGCATGAAGCTGCCGTTCTGAACCCGTTGACCGCCGTCGGAGAGTGAAATGCAGAAGCGTGTAACCGGCCCCGAGATCGAGCGGCTGATCCAGCTGCTTGCCCGTGTCCCGGGGCTCGGGCCGCGGTCTGCGCGCCGTGCAGCCCTTCAGCTGATCAAGAAGAAGGATCAGCTGATGGGTCCCTTGGCGCTGGCCATGAACGAGGCTTTCGACAAGGTCCGCATCTGCTCCACCTGCGGCAATGCCGATACCTCCGACCCCTGCACGGTCTGCACCGATGCAAGCCGCGACCAGAGCGTCATCATCGTCGTCGAAGATGTGGCCGACCTCTGGGCGCTCGAGCGTGCAGCGGCGATGAATGCCGGCTACCACGTGCTCGGCGGCACCCTGTCGCCGCTCGATGGCGTCGGCCCGGATGATCTGTCGATTGCCGGTCTGGTCGACCGGGTGGCCAAGGGCGGGGTCAAGGAGATCCTCATCGCCGTCAACGCCACCGTCGAAGGCCAGACCACGGCACACTACATCACCGAGCAATTGTCGGGCTTCGACATCAAGGTCACCCGCTTGGCCCACGGCGTGCCGGTGGGGGGTGAACTGGATTATCTCGACGAGGGCACGCTGGCCGCCGCGATCCGCGCCCGCACCGCTTTCTGAGCCTGTTCGGACAGAACGCGCCAAACCGGGCACATGGCGTCACAACCGCCATTTTCCCGGCACCAAGCTCGGGTTACGCTGAAGGCATGATTCGCGCCCTGATCCTGACCCTCTGCTTCGCTTTCACCATGACCGCCCTTGCGGTACCCGCATCGCAGGCTGCCACCAAGGCAGGCGTCGAGGCGCAATTCCGCCAATGGCTCGAGGCCGATCTCTGGCCCGAAGCCATGCGGGCAGGAGTCTCCAAATCGGTCTTCGACCGCACCTTTTCCGGCGTCAGTCTCGACTGGGACCTGCCCGATCTGGCCCCTCCCGGCTTCCCCAAGCCCAAGCAGCGGGCCCAGAGCCAGGCCGAATTCCGCAGCCCCGGCGCCTATTTCAACGAGAAGCGGCTGCAGGGCCTGACCGCTTCGGGTCGCTCGCTGATGCAAAAGCACGCCGGCCTGTTGCGCAAGATCGAGGATCGCTACGGCGTCCCGGGTTCGATCGTCGTTGCCATCTGGGGCAGGGAGTCCGGCTTCGGCCGGGCTAAAATCCCGCATTCGGCCATCCGCGTCATCGCCACCAAGGCCTTCATGTCGACCCGGACCGAGCTGTTCCGCAAGGAAATCCTCGCGGCACTCAAGATCCTTGAGCGCGGCGACATTCCGGCCTCCGCGATGAAGAGTTCCTGGGCCGGCGCCATGGGACAACCGCAGTTCCTGCCCTCGAGCTATCTCGACCACGCGGTCGATTTTGATGGCGACGGCAAGCGCGACATCTGGAACTCGACCGCTGATTCGCTGGCCTCGATCGCCAATTATCTGGCCAGGTCGGGCTGGGTTCGCGGCCGCGACTGGGGCTTTGAGGCTGTGATCCCCGAAGGCGTCACCTGTGCGCTCGAAGGCCCCGACCGGACCCGCCCGATCAGTGCATTGACCGATATGGGCATCATCCGCATTTCCGGCAGACCGTTTCCCGAGCATGAGCGCCGCGCCCCGGGCATGGTACTGGTGCCAGCCGGCACTTTCGGCCCGGAATTTGTCGTCACGCCGAATTTCTACGTGATCAAGGAATACAACAATTCCGACCTCTATGCCCTGTTCATCGGCAATCTGGCCGACCGCATGGCCCATGGCGGCTCGGCCTTTGTCACGCCCTGGGGCAACACCGGCAAGATGCTGCGCTCCGACATTGCCCGGCTGCAATCAATGCTCGAAAGACAGGGCTACGATGTCGGCGGTGCCGATGGCCTGCCCGGTTACAAGACCAGGCGGTCGATCGGCGAATGGCAGGCGAAGAACGGCCAGAAGCCGACCTGCTTCCCGTCCCTCGCCTTGCTTAAGGCAGTCCGCTGAGCAAAAGCCCGGCCTGGTAAGATCTGCGTCCGTGTAAAATCGACGCGAGAGCCCGTTTCGAAGCGATCAGTGACGGAATCGAGGTTGCTTTCCCCTGCCGCTCACCCCTACAGATTTGAATTGAGATGACATCGTTCCCATCTGGGACGTCTGAACATGTTTGGAGAATGAAAATGATCGAGAAGCGCGAGTTTTACATCAATGGTGCCTGGGTTTCGCCCTCCAAGCCACGCGATTGCGCCGTGATCGACCCGTCGAACGAGGAACCCTGTGCGGTGATCTCGCTCGGCTCCTCCGAGGACACCGACAAGGCGGTCGCTGCCGCCAAGGCGGCTCAGCAATCTTGGGCGCAGACCGATCCCGAGGTCCGGCTCGGCTACGTCAAGAAGATCCGCGAGATCTACGCCGAACGCGCCGAGGACATGGCGCAGGCGATCAGCCTTGAAATGGGTGCGCCGATTTCGATGTCGCGCTCCAGCCAGGTCACCTCCGGCACCTGGCACATCGACAATTTCATCACCGCCTTCAAGGATATCGAGTTCATCCGGCCGCTCGGCCCCCACGCCCCCAATGACCGCATCGCCATGGAACCGATCGGCGTTGTCGGCCTGATCACGCCGTGGAACTGGCCGATGAACCAGGTCACGCTGAAGGTGATCCCGGCGCTGCTCGCTGGCTGCACCATGGTGCTCAAGCCGTCTGAAATAGCCCCCCTGTCCTCGATCGTCTTTGCCGAGATCATCGATGCCGCTGGAGTTCCCGCCGGTGTGTTCAACCTGGTCAATGGCGATGGTGTCGGCGTTGGTACCGATCTTTCGACCCACAAGGATGTCGAGATGATCAGCTTCACCGGCTCGGCCCGCGCCGGCGCTGCCATTTCCAAGGCCGCCGCCGACACCTTCAAGCGGGTCTGCCTCGAACTCGGCGGCAAGGGCGCCAATGTGATCTTTGCCGATGCCGACGAAAAGGCCGTCGAGCGCGGCGTCCGCCACTGCTTCAACAACACCGGCCAGAGCTGCAATGCGCCGACCCGCATGCTGGTCGAGCGCCCGGTCTATGACCAGGCCGTGGAAAAGGCCATCGAAGTTGCCGCCTCGACCAAGGTCGGCTCTTCGCATGACGAGGGCAACCACATTGGTCCGGTCGTCTCGGCTGCCCAGTTCGACAAGATCCAAGGTCTGATCCAGAAGGGCATCGATGAAGGCGCCCGTCTGGTCGCCGGCGGCACCGGCCGTCCGGAAGGCTTCAACCGCGGCTATTTCGTCCGCCCGACCATCTTCGCCGATGTCACCAACGACATGACCATCGCGCGTGAGGAAATCTTCGGCCCGGTTCTGTCGATCATTCCCTTCGACAATGAAGAAAATGCGGTCGAGATCGCCAATGACACGATCTATGGTCTGACCAACTACGTCCAGAGCCAGGATGGCGCCAAGCGCAACCGCATGGCCCGGCGTCTTCGCTCCGGCATGGTCGAGATGAACGGCAAGTCGCGCGGCGCTGGCTCGCCCTTCGGCGGCGTCAAGGCCTCGGGCCGGGCGCGTGAAGGCGGCGTCTGGGGCATCGAGGAATTCCTTGAGGCCAAGGCCATCTCCGGCTGGGACAGCGACGTCAACTGATCAGCTGTCAACTTGTCCTTAAATCTGAAGCGGCTCGCCCTTCCCGGGGCGGGCCGTTGTCGATTCCACAGCGTCTTGTGGGTCGAGCGACGCGCTAGTCCGAAAGCCCGACGCTGGTGCCGTTCTGCCCGATCCGGCGAGCCCGCTGGCGCTGCGCTTTGCCGGCGCTGACGGTGTCACCGGGAAAGACAAGTTTGCCGAAGGTCACGGGCTTGAGGACATGCGCGGCCTGCCGTTTCTGGGCGAGGCGCTGATCGGTTTTTCCTGCGATGCGTCGGAAATGGTCGAGGCCGGCAGCCACACCGTCTTCATCGGCGAGATCATGGACATGAGGATCAGCGAAGGCGCGCCGCTGGTCTATGGCCAGTCCGGCTTCCACCGGCTCAAGCCGCTGTGACGCGTGTCCCTGCCGGCCCTTGTCGGCCCTCGTCTGGCAGTGCTCCCTAGCCAGTCGCCACGGACCTGGGCTCTGGCGCAGGACGTGACGAGTTTTGCGTCGTCCGCATCCGGGTCGCGACCTCGGTTCTGAACACGTGTTCCGGAACCGGGCGGCCGAAGTGATAGCCCTGGAATTCATGGCACCCGCAATCAAGCAGGAACAGGTGCTGTGGAACGGTCTCGATCCCCTCGGCCAGCACCGAAAGCTCGAGCTCCAGCCCCATTCTGACAATGCTTCTGATCAGTGAGGCGCCGCTGGGGCTCTCCAGAGATTCCTTGACGAAGCTGCGGTCGATCTTGAGCTGGCTCACGGGCAATTGCCGCAGATAGCTCAGGGATGAGTAGCCGGTGCCGAAATCGTCCAGGGCGAATTCGATGCCGGCGGCGCGCAAGGTGTTCATCTTGGCCACAACCGGCTCCACGCCCGAAATGATGACGGTCTCGGTCAGTTCCAGTTTCAGCTTCCCCGGGTCCACGCCGTAGAGCGCGACGGTTTCCAGCACGGATTGCTCGAACCCCTCGAGATTGAACTGGTTGGCGCTCACATTGACGGCGAGTGTGAGCTCGCTGAGGGCGGGATCGTGCTTCCAGGTGGCCAGCGTCCGGCAGGCTTCCTTGAGCACCCAGCCACCGATCAGCGGCATCAGCCCGCACTCTTCCGCGACCGGAATGAACTCGCCAGGAGAAATGTTTCCCCGCCGCGGGTGAGTCCAGCGCAACAGCGCTTCCGCGCCGACAATCTTCTGCGCATGATCGACCTGCGGCTGGAAGTGCAACTCCAGCTCGTCGTTCCGCACGGCTGTCCGCAGCGCGCGTGAGAGCTGGCTTTGCCCGGAGGATTCGCGATGGATCGCGTAAACCCCTCCACACAGCATCGCCGTGGCCAGGGTGGAATTGATCCAGATTCCAACATGCCGGATGTCATCGGGAATGCTGAGGGCGAAGGACGGCGCGAATTTCGTGCTGGAAAAGAAGATGAAACTCAACAGCGAGCCGGCGATCACCAGGAGCTGGAAGGGCGATCTTGTGCGCAGGTAATTGAAATAGGCCATCAAGGCGATGGCGGGAAGAAACAGGTGTGACACCCGCGGATGGGCTTCGCTGGGGACATCGAACACCAGGCAGAAAGCGACGGTAAAGGCCAGGAAGGCAACTTCCGACACCATCAGCGCGACGTCGAACTGGTTGCGTCTGACCAGCAGCCAGCCGATGCCACCAAGCACGATTATGCACAGGTCGGCACAGGCAAGAGGCCAGTTCTGGATTGAGGCGAAGTAGACGAACCAGCCGAGACTGAAGATCAGCAGGCTCAGGGAGGCGCCCTTGTAGGCGAAGCGCAATCGCTGCGACGGCTTGTTGCCAGGAGTAGCTTGCAAGGTAGTGGGCATGATGAAGCGCGGTTCACACAGGTTGAATGACAGAGATCAGCAGATGCTGACCTCCCCGTTACTGGCTACAGCGTTCGTCTTAACGAATTGATCTCGAAATGATGTGGATTTGCAAATTCACTCGCATAACGTGTTCAAAGCCACTCTCAAAAGCGCTGCAAGCGGCACTCATGCGGGCGAGCCCGATGCCTGTTGCCGGCGCGCGGACTGCGGCAGCCCGATCGCCCGGTCTCCGCCCCGGAAAAATCCAGACCGCGGTCCCGTCCCGGATAAGCTTTGACGTTGAATATTTTTGGTTTCAAATATTCACCGCCCCGAAAAGTGTGAAGTGCGAAGTGGTTTCTTTGAAAAATCCTGAGAGCGCGCAAGGTCTCGCCGTCGGGCGTTCAACCTTTACTGATTAGGTTCAAAAGTCTCACCTGATAATCAGTAGTTCCCGTTTAAGGCACAATTAACATATATCAGCGAATTATAAAAAGCTAGAATGTTCAACAGGTTGTAATCAACAGCCAGGCGAATTTGCAGACAAGTGTGCTGCAGGGAAACAGCAAGAAGGCTGGAGCGCAGCTTCAGGACTTAGACAACCTCAAGGGCCGAAGGACCGGCGAGCGCGAAAAAATCGGGAAAATCGCGACTATCAGGAAAGACCAGCATGTTCCAGATTTCAGATCCAGTCGAGATTTCCCGGGCGAGCAAATCGGCGCAGGTGGAAACGGTCTTCAGCAGCCCCTCCAGACCGTCCGTGCACGTCATCGGTGGAGGAAAATTCCTCGATGATGTCGCCCAGGTCATGACCCCCCTGAACTATTCCGCAACAACCGTCGAGGGCCGGCCGGGACAGGCCGCAGCCGTGGCCAATGGCGACGACGATGCCCTGGTGCTGATTGACGGGTCGATACCCGATGCCCTTGCCATTTGCGAAGATCTTGGCGAAGCCCTGCCGAAAATTCTCGTCTCGCCCGAAACAAGCTTTGCCTACCGCGCCAAATGTGCCCGGTCGCATGTCAGCACCATCATCGCCAACCCGATCGAACAGGCGGAGCTGGTCCACTGGCTCGAGCATCTGGGCGGTCAGCTGAGCGAGCAGCCGGCATCGATCCTGCTGGTCGATGACGACCCGATTGCCTCGGCCGTCTACGCCGAAATGCTGCGCGCCAATGGCATGATCGTGTCCATTCTCAATGACCCGCTGAAGATCATCCCGACCATCAACGGGTCCTTCTTCGACATCATCATCATGGATCTGCAGATGCCCAATACCGACGGCATCGAGATCGCCAAGATCATTCGCCAGCACCAGAGCCACCTGTCGATTCCGATCGTGTTCCTGTCCTCCGAGGAAGACAAGACCATCCAGATGCGGGCGCGGCAGTTCGGCGGCGACGATTTCATCTCCAAGCGGGCAGATCTCGATGCGCTGGTGATGCTGATCAATTTGCGGGTCGAGCGCGCGCGGGTGCTGCGCTCGCTGATCGAGCGCGACGGCCTGACCGGCCTTCTCAATCACCGCCGCTTCAACGAGCGTGTCGGTCACGAGATGGCCCGGGTCAAACGCACCGGGATGCAGTTCTGCGTGGCCATGATCGACGTCGACCATTTCAAGAAGGTCAATGATACCTGGGGTCACCCGGTTGGCGACCAGGTGTTGTCCATCCTCGCCCGGACACTTGTCGGCTGGGTCCGCAAGACCGATGTGGTGGGGCGTTATGGAGGCGAGGAGTTCGCAGTGCTGCTGCTCGACACCGCCCCCGAGGCTGTCTTCGACGTGCTGGAAAAGTTCCGCAAGCATTTTGCCGAGATCGTGTTCGACGGCCGGCCGGAACAGTTTTCGCTGACGGTCAGCATCGGCGTGGCCGGCAGCAACGCCTGTGAGAACACCGCCGAGCTCTTTGCCGAAGCCGACCGGGCGCTGTACCTGGCCAAGAACAATGGCCGCAACCAGGTCGTGCTGGCTCACCCGGCAGAAGACCTTCCGGCCAGCCCCGATGCCGGGGGCGAGGACCAGCCATGAGGGATCTCTCGCCCCACGCCGATCATCGTGTCGAAGTCAGTTCCCCGGCTCCCGAGGCTTTCCTGCTGTGGATTGGATCAAGCAAATGAGTGTTACCTATGAACAGGCCGCTGACGGCAGTGGCATCAATCTGGATGGCCGCTCGGTCTGCATCGTCGATGACGACAATCTTTACCGTCTGCACCTCTCGGCGCTGCTCGCGCAGGCAAATCTGAGAACCCTTGAAGCCGGTGACAGCGACAGCCTTGCAGCCGTCCTGGAAAAGGAGATGCCGGACTGCATCTTGCTCGACTACAACCTGGATTCGGAAAACGGCTTCCGGGTACATGAGCAGCTGAAGCTTCGCTACAAGGAGCTGCCACCGGTCATCATGTTGTCCGGCGATGAATCACAGCGCACCGCGATCAAGGCGTTTCGCATGGGCCTTTATGATTTCCTGCCCAAGCGCAACCTGCGCATGGATGAAATCACCCTTGCGATGAAGAAGTCGATTGCTCGCTATGAGGTGGAAGCCTCGCGCGACGACGAGGTCTCGTCGCTGCGCAAGAAGGCCCTGTTCGATGATCTCACCGGCATGTACAGCCGTGAGGAGCTCGACAAGAAGCTGTTGCTGGTAGCCGCAGCGGCCAGGCGCCAGAACAGCAAATTTGTTGTCTTTTCGATATGCCTGGCCGAATACCGCAAGATCTGCACCAATTTCGGCGTTGCCAATGCCGATGAGATCCTGCGTGGTTTTGCGGCCAGGATCCGGGCCAATATCAGGTCCGATGATTTCTGCGGCAGGTACGATGAAGACACGTTCCACTACGTCATCGATCGCAACGTTTCGACGCCTGTCGTCAACGAGCGGCTTGCACGGCTGAACGAGCAGCTGACGTTCTCTCATCATCTCAAGTCGGTAGAACTGCAGATTTCGCCTGTGATCGGGGCAGCCATTTCCAGCGAGTTTGCCGGCCTTCAGCAGATGGAACAGTATCTGGCGACCGAACTGGGCGACCGCCGCAAGGCGCTCGAAACGCAGCTCGGCGGCGAGGACTGGAGCACGCTGCCCGCAGCAGCCGGGCCCGGAGATCCGAGGGAACGGCGGCGCTCGACCCGGATGCGGACACTGAAGCCCGCCTATATTGCGCTGGAAGAATGGTCCTCCAAGATCAATTGCACGGTCCGCAGCGTCTCCGATGGCGGGGCGCGGCTCCGGCTTGAAAGGCAAATGGCGCTGCCGGAATATTTCCTGCTCAAGATCACCGCTTCCGGTCAGCTCCGGCGGGTCCGGAAATGCTGGCATGTCAATGATGAGGTCGGCGTCGAGTTCTGCGAGTGACTGTCAACGATGCGGATGCCGGATCGGTACGCAAGATGAGGAAGACTGTCAGATGGCCAATCAGATGATGAATGCAAGCAAGCTGGACGAGCTGCCGGCCGAGGCCCGCGAGCGCATCGAGACGTTGCGACTCCTCTTTATCGAGCGCTCCCGCGGACATCTGGAGCAGATCCAGGAACTGCTCGCCCTGCGGAAGTTGCCCGGTGAACGCGGGGCAGCGGATGCTGATCTCATGACCCTGGCGCATTCCCTGGTCGGAACAGCCGGCATCTTCGGTTTTCAGGCTCTGGGCGAAGCAGCCTTCCGGTTCGAAAACACCGTGCGGGAAGAGGGCTACAGCGAAGCCGAGTTCGCCTCGGCAATGGCGGACCTGCTGGATCAGATCAAGGCCATGGAATGACACGAGCCGTGGCCTCACGCCGCCATGACGTCAACCGATGCAAAACCCTGCGGCGCGGTCGATGAGATGCATCCCGGCCGTTACACCTGCCTGAGCGCAAGCTCTCCTGGCAGGCTCAGCTCTTCCTCTTTGCCAGAAGATCTCGCGCCTGCTCGGCCAGCGTCATCGGATCGAAGGGCTTGGAGATCACCCCTGCCGCGCCGAGGCTCATGAACCGGTCAATATCCTCGGGCTGGGTTCGTGCGGTAGTAAACACCACCGGAACAGCAGCCGTTTCCGGGGCCTGCTGAAGACGTGTCAGCGTCTCCGGGCCATCCATGTCGGGCATCATCACATCCAGCAGGATCAGATCCGGCAGCCAGTCTGTCACGGTCGCAAGCGCCTCCGAACCCGAAGCGCAGCTCCTCACGGTCAACGCCGGGTCGAATTCGAGCGCCATCACTGCGATTTCCCGGATGTCGTCTTCGTCGTCCACATAGAGAATTTTCAGGGGCTCGCTCATCTGTCTTGCATCTCGCGGTTTGGGGTTCGTGTGTCTGTGTTCCACCAGCCAGGCCAGCTTCGCCGTGCAGCGCGGCAGCAATCATGTTGCAAGTCGCGCCTCCCTCGGCCCAAAGTGAGCGTCACCCGTCGACAAGTGTTTCAATGGTCTCGAGAATCCTCTCCTCGGACGCGCGCGACTTGACCAGCGCAGCGGACACCGATTTCTCGATATCACCGGAGACCTCGCTCGCCGAGAGGATCATCACCGGAACCGGCGGCGTGATCTGGCTGATCAGGTTTGTGAGGAACTGGAGTCCGGATCCATCTGGAAGTTCAACATCCAGCACAACCAGGTCAAAGCGTTGGTTTCGCAAGAGTTGCTCGGCCTCCTGCAGGCTTGCGGCCGGCACCACCTCAATCTTGCCCTGCAGCGACATCGCCAGCACACGGCTCAGATCCTGGTCATCTTCGATATGCAGCAGCGTTGGCGTCTCTTTTTTCTGGTAGTGCAGCATTGCCCGCTGGACATCATCCTTTTCCAGGTTTCCGGTGACATGATCTTGCACCCTCAAGGGCAGCTCCATCCAGAAGGTCGTGCCCAGGCCTGTCTCGGTTTCAAAGCCGATCTTGCCACCCATTCGTTCGACGATCTGCTTGCTGATGTGAAGTCCCAGGCCGCTGCCGCCCTTGACCCGCGTTGACGACGAATCTCCCTGGGAGAATTTGCCGAAGATCTTTGAACGGAACTCCTCGGCAATACCTGCGCCGTGATCCCTGACGCTTATGCGAACCCGCTTGCCCGCCTTGAGAGCCGAAATCTCAACCTCGCTGCCACGGTCGGAGAATTTTGCCGCATTGGACAGCAGGTTGGACAGGACCTGGGCAAGGCGCGCAGCATCAACATTGGCTTTCAAGTCGGGATTGATGTCGGTCGCCTTGAAGACAACGCCAAGCTTTTCGGCATAGGGCTGATTGACGTCGACTGCCTGCGTCACCAGTGACCCGACATCTTCCTCTTTCATGTCAAACCGCATCTGGCCCGATTCGATCTTGTCGATGTCGAGAATGTCATTGATCAGCAGGGTAAGACGTTCGGAGTTCTTGTGTGCAATGTCGATCAGCCGGCCGGCTTTCTCCGGCAGGTCTTTCGCCATCGGACCAGCCATCAGGCCGAGCGCGCCGCGGATGGAGGTGAGCGGCGTGCGCAACTCATGGCTGACGATGGATACGAAATCCGATTTCAGCCGATCCATTTCCTTGCGCTTGGTTATGTCGAGTATGACGCCAAGATACCCGGTCATCTGCTGGTCTTCGTCGCGCAGGGGCGTGACCGCCAGCAACGCCGGGAAGCGTGTCCCGTCACGGCGAATGAAGCTCCATTCGTTCTCATCGGTACCGACAAGGTCGACTTTGCGCCTGAAGACCTCAAAGCCGGGCTCGATCGTCTCTCCCAGTTCTTCCGAGAGTACTTTCGCCCGCTCGACAATCTCCAAAGGGTCATGCCAGAGCGCTGGCGTCTGTTTTCCGACAACTTCTTCGGCGGTGTAGCCGAGGGCTTTTTCGGCTGCCTCGTTGAAGACCATCACCGTGCCATCCATTCCGGTAGCGACGATGAGATACTCGGTGCTGGCCAGGATCGCGGTCTTGAGCGTGTCGGATTCATGCAATGCCTGGGCCGCGGCCACCGCTTCGCTGGTGTCGCGGATGGTGCCGACAAACATCCGCCGCCCATCCAGCTTCATTTCGTTGACAGCCAGGTCCATCGGAAACACCGAGCCGTCCTTGCGTCGTCCCACGACCTGTCGTCCAAGGCCGATGACCTTCTGTTCCCCTGTGTTCAGGTAGTTTTTGAGAAAACCGTCATGGGCGTCGTGATAGGGAGGAGGCATCAGAATTTTGATGTTGTGACCAATGATTTCTTCCTTCGCGTAGCCGAACAGGCGCAACCCGGCCGGGTTGATGGTCTCGATGAGACCTTGCGAGTTGATGGTCACCACCCCGTCAAGAACGGTATTCATGACGGTGGAGTTGCGCGTTGCTTCCTCCTTGATGCGGACATTGGAAGCCTCCAGCCGTGCTGTTTTCAAACGTGAAAGGCCTGTCGTGTAGGCAGCAATCGCCGCAAGCACCGAAATCAGAAAACCTGCCAGCAGCGCCACGCTGGGCAACTGGCTGCGCTGCGAATTCAGGAACTCTGCGGTCGGGATGGAGGTGAGCGACCAGGCCCTGTCCAGAACCTGTATCTTGCTTTCGAGCAGCCAGTCGGTTGCCAGCGGCAGGCTCTGGTTTCCTGCCCTGGCATAGATCTCGCCCTCATAGGCGATCTCAAAGCGGTAGCGGTCCAGCAATTCCCGTGGAATATCGATGTTGAAAAACTCCTCCACCGAGAAGACCCCGGCCAGGAATCCGTCCGAGACGCCGAGGACGTTCAAGGGGAAATATGCAGTCAAAGCATGTCTGCCGAACGCCAGTTCAAGCGGAGAGCTCAGTTTCGGGACATCGGCCGCGATGGCAGCCGCGACCACATCTGCCCGCGCCGGGTCGAGAACTGCATTGACCCAGACCAGCCGTTCATTGGCTGGGGATTGCTGGGTCTGCTGCATGATGTTGTCGGTGCCGACCTTGCTGATGACGCGCAGGCCTTCGAAATCCTCGATGAAGTTGGTGGCATCTGTGCGCCAGGCCGCTTCCAGCCGGTTTTGACTGAACTCCAGCCGGGAGGCCATTCGCTCAAGCGCGGAAATTTTCCCCTTTGTCTCAGCGGCGACAATGGCGCTGATCCTGTTGGCTTCGTTGCTGGTCAGCGACTTGAGATAATCTCGCTCGGTCGCCGTCAGCGCCCGATAGAGCCCCAGTGTTCCGACAGCCAGCACGAGGAAGACCATCGCCGGCAGCACCAGCGCCTTGAGGCCGGGCGTGTCTTCGATGGCGTCGTTGCGGCGAATATTAGCGACAAACAGAAACAGGCCCAGCAAGAACGAGATCAGCAGGCCGCCGGCCAGGACCAGAACCGGGTTGTTGTTGCGTGAGCTTTGCTCGAACCCTGGTGTGCTTTCCCAGACAATCAGCCAGCGTTGCTGCATGACATCAATCTGCTCGCGCTTGGTGAAGGCCGGGACGTAATCGGCCACCCGAACCTTCCGGCTGTCGTAGATCAAGGCCTCCGGGTCTTCCGAATCCCCGTCATAAACTCGGAAATTGATGGTGTTTCCCTGGCTCTGGGTCAGTTCATTCATGAAGTTTTTTGCGATGAAGGGGGCGTAGATCCAGCCGTCGAACGTCGCCCATTCGTCGGCCGATGATCCTGGCTCGAAGCCCTCCTTGTACATTGGATGCAGCAGCAGGAACCCGGGTGTCTTCTCGGCGTCCTGGACCAGGATGATGCGCTTGGTGATCGCCGGCTTGCCGGTGCTGCGCGACAGATCGGCCGCCTGCTTGCGGTTCTCTTCAAAAGCAATGTTCAGCCCGATTGCTTGCCGGTTGATGGACTCCGGCTCAATGAAATTGATGATGTAATGGCCTGCTTCGACATTCTTCGGTCGTATCTCGAAATTCGGTGCGCCATCCGCGCGCGCCGCGTTGAGAAACCTGTCGATGCCGGAAGGCGCCAGCGAGGTGATCCACCCCAGGCCGTTGATGCCGGGAAAGTTTTCCTGAATATCAAGCATGTCAACATACCGCCGCCATTCATTGCGGCTGATATTTTCCGACCCCTGGAAATAGGCCACGCCGCCAAGCAGCGCGTTCTCGTAGGAGTTGATCCGGCTCAGGAGTGCCTTCTTGTTTTCAACCGCCAGCGATTCGAATTGGATTTCCCCATTGCTGGTGTTGGCCTCCGAAGAGATCTTCCATGCATAAAAGGTCAGTCCAAGCGGGATCAGCATGATCAGCAACGCCGTCACCGGCAATCTCGCGATCGTGGTACCGCGCCAGGTAAGGTTGTTCTTGTTGGTCGGCGTAAGCAGCAGCAACGGCAGGAAGGTGACAACCCCCAGCACATCGCCCGTCCACCAGGTAAACCAGTTCCAGCTAAGCTCCGTTGCAGGCAGAATACCCGAAAAGTAGAGAGTGCTAACGCCGATGCTGGCGGCAATGACACAGGCCACCGGCCCTGCGATCACCAGCAGCCGTACGATTTGCCTGATCCTGTCAAAGGACAGCGGCAGGCCGACGAACCGATTGACCAGGCCGTAGCCGACCAGACCTTGCAGCGTCGAGCCGGATGCAATGGCCAGGGCCGCAAGCATCTTGGCGCCATCAGCACCCGTGTCCACCGTGTAGGCGCCGGAGATGTAGCTGTTGAGCAGAAACGACCCGATCAGGATCCCGGGCCACAGCCGCCAGCCGTAAATGAACAGCGCACCGAGCGCGATGCCTGACGGTGGCCAGATGACGGTGGCATAGCCCGGCGGCACGGCCAGAAACAGGCCAAGTCGCCCGGAGATGAAGTACAGCGCAGCAACCACGAGGATTCTCGCCAAGACCAGCCCAATGTCATTTTTCATCATGATCTGGTCTTCGCTTTCCGTTGCTGTTCAGTTGTCCCCTGCAATGAAGCAGCAGGGCTGCAACATGGTATTTTATAGTTAACGAGTCCCTAAATTAGAGACAACAGAAATCAACGGGGAGCAACGCCGAGCTGATGAGGAAGTTGAAGAGCATAGCCGCGGCGCCTCCCGCAACGCACCCAGAGAGCGCTCGGATTCTGTCCATCGGCAGGGCTGCCGGGCTCGGCTTCCCGATTGCCGGGTCGCCATAGCCAATCCCACTGACGTATGAACAGGGCAGAGCCGGGACATTGGTGCGCGCGTGGCTTTCATCCGGCCGCGGCCGTGAAGCGTTATTCGGCCTCGCCGATCCCGCCCAGGAACACCCGGATGGCTAGGGCAATGCGGCGCTCGTAGTCGGTTTCACGCGCCTGTGCTGTCTGTTGCACCAGCAGATGTTCCAGCGCATTGCCATGTGCCATGTCCGTCATCAGACGGGCCGCGACCTGCGTGTCGCTGATGCGGATCTCGCCCCGCTCAACCGATCGGTCGAGTTCGCGGCGAACCATGCGGACAAATGCATGCGGGCCTTCCTGAAGGAATTCCCGTACCAGATCCGGCTGCCGCTCGCCCTCGGTGACGACGGCGCGGAGAATGGCCAGCGGCAGAGGATCGGAAAATTTCTTGTTCGCCGGTGTCAGCAGCAGGCGCAGCCGTTCGGCCAGCGGCAGCCCGAGTTCGCTCTCCTGCAATGGCCGGGTCAGCATCTTGTGGACCCGCCGGATGACGGATGAAAACAGCGCGGTTCGGCTCTCGAACACATCATAGAGCGTTCGCTTCGACATCCCCGCTTCGGTTGCGATCGCCGCCATTGAGGCCGCCGCAAGCCCCTTGGTCAGGATGATCCGTTCCGCCGCGCTGATGATGATGGCTTCGCGTTCGGCCACGTCGAGCTGCCGGGGCCTCCCCGGTCTTCGCTGCGAATTACTGCACGCTGGCATCAAGTCAACTCTCCTCCATTCACGGTCACTTTACTGTGCTTGGCATTGCGCTTGCGCTATGCCGAAAAACAAATATAAAACCGCTTGGTTTCCATATTATCCATCGAGCTGATGCTCGCCAAGTGGATACTCCTGATTAAGTGGAGAAATTCGATGAGGTTAGCGCCTTGCGCCGTTTTCGTGTCCCTGGTTCTCGCCGTGCTGGCATCTGCCGCCTCGGCGCAGCAGCCCGGCAGCCCGCCGCCCACGCCCGTCACCGTGGTGACGCTGGAAGCGCAAACGGTAACCGTCACCACCACGCTGCCCGGGCGCGTCGTCGCCTCCGGCGTCGCTGAGGTGCGCCCGCAGGTCAACGGCATCATCGTCGAGCGGCTTTTCGAGGAAGGCTCGAAAGTGGAGGAGGGCGATATCCTCTACCGCATCGATCCGGCAACCTACCGCGCCCAGGTGGTTGCCGCCGAAGCGGCCGTCAACCAGGCCCAGGTCAGCCTCGATTCCGCCAATCGCGAACTCAAGCGCATGGAGTCGCTGCGCAAGAGCAACGTCGCCAGCGAGCAGTCGGTTGATACCGCCCAGACCACCCGTGACAGTGCGGACGCGGCCCTGCAGGTCGCCGAGGCGCAGTTGCTTGCCGCCAACATCGATCTGGATCGCACAACCATCCGGGCCCAGATCTCGGGCGCCATCGGCTTTTCCCTGACCACTCAGGGCGCGCTGGTCATTTCCGGCCAGAGCAACCCGCTGGCCGTGATCCGCAAGCTCGATCCCGTCTATGTCGACGTCACCCAGTCCGCCGCCGATCTGGTGCGCTGGAAGCGCAAGGGCCCCAGAGCCGCCGGCGCCAATATCGACACCAGGGTCAAGCTGACCCTGGCCGACCGCACCGCCTATGATCACACCGGCGAACTTACCGCGGCCGAGCCGCATGTCGATGAGCTCACCGGCGTGGTCACGCTGCGGCTGCAGTTCCCCAATCCCGACCAGATGCTGTTGCCCGGCATGTATGTGCAGGTGGAGATGCCGCAGGGCGTCATCGACAACGCCATTCTGGTCCCGCAGGAAGGCGTCTCGCGTGACCGCCGCGGCAATCCCACAGCCATGGTCGTCACCGCCGACAATGTGGTCGAGCAGCGAACCCTGACCATCGTCAGCGACCGTGATTCCGACTGGATCGTGTCGGATGGCGTTCAGGCCGGCGACAGGGTGATTGTCGAAGGCCTGCAGAAAATCGCCGTCGGCGCCACCGTCGTCCCCGAAGAACGCGCCGAAGACCCGGCTCAGAACTGACCTCGCGGAGGCCGACATGGCACGCTTTTTTATCGACAGGCCGATCTTTGCCTGGGTGATCTCGATCATCATCATGGGGGCAGGTGTTCTGTCCATCATGACCTTGCCGATCGCGCAATATCCGCAGATCGCGCCGCCGACCATCTCGATCAACGCCAGCTATCCGGGAGCGTCGGCCCAGACCATCGCCAACACGGTGACGCAGGTCATCGAGCAGCGGCTGACCGGGCTTGACGGCCTGCGCTACTTCTCCTCCAGCTCCACCTCGGCGGGCACGGCCTCGATCACGCTGACCTTCGAGACCGGCATCGATCCCGACATCGCCCAGGTCCAGGTCCAGAACAAGCTGTCGCAAGCCACGCCGCTGCTGCCCGAAACGGTTCAGCGGCAGGGTGTGACGGTGCAGAAATCCTCGGCCAGCTTCATGATGGTGATTGGCCTCATCTCGGAAGATGGCGCCCTCGACCAGACCGACCTGTCCGACTACCTCAACACCAATCTCGTCGATCAGTTCAGCCGTCTCGAAGGGGTCGGCGAAGTTCAGGTCTTCGGCGCCAAATACGCCATGCGGATCTGGCTCGACCCGGTCAAGCTCGCCGCCTACGGCTTGGCGCCAAGCGATGTGCTCGCCGCCGTTTCGGCCGAGAACGCCCAGATTTCCGCCGGCGCCTTCGGCTCGTTACCGGCAATCGAAGGCCAGCAGCTCAACGCCACCATCACCGCGCAGTCGCTGCTGACCACGCCGGAAGATTTCGAGGGCATCGTCGTGCGCGCCGCCACCGACGGCGGCCTGGTGCTCCTGAAGGACGTCGCCCGCGTCGAGATCGGCTCGGAAAACTATTCCACCATTGCCCGCTACAACGGCAACCCCGCCACCGGCATGGCCATCCGCCTGGCCGCCGGCGCCAACGCGCTCGACACCGCAGACCTGGTGAAGGCGAAGATCGAGGAGGCGGCGACCTTCTTCCCCGAAGGCGTCAGCTATGTCGTGCCTTACGACACCACGCCCTTTGTCGAGATCTCGATCGATGAAGTCATCGCGACTCTGATCGAGGCCATCGCGCTGGTCTTCGTCGTCATGCTGGTCTTCCTGCAGAATTTCCGCGCCACGCTGATCCCGACGCTCGCCGTCCCGGTGGTCCTGCTCGGAACCTTCGGCATTCTGGCGATGTTCGGGTTCTCCATCAACACGCTCACCATGCTGGCCATGGTGCTCGCCATTGGCCTTCTGGTCGATGACGCCATCGTGGTGGTGGAAAATGTCGAGCGCATCATGGAAGAGGAGGGGCTGAGCCCGCTCGAGGCCACCCGCAAGTCCATGGGCCAGATCACCGGCGCCCTGATCGGCATCGCCCTGGTGCTCTCCGCGGTCTATGTGCCGATGGCCTTTTTCGGCGGCTCCACCGGCGTCATCTATCAGCAGTTCTCGATCACCATCGTCTCGGCCATGGGACTGTCCGTGCTGGTGGCGATGACGCTGACACCGGCACTCTGCGCCACGCTCCTGACGGCCAAGTCCGTCCATCACCCGAAAAAGGGCCCGGCCGGCTGGTTCAATGCCGCTTTCGACCGCATCACCGGCGGCTATGGGAGCAGTGTCGGCTGGATTGTCCGCCGGCCGTTCCGTGTCGGCGCCCTCTATCTGGCGCTCGTCGGCGTCATGGTCTGGAGTTTTGTCCAGACGCCGACCGCCTTCCTGCCCGACGAAGACCAGGGCATCCTGCTGGCGATGATCCAGGCGCCGACCGGCGCCACCGCGGGGCGCACCCAGAAGGTGCTTGAGCAGGTCGAGAACCATTTTCTTGTCAATGAGAAGGACAATGTCGAATCGGTCTTCGGCGTGGTCGGGTTCTCGTTCTCCGGACAGGGCCAGAACATGGGTCTTGCCTTCGTCCGCCTGAAGGACTGGTCGGAACGCACGGAACCGGGTCAAAGCGCCCAGGCCATTGCCGGCCGGGCCTTTCCCGCCTTCATGGGCATCAAGGACGCGATGGCCTTTCCGATCGTGCCGCCCTCGGTGCCCGAACTCGGCATCATGAGCGGCTTCGATTTCTACCTCGAGGCCCGCAACGGCCAGTCACACGAGGAGTTGCTCGCCGCGCGGAACCAGATGCTCGGCATGGCGGCACAGAGCCCGCTGATTGCTTCCGCGCGCCCTTCCGGGCTTGAGGACGCTTCGCAATATCACCTCGACATCGACTGGCGGGCTGCCGGTGCAATGGGCGTCAACGCCACCAATGTCGCCCAGCTGCTGCAGATCGCCTGGGCCGGAACCTATGTCAACGACTTCATCGACCGCGACCGCATCAAGCGCGTCTACATCCAGGGCGAGGCCGATGCCCGCGCCCTGCCATCCGACATTTCCAAATGGAAGGTGCGCAATGCCAGCGGCGGCCTGGTTCCCTTTTCCAACTTTGCCGAGGGCAGCTGGACCTTCGGGCCCCAGGGCCTCAATCGCTACAATGCGGTCAACGCCATGCAGGTCCAGGGCTCTCCGGCCCCGGGCGTGAGCACCGGAGACGCCATGGCGGAAATCGAGCGGCTCGCCGCGCAACTGCCCGGCTACGGCGTATCCTGGACAGGTCTGTCGCTGGAAGAGCGCGAGTCCGGCAACCAGGCGCCATTGCTCTATGCCCTGTCGCTGGCCGCCATCTTCCTCTGCCTGGCAGCCTTGTATGAAAGCTGGTCTATCCCCTTCGCCGTCATGCTGGCGATGCCGGTCGGTGTTCTGGGCGCATTGCTGTGGACCCTGTTCGGCGGCTACCAGAACGGCGTCTTCTTCCAGGTGGGGCTTCTCACCGTGGTCGGCCTGACCGGCAAGAACGCCATTCTGATCGTCGAGTTCGCGCGCGAGCGTTACGAGGCGGGAGAGCCGCTGCTCGAAGCCGTGCGCGAAGCCGCCAAACAGCGCTTCCGCCCGATCATCATGACCTCGATGGCTTTCTCGCTCGGTGTTCTGCCGCTGGTCATCAGCACGGGAGCAGGCTCCGGCGGCCGCAACGCCATCGGCACCAGCGTGCTCGGCGGCACCATCTCGGGCACTATCCTCGGCATCCTCTTCGTGCCGCTGTTCTTCGTGCTGGTTACCCGCCGCCGCAAGCAGGCGCCCGACGAGCTCAAGACAACGGCCGAAACCGGATCGTGATTGCGATCCGGTTCTAGCTGGCCGATGCTGGTGCCTCGAGCCAAGTCCACGCCAGACCTGCGCCCAGCCGCCGGAAGCTGCAGGTGGGGCAACCCGCCCGGGAGCGTTTCAGCCCTTGTTTTAGTTTTCGAACCTGACCCAGGCGCTGCCGCGTTTTGAGGACTCGACGCAGGCCGTGACAAAGGCGACGCCTGCCAGGCCGTCTTTTATGCCGGGGAACATCACGCCGTCAGGAAGCGGGCTGCCGTCGCGCTGGGCGATGATGGCTTCGGCGGCTTCATTGTAGATCGTGGCAAAGCCCTCGAGATAGCCTTCGGGATGGCCGCCGGGGATGCGGCTGACGCGTTGACCTGCGGCGCTGGCGCCGGCGCCATTGCGGGTGAGCAGCCGCTTGGGCTGGCCCAGCGGCGTGTGCCAGAGATAGTTCGGGTCTTCCTGGGCCCATTCGAGCCCGCCCTTTTCGCCGTAGATGCGGAGCTTCAGCGCGTTCTCGTTGCCCGGCGCCACCTGGGAGCACCAGAGCATGCCCTTGGCGCCGCCGGCAAACCGCATCAGCACATGGCCATTGTCGTCAAGCTGCCGGCCCTCGACAAAGCTGTCGAGATCGGCGCAGAGCTGATCGAGCTCTAGCCCGGAGACAAAGCTCGCCAGGTTGAAGGCATGGGTGCCGATGTCGCCGGTCGAACCGCCGAGCCCGGAACGGGCCGGGTCGGTGCGCCATCCCGCCTGTTTCTGGCCGGTGTCTTCGAGGTTTTCCGACAGCCAGTCCTGGGCATATTCGACCTGCACCAGCCGGATCCTGCCAAGCTCGCCGCTGGCGATCATCTCGCGCGCCTGCCGGATCATCGGATAGCCGGTGTAATTATGCGTCAGCACGAACAGCGCGCCGGAAGCCTCTGCTGCCTTCTTCAGCTTCTTCGCATCGGCAAGCGTCGAGGTCAGCGGCTTGTCGCAGATCACATGGATGCCGCGTTTGAGGAATTCCCGCGCCACCGGGTAATGCATGTGGTTCGGCGTGACGATCG
>NZ_NVXQ01000001.1 GCF_002733955.1 Hoeflea sp. | reverse complement strand
GTGTTTCATTGTTTTGTTTCTGGGTTCTTTTCTTCACTCATCCCTTCACTCATCCCTTCCTCATCCTATTTTTTTCTGTTTTTCCTTTGTTTTCTCCCTTTTTCTCCCAGGCCAAGTCTCCTCATATGGCGCGTATCGGCAACTCGGTGTTCCACGACATCTGTTCGGAACCCACATGTTCAGAGTTTGGATTTTACCAGGGCGGTGTCCCAACACCCATGATGAAGGAGTCGCTCTTGTACAAACTGACTCAGTATGGATACAAACAAGAGGTGAAAATCGATCCCAACCGATTCACGCACGTCTTCACATCTAAGTACGGAAAGCTTCGTATCTTCAAGGTGAACAAGGTCTCAAAGGAATCGAAGGAGTGGGTAGCCAACCCTGAGAACCGAATCTGTGATCCTCCGGGAAGTTGGATGTGCCGTGGACAGTGCGTAACCACAAGCAAATGCGTGTTTCTATGTATATTTCTGTTTGTCTTCCTCACCATCCTCACCTCCACCACCTTAATTCTTTTGTCGCAGGGCCTGGCACGCAATTGTCCGCCGTCGCCAGATACCGGCTTCCGAATTTTCAAAACCTGTCTAAATGGTAAGGTGTTTTCCGCAGACAAAGCGCTATGTTGAACAATTGAAATGTTCCATTCGCAGCTGAATTTGCCGGCACGCCGGGCCGTATTCGAAGTCTCGAAGGCAAGATGCGCGTTGGCTATGGTTTTCGCAGTACACGATTGAGAGATACGAATTTGAAACTCTGGAAACAAACGCTGTTGTCGCTGGTCCTGATCGCGGTCGCATTCGTGACCTGGTCCTGGGCCTATCCCGGTGCTCATGATGTGCTGGTCCGCAACGGACTGGAGCAGATTTCGTTGTTCGCGCCTGATACCGATGCGGGGCAAGCCAGCGCGGCAGCCGGGCAAAACGGTGCCGGGCAGCGCGGACGCCGAGGCGGACGCGAGGCGATTGTGGTCGTGGCTCCCGTAACCGAAGGTGTCGTCAACGACAAGCTGACGGCCATCGGCACCGGCCAGGCCGTGCAGTCGGTCTCGGTCAGGACGCTTGTTTCGGGCCAGATAGCCGAGATCCCGGTGCGCCCGGGTGGCAAGGTCGAGCGCGGCGATGTGCTGATCCGGCTTGATGCGGCGGAAGAGGAGCTCGCCGTCGAGCGCGCCAGACTCACCGTCGAGGATGCGGCCGCAAAGGTCACGCGGCTTCAAAGCCTGGTGGCCAGCAGCGCAGTTTCCAGTGTCGAAGCCGACCAGGCTCAGAATGCGCTGGATGCAGCCAAGGTTGCGCTCAGGGAAGCCGAACTTGATCTGTCCCGCCGCACGGTTACCGCGCCGATCAGCGGATCGCTCGGCATTCTTGCCGTCAACACCGGCGATTACGTGACCAGCCAGAGCGAGATTGCCAGCATCGATGACCGCAGCCAGATCCTGATCGAGTTCTATGTGCCCGAGCGCTTTGCTTCGGGAATGGAAATCGGCAAGCAGGTCACGGCCCTGGCCAGTTCCCGTCCGGGCGAGCGCTTCAGCGGTGAGATCTCCGCTGTCGACAACCGGGTGGACGAGGCAAGCCGGACCTTGCGTGTCCGCGCGCAGATCGCCAATGACGATGACACGCTGCGCGCCGGCATGTCCTTCGAAGTCACCATGGGGTTCGAAGGCGAACGCTGGCCCGCCGTCGATCCGCTGGCGATCCAGTGGGATTCAGCCGGGTCCTATGTCTGGCAGATCACCGACAGCACCGCCAGGCGGGTCGATGTCGCCATCATTCAGCGCAACTCGGATTCCGTTCTGGTCAAGGCCGACCTGACCCCCGGGGACGAGGTGGTCACCGAAGGCGTGCAAAGCGTCAGGCCCGGCGCCACCGTGCGTATTATCGACGGCAGTCAGCAGCCGGCGGGGAACAGGCAACAAGGCGCCGCCGAGGAGCCGACAGCCCAGCGTTCAACCTCTGAAGCAGCAGGCGGGAACGGGGCATGAGCGCGGACAACCAGGATTTCAACGACCAGGCACAGCCTGGTAGCGATGTGGAAACCGGCGGCGGCACTGCACTCATGGTGCGCCGGCCGGTGCTGGCGACGGTTGTCAGCCTGCTCATCGTCGTGGCCGGACTGGCCGGGCTTTACGGTGCCGAAATCCGTGAACTGCCGGATGTCGACCGCCCGGTGATCACCGTCACCACCGGATTCAGCGGCGCGTCGCCCGAGACAGTCGACCGCGAGCTCACGGCCATTGTCGAGGGCGCGGTGGCCCGCGTTGCCGGCGTTGCCTCGATGTCGTCGACCTCGACACTCGGTCGCAGCCGTGTGACGGTCGAGTTCTCCGACAGCACCGATCTCAATGTCGCAGCCTCCGACGTGCGCGATGCGCTGGGGCGCGTGACCAACAATATGCCCGACGGGGCTGACGAGCCGCGCATCGTCAAGGCCGACGCCAATTCCGATCCGGTGATGCGCCTGGCCGTGACCTCGGACCGCTACAATGTCCAGGACATGACCATCCTGGTCGAGGACCTTGTGGTCGACCGCCTGGCAGCCGTCCCCGGCGTTGCCGACGTCAATGTCTATGGCGACCGGGAGAAGATTTTCCGCGTCGATGTCGACCAGTCGCGGCTCGCGGCCTACGGTCTGACACTGGCGGATCTGCGCAGCGCCCTGAGCAATGTGGCGCTGGATGTGCCGGCAGGCTCCCTGACTGCCCAGACATCGGACATCGTTGTTCGTGCCACCGCGGACGTCACCACGCCCGAAGGGTTTGAGGATCTTTATATCAACGACCGGGTCAGGTTCCGTGACGTCGCCAATGTGACGCTCGGCGCCGATCCCGGCGATTCCGTGCTGCGCGCCAATGGCCGCACCGGCATCGGCATGGGGATCATCCGCCAGTCGGCCTCCAATACGCTGGAGATTTCGCAAGGCGTCCGCGCAGCCACCGAGGCCATCCAGGGGATTTTGCCCGAGGGCGTCGACATACGGGTGACCAGCGATGACGCGACCTTCATCAGCGGTGCCATCGATGAAGTACGCAACACGCTTGTGCTCGCCGTCCTGATCGTCATCGCCATCATCTTCCTGTTCCTGCGCGACTGGCGGGCGACCATCATTCCGGCTGTGACCTTGCCTGTCTCGCTGATCGGCGCCTTCGCCGCGATCTGGCTGGCCGGGTTCTCGGTTAACATCCTCACACTTCTTGCCCTGGTGCTCGCCACCGGCATGGTCGTCGATGACGCCATCGTCGTGCTCGAAAACATCGTCCGCAAGCGCAATGAAGGCATGGGCGTGCGCGCCGCCGCGGTCATCGGCACCCGCGAAGTGTTCTTCGCCGTCATCACCACCACCGCAACGCTTGCCGCCGTTTTCATCCCGATCTCGTTCCTGCCGGGGCAGGCGGGTGGCCTGTTTACCGAATTTGGCTTTGTGCTGGCGTTCACGGTGATGATTTCCAGCGTCGTCGCTTTGACGCTGTGTCCGATGCTCGCGTCGCGGCTGATCAAGCGCCGCGACATGTCGACGGCTAACGCGAAGCCGAGCCGTTTCGTGGCGTTCGGCGACCACATGTCGGGGATCTATGCCAGGATTTTGCGCCGGGCGCTCGACGCGCCGTTGGTGGTCATCGTCATCGCCCTGCTGGCGGCGGGGTCTGCATTCGCACTGCTTCCCACCATTCCCCAGGAACTGACGCCGCCCGAAGATCGCGCGGTAGCGCTTGTGCGGATTTCCGCGCCGCAAGGCGTCAGTCTGGATTACACCCGCTCCCGCATGACCGAGATCGAGCGTATGGTCTCACCGCTGCTCGACAGCGGCGAGGTGCAGAACCTCTTTGCCATCGCAGGCACCGGCGGCTCCGCCAACAGCGGCTTCATGGTGCTCACCCTCGCACCCTGGGGTGAGCGGGAACGCTCTCAGGCCGATATCGTGGCCGAGCTCAACCGGGCCATCGCAACCGTGCCGGGCCTGCGCGCGTTCGCCATCCAGCCCAACAGTCTCGGTATTCGTGGCGCCGGCAACGGCCTGCAGTTCGCATTTGTCGGCAACAGCTACGACGAACTCGCCGTGGTCGGTCAGCAGATGGTCGAGAAGCTTGAGCGGGATCCACGTTTCAACCAGATCCGGCTGTCTTACGAGACCACCCAGCCGCAAATCTCGGTTCAGATCGACCGTGCCCGCGCCTCGGATCTCGGCGTCAACATCGATGGTCTTGCGGAAGCGCTGCAGGCGCTGCTGGATGGCCGGGAGGTGGCGCAGGTCTTCATCGAGGACCGTGCCTATCCGGTCAAGCTGTTGTCGACCAACAACCCGATCAACGATCCGACCGATCTGGAATCGATCTACCTCAAGGCAGGCGACGGCCGCATCGTGCCGATGTCGACCATTGCCACCCTGAGCGAGAAGGCGGTCGCGCCCGATCTGCGCCGTGAGAGCCAGATGCGCTCGGTCTCGGTCACGGCAGGCCTGACCCCGGCTTTCGCCTTGGGCGACGCCTGGGTGGAAGCCGTGGCCATGGCTGAACCGCTGATGTCGGACGGCGTGCGGATCATTCCGTTGGCCGAAGCCGCGACCTTGGATCAGTCCTCCAATGACATGCTGGTCACCTTCGGCATCGCCATCATCGTCGTGCTGCTGGTGCTTTCGGCGCAGTTCGAAAGCTTCGTCAGCGCCTTCATCATCATCTCGACCGTGCCGCTGGGCCTGGCATGTGCGGTCTTCGCCATGGCCATGACCGGCGGCTCGCTCAATGTCTACAGCCAGATCGGGCTGGTCCTGCTGGTGGGCGTAATGGCCAAGAACGGCATTCTGATTGTCGAGTTCGCCAACCAGCTGCGCAACCAGGGCATGGATATCCGTTCCGCCATCGAGGAGGCCTCGAATATCCGCCTCCGCCCTGTGATGATGACCATGATTTCCACCGTGCTGGGCTCGGTGCCGTTGCTGGTGGCTTTCGGCGCAGGCGCCGAAGCGCGCATCGCGCTCGGCTGGGTGATCGTCGGCGGGCTTGGCCTGGCCATGGTCGCCACGCTGTTCCTCACCCCGGTCGCCTATCTGATGCTGGCGCGCTTCGCCACCCCATCGGCCGAGGAGGAGCGCCGCCTCGACAACGAGTTGCGCGAAGTCAAGGACATGGAAAATCGTAGAGGCGAGCAGCCGGAATTGTCGCCGGGCGAATGATCATGAAAAAGGCACGCAAGCTTGCTTGCGTGCCCTTTGATCTCAGGTGGGGCTGGGTCAGCCGCGCTTGAACACCCGCTTGCCCAGGCTGACGATTGCCAGCAGGACGAAGCCGACAGCAAGGCCGAACACGCCGCTGATCAGGGCTTCGGTGGCCCAGCCGAGGAAGCCCGAGGCAAAGGCAACGGCTTCACGTACGGCCGCTGACGAGTCCGTCACCAGATGGCCCAGGAATGTCAGTCCGAAGCCTTCCAGGCCATGAATGATGATCGATCCGCCAACCCAGAGCATGGCGACGGTGCCGATACCGGCCACGATCTCCATGAAGGTCGGCATGCCGCGCACGATGGCCCGGCCAAGGCTGCGTGTGGCCTCGAAATAGGCGCCCTGCGCCATCTTCAGGCCGACATCATCGGCTTTGACCAGCACCGCGACGCTGCCATAGACGAGGACGGTGATGCCCACGGCCACCACGGCCAGCACCATGGCTTCCGTCCACACCGTGCCGGATTCGATCGAGGACAGCGCAATCGTCATGATTTCGGCCGACAGGATGAAGTCGGTCTTGATCGCGCCGCTGACCCGCTTCTTTTCGAGATGCGCATGATCAATCGGATTTTCGTCATCGACCGGCAGCGGTTCGGGATGGAACAGGTGCCATATCTTCTCCGCACCTTCAAAACACAGATAGCCGCCGCCGATCATCAGCAAGGGCGATAGCAGCCAGGGCGCGAACACATTCAGCAGCATCGCGATCGGCAGCAGGATCACCAGCTTGTTGAACAGCGAGCCGCGCGCGATCTGCCAGACGATGGGGAGTTCACGCGCCGCAGGAAGGCCGGTGACGTATTTCGGCGTCACTGCGGTGTCGTCAATCAGGATGCCGGCGGTCTTGACGCCCACCTTGGCCGCTTGCGCGGTGACATCGTCGAGTTGTGCTGCAGCGAGCTTGGTCAGTGCGGCGACGTCGTCGAGAAGGGCAAGCAGTCCGCTCATGGTGTCTGTTTCCTATCCATGCTTTTTACAAGACGCCGCCTGGGTCGTCGCTGCGATGGCAACCGGTTAGCCGATGTCGGCCGTCCGGGCAACTCGGGTGGGTACCTAAATTAGCAAACTTGCGAAATCCACATTGGTTCCGCAAGCTTTGTTTGCCATCGCAGTCAGGCAGGGTAGGTCAGCCCGACTGGCCATCCATGAGTTTGACCGAGGCCAACAAGGCTTCAGCTGGCGGAAAGGCAGTCGCGCATTGAGGTGGCGATGTTGCGGATCAGGTCGAAGTAAAGCTCCGGCCCGTCATCAAGCGTGGCGCCCAGCGGGTCGAGGATGGCGGTGCGCGCCTCGGTGCCTTCAATGGCGACATCGATCAACTGGCCGTCAAACTGCGGCTCCGAAAACGCGCAGGACGCCTTGAGTTCCTGCACCTTGTCGCGGATAGCTGCGACCCGTTCGGCGCTCGGGCGCACCTCGGGATTGACCGTGATCGAGCCCGCAGCCACCATGTCAAAGCGCTTTTCGAAATACTGGTAGGCATCATGAAAGACGATGAACTGCTTGCCGTGAACCGGGGCGAGGGTGGCGTTGACCTCCTCGATCAGCGCGTCGAGCTTCTGGTTTGTCTTGGCAACATTGGCGGCATAGGCCGAGGCATTGGCCGGGTCGGTTTCCGACAGCGCTTCGCCGATGGTCTTGACGAACACCTTGGCGTTGAGCGGATCGAGCCAGAGATGGGCATCGAACCCGTCTTCATCGCGTTCATGCGCATGCTCTTCCTCATGCTCCTGCCCATCGTCATCTTTTTCCGCGTGGTCTTCGTGGTCTTCGTGATCGTCGTCGTCGTGCTCTGCATGGTCGTCGTGGCCCTCGTGGTCGTCATGGTCGCCATGATCATGTCCCTCGAACGGTCCGCCCTCGCGAAACGGCAGCTCGATCAGGCCGTCGCTGTCGATCAGCTCCACCGCGCGGGCCCTGGAACCGATGGTTTCGACCGGTTTTTCCAGAAAGCTCTCGAGTTCGTGCCCGATCCAGAAAATCAGGTCGGCATTTTCCAGCGCCCGCGCCTGGCTTGGCTTGAGCGCATAGGCGTGCGGCGACGCGGCGCCGCCCACGATAAGTTCCGGCGTGCCCACGCCCTCCATCACCGAGGCCACCAGGGCGTGAACCGGCTTGATCGAGGCCACCACTTTCGGCTCGGCCATTGCTTTTGCGGACAGGACTGGCAGAAGGGCGAGCGAAAGCGCGGTGCTGATGGCAGGAAAACGACGCAAAGCCATGGAAATCTCCAGAATGTTATATAGTTACAATGTTGTGTAACTGTATAACGTGTGGCATACCATCAGGCAAGATCGGAAAGCCGGTTTTTTACAAGGATTCGAAATGCAGCAACCAGAACCGCCTCTGATTTCGCTGGAGCGTGCCGGTGCCGAACGCGGCGGTCGCTGGCTGGTGCGCGGGGTCGACCTGACCATCCGCAAGGGCGAAATCGTCACCCTGATCGGGCCCAACGGCTCGGGCAAGTCCACCACCGCCAAGATTGCGCTCGGCGTCATCAAGCCCGACGAGGGCAACGCCCACCGCAAGCAGGGCCTGCGTGTCGGCTATGTGCCGCAGAAGCTTTCGGTCGACTGGACCTTGCCGCTGACCGTGGCGCGCTTCATGCGGCTGACCGGCGGCGTATCGGCTCAGGCCGCCGATCAGGCGCTCCGCGCAACCGGCATCTCGCATCTGCTGGGCTCGGAAGTGCGCAACCTCTCCGGCGGCGAGTTCCAGCGCGCCATGCTCGCCCGCGCCAATGCCCGCAAGCCGGATCTGCTGGTGCTCGACGAACCCGTTCAGGGTGTCGATTACTCGGGCGAGATCGCGCTCTACAATCTCATCAAGCAGATCCGCGACGACATCGGCTGCGGCGTGCTGCTGATCTCGCATGATCTGCACGTGGTAATGGCCGCCACTGATCGCGTCATCTGCCTCAACGGCCATGTCTGCTGCCAGGGCACGCCGGTCGCCGTCGCGTCGAGCGACGAGTACCGCCGGATGTTCGGCGACCGGGTCGACCCGGCGCTCGCGGTCTATGAGCACATCCATGATCACACCCATCTGCCCGATGGCACCGTGCGCCACGCCGACGGTTCGGTGACCGACAGCTGCCACCCCGATGACGGGCATCATGATCACCACCATAGCCATCACCATGCGCCGGCTGCCGGGGCCGATGCCGGAGCCTCCGCGAGCTCGGGGGAGGGCGCGCACAATGCTCGATGATTTCTTCACCCGCGCCATTCTTGCCGGCCTCGGCGTCGCGCTGGTCGCCGGGCCGCTCGGCTGCTTCATCGTCTGGCGCAGGCTTGCCTATTTTGGCGACACGCTCTCCCACGCGGCCCTTCTCGGCGTGGCCCTGGCCTTCCTTTTTGAGGTCAACATCACGCTCGCCGTCTTCGCTGTCTCCGTCATGATCTCGCTGGCGCTGCTGCTTTTGCAAAAACGCGCCACGCTCTCGTCCGATGCGCTGCTCGGCCTGCTGTCGCACTCGGCGCTGGCGCTGGGGCTTGTTGCGCTCGCCTTCATGACCTGGGTCCGCATGGACCTGATGGGGTTGCTGTTCGGCGATATTCTCGCCGTCTCGAAGACCGACATCGCCGTCATCTGGGCCGGCGGCATCGCCGTGCTTGTGGTGCTGGCGCTGATCTGGCGGCCGCTCTTTGCCGCCACCGTCAGCGCCGAGCTGGCGGAAGCCGAAGACATGCATCCCGACCGCGCCAATCTGGTGTTCATGATCCTGATGGCCACGGTCATCGCCATGTCTATCAAGATCGTCGGCGTGCTCCTGATCACCGCCATGCTGATTATTCCTGCTGCCACCGCCCGGCGTTTCGCCTCGGGCCCGGAGCAGATGGCGGTCTTTGCCGCCCTTGCCGGAATGGCCGCAATCGTGCTCGGGCTTGAAAGTTCGCTCAGATGGGACACGCCGTCCGGGCCGAGCATCGTCGTCGCAGCCCTTGCGCTGTTCCTGCTTGCCATGTCACCTCTCGGCGGATGGATCGCGCGCCTGGCGCGCAGCCGCAGACACTCACCCAAATCGGAAGGGAGCGCATCATGACCCAGCAGACCCATAGCCATGATCACGGACGTGCCCCGGTCGATCTGACCAAGAACCAGTCGCTGGTGTTTGGCGCGCTCTCCCGCGCCGAAGGGCCGCTTTCGGCCTACACCATCCTCGATCAGCTGCGCGATGACGGTTTCCGCGCCCCGCTGCAGGTCTACCGCGCGCTCGACAAGCTGGTCGAAACCGGCATGGTGCACCGGCTCGAGAGCCTCAATGCCTTCGTCGCCTGTTCGCATCCCGGCTGCGACAGCCACGAGACCATTGCCTTCGCCATCTGCGAGACCTGCGGCAAGGTCGCCGAAATCTCGGACGAGCCCCTGGAAGCGCGGATACGCGAACTGACCGGCAAGGATGGATTTACGGTCAAGCGCGCGGTCGTGGAACTGCGGGGTCTGTGTGCGGCCTGCAGCTAGAGGCAGAACCTGATTGCCAGACCGGCTAGGCCGCCGCTTCGAGGCTGCTCGAAACCTTCAGGTTGGGGCTTGGATGCACATTTTCGGCCCGGTGCCGACATATATGCTTCTTACAGCGAATGGCAGTTTCAGCCCTCCGGCTCTGATTTCTAGCGCACGCGCAGGTTGGTTGATTCAGCAGAAAAACAATTATTCGGTAAAGTGCCCCCGCCCAGTTATGATGGCCTTGGAGTACTTTCAATTGTACCGCCTTCTCTTATATGATCTGGCTTTTCACGAATGAACGGCCCAATGACTGAACGCTACACTCTCAAGCAAAACCTTTATGTTCGCGCTAGCATGTTCACCACCGAGGAACTTCGGCGGCAGAAACGGCTTGGTTTAAGCGACATAAACGAGGATATACTCAACGGGCTTGTTCAACAAAGAATGCACTTTGAGGGGCAGCAACAAAATATGGTGCGTGCCTTGGCCGTTGCGTTATTTTTGACGTTTGTTTCATGGAATGGTGGAGATATAGTTATACCCGGAACAGGTACATCAGTTGGAGGGGTCCCGGCTTTTCTTGAATTAAGTCTTCTCACATCAGCTTTTAGTGTTCTAATGATCACGTATTCATTTCTCTCTATTCAGATGTACAACTCAGTTATAGCCGCTATTGCCCAATCTGTGCTCGCAAAGAATGAGTTGGACGCAGACCTTTTTGCAGCATCTAAAGTTCCGACATGGTTGTTTGTGAAGTACGCTCAGAAGGCTCCAGTAAATGGCCGTGTGCCTGGATTTAATATATCTACGTTGGGTAACTTCTACAATAGGCTTCTCATTGGATCCCTCGCGTTCGTTTTGCTTTCGGCATGGATCTTCGCAATAATATGTATCTTATATATCGCACACGACGGACTTTCTGATACTGTCGCTGGCTGGTCGGTTTATCTTCTTTGTATCGGGCTTATTGCTGTTGCCTGTATTTCAATGGCTGCAAATGTTTTGGAATTCGAGCACGAAATGGATTTTGATAATCTCGAATCCACCGCAGGGAACGAAACAGATGCAACTTGATACATAGGAGGATTAATCGCTATATGATTTTTGTGGTAGATCAGTTGCGGCTTTCCTTTCCTTGCTGCCGGTTAATCGGCATTACCGACGCTGGTGATGATCGCAGCGAAAGTCCGCAAGCCGCCCTTTGTAACCATGGTTTGCCGGCAACCGACGGTAAAAAAAATCGTTCCGCTGCCACTGAGCTTCGGACTGCCAATCGAGTCTAAAGTCAGATCTGCTCCGCCTGAAGCAGGTGCCAATCTCACTCCACCGGCATCCGGTTCCAGGCGTCCAGTGCGGCAATCTTGTAGGCTTCCGCAAGTGTGGGATAATTGAACGTGTTCTCGACGAAATACTCGAGCGTGCCTTTGAGGTTGAGCACCGCCTGGCCAATATGGATCAGCTCGGTCGCGCCTTCGCCGACGATGTGGCAGCCCAGCAGCCGGCGGGTCTTGAGCGAGAAGATCATCTTCAGCATCCCGGTGTTCAGTCCCATGATGTGGCCGCGCGAGGTTTCCCGGAACCGGGCCACGCCGCATTCATAGGCAATCCCGCGCTCCTGCACTTCCTCTTCGGTCATGCCGACGGTCGATATTTCCGGCACCGAGTAGATCCCGTAGGGGAAGAATTTCGGTGGTTCATGCGCTGGCATGCCGAGCGCATGGCAGGCGGCAATCCGGCCCTGTTCCATCGAGGTCGAGGCCAGGCTCGGAAACCCGATAACGTCGCCGGCGGCATAGATGCTGGGCACGTCGGTGACGAATGTGGTCGGATCGACCTTGATCCGGCCGCGCGCATCACTCTCAAGGCCACAGGCTTCCAGGTTGAGGCTGGACGTGGCACCCATTCGTCCAGCTGCAAACAGCACCATTTCCGAGCGGATGTGTCTGCCGCCCTCCATCTGGATCTCGCACATGCCGTTGTCCAGCTTGCGGATCGTCTCCGCCTTCTTGCCAAAGCGGAGTACCATGCCGCGGTCCTTGAGCTGATGCGTGAAATCGCCGATCAGCTCGCGGTCGATGAAGTCGAGCATGGTCTCGCGCGGCTCGATCAGCGTCACATGCACGTCGAGCGAGCTGAAGATGGTGGCATATTCGATGCCGATGACGCCTGCGCCGATGACGGCAATCGAGCGCGGCAGGTGATCGAGCGTCAGGATCCCGTCACTGTCGAAAACCTGCTTGCCATCAAACGGCACGTAGTCCGGGCGAAAGGGTACGGTGCCCACGGCCAGCAGAATCGAATCGGCGTAGAATTCGAAGGTCTCGCCCTGTTCGCCCTCGACCTCGATGGTTGTCCTGTCCTTGAACCGCGCATCGCCGCGCAAGGTGGTGACCTGGTTGCGGGCAAACTGGTGCTCAAGCACCTCGATCTCGTGGTTGAGCGTGATGTCGAGCCGTGCGCGCAGGTCATGCGCGGTCAGATCCTGCTTGACCCGGTAGGAGCGGCCATAAAACCCGCGCTCGCGCCAGCCTGAAAGGTTGAGCGCGGTCTCGCGCAGGGTCTTGGAAGGAATGGTGCCGGTGTGAACCGAGACCCCGCCAACCCGGCCGCCGCGTTCCACCACCAGAACCTTCTTGCCGAACTTGGCGGCCTGAATCGCTGCGCGCCGCCCGGCCGGGCCGCTGCCAATAACGATGAAGTCGTAATGTTCCATGGAAAGAGACGTCCGGATCCGGAGTTGATGAAAACTTTCATCAATTTGAACACGAACTGTCTAATGAAACCTTGCTGCGCTGCAGTAAATATCGCCGGGTATTGTGGGCTTGCCTGTGCTGCGGATGGGATGGCAAGGGCAACAACCTGCTCGTGCCTGGCACGGAGCCGGCTCCAGCAGAAGCCACATGGCAAATGCCGTCTTAGGCAGACTGATGGTTTCCAAGGTTTGCACGTTCTCCGGTTTGCCTTGACCAAAAGACGCAAGTCTTGGCGCGATTTCCTTTCTCTAATCAAAAGTATCCAATGGGACGACTGGTCTTGAATCCGCGTGATGACGTGTCGTCGCAAGACTTTGTTCTGATTGTGTGTCAGTATGTCCGGCCTGGGAGGGCTGAGGCGATGAGCACTGCAAGCAAGAGTACAGCAAGCCAAGGCAGCGGTCTGGCAGATTCATTCCCCACCTATGCTTCCGTTGACGGTGTGTTGCTTGATCACGAAGCAAGCATGATCAAGGCAGAACGCGGAACTGACAGGTCGCAGTTTTTCGGGGTCGCCTTCTCCGGTGGTGGCATAAGATCAAGCATATTTTGTCTCGGTGTGATGCAGAAACTGGCTGCTTCCGGCATTTTCAAACATGTCGATTACCTTTCGACGGTGTCGGGAGGCGGGTATATCGGCTCGGCACTTGCCTGGTGGCTGTCTGGAAACACCTCCCGCGACCCCGACAAAATGGCGAGCCAGTTCGATGCTGCGGAAAATCTGCCCTGGGGCACGGCTGATCCGAACAATATCGACGAGATCGGCAATCCGGTTCTCACCCATCTGAGAAAAAACGGAAACTACCTTATTCCGGGCAACGGCATTACTCTTCTTTCGGGCATAGGCATCGTGCTCCGGGCTGTGCTGTTGAATTTGCTCGTGTGGATTCCGATAGCCAGTGCGATCTTTATCATCATGCACTGGCTCGGGTCGGGCCTTCCCGCCGCAAATGCTGTGGAGGCATTTGGCTCAGCGCCTCAATTCACCGCCATCTTCAAACTATGCATCCTGGCTGCCGCTGGTGTCGGACTAGTCTACCTGGCGTTGTCGATACAGTTTTCGCTGCTGTCGTGGTCCCGCCGTGCACAACAAACGCCGTTTGAGCAACTCGGGATAAAACAGTTCTCCGATCTCAGCGCCCAAAAACCGGGACGTTAGTCAAGGATCGCCGCTGGGGTGATCTGGCTGCTTGTTGCGCTGGTCACGCTGTCGGGCGCATCCCTGATCAGCTCCATCGTCGGTGTTGCGCCGGATTTGCTGCAAGGGGTGCCGGGATTGCATGCCTACCTCGACTTTCTCCATTGGAACGTGGGCCTGGCGGTCGTGGTCCTGTTCGGTTTCGCAATCGTGTCCCTGGCCTATTCCATCGGGGACGATCCGGCAGGCAGCAAAGGCCCGGTGTTCCTGGCCGTCCTGCTGACCTGCTTGCTCGCCTATCAGGCAACTATCGGTTTTCCGCAGGAGGAGGGCCGGAGCATTCGCGACGGTCAGTGGCTGGTACCTTTCGCCATGATCATTATCAGCATGATGTTGTTGAACTACCGCCTCGGACGGCTGTTCCGGTGGCTCCGCCGCGTGCCGTCGGTTTCGTCACGCTATTCCGGTCGCCGCTCGTTCGAGAAATGGGCCGGACTTCTGCTGATCTTTGCGGCAGTATTGCTGGCTGTCGGAACGCTTCCCCTTGTCCATTTCTCTATTTACCAGAAAGTCGGTCAGGATGGTGGCGGAATCGCCGGACTGTTCGGTGTGCTCACCGGCGTGCTCAGTGGCTTCTGGGGGCTCTACCAGTCAGCAGGAAAAGGCGGGGGAGGCCGCTTCACCAGCCTGATACTGAAAATTGGCGCCGCAGCCTTGCTGTTCGGGCTGGCTATTCTCAGCTTTCAGGTTGCGGGTAAGGTATCGGAAGCTGCTGGCCTGGTGGAGAGCACGGCCGAGTACGTGGCCCGGGCAGAAATCACAGCGCAGTCAGGCGGGGAAACGGCCGCAAGTCCGCCCCAGATTCAGACGCCAAGTCCGGTAAGCGCTTTGTCGGAGAATCAGGACGCCGCCCGGCTGATCCAGGTGGGTTTCTGGACCTGGTTTGCCGTTGCCGTGATCACAGGCGCCTTCGCCAACCTCAACTATATCTCGCTCGGCCGCTTCTATCGGGACCGGCTCGTGGAAGCCTTCATGCCTGACCGCGAGACCACCATGGAAGACCACCCCGGCGCCGCGGGACTGGCCGATCAATTGAAACTGTCCGAAGTATGGGAGAACCACCGCGGGCCTTACCCGCTCATCAACACCAACATCGTTCTTGCCAATGCCAACTCGCTGAAGCACCGCATGCGCGGTGGCGCGAGTTTCATTCTCTCACCCGGCATGTGCGGCAGTGATGCCACCGGTTGGCTGAACACGAAATTCTTCGACGGCAATGAAATGACGCTTGGCACCGCCATGGCCATTTCCGGGGCGGCCGCCAATCCGCGGACCGGTATTGGGGGCAAGGGCATCACGCGCAACAAGACCGTGTCTCTGGTCATGAACCTGCTTAATTTCCGGCTGGGTTACTGGGTCAACAACCCGCGAAAGCCCGAAACCATGCTTGAAAAGACACTTGCCAGGATTGCGGGAAACATCCGGCCGAACCACTTCTTCCCCAGTGGCTACTATTCTGCAACCGGCAAGGGATACGCTGAAAATTCAAAATTCTCCGAACTCAGCGATGGCGGACATTTCGAAAACCTCGGCCTGTATGAACTTGTCCGCAGGCGATGTCGGCTGATCATCATCTGTGACGGCGGCCAGGACAATTCCGCTTCCTATTCGGATTTCGTGACCGCCATTCGGCGCATCGAGGCGGACTTTGGCGCCAAGATAACCCTCAACAAACAGGCGGGCCCGGAACGAATGATCGCCAAGGCCCGGGAGGGCATGTACCCGAGCAACGCACTTTATGCCGACAAGGGATATTTTGTTGCCAAGGTTGTCTATGCCGATATGCCTGACGGCGCCGGCTGGGCGAAGGAGGGGGTGATCATCTACATGAAGACCACGATGATCGAGGATCTGTCGATGAAGGCCAAGGGCTACAAGGGCGCCAATCCTGATTTCCCCGATCAAAGCACCGGCGACCAGTTCTTCGACGACGAACAGTTCGAAGCCTACAGGGAGCTCGGTTACAGCATTGCCGGGCAAGCTGTCGAAGACCTGGGTCTGGAAGGAAGCTTCAAGAAGGGAAGGCCGCGGTTTGACCTCGATTGGGAGGAGAACATCCTGAAGCTGGCCGAAGCGCCGGCATGAAAGCCGGAACCGGGCGCAATCCGACCCAGCCGCTGAGAAGCATGCTGCCTTTACGGGAGACAGCATCGCGCCTCTCCCAAAGGCCAAAGCGCCCGCCATCACCATCACTGACCCGGTGGTCAAGCCGTTATCGATCATATAACTTTCGTCTATGGAATCTGCGTTCCGAAAGGGTGCCGGGGTGATCGAAGAATGAGCCAGTGCATTGTGCCATCCGACGCGCCTGCACTACAGCCACTGATCGACGCCATGCGCGACGGCGTTGCCGTCATGTCGCAAGACGGAACCATCAAGTGCGTCAACAAGGCCTGGCGTCAGTTCGCCATCGACAATGGTGGTGATTCCGATAGCCACTATGTCGGCGAGAATTACCTGCTGATCTGCCGTAAAAGCGCAGAATCGGGCGACGGGTTGGCAAGTCAGGTCGAGGCCGGGCTCACGCAGCTGCTCGAGAACGGCAGCGAATTTCGCATCAAGTATCATTGCCACTCGGACACCGAACAACGCTGGTTCGAGTTGCTGGCGTCGCCCATGGAGCTGGACGGCGAAATTAATGTTCTCATCACCCATCGCAACGTGACATCTCTGGAGCTCGCCCGGATCGACCTGAACGATGCCGAGCAGAACACCCGCAACCTTGCGGCAATCGTCGCCACGATGCCCGATGCCGTCATTGCTTTCGATACCGACGGTCTGATCACCAGCTGGAATGCCGCTGCCGAAAAACTCTATGGCTATGACCGGGCAGGCATGGTCGGGCGCTCGATCGAAATGCTGTACCCGCCGGAGTGGCCACACAGCGCCAAAGATTATGTCTCCGAGATTGTCGCCAGCGAAATCAAGCATTTTGATGTTGTGCGGCAGACCAGGGCCGGGGAGCTTCTGACCATTGCGGTTACCGCGGCCCCGGTTCGTTCCGCTTCCGGCGAAGTGACCGGCGTTTCCACGGTTCATCGCGATGTGACGGAGGAACGCCTGGCCGAGCAAAGGCTGCGTAGCGTTCTCGACAATCTTTTTGCCTTTGTCGGTGTGCTCGAGCCCGACGGCACCCTGGTGGAAGCCAACCGTGCCCCGCTCGAAGCCGCGGGCATCGAGGCGAAGGATGTGATCGGCAAGAAATTCTGGGATTGCTACTGGTGGAACTACGCGCCTGAAGTTCAGAAGCAATTGCAGCAATCCTGCGAGCGGGCCCACGCCGGTGAGGTCAGTCGTTATGATGTCCAGATCCGGGTCGCCGGCGGCGAATTGCTGTGGATCGATTTCCAGCTGGCGCCGCTCTTTGATGACGATGGCATCCTCGTCAATCTGATCCCGTCAGGCATTGATATTTCCGATCGCAAGGCCATGGTCGAGTCGCTCAAGACCTCCCATGACACCTTCCAGAACCTGGTGGCCGGGTCTCCCTTCGGGATTTACACGGTCGACGCTGATTTCCGGCTCGCCCATGTCTCCAACGGAGCGCAACCGGTCTTCGAGAATGTGCGGCCGCTGATCGGTCGAGATTTCGCTGATGCGCTGCGTGTCATATGGCCAGAGCCCTTCGTCTCCGAGGCGATCGGCCTGTTCCGGCATACGCTTGAAACCGGGGAGCCCTATCACGCGCCCTCAACCATCGAGCGCCGGCAAGACAGCAACGAAGTCGAGTCCTATGACTGGAAAATCGAGCGCATCACCATGCCGGATGGACGCCCGGGCGTTGTCTGCAATTTCTACGACCTGTCCGAGCGACAGCGTTATGACGAGCACATCCGTTACCTGATGCGTGAGGTCAATCATCGCTCCAAGAACCTGCTCACGGTAGTCCTGTCGATGGCCCGGCAGACCGCGCGCAACAGCCCGCCTTCCGAGTTCATCGACCGGTTTTCCCAAAGGCTCTATTCCCTGTCGGGCTCTCAGGACCTGATCGTACAGGGCAACTGGGGCGGCGTCAGCGTCAGGGACCTGGTCGAATCCCAGCTCCGGCACCTTGGCGAGGCCAAGAAGGCAAACGGGATCAGGCTGAATGGGCCCGACTTGACCTTGACCCCGACGGCGGCCCAGGGCATCGGCATGGCGCTGCACGAGTTGTCGACCAATGCGATGAAATACGGCTCGCTGTCGACCCCCGGGGGCACCGTTTCCATTGACTGGTCCACCACCGAGGACGAAAAGTCCTTCACGATCCACTGGGCAGAAACCGGTGGTCCGCAGGTCAGCACACCTGACCACAGTGGCTTTGGCCGCACGGTCATCGAACGCATGGCCGCGCTCTCCGTGGGTGGGCATGTAGAACTCAACTACGCGCCAGACGGCCTCAAATGGCAGCTGACTGCTCCGATCGGGGAGGTGGCGCTGACAGGCGGCGCGGAGTTGGTCAAAATCCCCGGCGAAAACTGAAATCGACACCCCCGATGGATCAGGCGCGCCGATGGATCAGGCCCCGAAGATCAGGCCCCGAAAATCAGGGAGGTGTTACAGCGACATAGGCCGGCCCTGTTGATGGAATGAGGCCGGCCCTTGCGCCGCCAAGCGCAGGCACTTCAATTGGAAGCTACCGTGGCGGAAACTACTCCCCGCCAGCCTCTTCGGGTGCGGTCACCCGGATTTCGCCCGCATGCGCTCTCGCAAACTCGGTTTTCAGGAACGCTTCGAGCAACCGTGCGGGCAGGGTGATGCTGGCGCGGTCGGAATCGGGCAGCGCGTCGAAGCGGCCGGATTTCGTGCGTTTGCCCTCGATCATGCCGCCGGCAACCGTGTTCAGTGTTTCCGGGTCGATCAGGATGAAGGCGCCGGTTTCGCGGTTGGTTTCGTAGGAATCGAAGATCGCCGTGTCCTCGAAATCAAGCTCGACCACGCCGATGCCGTTGACCGGCAGGAACGTGGCGTCATCCCATTTGCCGGTCGAAAGATCGAGCGCCGAGGTTGGTCGGACCATCACCCGCTGTCGCCGTGCGCCGGCCTTGAGCCAGTAGCGCTTGCCTGGCACCACGCCGTCCGGCGAGAGCGCCACCAGCCGGGCATTGAATGCGCGACCGGTTTGCGGCCGCTGGTCAATCGCCGCGATCATGTCGCCGCGCGCCACGTCCACCGGGCGATCGAGCACCAGAGTGATGGCGTCGCCATTCACCGCAGCGTTGCGCACCAGATCATAGGTGACGATGGCCTTGACATTGGCCTCGACGCCCGAGGGCAGCACCACAACGCTGTCGCCCGGCTTGATCGAGCCGCCGGCAACCGTGCCTTGATAGCCACGAAAGCCCTCACCGGGCCGCGAGACACGCTGCACCGGCAGCCGGAACCCGGTGGTCTGGCCGGTGCGCTGGGTGGCTTTCTCCAGCACCTCGACCAGCGTCGGCCCATCATACCACGGCATCGCCTCGTCGCCGCGCAGCACGATGTTCTCGCCCTTGAGCGCCGAGACCGGAATGGCCGTCACCTGGCGCACGCCGAGCGACAGCGCAATTTCCTTGAAGTCGCGCGATATCGCCCGGAACCGGGCCTCGTCATACTGCGCGAGGTCGATCTTGTTGACTGCCAGCACGAATTGCCGGATGCCCATCAGCGCGGCAATCGTGGCGTGCCGTCGGGTCTGTTCGAGAATGCCGGCGCGGGCATCGACCAGCAGCACCGCCAGGTCGGCGGTCGAGGCGCCGGTGGCCATGTTGCGGGTGTACTGCACATGGCCCGGCGTGTCGGCAACGATGAACGAGCGCCGGTCGGTGGCAAAATAGCGATAGGCGACATCGATGGTGATGCCCTGTTCGCGTTCGGCCTGGAGCCCGTCGAGCAGCAGCGCGAAATCCGGAAGCCCGAGCTCGTTCTGCTTGCCGGTGGAATCGCGCCTCAGCGTCGCTGCCTGGTCTTCCTTGACCGCCTTGGTGTCCCACAACAGCCGGCCGATCAGCGTCGATTTGCCATCATCGACCGAGCCGCAGGTGATGAAGCGAAGCGGGCGCGCCTGGCGTCCGGCTGCAGCCGCTTGGGCGTCGGTGAGCGGTGCGTCGTCGCCGGAATCGATGGTTTCGGCAGCGTGCGAAAGTGTTTGAGAACTCATCAGAAATAGCCTTCGCGTTTTTTCTTTTCCATCGAACCGGACTGGTCACGGTCAATCGCCCGGCCTTGCCGTTCCGACACCGTCGCAATCTCCAGCTCGGCGATCACTTCATCGAGATCTGTCGCTTCCGACCGCACCGCGCCGGTCAGCGGGAAACAGCCGAGCGTGCGGAAGCGCACCATTTCTTCGCGCACCTGTTCGCCCGGCAACAGCTCGAGCCGCTTGTCCTCCGCCCAGATCAGCATGCCGTCGCGTTCCACGATCTTGCGGCGCTTGGCGAAGTAGAGCGGCACCAGCTCGATCTGTTCGGCCTGGATGTAGCGCCAGATGTCAACCTCGGTCCAGTTCGACAGAGGGAAGGCGCGCACGCTTTCGCCCGGGTGGATCATGCCGTTGTAGAGCGACCAGAGCTCGGGCCGCTGGTTGCGCGGATCCCAGGCATGGTCGGGTGTGCGGAACGAGTAGATCCGTTCCTTGGCGCGGGACGCTTCCTCGTCGCGCCGTGCACCGCCAAAGGCCGCATCATAGCGACCCATGTCGAGCGCCTGCTTGAGCGCCTGGGTTTTCATGATGTCGGTGTAGCGCGCCGAGCCGTGGCTGAACGGGGTGACGTTGTCGCGCAGCCCGTCAGGATTCGTATGCGAGATCAGGTCCAGCCCGTGTTTGGCCACCACCTGATCGCGAAACGCGATCATTTCGGGAAACTTCCAGCCGGTGTCGATATGCACCAGCGGAAACGGCAGCTTGCCCGGGTGAAACGCCTTCAGCGCCAGATGCAAGAGCACCGAGGAATCCTTGCCGATCGAATAGAGCATCACCGGACGCTCGAATTCCGCCGCGACCTCGCGGAAGATGTGGATCGCCTCGTTTTCCAGCGCCTTGAGGTGCGGATCGAGCGGCGGCTTGCCGCGCCCGTGTTCAATCACGTTCATAGAAGTGTCCTTGCGAGAAATCAGATGGTCGAGGCTGTGACTTTGGGCTGGCCCTGGACCCGGGGCTGCGCCTGGGACTGGGCGCGCGAACCCGAAACCGAGGCCGACAGGTGCAGTCCGCATTCGCGGCGCTCGTCCTGTTCCCACCACCAGCGTCCGGCGCGCTCGGGTTCGCCCGGCTTGATGGCGCGGGTGCAGGGCTCGCAGCCGATCGAGGGGAAACCTCTGGCATGCAGCGGGTTGATCGGCACGTCATCGGCCTTGGCGCGCGCCTGCAGCGCTTCAAGCGACTGGTCGGCCAGAGGATTGATCTTGAGCAGGCTCCGGTCGGCATCCCATTCGGCCAGCGGCGCATTGGCGCGGTTGCCCGACTGACCGCGGCGAAGCCCGGTCACCCAGATATCGGCATCCGCCAGCGCGCGGCCGAGAGGCTGCAGTTTGCGCGCATGGCAGCAGGCGTGCCGCGCCTCGACGCTGTCATAGAATCCGTTCATGCCATATAGCGCCACGAAGCCGTCGACCTCGTCTTTCCACGGCTTGAAAACCTCGATCGTCAGGCCGTATTGCGCTTCGGTGTCACCAATGAGCGTTTCGGTCTCGGCAAACAGCCGCCCGGTATCAAGAGTGACAATTCGCACCTCGGCGTCGGTCGCGGCGATGATCGAGGTCAGAACCTGGTCTTCAAGGCCCAGCGACGTGGTGAAGACCGCGCGGCCAAGGGATGCGATGCGCAGGATCCGGCCCGGCAACGGCAAGGACGCGAGTTCCGCGTTGAGCTGGACCGCAAGTTCGGGCCCGAATGTCTGAGCTGAACCGGCGGCAGCGGATGATGGATTCAAGGGCATGGTGACGGCTCCAGTTGAAGTCTCAATTTTTGCCGCGTGTGCACGCAAAAACGAGGTATCAACGTCTTTTTGTCAGCCGTGTTCAGGCAGCCTGTTCCGCTTTTGGGGCTGCTTGCCGCAAAATCTGCCCATTTGATGCGGATGGTCCGGCGAACATTGCATTGACCAGGATCGCCAAACATGTCACGCCGGTTAGGACGAGTAACATCTATCACGGAGCCCGCAGATGGGCGCGTTTGACTTTGAAGATCCTGCCTCCGGTTCAGTCCGGACACTGATCCAGGCGCTTGAAACGGTCGCCATCGCGGCTGGCAAGGAGATCCTGGCAGTCCGCGCCGAGGGCGCCGAGGTGATTGTCAAATCCGACCGCACCCCCGTGACCCAGGCGGACCGCCGCGCCGAGGCGTTGATCCTCGATTTCCTGACCAACCACTATCCCGGTATTCCCGTGGTCGCCGAGGAACTGGCCGAAGCCGGTCGTTGCCCCCACCACGCAAAGGATGTGTTCTTTCTGGTCGATGCCTTGGACGGGACCGGAGAATTCATTGCCGGACGCGATGAGTTTACCGTCAATATCGCGTTGATCCGCGGACAGACCCCGGTCGCCGGCGTCGTCTATGCCCCCGCGCTCGGCAAGATCTGGAGCGGCGTAACCGGTCAGGCTCAGGTGGCAGATGTGACCCCTGAGGGTGCGATCTCTGCACAACAGCAGATCCACACCAGGCCGTGCCCGGAAACCCCGGTGGCGCTGGTCAGCTACACCCACAAGGAACCAGAGACCGAGGCCTGGCTTCAATGCCTGCCCGAGCACGAGACGGCCAGCGTCGGCTCATCGCTGAAGTTCTGTCTGCTTGCCGAAGGCCGTGCCGATGTCTATCCGCGCCTGGTCTGCCTCAAGCAGTGGGACATTGCCGCCGGCGACGCCGTATTGCGCGCAGCCGGCGGCATGACACTGACGCTTGAGGGAACACCTTTGCTATACGGCGTGGAAGGCTCGGATTTCGGCTGCTCGCGCTTCGTCGGCTGGGGCAGCGCGCCGGACGCCTGAAGCGTCACGGGCCTGACCCGCTGTCCCTGCCAAAGCCGAAAGCCGAAGCCGGGCCCTCCCTCAGGTGTGTCTTCAGTCCTGTTTCAGCCGGTCGCTCGTTTCCCACTCCGGGTTCATCCACGGTTCCAGGTTGCTTGGCGCCAGCGGCGTGCGGCCGAGTATGTGATCGGCGGCCTTCTCGCCGGTCATGATCGACGGGCCGTTGAGGTTGCCATTGGTCACCCGCGGGAAGATCGAGCTGTCCGCAACACGCAGGCCATCGACGCCGATGACCCGGGTTTCCGGATCGACCACCGCGTTCGGATCGTCGGCCCGGCCCATCCGGCAGGTGCCGCAGGGATGGTAGGCGCTTTCGGCATGCTCGCGGATGAACCCGTCGATCTCGTCGTCGGTCTGCACATCGCTGCCCGGCTGGATTTCCATGCCCCGGTAGGGATCGAACGCTGGCTGCGAGAACACTTCGCGGGTGATCCGCACGGCGCGGCGGAAATCGCGCCAGTCTTCCTCGTGGCTCATGTAGTTGAAGCGGATCACAGGCGCATCCTTGGCCTCGCCCGAGCGCAGGGTCACCGCGCCGCGCGAAGGTGAGCGCATGGGGCCGACATGGGCCTGGAAGCCGTGCATGGGGGCTGCCGCCTTGCCGTCATAGCGGATCGCGCCGGGCAGGAAGTGGAACTGGATGTCGGGGTAGGGGACACCTGCCGCCGACCGCACGAAGGCAGCCGCCTCGAACTGGTTCGAGGTGCCGAGGCCCTGACGCAGGAACAGCCACTGCGCTCCGATGATGGCTTTGGAAAACAGGTTGAGCTTGGAGTACAACGTGATCGGCTGGATGCACTCCTGCTGGATATAGACCTCGAGATGGTCCTGCAGATTGGCGCCGACGCCGGGCCGGTCGGCGACCACGTCAATGCCATGCTCGGCGAGATGCGCACCCGGCCCGATGCCCGACAGCATCAAGAGCTTGGGTGAATTGAACGCCGAGGCCGCAATCACCACTTCACGCCGTGCTTGAACAATCTGAATCGATCCGTGAGCCTCGATTTCCACTCCGGTCGCACGGTGATTCTCGATGACAACGCGCCGTGCCAGGCCCCTGACAAGGCTAACGTTCTTGCGTTTCAGCGCGGGCTTGAGATAGGCCTCCGCCGTCGACCAGCGCTGACCCTTGTGAATGGTCTGCTCCATCAGGCCGAAGCCTTCCTGGCGCGATCCGTTGTAGTCGTCGGTCACACCGTAACCGGCTTGCCGGCCGGCTTCGATAAACGCCTTGAACAACGGATTGACCGCGGGTCCGCGCCGGACATGCAGCGGGCCATCGGTGCCGCGCCAGCCCTCTTCGCCGCCAATGCCACTACCCTGGTGCGAGGTTTCCATGCGCTTGAAATAGGGCAGCACGTCAGCGAACGACCAGCCGCTCGCCCCTTGCTCGGCCCAATGATTAAAGTCCTCGGCATGCCCGCGCACAAATACCATGCCATTGATCGAGGAGGATCCGCCGATCACCTTGCCGCGCGGTGCGGCCAGCCGCCGGTTGCCCAGATGAGGCTCCGGCTCGGTGGTGTAGCCCCAGTCGTAAAGGCCCATGTTCATCGGGTAGGAAAGTGCCGCCGGCATCTGGATGAACGGCCCGAAATCCGATCCGCCGTGTTCGATCACGATCACCGAATGCTTGCCATCCTCGCTCAGCCGCGAGGCCATGGCAGCCCCCGCCGAACCGGCGCCGATGATGACAAAATCTGCTTGCATCTCACTCATGTATCATCGTCCTCAGTACGGGCTGTCGACCGGCCCGGTGGCCACGTAGACGCTCTTGAGCTGGGTGTAGTACTCGATCGCGGCGCGGGAATTCTCGCGGCCGATGCCCGATTGCTTGACGCCGCCGAAGGGGGCTTCCACCGGTGTCAGGTTGTAGGTATTGATCCAGGTCGTACCGGCCTCGAGCTGCGACACCACGCGGTGCGCGCGGGTCAGGTCGGCGGTAAACACGCCCGCGGCCAGACCGAATTCGGTCGCATTGGCGCGGCGCAGCGCTTCCGCCTCGTCGTCAAATACCAGCACGCTCATCACCGGCCCGAAAATTTCCTCGCGCGCGATCGTCATCTCGTCGGTCACGTCGGCAAAAACGGTCGGCTGGATCCAGGCGCCACTCTCGAACCCCTGCATGTCCGGCACCCCGCCGCCGGTGACGAGCCGTGCGCCTTCGCGCTTGCCCGCTTCGATGTAGCCCAGAACCTTGTCGCGCTGCGCCATCGAGACCATCGGGCCCAGATGCGTGTCGGGATCGAGCGGATCGCCGAGCCGGATCGCCTCGGTGCGGGTTTTCAGCCGCTCGAGGAATGTGTCGTAAACTCCGCGCTGCACAAACACGCGGGTGCCGTTCGAGCAGATCTGTCCAGTCGAGTAGAAATTGCCCAGCATCGCCCCGCCGATGGCGCTTTCCAGGTCTGCGTCGTCAAACACCAGGATCGGCGATTTGCCGCCAAGCTCCATGGTCACCGACTTTATGGTCTGGGCGGCTGCACCGAGCACCTTGGCGCCCGTCGGCACCGAACCGGTGAGCGACACCTTGGCGATGTCGGGATGGCTGGCGAGTGCGGCGCCGACATCCCCATAGCCCTGCACCACGTTGAAGAGGCCATCGGGCAGGCCGGCATCCTTGAAGGCTTCGGCCAGCAGCAGCGCCGTCAGCGGCGTCATTTCCGAGGGCTTGAAGATGAAGGCATTGCCGCAGGCGAGCGCCGGTGCGGACTTCCATGCCGCGATCTGGATCGGGTAGTTCCACGCGCCGATGCCGGCGCAGACGCCGAGCGCTTCGCGGCGGGTGTAGACGAAATCGCCCCCCAGATCCACATGCTCACCGGTGATCGCACCGGCCAGGCCACCAAAATACTCAAGTGCATCGGCAGCCGAGGCCGCATCGGCGACGAGCGTTTCCTGGATCGCCTTGCCGGTATCGAGCGTTTCGATCCGGGAGAGTTCCTCGTTGCGTTCGCGCAGCAGCTGTGCCGTGCGCAACAGGATGCGGCCGCGTTCGACACCCATGAGCTTTGCCCAGGCCGGCTGCGCCGCCTTGGCGGCTGCCACCGCCTGGTCGATCACGGTGGGCGTCGCGGCGTGCAGTCTGGCGATCACCTCGCCGGTTGCCGGATAGTGGCTCTCGAAGGACCGACCGGAGGCGTCCTCGCGGTACTGTCCGTTGATGTGGTGGGATGCTTTCGGCTGTGCGGCGGTCATTGTCCGGCCTTTCGCTTTTTCGTGTTCATGTCTCGGCGGTTTTCGTCTTCAGGCCTGGCCGGAGCCGAACCATCGGTCCTTCATCTCGCGCAGGAAGACGGGACTCATTCCGAATCCGGCCGCGTCCCCGATCACCGCGTCGATGCCGCAGCTCGGGCACAATGCCGTCCATTCGCCTTGCGCGCGGCTTTTGTCCGTCCAGTGCAGCACGGCACTCGCCGTGAACACGCTCTCGCAGTGGAAGCAGCCGCAGCGCCGGCTCCTTTCGAGCTCCGCGCGATTGTAGACGGAGTGGCTCTGGGCCCGTTCGAGTTCCTGCCTGTTCATCATTCGCCGCGCGGAAACCGTTGTGAATCTTCGAGGATGTTGAGGTCCATGTGATTGCGCATGTAGCGCTCGGAGGCCTTCTGCAAAGGCTGGAAATCCCATGGATAGTAGTTGCCGTTGCGGAGCGCCTCGTAGACCACCCAGCGCCGGGCCTGGCTTTCGCGCACCTCGGCGTCATAGCGCGCCATATCCCATCTGGACCGCACCTTGATCATGTAGGTGGCGACCCGTTCCGCATGCGCGGGATCGGCGGCGAGGTTGTTGAGCTCGTCCGGATCTGTTTCGAGATCGAACAGCTGCGGCGCATCGAGTTCGCAATGAATGAACTTGTAGCGCCCGTCGCGGATCGCCACCAAAGGCGCTTCCGAACCTTCCGCCGCGTATTCCATCAACACCGGCGAGCTGCGCTTTTCACCGTCCATGACGTGGGTCAGGCTTTCACCATCGGTCCAGGGTGCGACCTCGTCCAGCGACACGCCGGCAAGATCGGCCAGCGTGGGCGTGATATCGAGGTTCGACGTCGGGTCCTGGACCAGGCGGCCCTCCGCGCCCGGCACCGCGATCATCAGCGGCACCCGCGCCGAGCCTTCGAAAAAGCTCATCTTGAACCACATGCCGCGCTCACCCAGCATGTCGCCATGGTCGGAGCAGAACACCACGATGGTGTCCTCAGCCATCCTTGTGGCTTCGAGCGTTGCCAGGATCGCGCCGATCTTGTCGTCAAGATAGGAGATGTTGGCAAAATAGGCCTGCCGCGAGCGCTGCACATTGTCTTGCGTGATGTCAAAGCGTTCGCTGTCATTGGCGTTGTAAAGCCGCTGCGAATGCTGATCCATCGCCTCATAGGGGATCGGCGCAACCCGCGGTGTCAGTTCGGGGCAGTCCTCATAGAAATCCCAGTATTGCTTGCGCGCCACGTAAGGATCGTGCGGGTGGGTGAAGGAAACGGTCAGTGCCCAGGGCCGTGCCGAGGCGTCGTCGCTCAGGCGCGACAGCTGGTGCAGCTTCTGCGTGGCGAAGAACGCCACCTCGTCGTCATATTCCATCTGGTTCGAAGTTTCGGCCACGCCGGCGCCGGTGACCGAGCCGAGATTGTGGTACCACCAGTCGATCCGCTCGCCGGGCTTGCGATAGTCCGGCGTCCAGCCAAAATCGGCCGGATAGATGTCTGTGGTCAGCCGGTCCTCGAATCCGTGCATCTGGTCAGGCCCGACAAAATGCATCTTGCCCGACAGGCAGGTGTAGTAACCGGCGCGGCGCAGATGATGCGCATAGGTCGGAATGTCGGAGGCGAACTCGGCCGCATTGTCATAGACCCGGGTGCGCCGCGGCAGCTGGCCGGACATGAACGAGGCGCGGCCCGGTGCGCAGAGCGGCGAGGCGGTGTAGTTGTTGGAAAATCGGACTGAGCGTGCCGCAAGCGTTTTCAGGTTCGGCGCTTGCAGGAACTCCGCCGGACCGTCTGGAAACAGCGTGCCGTTGAGCTGGTCGACCATGAGGATGAGAATGTTGGGTTTCTTCACCCCGTCCTGACCGCCGGTCATAAGGTTCTCCTCCGGATTTCGAGCAGCTGCGTTTCGATGTGATCCTCGACCAGCGCCACAGCGTCATGCCGTGCCGGACCGGTGCCGAGCGCCTTGCGGATGTAAAGCCCGTCGATCATCGCCGCCGCCCCCTCGGCAATGCGCTCCGCGTCATAGGCGCCTGCGAGCGGCGTCAGCCCGCTCATCAAATTGGCATGCAGCCGCCGGGCGTAGACCGACAGCAACCGCCTGATGTCGGGCGCGCGCTGGGCATCGACGTAGAAGGCGAGCCAGGCGGCAACCACATCCTCGGAGAACTGCTTTTCTGAAAAGCTCACGGTGATGATCGCCGAGACCCTGCCGCGATGGTTGCGGGCTGCCTTAAGCGCGTTCACCGCGTCAATCCGCAGGTCGCTGAGCAAAGCGCGCACCGAAGCGGTGATCAGCTGGTCTTTCGAGCCGAAATAGTGATGCGCCAGCGCCGGCGAGACGCCGGCCCGGCCGGCGATGTCCGACATTGTCACACCCATCGAGCCACGCGCGCCGATCGCTTCAATCGCCGCGTCCGTCAGCGCCTTGCGCCGTATGGGTTCCATGCCGATCTTGGGCATTCGGTTTCTCCTGCCGCCTTTTGGCGGGCTGGTTTGCGTGGATCACCATCAATCTAGTTTTGATTGAGCCATCAATCAATAAAAAACGACCTGGTATCCTCTTTGCGACCAGCGGAGCTCGTTGTCCAGCGGCGTGGTGCAGCAAAGAGTAGCTATGGTTAAGTGATTGAAAACAGATAAATGGACAGAAAAATCAATGAATTAGCTAACGCTTCGCCGAGTTATTGCGGTTGCTGCTGTCGTTCCGGAGGGCGCAATCCCATCTGCATGCAGCCTTGGGTCCGCTGATGCATTTCTTCCCTGCACTGAGATTTTCGGTATCCGCCGGAATAGCCTCAAGAAATTTGGATGCAACTCGGTAGTCGGAGGGAGCAACTCCTGTTGCTTGCGCCGGTTGCCAATGATTTTTGACGACACTGTTCAAGGGTAGACAAGAAATGACATTTCAAGATGCAGCCGCACCATCTTCCGCAAATTATCTCACGCGGATCGCTCTCGATCAGCAGGACCAGAACTGGCAAATGCGCCCCTGCAATGTCTTGTTCAACGTGTTTTTTCCTCTCAAGGGCGTCCGCCAGATCTGCAAGGCGCAATTGAGGGTTCTCGAGATATCCGAAGGCGGCCTGCGCGCCACCACCCGCAGGCACGGCGTTCCGGATCACTTCTATATCAGCATTGGCGACAAGCAATATCTGATCGCCTGCGCTGTTGCCGAACGAGTGCAGGATGGTCTCGATATCCGTTTCCTCAACGACTTGCCCAGCAGCTTCACCGATGTGGTTGCCTCGCTCGAGGATCCGTTCGCGCTGCTCGAGGAAATTCGCCCCGCGCTTTATGGCCTGGAAGGCCTTGCCAATTGACCTGACCGACGTGAGAGGCATTTGAAACACCGGGAAAGGCCGCGCGGGAAGAGGCAACGCGCGGCCTTTTCGAGGATCGCAGGGACATGGTGATTGTGGGCCGGCGCCGAACCCGGGTGTGGTCGCCCGGGGTTTAACTGAGCGCCGCCGGCATTCTGGACGATTTGACCACCACCTTGGCGCCGCTGCGAACCCGTTCATGCAGGTCGATGATGTCATGGTTGAGCAACCTGATGCAGCCCGATGACACCGCTCTGCCGATCGAATTGGCTTCCGGATTGCCGTGGATCCGGTAGAGCGTGTCTTCCCCGTTCTGGAACAGGTAGAGCGCCCGCGCGCCCAGCGGATTGAGCGGGCCGGGATCCATCCCGCCATTGGCGACAGAGTAGGGTGCGAGCTCCGGATTGCGCGCCACCATGTCGTCGGGTGCCTTCCAGCGCGGCCATTTGCGCTTGTACTGCACCTTTGCGTCGCCCGACCAGGAAAAGCCCTGCCGGCCCACCCCGATGCCGTAGCGCATCGCCGTCTCGCTGTTCTCTACCAGGTGCAGGTAGAACGCGTTCGGATCGACGATGATGGTTCCGGCGGCTTCGCCCGGGAACGGATTGGGCACTCGTTGGCGCCAGAACCGTTCAGCCACCACGCCGGCCGGCACGGCTTCGATCGGGTAGGGCTCATCGACAATGGCGCCGTAGATCGCCGGCATCGGTTGCGGTTCCGGCTTGATGGCCGGTGCGGAGAGGGTTTGTGTGCGGCTGCCGATGGAGGAGCAGCCCGAAAGCACAGCCAGCGTGGCTGAGCTCAGAAACAGGCGTCTGGTAATCATGATGTTGGGCCTTGAGTACTGAGAAGACGGGAACTGTCGCTTGCACGACGGTCCTGGTTCGCTGTTTCAGCTCAGCCGTGGAGGCCTGAAGATCCGTGTTGCCGGTGGCGTGGTGATCGCCTGCCCATGCAAGATCTCGAGTGCCGACACTGCCACGGCATGTGTCGGCTGCGGCACAGAGGCCACGTAGCCGACGTCAACATGGCAGTTGGAGCGGGCAATTGTGCCGCGCTGGCATCGTTTTGAGGTGTTTGCACTGGTCTTCAGGTCGGTCGCTGCAGTGGCAGCGGAAACCGCTATCGTCTGGGGAACGGCTGCCGCATGCGAAGACAAGGCGCGCGTCAACGGCCCCGACAACCCGAGGGTGACGGCAAGAAGACACAAAAGCAGCAGGCGGCCAGAAGACATGGTGGCTTAGATACTCCGAAATGTGGCCAAATCCAGTTTCAATTGCTTTGTCTCGATCAACAAGTGGTGAGCGCTCACGTCACACTGCGCCCGGGAAACATGGGAGGAGACAAAGTGCATCGCCTCAGTCCAGTGCTGACAGAAATTGGCAGCATGCTGATGCTACTCCGCCTCCATCCTCAACACCCAGGCCAGGAGATCAACCATGCTGACCCTTTATCACGCCCCGTACTCACGTTCGTCCCGCATCATCCGCCTGATCATGGAGCTTGGCATTCTTGATCAGGTCGACATCCGTATCGTGAGTGTAGCCCGCAACGATGGGTCCGGCGGTGCCGACCCCGCGAATCCGCATCCCGAAGGCAAGGTGCCGTTGCTGGTTCACGATGGTGTCGAGATCTGGGAATCCAATGCCATAATGCTCTATCTGACGGACATGTTTCCCACTTCGGGATTTGGCCGCTCCGTCGGTCAGGCGGACCGTGGCAGCTATCTCGGCTGGCTGGCCTGGTACGGAAACGTGGTTGAGCCGGTCATCGTGCTGCAGGCCGCCGAACTGAGCCATCCTATTTTCGACATCACGTTTCGCGGCATGCCCGAGGTCGTGGCGCGGCTGACGACGCAACTGGAGAAGACGCCGTTTCTGCTGGGAGATGCGTTTTCCGCTGCCGATCTGTTGCTGGTATCGCCTTTTGTCTGGGCCCCGCAAGCCACTCCGGATGCCCAGATCATCCGCGACTGGATTGCGCGCTGCCAGGCGCTACCCTCGGCTCAGGCGGCCGCGGACTACGACCAGGCTGCCTTGAAAGCCTGAGCCCGGCGACGCCCCGGATTGGCCTGCCGTTTGGCCCTGTCTCACCCCATGCGACCCTTTCTGCTCTTTACAAAGGCGTCGGCGCGCTCAAAATGCGCGCCAACACATTTGAGCGTCCCGGGAGAGAGACCACATGACCGCCTGCATCATCGGCTGGGCCCATACGCCCTTTGGCAGACACAGCGAAGAAACCGTCGAGAGCCTGGTCACGAAAGTGGCCCGCGAGGCGCTCGAACATGCCGGGCTGGAAGCCGGCGACATCGACGAGATCTATCTCGGCCACTTCAATGCCGGTTTTTCGGCGCAGGATTTCACCGCCAGCCTGGTGCTGCAGGCTGACGACGGCTTCCGCTTCAAGCCAACGACGCGGGTCGAAAACGCCTGCGCGACCGGCTCGGCCGCGGTGCATCAGGGCATCAAGGCCATTCGCGCAGGTGCGGCCCGCCGGGTGCTGGTGGTCGGCGTCGAGCAGATGACCACGACGCCCGGCCCGCAGATCGGCGCCAATTTGCTCAAGGCTTCCTACCTGCCTGAGGACGGCGACACCCCTGCGGGCTTTGCCGGCGTCTTCGGCAAGATTGCCGACAGCTATTTCCAGAAATATGGCGACCAGTCCGACGGCCTTGCCGCCATTGCCGCCAAGAACCACAAAAACGGTGTCGAAAACCCCTGGGCGCAGATGCGCAAGGATCTGGGCTTCGAGTTCTGCCGCACCGAAAGCGACAAGAACCCGTTCGTCGCAGGCCCGCTCAAGCGCACCGATTGCTCGCTGGTCTCCGATGGCGCGGCGGCAATCGTGCTGTCCGACGTCAACACCGCCATGCAGGCGCCGCGCGCCGTGCTGTTTCGCGCAGCCGAGCACGTGCAGGATTTCCTGCCCATGTCCAAGCGCGATATCCTTGCTTTCGAAGGCTGCGCCGAGGGCTGGAAGCGGGCATTCGCCAATTCCAAGACCTCGCTCGATGATCTGTCCTTTGTTGAAACCCACGACTGCTTCACCATCGCCGAGCTGATCGAGTATGAAGCCATGGGCCTGGCCAAGCCGGGGCAGGGCGGTGATTTCGCCATGAGCGGCGAAACCGAAAAGGGCGGCCGCCTGCCGGTCAATCCATCCGGCGGCCTCAAGGCCAAGGGCCACCCGATCGGCGCCACCGGCGTGTCCATGCACGCGCTTTCGGCCATGCAGCTGACCGGAGAGGCGGGCGGCATCCAGGTCAAGGATGCGCAACTTGGCGGCATCTTCAACATGGGCGGCGCGGCGGTCGCCAATTACGTCTCCATCCTCGAGCGCATCCGGTGAATGCCGCTGCCGCCGGTCACGTCGTCGTCACCGGCGGCGCCTCCGGCATCGGCGAGGTCACGGTGCTGGCGCTGATTGACCAGGGCGCTACCGTCACCATTCTCGATGCCAGCGCCGAGGCTGTCGCCCGTGCCGAGGAACGGCTTGAAGGCGAGGACGTGCTGGTGCTCGCTTGCGATGTCACCGACGAAGACGAAGTCGCCGACTGTCTGGGCCAAGCCGTGGATGCCTTGGGTCCGGTGACCGGCCTGGTCAATTGCGCCGGCATCGCCCGGGACATTCCCGCGGAACGAACCAGCGCCGAGATGTTCCGCCAGATCGTCGACGTCAACCTGACCGGCAGTTTCATTCTCTGCCGCGCGGCGCTCGACCAGATGGGCGACACGCTTTCGATCGTCAATCTCTCGTCGGCGTCGGGCATCCGGGCCAATGCCGGAAGGGTGGCCTACGGCGCATCCAAGGCCGGCGTCATCCTGATGAGCCAGGTGCTCGCCAATGAATGGGGCGCCAGCGGTGTGCGCGTCAATGTCGTCGCACCGGGCCCGGTCGACACACCGCTGATCGCGAGCCTGCACACTGTGGAGGACCGCAAGCGCTGGACCGCCCAGATCCCGCTGCGCCGCTACGGCCAGCCCAGCGAAATCGCCGACGCCATCCTGTTCCTGCTTTCGCCCCAGGCCAGCTATATCAATGGTCACGTGCTCACCGTCGATGGCGGATTTTCCGCGTCGGGCATGATTGCCGGCCGGTAAGGGCGTTACGCCCGCTGGCGCCGCGGATGTAGAAACGCGGGCCAGCCGGCAGACGGCTCTGCGCAGCGCGCAGCTGTTTACCATCGAGAGCAATGCCGGCGAGCGTATGATACCGCCACCTGTATGCAGTTGTGTACGTAAGTAGCTGAAAACGCTGCAGCATATTGCTTTGTGTAAAAATTTAAAAAATCTCTGCATGTTAAAGTTAACAAATCAATAATGTCTAGAATGTGTTGACCGAAAGGTGGTATAAATTAGTTTGGCGCCAGGTTATTGCAGTCACGGGCGCAAATATGACTATCAACAGAAATATTGCATTCACTCTCTTAGAAATTTCTCGAGAATTTCCTGAGAAGGCCGCCGTCTCTTGTGGTGCTGACGTTCTGTCGTACTCAAAATTGGTGTCTGTGGTGTGCGATGTTGCTCGCAAGCTTGCCCCGGCGTTGCAGAGCGGAAGATGCGGTGTTTTGGGATCGCGCAGCATCGAGGCTTGCGTCGCGATCCTGGGAACCGCCTGGGCCGGGGGCACCTATGTTCCCATCAGTCTGAAATATCCCGAGCAGCGTTTGATTGAACTGCTTGATCTGCTTGATCTCGACGCCCTGATCGTGGATCGGGCGGGGATCCGGCTGCTTAGCGATGCCGTTCGTGCGCATTGCCCAAGACTGGTTCTCATCCCTGCGGACGCGCCCGGCGAGTTCGTCGCGGAGACCGCTGGCCATGAGGTCGCACCGCTCGCGGATCTCGAGCATCCCGTCTTCGTCAGCGAAGATCATCTCGCCTATATCGAGTTTACCTCCGGCACCACCGGCAAGCCGAAAGGCGTGATGGTCAGCGCCGGAGCTGTTGCCAGCTATATCGAGGCCATGCGCGGCTGGTACGATTTCGGGCCGGATGACCGGGCAGCCGAGACCTGTGACATCACTTTCGACCTCTCGGTTCACAACATGCTGATGACCTGGCATGCGGGGGCCTGCCTGCACATCATGCGGCCGCTCGATCTGGTGGCGCCCGCCCGTTTCATCAACAAGCACCAGATCACCACCTGGCTGTCCGTTCCTTCGCTTGTGGGCATCATGAAGCAGACCGGGAAACTGGCGCCGGGCTCCTTGCCGTCACTGCGCATTTCGCTGTTTTGTGGCGAGCCGCTGCCGTTGCAGGTTGCCCGCGACTGGGCCGCCGCCGCCCCCAATTCAATTGTCGACAATATCTACGGGCCAACCGAGGCTACCATCGCCTGCCTGCGCCAGCCCTGGTCAGGGCAGGGGGTGGAGACCGGTATCGTCACCCGTTCGCGCGACATTGTCGCCATCGGCGATCCCTATCCGGGCATGAAGACCATGATCGTGGATGCTGATCTCAATCCGCTTCCAGACCAGGTGCCGGGCGAAATCGCGCTCGGCGGACGCCAGCTTGCCGAGGGCTATTTCGCGCAAGATGCGCTGACAGCCGAGCGCTTCCCGACCATAAAAGGCGAACGCTGGTATCTCACCGGTGACCGCGGCTATCGCGATGCGGATGGGATTTTCCACCACCTCGGGCGGCTCGACAATCAGGTCAAGGTCAACGGCCACCGGGTCGAGCTTGAGGAAATCGACATGCAGATGCGCAAGGCCGCCGGCACCGACATGGCCTGTGCGGTCGCCTGGCCGGTGGCTCATGGCAGCGCACAGGGTATCGTCGGCTTCTCGGCAGGTGGTGAAGCAGATGCCGACACCATCCGTGGCAATTTGCGTGACCGCTTGCCGCCGCACATGGTCCCCAGCCGCGTCCACGTTCTCGATGCACTGCCGCTCAATGGCAGCGGCAAGATCGATCGCAAGGCCCTTGCAGTCATGCTGGATGATAACCAGGCGCAGCCGGAGTTGGCATCGTGACCGCCGTTGATCTTCAGACCCGGCCCGAAAGCCCGGCGCGCTGGTTCAATCCACTGGCGCTGCGGCAATCCTGGCTGTCGATGGACAAGAACGACCGGGTGGTCGAATGGGCGCAGTCGAAACTCGGCATCGCGGTCCTGCATGGCGCATTCCTGCTTGCCCTTGCCACCTTGCCCGTGATCCGCGCCAAGCACATGGCCCTGATCGCCATGACCCTGGTGCTGGCAGCGCTGTTGCCCGGGCGCCGCGGCATGGTGCTGGCCGGGATGGGCATCCTGTTCTTCCTGTTGCGGCCATTCAGGAGCGAGTTTCACTACACGAATTTCGGCGAGATCTGGCCGGAGATCGGTGTGCTCGGTGCAATGAATGCACAGGCCGGCTTGATGGCATGCAGCCTCGTCTTTTTCGGCCTGGTCCTGTTGCTGATCGAAAATCACCGCCGCAAGGCAGTCTCGGTCCTGGCCGAACGTCCGATTCTCAGCCTGCTCATCGCAGGTACCGCATTGACGGCTCTCACCGTACTCGTTCCCAGGGATCACGGGCTTTTCACCGTCGCGTGGATCCTGGTTGCCTATCTCTCATCCAGCTTCTTTTTCATCGGCTACATTCTGATGGCCGTGCGGCAGAAAGGCAGAATGGATAACACCACCCTGCTGGGCTACGTCAGACCGTTCTGGGCCAATACCGTGGTGCCGATCAAGGGGCCGGGCTATTTGGCTAAGTTCGAGGCGAAAGACGCGGCCGCCCTGGCCGTGACCCGGCTCAAGGGGCTCAAGCTGGCGGTTTGGGCGGTCATCCTGTTCTGGACCGGCGAGATTGTCTTCAATCAGGTCGTCCATTCCACGCTCGGTCTGCCGCATTTCGAAGCGCATCTGAAGGCGGTGGCAGTAGGCGGCCCGGCTTCTGTCGCGCTTGGCTGGGCGGTGGTCGCCATCTACTTCCTCGAGCGGGTGCTGGTTTTTGGGGCCGTCATTCACGCACTTGTGGCAGTTGTCCGCATGGCCGGCTTCGCCATTCCGCGCGGCATGGTAAAACCGCTGGGCTCGAGAACGATCTCCGAGTACTGGGGCAAATATCTGTTCTATTTCAAGGAGCTGCTGTCGGACTTCTTTTTCTTTCCGACCTTCCAGCGCTGCTTCAAGAAACACCCGCGGCTGCGCATCGCCTTTGCCACCTTCATGGCGGCCTTTGTCGGCAACATACTCTTTGACGTCATCTGTGACGCGCCGGTATTCGCCATTGATGGCTTTGCCGCGACAATCGACAATTTCTATTCCTACACTGTCTATGCCGGGGGGCTGACCGTCGGGATCATCTGGTCTCAGCTCTTCCAGGGAAAGGTCAGGCCCGAGGATGGCTTTCTCCGCTACCAGGTGCTGCCGCGTGTCATTGTTCTTGGGTTTTTTGCTTTGCTGCAAATCTTCGATGACAGTTCGGGCGTCATTCCCCTCGGTGACCGCTTCGCCTTCTTTGCAAGTTTGTTTGGAGTAAATTGATGCAGGCTGAAAACCTCAAGCTCGTTCGCGACACGATTTCCAATATCCTGGTCGACCGTGGACAGCCGCCGGAATTCAACGATACGGAATCGCTTTTCGACAGCGGCAAGCTGGATTCACTGGCTGCAGTCAATCTCCTGATGACGCTGGAAAGCGAGTTCGGCATCGATCTCAGCGATCCGGATTTCGAAATCACGCAGATCGACACCTTCGCCGCCATCATGGACCTGCTGCGGGAAAACGCAATGGCGTGACCGGTAGAGCCGGGTGGGGTGTCATGCGTGTTGCTTGACCACACAGCGGTCTGCCGGACTGCCGATGATCAACGCCGCCGCCCGAACGACACGCCGACCGCCGTGGAGCCGATCACCAGCGCCATGCCGGCCCATTGCAGCGGGCTGAACCATTCGCCGAGCGCGATCGCGCCGATTGCCGTCGCGACGACCGGACTGGCCAGCGCCAGGTAGATCGCGCTCGGGCCGATCCTTCCGATGCCGCGGGTCCAGACGAAATAGGCGAATGCTGTGCCCAGCAGCATCAGCCAGCCATAACCCAGCATCTCGGTCAGTCCGGGCGCGGGCGGCAGGCCTTCGAGCATCAGCGCCACCGGCAGCAGCACACCGCCGCCGAAAATCAGTTGCCAGGTGGTGGTTTCGAGCGCCGAGCCAATGCGGCCCCAGCGGTCGATCAGGATGGTGCCGGTTGCCATCGCCAGCGCCCCGCCGATGGCCGCCGCAACGCCGATCGGGTCGGGATCGGCTTCCGGCGACAGCACCAGCAGCCCGACGCCGATGAACCCGGCAATGCCCGCCAGGATCTGCACCGGATGCGGCGCGCGGCCGATAAGCCAGGCCGAGATCAGCACCACCACCAGCGGCTGGATCGCGCCCAGCGTGGCCGCAAGCCCGCCCGGCATCCGCGAGGCGGCGACGAACAAGAGCCCGAAGAACAGCCCGATATTGATCAAGCCGATCACCGCATGACGCTTCAGCGCCTCCAGCGGTGGAATCCGGGGATTGAGCGCCAGCAGGATCAGTCCCGCCGGCAGCGCCCTGAGCGCACCCGTCAGCAGCGGATGGCTCACCGGCAGCGTTTCCGTAAACACCGCATAGGTGGTCCCCCACAGCATCGGCCCCAGCAAAGTGATCAGGATTGTGCGCAGCATGGGGACTCGGGTGGTTCGGTGGGGTGAAGCGAGCTTAACCAACTGGCGGGCAGGCGCAATCGCCGATCTGGTTGACCGATCCGGCACGCATTTCTTCGGCGGGCATCGCCGGCACCTTTGCCGCAGCTTTGGTCTTGTGACCTTGTCGCTTCCGTACGCCGCATCCACGCGAGATATTGCCCATACGCTCTTGGAGCTGTGGCGATCGTCACTGGTCGGATAAGTGGTTTGTCCACACCTCTTGCCCGAAAGCTTCGCTTCTGCGATCACTCGCACCAGCATTCGGCGCGCAAATGCCGCGCCGCGCCCCTCAACCCATGCCAGGAAACACCCATGCAAAATCCCGTTCTCGTTGAAGTCACCCGCGGCCAGATGGTCGAAAGCCGGCACCGCGGCATGGCCGTGGTGGTTGATGGAGACGGGTCGGTCGTCATGGGCCTGGGCGAGGTCGAAACCCCGGTGTTTCCACGCTCGGCGGTCAAGTCGATGCAGGCGCTGCCGCTGGTCGAGACCGGCGCCGCCGACCGCTATGGCCTGGGCGAGAAGGAACTGGCGCTCACCTGCTCATCGCATTCCGGCGAGCCGGGTCACATGCAGCTGGCCGGCGAGATTGCAGGCCGCGCCGGGTTGGGCGAAGCCGATTTCGAATGCGGTTGTCACTGGAGTTTCGAAACAAAGGTTCTGATCGATCAGGTTCGCGCCGGCGACAAACCCGACCAGCTTGGCAACAATTGCTCGGGCAAGCATGCGGGCTTCCTCTGCCTGTCCTGCCATGCCGGCGTCGATCATCACGGCTATGTCGAGTATGATCATTTTGTCCAGGCCTCGATCCGCGACGTCATGGCCGATCTCACCGGCACAGCCCTGGGGCAGGACAATTGCGGCATCGACGGCTGCTCGATCCCGACCTATGCCTCGCCCCTCAAGAGTATTGCCCATGGCTTTGCCCGCATGGCCTCCGGCACGGGCCTCGGACCCGAGCGCGCCAGGGCGGCAAAGCGGCTGATGTCGGCCTGCATGGCCGAGCCCTGGTATGTCGCCGGCACCGGCCGCGCCTGCACCGAGCTGATGAGCGTCGCACCCGGAAGGATCTTCGCCAAGACAGGCGCCGAGGGTGTTTTCTGCGCCACGTTGCCTGAGAAAGGCTACGGCATCGCGCTCAAATGCGAGGATGGTTCGACCCGCGGCGCCGAGGCGATGATTGGCGGCGTGCTGGCCAAACTGTTTGCCGATGACGAGGAAGTCTCGGCAAAGCTGGCTGACTGGTCGAACAAGAGCCTCAGGAACTGGAAGGGCACCGAGGTCGGCCGCATCCGCCCGGCCGGCCAACTGGCCTGACCTGACCCTAGCCCGCGTTGGCGGCCATCGGCGCGGGAAAGACTGCGCCGGCGCGGCCTGGTTCGGCGTGGCGTATGCTGCCGGGTGGTTTGCCGAACACGCGTTTGAACGCCCGGCAGAAGGATGCTTCCGACTGGTAACCGAGATCCACCGAGATCGCTGCCAGCCCGTCTGCCGTGTCGATCAGCCGGCTGCGGGCGATCCGCATGCGCCATTCGGTCAGATAACGCAGCGGCGTCTGTCCCACCAGGTTGGCGAAACGGGCCGCGAAGGCAGACCGCGACATGCCGGTCTGCATGGCCAGTGAATCCACGCTCCAGTCTTCTCCGGGGCGGCGGTGCATCAGCGCCAGCGCCCTGCCGATCTGCGGATCGCGCAGCGCCGCCAGCCAGCCTGTCTCGGTGGTCGGAGCTGTCTCAAGCCAGGAGCGGATGGCCTGGATCACCACCACGTCAGACAGCCTTGTGATCACGGTCTCACCGCCCGGCTTGAGTGAGGCAGCCTCGCTGGCGATGAAACGAAGCGTGCTTTGCAGCCAGCCGCCGGTCTGGTCATCCCAGGCGTCGATGTTGATGATCTGTGGCAAAAGCTTGAGCAGGTGCTCGGCTGCCACATCGTCAAAGCGAACCACGCCATACATGGTTCGGGTCATCTCGCCGCCGCCGCCATGGCGCATGATTTCGTAGCGCTCGGAAACCTTCTCCACCGGCAGCTCGAACAGCGGCTCGCCCGCCAGCCCGGCAGCGCTGGAAATCGTGTGCGGGGTCCCATGCGGGATCAGCGCCAGGCAGCCCTGCGACAGCAATTGCGGTTCCATGTCCTCAAGCTGCAGCCAGAGCGCGCCCGACGTGGCCACTACGAAGGACATGACGCCTTCCAGCAGTGGAATGGCGATCGCCCAGGGCGCGGTCAGTTCGCCCCGGCAGTAAAGCGTGCCGGTCAGCCGCAGCATGTGCAGCGTTTCAGCCAATGGGTCGGAACTCACGGGGATGCATGGATCAGGTTTTGACATGAGCTAAATCTACCACGTGTTTGCGGATTGTCCACATCTTTGGACGATCTGCATATGAATGAGATTTATCTGTAATTGTTCATCCAGAAAAATGAGCTTACCTCCTTCTCATCGTCAATTGAGCCAAGGAAGCTTCCCATGCAAGACCAACCCATTCTCATCATCGGTTCCACCGGCAAGACCGGCAGCCGCATTGTCAGATCACTCAAGGAAAAAGGCTTCTCCGTTCGCGAAGGATCGCGCAACTCCGCCATCCCGTTCGACTGGGAGCAGCCTGAAACCTGGACGGCGGCACTTGAGGGCGTCACCGCCGCCTATGTCTCCTATTTCCCGGATCTGGCCTTTCCCGGCGCTGCCGACAAGATCAGGGCGCTGACCGTCGCTGCCACCGAGGCCGGTGTCCGCAAGCTTGTGCTTCTGTCGGGCAGGGGAGAAGCCCATGCCGTGGCGTGCGAGGAGATCGTGCGCAACTCCGGTCTCGCCTTCACGCTGGTCCGCGCCGCCTGGTTCGCGCAGAATTTCTCCGAAGGCTATCTGCTGCCGCCGGTGCTCGAGGGTGTCGTGGCTCTGCCCGCGGGCGATATCAAGGAACCGATTGTCGATGTCGATGACATTGCCGATGTTGCCGTCGCAGCGCTCACCGATGACCGCCATGACGGCGAGCTCTACGAGATCACCGGTCCCCGGCTGCTGAGCTTTGGTGAAGCAGCGGCCGAGATCTCCGCTGCCGCCGGAATTCCGGTGCAGTACCAGCCGATCACGCTCGCGCAGTTTCATGAAGGCATGCTCGAAATTGGCGGACCGCTGATCGCCGACGTCTTTACCGAGATCTGCCGCGAAACGCTTGACGGCCACAACGCCTATCTGACCGACGGCGTCCAGCGTGCGCTCGGCCGCGCGCCGCGCGATTTCGCCGATTTCTGCCGCTCGGTCGCAGCAAGCGGTGTCTGGAAACAGGCGGCCTGACCCATGCCTACAATCTTAACAAGGAACAAGCCCATGAAAGCCATGCTCTTGCAAAAGGCCGTTCTGCTGATCGCCGGCGCCACCGCCATCTTCATTGGTGGTTCAATCCTTCTGTCACCCGACGCCTTCTATGCGGCTTACGGCATCTCGCTTGCCGATGATGTCAGCCTCGCCAACGAACTGCGCGCATCTGGCGGCAGTGTCATCATGCTCGGTCTGCTGACGCTTGCAGGTCTGGTGTTTTCCCGCTTTGCGCTGGCATCGACCTTGCTCGCCGCAGCCATGTTTATGGCCTACGGCGCGTCGCGACTGGTTAGCCTGGGCCTGGACGGACAGCCGGACACGGGCCTCGTCACCGCCATGATCGCCGAACTGATGATCGGGCTCGCGGGACTGGCGGCGCTGATCACTCAGCGCAAGCCCGCCTGACTGCTCACATTCCGGGCGGCGGGCAGGGATGTCCGCCGCCCGGTCTCCAAACCTCGGGGCCTGAGAGCCCGCAACCTGAAAGCTATCCCCATGTCCTTATGGTTCACGCTGCTCAGCGCAGCATCCGTCCTCGCCTATGCCGCCATTGGCGGCGTGTTTCTTGCGTTCTCCGATTTCATCATGCGTTCCTTCAACCTGGTCAGGGGCCAGGGCGGAATCGAGGCCATGCAGGTGCTCAATGTCGAGATCATGCGCTCGATGTTCATGGTCCTGTTCATGGGGCTTGCGCTGGTCTCGCTGGTGATCGCGGTCTACGCCTTCGTGGCGGTGGACGGCTTGCCCTCGCATTTGCTGATGCTGGCCGGCGTGATCTATCTGGTCGGCGTCTTCGCGGTCACCGCCTTTGGCAATGTGCCGCTCAACAATCAGCTGGCAGGGATCGATCCGGCCGCTTCGCAGACGATTGCGTTCTGGAAGCAGAGCTACATGACCCGCTGGGTCAGCCTCAACACGGTGCGAACTGTTGCCTGTCTTCTGGCTTCCGGGCTGACGCTGGGCGCGCTGGTCATCCGGTAGACGCCGAGCGCCGGTCGGTTTTCCGGCCGCCTTGCCTTGATCCAGCCAGTCACGGCCTCTATGTCGGGTAACCGGCTCTTCGCGAGCCCGCCGATCCCTTTCATGGAGCTCTCCTTGTCCGCATTCAAAAACCTGCCAGAAGCCCCGGTCGCCGAAAAACGCACTGTTGAAGACATTCGCCACGGCGTGACGCGGTCTGATGACTATGCCTGGATGCGCGATGACAACTGGCAGGCGATGTTCAAGGATCCCTCGCTCCTGGATCCGGCAATCCGGGTCCACCTGGAATCGGAGAACTTCTATCAGCAGGCAGCCATGGCCGACACCGAGGAGCTGCAGAAGACGCTGTTTGCCGAAATGCGCGGCCGCATCAAGGAAGATGACAGCTCGGTGCCGTCGCCCGATGGCTCCTGGCTCTACGGCGTGCGCTATGTCACCGGCGGAGAACAGCCGAAATATTTCCGCATCCCGCGGGCTGGCGGTGATGAGCAGATCATCCTCGATGGTGATCAGGAGGCCGAGGGCAAACCCTATTTCCGGCTCGCCGGCACCGGCCATTCGCCCGATCACACGGCCGCCATCTGGGGCTATGATGACAAGGGCTCCGAATTCTTCACCCTCAAGGTGCGCGATCTGGCCTCGGGCAAGGACAGTGCCGACCTGATCGAGAACACCGGTGGCGGCGCCGCCTGGTCGGCCGATTGCACTGGCTTCTTCTACACCGCCGTCGATGACAATCACCGTCCGAGCAAGATCTTCCACCACCGGCTCGGAACCGCGCAGAGCGAAGACGTGCTGATCCACGAAGAGACCGACACCGGCTTCTTCATGGGCGTGTCGGGAACCCGGCTCAATGATTTCATCATGATCGAGATCAATGATCACGAGACATCGGAATGCTGGGTCATGCCGGCCGATGACCCTGCTGCCAAGCCGCAACTGGTGGCTGCAAGACAGACCGGCGTCGAATACTCGCTCAGCGAAGGCGGCGATGTCTTCTACATCCTGACCAACGCCGATGGCGCCAAGGATTTCAAGATCATGCAGACGCCGGTTGAGACCCCGGAACCTGCAAACTGGAGCGAGGTCGTCCCCCACAAGCCGGGAAGGCTGATCCTGTCAGTCAGCGCCTACCGCAACCATCTGGTCTGGATGGAGCGCGAAAACGGCCTGCCGCGCATCGTCATTCTTGACCGCAGCACGGGCGAGCAACACGCCATCGCCTTCGACGAGGAAGCCTATTCGCTCGGCTTCCAGGGCTCGATGGAATATGACACCGAAGTGGTCCGCTTCAGCTATTCCTCGATGACCACGCCGTCAGAGCTCTACGATTACAACATGACCACCCGCGAGCGCACGCTGCTGAAACGCGACGAGGTACCCTCAGGCCACACGCCGGAAGACTATGTCACAAGGCGCGTCATGGCGCCGGCCGCTGACGGCGAGCTGGTGCCGGTCACGTTGCTCTACCGCAAGGACACACCGCTCGACGGCTCCGCCCCATGCCTGCTTTACGGCTACGGCTCCTACGGCATTGCAATTCCGGCTGGTTTCAACACCAACTGCCTGTCGCTGGTAGATCGTGGCTTTGTCTACGCCATCGCCCATATTCGCGGCGGCAAGGAAAAGGGCTTTGCCTGGTACGAGGCCGGCAAGCGCGGCAGCAAGACCAATACATTCACCGATTTCATTGCCGCGGCGCGCTACCTGGCAGAGCAGAAATTCACCTCGCACGACCGTATCGTCGCCCAGGGCGGTTCCGCCGGGGGCATGCTGATGGGGGCGGTGGCCAACATGGCGCCCGAGGCGTTCGGCGCCATCATTGCCGCCGTTCCCTTTGTCGATGTCCTCAACACCATGCTCGACGACACCCTGCCGCTGACCCCGCCGGAATGGCCGGAATGGGGCAATCCGATCGCATCGCCCGAGGATTACCAGACCATCGCCGGTTACTCGCCCTATGACAACGTCACGGCACAACCTTACCCGCCGATCCTGGCGATCGCCGGCCTCACCGACCCGCGCGTGACCTATTGGGAACCAGCGAAATGGGTCGCGCGCTTGCGCGAGGCGTCAATCAGCGGCAATCCGGTCCTGTTCAAGATCAACATGGCAGCCGGTCATGCCGGTGCGTCGGGGCGTTTCCAGCGGCTCGAAGAGATCGCCTACGAATATGCCTTCGCACTCAAGGTGGTTGGCAAGGCCTGAGAAAGGTGTGGATTGCCGGTGTCCGGCCCCGTAGCTTTTGGGGCCTGGCATACATCGGATATTAAGAAAATTACCTGCAATATGCGCGTTCGGCTTCGTTGATTGTTTACCATTTGACTTAATCGAATCCTCACGCCTGAGGTCTATTCTGGCCACATCGTATTCCGATGATGTGGAGTCCACGAATGTTCAATTCGACGATCATGAAGATCGCGAAATTGCTTCGTACCGAAGACGGCAATTTCACCATGCTCGCAGCCCTGATGCTGCCGGTGCTTATCGTTGGTGGCAGCCTCGCGCTTGACACGTCCAACGCGCTGTCGATGAAGGTGCGCCTGCAAAACGCTGCAGACAGCGCCGCCCTGGCGACCACCAGCCAGTTGGCCGATGAGAATATTACCGAAAGTCAGGCCAAGGACTACGCGACGAAGTTTTTCGCTGCGCAGATCTCGAGTGACGTCAATTCGTTCGAAGGATTTACAGCCACTCCGACTGTGACCGTCAGCAAGTCGGGCAGCGGAAAGAAAATCGTCTGGAAGGTTGATGTGGCTGTCGTCGGATCGCAGCAGACCACGGTGATGGCGCGCTTTGCCGGCAAGAATACCATCGATGTGTCGATCAACGGCACATCCGAATCCGCGCGCGACGGCTCAAATCCGCTTTCCATGATGCTTGTGCTTGACCGCTCCGGTTCGATGGACTGGGCGTCGGGCAGAACGACGACCGAAACGCGCACCAAATATTGCTACAGCTATTACCGGGGCCGGTACGAATGCGGGACCAGGACTGTCGAAGTCGACGTTCCCAAGATCGACGTTCTCAAGGAAGCCGTAGCCGATCTGACAGGGCATATCGCGGAATCCGACCCGACCGATGAATATGCACGCATGGGCGCTGTGGCCTACAATTCCGACACCAGGGATTCCGACAAGCAGTCGATTTCCTGGAACAAGTCCGACATCATCACGTTTGCCAACTCGCTCGAGGCGACCGGTGGCACGAACTCGGAAGATGCCATGGCCTGGGCTGCGGACCAGGTCACAAAGCCGACCGAGATCAACGCGCATTATTCCAAGAACGGCACGAAGAAACCGCACAAGTTCATCGTATTCATGACCGATGGTGAAAACTCGACCGGATCTTCATACTGGGACAACTATGCGGATCGCAAGACGCTGGAACACTGCACCTCGGCAAAGAACAACGAGGTCAAGATTTTCACCGTCGCCTTCCAGGCCCCCCAGCGTGGCAAGGAGCTTCTCAGTGCCTGCGCTTCGGGAAACGATTTTTACTACACCGCTGACAGTGCCGACGAGCTGAAGCAAGCCTTCAAGGATATCGGCGAAGAAGCAGTCCAGATGGTAACCCGGCTGACCGATTAAGATCGGCTCGCACCTTGACCCGATGAGCACGCGGAACGGCAGCGCCGTGCATCCAACTCGGTGCACGGCGCCTTGCCATGTCCAGCAGGCGGCCGCAATCGTGCAGAGCCTGCTCACACACAGTGTTTCAAGGCAGGATTGCCCGGTGCTGCTCACCCAATATGTTGGGTGCCCCGCGTCTCAAAGAGGTGCAAATGGCTCTCTCGCAACGTAAAATCAGCCGATGATCTGCACCAAATTGGTAATGCGTAAAATTTGAACGTCTGGTTTAAGGCAACGCTGATGGGTTCCGATGTATTTGTTGTGATCAAGAGCGACAGATCAAACAGGATGCCGAGATGACCAATCCAATGATCAGGAAATTTACGGAATTGTTGAAGAGCACTGATGGCAACTTTGCCATCATGACGAGCCTGGCCCTTCCTGTCGTCGTGATAGCTGCCAGTCTGGCTCTCGACACCACCAATGCGATGTCGATGAAAACGCGGATGCAGAATGCGGTCGACAGTGCCGCGCTTGCAACCTCTACCCGGCTTTCGCAGGAAGAAAACCTCAGCATCGAGGAGGCGCGCTTGTTCGCCGCCCAGTTCCTCAAGGGACAGATGGAAGAGGACATGCCGGTTTTCGCCGACATGAGTGTCAAGCCCGCAATCGTCATCACCCCGTTCGAAAACAACGGCACCACCGTCTGGGATGTGGCCATTTCGATGACCGGCACCCAGACAGCGTCGGGCATGGCTCGGTTCATGGGGCGGCAGGACCTGAGCGTCGGCGTCATCGGCAAATCCCAGAGCGCCTCGACTGAAGCAGCACAGGGTGCCCTGTCAATGGCGCTGGTCCTGGACCGGTCCGGCTCGATGGATTGGGATCTCGAGGGGCAGCGCAAGATCGATGTGCTCAAGACGGCAGTCGGCGGCCTGATCAGCCAGTTTGAAACGGCTGACCCCAACCGCAAATATGTCCGCCTCGGAGCCGCCAGTTACAACAGCTACATGACAGGCTTCCAGAACCTGCACTGGAAGCCCCAGAAGACGCGGGATTTTGTCAACGCGTTGCCGGCTCAAGGTGGCACGGATTCCACCGAGGCGTTCAATTGGGCGCTCCAGAAAGTCAGCTCGAACAATGAGGACAGCAAGCACAAGGAAAAGTCCGGTGAAGTGCCGGAGAAGTTCATTGTCTTCATGACCGATGGCGACAACAACTACAATTCCGCCGATTCATCGACGAAGCTGCTGTGTGACAAGGCGAAGGGCGAGGGCATTGAAGTCTATACGGTGGCCTTTGCTGCGCCCACCCGCGGCAAGCAACTGCTCGCCTACTGCGCCAGCACCGCCGAACACTTCTACGATGCCAACAGCAGCGCCGCTCTGATTGCCGCGTTCGAGAGCATCGGCAAGCAGGCTTCAAAGGTCTCCTCGCGCCTGACCCAGTAATCTGTTTGCATGTGGCAGCCGGACACACCTGGCTATCACTCACTCCCAGCCATTGGCCCGTTCGGGCAGTGCCTTGAGATAGGCGGCGATCGCATCCCGGTCGCCGCTTGTCAGTTGAGCCATGTTCTTCTGCACATCCACCATCGATCCGCCGACGCTGTCGAAATCCGGCGTAAACCCGCTTTCGAGGTAATAGGCGATATCGCCAGCGCTCCAGCTGCTGATCGATTTTCCGCCCGGTGTCAGATTGGGGATCACCCCTTCACCTTCGGGGTTCTTGGCACCCGCCAGCCAGGCATCGGCGACAAAGCCGCCAATCGGGTTGCGTGGTGTGTGGCACTCGCCGCAATGGCCGGGTCCTTCGACCAGATATTGCCCCCGCTCGATCTGCGGGTCCGCGCCGTCAAGTGCTACCCGAGGCTCGTCGGTAAAGAACAGCAGCTTCCAGCCACCCAGCGCCCGCCGGATATTGAACGGAAACCCGACCTCATGCGGCAACGAAGCCACCTGGCTCTCGGGCAGCGTCTGCATGAAGGCGAACAGATCGGCGATGTCGCGATCCGTCATCCGCGTGTAGGAAGTGTAGGGAAACGCCGGATAATAGTGTTGCCCGCGCGGCGATACCCCGGCAAGCATGGCGTTTGCAAAATCGGTCACCGACCAGGAGCCGATGCCGGCTTCGGGGTCGGGCGAAATGTTCGGCGCGACAAAGGTGCCGAAATCGCTGGTCAGCTTCACGCCCCCCGACATCACCAGCCGGGCGGCATCTTCCGCGCCCGGGGCGGCATGGCAGGAGGCGCAGCCGCCGGCCCAGAACAGGGTTTCGCCCGCTGACGCGTCTCCATCAAGCGCGGCGATGGCTTCGAGGCGTTCGGAGGCCACCGGTTGCGGGGCCGTCAGTAGGAAGGCGACCCCCGCACCGGCGATGGCCGCCAGCCCCAGACCAAGCGCCAGCCGTTTCACGACCGGCGCCCGGATTTCTTAAAGATCACGCCTGGGCTCATCAGCTCTTCTTCAGGCGATAGGTCTCATGGCAGCTGCCGCAGTTCTTGGTCAGTGGACCAAACACGGCCTTCAGTCCGTCCAGATCGGCAGGTGCTGCGGCTACGGCGGCGTCTGCATCGGCCTTGAAGGCCGCGACCTTGGCATCAAAACCCTCGCGGTCCGACCAGATCGCCGGTGCGGCCTCGGTTTCAAATCCGGTCTCGGTTCCTTCCGGGAAATGTTCGCCGAAGCTACCAGCCACTTCGCTCAGCGTGGTCAGCGCGGCAAGCGTTGCATCGGCGTCGAAATCACTTTCGCCCTTGACCATCTTGGCCAGGGCACCGGTGGCGCCGCCAGCCTTCTTCATCAGTTCCTGGCGAACCACCTGGGGTTCGTCGGCGGCTATTGCCGGTGCGAAACCCGCGGCGCCGATAACGGCTGCGGCAAACAAAGTCCGGAATTTCATGAAGTTTCTCCTCGAGCAAATGATCGGTTGGATGACACGCCCCAACACATGATTACATGCTGGAATGCTCAGGGAAGTCAAAAATTTGTGAACAGTCTGTTATCTGTGTTCAGCATGCCGCAGCAGGGCAACTGGCACGAAAAAACCCGGTGCGTGACGCACCGGGTTTTCAAGTTTGTCGGCAGAGGCAGTGACCGGGGTCAGACTGCCTTCTCGTACATTTCGGCGACATGTTCCCAGTTGATCAGGTTGTCGACGAACGCCTCGAGATATTTCGGCCGCGCATTGCGGTAGTCGATGTAGTAGCTGTGTTCCCACACGTCACAACCCAGAACCGGCGAGGCGCCGTGCATCAGCGGGTTTTCGCCGTTGGGTGTCTTCATGATTTCGAGCTTGCCGTTCTTGACGGCAAGCCAGGCCCAGCCGGAGCCGAACTGGCCAACGCCTGCAGCGACGAAATCGGAGCGGAACTTGTCGAAGCCGCCGAGATCGGAATTGATCGCCTTTTCGATCGAGCCCGGCATCTTGGAGCCGCCGCCGCCCTTCTTCATCCACTGCCAGAAATGCAGGTGGTTGTAGTGCTGGCCGACATTGTTGATCAGGCCTGCGTTTTTCTCGTCATAGGCTGCCTTGCAGATCTCTTCGAGAGACTTGCCGGCATGCGCGCTGCCTTCAAGCAGTTCATTGCCCTTGGTGACATAGGCCTGGTGATGCTTGTCGTGGTGAAACTCAAGCGTCTCGCGCGACATGTAGGGCGCAAGGGCGTCATAGTCGTAGGGCAGGCTTGGCAGTTCGAGGGCCATGGGGTCTCTCCTCTAGATAATTGGATGGGCGGCGGAACTTCTCCGCAGCGTCGCCAGAACATAGGCGCGCCTTCTCCTCCAAGCAACGGGGCAACGGCAAAAAGGTTCCCCCCGCACGGCCCGATGATCCGGCGGATTGGCGCATCCGCGCTCTCGTTACGCAAGTGTCTTTGATGATGAGCTGAAGGCCGGGTGGCGTTCGGTTGGCATCGATGCGGCCGGTGCCGGCCTGAAGTCCGATTGGAACAAATCTGCTGCTCAGGTGTTTGTGCTGGGAGACTTTGATCGTGAAGTTACACGCAGCAAGTAGAAGGACATAAACATGAAAACCAGTTCTGTCGTCGCACTTTCCCTCGCAGCCGTGGTGATTGCCGCAGGCGCGTTCTATTTCATTGAGATCGATCAGACCCGCGAAGCGCGTCTTCCTGATGTCGACGTCAGCGTCGAAGGCGGCCAGGCGCCGGAATATGACGTTCAGACCGGCGACGTTGAGGTCGGAACCACCGAAAAGGAAGTTCTTGTGCCGAAGGTTGTGATGGAAAAGGAAACTGTCACCGTGCCGACGGTCGACGCCGAACCGGCTGGTTGATCAGCCCAATCCCGACCTGACAGTCAGTGATCAAATACGGCGGTGCCTTGAACGAGGCGCCGCCGTTTTTTTGCGCCTTCGCGTGCATTGATCGCTGCTTCAGCGTCCTGCCAGCGCCAGGCGCAGCCCCATGAGGGCAAACATCGAGGCAAATGTCCGCTTCACCATACGGAGCACCCTGGGGCGGGAAATCACATGGTCGCGCGCCTGCGCCGCCAGCAGCCCGTAGAGCGCAAACACCAGAAAAGTGAGCGCCATGAACACGCCGGCAAGGCTGAGCGCCTGCAGGCTCGCATCCGCGGCTGCGCTGTCGATGAACTGCGGCATGAAGGCCAGAAAGAACAGTGTCAGCTTCGGGTTGAGCAGATTGAGCAGGACCCCCGTGCTGATGATCTTCCGTCCGGACTGCGCCGGCAGGCCTTCAGCTTTGACGCCATCGATATTGAGCGCCCCGGTGTCACGCCACATCTGCCACGCCATGTAAAACAGATAGATGACACCGAGATATTTGAGCGTCTGAAACGCCAGCGCACTGGCATGCAGCAGTGCCGCCAGCCCGGCAATCGACGCCACAACATGCGGCACGATTCCCAGCGTGCATCCCGCCGCAGCAAGCACCGCCGCACGTGCGCCTTGCGTCAGCCCGGCCGCCAGCGTGTAGATCACGCCGGTGCCCGGAAGCATCACGACAATCAGCGTGGTGACGAAAAATTCGATGCTCATGCGGGTTGTCTCCGGTGGGGCAAACACGCGCAGAGTGGCCGCATTGGGCAGGCTGTGTCAATTGCTGCAACCTCTCACGCACGGCCCTGCCTGCCGCCGACCGGGAGCGTGATTATCTGTTTACGGGTCGATCAGGATGCTGCCGATGACGTCGATCTGGCCATCCTCTTCCCGGATGATCAGGACTTCGCCGGATCTGGTTCCGCGTCCGGTCAGGGCCGAGATATTGACCTGGTGTGTCACCAGCATGAGCCGGCCGTTGGCCGATCCGATCAGATCCAGCGTCTCCCGGGTCTGCTGATCCCGGCTGGCATAATCTTGGAAAAACGAGTTGAGAGACGGGGCATCACGCACGGCTCCCAGCTCCAGCAGCTCGGCGGTTTCGCGCGTGCGGCACCACTGGCTCGACAACACCTGCGAGAACTCGATGTCACGTTCGCGAAACGCCGCGCCGATCCTGCGCGCCTGTTCCCGACCGCTAGCGCTCAGGTTTCGCTGCGTTGTGCAGTCGCCCAGCGTGAATCCCGATGGGTCCCCGGTGCCGGGCGCCAGCGCGTGCCGCATGATGGCGATGGCGCCGGGGCGGTCCAGCGCATCCCAGTCATTGGCCCATGCGGTGGCGGGAAGAAGGAGGGCAACGAGGAAAGCAAGAAGTCGCATCAGCTTGTGGTCTTTCTGCCGGGCCCGCATGGGGAAATTACGGTGCAAGGTTGCATTCTAGCGCGAGCGCGTGGCTGACCGGAGAAATGGATCAGCGGATAGGGCGGTCAAGGGCAGAGGAGGCAAACCGGGCCAGGTTGGCTGACCCGAAGGATTTGGGCTTTGGCGCAATCGTGCTAGTCCGGGTTCGTGAAAGAGGTCAGTCTGAAAGGCGCCGAACTCGGGAGAAAACGGGAATGGACAAGCTCTCGGTCATGAATGCCTATTGCCGCATCGTCGAGCGCGGCAGCCTGGCCCGTGCCGCCGATGATCTCGGCGTGTCGGCGGCATTGCTGAGCCGTGAGCTCAAGCTGCTGGAGCAAAGTCTCGGCTGTGAACTGCTGACCCGGACCACAAGGTCGATGTCGCTCACCGATGCCGGAAGGCTCTACTACGAACAGTCCCAGGCCATTCTCGATGCGGTCAGCCGCTCCGAAGACCGCATTCGCGAGGAGGCCGGTGCGGTCCGCGGCCATCTCAAGGTAAACGCCTCGAGCTCCTTCGGCCAGATGGTAATCGCGCCGTTCCTGCCAAAATTCCTCGAACAATACCCCGATCTCAAGTTCACCCTGTCGCTCGATGACCGGGTGGTCGACATGGTCGAAGGCGGCTTCGATGTCTCGATCCGCATCCGCGCGGCCATGCCGGATTCGGCGCTGGTGGCGCGGCGCATCGGAACAGTGCGGCAGCGCATCTTTGCCGGGCCGGCCTATATTGAACGCGCCGGAATGCCCGAGACCCCCGACGACATCAAAGATCACCGCATCATCGGTTTTCTGCTGGCCAACCACCTGACCGAATGGAGCCTTTCCTGCCTCGGCGGCGAACAGTCCATCGCGCTCAATCCCGAAGTCAAGGTAGGCAACAGCCTTGTGCTGCGCGATCTGCTGATTGCCGGTCACGGTATCGGCACGCTGCCGGATTTCGTCTCCGATGCCGCCGAAGCGCGCGGCGAACTGGTGCGGGTGCTGCCGGACTGGGAACTCCCCGCGCCGGAAATCTTCGCCGTCACCGCATCGCGGCTGGGCATGGATGCGCGGGTGACAGCCTTTCTCGACCATTTACGCGCCGCGCTGGAACCGCATTCGTAACGCCACGTAAACAATCCTTTGCAAATCGGGCGCTTATTCCCGCACCCGGTTTCACCGATCCTCCCGGCATCCAAACACCAAGCCGGAGAGGATCCCATGCCCCGAATTCTCGTTCTGTATTATTCAAGCTACGGCCATGTCCGCGCGCTGGCCGAAGCCGAGGCCGAAGGCGCGCTGAGCGTCGCCGGCACTACGGTCGACATCCGCCGCATCCCCGAAACCGTGCCCGAGCCGGTGCGGCAGGCTGCGGGCTACATCGACGATGACACCCCGGTGGCCACGCCTGCCGACCTCGCAGCCTATGACGGCATCATCTTTCTCGACCAGGCCGGCGGGCTGTGGGCTGAGAACGCGCTGGTCGGCAAGGTCGCATCAGTCTTTGCCTCCACCGGTTCCCAGCATGGAGGCCACGAGGCGACACTGCTGTCCACCCACATTCCGCTGATGCATTTCGGCATGCTGATCGCCGGTCTGCCCTACACCTTTGCCGGCCAGACCAGCGCAGACGGCATCATCGGCGGCGCGCCCTATGGCGCCGGCACCATCGCCGGTGCTGACGGATCGCGTGCGCCCACCGAGACCGATCTCGCGGGCGCCCGGTTCCAGGGGCGCCACGTGGCAGAGCTAACGGCCCGCCTGACAGCCGGGTTGGCGGTCCGGGAGGTGGCGTGATGGGGGCGCGACTGACCATCGATTTCTTTCACGACGTCGTCTGCTGCTGGTGCTTCAACATCTCCTCGCGGATGCGCAGCCTGGCCGGCGAGTTCGATCTTGATATCCGCCACCGCAGCTTCGTGCTGCAGGCGAGCCGTGAGGAAATGGCTGCCCGCTGGGGCACGCCCGCCGAGGCCCGCGAGACCATTCTCGGTCACTGGTCGGTTTGCCGCGAGGTCTCCGACCGGCCCGATCTGGTCAACATCGAAGCCATGCGCAAGGCGGGTTTCGACTATCCGGCCGGCTGGAATGCCGCTCTAGCCTGCAAGGCTGCCGAAGCGCTTGGCGGGCAGGCGGCGCACTGGGACCTGTTCGACCGTATTCAGCTCGCCCATCTCTCTGAGGCGCGCAATATTGCCGAGCCGGAGGTGTTGGCTGACTTGGCCGACGACATCGGACTTGATGCAGCCGCCTTTGCCGGCGCGATGGCTGATCCGGCGATCGCCCACGCGGTCGATGCCGACCGCCGCGCCGCTCGCCTGCTGCAGGTGCGCAGCATCCCCGCCCTCATCATCCGCGACACCGGCGCCCGGCTGGTCAACGGCCCGGTGGAGGATCTGCGTGCGCAGATCCGTGCCGCAACCCGCTTGAGCGCTGACGCCTGAAAGGAAACCGTCATGAAACACTCGTCCGACATCATCCTGACGGCGCTGGCTCCGGCGATCTGGGGCAGCACCTATCTCGTTACCACCGAAATGCTGCCCGCCGGCTATCCGCTGACGCTGGCCGTGCTGAGGGCCTTGCCTGCGGGGCTGCTGTTGCTGGTGCTGACCCGTGCGCTGCCGCCAAGAGCCTGGCTTGGCCGCACCTTCCTGCTCGGCGCGTTGAATTTCGCCGTGTTTTGGGCGCTTCTCTTCGTTGCGGCCTACAGGCTGCCCGGCGGGGTTGCGGCCACGCTCGGCTCCTTGCAGGCGCTGATGGTAATCGTGATGGCGCGAGGCTGGCTTGGAACCCGCATCCGCGCCGGCGCGGTGGCCGCGGCATTCGCAGGCATTTCCGGCGTCGCGATGCTGCTGCTCGGACCCGATGCTGAGCTCGATCCGGTCGGCATTGCCGCCGGACTTGGCGGCGCGGCCTCCATGGCCGCCGGCACGGTGCTGAGCCGCAAGTGGCAGCCGCCGGTCTCCGCGCTCAGCTTCACCGCGTGGCAACTGACCGCGGGCGGCCTGCTGCTGGTGCCTGTCGCCCTTGTGTTCGAACCGGCCCTGCCTGCGCTGACGCCGGTCAATCTCACCGGCCTGTTCTGGCTCGGCCTGATCGGCGCGGCGCTGACCTACTGGCTCTGGTTTCGTGGTCTTGCGCGGCTCGAACCCGGCGCCGCCTCGATGCTCGGCATGATGAGCCCGGTGACCGCCGTCATTCTCGGCTGGCTCTGGCTCGGCCAGGCGCTGACGCCGCTGCAGATGTTCGGAGCTGCGATTGTGCTTGGGTCGGTCTGGGCCGGACAGTTTGCCAACCGCCCGGCGGCTCAATTGCCCGGACCTGCGCTGGCGCGGCGTCCCCCGGCAGCGGCGATCACCCCTCAAGGATAGGGCTGGGTGCTCCCACAACCCGTGGCTGGCTGGCAACACATTCCAGGATGAGCTTGCGAAGCCAGTCGTGCATTGCCGATTTGTGGGTCCGGGTGGTCCAGACCAGGTAAACCTCGAACGGTGACGGGCAGGGGGAGTCGATGATCTTCACCGCATCCCCATAGGTCTCGGCGATCCGGCTCGGCACGGTGGCGATCAGGTCGGTGCCGGAGATCACCCGCTCCAGCCCGGCGGGACTGGGAACCTCGAGAACCGTGTTGAGTTTCAGCCCCAGGCTCTCGAGCTGCAGCAGATAGCGCGAGCGCCAGGTGCCGCCATAGGTCACGGTGGCATGCGGGACGGCGACATATTGCTCGAGCGTGAGCGGGCGATCGGCAAGCGGGTTCGCGCTGTCCATGACGCAGACATAGCGTTCGCTCAGCAGCGTACGGGAATAGAACTCGTGCCCGTCCGCCTGAAGCGGCCCGATCAGCAGGTCGGCATCCGACATCTTCAGAAGCTGGATTCCCTGTGTGGTCGAGTTCAGCGCGGTGATCCTGATCCCCGGCGCCCGCTCGCGCAACGCCTTGACCACGCCCGGCAGGATGATCTGGCGTTCATAGAAGTTGCAGGCGATCGTCACGGTCTGCTCTGCCGCCGCCGGATCGAAGCTTACCGGCGTGGCCAGCGCCTCGATCTCGTCGAGCATCCGCATCACTGAAGCCACGATGATGCCGCAGCGCTCGGTCGGCACCACCTTGCCGCCCTGGCGGAAGAACAGCGGATCGGAGAAGGCACGCCGCAGTTTCTCGATGGTGTAGCTCACCGCCGACTGGTTGACGCCGAGCAGGACCGCCGTTTCCGTGAACGAGCGGTTCTCGTAGAGCAGCCGCAAGGTGCGCAGCGCCGCGAAATCCATTGTCAGCAGAGTTGGTTGCTTCATGGCAGGCTCTTTCCGGCTATGGTCGGTTTCGCATTACAAAATCAAAATATTTGATTTACTCGATCAAATCCATCGAATTGTTAGATTGCATTGATCTCCCTATGGTTGGTGACGATCTGCGGCAGTCTTGCCGCCTGGCTGCCTTGGGAGGGGACTGGCTGCAATGAGTTTCGCGCCGACGGATGACACCATCACAATCGACCAGCTGACGCGGGATCCCTATTCGGTCTACCGCAGGCTTCGTGCCGAGGCACCGGTGGTGCGCGTCAAGTCCATCGGCAGGACGCTTTTGACCAAGGCTGCCGATACGCGCGCTGTGAAAGACAATCCGGCGTTGTTCAGCAACAATGATCCAAACACCCCCATGAAAAGGGCGTTTCAGGCCCACACATTGATGCGCAAGGATGGCGCGGAGCATATGCGCGAGCGCATGGCCATGATGCCGACCTTCTCTCCGGTCAATCTCAAGACCATCTGGGGGCCGGCCTATGAAAAACATGCCGCCGCCTATCTCGACCGGCTCCCCCGGAACGAGGTCGTCGAACTTTTTTCAACACTTGCAGGACCGCTGGCGGCCCGGATCCTGGCCGAGATACTGGGCATCCCGGACGCCACCGATGAGGAGATGCAATTCTGGTCGCAGGCGCTGATCGATGGCGCCGGAAATTTCGGCTATGCCGACGAGCCGTTCAAGCGCGTTGATGGCTGCCATGATGCCATGAACGCGATGGTCGAAAGCCGCGTCCCGCTTCTCAAGGCCGAGCCGGATCAATCGGCGCTCTCGGTGATGATCAATGCCGACGATCCGATCGAATTCAGCCAGGTTCTCGCCAATCTCAAGATCGCCATCGGTGGCGGCATCAACGAGCCGCGGGATTCACTGCTGACCGTTCTCTTTGGGCTGCTCACCAATCCTGACCAGCTTGAGGAGATAAAGCGGTCCGGCAACTGGAGCGCCGCCTTCGAGGAAGGCCTGCGCTGGGTGGCGCCGATCCAGGCCAGTTCGCGCTGCGCCAATGAGGACACCCAGATCCGCGGCATCGACATCGCCAAGGGTGAGATCATCATGACCGCCCAGGCCTCGGCAAACCATGACGAAGAGCTGTTTGAAGATGGCGACAAGTTCAACGCGCTGCGCCCGAAGACCACCCACCAGAGTTTCGGCAGCGGCCCGCATCACTGCATGGGCACACATCTGGCGCGGCTGACCATCGGCAAGATCATGCTGCCGATGATCTTCGAGCGCTTCCCCGACATGCAGCTGGTCGAGCCGGAAAAAGTGGTCTGGTGGGGTTTTGGTTTCCGCGGACCGCTCAGCCTGCCGGTGCGGTTGAACTGATGTGCGCTGCCAGCCAGCAAAAGACATTAGAAGGAGACCGGCGATGCCAAGACTGACTTTTGTATCCCCGGACGGCAATGAAACCACGGTTGAGGCAAGCACAGGCGACAGCGTCATGCAGGCAGCGCTTGCCGGTAATGTCGACGGCATTGTCGCTGAATGCGGCGGTGCGATGATGTGCGCCACCTGCCATGTCTATGTCGCCGACGACTGGGCCCCGAAAACCGGCACGCCTTCGGACGGCGAACGCGCCATGCTGGATTTTGCCGCCTCCGAGGTCAAACCCACCAGCCGCCTGTCCTGCCAGATCGCCATCACCGATGAACTCGACGGTCTGACCGTCCATCTTCCGGACGCGCAGATATGACGCTTCAGCGCGTCGTCATCGTCGGGGGCGGTCATGGCGGTTTCCAGATGGCCGCAAGTCTCCGCGCCGATGGTTTTGCGGGCGAGATCCTGCTTGTCAGCGATGAGCCGGGTCTGCCCTATCAGCGCCCGCCGCTGTCAAAGGCTTTCCTCAAGCACGGCGATGCCGCCAGGCTCGACCTGCGCCCGTCGAAGTTTTTTGACGACAACACCATTTCGCTGATGCCGCAGACGCGGGTGACCGGTATTGATCCGGACGGCAAGCACATCACCACCGGCGACGGCAAGACGATCGGTTATGATCATCTTGTGCTGGCCACCGGCAGCCGCAATGCCCGGCCGCCGATTGCCAATCTCGATCTGAGAAACGTGCTGTCGCTGCGCAATCTTGCAGATGCGTCAGAGCTGCGCACACGGCTCAGTGCAGCCCGCCATGTGCTGGTGGTCGGTGGCGGCTTCATCGGCATGGAATTCGCGGCTGTCGCGCCCGGCCTCGGGGTCAATGCCACCGTGATCGAGGGTGCCGAACGCCTGATGTCGCGTGCGGTCTCCGACACCATGTCTGCGCATTTTCTCATGTCCCATCAAGGCTGGGGCACCAGTGTCCGGCTGGGTCAGTTTGTCTCGGAACTTCTCGACGACGGTGCCGGCAACGTGGCCGGCGCCCGGCTTGCCGACGGCACGGACATCGCTGGCGACATCGTTCTCATCGCCGCAGGCGTCGTGCCCAACAGTGAACTGGCGGCAGAAGCCGGACTGGCGGTCTCCGACGGCATCGATGTCGACGATCTGCTGTGCACATCGGACCCCAATATTTCCGCGCTCGGCGATTGCTGCAATTTCCCCGATCCGCTGTCGGGCCGGCGGGTGCGGCTGGAATCGGTTCAGGCCGCGACCGACCATGCCCGGACCATCTCCAAACGCTTGACGGGCAAACCCGTACCCTATGCGGCCGTACCCTGGTTCTGGAGCGATCAGGGAGATCTCAAGCTGCAGATTGCAGGTCTTGGCGCAGGGGCAGACGAGCACGTCGCCCACAAACCTGAAAAGGGCGGCCTTGCTGTCCTGAGTTTTTCCTCTGGCCGGTTGGTCAGTGTGGAAACGGTGGATTCGGCATCAACCCACATGACGGCCCGCAAGTTGCTGGCGTCCGGACGCATCGTCTCCAAACCCGAACTCGCCGCCGTCAATTACAACCTGGTCGATTATGCCCGTGCGGTGTGACCCGGCCAAACCTGCAGCGGGGAGGCTGCAGCCATAGCATTCGAAGTTCCAGGGCCTTGAGCAAGGCCGTTCACGTGGAAAGCAGACATCAGACATTCATTCTGGGAGGAAACAAAATGTTGAGACGCAATTTCATCTATTCGCTGGTCGCCGGTGCATTCGCGCTGTCGGCGGCACCAGATGCAGCTACGGCACAGGAAGTCACGCTTCGGCTGCACCAGTTCCTGCCGCCGGTCGCGACTGTACCCAAGCACATCCTCAAGCCGTGGGGCGAGCGCCTTGCCGAAGCCTCGGGCGGCAAGCTGAAAGTCGAGCATTTCGACGGCATGTCGCTCGGCGGCCGTCCTTCCGACCTGATGGATCAGGCCCGGGACGGCGTTGCCGACCTGACGATGACACTGGTGGGTTACACCCCCGGCCGCTTTCCGCGCAGCGAGGTCTTTGAACTGCCGTTCATGATGACAGATCCGATCGCCACCTCGCTCGCCTATATGGAAATGGTGCAAAACGACTTCCAGCAAAACGAATATGCCGATGTGAAGGTGCTTGGCGCCTGGGTGCACGGCCCCGGTGTTGTCCACACATCCGAGCCGGTCAACAAGCTGGAAGACATGGCTGGCAAGACCATGCGCGGGCCAACCCGGGTGATCAACGACATGTTGTCGGAACTCGGCGCCGAGCCCGTTGGCATGCCGCTGCCAACGATCCCCGAGGCCCTGTCCAAGGGCGTCATCAACGGCACCGTGATCCCCTGGGAAGTCACGCCGTCGATCCGCCTGACCGAACTGGTCACCAACCACACCGAGTTCGGCGGGCCGGAGGCGCTCTATACCGCGGCCATCGTCCTGGTTATGAACAAGGCCAAATACGAAGCCCTGCCGGATGACCTGCGCGCAATCCTTGACGCGGAATCAGGCGCCAAGCTCTCGGCTTTTGCGGCGGAAGTGATGGAGGCCAACGACAAGCCCGGCCGGGATATCGCCGTGGCGGCCAACAACAACATCATCCAGCTCGATGAAGCGGAAGTGGCGCGCTGGAAACAAGCCGCCCAGCCGGTCATCGCCCGCTGGGTCGCCGAAATGGGCGAACAGGGGATAGATGGCCAGGCGCTGATCGATCAGGCCAGGGCCGCGATCGCAGAGAAGTCGAAGTAAGCCAAAACGCGAGACAGCCTTCGGGCTGTCTCGCCTGCCGCGCCTGATAGATGTGCGCTTCCGGGCGCTAAAACATGTCCGGCGAAAACCGATTCACCTTCAATGCTTTATCTCTCTGCTTTGACGCAATTCCGGACGCAAAACCGGTTCCCACTTTTGCTGGAATTGCTTTAGGCGATGATGTCCACGCTGGTCTCGAGCCCGTTCTCGCCGGTCACGAACTCCATGGTGACCGAGGCCTTTTCAGCATCGGACAGGCGGCTGTAAATCCGGTCATTTGCATTGCCCGGATGATCCTTGAGATAGAACTGCGTCGTCAGCAGTTCATTCTCGCCATCCAGCAGCTTGACGTGGATATGCGGCGTGCGGCCGGGATAGACCGTCGGCATGATGGTTCGAAACCTGTAGCCGCCATCTGCCCCGGTGATGTCATGGCCAAAGCCCTGGAACCCGGTGTCATAGGTCACATCCCTGCGGTCGCCGGGATGCAGATACTTGCCGTTCATGTCGCATTGCCAGATTTCGACCCGCAGGCCGGCGCGCGGCTGGCCGTCCGCGTCCAGCACACGGCCCTTGAGCGCGATCACTGTGCCGCCGGCCTCTTCGACCCGGCCCGTCACCTTGACCAGATCATTGTCGATATCGTCCATGCGCATCGAAGGCTTCGGGTAGAACGGTCCTTCGGTTGCCGAGGGCGTCCCGGTTGCGGCTGAGGCGGGAGTTCCGAACAACCCCGCCCAGGCTCCGGCGCCTGCACCCAATCCGGCTAGCGCCAGTGCGCGGCCGATCAATCCACGGCGGTTCAGTGTGGGTTTTTGCATCCGGTCTGCTTCCTTCTGAGATGGAGATGGCAAAAACTATCGCCCGGATCAGGCAAAACAAGGGCAGGGCATCCGCTCCCGGGGTGGCCTCGAGGCAGCCGTGCTTGCTATCCCGACAAATTCGGAACCCTCTTAGCCCTCTGGTGCCAGCCCGAACCGCGCCCGAAACCGTGCCACCTCGCGTGGCTCGGGCGGGCGGCCGGTGTAGACCTCTACATAGTTCGGAATCCGGGTCACGCGCGTCTCAAGGCTCTCCTCGACGCGCATCGAGATGTAGCCGATCTGTACCAGATAGATCGTGCGCGCCCGCACATCGGCATCCTGCGGCGGATGGCCCCATCGCTCCAGCATCCCGCTCAGGGCTTCGAGCCGTATCCGGTCTGCCTCGACAATCCGCGCCATGATTGCCGGGTCCTTCAGCCCCCAGCCGCGCATCGCGAATTCCAGCTTGGCGTCGAATGTTTCAGGCTTCAGAAAACAGCCGATCACGTTGAGCATGGCTTCGGCTTCGGTCTCCGCATAGTCGCGCGCGGCCCTGGTCAGCGGGGTCGTGGTGCGTGCTTCCCACATGTCGGCAAGCGCTTTGAGCAAGGCGTCGCGATTGTCGAAGAACCAGTAGAAGCTGGTGCGCGACAGCTTCAGGCTTTCGGCCAGCGGCTTGATCTTGACCGCGTCGATCCCCTCGTTGACCAGCGCGCCATAGGCGGCTTCGAGCCAACCCTCGCGCGATCCGCGCCAGCCTGTTTCCGTCTCTGTGCTGTGTGCCTTTTCCATGCGGCACCCTAAGCAGATGCATCCCGTGACCGCAAGAATGTGCACCACTGAATTTATAATTGACACATATGTACATTCCGCGTCAGAAATTGAGTCAGCCAACAGGAGCCGCCTCATGTCCAACGATCCGCTGCTGCAGCCCTACACGCTCAAGCACCTCACGCTGCGCAACCGCATCATGATCACCAGCCACGAGCCGGCCTATCCCGAGGACGGGATGCCCAAGGGCCGCTACCGCGCCTATCACGTCGAGCGCGCCAAAGCCGGTGTGGCTTTGACGATGACGGCGGGTTCGGCCTCGGTGGCGCGCGACAGCCCGCCGGTGTTCAACAACATCCTCGCCTGGAAGGATGAAGTCGTCGGCTGGATGAAGCAGCTAGTCGACGAGTGCCATGATCACGGCGCGGCGGTAATGATCCAGCTTACCCATCTCGGCCGCCGCACCCGTTGGGACAAGGCCGACTGGCTTCCCGTGGTCGCCCCCAGCCATGAACGCGAGGCCGCGCACCGGGCTTTCCCCAAGCGGCTGGAAGACTGGGACATGACCCGCATCATCGGTGATTTCGCCGATGCCGCCGAGCGGATGAAGGCGGCGGGCGTCGACGGAATCGAGCTTGAAGCCTATGGTCATCTGCTCGAGCAGTTCTGGTCGCCGCTGACCAATGATCTGGAAGCGCCCTATGGCGGCAGCCTCGACAACCGTCTCAAATTCACCTTCGACGTGCTGCGCGCAATCCGCGCCCGCTGCGGCGACGAATTCATCGTCGGCCTGCGCTACACCGGCGACCAGGTGCTGGACGGCGGCATGACACGGGCCGAGGGGCTGGAGGTCTCGCACAAGCTCAAAAATAGCGGCCTGGTCGATTTTCTCAATGTCGTCAAAGGCCATATCGACACCGACCCGGGCCTGACCGACCTGATCCCGATCCAGGGCATGAAGAACGCCCCGCATCTGGACTTTGCAGGCGAGATCCGCGCTGCCACCGGCTTTCCCACTTTTCACGCCGCCAAGATCCCCGATGTCGCCACCGCCCGCCATGCCATCGCTGCGGGCAAGCTCGACATGGTCGGCATGACCCGCGCCCACATGGCCGACCCGCATCTGGTGCGCAAGCTCATCGAGCGCCGCGAAGACGATATCCGCCCCTGCGTCGGCGCCAATTACTGCCTTGACCGGATTTACCAGGGCGGCATGGCGTTCTGCCTGCACAATGCCGCCACCGGCCGCGAAGAGACCATGCCGCAGACGATCGAGGCCGGCCCTGTCCGCAAACGCATCACTATCGTCGGCGCCGGCCCGGCCGGCATGGAAGCCGCCCGGGTTGCGGCCGAGCGCGGCCATGCGGTCACGGTGCTGGAGGCAGCGGATCAGCCGGGCGGCCAGGTCCGTCTCACCGCGCTCGACGAACGCCGCCGAGAGATGATCTCGATCATCGCCTGGCGGATGCAGCAATGCGAGAAACTGGGCGTGACCTTCCGCTTCAACACCTTCGCGGATGCCGAAGCAGTCCTCGAAACCGCACCCGACGAGGTGATCATCGCCACCGGCGGCCTGCCGCATACCGAAGTGCTTGGCGCGGGCAACGATCTGGTTCATTCCGCCTGGGACATCCTGTCGGGCGATGTGAAACCCGGTGCCGATGTGCTGATCTTTGACGATGCGGGTGATCATGCCGGGCTTCAGGCCGCGGACCTGATCTCGGCCAAGGGCGGCAGGGTCGAGATCGTCACCCCGGATCGCAGCTTTGCGCCCGAAGTGATGGCGATGAACCTGGTGCCCTATATGCGCAATCTGCAGAAGCGTGACACCACCTTCACGGTCACCTGGCGGCTCTTGTCCGTGGCGCGCGAAGGCAATCAGCTGCGCGCCACTCTGGGCAGTGATTACAGCGACGTCCGCCGTGAGCGGCTGGTCGATCAGGTGATCGTCAACCACGGCACAAGGCCGCTCGATGAGCTCTATTTCGAGCTCAAGCCGCAATCGTCAAATCTGGGCGAGGTCGATTACGAGGCGCTGACCACCGGCGGCATGCAGGAGCTCAGGCCGAACCCGCAAGGCGCCTTCCGGCTGTTCCGCATCGGCGATGCGGTGGCCGCACGCAACACCCATGCCGCGATCTACGACGCGCTGCGATTGGTCAAGGATCTCTGATCGGCTTCACGCCACCGCGTTGCGTTCCAGCGTCAGATGCTTGAACCGGCCCGCGCCAACCTTGGCCAGGTCCTTTGTCACCACCTCGTTCCAGCGGCAGCCGATAATGGCGCCGCCCGGCGTGGCGTCAAACATGTTGCCCGAAATAAGTGCGGCACCTGCGCCCTCGACCACCGAGACGGCAATGCCGGCGCTGCAATCGCGGATCGTGTTGCCGGAGAAATTGACCGCCCTGAGAAACGGTCCCCAGCCCATCAGCACGCCCCATTTCGGTGCGCCTTCAATGACGTTGCCGGTCACCGCCGCATCCGCCTCGATCGCCACGCCGATGCCGAAACCGGCATATTCGGCCGGGTAGGGGCCTTTGGTCGTCAGGTTGCGAATGATGTTGCCGGTAACGGAGGCGAGCCGCCCGCCCTCGTTGAAATTGGCCACCGAGATGCCCACCGTGCCGCCATCGACCAGGTTCGAGGCGATTACCGCGCCCTGAAACGAAAACTCCGCATAGATCGCCGTCTCGCCCGAACGAATCGCCTGGTTGGAGACGATCTGGATGTTGCTCGCCGAGTTGGCCCGGATGGCCGAAAAGGCGCAGTCGGAGACATGGTTGTTGGTCACCATCACATTGCCGGCGCGGAAGATGTTGATGCCGTTGCCGTTCTGGCCGGTGCCGCCGGCGCGCGCCGAAATCCGCATCACCCGGTTGCCGTCAATCAGCGTTGCGTCCTCACCAACCGACCAGCGGTGCACCAGGATGCCGCCATTGGCGCAGTCGCGCACCATATTGCGGGTGATCGAAAGCCCGCGGCTTTCAACCGCGTAGATGCCCGCCAGCCGCGCACCGGAAATCTCGCAATGATTGATCCGCCCGCCGCAGGCTTCGAGCGTCAGCCCGTGCCCATCTGCGCCGGCAATCACCATGCCATCGACAATGGCCTCGCTGACACTGCGCAGATGCACCAGTGCGGAGACATGATCGCCGAGCCTCTGGTTGGCGCCGTCAAACACCAGGCCGGACAGCTCGATCCGGCGGGCTCCCTCGGCCAGCATGAAATGCCCGCGCCCGCCATAGATCAGCCGCGTTGCGCCCGGCACGCCGGCTATCCTGGCCCCGTCCGGCAGGTCGATATTGGAGACCACGAAACGTCCCGGCGGCAAACGCAGAATGCGGCCTGCAGCGGCTGCATCGTCAATGGCGCGCTGAAACAGCCGGCTCTGGTCATCCACCGCATCCGGAAGCAGGCCGGCGAGATCGGCATCGTGTCCGCCGCGCAGATCGATCTGCGTGAACAGATCGCCGGCTGCGGCGCGGGTGGCGCTAAGGGGCGGGAGGAGACCTGCGGCACCAATTCCGGCAAGGCTACCCAGAAGCGCGCGGCGGCTCAGTATGTGACGGTTTGTGCTCATAGAAAAGACAGAGCAGGAACCGTGCCAGACCCACCTGTGCCGGAATGGGACAGGTGCGAGGCGTCAGGGCCGGCACTGCTCGTAGATGCCGGCAATCTGCCGGCCTTCAGAGCACATGATGCCACCCCACTGGTAGGCACTCACACCGTTGTCGGTGCGGATTTCAAACCAGTCATAGCCGTCGAACTGAACCCCGGTATTGGTGACAATGGTCACCGGCGTTCCCTCGGCAAGGCTGCCCGCCACCCCGAAATCGGTGCCGGGACCGGTGCGCAGACGCCCGCCCAGCGACCGGCCGGCCGCATTGACCATGCTTTCGTTGCCGCCCACGGCGCCCGACACATGGGTCTGCGTGGCGCCGGCCAGCATCGGCTTGCAGGAGATTTGTTCAGATCCCATCCAAAGGATGGGCGGTGTTTCATCGGCGTAAAACTGCAGTTCCTGCGCCGCATCGCGCCAAACACCATCGCTTTCGGCGCTCAACTGTTCGGTACCGCGCGGGCTGACCACTGTCGCCGTACCGGTTTCCGGCTCCAGCGTCACGCTGATCGACAGCCCGTTTCCGCCGCAGTCGAAATGCGCGGTTTCGGAAGCCGGCGCCGGAACCGCCGAAAGCATGAAACAGGCCGCTGTCAGCAATGGTGCGGTGAACCGGGGTGTCAAATACATGCGCAATAGTCCTTTCAACCAAGTCTGCACGATGACACTGAAACCTGCCGAAGACATCACCGCAACCCCTTGCCTCAATATTGGCAAGGATGTGCGTTCGGGCGTGAAGCACCTGCGCAGTCAAGCTGATGAATGGTTTGGGCCGAGGATCGCGCATTCGCTCCCAGCCAGGCGATGTATTCAGCTATGCGAAACTGCAAAACTATTGAGCCAGATCAAAATCTCTTTCTTACTGGCGTGTAGATTGTGCCTGAGAGGACATCCGGTCAAAGCGCCGGGACGTCGGTCAGTCTGGGGAAGGTCAATCATGTTGAAACTGGCAGCAATGGTCTACATCGTGGTCGGCAGCATGGTGGCAGGCAGTTTTGTCGTGGCCGCGCTGACCCTGGGCAGGATGGATGCCGTTTCCATCTCGATCGCGGCGGCGCTGGGAGCCCTGACCGCCTTGCCGATTGCCTGGTTGATCGCCTCAAGACTGAACAGATCCATCCGCCCGGCCTGACCCTGGAGCTCACGGGTCCGTCTCGCCCCCATGAGAGTGGAACCGCCGAGCGAGTTGCAGGAGGCCGAGGATGGGAGGAGCGCGGGGCAGGCCCGGGAGGTGGGCCGCCCCGCTGCTGTTTTCAAGCAATGCGGCGGAGAGGTTTCTTCCGGTTCACACAGAAAATCCGGCGATTTGCATCGCCGGACCGAAATTCTGTCGCCTTGCCGTGACTTGGCGCTTGGGCTTCGTGCAGTCTCAGACGAACTGCGACAGGCCGGGGATCGAAGCGACGATCTCGTCGATGGAATCGCCGGCGCCGTTTTCGCGGGCGTAGCCCATGGTTTCCTTGGCAACGCTCGAGATTTCACCCATGCCCAGGCCCATGCCCATCAGCTTCTGGCCAAGGCCCATGACGCCGCCCATCGACAGCATGCCGCCGCTTGGAGCCTGCGCAATCAGGTCTGCTGCGCCGGGAACGGCTGCCAGCATTTCCTGAACCTTGTCCGCAGGGCCTTCCGACTGCAGGAATTCCAGAATGGCGCCGACGGCCTTGGCTGCAACGTCCGGATCGACGCCGACATTGGTCGCGATGCGGGAAACGAGATCGTTCATGGACTATTCTCCAGATTGTGTGACGTTAACGTAAGCGTAAACGGCAGAAATCGCCTTTGCAAGCAGCGCGCGGGTGATTTTAGCCTGTTATCCGCCGATAAATCGAGCCGCGCTGATGCTCACGGCCCGCCATGGCAGACATCCTCCAGCTCAGAACATCGTGCCCTTGAGGAAGGCCAGCGTCCGCTCCCAGGCCAGGTCCGCGGCTTCCTTGCTGTAGCGTGCCGCCGAAGTGTCGTTGTTGAAGGCGTGGTTGACGCGTGGATAGACATGCAGGCCGAACACCTTGTCGTTGTTTAGCAGCGCCGAGCGGTAGGCCTGCAGGCCCGCATTGATGCGTTCGTCGAGACCGGCATAGTGCAAGAGCATCGCCGCTTTGATGGCCGGGACATCCTCTATGTCCGGCTGGCGCCCGTAATAGACAATGCCCGCGCGCAGATCCGGATCGGCCACGGCCAGGTCGTTGACCAGCCCGCCGCCCCAGCAAAACCCGATGGCCGCAACCTTCTCGGTGGTTCTCGGATGGCCGGACAGCCAGCTTCGAGCGGCCACCGCATTGGCAACCGTGTCGGAGCTTCGCAGCTCGCTTACCATCTCGCGGGCGGTGTCCTCGTCGGCAGGCGTACCGCCGAGCGGCGAGAGAAAATCCACCGCCAGGGCAGCGTAGCCTTCGAGCGCCAGGCGCCGCGCAATGTCACGAATATGGTCGTTGAGGCCACGGTTTTCATGCACCACGATGATGCCGGGAACGGGCTGGTTGGCAAAGGCCGGGATTGCGAGATAGCCCGCCATCACGCCGGTCGCACCTCTGAACCGCACTTCCGATGTCGCCACCCGCTTGTCGTCGGCAGCCACGATCGCTGCCTGAGCGCCATTGGCTGCCAGCAGGGGGGCAATGGCAGCCGCCGCTGCGCCGGAGCCGGCCAGTTTGGAGAGCTTGTCCATGAACCCGCGCCGGTCCAGCGTCAGATGCGTGTACTCGTCATAAGCCTGGATCATGGCCTGTGTAACAGTGGGTTTGTCTGCCATGGTCGTTCTCCCGATTCCGATTACAGAGTCTTACGCGATATTTGTAATTTAGTATCTGCGAAAGGCGAGAAAAAAGGCGCTTTCATGCCGCTTCCGCCGGTCATCATCATAAATTTCCGTGCTGCAAGGCCTCACGGCCTGCCAAATACGAAGACTGCCAATGGTCTTGGTCGGGAAGTCTACCGGCCGTGTGTAAACGATATCTTGCTCGCTGGTGTCCGCCCCGAGGTGACGTGGTAATGCCGCCATGGCGGCGTTCCCCTGGCCGGTGGCCGGGGTTTCGGCAATTGATCCCGGGTCGATACCTGTCCACCGGCAACAGCATCCTGCAGGATGCACTTCAAAAAGCGCATGCAAGCCGGTAAAGCTTGAACGGAGATAGTTGAAAAAGGCCTTTTTTGATGACGATTTCCTGTTTTTCATTCCTCGCACCGCTGTCTGGTCGCTTGATTGGTGTCGCGATGCTGTTGCTGGTCTCGGTTTTTCTGTCAGCCTGCGAGACCGTGTCGCAGCCGCAGGGCCCAAGCTACCTGGATCAATTGCAGCTGGCCCAGGTCGATGTCGATTTCTCCGGCGCCGATCGGCCATTGCTGGTGGCCGAACTCGATGGCGATATCAGCCGGTCTCTCGCCGGGGGCTCGACGCTTGGCACGATCGGAACCCGCTTCGGCGTGACCAACCGCCAAGGCAAGCAGGCCGCGCTCGAGCAGGCCATTGCAGCCAATGTCGAACCGCATGTCCGCGATGCGCTGACGCCGTTGTTCCGCGGCGCCCGTCCGGTCCGGGCCGTTGTCGGCGTTCGTTCGGTGTTCATTCGCAGCCGGGCAAGCTTGCAGCAGCTGACTGGCGCACATGTCTTCATCAATGGCGAGAAAAGGCCTGACAACGCCCAGTTCATCGCAACCCTGTCGCTCTATGATCTCGCCACCGGCGCGCCGATCAACCATGTGGGCCCGATCAAGCGCATCGACGACGGCGGGATCACCATCGCCGGCGGAGGCCCGAAGGCCCCGCCTTACGGCAAGGCGGGCCGGCTCAACCAGTTGGCCTTCGAGTTTGCGCAAGATGCGGCCGATGTGCTCAAACGCGAAGCCGCCGGACAGAGTGTCGGCATCGAAAATGATCAGGGCAACGTCACAACCCTGTGGGAGCGCCGAACCACCTCGACATTCTGAGCCCGCCGCAGCAGCTAACCGGACAAAGGAACCATGACACCATGAGCACGCAGGTCCCGACTGATGATCTTGAATCCGATCCGCGCGTCAAGGCGGTCTTCGATGATATCCGCGCCTTCCGCGGTACCGATTTCATCAACAACATGTGGCTCTGGTTGGCCTTCGATCCGGCCCTGCTTGAGCGCACCTGGCCGGAAGTGAAGGAAGTGGTCGGCAAACCGTCCTCGATAGATCCTTTGACCAAGGAGATGATCTACATCGCCGTCTCGGTCGCCAACAACTGCACCTATTGTGTTCATTCCCACACGGCCGCCGCCCGTGCCAAGGGCATGACCCAGGAGCAGTATGGCGAATTGCTGGCGATCATCGGGCTGGCCGGCAAGACCAACCAGCTGGCAACCGCGTTGCAAGTCCCGGTGGACGACGCGTTCGACGCCAGCAGACGGAACCGGTAACCTAATGATCCGGCTTCATGACAGCCACGGCATTCTTCTCGATACACCTGAAGACCGGAAAGCCGCGCTGCCGGAGACTGTGTGCTGGATTGACCTTGTTCACCCCACGCCGGAGGAAGAGCTCCAGGCTGAAAAACTGATTGGCGTCGAGGTGCCAAGCCGGGACGAGTTGCGTGATATCGAACCTTCGAGCCGCCTTTACATCGAAAACGGAGCCGCCTATCTGACGGCAAGTCTGGTCTGGAAATCAGAAACCGACTTCGCCGAGATCGCCGATGTCGGCTTCATGTTGGCGGGCGGACGGCTGGTGACCATCCGTTACGCCGAGCCCAAGGCCTTTTCCGTGTTTGCTGCAAACGCGACACGGGAGTTCTCGGGGTTGGATGGCCGCGATGTGCTGACGCGTTTGATCGAGACCATGATAGATCGGTGCGCGGAAGTGCTGGAAAATCGGTCCCGACGCATCGACGCGCTTTCCACCGAAGTGTTTTCGCGTGGTTCTGTCAAAAATCCCGAAGCCGTCACCCGCGATCTGGAAGCGACGCTTGGCGTCATTGCCAGTCACCAGCGCACCATTGCCAAGGTCCGCGAGAGCCTGATGTCGCTGTCACGGGTTACTGGCTTTTTGCAGACCATGCCGGAAATGTCAGGCGAGAAGGTGCTCAAGCAGCGCTGCCGCGCAATGGGCGTCGACATCCAGTCGCTCTCCGAGCATGCCGATTTCATCTCCGAAAACATCATCTTCCTGCTTGATGCCTCGCTTGGCCTGATTTCGGTTCAGCAGAACCAGGTGATGAAGGTGCTCTCGGTCGCAGCGATGATATTCCTGCCGCCGACTTTTATCGGAACTGTCTACGGCATGAACTTTCAGGATATGCCCGAACTCAGCCAGCCCTGGGCATACCCGACAGCACTCGCCATCATGGCCGCATCAGCGCTTGGTCCGTATCTGTGGTTCAAGCGCAAGGGATGGTTCTGAGTGCGGCGATGAAGCGCGGATGCAGCTAAACAAGGGGACCGTGGAAGGAGTGGCGTCCACCGCTGGCTTCGCCTCAAAAGTGCAGGGCCGGGGCGCATCAACGCTCGGTTAACCATAATCAACGATAGTTTGGCATCGTAACTTTCATGAGTTGATTGAGCCATGCTGTCGCGTCTTGCCCTTGTTTGTGTTCTGTCAGGCCTCGCCATGGCAGGCTGTGCCTCAAAACCGCCTTCCAACCTGGAAGCCACCAAAACGGCCTATGTGCCGGTGGCAGACAAAAAATCAATCCTGGGTCGAGACCGGGGCAGCGAAGCCGAGAACCCGGCATTCGACCGGTTTGGCAAGGCGCCGGGCAGCAAGCGGGACGGCTCTCTGGCCGGGCGGACGCTGGTAGTGTCATCACTGTCGGACATCCGTTTGCGCGACAAGGAGGTCATACTGACCTTTGATGATGGGCCGATGCCGGGCAAGACGGACAGGGTGCTCAATATCCTCAGCCAGTATGGCGTCAAGGCAACCTTTCTCATGGTCGGCCAGATGGCAAAAAGCTATCCTGCGGTTGCAGCACGGGTGGTCAGTCACGGCCATTCGATCGGCGGGCACACCTACAACCACGCCAACCTTGCCAAAGCGGGCAACAGTCGTGCGCTTGACGATATTGCAACCGGCAATGCGGCGGTGACCAGGGCAACCGGCACACCTGTCGGCTTCTTCCGCTTTCCCTATCTGGCCGATACAGGCGCGCTGCGGAACTCGGTTGCCGCGCGTGGCATGGTCATCCTCGATGTCGACATCGACACCAAAGATTACTTCAAATCAAGCCCGGCAACCATCGCGGCCCGCACCATGGCTCAGGTCCGCGCCAGGCGCAAAGGCATCATCCTGATGCATGATATCCACCATCGTACAGCTGCCATGCTTCCCTCGCTGCTGTCACAGCTCAAGGCCGGCGGCTACAAGGTCGTGGACTTGAAATACCGGGGCTCGCGTGTCCCCCAAGCCCTGGTCTCCGCCGAGACCGGTCAGACGAGAACGCACCATATGTAAAGTCCGGCCATGCTTTTACCGGCACCAACACACCTTCTGATCCTGCCGGCCCGGGACTGCCGGCGAATGACGGGAAAGCACGTCTTCTCATGACCTCATGCCCCTGCGGCTCAAACCAGACCTATACAGCCTGCTGTGGCCGCTATCATGCAGGCGAGGCCGCGCCCACTGCCGAAGCCTTGATGCGGTCGCGTTACAGCGCCTATGCGCTGGGCAATCTCGATTACATCGGGGCCACCTGTTGCGGACCGGCAGCCATCGCCTTTGACCGGGCGGAAGCCGAACTTCAGCAACTGGGCACGCAATGGCTTGGCCTCGACGTCGACCGGACCAGCAAGGGCCGGGAGCGCGACAGTCAAGGCACGGTCAGCTTCACCGCGCGCTACCGCCACAACGGCACCGTGCAACAAATGGTCGAAACCTCCGAGTTCCGCCGCATCGATGGCCGCTGGTTCTATTATGACCGCATGCCGGCTGTTGCCGCTGCGAGGGCCGGAACCAGCCGGACCGGCCGCAATGACCCATGCCCCTGCGGCTCAGGCAGGAAATACAAGAAATGCTGTGGTGCGGCCGGCTGAACTGGCCCATGCACTGGTCAGGCAAGCGGGCCTGATCTGCTGTCGAGCAGAGCACCGCACATGACGGCCAGATGGCCGCGCAACTCCCGGGCTGCCGCCTCGTCGAGATTTCGCTCAAACGCGTTGCGGACAGTGCCGAAAATGACAGTCAACAGTGTGCGGGTGATACTCTCCAATTTCTGCGTGTCCAGGTCCGGCGCGCTCGCCAGCATGGCGGTTGTCGCCGCGTCTGCTCGCGCCGCAAAGGCCTCAATCAGGGCTTCGTTGTCCAGCTCTGCCACCGAGCGGTAGAGCGCCCGGGTTACATCGGCACGCTCGGTCTTAGCCTGCCAGTAGCATTCGATCAGGGCTTCCACCATCTGCTGCGCCGGCATGCCGTGCTGCGCATGGCAGGCTATTTCTATCTTCTCGGCAAGAACCTCGAGATAGCGTTCGTTGAGCGCGTAGATCAGCGCCTGCTTGTGGGCAAAATACTGGTACATCGTCCCCACCGAAACGCCTGCGCGTTCGGCCACCCGCGTTGTCGTCAGCCGGTGCGGTCCGACCGTCAGCAAAACCTGAATGGTTGCTTCGAAGACCGCGTCAAGCGTGACGGCGGCGCGCGCCTGGCGCGGCCTTTTCCGCGGCGCAAGTGAGCGTGGCGTGGCGGGCGGCAAATGCGAATCCTCAAACTGAACAATCCTTCATATTCTAGCCGCAGCAGTGATCTGAAGGAAAGGATTGATCATGACAGAAACCAAACGCATTGCGCTTGTCACCGGCGGCAACAAGGGGATCGGGCTGGAAATCGCCCGGCAACTGGCACAGGCAGACGTCCATGTTCTCATCGGCGCGCGGGACGAGGCGCGCGCAAAGGCAGCGATCGAAGACCTTGCGTCGGACGGGCTGGCGGCGGGCTTCATCCATCTCGACCTTGATGATTGGTCAAGTGCGGCCGCTGCCTCTGAAAAGATAGCCGCGGAGCACGACCGGCTGAATATTCTCGTCAACAATGCCGGGATCTTCGATTTTGCCGATGGTGTGCCGGGAAAGGCCAACCTCGACGCGGTGCGCAAGGTGATGGACACCAATTTCATCGGTACGCTGGCTGTCACCCAGGCTTTTCTACCGCTGTTACGCAAGGCGCCCGCGGCCCGGATTATCAATCTGTCAAGTTCGCTGGGATCTCTGGCGCTGAACGGTGATCCGTCCTCGCCCTATTATGCCAACCAGTTCATTGGCTACAACGCCTCGAAGGCGGCGCTGAACATGCTGACGATCCAGCTTCACGAGGAACTGCGCGGCACGTCGATTGCGGTCAATTCGGTCAGCCCCGGCTTCGTCAAGACCGATCTGACCGGCTACGGCACCATGACGCCGGAGGAAGGGGCCAGATTGCCCGTCCGCTTTGCGCTTGGCGACGAAGGGTCCGGCCGCTTCGTGGAACCGGACGGCGAAACGCCCTGGTAGCAACAGACAGCCTGCTTTCCTGTTCTGCCCGGAAAGCAGGCTGCTTTTTCGCATGCTGCGGATCAGCTTTCCGGCGTGTCGTTTCTTTCGATAAACCGCAGCCGGTTGCCAAACGGGTCGATCACCTGCATCTCGAGCCCCCAGTCCTGCTTCTGCAGGCCCGGCCGGTTGTAGCGGTAGTTCTTCTCCGACAATTCGCCGTGCAGCTTTTCGATGTCCCTGGCAAACACCACCGCATTGGCGCCCGGCGTCGCATCGCCGGAATGCTCGCTCAAATGCAGCACCATCGCGCCGCGCGAGACCTGCATGTAAAGCGGTGCATCGGGATCGAAGCGATGCTGCCAGTCGACCGAACAGCCGAGAAACTCGAGATAGAATTCGCGCGCCTTGGCTTCGTCAAAAATCCGGATGATCGGCGCTGCCGCCTCCAGCCCGATGCCGCCATCATCGCGGCCTGCGGGGATTTGGGCGATCTTGGCTGCCAATATGTTCCAGGTGTCGAGGCCGAATTGCCGTGCCACGATTTCCAGCGCCTGGCTGTGGGAAATGGAAACGCCGCTGTCAGTCAGCCGCTCGCGCATGGCAACAGCCATGGCTTTTGCATCGAGATAAGTTCGCATGGTTCAAGTCCTGTCTGCGGCGAAATCGATGATCAGTGTCCGCATTGCTGACTCTTTCGCCGATCAGGAGAACCGGAAAAACAAGACGCGCTTTCGCCAGACCTCAAGGAGGCGCGGACTGCCGGCAGCGCTGGCCGTGGTCCGAGTATTTCTCAAATGCCGTTGCGGATCAATCGCAAATTGGGATGACGGGGACAGTTTACTTTTCCTGTGCTGAAGCCTCGGTTTTCCGGAGTTTCCGACGGGAGGAAAAGTAAACTGTCCCCGCACTGGCTTTCACTCCGCCGGGTCAGCCACCCCGTTGATATGCGGCGCATAGCGCGCGTGAAAGCGCGCATATCCGGTCTCGGTCACCATGAGATGCTCTGCCGCCAGCCGGTTGAGCTCCGGCAGCTTGTGAAACGGCACGGCGGGATAGGAGTGGTGCTCGGCATGATAGGGCATGTTCCAGGCCAGTCGCCGCACCAGCGCATTGGTCGCTGTCGAGCGCGAATTCTCCAGCATGTTGGCGACATAGGCGCAGCGGCCATGTTCGGCCAGCAGGTAAAGCCGCAGGAACGGCTGACCGATGAGCAGCGGGATAAGCCAGATGTAGAGCAACACCGTGCTCCCAAGCGCCAGGCTGCCAGCAAACAGTGCGAGATAGGCCGCCAGCATCAGCCGGGCTTCCCTGTGCACCATGCCGCGTTTGGCCTGTGGCACGAAATCATCCTCGCATCGCCCGGCGGCATTGCTAAGCAGCGTGCGAAAATGGCTGATCCAGACCGGTACGCCCGAGACATAGAGCAGATATTGCCCCCAGCTATCGGGCTTTTGTTCGGCCAGCTCCGGGTCCTTGCCCGGAATCTGCGTGTAGCGGTGATGGGCGAAATGAAAATAGCGGAACCAGCGCGGCGGCAGCACGATGACAAAGCCGCAGACCGTGGCCGCAATCTCGTTGAGCCAGCGCGAGCGGAACGGTGTCTGGTGGCTGGCCTCGTGCAGCAGCGTGAACAGAAACACCAGCAGGATACCCAGCGGCAGCATCAGCACCGGCCACAATGGCACGCGGGCCACGATCAGCCCGGCCAGAAGCAGGATTGCACCGAAATGCAGCGCCAGATGCGCAAGCCCGCGCCGGTCGGATGTTTCCGTCAGCTCACGGCATTGCTCGGCTGTCAGGCTGGCGAGAAGCTGTTTGTGATCCATCTGGTCCTCGTCTTCAGGCCGGAACAACGTTCTCCCGCGTAGAATAAACCGCGAACGCTGGTCTTTCGACCCCGAATCACTACATTCACGGGTATGACAAGTCCAGACGATGATATTCCGTTTTTCGGCGACGATGATCCGGCGCCGCGTACCCCGCCGGCAGGCCCACCTGCGTCCAATGCAGGTGGCTCGATTGCTGCCCGTGCCATGGCTGCCAGCCAGCAGGCGCGCAACGCCGCGCGGCCTGCGCCCAACTATCTCGCGGGCCTCAATCCCGAGCAGGCCGATGCGGTGGAATCCATCGAAGGCCCGGTTCTGGTGCTGGCCGGTGCCGGCACCGGCAAGACCCGGGTTCTGACCACCCGTATCGCCCATATCCTCAATCTCGGGCTCGCCTATCCGTCGCAGATCCTCTCGGTGACCTTCACCAACAAGGCGGCGCGCGAGATGAAGGAGCGCATCGGCGTTCTGGTCGGCGGCGCGGTCGAGGGCATGCCCTGGCTCGGCACCTTCCACTCGATCGGCGTCAAGCTGCTGCGCCGTCACGCCGAACTGGCAAACCTGCGCTCCGATTTCACCATTCTCGACACCGATGATGTGATCCGGCTCTGCAAGCAGCTGATCCAGGCCGAAGGCATTGACGACAAGCGCTGGCCGGCGCGGCAATTCGCCAACATGATCGATGGCTGGAAGAACAAGGGCTACGGTCCGGAAGATATCCCCGAAGGCGACAGCCGCGGCTTTGCCCACGGCAAGGGCAGGGCGCTTTACACCGCCTACCAGGAACGGCTGCAGACCCTGAACGCCGTTGATTTCGGCGATCTTCTCTGCCTGCCGATCCGCATGTTCCGCGCCCATCCCGATGTGCTCAAGGAATACCAGCGCAAGTTCCGCTTCATCCTGGTCGACGAGTACCAGGACACCAACACCGCGCAATATATGTGGCTGAGGCTGCTGGCCCAGCGGCCCGCCGGCGAGCGGCCCAATATCTGCTGCGTTGGCGATGACGACCAGTCGATCTATGGCTGGCGCGGCGCCGAAGTCGAAAACATCCTGCGCTTCGAGAAGGATTTTCCCGGCGCCAAGGTGATCCGGCTCGAGCGCAATTACCGCTCCACAGAACACATTCTGGGCGCCGCCGGCCACCTGATTTCCCACAATGAGGGCCGGCTCGGCAAGACGCTGTTCACCGAGCAGTCTGACCCCGATCACGAGCGCGTGCATGTGCACGCCGCCTGGGATTCGGAGGAAGAGGCCCGCGCCATCGGCGAGGAGATCGAGCAGGCGCAGCACAAGGGCAGGGCGCTCAACAACATGGCGATCCTGGTTCGCGCCTCGTTCCAGATGCGCGAGTTCGAGGAACGCTTCGTCACGCTGGGGCTGAACTACCGCGTTATCGGCGGCCCGCGCTTTTACGAGCGCCAGGAAATCCGCGATGCGATGGCGTTTTTCCGCGTGGTCTCCCAACCCGCCGACGATCTCGCCTTCGAGCGCATCGTCAATGTCCCCAAGCGCGGTCTCGGCGAGGCGGCGGTGCGCCAGATTCACGATGTTGCCCGCGCCCGCGGCATCCCGATGCTGGCCGCGGCCCGCGAGCTTATTCTCACCGATGAACTCAAGCCCCGGCCGCGCAAGTCCTTGACCGACGTGGTCGAGATGTTCACCCGCTGGCAGGGCATGATGGAAGCCACGCCCGGCCACGAGCTGGCCGAAACCATCCTCGAGGAATCCGGTTACACCGAGATGTGGCAGAACGACCGCTCGGCCGATGCGCCGACCCGGCTCGAAAACCTGAAAGAACTGGTTGAGACCATCTCCGGCTTCGAATCCATGCGCGCCTTTCTCGAGCATGTGGCGCTGGTGATGGACACCGACAACAACCCCGATCTCGACGCCGTCTCGATCATGACGCTGCATTCGGCCAAGGGGCTGGAATTCGAGACCGTGTTCCTGCCCGGCTGGGAGGAGGGCCTGTTCCCGCACCAGCGCGCGCTCGATGAGGGTGGCCGTTCGGGGCTCGAGGAAGAGCGCCGTCTCGCCTATGTCGGCCTGACCCGCGCCAAACTGTTTTGCCACATCTGGTTCGTCTCCAACCGCCGCATTCACGGCTTGTGGCAATCGACGCTGCCCTCGCGCTTTCTCGATGAACTGCCCGAAGCCCATGTCGAAGTCGCCGAAATGGACACAGGTTACGGCGGCTATGGCAGGGGCGGGCGCTTCGGCGCGTCAGGCCAGTCCGGCGGCCCCTACGGCGCCTCGCGCTTTGACAAGGCCGAGCCCTTTGCCGGCAATTACAACACGCCCGGCTGGAAACGCGCCCAGGCCAACAAGACCGACGCCGCCCGCGACAACTGGGGCACCCGTTCGGGTCACGCCGTCGAACGCATCGCCTACGGCGAGAGCGGCCCGCGCGGCGGCTCCACCATCGAGGGCGAACTGGTCGCCCGTTCGACCGGCACGGACTCCGCCTATTCCATCGGCGACCGCGTCTTCCACCTCAAATTCGGCAACGGCAACATCGCCTCCATCGACGGCAACAAACTCACCATCGATTTCGACAAGGCCGGGCAGAAGCGGGTGCTGGACGGGTTTGTGGAGCGGGTGGGGTGAGGCGAACCTGATTACAGTTCTGCCGTATTGCACGAGGTCAGGACTGGGAGAGACAACGACCCCATCAGCCGCCGTCATACCGAGCTTGACCCGGTATCCAGCAGACCCGGCTTCTGCCGGGGCATGAGACCCCTTCAGCTCAAGGACTTGAGCTGGCTGGATGCCGCATCAGGTGCGGCATGACGGGGGAGAGCGGATTGCCAAGATCTGGAGGCGGCATCTGCGTCGTGCCTGGATGCCAGAGCGCAATCCGAGCTATCCCCGCCTCTTCCCCAATTCCCCCACCAGAAAATCCGCAAATATCGCCACATGCGGCGGGCAGGCGGCCTTGTTGTAGTGCACGCCCATGGCGATTTCCGGCAGTGGCGGGAAGCCGGGCTGGCCGTCGAGGATGCGCAGACTCTCGGGGATGATCGAGGCTTCCATCACCGAGACGCCGGTGGCGTTGAGCACGGTCTGCTCGATCAGCGAGACGCTGCGGGTGGAACAGACAATGCGCCAGGGCCGTTCTATCTGTTCGAGCGCTGTGAGCCCGGCATGGCGCACCGCGCAGCCGTTCGGGAACAGCGCCAGCGAGAGCCCCTGGTCGGGATCGTCGACATAATCGGGACCGGCGACCCAGTGCAGCGATTCATAACGCGCGATCCGGCCCTTGACCTGATTCGACTGGTGCGTGCCCAGCATGATGTCGATCTCGCCATGCTCGAGCATCGGCAAAAGATCGATCGAGCTTTCGCAGGTCAGCTCGAACTGCACCAGTGGATATTCGGCGCGAAATCCCGCGAGGATCGGCGCCAGCAGATAGCTGGCATAGTCATCCGGCGCGCCGAAACGGATCAGCCCCTCGGCTTCCGGACGCCTTATATGGGAAAGGGCTGCCTCATTGGCCGACAGGATGCGGTTGGCATAGACCAACAGTGCCTCGCCGGTCGGCGTGATCTCGACGGAATTGCGGCTGCGCTGGAACAGCCGTTCGCCGGTAATCTCTTCCAGCCGCTTGAGTTGAAGGCTGACCGCCGACTGGGTGCGCCCGATGGCCTCCGCCGCGCGGGTAAAATTGCGGTGCGCGGCAATCGCCACGAAGGAGCGCAGAAGGTCGATTTCAAGATCACGTTGCATGTCTCTTATTAGAATTCTTCATCATGAAGATCAATTCAATTCGTTTTGCTCATTTGGGTGGCGGGCCTAGAGTTCTCTCACACAAAGGAGACGAAGCCATGCTGATCCTGATTGCCAATGCCCTTTTCGAAGCCACCCGCACCGCGACCCTTCCGCCCAAGCCGGCCCCGAAGGGTTTCATCCGCTCGGTCTCCGCGCGGTTGAAAGGCGATGGCCGGAAGCCGGAACAAGACACCGCTGCCGCTGGCAGCCGGCCGCTCCAGGCACGCGGTGATCCGAAATGACGCTGGTGTCCCGCTTTGGCACATTGTTAACCTGACCCGTGAACGGTTCCGTAAGACGAGCTGTGCAACCTTGGCGCGTCAGGTCAATGATTGCCCTGAACCGATCGATGCGAGATCGGACGCGTGCACAATGTTTTGAAGGGACCTCCATGATGAAGGTACTCTGCACCCGCGCCGGAAAATGCGAATCCGGCGCAACGGCCATGGAATACGCCCTGACGGCGGCAATCCTGTCCATAGCACTTCTGACCGGCGCCGACACTCTCGGCAATGCTGTCACCAACTCATTCACATCGATGTCGCAGAAAATGGCCCTTGCCGCGCCAGAGCGATCACAAACCGTGGGCGGCAAAGGCCTCGTGGCGCTTGAGCCCGGGCCTTCGACGCGAGGCTTCGGATCGGTCCACAAGGCCTCCTACACCGCTCAGCCCTGAGATCGGCCCGCTGCGGCCGGATCTGGCGGGAGATTTCGCGCCTGATCGAACTGCGGGTCTGCGTCAAGATATGGCTGTATCCGGTGGATTTTCTGCGCGAATGCAGTCGGCATGATGAGAGTGCTCGGAGAGCTGGATGTGAGACCGATGGCCGGCATCACCCTGCTTGCGGTGATGGTGCTCGATATGCTCGTCATCTCGCGCGTCCCGGCGCTCAAGCGGGTTCTTTCCTGAGTCGCTTGAACAACACAGGGCCGCGCCCCCTTGATGAAGGCGTGGCCTGGGGCGTCTTAAAACCTCTATCAGCCTCGGATCCTGGGCCGGTGTCAGCCAATCATCGTCCACAGCCCGTGCCCAAGCAGGCCGATCAGCAGCACCACCTGCGCCAGGAATGACAGGCTGAAGCCGCCGCCACGCTGCCAGGCCGGTGCATCTTCCTGGATGAAGTGCCAGGCGTGCAGGGCGCGTCCGATGGTGAAGACCAGGCCAAGCCCGTGGACCGCCGAGATCGGCATGCCGATCAGGGTGCCGACGACGAGCATGATGAAGAACATCGGCATGTTCTCGACCGCATTGGCATGGCCGCGGTTGATGCGGATCAGATGCTTGACCCCGCCGTCGCCGACGGAGACCTTGTGCTTGCCGCGCAACCGCCCGGTTTCAATCGCAATCCACAGCAGCACTGCCATGTTGAGCGCCGCGTAGATACCGACAGCCGAAAGCGCTGGTGACAGGTTTTGCATTTTTGATCTCCATCGTGGGGCCGGAACGAAGGATCCGGCAAGTGTTGGTGGGATGCCGATGCAGCATTTGGCAAGGGAAGTAAATGAATTCCGTTGCCGAAGGTCATGCCGGTCAGCGCAGGTGCCTCGTCGGTTGTTCCAGCGCGAAGACCTCGTCGGTGAGGCTGTCCATCCGCTTGGCGATCAGCTCCTGCGCGTCATACAGGCCGCGATTGTAGAAATAGGCGCCCATCTTCTCGCCGAAGAACCGCATCAGCATTTCGGCCGGCAGCATGCCGATGTCGAAATCCAGTTCCTCGCGGAAATACTCCTGGATTTCACTGGCCATGGCCCTGGTTTCTTCGCGGCTGAAAGTGATCGGCTTCATCTGTGACCTTTGTCGGGGTTCGGGCTAGGGGAAAGACTGCAGCCTTGCAGATCTTTAGCCTTGGATGGCTGGAACTAGCGGTGTTCTTCCTCGCTGGCGGCAATCAGGCGGCGGTTGAAGTGGCTGACCGCCTTGACCTGTTCGGCCCAGCCGACAATCCGTTTCTTCTCGTCATCGGCAATCACCGGCAACCGCGTGTGGCCGCTGGAATCGAACACCCGCAGCGCAGTTTCGAGCGTGTCTGTGGCCTTGAGCGAGGAGATCTCGGATTCCGGATCGTAATACTCTGTCTCTGCGTCATCTGCTGGCAGAGTCATGAAATCCATCACCCGCGCATTGCGCAATTCGCTCCGGTGCGGACCATCCTTGAGAAACAGTCCGCGCATCTCCAGCTGCCACTGGAAATAGGAATGCCCGTGCAGCGCCAGGTTGGCGCCATGGGCGATGGCGACGGTCAAAAGCAGCGCGATCGAAAGCGCATAGCCGCCGGTCAGTTCAAACACGATCACCGTGGTCGAAATCGGCGCGCCAAGCACCGCGCCCGCCACCGCGCCCATGCCGAGGATCGAGTAGAGCGCCTGGCTCGATGCCAGTTCCGGAAAGACATTGGCAGCGATGATGCCGAACGACCCGCCGGTCATGGCGCCGAGATAAAGCGAGGGCGAAAATACCCCGCCGCCAAACCGCGATGCGAGCGTGATGGCCGTGGCCAGAGTTTTCATCACGATCAGCGTCAGCATCAGGCCGAGCGGCAGCTGCCCCCACAGCGCCAGATCGGTGGCCTCGTAGCCAACACCGAGAATGTGCGGGAAGAAGACGGCCATCAGCCCGACGACGAACCCGCCGCAGATCGGCAAGGCCCAGACCGGAATGGGTGACCGCCGCGCCAGATATTCTGCCGACAGCAGCCCGAACTGGAACGTCGCCGCCACGAAGGCGCACACTACGCCGAGCAGTGCAAAGGCCGGAAATTCCCAGTAGGAGGTGATCTGGTAAACCGGCACGATAAAGGCTGCGGCATCGCCAAACCAGAGCCGTGACACGATTGCGCCGGCCGCCGATGAAATCACGATCGGGACGAAGGAACGCGACGCGTAGTGTCCGAGGATCACTTCATGGGCAAACAGCACACCGGCAATCGGCGCATTGAAGCTTGCCGAGATCGCCGAGGCGACACCGGCCGCAAGCAGGGTGCGGCGGGCGTAGTCCGGCAGATCCAGCCGGTCGCCCACGGCACTTGCCAGCGTTGCGCCCAGATGGATCACCGGTCCCTCACGGCCGGCGCTTCCGCCTGCACCCAGGGAGAATGCGGTGGTCACAGCGCTCAAGATGCCTTCACGCAGGCTGAGCCGGCGTCCTGTCAGCGCCCGCGCCTCGATCACATCGGCGACCCCGCTGGTGCGCCGCGACGGAATGAACCGCGCCACCAGAATACCAACCACAATGCCGCCCAGCGTCGGGCCTGCCACGATCATGTACCAGGGCGTGCGGCTGGCAGCACTGAGCACCTGTTCGGTGCTGTCGCCGAGCCAATAGAGCTGCACGATGCCGATCAGCTGCCGGAAGCCGATGGCAGCCCAGGCGACGGAAAGTCCGATCAGCAGTGACAAGGACCAGATCGCCGGCTGCCGGTGTTCGATGAAAGCCCGTATGTTGGGAAGCACCCAGCTTCGAATACGTCCCGGCATCGCGCGTAGAATTTCAAACAGCATGGATCAGCTTTGCCCTTGGGCCTGGCGTTGCGGGATGCCGATGGACCGGCCGGCACGCTCGGGCCGGGGCAGGTGCTTGTGAGCCTCGGCCATGCGGGCGACCGTAGCCAGGATCTCGTCCGGCATCGCCATCGCCTTCGGGCCGTTCATGTCGATATGCAGCAGCATGCTTTCGCAGGTGGCTGACAGCCATCCGTCAACATGCCTGAGTTCCTGGAACAGCTGGATCCGCTTGCTGTCGAAATCGACAAGCTGAGTGCTTGCGCTGACGATCGCATCGGGCTTGAGTTCGCGGACGTAGCAGACATGTGTTTCGGCGGTAAAAAAGCTCATGTTGCGCGCCACCAGGTATCCCGGACCGCAGCCGAGCTGGTCGAACACCTGGTCGACGGCCTTGTCGAACAGCACATGATAATAGGCCATGTTCAAATGGCCGTTGTAATCGAGCCAGGACGGATCCAGTCCGCGCGCGGGCGCGATCACCGGAGCATCAAACACCATGCCTTCTCCCTTACTAACAGTGGTCGCTGGCCACTATTGTTGTTCTGCGGCGCTGCCCACACTGGACAAGAGCGCTTCAGTTTGCACATTACCTCATCACGCCGAAGCAGCAAGCTTATGACACTGTTGGCGGTTACACGGTCGAATGGAGTGAAAACATGGGTCTCAGTGACGCCGAGCCGGGCATTCGCAATGAAGAGGGTATTGCCGCGGTGATAGGCGTCCTGCGCCAGCGCTTTGGTGAGCAACTGCAGACGAGCGAGGCGATCCGTGCCCAGCATGCCCACACCACCACCTATATTCCGGGACAACTGCCCGACGCGGTGGTGTTTCCGGGCTCGGCGGAAGAGGTCAAGCTGATCGTGCGCGCCTGTGCCGACCACCGTGTGCCGGTGATCCCGTTTGGCACCGGATCATCGCTTGAAGGCCAGGTCAACGCACCCAGCGGCGGCATTTCCATCGACATGTCGCGCATGGACAAGGTGCTTGAAGTCAACGCCGAGGATCTCGATTGCACCGTGGAACCTGGCGTCACCCGCGAACAGCTCAACACCTATCTGCGTGACACCGGCCTGTTCTTCCCCATCGACCCGGGCGCCAATGCCTCGATCGGCGGCATGACCTCGACCCGGGCGTCCGGCACCAACGCGGTGCGCTACGGCACCATGCGCGACAATGTCGTCGCCGTCACCGCTGTCACAGCTTCGGGCGAGGAAATCCGCACCGCCCGCCGGGCCCGCAAATCCTCGGCCGGTTACGATCTGACGCGCCTGTTTGTCGGCGCCGAAGGCACGCTCGGCGTGATCACCTCCGTGACCCTGAAACTGCAGGGAATTCCACAGGCCATTTCCGGCGGCGTCTGCCCGTTTCCGACCGTCGAGGCGGCGTGCAACGCGGTGATCATGACCATCCAGATGGGCATTCCCGTCGCCCGCATCGAATTGCTGGACGCGCTGCAGATGAAGGCCTGCAACGCCTATTCCAAGCTCACCAATCCCGAAAGCCCGTCGCTGTTTCTCGAGTTTCACGGCACCGAGGCAGGCGTTGCCGAGCAGGCGGCGCTGTTTGCCGAGATCGCCGAGGAATGCGGTGGCGGCGAGTTCCTCTGGACCACCAATCCCGAACAGCGCACCGAGCTGTGGAAGGCGCGCCACAACGCCTATTGGGCATCGCTGCAGCTCCGGCCGGGCGCCAAGGGCCTGTCGACTGATGTCTGCGTGCCGATTTCGCGGCTCGCCGAATGTGTTGCCGAGACCCAGCAAGACATTGCCGCCGCCGGGCTGATCGCCCCCATCGTTGGCCATGCCGGGGACGGCAATTTTCACGTTCTGCTGCTGATTGACACGGACAATCCTGCCGAGATCGAGGCTGCGGAGAATTTCGTCGAACGCCTGAATGCGCGCGCACTGGCGATGGATGGAACCTGCACCGGCGAGCATGGTATAGGTCAGGGCAAGCGGCCATATCTCGCTCTCGAAATGGGCGAGGGCGTTTCGATGATGCGCCAGATCAAGCAGGCGCTTGACCCCATGAACATCATGAACCCGGGCAAATTGTTTTCGTTCGAATCATGACACAATCACAACCGGAAACCCCGGTCGCATTGGAGGATTGAAAACTGGTTCGTCTGTTCGTCGCCATTGGCGGTCTGCTGGTCCTGGCGTTGTTCGCAGCGCTGATTGCTCCCTATTTCATTGACTGGAGCACGTACCGGACAGCATTCGAAGCCGAGGCAAGCCGCATCATCGGCCAGCCGGTCAAGGTCCGGGGCGACGCCGATGCGCGGCTGGTGCCGTTTCCCTCGGTGACGTTCTCGGATGTCGTGGTCGGCGACGAGGCTCAGCCCTCGATGACCATCAGCCGGTTTTCGATGGATGCGGAACTGGCGCCGTTCCTCTCCGGGGAGGTTCTGATCTTCGATATGCGGGTTGAAGCCCCCAAGGCCGTGGTGCGGGTGCTTGAGGACGGCCGGCTTGACTGGGCGCTCAAGCGCAAGCCGACGCCGCCGGGCGATCTCGTGGTGCTTGAGCGTGTCACCATCAGCAATGCCGACATCACAGTGGTCGATGATCAGAACGGCCGTACCCATCGTCTTGAGGATATCAACGCGCTTGTTTCGGCCAAGTCGCTGTCGGGTCCGTGGCTGGTCGAAGCCGAAGGCGAGATCGCGGGCAAGCGTGGCGGCCTGTCGCTTTCCACCGGCATTGCCCAGGACGATGGCGCGATCCGCATGCGTCTCAGGGTGGTGCCGGACGACTGGCCGGTGCTGCTGGAGACCGAGGGCCAAGCCAGGATCGAGAACAACAAGCCGCTTTATGACGGGCTTTTCACCTTCACCGCACTTTCTGACACGGCGCCCGGCGCCGTCGTTGCCGAAAAGCCGCTGGTGGTCGCCAAGGGCGATTTCGCCGCCACCAATGAACGCCTGACGATCGAAGAATGGCGCGCCGAGATCGGTTTTTCCACCGATCCCTACATCGTCACCGGGCAGGCCACCATCGATACCGGCCCGGATCCGGAATTCCTGCTTCTGGCCGACGGTCAGCAGATCGACATGGACCGGCTTTCAGGCGAGGACACGGCCCTGGACGAGGCTGCCGCCGCCGTGCCGCTGGGAGAACGGCTTGCGATCGTCAACCAGATGATCGACCGACTGCCGCCACCACCCCTGCCGGGCCGCATTTCGCTCAACCTGCCGGCGATCGTGGCCGGTGACACCACACTCAGGGAAATCAATCTCGAAGCCCGGCCCGATGGCAATGCCTGGCTGGTCGACAGCTTCTCGGCAAACCTGCCCGGACGCACAACGGTGGAGGCCCGCGGGCGTCTGGTCCCGGGCAATAATGCCAGTTTCGACGGCCGCCTGACCGTGGCGTCGACCCAGCCTTCGGGTCTGGCCAACTGGCTGGTCGGCGAAGTCGACCCGGTCATCCGGCGTCTCGGCGCAGCAGGCTTTTCCGCCAATGTCAGCCTGTCATCCGCCTTGCAGCGGTTCGAGGCGCTCGAGGTCGCGGTTGGACCTGCCATTCTCAAGGGCCGGCTTGAGCGCCAGACACCTCAGGCCGGCACGCCAGCGCTGTCGGTTGAGCTGGCTGGCGACAGGTTCGATGTCGACGCCGTCCAGGCGCTGGTGCTGCTTGCGCAAGGCGAGGGCAACTCTCTCCGGCCTCTCGAAGAGTACAATCTCGCCACCCGCATCACCGCCGATATCTTCACGGTCGGGGACTACAGTCTTGAGGGGCTGGATACCTCGATGTTCTGGCGCGATGGCGAACTGACCATCGAGCGCCTGAAATTTGCTGATTTCGGCGGCGCAGCTGGCCAGTTCACCGGTTCGCTGGCAGGCTCGTTGGCGGCCCCGAGCGGGGAGATCAAAGGCGGTTTCTCCGCCCAGACCGCTGCAGGCCTGTTTGCCCTGGCCGAACAGGTCAGTGGCGGCCACCAGCTCATTCGCCGGCTTGGCGCCAACAGTGCCGCCTTTGACGATCTGAGCGCCGATCTGCAGCTGACGCTCGATCCCGACGCCGGACCTTCGCTCACCTTGAGCGGTGTCACGGGCGGAACCAGTTTCACGGCCACCGCCGTGGGCACCGGCCTGACGCCGGGCGGCGACGGGCCGCGCACCATGACGCTGAAGGCCGACAATCCCGAGGCCTATCATATCCTCGAGCAGCTGGGTTTCAGTGTGTTGCCGCTCGAAGGCGAGGGGCCGGCGTCGCTCGGCCTGGCCGCCTCGGGCGGGGCCAATGACGGCGATCGCAGCATTGATCTGCAGTTGAGCGCGGCAGGAACCCGGATCTTAATCGACGGTACCGGCCGCATCCCGGCTTCCGATCCTGTCACCGGCGAGTTCGATCTTGTGATCGACAGCGCGAATATCGAGCCGCTGGTCATGATGTCCGGCCACTCGATGCCGCAGGCCGGTGCGGGCCTGCCATTCTCGTTGAGTGCAAATCTTGCCCTGCATGATGAGAAGGCGCAGCTGTCGGAGATGGTCGGCAAGGCCGAAGACAACACGTTCTCCGGACAGCTGGAATTTGATCGCGCGGCCGCCGTCCCCTCCGCCGAAGGCAACTTGCGCATCGACCATGCCAATCTCGAATGGCTGGGTGAACTGGCGCTGGGGCCGAAGCTCTCAAGCATGGATGGCGCGACCTGGAGCGATCAGCCGTTTCTGCCTCCCGCGCCCGGTCAGTCCGAGCTGCAGATCGCGCTTGAAGCCGGCCGGATTGACCTCGGCCGCGGTGGTGTGGCGGAGAATTTCCAGGCCGACCTGTCGACTGCGACAGGCCTGATCGCGCTGGAGAATGCGCAAGCCGACTGGTTCGGCGGCCGTCTCGGCGGCCGGATGTCGCTGAGCAATGCCGATGGCGCGGTGTTCCTGTCTGCGAAACTCGATGCGGACGGAGCCGATCTCGCATCACTCGAACAGGCGGTGCGGGGCGCGTCGATCTTCTCGGGAGCGGCAGGTGCCAGCGCAAGCCTTGAGGGGACAGGCAAATCCATGCAGGAACTCGTCGCCTCGTTGGCCGGCGGCGGCCAATTGACGGCGTCCGATCTTGTCATTGAGGGGTTGGATCCCGCCGGCTTTGCCCGCATCCTCGGCTCGGCAGACCGCGACGGCTTCGAAATCGAGACCGGGGCAGTGGCCGGAATGGTCGACAGGCTGATGACCGGTGGAGAGATGAGGGAGGAGACGCTGCAACTTCCCTTCACGTTGACCGGGGGCGTGATGCGTTTCACCAACGCCGCATTCACCGACCAGGACGCCGAGCTGTCAGGTGATGCCCGTGTTGATCTGGTCGGCTTGCGGTTTGAAGCGGACTGGCGTCTGAGCTTCGAGCCCGGTGTCGAGGCTGTTGCCGGCGGCGATCCCTCCGTGGTCTTCAGCCTCGGTGGACTTCTGGTTGATCCGGCCGTGTCGATCAATGCGGCGCAGATGACCAATTACCTGTCGATGCGCGCCTTTGAGCGTGAGCGCCGCAAGGTGGAGCTGCTGCAGGCAGGCGTTGTTGAAAAACAGCGTTTGCGGCGGGAAATCGCCCTGCTGAAAGAGCGCGCGGAACAGCGCGAAGCTGCTCGTCTTGCTGCGGAAGAGGCTGCACGTCTGGCTGCGGAAGAAGCCGAACGCATCGCCGCTGAAGAGCAACGACGCCAGGCTGAAGAACAGGCAGAGCGCGAGCGCCAGGCCGAAGAGGCTGCACGACGTGCCGCCGAGGAACAGAGGCGGCTTGACGAAGAGCAGGCGCAGCGCGAACGGGAGGCAGCCGCTGCTGCCCAGCGTGCGGCGGAAGAGGCGGCCCGGCAGCAGGGCTCAGCGGGAGCAAACGCGGTCGAGCGCCGCTCTTTGCCAGATCCCCTGGCTGATCCGCCCTCCGCCATTGCAGACGATCCGCCGGTCCTTGATATGCGCGAATTGCAGTTCGAGGATCTCCCCGGTGTCGATGATCCGATCCGCCGGCTGATAGCTCCGGACGGCTGAGCCGCACGGGCGGTCTACTGTCCGGCACGTACCCCTGACAGGCCGCGCAAAACCAGGTTTCGGCGTTGCGTTACGTGGCGGTGGAAGATGTCTTGCCAGCGCCGGTGAGCGCCCAGTCAAGCACGGCAACCCTGATTGCTGAAGACAGGTTGACCGGCTCCGCGCCTTGCGCGGCACGTGAACTGTCGATTTCTGCAATCAGCGCAGCCACGGCCATGCCGCGCGCCTCGGCCATCTGCCTGAGAGCGTCGATAAAGGCGTCTTCAAGGGTGATGCTGGTGCGATGCCCGCGAATGCTGACCGAGTGCTTGCGGATCTGTCCGCCGGCCATGGCTCAGGAACCGCCGTCATCGGGCTCGCGGCGCGACGCATCAAGGTCACGCGCGGCTTTCTCGTTGCGCGCGCGGGCGAGATCCCGTTCGGCCTTGGAGCGCCCGTGTTCAAAACGGTTGCGCTCGGCCTGGGCTTCCTTGGCTGTGCGGTCGCGACGCTTTCGCGCCATCCGCAGATTGACCACGTCACCGCTCACAGGCCCGGCCCGTCAGCTTTTCTTGCGGAAGGAATCGAGCGAGACCACGTCTGCGCCTGACTTCTTCTCGCCATCGGGGCTTGTGTCATCGTCGCTTGCCTCGGCGGCTTCGGCGGTCTCGTCCTTGGTCGAAGGCTCGACCAGCCGTTCGATGGTGCCGGCCAGTTCGGCGCGCTCATCGGTGTCCTCGCCATCATTGGCGGCAACATCGAGCACGGTGTCGAATTCGAGTTCGAAATTGACAGACGGATCGTAAAAGCCGCGGATTGCGGCGAAGGGAACCACCAGCTTTTCGGGCTTGTCGGAAAACGACAGGCCGATCTCGAACAGCGATTCCGTCACCTTCAGGTCCCAGAACTGGTGCTGCACAACGATGGTCATCTGTTCCGGGTAGCGCTCCTTGAGCGCTGTCGAAATCCGCACACCCGGCGCTTCGGTCAGAAAGGTGATGAAGAAGTGATGGTCGCCCGGCAGGTAGCCGGTCACCGCGACCTCGGACAGCACCTTGCGGATCACGCCACGCAGCGCTTCCTGGGCAAGAATGTCGTATCGAATGTGGTCCTGCGGCATCAGCGCGTTCTTTCCTGTCTGGGGCCGGATCTAAGGGCCGCAATTCATCTGTGTACGCGGTCTTTCTCCGCCGATTCATCCTGCTTTATTACCGGAAAGCCGGTGCCCATGAAAGCAGTGTTGCGGGATAATGCCCCAAAGCATCTATAATCGTTCGATTATGGCACATTTGAGGGCTGCCAACCCGCTGTTCCCGCGTGCGAGGAGCCGTTTGGCTGTCCATAGGGCCTTCATGCAGGTCGGGAAAGTGGAGGTTTCTGTTGCCAGGTACCTCCGAACCCCGCCTAGAAGTGCGACCCTCTAGGACTTAATTTGAAGTGTCACACCGCAATTAAGCAGCGAGACGAGCTTCCGCATAGTTGTCGTTTGCAACTACAAGTTTAGCCCGATAACGGTGGTACAATACCGAACAAAAAGTCGCTCTTTACACCCTCGTCGATCCTGTTTCGCCCCCATCATCATCCGGCCGCTCAGGCCGTTTGCCGGCAACGGGCCGGATCATGGTGGAGGCGCCGGGTACCGCCCCCGGGTCCGAATGGTTTATTGCAACGCTCGTTTATTGTCATAGCTGCTTGCGCAGCACGCCTAATATAGGGTGCCGGTCAGCCAATGAAAAGGGGGTATCGAAGAAGACCGACTATTGACAGCATCCGCTACAATGCCAAACATGCAGCCATTGAATTGCCAACGGGAGGCGGCTCGAGGAGGCCGGTTTCCAGCCAAAGGGGACTATCCATGACTGACTATGCAGCCGATGTGAAGAAATATGATGCCGGCGCTTCCGACGAAACCATCGGCAAGATCGTCAAACATTTGGGCATTGCGCTCAGGAGCCGCGACTCTTCGATGGTTGCCTGTTCCGATCCATCGGAACTCGCGCGCGTTGCTGAAAAATGGTGCGGCAAGAAGCTCGGCGTCACTGGTGCGGCTGCCGACGATGCGGTCGCCAAGGTCTGCGAGATCATGAAGGGCGACAGTTCGAAGGCCCGCGTCACCTTCTACTATCTGGTTGCCAAGGAGCTGGGCAAGCTCGGCGATCTTTGATCCCGCGTCGTCAAACACTCAAATCCCGTCCCGGCAACGCCAGCCGTGGCGGGGTTTCGTGTATCCGGGGCCCGCAGTGGTTGTGACAGATAAACCCTCGTTGCGCCCGTCAGTGTGAAGCGGGTAGCGTTGCGTGCACAGCTAGGCACCGGGCTGAGCCGGTGGTATCCTCCGCTCCGGTAGGAGGATGCTTGCGATGGCAGCGGGCAGTATCACTATTCTTGTCGGCACCACCAAGGGTGCCTTTCTGATCTCGGGCACGGACAGCCGCGATGGCTGGACCGTCAGCGGACCGTTCTGCGAAGGCTGGCCGATCAACCACATGGCCGGGGATCCGGAGACCGGAACCCTCTGGGCCGCGGGCGGTGGCGACTGGCACGGGGCAGGGGTCTGGCGCTCCGCCGATGACGGCGGGACGTGGGAGCTTGCGCGTCTCACCCGCGGCACGATGGACGACTGGGCGGAGAACGATCCCGACTTCGCGGCCATGATCAACTGGAGCGGCGCTGACCTGCCGTTCGCCGACGCATTCTCCCAGATCTGGTCGCTGGGTTATGCCCGCGGCACGCTCTATGCCGGCACCAAGCCCGCCAGCCTGCTTGCCAGCACCGATGGCGGGGTTTCCTGGGAGCGGATCGAGGGGCTGACCAACCATCCCTCCGCTGGCAGCTGGAACCCGGGCGCCGCAGGCCTGGTGCTGCACACCATCGTCGCCGATCCGTCGGAGCCGAAAAAACTCTGGATCGGCATCTCCGCCGCCGGCGTGTTTGCCACCGAGGACGGCGGCGTCAGCTGGGAGCGTCGCAACCGTCTTTCCAATGCGGAAAGCTGCGGGGATCACGATCATCCCGCAGCCCCGCGTGATGGCGAAATCGGTCATTGCGTCCACAACATGATGCGCGCACCCGGAACCGGCGATCTGCTCTATCAGCAGAACCATCACGGCGTGTGGCGCTCCGTCGATGGCGGCCGCAACTGGGACGACATCACTGAAGGGCTGCCCTCGACATTCGGGTTTCCGATCCGGGTACATCCGCGCGACCCCGACACGATCTGGACCCTGCCGCTCAACGGCGACAGCCAGGGCCGCTATCCGCCCGATGCGGCGGCCGCGGTCTGGCGCTCGCGCGATGGCGGGGCAAGCTGGCAGGACCTGCGCCAGGGCCTGCCGCAGCAAAGCTGTTACTTCACCGTGTTGCGCCAGGCCATGGCGGGGGATGCGCGGAAACCCGCCGGGATCTACTTCGGCACCAACTCGGGTTCGGTCTTCGCCAGCCTCGACGAGGGCGACAGCTGGGACGAGATCGCCCGGCATCTGCCGACCATCCTCGCCGTCGAGGTGTTGGACCGGGCCTGACCCTGGGCTGCAAGAAGCGGCATTAGCAGCCGGTAATGCGGGCCGTAAAACAGGGTTTTGCGTCAGCGACCGGACCCAATCTGGCAAGCAGCCTGTTTCCGCCGGAGGGGATAACCCGCCTGCGGCGTTTAAGCCCAAGCCCAACTCGGCTAGGATCGCACTTCCTCGAATCATCAAGCGGCGGCCATGCAGCAGTATCACGACCTTTTGCGCCTTGTTCTCGACCAGGGCTCCGACCGCGACGACCGCACCGGCACCGGCACGCGCAGTATCTTCGGTCAGCAGATGCGGTTCGATCTTTCAGCCGGTTTCCCGGCGCTGACCACCAAGAAACTGCATCTGCGCTCGATCATTCATGAATTGCTGTGGTTCCTGAAAGGCGACACCAATATCGCCTATCTCAAGGCAAACGGCGTTTCGATCTGGGATGAATGGGCCGACGAGAACGGCGATCTCGGCCCGGTCTACGGCGCGCAATGGCGCTCCTGGCCGGCTCCCGATGGCACTAGCATCGACCAGATCGCCGGTGTTGTTCAACAGATAAAGACCAACCCGTCTTCGCGCCGCCACATCGTCACCGCCTGGAACCCGGCGGAAGTCGACAACATGGCGCTGCCGCCCTGTCACTGCCTGTTCCAGTTCTATGTCGCCGACGGCAAGCTCTCCTGCCAGCTCTACCAGCGCTCCGCCGATATCTTCCTCGGCGTGCCGTTCAACATCGCATCCTACGCGCTGCTGACCATGATGGTGGCGCAGGTCACCGGTCTCAAGCCGGGGGACTTTGTCCACACGCTTGGCGACGCCCACATCTACAAGAACCATTTCGATCAGGCCCATCTGCAACTCTCCCGTGAGCCCCGCGCCTTGCCGATGATGCAGATCAATCCCGATGTCACCGACCTGTTCGCCTTCAGCTATGACGATTTCAAGCTCGAGGGCTACGACCCGCACCCGGCGATTTCCGCCCCTATCGCGGTGTGACCAGATCCATGAGTGAACCCGGGTCCAATGTGAAACTTGTTCTTGTTGCAGCTCATGCCGAGAACGGTGTCATCGGCAGGGACGGGGACATGCCCTGGCGGCTGCCCTCAGATCTGAAGCATTTCAAGGCGGTCACGCTGGGTACGCCGGTGATCATGGGCCGCAAGACCTATCTCTCCATCGGCAGGCCGCTGCCGGGACGCGCCAACATCGTTGTCTCGCGTTCGGGCTTTACAGCCGAGGGCGTTGAGACGGTCGACAGTCTCGACAAGGCTCTTGAACGCGCGCGGAGCTATGCGCAGGAGTCCGGTGCCAGCCAGATCTCGGTGATCGGCGGCGGTCAGATCTACGCCCTGGCCATTGACCGCGCCGACGAACTGATCCTCACCGAGGTCGACGCCGAAATCGAGGGCGACACTGTCTTTCCCGCCATCGATTCGAGCCTGTGGAAAAAGATCAGCCTGTCCGACCCGGTCCGGACGGAAAAAGACAGCCATTCCGTCCGTTTTGCCGTCTGGCAGCGCCGAGACCGATAATTCGACACGAATAAGCGTCAATACGCCCCGGATGTGACGATGCCGCGTTGAAAGCAACCGGCGCGATACCTATAACGAGGACAACGTGCGTACTCCGGGAGGACTCGGGGGCGTGCCATAACACGGTTTGGAAAGAGGTATTGATGCCCTGGAGCAATCAAAACGGAGGCGGCGGCGGCCCATGGGGCGGCGGCGGCAATGGGGGAGGAAACAATCAGGGGCCATGGGGCAAGGGACCCCAGCCGCCACGCGGTGGCGGCAATCCGCCAGATCTCGAGGAACTGATCCGGCGTGGCCAGGACAAGCTGCGCCAGGCCATCCCCGGCGGTGGCGGCGGCTCCGGCAGCTCCAAGGCGATTGTCGCCCTTGTGGTGCTCGGCCTTGCCGGCCTCTGGCTGATGCAGTCGATCTACACCGTCCAGCCGGATGAGCGCGGCGTCGAGCTGCGCTTCGGCAAGCCCAAGGACGAGATTTCCCAGCCAGGCCTGCACATGATCTTCTGGCCTTTCGAAACTGTCGAAGTGGCCACCATCGTCGAACGCGAAATGGACACCGGCGGATCGTCCCGCACCGGTTCCAGCGACGGCCTGATGCTTTCGGGCGATCAGAACATCGTCGATGTCGAGTTCAAGGTGCTTTACGCGGTTCAGGACCCCAAGGCGTTCCTGTTCAACATCGCCCGTCCTGAAGACACACTGCGCCAGGTTGCCGAAAGCGCCATGCGTGAAGTGGTCGGCCGTCGTCCGGCGCAGGATATTTTCCGCGACAATCGTGAAGCCATCGCTGCCGAGGTGCAGACCATCATGCAGACCGTGATGGACACGTTCCCGTCGGGTATCGTCGTCAACCAGGTCTCGATCGAAGACGCGGCGCCGCCGCGTGAAGTGGCTGACGCCTTTGACGAGGTGCAGCGCGCCGAGCAGGACGAAGACCGCTTCGTCGAGGAAGCCAACCAGTACGCCAACCAGAAACTCGGTCAGGCCCGCGGTGAAGGAGCCCAGCTTCGCGAAGAAGCCTCCGCCTACAAGGACCGCGTCGTCAACGAGGCGACCGGTGAAGCAGGCCGCTTCATCTCGGTCTATGAGGAATATGCAAAGGCGCCTGAAGTCACACGCTCGCGTCTCTACCTCGAAACCCTTGAAAAGGTTCTCGGCGGATCTGAGAAGGTCATCATCGGGCAGGATGGAAACGGTACGGGCGTCGTGCCCTATCTGCCGCTGCCTGAAGTCCGCAAGAATGCCGGAGGCAACAACTAATGGCTAATCGTCTTCCAGTTATCGGCATTCTTCTGGCCGTCATCGCCTTTATCGTCTGGTCCTCGATCTTCGTCGTCAACGAGCGCCAGCAGGCAATCGTGGTCCGCTTTGGTGAGATCCAGGATGTGAAGACCGAACCCGGTCTTTATTTTAAGCTGCCTTTCGCCTTCATCGATGCTGATACGGTTCAGTATGTCGAAGACCGGGCCCTGCGCTTCGATCTCGAAAACATCCGTGTCCAGGTTTCGGGCGGCAAGTTCTACGAAGTCGATGCCTTCGTGCTCTACAAGATCACCAATGCACGTCGCTTCCGCGAAACGGTTTCGGGTGATCTGGTCGCAGCTGAATCCCGGCTCCGCACCCGTCTGAACTCGGCCTTGCGTACCGTTTACGGTCTGCGCGGGTTCGAGGCGGCGCTTTCGGAAGAGCGTACCTCGATGATGCGTGAAGTCCGCGACCAGCTTCGTCCTGAAGCGGAATCGCTCGGCCTGCGCATCGACGATGTTCGTATCCGCCGCACCGATCTGACGCAGGAAGTCTCGCAGCAGACCTTCGAGCGGATGAAGGCTGAACGTCTTGCCGAAGCCGAACTGATCCGTGCCCGTGGTAACGAAGCCGCGCAGCGTATCCGTGCTATCGCCGACCGTCAGGTTGTCGAGATCGTCTCCGAAGCGGCCCGTGATGCGGAAATCATCCGAGGCGAGGGCGATGGTGAACGTAACCGGATCTTCGCCGAAGCGTTCTCCAAGGATTCGGAGTTCTTCGAATTCTACCGTTCGATGAACGCCTACAGCGACGCGCTTGCCGACAGCGGCACCACCATGGTGCTGTCGCCGACATCGGAGTTCTTCCGCTACTTCAACTCTGCTGCGGGTGCCAATGCACCGACCGCGGCATCGTCTGAAGCAGCGTCCCCCGCAGCGCCTGAGGCAGCGTCGACACAGACGCCCACCGCGTCTGGCAACTGATAAAAGGGGTCGCCAGTGGGCATGTTCTTTCTGGCGGTCGGACTTGTGCTTGTAGTGGAGGGGCTGGCCTATGCGCTGGCCCCTTCCTTTATCCGCCGCCTGGCGGAAGAACTGCCCAAGCTCGGTGACGAGCAGTTGAGGCTTTTCGGCGTTGTCGCTTTGGCGACCGGCGTTGGCCTGGTTTACCTGGCGCGGCTTTCCTGATCACATTCTTCGCGCCATGACGAACACGTGACTGGACCGGATGGAATTGCGCCATAAGTTGTTGCAGACTGCGTTTAGAGCTTTGCCCAAGGAGACCATCTCGATGAGACCTGTTCGCTTCCGTGCTGTCACAGCGGCCTTCGCAGCGGCGATGCTGTTGGCGTCACCCGCCGTGATGCCCGCCACTGCCCAGTCCAACCACGGCCCGGCCTCGGTTGCGGATCTGGCCGAGGGGCTGCTTGATGCGGTGGTCAATATCTCGACCTCGCAGAACATTGGTGACGGCAGCCGCACCCAGCCGCGCATGCAGGCACCCGACGGCTCGCCGTTCCAGGACTTTTTCGACGAATTCTTCAAGGACCGTCAGGGCCAGGGGCCGCGCAACCGCAAGGTCTCGTCGCTCGGTTCCGGTTTCGTCATCGATGCCGAGGAAGGCATCATCGTCACCAACAACCACGTCATTGATGGCGCCGACGACATCGAGGTCAATTTCGCCGACGGCTCCAAGCTCAAGGCGGAACTGGTGGGCGCCGATTCCAAGACCGATCTCGCCGTGCTCAAGGTTGACCCGGTCAAGCCGCTGACCGAGGTGCCGCTCGGCAAGTCCGACGTCATGCGCATCGGCGACTGGGTGATGGCCATCGGCAACCCGTTCGGGCTCGGCGGCACGGTCACCGTCGGCATCATCTCGGCGCGTGGCCGCGACATCAATTCCGGGCCCTATGACAATTTCATCCAGACCGATGCCGCCATCAACCGGGGCAATTCCGGCGGCCCGTTGTTCAACATGAACGGCGAGGTCATCGGCATCAATACGGCGATCATCTCGCCCTCCGGCGGTTCCATCGGCATCGGTTTCGCCGTGCCGACCGAGCTTGCCGTCAACGTCATCGACCAGCTGCGCGAATTCGGCGAGACCCGCCGCGGCTGGCTCGGCGTGCGCATTCAGCCGGTCACCGATGAGATCGCCGAAAGCCTCGGCATGGATGAAGCCAGGGGTGCACTTGTCGCCGGTGTCATCCGCGGTGGTCCCGTTGACGACGGCTCGATCGAGCCCGGCGACGTGATTGTCCGCTTCGACGGCAAGGACGTGGACGCGATGCGGGATCTGCCCCGCGTGGTCGCCGAGAGCCCGGTCGGAAAGGCCGTCGATGTCGTCGTTATCCGAAAGGGCGAGGAGCAGACGGTCGAGGTCACGCTCGGACGGCTGGAAGACAGCGACCAGCTGGCCAGCGCCGATGCCGATGGCTCGGAACCGGATTTGCCCGAGGCTCTCAAGACCGTTGACGTGCTGGGCATGACCGTCGCGGAACTGACCGACGAGGGCCGCCAGGAATTCGCCATCGCCGACGACGTCGAAGGCGTGGTGATCACCGCTGTCGATCCCGACTCTGCCGCCGCTGACAAGCGCATCGAACCCGGCGACGTGATCGTCGAGATCGCCCAGGAAACCGTCATGACCCCGCAGGAGGTCGAGGAACGGATTGCCGCGCTGAAACAGGATGGCCGCCGCAACGCGCTGCTGATGCTCGCAGGCCGCACCGGCGAGTTGCGCTTCGTCACCGTGCGCATGGATTGACCGACCTGTAATGAATGACAGAAAAGGCGGCTCCCGGGCCGCCTTTTTCATGTCCCGATCCGAGTGTGCGTCAGCCGCTCGGGTCACCCGGCAGCATCTCGTAAAACACATGCCTCTTCAGCTGCGGATGGCTGTCCGGCACGTTCGGATGATCGAAGTCGAGATCGGGCCGGGGGTGCATGCCGATGCGGCGCATCACAGCCGTCGAACGGTGATTGTCGGCGACCGCGAAACTGATGATCCGGTCAAGGCCGAGGTCTTCAAAGCCGTAATCGAGCCAGCGCAGGGCTGCCTCGGTCACATAGCCCTTGCCCCAGAACCGCGGCGCCAGGCGCCAGCCGATCTCGATGACGCCGTCCTCAGCGACTGGAAGTCCCTTGGTGATGTGCAATCCCGCAAAGCCGGCCACGTCACCGGTTGCGGCGATCTCGACGGCGGCAAGGCCGAACCCGTTTGCGGCGATGCCTTGAACCAGCATGTCCATCAGCGCGTCGGCTTCCGCCGGGCTGCGCCGCATCGGGAAGAATTCCATCACCTGGTCATCGGAATTGATCAGGTGAAACAGCTCCCGATCACGCTCCTGCCAGTTGCGCAGGATCAGCCGTTCGGTGGTGAGCGGCTTCACGGCGTCACGAAGTCAGCTTTGCGGTAGCCCTGCAGATAGAGCAGGGCGGTCAGGTCCCCGTGGTCGATGCGGATGCCAGCCTCCGCTGCCACCGAGGGCTTGGCGTGCAGGGCGACCCCTGAGCCGGCACGGCCGAGCATGCCGAGATCATTGGCTCCGTCGCCCACCGCGATGGCGTCGGCGGGATCGAGCTCGAGGCGGGCTGCGATCTCTTCGAGTGCATCGACCTTGGCTTGCTTGCCGAGAATCGGCTCGCGCACGACGCCGCTCAACACGCCGTCTTCGCTTTCGAGAATATTGGCGCGGTTCTCGTCAAACCCGATCATGGCGGCGACCACTGATGTGAACGACGTGAACCCGCCCGAGACCAGTGCGGTGTAATGCCCGTTGGCGCGCATGGTGGCGACCAGCTCGCGGCCACCGGGCGTCAGTGTGATGCGGCTGTCGATCACCTGCGCAATCACCTCGACCGGGAGGCCCTTGAGCAGACCGACGCGCTCGCGCAAGGCCGGCTCGAACGCAATTTCGCCGTTCATGGCGCGGGCGGTGATCTCGGAGACCTTGTCCTTGAGGCCGACTTCCGCCGCAAGCTCATCGATGCATTCCTGGCCGATCATGGTCGAATCCATGTCGGCGATGAGGATCTTCTTGCGCCGTGTCTCGGCGGTCTGGACCGCCGCGTCGATGGCCAGGTCTCCGATCACCGACCTGATCTTGTCGAGTGCGGCTTTTCCGTCGGTGCCATCCTTGAGCGCAATGTCACAGGCGATGCCGTCGGCAAGCCAGTAAAGCCCCGCACCATTCACGGCAGTATAGGCGGCTTCGCCCAGCTCGGGTGTCAGAACAGGGTTTGACGGATTGGCGATAAGCGTGGCAACGAGGGCCATGGAACAAAAACTCCAGCAACAGGATATCTCGGCGCTTCTGATAGCCGGGCCGACCGCCAGCGGCAAGTCCGCGCTGGCGCTCAAGCTGGCGCGTGAGCTTGGCGGAGAGATCGTCAACGCGGATTCGATGCAGGTCTATGGCGTGCTCGACCGCCTGACAGCACGCCCGGATGCCGCCGATCTGGCTGAAATCCCGCATCACCTTTATGGCCATGTTCCGCCCACCGAGATCTACTCCACCGGCATCTGGCTTGAGCAGGCGACGCGCGTGATTGCCGATATCCGCGCCCGCGGCGCGATCCCGGTGGTCGTCGGCGGCACCGGGCTTTACTTCCGGGCTCTGACCGGCGGCCTGTCCGACATGCCGCCGATCCCTGATGACATCCGCAACGAACTGCGCGCCCGGCTGGAGACGGAGGGGGTCGAGGCCCTGCATGCCGAACTTGCTGAGCTCGATCCGGCAATGGCCGAACGGCTGCGCCCGGCAGATCGGCAGCGGATCCTGCGCGCGCTTGAAGTGGTTCGGACCACCGGCCAGTCGATCGCCGGCTTCCAGGGCCGCGGCAGCGCCATGATCGTCGATCCGCTCAGTGCCCGCTGTCTGGTGCTGGAGCCGGAGCGGCCGGTGCTGCACGAAAGGATCAACGGGCGTTTCGCCGGCATGATGGAAGAGGGCGCGGTCGACGAGGTGCGTGAGTTGCTGAAGCTCAATATCCCGCCGCAACACCCGGCGATGAAGGCCATTGGTGTCCGCCAGATCGCCGATTACCTGGCCGGGCACCTGTCGCGGGAGCAGGCCATCGAGCTTGCCAGCACCGCCACCCGTCAATACGCCAAGCGGCAGATGACCTGGTTCAGGAACCAGTTGGGTGAAGAATGGCAGAGAATACAGCCATAAGGCGAGCAACGCCTCTCTTTTGTTGTCGTTTTACTTTTGCGTTAAGCCAAACCTAAGGGGTTGGCGGTAGGTTTGCACCCACGATAATGGATTTCAGTTGGGACAATGCGTTTTCACAAGGCTGAACTGTTCTTTTTTCTGCTGATGGTTCTTGTTGTTGTCAGTGGGCTCTTCTCGTTTGCAGGCTACTCCGCCGCAACCGGGGGCTTTGTTGTTGGCGGCATCGAAACCGCTGCCAATTTCGCCTTCATGGGCTCGGTGATGGCAGGGCTGTCGGCTGTCTGCGGGTTCATGCTGGTCTATCCGATCATGTCGCGTGGCCTGCGCGAACGCGGCAAGTTGCAGAAGATGACCGAATCCCTCTCGGTCAGATCTCTCAGCCTCGAGCATGCAGCTGTCACCGACAGCCTGACCGGCATGTACAATCGCCGCTATTTCGACGACGCACTGGCGGAGTATCTGGAAGCTTTCGGCCACATCAACAAGCCCATCGGTATGGTCATTCTTGATCTCGACCACTTCAAGAAAGTCAACGACACCCACGGCCATGATGTCGGTGACAAGGTTCTGCGCGAAGTCGCCGAATGTCTTCAGGTCTTCACCCGCTACCATGACGTGCTTGCCCGCCTGGGCGGCGAGGAGTTCGCCATTCTCTCGCCCAACATCACCGAGCAGCAGCTCTACAGTCTGTCCGATCGCATTCGCCAGGCCGTCTCCGAGCTGCGCATTGTCAATGGCAATGTCACCCTCAAGGTGACGGTGAGCGCCGGGCTGGCGATCTGGGACGGCGCCGAAACCGGCGAAGAGCTCTATCGCCGGGCGGACAAGCAGCTCTACGAAGCCAAGCGCCAGGGCCGCAACCGCGTCTGCGCGGCCTGATCTTCACACCAGCTGTCTGGCTCTGCCGGTAACCTGTGCCGCGCAACTAACCTGATTCCCGCGACAACAAATGCCTGCATCGTGAAGGGCGATCGCTATAGATGCGGCGCAACCGAACAAATGCGGTGAGTCCGCGTGTGCGAACCAACCTGCAACAATGGTGAATTGCGGGGGACTAGTCCTTGATCAGCGAGGACAGCGGTTTCTTCAGCAGGCTCGACCGCAAGGAGCCCATCTCGCTGCGCGGTGCGGCTGCAGCGCCAGCGCCGTCTCTTGGCGCCAAACCCGCCGGGCGGGCTGACTGGGCATCGGTAAGCCGCCTGTGCGCCGCCGCCACGTCGAATTCCTGTGCCGGGTCGATCGATGGCATCTGCGGGGTGATCGACGCCGGCTGGGGTTTCACCGCGTCGGCTGCCGGTGGTGGCGCAGGCGTTCTTTGCGTATCGTCGATATGGCGCATCCGCATCACGATCTTGCCCAGGTCGACATTGTTCGGGTCGCCACGGTTGACCGGCTGCAGGCCCGAATTAGCCCGCGGCAGGACCGCCTCGGAAACCCGCTCGAAAACCATCCGCATCGGCACTGCAACCGCCTCACCGAATGCGATCGCTTCGCCGTTGCCGATCGACGACAGGAAGCTCATCGTCGAAGCTGACGAATCCGGAATGGCCGACCGGATGATGTCCTGGTCATGATCGTTGGACAGCCGCATCGCGAACACGGTCGAACACTGCGACAGGATCGTCGGATCAAGCTCGCCGGGGCGCTGGGTGATCACGCCCAGACTGACACCGTATTTGCGGCCTTCCTTGGCAATCCGCGAGATTGCCTGACGCGTCGGGAAGAAGCCGAGTTTGGGGTCTGCCGGCACATAGCGGTGGGCTTCTTCGCAGACCACCAGAATGCGCACGCCGCCGGCGCTCCACAGAGCGATCTCGAAGGCCATCCGGCACAGGATCGAGGCGACCGAATTGACCACTTCGGACGGAATGCCCGACAGCTGGAATGTGGTGACCGGCTTGCCTTCGCCGGGGATGCGGAAGATATGGCTGATTGTCGTCAGGATCGTGTCATGGATCGTGTTCGACGAGAACATGAACTCGTAACGCGGATCATTGATCGCGGCCTGCACCCTGACTTTCAGCGACCGAAGATGCGGCTTTTCCGAGCGTCCCTCGAGCTTGCCGATGCGTTCGTCGATCAGCGCCATCAGGTCGGCGATGCGGTAGGGCACCGGCGTGTCGGCGGTGAGCGAGGATTTTTCCGGGCCGCGGCGGATCAGGGTCGTGTCGGTGGTGCCCTTGAACATCCGCTTGGCTTCGGGGATCAGGTCACGCAGGACATCGATCTCTTCCACGATCGGCGGCCGGCCGCGAAACAGGACCTCTGTGAATTCCTCGAGCTTGAACAGCCAGAATGGCAGGTCCAGCGTGTCGGTGTCGATGACCACCGATTTGTCGGGAAAGGCGGCGGCAAACTCATTGTGCGGATCCAGGATCAGCACCCTCAGCGACGGGTCTGCCTTCAGCGCCTTGTGCAACAGCAGTGTCACGGCCGTGGTCTTGCCCACCCCGGTGGTGCCGACGACGGCGAAGTGGCGCGACAGCAGCGAGGGGACATGAACCAGCGCGCCAAGCGACGTGTCCTGGGTCAGTTTGCCGATCACGGCCGTATCGCCCACGCCGGGATCATAGATAACGGCAAGATCGGAAGAGCGCATCCGGTGCGCCACCGCGCCGAGATAGGGGTACTGGGTGATGCCGGCGCTGAATTCCGGTTTCCCGTCGACGCCATTGCGGATCTCGCCCACCAGCTCGACCTCGATATGCATCACGTTTTCCGTGTTCTCGGACCACGCCGAGGCCGCGGTCGCCATCGAGCAGACAAGGGCTGCCACCCGGTTCTCGCCGACACTGATCGAAATCAGCCGGCCGACTGACCAGAGTTCGGCCAGGCCGTTGCCGTCCTTGCTTGCGATCGCGCTCACTGTCGCCTTGGAACCCGAACAGCCGACGACGCGGCCCATCAGCCGGTTGCCCGGCGGGAAGGTGCCACGGCGCGCGCGACCGTCCTCCTCTTCGGGAGACGGCGCTGTCATTCCGGTGTTGCTGATTTGCCCATTGTCCATCCGGGTCACCATCGCACCACGAGGTTAATGGGGAGTTGCAGAAATCGCCGATACGCGTTTTTGAAACGCATATTCCTGCAATTAATCCGTTGACGCGGGGTCAGCTAGACGGTACCACTTCTCGCATGAACAAGATCGCGAACATTCTCGTGGTAGGACCGCGCATGGGCAGGGTGGCGTAGCCACCCGGCGAAAGCTCCCATGCGCGAAACACAGGCTCCTCCGGGGGCCTTTTTTTATGGCTTAAACCGGGCTATTGAGCTCGACAAACAGACGGAAATGAGGGGTCAGGCGATATGGCCGGCAAGCAGATGGAAATGACGGGCGCGGAAATGGTTCTGCAGGCGCTGAAGGACAACGGCGTCGAGCATATCTTCGGATATCCCGGCGGCGCGGTTCTGCCGATTTACGACGAACTTCACCAGCAGGATGATGTCGAGCACATTCTGGTGCGCCACGAGCAGGGCGCCGGCCATATGGCCGAAGGCTATGCCCGCTCCACCGGCAAGCCCGGCGTCGTCCTCGTCACCTCCGGCCCGGGTGCGACCAATGTGGTCACCGCCTTGCAGGATGCGCTGATGGATTCGATCCCGCTGGTCTGTCTGACCGGCCAGGTTCCGACCTCACTGATCGGCTCGGATGCATTTCAGGAATGCGACACCGTCGGCATCACACGGCCCTGCACCAAGCACAACTGGCTGGTCAAGGACGTCAACCAGCTCTCCCGCATCATCCATGAAGCCTTCCGCATCGCCACCACCGGCCGTCCCGGACCAGTCGTTGTCGACATCCCCAAGGACGTCCAGTTCGCAACCGGCATCTACACGCCGCCATCACCGGTGATCGAGCAGAAGAGCTACCAGCCGAAGGTTTCCGGCGACCTCGACAAGATCCGCGAGGCCATCGAGCTGATGGCTGGCGCCAAGCGTCCGATCATCTATTCCGGCGGCGGCGTGGTCAATTCCGGCCGCGAAGCCAGCCAGTTGCTGCGCGAACTGGTCGATCTCACCGGTTTCCCCATCACCTCGACCCTGATGGGGCTTGGCGCCTATCCCGCGTCGGGCAAGAACTGGATGGGCATGCTCGGCATGCACGGCACCTATGAAGCCAACATGGCGATGCATGATTGCGATGTCATGGTCTGCATCGGCGCCCGTTTCGATGACCGCATCACCGGACGCCTGGACGCGTTTTCGCCGCACTCGAAGAAGATCCACATCGACATCGACCCGTCCTCGATCAACAAGATCGTCCGCACCGAAGTCGGCATCGTCGGCGATGTCGGCCACGTGCTGGAAGACATGGTCCGGCTGTGGCGGGCGTCGAAGAAGACCGACAAGAGCCAGCTTGCCGACTGGTGGACGCAGATCGAAAAGTGGCGCGGCCGCAATTCGCTCGCCTACGCGTCCAACAAGGACGTCATTATGCCGCAATACGCGATCCAGCGGCTCTATGAGCTGACCAAGGACCGCGATACCTACATCACCACCGAAGTCGGCCAGCACCAGATGTGGGCGGCGCAGTTCTACGGCTTCGAGGAACCGAACCGCTGGATGACCTCGGGTGGTCTGGGCACAATGGGTTATGGTTTCCCGGCAGCCGTCGGCGTGCAGGTTGCGCACCGCGACAGCCTGGTCATCGACATTGCAGGTGACGCCTCGATCCAGATGTGCATCCAGGAAATGTCCTGTGCGGTACAGTACGGCCTGCCGGTCAAGATCTTCATTTTGAACAACCAGTATATGGGCATGGTGCGGCAGTGGCAGCAGCTCTTGCACGGCAACCGGCTGTCGCATTCCTACACCGAATCCATGCCCGATTTCGTCAAGCTGGCCGAAGCCTATGGCGGCGTCGGCATCCGTTGCGAAAAGCCCGCCGATCTCGATGATGCAATCCGCACCATGATCGACACGCCGCAGCCGGTGATCTTCGATTGCCGTGTCGCAGCGCTCGCCAACTGCTTCCCGATGATTCCGTCAGGCAAGGCGCATAATGATATGCTGCTGCCCGACGAGGCCTCCGATGAAGCTGTCGCCAACGCCATTGATGCAAAGGGCCGTGCGCTCGTTTGAGCCGCGCCTGTTAGAGGAAACAATCTCATGAACGCACAGCATCAGCCCACCGGTTCGGCCTATTTCATGACCGCCGAAACCACCCGGCCTGAAACCCACACCCTATCGGTACTGGTCGACAACGAACCGGGCGTCCTGGCCCGGGTTATCGGCCTGTTTTCCGGCCGCGGCTACAACATCGAGAGCCTGACGGTATCGGAAACCGAGCACGAGGCGCATCTGTCGCGCATCACCATCGTCACCACCGCCACCCCGAATGTGCTTGAGCAGATCAAGTCGCAGCTCGAGCGCATCGTGCCGGTGCACCGGGTGGTCGATCTCACGGTCCGCTCGGCCGAACTCGGCCATGACAAGCCGCTCGAACGCGAGCTCGCCCTGGTCAAGGTCACCGGCACCAATGACAACCGGGTCGAAGCATTGCGCTTGGCCGACGCCTTCCGCGCCCAGGTGATCGACGCCAACACCGAGCATTTCATCTTCGAGATCACCGGCCGCGTCTCCAAGATCGAACAGTTCATCTCGATCATGCGTCCGCTCGGCCTGGTCGAGATCTGCCGTACCGGCATCGCCGCCATGAACCGTGGCCCGCAGGGCATGTAACGCCATGTGAACATGGCGCGACACCCGCTCCCGGTTGTACCCGGCATTCCCGCCGTTGGAGACCATCCTCTCCGACGGCGTTTTGCTATCCGGGGTGGCGGGCCCGGAGACAGGGTTATTTCAGATCATCTGCAGCGGTTCGCGCGCGCGGGGCGGCGGAAAGATCTGGTCGAGCTCCGCCAGTTGCTCCTTGGTCAGGCTGATATCCGCCGCGGCGCGGTTTTCAGCCACCCGCTCGGGACTGGATGATTTCGGGATCGCGATCACATTGTCACGGTGGAGCAGGAAGGCCAGCGCCAGTTGCGCCGGCGGCAGGCCGAGCCGCTTTGCCAGTTTGCCCAGGCCCGGATGCCTGAGCAGCCGGCCTTCGTCCAGCGGCGAATAGGCCATCAGCGGCATGGCATTGTCCGTCATCCAGGGCAGCAGGTCGAACTCGATGCCGCGGGTCGACAGGTTGTAGAGCACCTGGTTGGCCGCGCACTTGTAGCCGTGGGGCAGGGCGGTGAGCTGCCGCAGTGCGACCGTGTCGAAATTGGAGACGCCCCAGCGGCCGATCTTGCCGGAACTGCGCAATTCCTCGAATGCCTCGATCGTGCCGTCCAGCGGATGCCGACCCGGCCAGTGCAGCAGATAAAGATCGATATGATCGGTGCCAAGCCGTTTCAGGCTCGCCTCGCAGGCGGCGATCGTGCCATGGTGGCTGGCGTTCGACGGCAGCACCTTGGAGACGAGAAAGATCTCGTCACGACGGCCCCTGATGGCCTCGCCGGTAACCTCCTCCGCGCCGCCATTGGCGTACATTTCCGCGGTGTCGATCAGCGTCATGCCGCACTCGATGCCGGCCTGCAGCGCCCGGATTTCACCGGCCTTCTCGCTGCTGCGTTCGCCCATGTGCCATGTACCGAGCCCGAGCGCGGTAACACTTTGTCCGTCGCGGAACGTGACTGAGGGCAGCGCATTGCTCATCTTGGTCTCCTGTGCGGGCTTCAATCAATCGCATTCTGGAATGCGGGTATGACGACAATTTGTTTGTCTCGCACCGAAGGTGGTTTAACACACACGGACCGGCATTTGGCCGGCGGGAAAGACCATGGCACTCGAAACCTTCCTGACGCTGGTCGCCTTCGCCTTCGTTGCTTCCGGCACGCCGGGGCCGAACACCATGATGCTGTTCACCTCGGGCGTGAATTTCGGCTTCCGCAACACGGTGCCGCACATGGCGGGCATCGGCATCGGTTTTCTGGCGCTGCTTCTGGGGGTCGGATTCGGGCTTGGCGCACTGCTGACGGCCTTTCCCTTTCTCTATCTGGTGCTCAAGATTCTGGGCGGCGGCTATCTCGTCTACATCGCCTGGCGCATCGCCACCTCGACCACGCTGCCCGAAGCGAAGGCAGGTGCGCGGCCGATGACCTTTCTTGAGGCGGCCGCGTTTCAGTGGGTCAATCCCAAGGCCTGGGTGATGTTGGTCACCGCGATGGGGATCTACACCGACCCGGATCATTACTCCGATACGGTGATGCTGATCTTCCTCGCCTTTGCGCTTGCCACCATACCCTGCGTCGCAGCCTGGGCCGGATTCGGCTCCGTGCTCAGGTCCTGGTTGGCCGATCCGGTGCGGCTCAAATGGTTCAACATCACCATGGCCGCGTTGCTGGTTCTGAGCCTCTGGCCGATGTTGCGGTAGTCGATCGAGAGGACTAGGCTCACGCCATGACACACGACCATCATGACCATGATCACCACCACGACAACGAGCTCGATCCATTCGCGGCCCGGGTCAGGGCGCTGGAGACGATCCTCACCGAAAAGGGGCTCATCGATCCTGCCGCCATCGACGCCATCGTCGACACCTATGAGCACAAGGTCGGCCCGCGCAACGGCGCCCGCGTGGTGGCGAAGGCCTGGACTGATCCCGAATTTGCCGAGTGGCTCGAACGTGACGCCACCGCCGCCATCGCCTCGATGGGATACATGGGCCGCCAGGGCGAACACATGCAGGCGGTGTTCAACACCGAAGACACCCACAATCTTGTCGTCTGCACGCTGTGCTCCTGTTATCCGTGGACGGTGCTTGGCGTGCCGCCGGTCTGGTACAAGGCGCCGCCCTATCGCAGCCAGGCGGTGATCAATCCGCGCGGCGTGCTGGCCGAATTCGGCCTGATCCTGCCCGAGGAGACCCGCATCCGGGTGTGGGATTCCACCGCAGAGCTGCGCTACATGGTGGTGCCGATGCGGCCGGTGGAGACAGACGGACTGAGCGAAGAGGAACTGGCGAAGCTGGTCACCCGAGACGCCATGATCGGCACCGGCCTGCCGCTCAGGCCCGGTTCACGCGAGCCCGGTGCGCTTTGGCCCGCAGCGGATGAAAAGGGAGCGGCGTCGTGAACGGCCCGCATGATCTCGGTGGCCAGATGGGCTTTGGCCCGGTCGCGCCGGAAATCGACGAGCCGGTGTTTCATACGGATTGGGAAAAGCGCGCGCTCGGCGTGACGCTTGCCACCGGCGCCTTCGGCGCCTGGACCATCGATGAAAGCCGCCACGCCCGCGAAAGCCTGCATCCGGCAACCTATTATTCCGCCAGCTATTACGAGATCTGGATCCGGGCGCTTGAAACCCTGCTCGAGCGCCATGGTTTTGTCTCGGACGACGAGCTGGAGGCCGGCCACAAGATCTGGCGCGGCGTCACGCCAAAGCGGGTGCTGCACGAAGGCGATGTCGCCGCCGTTCTGGCCCGCGGTGCGCCCTGCGACCGGGACGTCTCGACGGCGCCCCGCTTCAAGCCCGGCGACCGGATCCGCACCCTCAACGAACACCCCGAGACCCACACGCGCCTGCCGCGCTATGCCCGCGGCAAGACAGGCACCATCGAGGCGGTCCGCGACGGGTTCGTGTTCCCCGACAGCAATGCACACGGCAAGGGTGAAAATCCCGAACATGTCTATACTGTCTGTTTCGATGGGCGCGAGCTCTGGGGGCAGGGGGCTGATCCGGCGCTCACTGTCTCGATCGATGCTTGGGAGAGCTATCTTGAGCCGGCCTGATCCCACCGCACCCGCGCCAGATCCTGCCGCCGCCAACGCCCCGTTCCGTCTGCCTGACGGTTCGGATCCCGACGCACCGGCCTTCGCCGAACCCTGGCAGGCCCAGGCCTTCGCACTTGCCGTGGCGCTGCATCAGCGCGGTGTCTTCACCTGGAGCGAATGGGCGGCGGAACTGTCCCGCCAGGTGGCCAGGCCCGGTGCCGCGCAGGATGGCAGCGATTATTACCAGCACTGGCTCGCAGCAATCGAAGCGCTGCTGGCTCAAAAGGGCGTGGCCGGTCCCGAGACCGTCGATGCGGTCTCAAGCGCCTGGCAACGCGCCGCCCACGCCACCCCGCACGGCCAGCCGATCACGCTGGAAAACGATCCCGAGAGGGCGTGAAATCGGAAAATCGGGGACAGTTTACTTTTGGGCAAACCCCAAAAGTAAACTGTCCCCGACCTTCTCAGCCCAGCCAGTCCGGCGCCTTGTTGAACGGCGTGCCGAAGCGCGCCAGCCACAGGCTGCGGGCGATGCGCCGGGCGATGACCAGAATCGGGGCTGCCGTGCCGGGTTCAAACAGCTCTGCCGTGGTCTGTTCGAACAGCTCCAGCCACAGCCGGAAATCATCTTGGCGAAGATCCGGCAGACCATTGTGCTTGACCACCGGCTGCCCGGAATACTCGCCCGAATGCAACAGCACCGAGCGCCAGAACTGGTTCATTCGTTCCAGATGCAGATCCCACTTGCCGGCCAGCCTGTCCTCGAACAGCGGGCCGAGCCGCTCATGCTCGCGGATCGCGCCGTAAAACCGGTCAACCAGCGCGGCGATCTCGTCCGGCGAGATCTCGACGGCGGGCACCCGCGGCGGCGCCGGCCGCGCGGAAATGACGATCGGATCGGGCCTGTCAGCCATAATATTTCAAGCCGATCAGCAGCGTGATCGCTCCCCAGAAACACATGTTGATGAAGGAGCGGATCAAGCCGCCATCCTGTTCGACGGTGATGCCGAGCTGGCGTCGGACCAGATCGCCGGGAAGCAGAAAAAGCCAAAGCAATGTTTTCATCTCGTCCTCTTTTCTGGTATTCGATTTACCACTATTCACTTGCGCGATAAAAAGCAACATATGAAATACCACTATTGAGGTTGACGATGCGCCTGACCCTTCACACCGACTACGCCTTCCGCGTTCTCATGGCGCTGGGCCGTGCACCCGCTATGGTCAAGTCGGTCGATGATCTGGCCCGCGAATTCGGTGTGTCGAAACATCATTTGATGAAGGTCGCGCAAAACCTCACCGCCGGCGGCTTTGTCATTGCGGTGCGCGGCCGCAATGGCGGCTTGCGGCTGGCCATGCCGCCGGACGAGATCAATCTCAAGGCGGTGGCCGAGCACATGGAGCCCGATTTCAACATCGCCGGCTGCTTTGGCGGTGATGATTGCGTGTTTTTTCCCCGCTGCGGGCTCAAGGGCGTGCTGGGCCAGGCCAAATCAGCCTTTCTGCAAACGCTCGGCAAGCACGACCTGGCCTCGATCCTATAGCAGCTAGGTTGGGGACAGTTTACTTTTTGGCCGAGCACTCCGGGACTAAATGCATGTCGCGTTCAAATGGATTCATTTGAACGATAACGTACATGCATCATTTCAAAGTGTTACAGCGACCTTTGCGCATCCAATTGGATGCGCGGCGCTGTAGCTGTGGCGATTGAAAAGTAAACTGTCCCCGCGATGAGTGAGCGTTTCCCGGGCTCGCGCCCGCCTGCCGAATCTGCCATGAGGGATCATGGAATTTTCACCGCAACAGGATGAGGCGCTCAAGGCCGTCTCGCGTTGGCTCAAGGATGGCCGCACGCCGGTCTTCCGGCTGTTCGGCTATGCCGGCACCGGCAAGACCACGCTGGCCAGGTATTTCGCCGAACATGTCGATGGCGAAGTGCTGTTTGCTGCCTTCACCGGCAAGGCCGCCCAGGTGCTGCGCGCCCGCGGCGCCAAGAACGCCCGCACCATTCACTCGCTGATCTACCGGCCCAAGGGCGAGGAAGAGGTCTCCGACGAGGAGACCGGCAAGACCACTGTCTCGCCCCTGTTCTCGATCAATCGGCAGAGCCCGCTGGCGCAGGCCGCCCTGATCGTCATCGACGAATGCTCGATGGTCGACGAGGCGCTGGGTCGCGACCTGATGAGCTTCGGCACGCCGATTCTGGTGCTCGGCGATCCGGGCCAGCTGCCGCCGATTTCCGGGGGCGGGTTCTTCACCGAGCAGGAGCCCGATATCCTGCTCACCGAGATCCACCGCCAGGCCCGCGACAACCCGATCATCGATCTGGCCATGCAGGTGCGCGAAGGTAACGAGATCATGCATGGCGACTATGGTGCTGCCCAGGTGATCGGCAAGAACGAGGTCGACCGCGACATGGTGCTCGAGGCCGATCAGGTACTGGTCGGCACCAACCGCACCCGCCGCCGCTACAACCAGCGCCTGCGTGAACTCAAGGGCTTTACCCAGGCCTTCCCGCAGGCCGGCGACAAGCTGGTGTGCCTCAGGAACGATCCCTCGAAGGCGCTGCTCAACGGCTCGCTCTGGCAGGTGATGACCTCGTCCAAGGAAACCGTCAAGCCCGGCATCAACCTGCTGGTCCGGCCCGAAGACGACGACATGGATCGCGGCTCCGCCAAGATCAAGCTGCTCAAGAGCGTGTTTGACGACCCCGATCTCGAAGTCCCCTGGCAGACAAAAAAACGCTACGACGATTTCGATTACGGCTACGCGCTCACCGTGCACAAGGCGCAAGGCTCGCAGTGGAATTCGGTCGTTCTTTTCGACGAAAGCTACGCCTTTCGCGAAACTCGCGAGCGCTGGCTCTACACCGCGATCACCCGCGCCGCCGAGCGGCTGGTCATTGTCAGATAGGCTTGCTTCAAGCGGCTTGCCGGACAGGTTCGGCATTCCCTTGTGTCATGCTCCACTGGCCGTATTTCGCGGCGCAATCTTTGCGCCGCCTGGTTCAAAGCCAGTCTGATTGCACGGTTTTTGCGCTGATTGCCTGCAATTTGCACACTGCACAAATTTTTTGCGATTGATATCTGCCCGTCTATTGACTCCGCTTTGAGGCCAAACCTATGGTCGCTCCGGTATTCATCATTCGACCCTCAAGCTGACGGGAAAATCATCCATGTTCCTTCGTACTATGCTGGCCGTCGCGCTGCTCGGCGCAACCGCTGCCCACGCAGAAACCGACATGCCATTCGCCCTTGACTGGAAATTCGAAGGCCCGGCTGCGCCCTTCTTTGCCGCCATTGACAATGGCTACTACGCCGACAAGGGCCTGACCGTGTCTGTCGAGGCCGGCAATGGTTCGCTGGATGCCATTCCGAAGGTGGCGACCGGTGCGTTTCCGGTTGGCTCCGCCGACATCAACAGCCTGATCAAGTTTCTCGACCAGAACCCGGATGCGCCGGTGATCGCGGCCATGATGCTCTATGACAAGCCGCCCTTCGCGGTGATTGGCCGCAAGTCGCTGGGGATCTCCGATCCGAAGAGCCTTGAAGGCAAGGTGCTCGGCGCGCCGCCACCGGATGGCGCCTGGGCGCAGTTCCCGATCTTTGCCGCGGAAAACGGTCTCGACATGGACAAGATCACCGTCGAGCCCGTCGGCTTCCCCACCCGCGAGCCGATGCTGGCCGAGGGCAATGTCGCCTCGATCACCGGCTTCTCCTTCACATCCTACCTGAACGCCGCGCGTCTTGGTGTGCCCGAGGATGATCTGGTCACGCTGCTGATGGCCGATCATGGGCTCAAGCTCTACGGCAACGTCATCATCATCAACACCGATTTCGCCGAGAAGAACCCCGACGCCGTCAAGGACTTTCTGGCGGCAACCGCCGAGGGCTGGAAGGCCGCCGTGGCCGACCCGGCAGCGGTCATTCCTATGTTGATCGAGCGCAACCCGGCAGCCGATGCGGCACTGGAACAGCGCCGTCTGGAACTGGCACTCGAGGCCAACGTGCTGACCGACGCGGTCAAGGCAAACGGCTTCGGCGTCATCGACAGCGACCGCATGGCCGAATCTCTCGAGCAGATCGCAACCACCTACAGCTTCACCACAACCCCGGATGCGGCGCTGTACTTCACCGATGCCTACCTGCCTGCCGGCGGCTTCAAGCTGACGGATTGAGCTTGGAAAATCTGATTGAAATCAAGGCGGTGCGGCATTCATACCGCACCGCTTCAGGTCCTCTTCCGGTGCTTGACGGTCTTGAACTGTCGGTGCCGGAAGGCGGTTTCGTGGCCGTCGTCGGCCCGTCGGGCTGCGGCAAGTCGACCCTTACCCGGCTGGTCGCGGGGCTTCTGATCCCCGATCACGGCGAAGTCAATGTGCACGGCACCCGGATTACCGCGCCGCGCTCCAATGTCGGCATGGCCTTTCAGAACCCGGTTCTGCTCGAGTGGCGGACCATTTTGCAAAATGTGCTGCTGCCGCTCGAAATCGTGCCTTCCAAACTGTCGAAAGCCGAGGGCGAAGAGCGCGCCCGCAGATTGCTCGCCCTTGTCGGCCTCGAGGGGTTCGAGAACAAGCGCCCGTCGGAGCTTTCGGGCGGCATGAAACAGCGCGCCTCGCTGTGCCGCGCGCTGATCCATTCGCCGGAAGTGCTCATCCTTGATGAACCCTTCGGCGCGCTTGATGCCTTCACACGCGAAGATCTCTGGCAGATCATGCACCGGGTGAAAGCCGAAGAGCCGTTCACCGGCGTGCTCATCACCCATGATCTGCGCGAGTCGATCTTTCTTGCCGACCAGGTGGTGGTCCTCTCCGGACGGCCGGCAAAGACTCAGTTTGTTCTGGATATCCCCGACACGGGTGTCCGTACCCTCGACCATCTCTATACGCCCGAGGCTGCGGCCATGCTCAACACCTTGCGCCACCAGATCGAGATCGCCCAGGGCCGGGTGCCGGCAGGAGCTGCCGCATGAAGGCGCGTCAGATCTATGTGCCGGTGCTCGCGGTGATCGTGTTTCTGGCGCTGTGGGAAGCGCTGGTCTGGGTCATGGGCTGGCCCAACTACAAGATGGCGTCGCCGAGCGACCTGATCCCGGCCTATGAGAAATACTGGGAGCTGTTCCTGATCATGGGGTGGCAGACCCTCTGGCGCACGGTTGTGGGCCTTTTGCTGGCTGTCATTTTCGGGATCGCGCTTGGCATGATCATGGGCTTTTCGCGGGTGATGCGCGATGCGCTCTATCCGCTGCTGGTCGGATTCAATGCGGTGCCAAAGGCCACCGTGGTGCCGATCGTGGCGCTGATGTTTGTCGGCGCGCATGATTTCAACACCGTGCTCATCGCCTTCATGATCAGCTTCTTCCCGATCGCCGTCTCCGTCTCGATCGGGCTGTCGACGCTGGAGCCGGAATACCGCGATATCCTCCGGTCACTCGGCGCATCGCAGGCGACGATCTTCTGGAAGATCGCGCTGCCCAAGACCTTGCCCGAATTCTTCGGCGCGCTGAAGGTGGCGGTTACGCTGGCCTTCATCGGCACCAATCTGATGGAGATCGTCTCGCCCCATGGTCGCGGCCTTGGCGCGCTGTTTGACAGCGGCAAGACCAATTCGGACTACCCGCTGATGTTCGCCGTGCTGATCGCCTTGGCCTTCCTCGGCATTGTGCTTTACTACGTCGTGGTGGCGCTGGAGAAGATCTTCGCCGGCTGGGCCGACCGCACCGCCTGATCACAAAAAAATGCCGCCGGACGCAACGCCCGGCGGCAGTACTGGTTTAGACCAGTTCGGCCAATGAGGCCGGGTCGAACGGCTTCAACTCTTCGCTGTCGCCGTTTCTGATCTTGGTTGCCCATTGCGGGTCGCCCAAGATCGCGCGGCCCACGGCGATGAGGTCGAATTCCTCTGCTTCCATCCGCTTGACCAGCCCGTCGAGACCGACCGGCGAAGATGTCTGGCCGCCAAAGGCCGCCAGGAATTCACCCGACAGGCCGACCGAGCCGACCGAGATCGTCACAGCACCAGTGAGCTTCTTGGCCCAGCCGGCAAAATTGAGGCCTTCCTCGCCATCGATCTCGGGGAATTCAGGCTCCCAGAACCGCCGCTGCGAGCAATGGAAAATGTCGACACCGGCTTCCTTCAGCGGCAGCAGCCAGTCGGCCATCTCGTCGGGCGTGGTCGCAAGCCTGGTCTTGTAGTCCTGCTGCTTCCACTGGCTCAGGCGCAGGATCAGCGGATAATCCGGCCCCAAAGCCTCTCGCGTTGCCGCCACCACTTCGGCGGCAAAGCGGGCGCGTTCTTTCAGCGTCGCGCCGCCATAGCGGTCGTCGCGCTGGTTGGTGGGAGCCCAGAAGAACTGGTCGATCAGGTAGCCATGCGCGCCGTGCAGCTCGACCACGTCGAAGCCGAGTTTTTTGGCGTCGGCAGAGGCGCTGGCGAAAGCCGCAATCGTGTCGGCGATGTCTTCATCGCTCATGGCGACGCCGTTCGGATCGCCCGGGCCATTGAGGCCCGAGGGGCTTTCGACCGGCGCATCGGGCGTCCAGCCGCTCATGCCGCGTGTGGCTCCCGTGTGCCAGATCTGCGGTCCCATCCGGCCGCCGGCAGCGTGAACACCGTCGATCACGGTCTTCCAGCCAGACAGGGCCTCTTCGCCGTGGAAAAACGGAATGCCGGCTTCATTGCGCGAGGCCGGCCGGTCGATCACGGTGCCCTCGGATAGGATCAGCCCGACATCGGCTTCAGCGCGGCGGCGGTAATAGTCGGCGACGTTTTGGCCCGGAATACCGCCCGGAGAGAATGTCCGCGTCATCGGCGCCATGACGATACGGTTTTTCAGCGTCAGCGACTTGAACTGGAAGGGGCGGAACAGGGTGTCTGTCGTAAATGTGGTCGGCATGAGCAAGGGTGTCCTTTTCTAACGGACACCCTAGGTATATAATATATACCGAGGATCAAGAACGCACCTGGAAGTGCCTAGGTATACGCAAGGAAACCAACATGGACAAAGCCACCTGCCAGAGCTTTTCGGCAACCTGCCCAAGCCGGGAGCTGTTCGACCAGATCGCCGGCAAATGGTCGATGATGGTGCTGACCGTGCTTGATTCAGGTCCGATGCGCTTCAACGCCATCAAGCGGCATCTTGAAGGCATCACCCAGAAGGCGCTGACCGACTGTCTTAGGCGGCTGGAGCGCAACGGTCTGGTGGAGAGGCGCGTTATCCCGGCGTCGCCCGTCGGCGTCGAATACGAGATCACCCCGCTCGGGCGCACGCTGCAACCGCCGTTCAGGGCGCTCTATGCCTGGACCATGAAAAAGATGCCCGACGTCGAGGCGGCGCGGCGCAATTTCGACAATCGTGCCGCTGAAGACTGATCCCTCTGGCCGGTTTCTGCGAGCTCTCATGCTTTTCGTGCCGGGCAGGGGATCGGTTTCAGCCCAGCTCGCGCAAGCTCTTCGTTGTCGTTCCGGTCCAGCTCTTGAACGCCCGGTAAAACGAGTTCTGGTCGCGGTAACCCAGCAGATGCGCAACTTCAGCCACCGGGCGTTGTTCGTCCTGCAGGTAACGGACCGCGAGCATCTTCCGGGTCTCGTCGAGGACTGAACGGAAATTGCTGTCCTCGGCCTTGAGCTGCCGTTGCAGCTTGCGGACATTGAGGTTCAGGCGCTGGCCGACATCCTCGATGGAAAAGCGTCCCGACGGCAGGATCTGCTGCAGTGCGTCGCTCACCGCTCTGCTTGCCCGGCCCGGCTTCGGCAACGCTGCTTGGTCGGGCGTCTGTGAACCGGCCGTGGCAGCAGACGGGCTCAGGGCGGTGAGAAGCCGCTGGTCTGCATCCTGGAGATCGAAGTCTATGAAAGCGTGCTCGGCTTCGCGTGGTGCCACGCCCAGAAAGGCGATGTCATCAGGCCGGACGCGATCGGCGCCCGCAATGCCGACCGCGCGCGGCACGATGGTGCGGGCGGTATAGGTGCGGCACAGCTCGACGATGTAGAGAATTTCGCAAAGCAGCACCCAGTGTACCAGCACCACGTCCTCCGACCGCGGCTTCAGCGCAACCCGGACGCAATCATCGCGCCGGGACACGGTTATGGTCGTGTAATCGTCCGCTGACCGGCCCATCGCAAGCTTTTCAATGCCGGCTTCCACGGTTGCGCATTGCGAAAACGCGAGCGTGGAGTGCGGGCGCGGAGTGCGGGCCCTGAACATGGCCAGATAGTGCGCGAGATCGTCCCGCCCGCTGATCTTTTCGATGGCGATGTCTGTGGCCAGAATCTGGTCTGGTGTCACGTCCTGGTTGCTGCGCTGCATGAAGTCACGGGGCAGGCCTGCCGCGTCAAGCAGATCCTGCTCGTTGAGGTCGAGAACCCTGACGATGGTCTTCAGAATATGTATCATCGAACGCGTATGGTGTTGATTAGGCTTTGCGAATCTCTTCAGCGCAGGCTCTGCCCGCACCCTTAGCCAAAGCCGCCCCGCTGTGCCACCCGTAATTCTCGGGAGGCCTGGCTGCAGCTGTCGCGATTTGCGAGTATTTTTGTGTCTGTTGCTAGAGAAGTTTGGGTGCTGATTTGGTTAGCTGTGGACGTGTTTCCGGGTGTGATGTTTCACCCTTCCTTCGGTCCTTGGCAATTACAGCCCGCACGGCCGATCTCTCGTTTGACCGCAATATGGCACTGATCGATGCCGCTATCGCCACGACATCAGGTAGCGCTTGAACCGAACTGTCAGGGCCTGTTTGCAAGGATGTGAAGAGCCGCGGCACACCGCGTGGCTCTCCGCAAGGTAATAACGGTCTTCTGCAGGTGGCCATACGGGCCTATTGCCTGTCGCAGTCGAGACCGTTGCAAGTTCCGGGGCAGGGTCGGGCAAGATCCGAAACCTGAAGCCATGATGGCTGTGAAAATGCTGCCCGCCCGTGTAGGAATGGGCGGCATTTTCACCCCGGCGATGGATAACCTCATGATTCCCTGGAAACGGTTAGACGCCGTTCAACTCGAAGACGGCGTCGAGCTCAAGCTGATGCGCCGCGGTGCCGAATTTTCCATCATGCTTGGTACCAACGAGCTGATGAACAGCCGGCTGAGCGGCTCGGAGGAGGCGCTGGCCAGGCTCGCGGCTGAAAAGCTTGCGGGCAGGGCCGCACCGCGCATGCTGATCGGCGGGCTCGGGATGGGGTTCACCTTGCGCGCCGCCCTGGCCGCATTGCCGGCGGATGCCCATATCTCGGTTGCCGAACTGGTGCCGCAGGTCATCGCCTGGGCGAAAGACCCGATGGCCGAAGTCTTTGACGGCTGTCTTGATGATCCGCGTGTCAGCGTGCATCGGGGGGACGTCGGCGAACTGATCCGCACCGCGAGCGGTGACTGGGACGCCATCCTGCTCGATGTCGACAATGGCCCCGACGGCCTGACCCGGCAGGGCAATGACGCGCTCTACTCAGCCGCCGGGCTGGGCGCCGCCTATCGTGCGCTGGCGCCGGGCGGCGTCTTCTCCGTGTGGTCATCCGCGCCCGATGCGGCCTTCACCCGGCGGCTGAAACAGGCCAGTTTCCAGGTCACCGAGATGCCGACCCGCGCGAGCACGAAAAAGCGCGGCGCCCGGCACATGATCTGGCTCGCCGTCAAGCCGGGATGACACGCCTTCACGAGGGCGCCGACGGTATGCCAAGCGGGGCTCAGGCGGCGTCACACCACGATGTGCAACATGTCACAAAATCTTTTTAACACTTATTAGCAATGCCGAATTAGACATGGTTACGAGACCATGAAGATCTTGTTGTAAGCCCTGGCAACGGCACATTGGACGCCCCTCACTCAAGGCACAGGAGTTGAGAAGCGACAATGAGCGAAAATTCGGGACGAAATGAGATTTCACGGAAACTGGCCTTCGTCGGTATGGACAAGGCACAAAGGGACTTGCTCTCTGCGCTCAAACCGCAGATCGAGCAGTCTGTCGGACCGGCGCTGGACCGGTTCTATTCCCAGGCCAAATCCAATCCGGAAACAGCACGCCATTTCCGCGATGCATCCCATATCGAGCACGCCAAGCAAAAGCAGGTGGGGCACTGGGGCATCATCGCGACGGGAAAATTTGATGACGCCTACATCGAAGGGGTTACGCGCATTGGCAAGGTCCATGCGAAACTCGGGCTTGAGCCGAAATGGTACATCGGCGGTTATTCGCTGATCCTTGAAGAGCTCGTGACCCGCATCATTGCGACCGAGTTGAAAGGCTTCGGGACCGGCAAGAAGGCTGAAAAGGCGGGCAAGGGCGTCGCTGCCGTGATCAAGGCCGCGATGATCGACATGGATTACGCAATATCCGTGTATCTGGACGAATTGAGCGAGGAGCGTGCCAGGGCTGAACGCGAACGCCAGCGCCGGAAGGCCGAGCAGGACAGGGCGTTGGCGGCACTGGAAGACGCCTTGAGCATTTTGGCCAAAGGCGATCTGCGTGCTTCGATCTCGCAGGATCTCGGCTCGGATTTTGACGCGCTCAAAAGCAAGTTCAACACCGCCGTGTCGAAGCTGAACGAGGCGTTTCTTGATATCTCTTCGGCGATCAGCCAGTCGGCCAGTGACACCCGCGAACTCTCCGGCGCAACCGATGACATGGCCCGCCGCACCGAGCAGCAGGCCGCGGCACTTGAACAGACCGCGGCCGCACTCGAGCAGATCACCACGATTTCCCAACAATCCTCCGAGCGCACCAAGCAAGCCCGGGAGGTGGTGAGCCAGACCTCCGAGCAGGCCACGCAGTCCGGTCACACCGTAACCGAAGCCATTGCGGCCATGGGAAAGATCGAGGAATCCTCGAAGAAGATCACCCAGATCATCACCGTGATTGACGAGATCTCGTTCCAGACCAACCTGCTGGCACTCAACGCGGGTGTCGAAGCCGCTCGCGCCGGCGAGGCTGGCAGGGGATTTGCCGTTGTCGCACAGGAAGTCCGGGAACTGGCGCAACGCTCGGCCTCGGCGGCCCGGGAAATCAAGGAACTGATCGAGGCGTCCTTCAACGACGTTCTCACCGGTGTCGAACTGGTCAACAAGACCGGCGACGCGCTCGGCAGTATCGGCAGCCAGGTTCAGATCATCAGCGAGCACTTTGCCACGATCTCCCAGGCTGCCCAGGAGCAGAGCACCGGGATCTCCGAGATCAACAGCTCCGTGAATGCAATGGATCAGATTACCCAGCAGAACGCGGCAATGGTGGAGCAGACCAACGCCGCCACCCAGAACCTGCTTGGCATCAACCAGACGCTTGCCGAACTGGCATCGCGCTTCACGGTCTCGACCCAGTCCAGGCAGACGCTTGTCCAGTCGGGGCTCGCAAAGGTAGCCTGAGATAGGCCGTTGCAGGCTGCGCTACCCGGTTGAAACACCAGGTTTCAACCGGGGCAGTTTCCACAGTTCTGGTTTCAGCCTTCTTCTGACGCGCGCCTGCGGGTTCGGGCGTCGACATGGCTGCGAATGCTGGCCAGCAGCGGGTGCCGGTCGGTCGCTTCCACGCCGTAGCTCAGATTGAAGCCATAGTCGAAATCCGCCGGGTTGCTGCCGGTGGAATGGGTCAGCATGGTTTCGATCTTGTCGAGACCCTTTGCCACCACGGCTTCCGGCGTCTGCGCCGCCGCATACTCGTCCCACAGGGCGATCATCTCGGCCTTCAGATCATCGGGCAGGGGAGCGCACAGCGTCACAAGGTCGGCCCGTTCCCGGGCGGCGCGGTCATCGCCGGCCCGCTGGTCGGTTGCCGGTACATCCCCGGAAATCGCCTCGCCGAGATCGTGCACAATGCAGATCTTGATCAGCCGGAGCAGGTCCACGCCTTCGAGCGTGTCACCGAGCAGGATCGCAAGCAGGCAGAGCCTCCAGCTGTGTTCGGCGGTGCTTTCCTGTCGTCCTTGCGGCGTGTGGCCACTGCGCAGCGTGTCCTTGAGCCGGTTGGCCTCGTCGAGAAAACCGAGGATTGCCGCGATCCGGTCGGCTGTCGGCGTCATGCTCATTCTGCAGCCGCTTGTGCCTGCGCAACCGGGCCAGGCCAGCGCGCCTCGTAGTCCTTGGCCCGCGACGGATCCAGGTTGGTCTTGCCAAGGTCGCCCCCGGCCCAGGCCATCACTTTCGGGTCCATCACCCGGAACCACAGCGATGGAAACGATGCCAGCAGAAAGGTGCCGGGATAGCCCGACGGCAAGGTCGGAAGGTCCTCAAACGACCGCAGCGCCTGGTAGGGTCGGAGCGGATTGGCATGGTGATCGGAATGCCGCTGAAGGTGAAACAGCATCAGGTTGGAAATGATGTGACTGGTGTTCCACGAATGCCGCGGCTCGCATGGTGCATAGCGCCCGTCGGCTTTGAGCTCCCGCTTGAGCCCGTAATGCTCGATATAGTTGGCCGTCGTCAGGTGAAACCAGCCGATCAGATTGTGCAAAAACAAGAACGTCAGCATGGTCCAGCCGAAGGCCGCGATCAGCAGCCCGTCAGCCACCAGCGTGATGGCATAGCCCTGCAGGATGTCGTTGCGCCAGTGCCAGAACGGCAGGCCCTTGCGTTCAAGCCGCGCCCGCTCCATCTGCCAGCCGCGCCGGGCCGTGCCGGGGATCTCGCGCAATGCGAAGCGCCACAGGCTTTCCCCAAGCCGGGCGGAGGCGGGGTCCTCCGGGGTGGCGGCATGGACGTGGTGGCCGCGATTGTGCTCGATGCAGAAATGGCCGTAGCCCGACACCGCATTGGCGAATTTGGCTCCCCACTGGTCGAGCCGGTTGGGCTTGTGGCCGAGCTCGTGCCCGACGGTGATGGCCGTGCCTGAACTCACGCCCGCGGCGACCACCAAGCCGAGCCAGCCCCAGACCGGCGTATCGGACTGGCCCGCCGCGATTGCGCAGGCCAGGAACGAAAACCAGAACACCGGCACCGAAAGAAACAGCAGCACCCGGTAATATTGGTCCGAAGCCATCGCCTCGACCACCTCCTCGGGCGGGTTGTTCGGATCGGTGCCGACCAGGTGGTCGCCGACAATGTAGACCCCGTAGTAGAAAGCCAGCGGCGCAAGCGTCCACCAGGCGTTACCGGTCATGAGATAGGTCAGGGCCGCCAGCCCCGGCAGCGACGGCGACAGCACCGAGAGAACCCAAAGCCAGCGTTTGTTGTCGCGGTATTCGATTCTGTCGCCGTTCCGGGCCGTGCTGATGAAGATCATTATTCCGCTCCCAAGCCGCCGGATTCTGGCAAGCCTCCCTTGCGCTCAGGCGGATGGTAGGCCCGCGCACCGGTTGGAGCAAGCATCTCGCCAAGCGAGTGGGAAATGCCCAGTTCCTTAACGAACTTGCGCTAGGGTGATGCCGGATTATCTGAACAAGGATGAAGCTCATGCGACCTCTGTCCGCCATTGCTGCATTGCCTGCCTTGCTGGTCACCGCAATGCCCGCCCATGCTTTCGACTTCAAGAACGCGCTGGTGCAGGTCTTCGGCTCCTCGGATCCGAAGGATCTTGGCGGGCCGATCTTTGTCCTGATTGGCCTGATTGCATTGCTGTTCTTCTGGGGCGCGCTCAGGATCGGCAAGAAACGCCAGCGCCGCATGATCGAGAACTACGATGCCGACATCAAGGATTATTCGACCCGGCTGCGGCGCGGCAAGATCTGAACTTGAGGCATGGTTCCGCTCTTTTCCGAACGGGATCAGGCGGGGTCATGCCCCGTCTGGACCGCAACAGCGGCCACTGATCGAAATCGGGAATGCAGGCTTTCCCGAAATTCATTTTTACATCGAAGGCAGATGCTTTAGGAAACCTCTGAGGGCCAGTGGCTCGTCAGATTGTTCATCTCCAAGGTGTCGCCATGCCTGCTCAACTCTCCGTCAATCTCAACGCCGTCGCCATGTTGCGCAACCGCCGTGACCTGCCCTGGCCGAGCGTCACCGGCCTGGGCCGCATCGCGCTGCAAAACGGCGCCCATGGCCTGACTGTGCACCCGCGTCCCGACCAGCGTCACATCCGCTTTGCCGACCTTCCCGAGATCCGGGCCTTGATTGACGACGAGTTCCCGCAGGCGGAGTTCAACATGGAAGGCTACCCGACCGAGGAATTCCTCGATCTGGTCGAGGCCAATGCGCCCGAGCAGGTGACCCTTGTGCCCGACGATCCATCGCAGGCCACCTCCGATCACGGCTGGGATTTCGAGGGAAAGGGCAACCTCCTGCGCTCGGTGGTTCAGCGCCTGAAAAAGGGCGGCGCGCGGGTTTCGCTGTTTTGCGATCCCGATGCCAGCCGCGCGGCACTGGAAGCGGCCAGGACCACCGGCGCCGACCGGGTCGAATTCTACACCGGTCCCTATGGCGGAACCTATGACGATCCGGCCCGCGCTGCCGAGGAGCTGAAGAAACTGGAAGTCTCGGGAAAGATCGCCGCCGAGCTGGGCCTTGGCGTCAATGCCGGCCATGATCTCACCGTCGACAACCTGCCCGGCCTCGCCCGCGCCATTCCGGAGCTTCTCGAGGTCTCCATCGGCCACGGCCTGACCGCGGACGCCCTCGAATACGGCATGGCCGAAACCGTCCGCCGGTTTGTCAGGGCCTGCGGCTGAGTCCTGTTCGCAACCTCCCTCCGTCGACGGCGGACAGAGGGAGGCGAGCGTCGTGGCAGGAGATCAAGACCACGGCGCAACCGGGTATGTGCTAGTTCAGCCCAGCAATGCCGGCTTGACGGTGGTGAGGAAGTCTTCGAGCGAAGTCGCCCCGCTGCCCGAAAGCGCGGTCGCGTCGTCGGTCACGATGTCGACCTTGCCGTCCCGCGTGTTGGTGTCAAACGAGACAAGTGTCGGCACCATCGGGGCTGGAACGCCGGCGCCTTCCATGCCCTGGGCCAGCTGCTCGTCGCTGACGTGCACAACGGCCAGCGGCTTGCCGGTGACCTTCGAAACCAGCGCTGCGATGTCCTCCGTCGTGCGGGCGGCCGGGCCGGTCAGCGTGTAGGTAGCGTTTTCGGAGGCCTCCTTCGCCAGACTTGCCGCGATCGCACGGGCCACGTCGTCGCGGGCGATATGGGCAATCCTGCCGGTGCCTGCCGAGGTGAACCACTGACCCATGGCGAGCGCCTGCGGCAGTGTCATCATCAGGTTTTCCATGTACCAGCTGTTGCGGAAGATGGTGTAGCCGAGGCCGGTGGCCTTGATCGCGTCTTCGGTGCCCTTGTGGTCCGGCGCAAACAGCACCTTGGCCTCGCCCGGGTTCGGCATCGAGGTGTAGGCGATATGGCTGACACCGGCAGATTTCGCCGCAGCAACAGCGACCAGCTGCTGGCGCAGCCGGGTGCCTTCGGCATCAAGCGCGTCGGTGGAGATGATCAGCACCCGGTCCGCGCCCGCGAAACCTTCTGCAAGCGCAGCATCATCGAAATCAACCGCGCGGGTTTCGACACCGCGTGCGGCGATGTCGGCGAGTCTGGCCGGGTCACGCGAACCGGCAATGAGCGATGAGGCCGGCACATGGAATGTGTCCAGCAGGTGATGCACCACCGCTGCGCCAAGCTTGCCTGAAGCGCCGGTTACAAGAAGTTTGCCTGTCATGTCGTTGTCCTTTCATGGGAGACATCGCGGAAATCGTTGTCTCAAAAATCAAGCTGCTCTCTTATTGAGAGTTGCTTCACATATGGTATGTAAAGGACATGTGAAAGAAGGCAGTTTTGCTGCCGATAGTTACCTTGAAGGAACCACCATGGACGCGCATATCCCGTTTTCCGACCGCTTGAAGATGATGCCGGACGACCACAAGCTGGAGAATTGCCCGGTGCGCCAGGTCATGCAGGGCATCTTCGGCAAATGGAGCACCTTGCTGTTGCTGGCGCTGAGCGAAAAGCCGTACAGGTTTGGCGAGCTGCGCCGTCTGGTGCCCGACATCTCGCAGCGCATGCTGACCCAGACGCTGCGCGACCTCGAGCGCGACGGCTATGTCTACCGCAAGGTCTATGCCACCAAGCCGCCAAGCGTCGAATATGGGCTGACCGGGCTGGGCACATCGATGCTGACCCCGTTGCAGGACCTCGTCATCTGGGCCGGCGACAATTTTGCCAGGGTCGATGCGGCGAGAAAACACTATGACGCGGACGTCGGGGCCTGACGGTATGACGGCCATGGCTGCGTTCGCTCCGTCATCGCCTTGTTATGGTTCCCGGCCATCCCGGAGGACGCACATTGCTCTTCTCTTCGATGTTTTTCGAGGTTGCGACGCCAATCCGGCCTGAAATGAGCTGCGGCAACAGCGCCGGCAGCCCAAATCTCGGCAAACAATCTTGAAATCGGCAAACGGGTCGGCCAGAAAGCGGCAACGCTTCAACCGGGGTCCTTATGAGTCGCACCAAGTTCACACTCGCCATCATGGCGCTGGCGCTGTCCGGCTGTGTTGCCCCACCGCCGCCTTCCGCAAAGAAACCAGCCGTGAATCTGGAGGCGGTGCTACCGCCGCAAAGCCTGCTGCGCGAAGACACGCTGACCGCGCTCAACCATGACCGCAACCAGAGCCGGCTTCCCTATGTCGGCGTCTGGGCGACCGATGGCGACAAATGCGCGATGATGGACCAGACCGCGTTTCAGGGCTTTGCCGTCATCACGCCCGACAGCATGCGCCGCTCGGCCGAAACCTGCACATTCGAGCAAGGCCAGCCCGGGTCGCCCTATGTACGTCTTGAAGCCACCTGTAAGGCGAGAGGCAACAAGACCACCAGCCGGACCTTGGGCATCCAGATGCTCTCGAGCCGGCAGCTGGCTCTCACCACCGCCCCCGGAAACCCGCCCACCGCCATGGTCCGCTGCCGCCTGCTGCCAACACCTCAGCCGGTCTCGGGCAGGCCGTAAGGCAAGGTCGAGTCTGTGACGGCGGCGATCAGAAGAGTGGCGAGCAGCAGCAGGATTTATGCGAACACGGCGCCGGCCAGTCGGCTCAGCACCATCCTGACCAGCACCCGAGGGTAAAACCCCTGATTGACCTTGCCTGACACCACGCCGTCGGTGAGACCGGCGAGATAGGGGGCGATCAGAATGAACATCATGATCGTCGCCACCCTGTTGATCAAGGCCGAGAGCGAACTCGACGTCACCCGGAACTCCGGATCCAGCGCCCCGGCAAAGATCGCTGACAGTTGGAGACATGTCGAAAGTCCATACAGCGGTCCGCAAAAGGCTTCAGTCCCCGAAGGCGCTGATATCTCCTGGTTTCAGGCTTTATGCGGTGGGGAGAGGTGGTCGGAGAAACATGGTTGCGTCCGCATGCTGTTCGCGTATCGACCAGCAGCCCGCTCCGGTCAGGCCAAGGTTTAACGCAGGAGTTTTCCCCGACGCACCGCAATTGATCGAAAGTGGTCAGGACAATTTGTTAGACTGTGAAATCTCATAACAAAGAAAAAATGCTGTTTGTGCCCACACAACGGGATTTGTGAGGGCTCGTGTTTCCGGTCTTGACTCTCGGTTTTGAAAAAGGTCTAAAGAGGTAAGACCACTTGGTGAGGCCGATGAACGACACCGTCACAAAAGAAGATTCAGACCCGCAGACCGGAAGCGAACGCGTGTTTGCGTTTTTTCGTGAAAAGGTTCTGTCCGGTGAGCTCAGGACCGGCGACCGTCTACCGGCCGAACGCGATCTGGCCACCCAGCTCAATGTCGGTCGTCCGCTTTTGCGCGAGACCATGCGGTCGCTGGCCATGCTCGGCCTGGTGGATATCCGGCACGGCAGCGGCGCCTTTGTCGGCAAGGCCGATATCTCCGTCCTCACCAATTTCTTCACCTTCAGCTTGGCGCAGGAGCAAAATGTCTCCGAAGACATCATGCAGGCCCGCATGGCGATTGAATGTCAGGCCATCCGGCTGGCCTGCGAGCGCGCCACCGACAGCGATCTCGACCGGATCGGCGGCTGCCTGACGGCCCTGATCAACACCCTGTCTGATCCCGAAAAGGGCGGCATGGCCGATTTCCGTTTCCATGCGGCCATCGTTCAGGCGAGCCACAGCCAGGCGCTGATCACGCTCTATAAGGCGATCTCGGAACTGCTCAAGCAGAACCATGTCGAGCGCCGTCAGGTAACGCACAAGACGCCGGAGGTAATTGACGACCTGGTGGACTCTCATCGCCAGGTTTTTCTTTCAATCGTGGAGGGGGATGGAGACGCTGCCGATCGTCGGCTGCGACAGCACTTCGCGATCGGCGACGAACTGCGCCGCAAGAGCATCATTGCTGCTTTCAGCAGTGGTGGAATGGCGGAGTAGACTAAAAGATCAACAGTGGAGGAGTGAGTATGTATACTTCGATTACCGGGCGCATTGCGTCCACAATTCTGGCCCTGGGTCTTATGTCGGTCCCGGCTGTGTCGGAAGAGCTTCGGTATGCCCATGTCGGCTCCGAGGGCGATATCCAGACCCAGTATGCGGCAGAAGCCGCTGCCGGTATCGGTGAAGCCACCGGCGGTGATGTCACGGTCAAGGTGTTCCCGGCCAGCCAGCTCGGCGGCGTCGCCGAAATGGTTGATGGCGTCCGCCTCGGTTCGATCTCGATGGGTCACCATGACTTTGCCTCGCTGGCACGGATCGTGCCGGACGTGGCGGTGTTCAACGCTCCGTTTATCTACCGCAATGCCGAACAGGCGCTGGCGGCGACTGATCCGGAAACATCGCCTGCGCTGCAGGAGATCAACGCCAAGCTGGTCGAGGAGGGCGGTGTCCGCATCATCGGTCGCATCTATCGCGGCGCCCGCCACATCTCGTCCAATTTCGAGGTCAAGACGCCGGCCGACCTGAAGGACAAGCCGTTCCGTGCTGTTCCACTCGATCTCTGGGTGTCGATGGTCAAGGGCTTCGGCGCCACGCCGACCCCGGTGGAAGTCTCCGAACTCCCCACCGCGCTGATGACCGGTCTGGTGGTCGGGCAGGAAAATCCGCTGACCATGATTTCGGCCAACAAGCTCTATGAGGTGCAGTCGCACGTCGCCATGACCGGCCACATGCACTCCGTGCTGGCTGTCTTCGTCAATGAAGACGCCTGGCAGGCTTTGAGCGAAGATAACCGCGCCAAGATCACCAAGGTGCTGGATGAAAAGGCCGATGAATCGCTGCGCTGGGCGCAGGAGTCGGAAGCCGGTCTGGTCGAGGAACTCAAGGCCAACGGTATGACCGTTGTCACCGAAGCCGACGGTCTCGACATGGATGCTTTCCGCACCCCGGTGCTGGATCAGATCCGGGCCGACTTCCCGGATTTTGCCCCCTACATTGAACAGATCGCAGCGGTTAAGTAACCCTTGTGCTGAACGGCGGGCGTCTTCGGGCGCCCGTCATTTTTTGGGGGAGGGTGCCATGAAACTTGCCAGACGCATTGTCGAAATTGCCAGCGTGTTTTTGCTCGGCGCCTTGGTCTTCGTGCCATTCGCCCAGATCATCATGCGCTCGATCTTCGGCGCGCCGATTGTTGGCGCGGAAGAGTTCACCCGCTTTTTGTTGATCTGCGTTGTCTTTATCAGCTTCCCGCTGGTGGTCGAGGCGGGTGAGAACATCGTCATGGGCGACCTGCGCAAGGCGATGCCGGATCTGCCCCGGCGCTTCCTCAACCTGCTGACCTCGCTTTCAGCCATCTTCATTGCCGGGCTGGTTGCCTACGCGGTGCTGGGCACCATCGGCAAGAACCTCAACAACGCCACGCCGACGCTGAAGATTCCGTTCTGGCTGTTCCTCGGCTCCACCCTCTTCGGTTTCGCGGCAGCCGCCGTGGTCCACCTTGTCCATCTGCGCAAACCGCCGCAGAAGGCCACCAGTGTCAGCATCTGAGAGCAGCCATGGGTATTGTCATAATTCTCGCCTTTCTGGCGCTCTTCATCCTTGGCTTCCCGGTGGTCTATGCCATCCTGCTGCCGAGCATCGTCTATATCCTGATCGAAGGCTTTCCGCTCGGTCTGCTGGCCCAGCGCATCACCTATGCGCTTGACAGTTTCCCGCTTGTTGCCGTGCCGGTGTTCATCTTTGTCGGCAATCTGATGAACCTGTCCGGCGTGACTGATCGCATCTTCCGTTTCGCCGACACCCTGGTCGGTCGTGCGCCAGGCGGTCTGGCGCAGGTCAATATCTTTTCGTCGCTGATCTTTTCGGGCATGTCGGGCGCGGCCCTGGCCGATGTCGGCGGTCTGGGAAAGATCGAGATCGAGGCCATGCGCAAGCGCGGTTTCAGTGCGCCTTTCTCGGCGGCCGTCACCGCTTCATCGGCTGTCGTCGGTCCGATCTTCCCGCCCAGCATTCCGCTCATTGTCTACGGCTCGGTGACAAGCGTCTCGATCGTGCAATTGCTGCTCGCAGGCATCGTTCCCGCACTGATTTGTGTTGCGCTTCTGATGTTGACAGCCGCCGTCCTTTCGGTGCGCCACGCCATGCCGCGGGCTGACCGCTGGCCCACCGTGAGCGAAGTCTGGGTCTCGCTGCTTCCGGCTCTTCCGGCCATTCTTGCGCCGGTGCTGATGATCGCGGGCATGCTGCTCGGCCTGTTCACGCCGACCGAAGCAGCCGCCGTCACCGCGGTCTATGTGATCCTGATCAGCGCGCTCATTTACGGAGAGCTGACATGGGCCCATTTGTGGAACTCGATGCTGGCCACGGTGCGTTCCACCAGCGCGATTCTAATCATTGTTGCCGCCGCGGCGCTGTTCGGCTGGATCCTTGCCGTCGAGCAGGTGCCGCAGGATTTTGCCGCGATGATCCTGCAACTGTCGACCAACCCGCTGGTGCTGCTGCTGATCGCCAATCTTATTTTCTTCATTGCCGGCATGTTCCTCGATTCCACCACTGCGACGTTGCTCGTGGTGCCGGTCATCGCGCCGCCAATGGTGCTCGCTGGCGTCGATCCCGTGCACCTGGGCATTGTTGCGATCTTCAACCTGATGATCGGACTGCTGACGCCACCGATGGGGCTTTCGCTGTTCCTGGTCTGCTCGATCGCCGAAATATCATTGCGCGAACTGCTCAAGGCGCTTGCCCCGTTCTACATCCCGCTGTTGCTGACGCTCGGCGTGATCACCTTCGCCCCTGATCTTGTACTCTGGCTTCCCAGCTTCCTGCGTTAGCCCCATTGGAAGGAAAATCCAAAATGCGAATAGTTGTCGGTTCCGATCATGCCGGTTTCCCCATGAAGGCGCATGCCCTGGAAACCATCAAGGCACTGGGCCATGAAGTCACCGATGTCGGCTCCTTCGACGATCAGCCGGTGGATTTTCCCGACATTGCCAAGCTGGTGACCGGTGCGCTGGCTGACGGCACCGCGGACCGCGCCATCATGGTCTGCGGCACAGGCGTTGGCGCCTCGATTGCCGCCAACAAGGTCAAGGGCATCCGCGCTGCCGTATGCCACGATGTCCACTCGGCGCACCAATGTGTCGAGCATGATGATGTCAATGTCATGTGTATCGGCGCCCAGATCGTCGGCCCCTGGCTCGCCAGCGATCTGATACGCGCCTTTCTGGAAGCCGAATTCTCCACCAGCGAGGAATTCCGTCGCCGCGTCGAGAAACTGCACGTGATGGATTCCGAACGCTGATTTCTAGGCCATAAGGCCACAAACGGGGCCTGCCTGCAGAGCCCCGTTATTTGCGGCTTGACACAGTACCGTACGGTACGGTACATGCCGCTCATGACATTGACGCTTGCCCCCGAAACTGCTCCCAAGCAGACCGCTGCACCCGCTGATGCCGCCTTTGGCGCATCGGTGGGTGAGGGGCTGTCGGAGCGGCAGCAGGAAGTGCTGGGTGCGGTGCTCAAGCTGATGGTGGCCGAGGGCGACGGCTTTTCCGTGGCTGCCGTGGCCCGCGCTGCAAGCTGCTCCAAGGAGACGCTGTACAAGTGGTTCGGCGACCGCGACGGGCTGCTCACCGCCACCGTGCGCTGGCAGGCGTCGAAAGTGCGGATGCCGAAACTGCCGCAGGACAAGCTCACTCGCGAGAGCCTGGAAGCAGCACTGACCGGCTTTGCCCAGAGCTGGCTCACGGTGATCACCGGTGACCTGTCGATCGCGCTCAACCGTGCCGCCGTTAGCCACGCCGGATCGGGCAAGAGCCGGCTTGGCGCCATCGTTTTGACCAACGGCCCTTTCGCCATGCGGCACCGGCTCGAGCCGCTGTTCGAGGCGGGCAGGGCAGAGGGCTTGCTGAGCTTCGATCAGGTTGATACGGCTTGCCGCAGCTTCTTCGGGCTGGTGGTGGCCGACACCCAGATCCGGGCGCTTCTGGGCGAGGACCACCGCCCCGACGAGACCGAAATCCAGACCATATCCGCCACCGCTGCGGCCCACTTCATGCGCCTTTACGGACGAGGCTGAGACCACAAACGTCAAGCGAATTCCGCAGCGCGGGTTCGCCGAAACGACAGAAACAGAAATCGGCGGCAGGCGCAGTGCCTGCAGCCCTTGCAAGACAAAGACAACACACGCAAACGGGAGACTATCATGCGCGTATATTATGATCGTGACGCAGACCTCAATCTGATCAAGTCGAAGAAAGTGGCCATCATCGGCTACGGTTCGCAGGGCCGGGCGCACGCGCTCAACCTCAAGGATTCGGGCGCAAACAACGTCGCCGTCGCCCTTCGCGAAGGCTCGGCCACGGCAAAGAAGGCCGAAGCCGATGGCTTCAAGGTCATGAGCGTCGCCGAAGCTGCCGGCTGGGCCGACCTGATGATGATGGCAACGCCCGACGAGCTGCAGGCCGACATCTACAAGGATCACATCGAAGCCAATATTCGCGACGGCGCAGCCATTGCGTTTGCACATGGCCTCAACGTCCATTTCGGCCTGATCGAGCCCAAGGCGTCGGTCGACGTCGTCATGATCGCGCCAAAGGGCCCCGGCCACACCGTGCGCGGCGAATACCAGAAGGGCGGCGGCGTGCCCTGCCTGATCGCCATCCACCAGGATGCATCGGGCAACGCCCATGACCTCGCGCTCTCCTACGCCTGCGGCGTTGGCGGCGGCCGCTCCGGCATCATCGAAACCAACTTCCGTGAAGAATGCGAAACCGACCTGTTCGGCGAGCAGGTGGTTCTCTGCGGCGGCCTGGTCGAGCTGATCCGCGCCGGTTTCGAAACCCTGGTCGAAGCCGGTTACGCACCGGAAATGGCCTATTTCGAGTGCCTGCACGAAGTCAAGCTGATCGTCGACCTGATCTATGAAGGCGGCATCGCCAACATGAACTACTCGATCTCCAACACCGCCGAGTGGGGCGAATATGTCTCGGGCCCGCGCATCATCACCGCCGAGACCAAGGCTGAAATGAAGCGCGTCCTCACCGACATCCAGACCGGCAAGTTTACCTCCGACTGGCTCCAGGAATACAAGGCCGGCGGCGCGCGCTTCAAGGGTATCCGCCGCATGAACGACCGTCACCAGATCGAGGAAGTCGGCGAAAAACTGCGCGGCATGATGCCGTGGATCAAGGGCAACGCGCTCGTCGACAAGGACAAGAACTAAGCTTCTTGCGAGTTCGGAATGACTGCGGAGGCCGGGGCGAAATCCCCGGCCTTTCCCGTTTTGGCACAGGCTGCGTCGTTGTCGCAGGCGAAACTGCTCGGCGCCGATCAGTTGAAGCGGATTTGAGTCAAACCCATCCGCTGCTTCCAACCCGGCCTTAACCCTTGGCAGCGCATAATGCGCGTTCGATGGAGTGGTAATCAACACGATCGGACTGCGGATGGCTTCGATGCCGGCCAAACACCCCGAACGCCTGCACCATTGGGATTTTTCCCGGGCGCTCTATCTCCTGCTCGGAATTCCGTTTCATGCCGCCGTGATCTATTCGCTCAGCCATGAATGGTCGATCGGTTCGCCCGAAAAGAGCCAGGCCCTGACCTTTGTTGCCGATTTCCTGCATGGTTTCCGCATGCCTGGCTTCTTTCTGCTGGCGGGCCTGTTCTCGATGATGCTGCTTGAACGCAACGGCGCCTGGCCCTGGCTCAAGAGCCGGCTGTTCCGTCTCGGCCTGCCGCTGATTTCGGCAACTTTGCTCATCGTGCCATTTCAGATCGTGGTCCAGCAGGCAGCCCTTGCCGTCAAGGGCACGGTGCCGGCCACAGATGTGCCGGGACTGATCGCGGCCCAGCTCACCCATTTCGGCGAACCCTGGATCGCGCATTTGTGGTTTCTCTGGGTGCTGATTGCCTATTGCATCGGCCTTGCTGTGCTGCAGGCGCTGAGCTGCGGCAGTTTGCGCGCCCGGCTCGATGCTTTTGTGTCCTGGGTCGCCGAAAACCGCATCCTCTCGCTCGCGGCCTTCGCCGCGATCTGCGAACTCGCCGCCCAGGCCCAGACGCACATCGTTGCCGCCAGTCCCTACTATGGAAACGCGGTCATCAACTACAATCTCTATGTGGTCTATTTCGGCTTCGGCGCGCTGGTCCATGCAAGCCCCAGGCTCAACGACCTGCTGCTCAGGCCGGGCCCGGTCGCGGCCCTGGCCGGTGCGGGACTGGTCATCGTCTCGCAAGTTCCGCACGCCGATCTGTTCACCCACACATTGAAGGTCATGGCCGCAATCTTCGGTGCGCTCATGATCGTCGGCTACATCTCGAGCCTCGCGCACAGGCATTTCAACCGCCCCGATGCGCGGGTGCGCAAGCTGGTCGACGCTTCTTTCACCATCTACCTGTTCCACCACCCGGTGATCTACGTGCTGGCGACGCTGTTCCTGTTGGTCGACCTGCCGCCAATCCTCGAATTCGCCGTCATCGCGGTCTCAGCCGGCCTGATCTCCTACGCCATCCATCTGGCGTTGAGTCGCAGCACGGTTCTCACGCTGATGTTCAACGGGGTGAGGCGGAAGGCGGTCCGGTCTGCCGACACCTCAGGCGCAGCCATCGCTCCGGCCCGGCCGCCGAGCAATTCGATTGCCCGGCCCTATCCGTTGCGAGGCTAGGTCGCTCTAACGCGCCCGAACCACCCGCCCCAGCCGCATTATGCCTTCCTCGATCATCGCCTCGCTGGCGCACGAAAACGACAGCCTTATCGTGTTCGCCCCCGAGCCATCGGCGAAGAAGGCCTTGCCCGGAACAAATGCCACGCGTTCGCTTCTGATGCTTTCGGCGAGCAGCGCCGCGCCGTCGAAATGCTCGGGCAGGGTGACCCAGACGAACATGCCGCCATCGGGCCTGGTCCATGTGACCCCTTCAGGCATGTGGCGGGAGAGTGCCGCCAGCATGGCGTCGCGGCGGGCGTGGTAGGTGGCCTTGATCTTCGCCACCTGCGCGTCGAAGCCGTCGGAGGCGACTGTGTGGATCGCCATCTGGTTCAGCGTCGCCGAATGCAGGTCGGCGGCCTGTTTCATCAACACCAGTTTCGAGATCACCGGGGTGGCGGCGCAGACCCAGCCGACGCGCAGGCCCGGCGCCAGCGTCTTGGAAAAACTGCCGCAATAAATCGTGCGGGTGGTCTCGATCGAACCGGTGCGCTTGATGTCGAGCGCCAGCAGGGGAGGGACCTCGTCGCCGTCATAGCGCAGCGACTGGTAGGCGGCGTCCTCGATCACCGCGATGTCGAGCTCTTCCGCAAGATCGAGAATTTTTTGGCGCGCGGACTCCGCAAGTGTCTCGCCGGTGGGGTTGGCGAAATCCGCCGAGGCATAGGCGAATTTGACTTCGCCGCCCTTGGCCGCGGCCGTTTCGCGGAAATCATCCGCCGAGCGGTTGCCCAAAGGCGTGAGCCGGTCGTAGCTCGGCTCGTAGGCATTGAACGCCTGCAGCGCACCGAGATAGGTCGGCCAGCCGACCAGCGCCGTGTCGCCTTTCGACAGGAACAGCTTGCCGAGATAGTCCAGCGCCTGTTGCGAGCCCGATGTGATCATGATGTTGTCGGCAGTGCAGGCGACGCCGAGCGAGGCCATGCGGCTGACCAGCCAGTCACGCAATGGTCGGTAACCTTCGCTGACCGAATATTGCAGCGCCGCGCCCTTCATGTCGCCCGACAGCGCCGAGCTCAACGCCGCGCCAAAGGCTTCGGCCGGAAACAGCGCCGGGTCGGGAATGCCGCCGGCGAAGGAGATCACGTCGGGCTGATCGAGAAGCTTCAGCAGTTCACGGATTTCCGATGCCTTCATCCGCTCCGCCCGCGTGGCGAACAGATGCGGCCAGTCGAGCCCGTGACCGGTCAGTGTGGTTCCGGCGGATGCGTCAGCCTGCATCTGAGTGCTCATGTCCATTCCTCCCCTTCGCCCGGCCCGGGGCGGAACGCCTCGCCGGTTGACAGCATGTATTTTCAATCCAGTCAGGCAGAACGGTCTGGGCGCAACAATCATGCGTTCAAAGCGGTCCGGGGGAAACAATAATCACAAATCGAAATTTATGTCAATAATGCTGACCTATTTTGCTCGCGGGAACCGCTCCGATGGATTTTGCCTCTGCCATTGGTGTCGGGATCGGCCAGCTGTGCCAACCCTAATCGGTTAGATTGACGCAGCTGTTCAATTCGTGCTTCCCGGCCATTGCTTTTCCACGAATAATGCAAAGGATTGCCTTGTCCTGATCGAATCCGATGACTAAGTGACGAACATAATTCCACGCCAAGTGGAAATCAGAGGGCTATCCCCCGGGGAATATTGATGAGCGCAGCTGCGCCTGGTGCGACTTTTATTGTCTTGATGCTGCCATTTCTGGCGGCGATGATTGCCCCGTGGCTGACACGTCGTCTTGGCCACAATGCCGCCTGGCTTCTGGCCTTGGCGCCGCTGGCGATCTTCATCCATTTTCTTGGCTTTGCTACGGATGTGGCCGATGGTGGCATTGTCACCGGCGGTTTTCAGTGGGTGCCGTCCTACAATGTCAGCTTCTCCTGGCTGATTGACGGCCTGTCGCTGACATTCGCGTTGCTGATCTCCGGCATCGGCACGCTGATCATTCTCTATTCGGGCGCTTACCTTATGGGCAACGCCCAGCTTGGCCGCTTCTTCTCGTTCATGCTTCTGTTCATGGGTGCGATGCTCGGCGTGGTCATCTCCGACAGCTTCCTGATGCTGTTTGTCTATTGGGAACTGACCTCGATCACCTCGTTCCTGCTGATCGGCTTTGATCACACCCGCGAAGCCTCGCGCCGCGCGGCCGTCCAGGCGCTGGTGGTGACAGGTGGCGGCGGGCTGGCGCTGCTCGCAGGCCTGCTGGTGATCTGGAACATCACCGGCGTCACCCAGATTTCCCTGTTGCTCAACTACGGCGACGAGCTGCGGAACAGCCCGTTCTACCTGCTCGCACTGTTCCTGGTGCTCGGTGGCGCGTTTTCCAAATCGGCGCAGTTTCCGCTGCATTTCTGGTTGCCGAACGCCATGGAAGCGCCGACCCCGGTTTCGGCCTATCTGCATTCGGCCACCATGGTCAAAGCCGGCGTCTATCTTTTGATGCGGTTTAATCCGGTGCTCGGCGACACCGTCTGGTGGGAAACCATCCTGCCGGTGTTCGGTGGCACAACGCTGATCGTCGGGACGTTGCTTGCAATCCGCCAGACCGATCTCAAGCTGATGCTGGCCTACACCACGGTCTCCTCGCTCGGCCTGCTGGTCATGCTCACCGGTTTCGGCTCCGAGCACGCCATTGCCGCAGCCGTGCTCTATCTGGTGGCGCATTCGCTGTTCAAGGGCGGGCTGTTCATGGTCGCCGGCCTGATCGACCACGAAGCCGGCACCCGCGACGTCACCAAACTTGGCGGGTTGCGCAAGGCGATGCCGATCACCTTTGTTGCCGCCATGGCTGCCGCGATCTCCATGGCCGGTCTGCCGCCCTTCATCGGCTTCCTTGCCAAGGAAGAAATCTACTACGCGCTCTGGGCCACCGATCCCTGGTCATTGGCCTTTGTGGCGGTGGCGGTTGTCGGCAATGGCCTGATGTTCGTCATCGGTTTTGCCGTTGCCATCAAGCCGTTCTTCGGCCCCGCGGTCAAAACCCCGAAACCAGCTCATGAGGGCCCGGCGCTGCTCTGGCTCGGTCCGCTGACGCTGGGGCTGACGGCGCTTGTCGCAGCGCTGGTCTCGCCGTTCACCCACCGTTTCATCTCCTCTCCGATGGCCAGTGCCGTGGCCGGGGCTGCGGAAGAGGTCACCATCTCGGTGATCCCGCATATGGGCCCGGCGCTGATCCTGTCGATTGTCACCATCATCTTCGGCATCATCGCTTACCGCATGCTCGACCATCTGCGCGCCGGCATGGCGTCGCTCCTTGCCGCCATCGGCTGGGGTCCGGACCGTGGCTTTGATCAGTTCATTTCAGGCCTGGTGCGGCTCTCGGGCGGGATCACCCGCTTCATTCAGCCCGGCCGGCTTGATATCTACATGACGGTCACCTTCCTGATGATCGCTGCCGCGCTGATCGGGCCGATGGCCTGGTACGGCGAATGGCCGGCGATGCCGGTCTGGCCGGAAGATGTCCAGTTCCACGAATTCGTGGTCTTCGCCATTGTCATTATCGGCCTGCTGGCGGTGATCTATGCCCGCGACCGGCTGACAGCCATCGTCTCGCTTGGCATCCAGGGCTTTGCGGTGGCGCTGATCTTCATGCTGTTTGGCGCGCCGGATCTCTCTTTCACCCAGTTCATGGTTGAAACCCTTGCAGTCGTCATCCTGGCCCTGGTCATGACCCGGCTGAAGCTGCATGCCTCCGATCACCGGCCAACCGCGCAGAAGCTGGCCGACATGAGCGTGGCGATCGCCTGCGGTGTCGGCTTCACGCTCTATCTGATGGCGGTCACCCAGCAGCCGTTCAACACCGCGCTGAGCGATTTCTTCTCGGCCTATTCCAAGGTCGTGGCCCACGGCACCAATGTCGTCAACGTCATCATCGTCGATTTCCGCGGCACCGATACGCTGGGCGAAATTGCGGTGGTCATGGTCACCGGTCTTGCCATCCTGTCGCTGATCCGCATCCGCACTTCGCGCGTCAAGGTGGCCGACAATGATCCCGACCTGCCGCCCGCGCCGGATCAGACTGCGGAGGTGAGATGACATGCGTACGGTGATCTTCCGCTCGATTGCGCCCTACCTGACCAGCCTGATGGTGCTGTTTTCGATTTTCGTGCTGCTGCGCGGCCACAACGAGCCTGGTGGCGGCTTCATCGGCGGGCTGATTGCAGCCTCCGCACTGGCGATCTACGGCATTGCCTGTGGCGTCGCGCCGGTCCGCCGCGCCATCTATTTCCACCCCATGGCGATTTCCGCTTTCGGCCTGTTCATGTCGGCCATGGCCGGCGTTCTCTCGGTCTTCGCCGGTGTGCCCTACATGTCCGGGCTCTGGATCTATCCGCACCTCTTCGGTGTCGAAGTCGCGCTGTCGAGCGTGCTGGTGTTTGATATCGGCGTCTATCTCGTGGTCGTCGGCGCCATCGGCTCGATTGCGCTGGCGCTTGAGGAAAGGGACCGCGACTGATGGAACCGATCTTTGCCATTCTTGTGGGCGCGCTGTTTACCGTCGCCATCTACCTGTTCCTGTCCAAGCACATCATCCGCGTGCTGATGGGCGCAGCCATTCTGGGCAACGCCGTCAACCTGTTGATCTTCACCGCCGGACGGGTGACGCGGGAAGTGCCGCCGATCATCGGCGGCGACACCGACACGCTGAGCAACGCAGCCGCCAACCCGCTGCCGCAGGCGCTGATCCTGACGGCCATCGTGATCTCGTTCTCGTTCTTTGCCTTTCTTCTGGTGCTCGGCTATCGCGCGTTTCAGGAACTGCACACCGACAATTCCGACGAAATGCGCGTCGCTGAACCGATGGTCGAGCAATCGCCACCGGCCGGTTATTGAGGAGACCGGGTATGGCTGGAAAAACAGAACCTTTGGCAGATCTCTCCGTCGCCTACACCATGGAAAAGGTGGCGGCCGCAGACTGGCTGGTCGCCGCGCCGGTCATCTGGTGCATTCTTGTCGGCTCGCTTCTGCTGATGCTGCGCAAGCACACCCGCATTCAGCCGCTGATCGCCATTCCGGCGCTCGGCATCCTGGCTCTGATGACGCTGGGGCTTCTGGGGCACGTCATCCAGAATGGCACCGTGACCATGACCATGGGGCGCTGGCTGCCGCCCTTCGGGATTTCCTTCACCGTCGACCTGCTCGGCGCATTTTTTGCCGCAACCTCGGCTCTGGTGGCGCTGGGCGCCGGCATCTATGGCCGCAGCGATGTGGATGACACCGGCCGCCGCTATGGTTTCTACCCGTTCCTGCTGTTGATCATGGCCGGTATCCTCGGCGCCTTCATGACCGGGGACATCTTCAACCTCTATGTCTGGTTCGAAGTGCTGCTGATCTCCTCCTTCGGGCTGCTGGTGCTGGGCTCCGAACGCAAGCAGCTTGATGGCGCGGTCAAATATGCCTTCCTCAACCTGATCGCCACGACCCTGTTCCTGGTCGCAACCGGGTACCTCTATGGCCTGTTCGGCACGCTCAACATGGCCGACATCGCCGTCAAGGCGTCGGAACTGCGTGGCACCGCACCGCTGATGACGCTGGTCACGCTCTATCTGCTGGCGTTCGCCATGAAGGCGGCTGCGTTTCCGGTCAATTTCTGGCTGCCGGCGTCCTACCACACGCCGCGGCTGGTGGTCTCGGCGCTGTTTGCCGGCCTGCTGACCAAGGTCGGCATCTATGCGCTTCTTCGTATCCTCGGCATGCTGTTTCCGTTCGAGCGCGAGGAACTGTCCTTCCTCATCGCCATCACCGCAGCGCTCACCATGGTCCTGGGCGTCATCGGTGCACTGGCGCAAAACGACATCCGCCGTTCGCTCGGCTTCCTGGTGATTTCCGGCATCGGGGTGATGATGGCGGGTCTGGCGCTCGGCAGCCCGGCCGGGCTCTCCGGCGCGATTTTCTACGCCGCCCATTCCATGGTGGTGATGACGGCGCTGTATTTTGCCGCCGGCATTGGCGCGCGGCTTGGCGGCAGTTTCGAACTCACCAGTGCAGGCGGGCTCTATGCCAGGAACGCGTTTCTGGCGGCGATGACGCTGATCCTGTTTCTTTCGGTTGCCGGCCTGCCGCCGTTCTCCGGGCTCTGGCCCAAGATCATGCTGGTCAAGGCCTCGCTCGATATCGGCGCCTGGTGGCTGGCCGCATCGATCCTCGTGACCGGTTTCCTGACCACGATTACCGTCGGGCGGATCTGGGTGCTGGCCTATTGGCGTCCGGCTCCGGGCGGGGATGATGCGGATACGCTGCCGATCTCGCTGCCCGCCGGCGCGACGGTTGCACTTGCCGGCCTTGTCGCGATCACAATTGCAGCCGGTGTGTGGCCCGAGCCGGTGATGGCGCTGGCGCAGGATGCCGCGCGCGGGCTCATTGATCCCTCCGCCTATGTGCTGTCGGTCTTTCCCGTGGAGGCGTCGCAATGAGCCTGTTTCTGGTCAACCTCCTGCTCGCTCTGACCTGGTCGGCGGTCACCGGCTCGTTCAGCTTCTTGAACTTTGCCTTCGGCTTCGTGCTGGCGATCTTCGCGCTGTCGCTGATCCGCGAACAGGTCGGATCGGTCGGTTATTTTTCGCGCGCCCGCCGCGTGCTGTCGCTGTTGGTGCTGTTCCTGTACGAACTGGTGCTCTCCGCCTGGCGGGTCGCGGTCATGGTGCTGTCGCCGAACATGAACCTGAAACCTGGAATTTTCGCCTATCCGTTGCGGGTCGACCGGGATTTCGAAATCACTATGCTGGCCAACCTCATCACCCTGACGCCCGGCACCCTGTCGGTAGATGTCTCGGATGATCGGCGCATCCTGTATGTGCATGCCATTGATGCCTCGGATCCGGACGCCGCCCGGCGCGACATTGCCGAAGGCTTCGAGCGCAAGATCATGGAGGCGTTCCGATGATCAGTGTCGCCGCGATTTTCGATTCTGCCGTCACCCTTGCGCTGGGGATCCTCAGCCTGTCGTTCCTGGTTACCATTTACCGCATCGTCAAGGGACCGACCTTGCCGGACCGGATACTGGGTCTTGATATGCTGGTTGCCATTGCCATCGGCTTCATTGCGGTGATCGGCATCAAGACCGGCTACACGCTCTATGTCGATGTTGCCATTGCACTTGGGCTTGTTGGCTTTCTTGCAACTGTTGCTTTCGCCCGCTTCGTGCTGTCGCGCGGCAAGACCGAGGATGACATCATCACCGAAGCCCGCGAAGCGGCTGCTGCCGCGCGCCGCGAAGCCAAGGCGGCGTCAAGATCTGGAGCAGGGACCACGACAGGGAGGCCGGACAATGACTGAGATTGCCATGCTCGCATCTGCGGCCTTGCTCGTCATAGGCTCTTTTTTCGCACTTGTGGCCTCCGTCGGCCTGTTGCGCTTGCCTGATCTCTATACGCGGATGCACGCGGCGTCCAAGGCCGGCACCATGGGCTCCTGCCTGTTGCTGATCGCACTAGCCATCCATGCGGATGACATCGGAACCATGTCGCGGGCGCTCGCCGGTGTTGTGTTCTTCCTGCTGACGGCGCCGGTCTCCTCGCATTTGCTTGCCAAGGCGGCCTATGCGGTCGGGTACCGTTTGCATTCAAGTTCTGTCATGGATGATATGAAACGTGAAGATTAGCAAAATAAAATAAAATATGTAGTTCAACGTCTAACACAACTTATAAATTCAATCACGTGTAGTGCACCCGCTTGAATTACATTTAGTTGTAAAATTTCTTAAAAATGTAGTGATGCAGATAACTTTATATAAGAAATAGTACTTGTTTAAGGTATAAAAGGATGTAAATCCAAGGCAGCAACTCGTCAGGCAGGCAGTGCGTTCTTTGCAGCCATTCTTCTTCGTGGGCCAGACAGTTGGAATATTAGAAAAGAGTTAGGACCAGACTATGACAGAAACAACCAATGACAATGGTGCGGAATTGCTCATCGAGCTGACCGCAGAAATTGTTGCGGCCTATGTAAGCAACAATTCTGTGGCTGCAAATGATCTTCCGAACGTCATTACCCAGGTGCATGCTGCACTGGGTGGAGCCACGATGCCGACCGAAGAAGTCGTTGAAAAGCCGAAGCCGGCAGTCTCGGTTCGTCGTTCGATCCAGAATGACTATTTGATCTGCTTGGAAGATGGCCAGAAGTTCAAGTCGCTCAAGCGCCATCTCATGACCCATTACGGACTGACACCTGAACAGTACCGCGAAAAGTGGGATCTGCCTGCCGATTACCCGATGGTTGCTCCATCCTATGCAGAGGCGCGCTCGCGTCTGGCAAAGGAAATGGGCCTCGGTCAGAAGCGCAAGCGCGGCAAGTAAGCTCCTGTTGCAAGCTTCGGCTTGGCTCCGGTTTGTTCGTCAACCCCTGCCGGTGCAGGCAGAAGTCACAGCAGGCGATGCTTGAAGAGCTCACTTGATCAGCAGACTGCAAAAACCGCAGCCCTTGGGCTGCGGTTTTTTGTTTGGCAGGGCCGACCGGCCCGGTCACCGCAAGCCGCTCCGGGTGTTTTCGAGTAAGCGTGAGGAAAAAATTCCTTATTAAATGCCGTTGAAAACCCAAAAACATCGAAATATCAACGTCAGGCTGTAGCCGGTGGGTGGCTGCACGTCCTCGTCATCTGCATATCATGTAAGAAAATATTCCGCATATTATACTTTGCGTACCCAATAAGGAGGTGGTACGGTGTGGAATGAAATTCCTGCAATAAGTGCGCACACTTGGGGGGAGTCGAAGGCTTCCGATCAAATTTGGGCGGAGGTATCGGGCGTTTCACCAGCAAAGGCAGGCGGACGCTTATTCATGTTTCTACAAGCCTACATGGACGACAGTTACGAGCCGCACGGTTCCGGCGCTTACGTCTTGGCTGGGTTCATATCGACTGCGGAAAAGTGGGCGGCGTTCTCTCGGGAATGGGAAAAGGCATTACCGCGATGGGGACGTGTGACCGACAAGGGGCACTACCATTTTAAGATGAGCGAAATGGCCGCATATCATATGGACCGCGTTGCAGGACTTTACCGATTGATTGAGGACCACGTAGTGATGGGGCTTTCCTGCGCCATTCTACAGGAAGACCTGAGGAATGCCCGCGCGCGTCTTCATGTCCCTGGCGCTCGAGTTGAATGGGACTACGTGGGAAACACCTACATGTTTGTTTTCCGAGCATTAATGGATATGTTTCATACCCACCGCCAATCCAAGGAGATGGCCTCAATCCTTCCTCTGTCGGAACGAGTTGATTTTTTCTTCGACGAACAATCGGAGCGTAAAAAAATAGAGATGGCATGGGATGATTACATTTCCGAAAGATCGGAAGACATTAGGAGTACATACGGGCACCGCCCCCGCTTCGAGAAGGATCACGAATTTTTACCGCTGCAAGCTGCGGATTTCATCGCATGGTGGATACGCAAATGGACGACTGCAGGAATAGCAGATGAATCGCTACGCGATCTGAGTTTCGGAGATTGGCGCGCAGATCCGCTCAGATACCCCCGCGCGCACATCACCTTTACCGAGGACCAGATAGTTGAAGCGATTAAAACTCTGATACGAGGACAGAGACCCGACGCCACTATTGTGGATCTGAAGCAATTCTCGGCTTGACTATCCCCCGTATCACGTCCTCGAAGCACGCTCCCGACTCATCCGCTTCAAGCTCCCGAGCGGTCTGAATAAACCGCTCGGATTGCTCTTTTTGGGTAAGCTTCTTAGCCTTTTTGCCGGTTGGCTTTGGGCTTTGGCTTGTATCTCGATGGTCGCCAGACGCCATAGGGTTCCTCACCTTGTAAGAGTCGTTTCGTAGGTCAGGCGCTTGCCAACGACGCCGCCAAGGATGCTGTCGGCGCGGTCGGTGTCATTCACCCCAACCGCTACACGGCGATTATGGCGGAAGTCAAATTCAGCAAGGTAGCGGTGCAGGTGCTTTTCGGCGCAATGCTGATAGGTGCCGCGCATACCGCGCTTGAAGATGGAGAAATAGCTTTCGATGGTGTTGGAATGGACCTCGCCACGGACATACTCGCCAGCGGAGTGTTTGACGCTCTCGTGGGTTTCGAAGGTCTTGCCGACTTCGGTGTAGAGGCGGCTTTCGTCGGTGTAGAGGGCGCTTTCAATGGCGACATTCTGCGAAACAAGCTCCGCAACATTGACCTTGGTTGCCTGCTTGACGTGAAAGGTGCGAACTGAACCGCCGCGTTCGATCAGGCCAACGACAACGCGCTTGTTATTGGTGCCAGCCTTGCGCTTGAGAAGCGGACGGCCCTTGCGCTGCGGTGACAAGCTCTGATCGGTAGCCTTCCAAAGATAGGTTTCGTCGGCCTCAACGGTTTTGCCTTCGCCGCCAAGAGGACCAAGGCTACCTTCGCGCATGGCTTCACGAATGCGATGCGCCATGAACCAAGCAGTCTTGAGAGTTACACCAAGGGTCCGGTGCAGTTGATTTGCGCTGATGCCCTTCTTGGACGAGGCCATAAGGAAAATCGCCTGTAGCCACAGGTTCATTGCAACATGGCTGCTTTCAAAGATGGTCCCGATCTTCACGGTGAATGGCTTGCGGCACTGGTAGCACTTGTAGGTGCCAATCCGGGTGCTCTTGCCTTTCATGGGGCTGATGCGCTCCACGCCGCCGCAATGCGGGCAGACAGGGCCATTTGGCCAAACGCGAGCCTCGACAAAGCGATAGGCTGCGGCCTCGTTATGAAAGTGGCGATCTGAAAGAATGGACGACATGGCTTTATCTCCCTGTGATTATTTATATAATCACGAGATTGGGTACGTCAAGTATCGGAGGAATTTTTCTTGATTATCCCCGAGCATATGGACAAGGCGAGCCGCAATCTGCGGCTCTACGAAACCCTAAAAGGTATGGGGCTATACGTTGACCCCATCACAGACGAGGCCAACCCTGACGCGATCATCAAGATGGTGGTTTCGGCAGACCTACCGTTTCCCCAAATCTCCGCTGATCAACGCGCCAAGCAATCCGCCGAGCGCGGAATTGGCGGCACAACGGAGGGGCCGGAGGTTGAAAATGTCGTCGGGCCCGCCGATGGCCTTGGCCGTAATGTGATCGATTTCCCAACCGTGGGGAGACGTTGATTTCCCGTAGTCGGTGTACGAAGTCAAATTTCCGAAGTCGTCCCGCCGCCATTCGGCAGGAGGCATCCCGTCAACCTCATGGCCCTTGGACCACACCGCAATCTTGCGGGCCTCTTCGTTGCTTATTGCTTCAAACAAGCCAGTCATGGCTCATCCTTTCATCTCGAAAGGGCAGAGCCGATGCCCGGTTCAACGTGAACCTCCCGTTTGGCCCCGACGGCTCATCCACATGGCCGGGGTCATAGCGGAATCAGTGTCTCACCACTGATTCCGCTTCTACTTTACAATGATTCTAAGATTCCGCCAACTGCGGCACAAGATAGGCGGGTGTTCCATAAATGTCCCGTGGTCGCATCTACATCTTGTATGCCAATTTTGGCGATGGGTACGCAAAGTATAATATGCGGAAAATATTCCTATCAAAGGAGATTTTCATCATGGCCCGTCAATCCACATTGAGCAGCTCACGCCGTCCCGCCACCGCAGCGAAGTCCGGGGTCGGAAAACGCAACCCGGATCTGGGAAAGGTCTTGTCCGGTACCTTGCTCGGCAATGATACGGCGCTGGCGATCGCCTGTCTTGTCGATTGCAGCATCACTCCCGCCACATCGGCCGTTGGCGAAACCCCGGCAACCATGTCAGCCCTTTCCTCTGCGCCTGCGCAACAAAAACAGCGCACCCGTCATGCCAGCATGATCGACACCTTGCGCTGCCGCATAACCTGGCGGCTGGTGGCGGAACTGTTCGCTGCTGCCTGCGAACGGGATTTGCCCGAAGGGGCTGCACGGCGCAGGCCACGATGCCACATGCGACAGATTGCCATGTATCTCAGTCACGTGGTGCTGTCAGTGCCCTACCAGAGCATCGCCATAGCGTTCGGGCGCGACCGCACAACCGTTGTCCATGCCTGCTCCGTGGTTGAAGATCGGCGGGACGAAGCCGCCTATGACCGTTTTGTCGAGCAGTGCGAGCGCTGCATCAAGGCCGTCTTCGCACCGCTGGACCATGACAATGCAGAGCTCTGAGGCGCGCCGCTCCCGCAAGGCGCTGGCAGCACTGGTGGGTTTTGTCGCGCGAGCCCCGGCAGAATGCCAGGCCGTCGAGCTCGCGTCACGCACGGGCCAGCTGTGCTTGCTGCGCGAAAACGGAACCGAGCGAAAAACCAACATCCGGATTTTCCGGGTGGCGCTTGCACAAGGCCTGATCCTGGCCGAAAAACAGGCAGATGGGCTGCTGTCCTGTTCCGCCACGACGGAAGGCCGCTCGGCGCTCAAGCGCTGGCTTGCCGATCCCGACAGCGCGTTTCAGGATCAGCACCGCACGCTGACAACGCGTCCGGATCCCGACCACGGGCATGTTTCCGTCAATCTGGCCGAATCGCCCCTAGCGGCTCTGGCGCGGATCAAGGGCAGGGGCGGCGATCTGTTTCTCGAGCCCTCTCAGGTCGAGGCCGGTGAAAGATTGCGCAGCGATTTCACCCGCGGACAGATGCAGCCTTCGCTGGGCCAGAGCTGGGAACCGGTGCGCGCGGGGCGGCAGCCCGGGTCGGCCGGTGGTGCCGCCGAACTCACCGACGCCGCCATGGCGGCCCGTGAGCGGGTGGATACGGCGCTGGCTCAGGTCGGGCCGGAACTCTCCGGTGTGCTGGTTGATGTCTGCTGTTTTCTCAAAGGCTTGAGTGAGGTCGAGCGTGAGCGCCAATGGCCGGCCCGTTCAGCCAAGCTGATGTTGCGCACCGCGCTGGCGGCACTGGCAAGGCACTATGCCGTGCCCAGGCGCAACTCTACCCGTCAGCCCGCGCCGCCGCCGCATGCGCCTTGATGCGCAAAACCATCGATCGCAATCCGTTGGCGCGCTGGGTCGAAAGATGTTCGCCCAGCCCCAGCTGCGACATCAACGCGGTTTCATCCAGCGCCTCGACTGCGGATGCCTTCTGCCCCGATGTCGCCGCCAGAACGATGGCAACCAGGCCGCGAACGATATGCGCGTCGGAATCGCCCCGGTAGACCATCACCGGATCGCCGGGATCTCCGGCTTCGGTCTCGGCCACCAGCCAGACCTGGCTGGCGCAGCCCTTGACCTTGTTGTCGTCGATCTTCTCGGCGGCCGGCATCTCGGGCAACGCCTTGCCGATCTCGATCAGGTAACGGTAGCGGTCTTCCCAGTCTTCAAGATATTCGAAGTCGTCAATGATGGTTTGCAGCGTGGACATTGGTGTTCCCTGTAACTCGCAAACTCATATAGGCGGGTTTGCCCGTTTATGCACCCCGTCGGAATGCAAATCGAAGACCGGGCGCCCGGTCGCAGGCTGCGCAGCTGTGTATGGTTGCTTGGGGAGCGGCAAGCGGGAAAAACAGCCACGCGCGCTCCAGGGCGGGTCGCGAGGAGGGCTGTTCCCGTCGCCCTGACAAAAGAAAAGCGCCGCCGGGAGGAAGGGCTGTTCCCGGCGGCGGCGCGTCAGACGCGACTGGAGTTGGCAGTTTTTAGCATCATGTAACGGACGGTCGGACATCCCCGGCCATTGCTTCATCATGAAGCATACGGGCGAGGGAACTTAGTTGACGACGGGCAGGGAGCCTGTCGTCAGGTCGGGTTCGCCATCGGCGAACTTGGAATCGAGGAACTGGTAGGCGATCCGTGCGCCTTCCTTTGCCCGCGATCCCAGAGCTGCAAAGGTCTCGCTTCCGGTCTCGCAGATCTCGGGCTTGCGGACACAGATCTGTCTGATGTCATCGAGCGCTTCGACGGCCGCGGCCATGCTCTGGCCGACTTCCAGCGGTGGCGCATCCTCAAGCGCCTCACGCGAGGTCTGGTCGAGAAACGGCAAGGTGATCAGCACAAGTGAAAACCAGAAACTTCCCTTAATTAGAAACCACATCGGTTAGCCCTTCCTGTTTGCCCGCCATCTTTGGGCGGAGATGTCCGGGTTGTCCCGAACTTGTCGACACCATGCGACAAAAACTTCAAGGCGGATTTGAAGCCGGCGATAGGTTTTGAGCCAAATTTGCCGAAAATTTTAGTCAATTGGCTTGAGCAGGTTTTCCACCGCCATATCCCGTCCGCGGTCCGGGCGGCATGAAGGGAGCGCACAGCGCCACGGCCTCGACAACACCGGTTTTACGGGGTTTCAAGCCCGTGTTTCCAGCCGGAGGAGTGCTCTTCAATCCCGAAAGCAACAATTAACCATAATCGCCAAAGCCGCTTCAGTGCCGCTCCTGAAGTCTGAAATCGGGCAGATTCAGCTGCCTGCTGTCGCCTCGCTTATCCTTTCCTTAAGTCAGCAATGACAATGTTGCGCCAACAACAAACAACTGCGGCGTGTACGGATTCGGCAGTGACAAAATTTGACAACCTCATCGACAGAATGAAGCTGGCCGGCCGGCAGACCGCCGAGTCCTGGTTGGGTTCGGCTGTGCATGGTTCCCGGGCTTACGAAGGCCAGGTGCGGGCCATGACGGCTTGCCTGTCGACCATCATTCTGGCGCCGGTCATCACGGCCCCGGTATTGCTGATGACATTTTCCTGGCCGCATGCGGTCGCCGGTGCCCTGGCAGCAACGGCAATGCCGGTGGCTGCCGCCGGATTGCTGGGCGCGACCGGATCGCCAAAGGCTGCCGGCCGGGCGGCCCTGGCCGGCGTCGCAGCTGCACTTTCCGTTCTCGCCGCCTTCACCGGTGGTCTTGCCTCGCCATTCCTGCCGCTGCTGGCCTTGCTGCCGCTTGAAGCAGCCCTTCAGTCCCGCAAGCTTTCGGAACTGATGCTGGGACTGCTTGCTGCTGCTTCGGCCCTGGTGGCGATTGCAGCGGTTGACCTTGCCGGCAACGCGGCGGCGGTCCCCGCCGGTGCAGCCTCGGCCGCAGGCCTTGCATTTGTCTTCTATGTGTTCGTGCGCGGTCTGGCGCTGGTGGCGGAACGCTCTGCCCCAAACCAGCCCGAGGTGACGTCGTTTGCAACCCGGCAGAACGAGACACCGGCTGGTCTTGAAGTAACGGATGTGCTGGATCGTTTGCCCGGTCTGCTGACCCTGCACAATGTCCGGGGCGACGTGACCCGCATCGCCGGTGCGGATCAGGCTGAATTTACTGGCAAGATCGGGGATGTCTCGGGCAAGGGGTTCATCAATCGCATCCATGTCGCAGACCGGATCGCCTTCCTCGATGCGATCGACAGTCTCCGCCGCGGCCACGCCCGCAGCCAGGTCGAGCTGCGCTTCGATTGTCCCGGCGAAGCGTCGCAATTCGTCCATGTTGCAGTCTCTCTCGCAGCCGAGCGCGATGCCGATGGCAGCTTTGCCGGATGTGTGGCCCAGACCCGTGACGTTTCTGCGGAAGTAGCCGATCACGACCGCGCCAATGCGGTGGCCCGGGAAGCTGAAAGCTCCAACGATTCCAAGACCCGCTTTCTGGCCGCGGTCAGCCATGAATTGCGCACGCCGCTCAATGCCATCATCGGTTTCTCCGATATTCTCGCCCGCGAGATGTTCGGCAAGTTCAGCGATGAGCGCCAGCGTGAATATGTCGGCCTGATCCACCAGTCCGGCCAGCACCTGCTGTCGCTGGTCAACACCATGCTCGACATGTCGAAGATCGAAGCCGGCCGTTATGAAGTCTTCGTCGAAGCCTTCCCGATCGCCGATGTGATCGACAATTGCGATGCCATGCTGCGGCTGCAGGCTTCCAACCGCGGCGTCACCCTGACCCGCCGGCTGGTCCGTGGCGCCGAAACCGAGGTGGTGGCCGACAAGAGCGCGGTGCAGCAGATCCTGATCAATCTGGTCGGCAACGCCATCAAGTTCACCGAGGCCGGTGGCGTGGTCAATGTCGACGCCGCGATCCGCGACGGACAGCTGGAACTGGTTGTCAGCGACACCGGTATCGGCATCTGCGCCGACAAGCTGGCCTGCATCGGCGAACCCTTTGTCCAGGCGCAGGATGAGCTTGGCCGCCACTACGAGGGAACCGGCCTTGGCCTGTCCCTGGTCAAGGGGCTTGTGGATCTGCACGGTGGCAGCTTCGCCATTGAAAGCCGCGAAGGCGAGGGCACGATCGTGACCATCAGCCTGCCTGCCGACGGCTCGGGCGCCAATCCGCAGTCGGATGAAAATGCGGCCGAAGCCGCAGTGGTGTTCCCGCCGGTGCTGCCAAAAGCCGCCAGGAAATCGGCCAGCAATCTGGCCCGAATTGATGAAAAAACCAGGAATGAAGACTATGCCGAGACAGCGCGTATCGCCTGACTTGATTGATGATGAAACCGACGGCCAGGGCATCCTTGGATTGCTCGGCTCGATCGTATCGGCACACCCTTCGCTCGCCGGGGGCAGTGTGGCGTTCGCGGTGATTTTCGGTTTCGTGGCCACCAATGCGTTGTGGCACCAGCCTGGCCAGCATCCCGCGCCGATCCTCAAGACCCGTGATGTGGCCTCGTCTGCAGCTCCGCGCGTCTCCACGCAACCGGACGTCATGACGCCTTTGATCAAGGGTGCGCCAACCCGGATCGTGACCACTTACCGGATCGAGCGCAGCGACGAGACCCCGACCGCCTCGATCCCTGTTCCCAATCCGCCGGCTCCGGCCGTGCCGAAGATCACGCCGGAAGTCGCCGCAGCACCCGCGTCCGACCCGATTCTGGCGCGCATCCAGACGGTGCTTGCCGAAAAGGGACTGTATTCGGGTGAGATTGACGGTCTGATGGGCCCCAAATCCGCAGCCGCCATTCGCGCCTGGGAGAAAAACAATGGCTACACCGAGACAGGTGAAGCCAGTGCGGCGCTGCTTGCCATCATGAAGCCGGCCAAAGCTCAGACCAGGGTTGAAACCGCGCCGGCCGAAATTGCCAGCACCCAGCCGGTGGTGCGTCCGACGCCGAAGCCACGACCGGCCCCGGCCGTCGCTTCCGATGCGCGTGCAGGAGAACCGGTGACTGTTCCCGCGGAAACCGTGGAAGGTCCGAGCGAACTGGTGCAGCAGATCCAGTCGGGTCTGTCCAACATCGCCTATGCCGACATCACGGTTGATGGCGTCGCCGGATCTCAGACCCGTGCGGCGATCAGCGCCTTTGAAAAGCACTACCGCCTGCCGGTGACCGGCGAGCCCAATGAAACGGTGCTGAAGAAGCTGCTCGAAATCGGCGCGCTGTGAGGCTGAAAGCCGGCATTTTCGTCTCGGCGCTGACCCGCCGGCTGTTTGCCGAAGGTGGCATGGCGGCAATCGAAAGGCGCGGGGCGGAAGAGGCGGGCGCGATCTTCATCCGTATCCGCCACCGCGATGGCAGCGAAAGCCTTGCCGCGCCGGCACCGCAAGCGGCTTTCGACGATGATCACCCGGAGGGCAGGCTGTTCGAACTGAGAAAGTCCCGCGTTCCCGAAAGCGAAGTCTCCGAGCTGATTGCCCGCGAGGCGCGGTTTGACCCCGATATCTGGGTGGTGGAGATCGAAACCGACAGCCCCGAAACCTATCTGCCTTTCGCCGAGGCATAGCTTCAACTCCGGCCTGAACGCCTGGCGCAAACCTCTGGGCAGGTCAGCTGCGAACGGTTTTGCGAAGCTGATTTGGCGTGCAGCCGAATTTATGCCGGAAGGCTCTGGAGAAATGGCTCTGGCTCTGGAAGCCATGGCTGAAGGCAATTTCGCTCAGAGGCTCGCCCGAAGATGCCAGCAGGCTTTCCCGGCAGGCGAGCAGCCGGGCATCAAGCAGATACTTGCCGAATGTCGTGCCGTCCCTGGCAAACAGCTTGTGCAGGTGACGTGTCGAGATCCGAAAATGCGTGGCAACCTGTCCGGGTGACAGATCGCGCTCCACGAGCCGCTGCAGGATGTGGTCTCGAACCATGGCAAGATGCTGATCCGCAACGGCATTTCTGCGGGCGCTGGAAAACCCGAACGACAGCATCTGCATCAGGCCGGGCAGGACATGCTCGGGCGGCATGCCGCCGGCCAGGTTGTCGATGGCCGCAAACAGCGGCGTGGCATAACCCGATTGCCGGGTCACCACCCGGCCGACGAAATCGGACACGCGAATGCCGTTTTGCTCCAGAGTGACTTTTGGCAGATGCAGGCAGGCCTGCTCGAATTCTCCGCCGAATTTCATCGCAAACGGTTCGGTCGCGTCGAGCAGAACCAGCGATCCGGCGTCAATTTTCGCCTCGATTCCGCGCTGGGAAATCGTGCTCTTTCCGGCCAGTTGGAAATTCACGAACACGGCTTCGCTGGCCTGACGCCTGATGTCGGTTTTCGTCCGCCTGACGATCTGCGCGCCAGCCCTTATCGAGGAAATGCTGGCCCTGTCGGGAAGCTCGAACAGCTTGATTTGACCGCGAAAAGGCTCGGCATCAATGCGTTCCGGCGACAGCGCCGTATAGGCCTGGCTGACGGTCTCCTGCCAGTAGCGAAACGGCTTCCGGTGGCCGTTGGTCGACCAGGTTTTTGCGGGCAAATGTGTCTGCTCAGGGGGCTCAAGATGCATGCAAAGTGTCTCCAGACCATGTCCAGATAAGAGCAAAGGTCACTCTCGATCAAGTGCCCGCCTTGCGCCGTCAGGACCAATGCCGTTCGCTGGGAGCAACGAAAAACAACAGTCGAGGGGTTTGAAAAATGGCATCGATCGGCACGAGACTAACTCAGAAATACGGCCTGTCCGTTCCCATCGTGCAGGCCGGGATGGCCTTTGCAGGCATGACCCCTCCCTTGGGCATTGCGGTCAGCGAAGCGGGCGGGATGGGCTCCATCGCCGGCGTCGGCATCATCCCGCCCGAAGGGGTGCGCATGCTGGTCGGCGGCATGAATGAGGGCACCGCCAAGCCCTACCACGTCAATTTCATCACCATCTTTACCAGCCAGGCCCATATCGACCTGATGTGCGAGATGAAGCCGAAAGCTGTCTCGTTTCACTGGGGGCATCCGGAGAAGGCATGGATCGAGCAGATGCACGCCGCCGGCATCGATGTCTGGGAACAGGTCGGCTCTGTGCAGGACGCGGTCGCGGCGGTGGACGATGGCATCGATCTTGTGATTGCCCAGGGCAGTGAGGCGGGTGGCCACAATTACGGCACCGCCGGCACCATCGCCCTGACGCCTGCGATTGTCGATGCGGTCGGTGACAGGGCGCTCGTACTGGCTGCGGGCGGTATCGTGGATGGCCGTGGCCTAGCTGCTGCGCTGATGCTTGGCGCCGACGGTGCCTGGATCGGCACAAGGTTTGTCGCCACCCGGGAAGCCTCGGTTGCCGACGAGTACAAGCAGCGCATTGTCGATTGCGACACCGCCGGCACCGAGCTCACCCATATTTTTGGCAGGGAACATCCCGTGTTCAATCCGATCCGGGTGCTCAGGACCTCGCTGGTGACAGAATGGAACGACAGGGTCGACGAGATCGCGGTTGGTCCGGAGCATCATCCCAAGATTGGCGAAATGGATCTGCTGGGCCAGCAGGTGCCGCTGCACCGCTTCACCAACATGGTCCCGATGCAGGGCGCGACCGGCAGTTTTGACGAGTTGCCGATGCTCGCAGGCGAGGGGCTGGGCCTGATCCGAGATCTGCCATCGGCAGCTGACATCGTTGCCCGCATGGCTGCCGAGGCTGACGAGCAGCTCAAGCGTTTCGGGGCGTAGTGGTCATGGCGAAGATCCTGGTCTTCACCGCGACCGGTCAGGTCGGCTCGGCCTTGTGCACGGAACTCCTGTCGCTGGGCCACATGGTAACAGGCGTGACCCGGAGCGAGGCCGCCGCCGGGAGAATGATCCAGCGTGGCATCACGCCGGTGGTCGGTGATGTGAGGCATCTGGGTGACCTCGGTCCCCGCATGTCGGGCTTTGACAGCGTCTTCCTGGCATCGTCCGACGCCCGGGACCAGAACGTGGTCGAAACCGGACTGATCGAATGCCTGCGGGCAGAGGGCGCGCCGCATGTCGTCAAACTGTCGGCGCAGTCGGCGGGCCTCACACCGCCCGTGAGCTTCGGGGTCCAGCACTGCAAGGTGGAACAGGCTCTCAAACGCAGCGGCCTGAGCCACACCGTGCTGCGCCCGACCTTCTTCCAGCAATCGCTTTTGTTGATGGCCGAAGATGTGGCCAGGAAGAAGGCCATCACCGCTCCGATGGGCAAGGGCCGAACCGCCATGATCGATGTCCGCGACATCGCCGCCGTTGCAGCACTTTGCCTTGTCGAACCAGGGCACAATGGCAAGACCTACACGCTGACCGGTCCTGCAGCCCATGGCATGAGGGATGTCACCGAGAAGTTGACCGCGCTGCTTGGCGTCAAGGTCGGCTACACCAGCCCGCCCGCGCCGCTTGCGCGTCTTGTGATGCCGTTCCTGACCGGCATGCCGCGCTGGAAAACCAGCCTTCTGGTCGACCTGATGGTGGCGATCAGCCATGGTGCGCAGGAACAGGTCACCGGCGATGTGGCGGCGGTCACCGGTGATGAGCCCCGTACGCTGGACGGCTTCCTCAAGGAACATCTGGCGAGTTTTCAGGCATGATACAGAGAGAACCGGGCGTTCGAGCCAATATCGCGCCCAACCCAAGCAGAGGAGACATCCGTTGAGCGAGATCCATTCAGCCACCAGGGCGGTTAAAGACGCTGTCGCCGGGCTTGCGGCGCATGCGAGCCTCAATCTTGTCACCGAGCTCAATCAGCAAGTAGCCCTCGCCATGGCGGAAAGCCTTGACCAGACCGCTGAAGCCGGGCGCGGCCCGCTGCACGGGGTGCCGCTGATCGTCAAGGCCAACATCGCGGTTGAGGGCATGCGCCATGATGGCGGCTGTCCGGCACTGGCTGACAACATCGCCGGTCGAGATGCCGGCGTGGTGCAACGGCTTCGCGATGCCGGCGCCATTCCTCTCGCCATGGCCAATCTGCACGAACTGGCGTTCGGCACCACCAGCGCCAATGCCCATTTCGGCTCGGTCGGCAACCCGCATGACCCGACACGCATGACCGGCGGGTCGAGCGGCGGCACCGCGGCAGCCATCGGCGCCGGTGTCTTCAAGATCGGACTTGGCACCGACACCGGCGGCTCGGGCCGGATCCCGGCCGGTTTTTGCGGTTGCGCGGGCCTGCGCCCGACCACCGGCCGCTACCCCGGGGACGGGATCCTCAAGCTCACCGACACGCTCGACACGATCTCGATCATGGCCGCGGACATGGCGCATCTGGCGCGCCTCGATGCGGCAATCATGTCGGAACCTGTCGCTGGACCCGCCGATGCCGGCAAGATCCGGCTGGCGGTTGTGGCAGACCCGTTCTGGCGCGGCATCAACCGCGAAATGACCGCACTGGGGCGTCGGGCACTGGCCAAACTCGCCGATGCCGGGGTCACGGTCGTGGAGACGGATATGCCGCAGATCGAGAGCCTTACCGAAGCGGCAGGTTTTCCCATTGCGCTCCATGAGACCGAACGCAACTGGCAGAAGTCAGCCCGTGAGCTGGCGGGGCTTACCCTGGGCGAATTCGCCGACAGGATTGCGAGCCCTGACGTGCGGGGATTGTACCAGATGATGGCGCGCGGCGAGACACCGGGCGAAGCTGCCTATCGCGCGGCCATGGATCAACACCGGCCGGACTTGCAGAAGGCTTTCGCCGCACTGTTTGCCGAGACCGGCGCTGACGCGCTCATCTTTCCGACCCTCGTGCGCTCCGCGCCGCCGATCGATGAGACCGAGATGATCGATCTCGATGGCGAAAGCCTGCCGCTGTTTCCCACCATGACCCGGCGCGAGCTCTCCGCCAGCATTGCCGGCCTGCCGGCGCTCTCACTCCCCGCCGGGCAGTGCGCGGACAAGCTGCCCTTTGCCATGGAGCTGGTGGCGCCAGCCGGAACTGACCGGGATCTGCTTGCCATCGGCCGCGCTCTTGAACCGCTATTAAACTGAAGCCCGATTGAAGCCCGAAAGAGAATGACATGAACGGAAAAATCCTCTCGCTGTCGAGTTACCCGATCAAGGGGCTCAGTCCGCAAAGCCATGACCAGGCCGTGCTCACAGCCGGTGATGGCTTCCCCGGCGATCGCCTGTTCGGTTTCGCCAAGAAAAACAGCGGCTTTAACCCCTCCGATCCCAAACCGCTGCCGAAAAACCGCTTTATCGTTCTGCTGCAGCACGCCAAGCTTGCCGGTCTCGAAACGGCGTTTGACGCCCGGTCCAGGATCCTGACGATCAGCACCAGCGCCGAGCCGAAGCTTGAATTCGACATGAACACCGAAACAGGGGCCAGCGAGGCCAGCCGGTTTCTCACCGACTTGCTCGACCTCAAGGATGAGGAAGTCCCGTTCTTCGCTTCGGCCTTTCCGCATCGCTTCACCGATGCGTCCGTGGCCTCGACCACGCTGATGAACGCCATTTCCTTCATCAACCTGGATTCGGTGCGGGCGTTTGAGAAGGAGATCTCGCGGGAGGTCGACGCGCGTCGCTTTCGCGGAAACATCGTGTTTGAGGGCTGGCCCGCCTTCAGCGAGCTCGATCTGGTCGGCCGCCACATTCAGGTGGGTGAGGTGACCTTCAACGTGCTGCACCGGACCCAGCGCTGTCTCGCCACCGAGGTCAATCCCGACACGGCCGAACGTGACATCATGGTGCCCAAGCTGTTGAAGAAGGCCTATGGCCATTTCGACATGGGCATCTATGCCGAGGTGCTCAACGATGGCGTCATCGAGGTCGGCAGCCCGATCAGGCTGATTGGGGACTGACGCGAGATCTGAATGCTACAATTTTAAGGATTATCGTCAGCAGGGATTATTCTTTGGTGTGCATGGTTCGAGCCTGTAACTCAGGCTCGGGGGGTATCATGTCGCGGTTCGCTGCTTCGGTCGTCGTCGTCTCTGCCCTCGCATTCGTTGCGCCAACGGCTGTCAGTCGCCTCCTGTCACAGTCGCCGCAATCGAGTGTTTCCGGCAAGGAATGTGCGATTAAGGGAAACGTCAGTATCAGCACCGGCGAGCACATCTACCACGTGCCCGGTCAGAAGGACTACCGATCGACCATCATCCGGCCCGAATATGGTGAGCGGTGGTTCTGCTCGGAAGCTGACGCGCGCGCGGCGGGATGGAGAAAAGCGGGCCGTTAGCGCGCTTCTTGCTCACTGTATCTCAACGGTGCTTGCGCCCGCTCAACCCGTCTTGCGCGAGGGCAGCATACGGTCGCGCACATCGCGCGGGGAGACCCGCTGGTCGCGGTCCTGACGCACCGGCTTGCCGTCGGCAAGCGCGGGCACATGGGAGGCGGCGCCATTGGTGTAGCTGTCGGCGCGCTGCCAGGACTGAAGCCGCGCGGCGCAGCTGTCGCTGTCGAGTTCCTCGATCAGGTCGGTCGCCAGCGTGTAGCGGGCCGATGGTTTGGCCAGATGCGGAAAGAAGCTCTCGAGCGCCGATTTGATGGTGTCTTCCGGTGCGCCAAGCCCGATCATCGCCGTGGCCAGCTGCCGGCCAGACAGATCCATCATGATGCGTTCGGCAAGCGCGAAGCTTGCCCCCATGGCATCGGCAAGCGCGGTTGCAAACCAGGATTCCTGGTCCGTCTGGGCGTGCCGCGCCAGCTGCGCCAGCCGCACGTCTCCAACCCTGCGTCGTGCAGTGGCCCTGGCTGATGCCGTGGCCGGTTCGGCAAGGGCGGGAGCGGCGGCTTGCTGTGTGTTGCCAAGCTTGCGCGGGCTCGTAGGCCGGTTGAGCGGCGATTTCGGCGCCGGGCTCGCAGCCACAAGCGCCTTGAGCTGGGTCCTGAGCCGTTCGCTCGGATCGAGCGGCGGCGCGGTGACGCTCTGCCGCGAAGGGGAAGGCGGCGCGGCCGGAGCTTTTGCCGGCTGTGTTTGAGACTCCGGTTGTGCGAGCGGCTGTGCCGGTGCCGGAATCATCCCGCGCAGCACCAGCAGACTGTCGACGGATGGATCCTTGAGTTCCTGCAGCTTGGCGATCGCCTGCGGCGACAGGTCCGAGCGCCGCGCGGCCGCGCGGGCATGCGGCGCACCATGGCGCATCACCGCCTGGGTCAGCGCGGTTTCACTAAGCCGCGGGTAATGAACGATAAACGGCGCTGCGATGGCGATCGGTTCGTTGATCAGCATCTCCGCCACATCCTCAGGCAATCTCGACAGCCGTGACAGGGTTGCCGAGGCTGTGCGGCGGGCCTCCTGGCTTGCAGTTTTGTAGAGGGGGATAAAGAGCCGGGAAAAGCGCACCAGATCCTGACGAGTCGGGTGATCGAGGCACTCGAGACCGCTGATCGCGGCCATCATCACGGCATCCTTGCGGCGGCCACCATCAGGCCGTTCGAGGTCGCGGAAACTGTCTGACACGGGGCACACCTTACTCAAACGCAACTACACACTTGGGTCAATTTATCGCAAAAGCGTTAGCAAGCTGTTAACCAAGAGGCCGCTAGATGAAATTCAGCAAGGAGAAGAATGTCGAGCGTATTTCCTGTTCCACCAAGTTGGAGTCCAGAAATGGCGACAATATTGACCTTTGATCCGACGAGATGCCGAAAACTTGAACGGTCGCACAGCGCAAGCAAACACACCGCGGATTCTGCAGAAATACTGATGTTCACCGGGGTGCAGCGAGAGCCGCTGTATTCAACAGACGACATTTCGAGGCCCGCCCGTCATGCGCCGATGTTTGATGATACTGCGCCGGAAAAACCAAGCGGCAAGAAGCGACGCCGAAGCAAGACCCGCTGAACACCGTCTGGCTGCCGGTTTTTATCTGTCGGGCCGGAAGAGGTTATGGAAGTTGAGAAGGCTCGCTTGCTTGGGGCTTCAGAAAATATTGACCCGGCGCATCAGTCCGACAGGAGTGCCGGAAATCGTCCCGGCCCGTTTCAGGCAATCTTGATCAGGCCGATGCCTGTCAGCAAGACAGTGATGCCGCTGGCTGCGGTCCGCACCTGGTTCCAGAATTGCCATGGCTCCGAATAGCTCTTCCAGATTTCGGCTGCCGCCTCTGTTGAACCGGGAACCTCAACCAGTGCCAGGGCCTGGTTCATCGGAACATTGATCAAGCCTGTCAGCGCAAATCCCCCGATCGCGTAGACGCCTGCCGCCGCCGCGAACCAGAGGCCCGCATCCCGCTGCTTCTGCAACAGGAGCGCGCCAGCGGTCAGGGCCAGAACGACGGGCGTCAGGAAAAACGCAGGAAAGAAGACCGGATTGCGCACCGACGCGTTCATGGCCTGCATCGCGCGAATAGCTGTTGCCGGATCGGCAGCGTCCAGCCCCCACATGGTGGAGCAGACCCAGGCATAGAAGAAACCGAAGATCGCCCCTGACAGCAGCAGCGAGGTGAGGGGCAGAATGCGCGTCGCGATCATGCTTCCTGTCCTTCCGGTTGAGCAGCAGGGGCAAACCGCGCGCCCGAGACCAGGCTCGAAATAACCGCAAGGCTGAGTAACCTGCCGGCGCGGCTCGTGTTGCTGCCAAGCACGATCGCCGCAACGGCAGCGCCCAAGGACGCGCCCAGAAGCGGCGCGATGCCGAACAGGGGGTGTGGCGACCGGCGGGTGCGGCGGGACGCCGGCATAAAGCGCCGTCAGCATGACCAGCTGCAGAATGATCAGCACAGACAAGGCGGCTGTGGAAGTCTGGTTCTGATTGTGCATTTCACATCTCCATAAGCGTAATTGTGTGTACGGTTGCAAATATCCGTAAACTTAATTACGCTTATCGTCAACCGCAGGAGGCATGTGATGCGTGATGAGAACAAGGCGACCCGGCAGGAGAAGATCGAGCAGGCCGCCTATGCCGTTCTCGAAGCCAAGGGGTATGCCGGCGCCTCGATGCTGGCGATTGCCAAGGCGGCGAAGGCGTCAAACGAAACGCTCTACAACTGGTACGGCGACAAGACCGGCCTGTTCAAGGCGCTGGTGCTGCGCAATGCCGAACAAGTCAAGCAGCAGCTGGAAGAGGGGCTGGACGGCAATGCGCGCCCGCTGGAGCTGCTTCAGTCGCTCGGGCCGCGTCTCTTGTCATTGCTGATCAGTCCACGTGCAGTGCAGCTCAACCGCGCAGCCGCCGCCGACCCGACCGGAGAGCTTGGTGCGGTGATTTCCGAACGCGGCAGGGAAACGGTGGCGCCGCTTATCGGCAAGGTCATGGAGCGCGCGCGCCTGGAGGGAGATCTGGTGTTTGATAGCACAGAGGAGGCGGTCGGCCTCTACCTCAACCTGCTGGTGGGCGATCTGCAGATCCGCCGCGTCATCGGCCGCGCACCGCCGATGGAGGAAGCCGCGATCACGCAGCGCGCCAACCAGGCCTTTGCGCACTTCATGAAATTATGCGCGGCTTGAACCAGACGGTGGCTCGGATCAGGCCGGGTCAATGGTAATGCCGGTGCAGACCGCATTGGACAGAAAACCCCGCGCTGCCGGTCTCTGGCTGGGCGTCGGGGCGACGGCGCGCAGTGCGACGTAGCCTTCCGGCTGCTTGAGTTCCACCAGCACCGAGCGCTCCAGCGTCCGCGGCATGAAGCGGCGTAGCCTGAGCATCTGTGCCGGGGTGACGAAGACGATGTTGACGCTGCTGCCGATGGAAGACCGGTCGTTCATCGAGTAGGTCTCGTTTGAGGCCCGGTCATAGACCGACACCGTCCAGTAGGGGACATCGCCCGATGCGACGACCCGCACCGGACCGTCGCTGACATTGAAGCGGCAGATCGCGCTGCGAATATACGTGTCTTCATTGTAAAGCCCGGTCAGGTTGGGTTCATTGGCAAGCGAATAGAAGCGGTTGGTTTCACCCAGGGCCTGAACCTTGGTCCATGCATCCTTGCCCGTCCACATCGGCAAGGCCAGGATGATGACGATGTGGATGAACGCCGCACCGACCAGTCCGATTGCAATGGCCAGCAGCACGCTACGCATCATCGCATCCGATCCTGGAAATGGCCGGCATGTCCAGCTCGACCATGCTGAGCGAGGCTGCCGACGGCGTGTCGATCAGGGTCAGCACCAGGCTGACAGTGCCGGGCGTATCGAGCCATATCCAGTTGCCGGGACTGGCAGCGGCATCGAGCCGGATGCGAAAACTGCCATCGATGTCGCGCAGGGTGGTCCAGGAATTGAAACTGGTCGGCACCCGTGGCGGCGCTTCGAGCTGACCGCCGTCGCCATCCGTGACCCTGAGTGTCCAGAACCGTGCCGGTGGCGTCGTGCCAGAGATCTCGTAGCTGCAGCGTCCTGAAAGAGCGGCCCCTGTTTCATCGCTGCTGGCGGTGAAGATCAGGCCTTCGGCCCGGCCCAGAAGGATGCGGCCATCGCCGGCGCGGTGTGCCTTGGCGAAAGGATCTGCACTCGCCGTCTGCAATTCGGGATAGGCAGTCCACGGCCCGAGCTTGATCGCCCCGAATCCGGAAGTGGCCTTGAGCGTCCAGGACGCCGACCAGGCACCGACGCCGAAAGCGATCGCCAGTGTCAGAGCAACCAGGGCGGGCAGACGAAACACGTGGCGGAACTTCCTTCAACAGGGATGCACGGCGGCCGCCGCGCAAAGGGCATCGTTGCGGCGTCAGGTCAGATATGGGAACCGCACCACGTGACAGGAAAAAGCACAATCGCGCAGCAATAACCAGTCACCCGGCCTGAAAACATCACGATATGCACCATTGCCCAACCGCACCGGGACGTCTCACTGCTCGAGCGTGGACGGAGCCAGTTCCGGCTGCGCGTCGACCTTGGCCAAGCGCTCCGGAGCGCCCAGTGATCGCGCAGTGTTGAGCTTCTCCGCCAGGCCCCGCAGCAAATCGGTGGTTTCGCGGTTGAGTGACCTGACGCGCTGCCGCGTTGGTACCACATTGCCGTCGGCATCGGTCGAGGCGCTGGCAGTCAACGGTGTGGCCTTGGGGGTCGGCAGCGGGTTTTCGACACCGGGAATGGCTCTCAGCTCGATGCCTTGATGGGCATAATCCATCAGCCGCTTGAACGTCATCGCCGGCAGCGAGCCGCCGGTCATCCGGTTGGACGAGGTGTAGTCGTCATTGCCGAACCAGACCGCAGCGGTGAAATTGCCGGTAAAGCCGCAGAACCAGGCATCGCGATAGGCCTGCGTGGTGCCGGTCTTGCCACCGGTGAGCACGCCGTCGACAGCCGCGCGCCGGGCGGTGCCGACATAGGGCACCCGGGTCAGCATCTGGTTCATGTAATTGCCGGCGTCTTCCGACAGAACCCGTTTTGCCGGCGGCTCGTCGCGCTCGAAATCATAGAGCACATCGCCATTGTAATTCATGATCTGCTCAATGCCGTGGCGGCGCGATTCGTAGCCGCCGGCCGGGAACACCGCATAGGCGGTCGCCTGATCAAGCACCGTGACTTCCGACGTGCCGATGGGGATGGTCACATCGCGACGGATCGGGGTCTCGACGCCGAATTTCTTCGCCTGCGCCATGATCTGGCCGATCGGATCCTCGCCGAGCCGCTCCTTGGCGAGCCGCACCGGGATTGTGTTGACCGAACGAGCAAGCGCCGTCTTGATATCGATCCGTCCGAAATAGCCGCCGGCATAGTTTTTTGGGTTCCAGTTGCCCCAGTAGATCGGCGCGTCGACGATCGAACTGTCCGGCGTCATGCCTTTTTCCATCGCCAGCGAATAGGTGTAGATCTTGAACGAGGAACCTGGCTGCCTGAGCGCGCGGGAGGCGCGGTTGAACTGGCTTTCCCCGTAATCGCGGCCGCCGACCATGGCGCGCACCGCGCCGCCATTCTCGATCAGCACCAGCGCTGCCTGGCTGGCGCGGTAACGCTCGCCATATTGCCGGAGCCCGGCTTCGACCGCGGCATCCGCCGCTTCCTGCATGCCCGGATCGATGGTGGTGCGCACGATCAGGGAGTGCTGCTCGAACCCGCCGGCAATGCGCTTGACCTCGTCAAAGGCCCAGTCAAGGAAATAATCCGGCGCGTCATGGTCGCCCCGGTCGATCACGCTGGCTGGGTTGCGCCGGGCGCCGATCACCTGGCCCTCGGTCATCAGGTTGCCTTGCACCAGATTGGACAGAACCTCGTTGGCGCGCGCCCGGGCTGCCGGCAGGTTGATGTGCGGCGCGTAGCGGGCAGGGGCCTTGAACAGGCCGGCGAGCATCGCCGATTCCGCAATCGAGACCTCGGTGATGTCCTTGCCGAAATAGAACTGCGCCGCCGCAGCCGCCCCGAAGGTGCCGCCGCCCATATAGGCGCGGTCGAGATAGAGCCGGAGGATTTCCTTCTTCGACAGGTTGGCTTCGAGCCAGAAGGCCAGGAACGCTTCCTTGATCTTGCGCTCGAGCGTCCGCTCATTGGTCAGGAACAGGTTCTTGGCCAATTGCTGGGTGATGGTGGAGCCGCCCTGGACCAACTGGTTGGCCTTGACGTTTTCCGTCATGGCGCGGACGAGACCGAGGAAATCGATGCCGAAATGATCAAAGAACCGCCGGTCTTCCGTCGCCAGCACCGACTTGATGAAGTGGTCGGGCAGCTGGTCGACAGGCGCGGAATCCTCGTGGATGATGCCGCGGTGACCGATCTCGTTGCCGTAGCGGTCGAGGAAGGTGACGGCAAAATCATCGCGCGCGCGCCAGTTTCCGGCGGTTTCCTCAAACGCCGGCAGCGCCAGCGCCAAAAGCAGCACGAAACCGGCAACGCCGACATTCATGCCTTCGCCGGCAATCTCGAACACTGCCTTCCAGGCCCCGCGGGTGCGGAAGCGGCGGAAGAAGATGGTGATCTCCTCCCAGATCTCGCCGAGGCGGAAACCGGCATTCCAGATCGAGGAATCAATCCACGAATCGATGCGGAGAAGGATGTTGGAGCGCTTTCGCGGCCGGTTTTCCTGGTTGAACGGGTCTTGCACGGGTCTTGGGTCCATTGCGGGCGGCGGCGGCATGTATTGCCGCATGTTGCTTTGACCGGGATGCACGATAGCACCACAGTTTCGCCCCTTTGGTCTATGCTTTTGGATCATTTTCAGTCAAAGGACAAGCCGCCAGCGCGCGCTCGTGCGCAAGCAGACACGAAAAAGGAAGACGGCAATGGACCCCAAGCCATTCTGGAAGGCCAAGACGCTGGCTCAGATGACCGAGGCCGAATGGGAGAGCCTGTGCGATGGCTGCGGCCGCTGCTGCCTCAACAAGCTTGAGGACTGGGACACCGGCGAAATCGCCTGGACCAACATCGCCTGCCGCCTGCTCGACGGCCACACCTGCCGCTGCAAGGATTATGAAAACCGCCAGGCCACGGTGCCCGATTGCATCGGCCTGACGCCCGAGCAGGTTGAGACCATCAGCTGGCTGCCGCCAACCTGCGGCTACCGCCTGGTGCGCGAGGGCGCCGATCTCTACTGGTGGCATCCGCTGGTTTCGGGCGATCCCAACACCGTGCACGAGGCCGGCGTTTCGGTGCGCGGCAGCACGGTGAGCGAAAACGAGGTGGATGTCGACGAGTTCGAAAACTACCTGGTCGACTGGCCCGGCGAGGACGTCTGAGCCGGACAGGCCGCCAAAATCACGGCCGTTCATGGAACCAAACCGCCAGCGGCGGCGTTGGACCCCCGTAATTGCCAAACGGAGGTTTTCCAATGATCCAGTGGATCCTGATTTTGCTTATTGTTGCCGCGGTCGCGGGCCTTCTGGGCTTTGGCCGCCTGTCCGGTGCCGCCATGACCGGCGCGAAACTGCTGATCGGCATCGTGCTGATCCTGTTCCTGCTCGCCGTCCTCGGTATCGTCGCCATCGCCTAGTGCGACACGTTCTTCACCCTCCCAAGCTGAAGCACCTCGACCGCCAGAGAGATCTCTGGCGGTTTTTTTGTGCGCGGCTTTTTTCCAGGCGCGGGGGTGTGAGCGGTGTCGGTGTGGTGGAAATGCAGCCTCCGACTGCCTACATCCCCAAGGCTCGGACACAACCTGCCGGGCCTTGATGGGAAGACAGGAGCGCTGCAGAGTGACCGAGACCATAAACACCGCCCCGAAATTTGAAACCCTGCTTGCCGGCGAGGCGCGGCCGGACAATGGCTCCGTGGCGCTGACCGTTGCCACGGCTAACGGTGAGAAATTCGCTCTCGAGTTTGACGCCAAGATCGTGCCCGCCACCATCACCGCCCTGACCAGCCATCTCGGCCAGGTGGTCTCGGCGCTGCCGGAAAACGAGCAGCCCAACTACCAGGTGCTCAAGACCACCGAGCGGCCTTACTTGATTGGCCTCACTTGAAAGCTGGCGCATGATCGGCCTTTGGTCTATCGGGACGATGGCCGCTGTCGAGGGTGGGCGGTGACGCAGAGCACTGTGGGGTCGTTTGGTGTTGTAGTGAGGCCTCCACCTTTCGATTATATCCGCGACTCACGTAACGATTAGAAGACTTTACTGTTCAGCAATTCATCCCGCATCCTCCCGTTGAAGTTCTTACAGTATCTGTTCTTCCAGGGCGGACCACAAGGATCGATGTATCCGCTTTGGTCCCAACGGCTTTGATTCAGTCTCTGGCTGCCACAGCTATGAACTCAGGGCCGGATGTATGCTGGTAGACCACGGAGGATGAATAGGTCCGTCAAAGCATCAATGACCTCAATAGAGTCCAGCTTTGGCCCACGCGGATCGCAAAGCACTCCTGGCTATATTCGTCCAAGATAATCAAGGTCCGGAGCGCCCGGCCATCGTCAGTCCAATGATGCACGAAGTCGTACCACCAGACATAATCGCGATAATCGGACGAAGCCGGACACATGAACGTTCGTTCATCCAGAGTCGTCCCTTTTTGGGTTGCTTCATTGGTACTTTAAGCCACTCGCGCTTCCACAAACGCTCAACACGTTTGTCATTCACCTGCAAGCCTGCGTCTCTCAACAAGTGAACCGCCCCGGGTTTGCCGGAGACCCCAACTCGTGAGAAGTAAGGTCTATGACAAGCAAGACGACGAACAAATTTCCCCCTGAAGTCCGCGTCCGCGCTGTTCGGATGGTGAGGGAACATGAAGCCGAGCATCCGTCGCGCTGGGCAGCTGTGTCTTCCATCGCGACCAAGATCGGCTGCTCAGCACATACGCTTAACGAATGGGTGAAGAAGGCCGAGGTCGACAGCGGCAAGCGGGCAGGCTTGCCGAGTGATGTTGCGGAGAAGATGAAGGCTCTGGAGCGGGAGAACCGGGAGCTTCGTCAGGCCAACGAGATTTTGCGCAAAGCCTCGGCATATTTTGCCCAGGCGGAGCTCGACCGCCCACTGAAGCGATGATTCCCTTCATAGACGAATATCGTTCGGTGCTCGGGGTCGAGCCGATCTGCAGACTGCTGCCGATTGCCCCATCCACCTACTACGAAGTCGTAGCCAAGCGCACGGACGTGGGTCGCCTGTCTGCCCGCGCCGGCGCGACATGGCCATGAAGATCGAGATACGCCGTGTGTTCAATGAGAACTTCCAGGTCTATGGCGTTCGCAAGGTCTGGCGGCAGTTACAGCGGGAAGGCTTCGATGTCGCCCGCTGCACTGTCGCTCGGCTCATGAGAGTGATGGGTCTTCAGGGCATCATTCGCGGCAAGCCCGTCAAAACCACCGTGTCGGACAAGGCCGCGCCGTGCCCGCTCGACCGCGTGAACCGGCAGTTCTGTGCTCCCGCACCGAACATGTTGTGGCTTTCCGATTTCACATATGTGGCCACCTGGCAGGGCTTCGTATACGTCGCTTTCGTGATCGATGCCTTCGCCCGCCGCATCGTCGGTTGGCGAGCGAGCCGAACGGCACATGCAGGTTTCGTCCTCGATGCCCTCGACCAAGCGCTTCATGATCGGCGGCCCGTCAAACGCGGCGGTCTCATCCATCATTCAGATCGCGGTGTCCAATACGTGTCGATCAAGTATTCCGAGCGGTTGGCGGAGGCAGGCATAGAGCCCTCGGTCGGAAGTGTCGGCGACAGTTATGACAATGCTCTCGCCGAAACGATCAACGGTCTTTACAAGGCCGAGGTGATCCACCGGCGAGGACCGTGGCGCAACTTCGAAGCCGTGGAGTTCGCCACGCTGGAATGGGTGGATTGGTTCAACAACCGCCGCCTTCTGGAACCCATCGGAAACATTCCGCCAGCCGAAGCCGAACAACGCTACTACGCCATGCTGGACGAAGCAGCCATGGCCGCATAACTTAAACCAAACGGTCTCCGGTAAATCCGGGGCGGTTCAAATCGTAGCTTATGTCAGTGCCCAAATTGAGGGGGGTAGCTCAAGGTTCCCTAAGTTTGAGGCAAGGAGGCCATTATGGGCAAAGATAATTTCAGTGATGATTTGCAGCGGATGCGGTCGCTCAGATTACCGAGCGGGGCTACGCTGTCGCGGAGGTCTCGAAGCGGCTGGCCGTCAGACCGAGGTTGTCTAGAAAACTCAGGGCTATTCAAACCACCAGATCCGGCCTTCGAGATACGACGCCAGCTCTTCGGCATAGCCGTCGCTGAACTCCTCGAAAGCCTGCTGGTTGAGCGCGTTGACACCAAGCAGGATTGGGATGCCGCGGGCGAGGGCTTCGGCGATGAGCGGCCGGAAGCCCCTGCCCTCGGCCTCGTGCTTGCCGAACTTGTTGATGATCAGCAGGCCCGGCGATCGTTCAAGCCCGGTCTCGACCAGTGCAACGGCTTCTTCGAGCGCCACCGGATTGAGGCGGCAGCCACGCGATTCCTCGCCCAGCACCTGGTTGATCCGGATCACCGGCCCGGCAGGCAAGACCCGCACATCCATATCGCAGTGATGTGAGCCGGGACGGTCGCTGTTGGTCTGCACAACGCCAGCAAGGCTGCAGCCGCGTGCCTGCAAATGGCTGGCGAAGTCCGACAACAACCGGTCGGTCAGGCCGCGTTCAACGGTTCTGACAAAGGCAAGCGCCATGACGAAATGCTCCTGAAATGCAGCGGACGGTCAAACGCGGATTGCGCCCGGTCCGCCTGATTGGGTGGCTCTGCCGCGACGGGAAACGCCACGGCAGCATTGGATGGAACCGCTCAGGCGGCCTTGAGCGTGATACCGGTGACGCTTGCCTGCTTGGCGAGCGCATCGACAAAGGCTCGGCTGGCACGCACCCAGGCGGCCTTCTCCAGCGCCGAGCGCAACGCTGTCTCCACCGCTTCGAACGGCAGAATCTCCCCATCAGCCCGGGCATCGAGCCGGATGATGTGAAACCCGTAACGGCTTTCCACCGGCTCATCCGCAATCTCGCCCTGCGCCAGGCTCAAAAGTGCTGCCTCGAACTCGGCCACCGTGTCCCCTTCTGAAACCTGCCCGAGCCTGCCGCCATTGGCGCGCGACGAGCAGGCCGAATGATCCCGCGCCAGCGCGTCGAAGGCTTTTGGCTCAAGCTTGATTTTTGCCAGCACGGCATCGGCCTGGTCCTTTGCCACCTTGCGCGCCACCACATCTTCGGGCCGGGCGGCAAACAGGATATGCGCGGCTTCAAACAGCGCCGGTGAACGGTGGCGCTCCGGATTGGCGTCATAGGCTGCGCGGACCGCTTGCGGGGTTGGCGCTTTCGCCTCGACAGCCTCGTCAAGCACCTGCCTGATGATCGCCTCTTCTTCCGTCTCCCAAAGCCCCGGCGCCAGCTCCATCGGATCGGGGCCGATCCCACGCCGCTTTGCTTCCTGCAGGATCAGCGTGCGCACGGCCAGTGCCCGTGCCGCCGCCATCCAGGCCATGCCGGGCTTGCCCTTCGGCGCCGGATGGTTCTGCGCTTCCGTGGCGATCAGTTCCGGAGAGATTGCTTCGCCGTTGACGGAGATATCGGTGAATGTCTGTTTCATGAGTTTTGTCCCAGATTTGCCTTGTGCTTGCGGGTGCGGACGATCTGGTAACCGGGGCGCAAAACATAGCGCACCGGAACCGAGAGCATGTGCACCAGCCGGGTGAACGGGAACAGGATGAAGATGATCAGACCAAGCAATATGTGCAGCTTGTAGATCCAGTGAACGTCGGCGACGATGTGCCAGGCATCCTTCCGCATGGTGAAAATCGCGCGCGCCCAGTCCATGAACTTGACCATCTCGCCACCATCCAGATGCTGGATCGACACCAGGATGGTGCCCATGCCGATGATGATCTGGGCAAAAAGAAGCACCAGTATGCCTGTGTCGGCAAAGGACGAGTTGGCTCTAATCCGCGGATCAAACAGCCGCCGGTGCAATAGCATGGCGCCGCCGACAATGGCCATGGCGCCCGCGATGCCGCCGACCACAATCGCCAGAAGCTGCTTGAAGCCATAGCTGATGCCCAGCACATGGAAGATCTCCACCGGCGTCAGCATGCCGACCAGATGACCGAAAAACACGATCAGAATGCCGACGTGGAACAGGATCGAGCCCCAGACCAGTTGCTTGCGGCGCAACAGCTGGCTGGAAGAGGATTTCCAGGTGAAGGGATCGCGTTCATAGCGCGCTATGGAGCCGACAACCAGCACGGTGAGCGCCAGATAGGGAAGAACCCCGAAAATGAAGTAGGTCATGGTATTCGTCCTTTCGTGTCAGGCTGAAGCCGGCCGGAGCGGCTGATCCATACGGGCCAGAATATCGCGGCTGACCGGGCAACCGGCGTTCGGATCGGGGCCGAAGGTCACCATGGCTTCCTCGTAGACGGCGTCGAGCGCCTCGAGATCCTCGGGGTCGTCGTCCTTCTCGGCGATCAGCGCCTGGGCTTCTACGGTCTGGATTGATGCTTCGGCGATTTCCGACAGCGCGACGAGTACCGACGCATAAGGCGTCTCGCGCCGGGTCAGCCGTTCGGCAAGTGCTGCGATGATGTGACCGGCATCGGCCAGCAACTCGAGTGCCTCTCCCAGCGAAAGCGTCGAGATGAACTCGAGCAGCACCGGCAGATGATCGGGCAGTTCGGTGGCGACGAGATCGAATCCCTGGGCGCGGTAGGTTTCGAGAAGATCGACCATCGCCCCGCCGCGGTCGCGGCCCTCGCCGTGAATGTGCTCGAACAGGTTGAGCGACAGTGTCCGCGACCGGTCAAACAGCAGCACGTAGCGCTCCTGCAGGTCGAAGATGTCGCCGGTCTCGAACTCGGCCAGCAATGGCTCGATGGCATCGCGCGCCTTGGCTGACACGATGGCCTCCGAGCGGAGCACATCCCCGATCGCCGGGATGGTTTCCTGCAGTTCGGTGGAAGGATAACTCAGCAAGGCCGAGAGGGCTTTGAAGGTGCGGATCATGACAGGAACTCCGTGGGTGAGCGGAAGCTCTTGCCGCCGCCGAAAAGCTTGCTGGTGGACGTGCCTGACGAGCAGCCATTGCCATCGGTGAAGCCGCAACCGGTCTTCAGGTCATAGGCATCCTCGACCATTTCCCGGTGGGTTGTCGGAATGACGAACCGATCCTCGTAATTGGCGATCGCCATCAACTGGTACATGTCGTCGATCTGCTGCGGGGTCAGCCCAACGCGGTTTGCGACGCCGAGATTGACCACGCCATCTACCGTCTTCGAGCGCATGTAAGCCCGCATCGCCATCATCCGCTCGAGGGCTGCGACCACCGGTTCCTCGTCGCCGGCGGTCAGCATGTTGGCAAGATAGCGCACCGGAATGCGCAGCGAACGAACGTCCGGCATGTTGTCGATGGTGCCGATAGCGCCCGCTTCGGCCGCATTCTGGATCGGCGACAGCGGCGGCACATACCAGACCATCGGCAGCGTGCGGTATTCGGGATGCAGCGGAAAGGCGATCTTCCATTCCATCGCCATCTTCCAGATCGGCGAGTTCTGCGCCCCCTTGATCCAGTCTTCCGGAACGCCCTCAGCGCGTGCTGCGGCAATCACCTCCGGGTCGTTGGGATCAAGGAACACGCCGAGTTGGGCGTCGTAAAGCTCCTTCTCGTTCTCGGTGGCTGCGGCTTGGGAGATCTTGTCGGCATCATAGAGCATCACGCCGAGATAGCGGATGCGGCCGACGCAGGTTTCCGAACACACGGTCGGCTGGCCGGATTCCAGGCGCGGATAGCACAGAGTGCATTTTTCCGATTTGCCGCTCTCCCAGTTGTAGTAGATCTTCTTGTAGGGGCAGCCCGAGACGCACATGCGCCAGCCGCGGCATTTTTCCTGGTCGATCAGCACGACCCCGTCGTCCTCGCGCTTGTAGATCGCACCGGAGGGGCAAGAGGCGACGCAGGCCGGGTTGAGGCAGTGCTCGCACAGCCGCGGCAGATACATCATGAAGGTGTTTTCGTACTCGCCGTAGATTTCCTTCTCGATACCCTCGAAGTTGTAATCCTGGCTGCGCTTGGAGAATTCGCCACCGAGGATTTCCTCCCAGTTCGGGCCCCACTCGATCTTCTCCATCCGTTCGCCGGAGATTTTCGAGCGCGGCCGTGCCGTCGGAAACGCTTCCATCTCCGCCGCCGATTTCAGGTGGTCGTAATCGAAATCGAACGGCTCATAGAAATCGTCGATTTCCGGCAGGTCCGGATTGGCGAAGATATTGGCCAGGATCCGCCACTTGCCGCCCTGTTTGGGCTGCAGCTTGCCGGATTTGGTCCGGGTCCAGCCGCCGTTCCAGCGCTTCTGGTTTTCCCAGTCCTTGGGATAACCGATGCCGGGCTTGGTTTCGACATTGTTGAACCAGGCGTACTCGACGCCTTCCCGGCTGGTCCAGACATTCTTGCAGGTGACGGAGCAGGTGTGGCACCCGATGCATTTATCGAGATTGAGCACCATGCCGATTTGAGCGCGGACTTTCATTGAGCTGCCTCCACTTGGGCGGCCGGGCGATCCAGCCAGTCGACCTTTTTCATTTTGCGGACGATGACGAATTCATCGCGGTTGGAGCCCACGGTTCCGTAGTAGTTGAAACCGTAGGAAAGCTGCGCGTAGCCGCCGATCATGTGGGTCGGCTTGAGCGTGGTGCGGGTCACCGAATTGTGGATGCCGCCGCGCTTGCCGGTGATCTGCGATCCCGGCGTGTTCACGATCTTTTCCTGCGCGTGATACATGAACAGCGTGCCTTCCTTGATGCGCTGGCTGACCACCGCACGCGCCGTCAGCACACCGTTCGAGTTGTAGACCTCGACCCAGTCGTTATCGACCAGTCCCGCGGCGCGGGCATCGACCTCGGAAATCCACACCACCGGGCCGCCGCGATTGAGCGTCAGCATCATCAGATTGTCCGAATAGGTTGAGTGGATGCCCCATTTCTGGTGCGGCGTGATGAAGTTGAGCACCACATGCGGTTCACCATCGCGCTCGGAGAGATTGATATCCGTCCCTGTTGTTTTCAGATCCACCGGTGGACGCCAGGTGACGAAGAACTCGCCGAATGCCTGCATCCACTTGTGATCCTGGTAGAGCTGCTGGCGGCCGGAAACCGTGCGCCAGGGGATCAGCTCGTGCACATTGGTGTAACCGGCATTGTAGCAGACCTCCTCGCTCTCGATCCCCGACCAGGTTGGCGACGAGATGATCTTGCGCGGCTGGGCGGCAATGTCTCGGAAGCGGATCTTCTCGTCTTCCTTGGCTGCGGCCAGATGCCGGTGATCGATACCGGTGTGCTTGCCCAGCGCATCCCAGGCCTTGACCGCGACTTCGCCATTGGTTTCGGGCGCCAGCATCAGGATGACCTCGCAGGCATCGATGGCTGTCTCGATCTTTGCCAGCCCCTGGGAAGCTCCCTCCTCCGTCACGGTGCCGTTGAGCGCCTTGAGGTGGTGGACCTCGGTCTTGGTGTCCCAGGTGATCCCCTTGCCGCCATTGCCGACCTTGTCCATCAACGGCCCCAGCGAAGTGAAGCGCTTGTAGATATTGGGATAGTCGCGTTCAATCGCGATATAGGCCGGCGCGGTCTTGCCCGGAATGAGCTCGCATTCGTCCTGCTTCCAGTCAAGCACTTCGGGCTGCGCCAGTTCCGACGGCGTGTCGTGGTGCAGGGCAAGCTGCACCACGTCGGTTTCGACGCCGAGGATTTCCGGCGAGACCTCCGAGAATTTTTTGGCGATCGCCTTGAAGATCTCCCAGTCTGTCTTGCTCTCGTAGGCCGGGTCGACTGCCGCCTGCAGCGGATGAATGAACGGGTGCATGTCGGACGTGTTCATGTCGTCCTTTTCGTACCAGCTCGCCGTGGGCAGCACGATGTCGGCGTAGACCGCAGTCGTCGACATGCGGAAGTCGATGGTCACCAGAAGGTCGAGTTTTCCTTCCGGCGCCTGGTCATGCCACTTGGCCTCAACCGGCTTCTGCCGGCCCTCCTCGCCAAGATCCTTGCCCTGGACGCCGTGATCGGTGCCGAGCAAATGCTTTAGGAAATACTCGTGCCCCTTGCCGGAGGAGCCGAGCAGGTTGGAGCGCCAGACGAACAGGTTGCGCGGCCAGTTTTCCGGTGCGTCCGGATCCTCGCACGACATTTCCAGCTCGCCCGACTTGAGCTTCTCCGCGACATAGGCCGCAGCCTCCTTGCCCGAGGCCTTGACGGCGCGGCCAACCTCCAACGGGTTGGTCTTGAGCTGCGGCGCGGATGGCAGCCAGCCCATCCGTTCGGCACGGATGTTGTAGTCGATCAGGCTCAGCGTCTTCCAGTCGCCTTCCGGCGCTGTCGGCGACAGGATCTCCGCCGCTGTCACCGTCTCGTAGCGCCACTGGTCGGTATGGGCATACCAGGCCGATGTCGAGTTCATGTGGCGTGGCGGGCGGGCCCAGTCGAGGGCGAAGGCCAGCGGGGTCCAGCCGGTCTGCGGCCTGAGTTTTTCCTGGCCGACATAATGCGCCCAGCCACCGCCGGACTGGCCGACGCAACCGCACATCACCAGCATGTTGATGACGGCGCGGTAGTTCATGTCCATGTGGTACCAGTGGTTCATCGCAGCACCGATGATCACCATCGACTTGCCATTGGTCTTTTCGGCATTGTCGGCGAATTCGCGCGCCACCTGGATGATCTTGTCGCGGCGGACGCCGGTGATCTTTTCCGCCCAGGCCGGGGTGAACGGCACATCGTCATCGTAGGACCTGGCGACATTGCCGCCGCCCAGCCCCCGGTCGAGGCTGTAATTGGCGCAGAACAGGTCAAACACGGTAGCGACCATGGCGATCTTGCCATTGGCCAGCCTGATCTTCTTCACCGGCACGTTGCGGGTCAGCACATCGGGATGATCGCAGACTTCGAACCCATTGGTGGCAGCGCCGCCGAAATAGGGAAACTCGACGCCGACAACCGTATCGTGATCGCTATCGAGGATCTGGCTCATCCGCAGCTTGACTGTTTCTCCGCCGGCCTTCTCCTCGAGGTTCCAGTCGCCATGTTCGCCCCAGCGGAAACCGATCGAGCCATTGGGAACCACCACGTTGCCGGTGGCCTCGTCGATCCCGACCGTCTTCCAGTCGGGATTGTTGGTCTGGCCCAGCTTCTTTGCAAAGTCGGAGGCGCGCAGCTGCCGGCCCGGAATGTAGGAGCCGCCGCGCTTGTCGAGCTGCACCAGCATCGGCATGTCGGAATATTTGCGGCAGTAATCCTCGAAATACTCGGCCTGACGGTCGAGGTGGAATTCCCGCAGGATGACGTGGCCGAAAGCCATGCCGAGCGCCGCGTCGGTGCCCTGCTTGGCGTTGAGCCAGATGTCGGAGAATTTCGAGGCCTCGGAATAGTCCGGGCAGATCACCGCCGACTTGGTGCCGCGGTAACGGGCCTCGGTGTAAAAATGCGCATCCGGCGTGCGCGTCTGCGGCACGTTCGAGCCCCACAAGATGAGAAAGCCGGCATTGTACCAGTCAGCTGATTCCGGCACGTCGGTCTGCTCGCCCCAAGTCTGTGGCGAGGCCGGCGGCAGGTCGCAATACCAGTCGTAAAACGACATGCAGGTGCCGCCGAGCAGGCTCAGGTAACGTGTTCCTGCGGCATAGGAGACCATCGACATGGCCGGGATCGGCGAGAAGCCGAAGACCCGGTCCGGGCCGTATTTTTTTGCGGTATAGGCGTTGGCCGCGGCAGTGATTTCCGTGGCCTCGTCCCATGACGCCCGGACAAAGCCGCCCTTGCCGCGCTTGGTCACGTAGTCTGCGCGCATGGCCGGGTCCGACTGGATCGTGGTCCAGGCTTGAACCGGCGACTGGGTTTCCCGCAGCTTGCGCCACATCTTCATCAGTCGCGACCGCACCAGCGGCGTTTTCACCCGGTTGGCCGAATAGAGATACCAGCTGTAGCTGGCGCCCCGGGCACAGCCGCGTGGTTCGTGGTTGGGCAATTCCGGCCGGGTACGCGGGTAATCGGTCTGCTGCGTTTCCCAGGTGACGACGCCGGATTTGACGTAGATCTTCCAGGAGCAGGACCCTGTGCAGTTCACCCCGTGGGTCGAGCGCACGATCTTGTCGTGCTGCCAGCGCTTGCGGTAGACGTCCTCCCAGTCGCGGTTCTCGATGGTGGTTTCACCATGACCGTCCGAGAATGTATCGACGCGCTTGCTGGCGAAGAAATTCAGTCTGTCGAGCAAATGGCTCATCTTGTTTTCCTTTCAGGTCAGGCTGTGACGGGCGTGGCGGCAACATTGCGTTCGACTTCGAACAGAAGCCCGCCGGGTCTTGTGTAGAAGGCCCAGGTCAGCACCGCGCAGATCAGGTAGAAGGCGAGGAAACCCCAAAGTGCCGCCACCGGTCCGCCGGTCATGGCAATCGAGGTGCCGTAGGCTTTCGGGATGAAGAATGCGCCGTAGGCAGCGATGGCCGAGGTAAAGGCGATGATCGCCGCACTCTCGCGACCGGCCTGCTTCTGCAGTTCGTCGCCCTTCAACTCCTTCATAAGACGCGGAACCTCGCGCGCCATGATGACCGGGATCATCTGGAAGGTTGACGCATTGCCCACTCCGGTGAGGAAGAACAGCGCCATGAAGCAGGAGAAAAATCCCCAGAACGCGCCCGGCTGCTCCTTGATGCCCAGGAAGAAGATCACTCCGAACACGGCAGCGATCATTCCAAGGAAGGTCCAGAAGGTGACCCTTCCGCCGCCGAACTTGTCGGAGATCCATCCTGTCGCGGCGCGTGACAGCGCCCCCACAAGCGGGCCGAGGAACACGAACTGCAACGCATTGACCTCAGGGAACTGCAGCTTGGTCAACAACGGGAAACCGGCGGAATAACCGATGAAGCTGCCGAAGGTGCCGGTGTAGAGCACGCACATGATCCAGTTGTGCTTGCGGCTGAAGATGATCGCCTGTTCCTTGAAGCTTGCCTTGGCATCGGCGATGTCGTTCATGCCGAGCCAGGCGGCGATGGTGGCGGCGATGATGAAGGGCACCCAGATGAAGCCCGCGTTCTGCATCCACAATTGCCCGCCATCCGACAGGGCTTGCGGTTGCCCGCCCATGGCCCCGAAGACGCCGGCAGTAATCACAAGCGGCACAGCGAACTGCATCACCGAGACGCCGAGATTGCCCAGACCTGCGTTCAAGGCCAGTGCATTGCCCTTTTCGGCCTTCGGATAGAAGAAGGCGATGTTGGCCATCGACGAGGCGAAGTTGCCACCGCCGAAACCGCACAACAGCGCCAGAACGAGGAAGATCAGGTAAGGCGTTTCCGGGCTCTGCACCGCGTAGCCGATTCCCAGTGCGGGCAAGAGCAGCGATGCGGTGGAAATCGTCGTCCACAACCGGCCACCGAAGATCGGCACCATGAAGCTGTAGAAGATCCGCAAGGTCGCGCCCGACAGGCCAGGCAAGGCCGCCAGCCAGAACAATTGGCCCTGGGTGAAGTCGAAACCAATCGCCGGCAGCCGCGCCACCACGACCGACCAGACCATCCAGACCGAGAAGGCCAGCAGCAGCGCCGGGATCGAGATCCACAGGTTGCGGCGGGCGATGGCGCGGCCCTTGCTCTCCCAGAAGGTCTTGTCCTCGGGCTTCCACTCCTGCAGCACACGGGTTTGCGCGACCCGCTCTGGATCGTGGATGTCCTGCATTTCCGGCAGCTGCGGCAAGCGTCCAAGGGCCGGACCGTGGGCAGCCTGCTCCATGGCGCGGATCGACAGGTGCATCCAGGCCAGCGATATTGCAACGATGACGAACAGCAGCGCAAAACAGCTGGTGTAGATGCCTGTGAGGTCGAGCAGGGCGCCGAAGCTGATTGGCAGAACGAAACCGCCAAGCCCGCCGATCATGCCGACCAGGCCGCCCACGGCACCAACATGGTTGGGATAATAGACCGGGATATGCTTGAACACCGCAGCCTTGCCCAGGCTCATGAAGAAGCCGAGCACGAATAGCGTGATGACAAAGGGCCACTGACCCATCTCGGTGGTAAAGGCGATCGGGCCGTCCTTGCCCTGAATCAGATAGTCGGTCGGCGGATAGGACAGCATGAACAACAGGACCAGCGAGAAGCCGAAGGTCCAGTACATCACCGCCCGCGCCCCGAACCGGTCGGAGAGATGCCCGCCATAGGCGCGGAACAGAGATGCCGACAGCGAGAAGGCTGCAGCCGACATGCCGGCCGTGCGTATGTCCAGACCGTAGACGTCGACCAGATAATGCGGCATCCACAGCGCCAGCGCGACGAAGGCGCCGAAGACAAAGAAATAGTAGAGCGAGAAGCGCCACACCTGCAGGTTCTTCAGCGGCGCGAACTGCTCGGCCAGCGAAGGCGATTTCCGCCCGGACTTGCGTTGTGCCACCAGCGTCGGATCGTCCTTGGCAAAGACAAAGAAGATCACCGCCATCAGCGCCAGGCCCGCGGCCCAGACATGGGCGACGCCATGCCAGCCATAGGCCACCATGATGAAGGGCGCGACGAATTTGGTGACCGCAGCGCCGACATTGCCGGCTCCGAAAATCCCCAGCGCCGTGCCCTGCCGGCCCGCATCATACCAGCGCGAGACGTAAGCCACGCCGATGATGAACGATCCGCCCGCAAGGCCGATGCCGAGCGCCGCAATGAGATACATCGTGTAGGAATTGGCCCAGGTGAGCATCCAGGTTGCCGCCGCGGTCAGCAGCATCTGCGAGGTGAAGACGATGCGTCCGCCATATTTCTCGGTCCAGACACCGAGGATCAACCGGCTCAGCGACCCGGTGAGAATGGGGGTGGCGACCAGCAGGCCGAACTGGAACTCGGTCAGCCCCAGCTCCGCCTTGATCTCGATTCCGATGATCGAGAAGATGGTCCAGACCGCAAAACAGGCGGTAAACGCGATCGTGCTCAATCCAAGAGCACGGGTGCGTTCACTGTCGGGTACATTCACCTTTTCCAGCATTGTGTGTCTCCGCGTGGCGGCGCAGGCAACCCCTGCGCACGTGTATTTTCGACGCCGGCGTGAGGGCCGGATCACACACAAATTCACGGCGGGAGACCGCGCGCCGTTGACACAGATCAAACGGATCAGCCTGGTCCGGCCCAATCGAACCGGAATTGCCTTTGGTCATTTTTCGGGCAGGAATTGATCAATGGGCCATTTGATAAATATCAAGTCGCGCTGCGAAGATTGTCAGTAGATTGCCCGTGGTCGGCATATCGGAGGGGAGACACGGCATGCGGGATGAAGACAAACCCGAGATTCGCAAACTGCCGCTGTTCCGGGATATGGCTGAGGAGAATTTCGAAACGCTGACCCAGGCGGCCTATGCGCAGAGTTTTCCCGCACAGCTGGAAATGATCCGCCAGGGCGAGCCTGCCGACTTTCTGCATGTGGTCATGGAAGGCACGGTGGAACTGTTTTCGGGCTGGCGTGAACGCGAGACCACAATGGCGGTTGTGCGGCCGGTTTCGAGCTTCATCCTCGCCGCCTGTATCAAGGACGCACCCTATCTGATGTCGGCGCGCACCATCGAGAAATGCCGCATCGTGATGATACCTGCCAAGGATCTGCGGGCGACGTTTAGGATCGACCCCGATTTCGCAATGTCAACGATCAGCGAGCTGGCCAGTTGCTACCGCTCGGTGGTGCGTCACGCCAAAAGCCTCAAGCTGCGCACGTCCAGGGAACGGGTCGCCGCCTATATTTGCGGGCAGTCAAGAGTGGCCTGCAATGCGGCCAGCTTTACCCTGCCGATCGAAAAACGGTTGCTGGCGTCCTATCTCGGCATGACGCCGGAGAACTTTTCACGCGCGATCAAGTCGCTTCAATCCGATGGCGTCGCCACCGATGGCATGCGCATCATCATCACAGATCTGAAGGCGCTCGAGGCGGTTGCCGGGCCAGACATGCTGATCGACGGATCCGACGTCAAAGCGGCACTTCCAGTAGCCGATTTTTCCGATACACGGTGGACAGACAGGCAGGTTAAATCGAGCTGAGCGCCGCTCGACCTCGCGCTTGCAAACTCCGGTGAACACCAGCAGCTTCAGGATTGTCGCATCAAAGGGAATCGCGGAGGCGGCCGACCCAGCCCTTCTTTGCAGCCGCTTCTTCGGGCGGCAGCTCCTCTGCCGGCGGCGGGGAACCGACGATCTCGCTGAACCTGGAGAAGAACTCGCCGGCCAGCTTCTTGGCCGTGCCGTCAATCAGGCGGCTGCCGAGCTGGGCGATCTTGCCGCCGATCTCTGCCGCCACCGTGTAGTTAAGGATTGTCGCGTCGCCATCGGGCACCAGGTCCACCTTGGCGCCGCCCTTGGCAAATCCGGCCATGCCGCCGGAGCCTTCGCCGCTGATGGTGTAGCCGTTGGGCGGATCGAGATCCGACAGCGTCACCTTGCCGTTGAAACTCGCCTTGACCGGCCCCACCCTGAGCGTGACCTTGGCGTTCATCTCGGTCTCGGAGGTCTTCTCGATGGACTCGCAACCCGGAATGCATTGGCGCAAGACGTCGACGTCATTCAACGCGGCGTAGACCGCTTCGCGGGAGGCTTCGATGCGTTGTGATCCGTTCATTTCCATCTTGGTGTATCCTTGCCAGTGTGTGGGCCAACGGATGGCCTGTAGGTGCGAATGAGTTTCAAAGCGTGCGTTGGCCGCGGCGGCGGATCTCGATCATCTCGGCAACGATCGAAAAGGCGATCTCGTCGGGCGTGATGGCACCGATATCCAGGCCCGCCGGGGCGCGGATGGCTTCAAGGGCTGCGGCCGGTATCCCCGCTGCCGTCAGATCAGCTTTCAGCGCGGCTGCCTTCTTGCGTGAGCCAACGAAGGCGAGATATCTGGAAGGCATCTGCACGGCTGCTTTCAGCGCAGCGCTGTCACCGCGACCTTGCGTGGCGATCACCACATAATCGCGCTCGCTGCCATCGGCGGGCAGTTCGTATCCGTCGATCAGACGATCAGTTTCGGCGAAGCTTCCGTGATCCGCGGCCGGGGCGCAAACGGTGACGAAGAAAGCCATGCGCCGGGCCAGATCGGCGAGCGCGACGGCGACGGGCGAAGCGCCACAAATCAGAAGGTTCGGTCTGGGCAAGACGGGCTCCACAAACACATCCATGGTGCCCTGGCTCGGGCAGTGATTCCTGGCGTAGAGGACACCTTCGCGCAGCTCGCCGGGCTTGACCTGGTGCTCGCTCAGCTGGTCCTCGGGCTGAATGCTGACAAGCCGCGACTGGCCGTCGGCAAGCGCTTCCCGCGCCGCCTTGAGGACTGCGCCGCGGGCGCAGCCACCCCCGATCCAGCCGTCCGTGATGGTGCCGTCGGCCAGGATCACCGCCTTGGCGCCGGCCTTGGCTGCGGTGACAGACACCGTGCGCACGACAGTCGCCAGCGCGAAGGGTTCGCCCCTCGACTTGTAATCATTCATCAGGTCCAGAATGTCGGACTGGTGCGGCATGATCATATCCTCGCCAGATAGGGTTCAAGGGATTTCAGGCTTTCGAGATTGTGTGCCGGGGCAAACAGGTCGACATGGGGCAGAGCTGCCTTCATGCCTGCGGCCTCCGGCGCATAGCCCTGCCAGCCGATCATCGGGTTGAGCCAGGCAATGCGGCGGCAGCGGCGGCGCAAGGCCTGCATTTCGGCCCCCAGGTCTTCGGCCGGGCCGGTATCGTAGCCATCGGACACGATCATCACGCAGGTGCGTGAATGAATGCAGCGCTCTGCATGCCAGCGATTGAAGGTGGCCAGGCTCTCGCCGATCCGCGTGCCGCCGCCAGTGCCCTGCGCCAGCAAGGACATGCGTTCCATGGCGCGTTGCGGATTGCGCTCCTTCAGCGCCGGCGAAATGTGGATCAGGCGGGTGTGGAAGACGAAGGCTTCGGCTTCGCGGAAGCTGTCGAGGACCCCATGCATGAAGCGCAGGAAGACGGCCGAGTACAGGCTCATCGACCCCGACGCGTCGAGCAGCACGACAAGGCGCAGGGGCTTGTCCTTGCGTTTGCGCTGCACCAGTTCCAGCGGCGTGCCGCCGTAAGCGATGCTCTTGTGGATCGTCCGCCTGAGGTCGAGCCGCTGCCCCGAGCGCCGCGCATGCATCCGACGGGTCAGCCGGGCGCGCATGCTCCTGGCCAACCTCTCGGCGAGCCGGTGCGCTTCCGCCAGATCCTCGGGCTCGGTCAGATGCCTGAAGTCGGTTTTCGACAGCAACTCGGTTCGCGACGCGCCTTCGCGTCTGGACTGTCCGGTTTCGGAAACTTCGCTCCCCTCCCCGCGCTCGACATGGTCGGCCTGATCGCTTTCACCAAGGCTACGTCGGCCCGCCGCCTGGGTCTGCAGACCGGGCGGCGATGTCTGCGGCGCCCCGGAAATGCGCGTCGCCGACTTCATGCCGCGGCTCAACCAGTAGGCATCGAACAGCTCGTCGAATTTTTGCCAGTCCGACTGCCGGCTACAGAACAGGGTCTTCAGCGCCGTCCGCAAGCGCGACGGCCGGCCCGCATGACCGCTTGCCAGGACCGTCAGGGCATCGCGGGTTTCGGCCAGCCCGAGAATAAAGCCGTTGTCGCGCAGGGTCTGGGCAAAGCCGTTCAACTTCGTTCTGGCGCCTGCGCTAAGCGGGTTTTCAGATGCCAGCGCCGCGCTCATCTCAAGCCACCTTGCCGAGCAGGCGGTCGGAGACTTCGCGGGTCATGCGGGATTTGTCCTCGGCGGTCTTGATCAGGCACATCAGCGTCTCATGAACCGCTTCCGGCTCGTCGCGCAGATGCCGGATGTCCAGCCCCGCGATTGTCGCCGCCCAGTCGAGGGTCTCGGCGACACCCGGAGATTTACGCAGGTCTTCCTTGCGGACGAGGCTCACCATATTGGCGATCTGCAAGGCCAGGTCGGTGTCGATGCCGGGCAGGCGCGACAGGATGATCCGGGCCTCGCGGTCGACATCGGGATAATCGACATAGTGATAGAGGCAACGGCGCCGAAGCGCATCGCTGAGTTCGCGGGTGCCGTTCGAAGTCAGTATGACGCGGGGAATGGTGGTTGCAGTTATGGTCCCCAACTCCGGGATCGAGACCTGGAAGTCCGACAACAGTTCCAGCAGGAACGCCTCGAATTCCTCATCCGCCCGGTCGACCTCGTCGATGAGAAGCACCGGCGCCTTGTCCTGCCGGATCGCGGCCAGCAGCGGCCGTTCCATCAGATAGGTCTCGCTGAAGATGTGCTCCTCGACGGATGCCGCATCGGTGCCCTCGCGCGCCTTGATGGCCAACAGCTGACGCTGGTAGTTCCACTCATAGAGCGCCGCGCTCTGGTCCAGCCCCTCATAGCACTGCAGCCGGATCAGTTTGGTATCATGGGCCAGCGCCAGCGCACGCGCGACCTCGGTCTTGCCGACGCCGGCCTCGCCTTCGAGAAGCAGCGGACGCTTGAGGCTGTCCATCAGCCACAAAGCGGTGGCGAGGTCGCGATCGGGGATATACCCGACCGCGGCCAGTTCTGTCGCGACCTTTTCCTGGGGGATTTTCACCGGACAGTCCCCGACCTTAAGTGTGCAGTCCCAGCTTCTCGCCAACCTGCCACAGCCGCCAGGCATCATGCGGCATCTGGATATGGCCGGCGTCGAGGAAGGCATAGGCGTCGTTCACCGCGTTGGAGAAGCACGGCACGCCACCGACATGCGGGCTTTCGCCCACGCCCTTGGCGCCGATCGGGTGATGCGGCGAAGGGGTCACCGTATGATCGGTCTCCCAGTGCGGTGTTTCAACGGCGGTGGGCAGGAAGAAGTCCATGAAGGACGCGCCCATGACATTGCCGTGCTCGTCGTAGCGGATCTCCTGGCCCATGGCGCAGGCGAAGGCTTCGGTGAGGCCACCATGCACCTGCCCCTCGATGATCATCGGGTTGATGCGCGTGCCGCAATCATCGAGCGCATAGAACCGCCGCGTCTTGGCAACACCGGTGTCGACGTCGATGTCCATGACGCAGAAATAGGCGCCGAAAGGATAGGTCATGTTCGGCGGCTCGTAATAGTTCACCGCCTCAAGTCCCGGCTCCATGTTGGGAGGCGGCGAATTGTAGGACGCCCAGGCGATTTCCTTCATGGTCTTGAACTTTTCCGGCAGGCCTTTCACCCGGAAGCGGTCGACATCCCATTCGAGATCGCCTTCATGCACTTCCAGCATGTGGGCGGCGATCATCTGCGCCTTGGCCTTGATCTTGCGCGCCGCGACCGCCGTTGCCGCTCCCGCCACAGGCGTCGAGCGCGAGCCGTAGGTGCCCAGGCCATAGGGCGCGGTATCCGTGTTGCCTTCCTCGATCATGATGTCGTCGGCTGAAATACCGATTTCGGTGGCGATGATCTGGGCGTAGGTGGTCTCGTGTCCCTGGCCCTGGCTCTTGGTGCCCATGCGGGCGATCACGGAACCGGTTGGATGGATGCGGATTTCGGCTGAATCGAACATGGCGACGCCGAGAATGTCGCAATTCTTCGACGGGCCGGCGCCGACGATCTCGGTGAAGAACGAGATGCCGATGCCCATCAATTCGCGGGTCTCGCCGCGCTTGAAGGCTTCGCGCTTCTTCGCCTGTTCTTCCCGCAGCTCCTTGTAGCCGATGGTGTCCATCGCCTTCTTCATGGCGGTGTGATAGTCGCCGCTGTCATACTCCCAGCCAAGCGCCGACTGGTAGGGGAACTGCTCGGGCTTGATGAAGTTCTTGATCCGCAGTTCAGCCGCATCCATGCCGAGCTTCTGGGCCAGCAGTTCCACCGCACGCTCGATGGCGAACACTGCTTCGGTGACGCGGAACGAGCAGCGATAGGCCACTCCGCCCGAGGCCTTGTTGGTGTAGACACCGTCAACGGCCAGATGCGCGGTCGGGATGTCGTAGGAACCGGTGCAGATATTCATGAAGCCGGCCGGCCATTTTGACGGATCGGCGCAGGCGTCGTAGGCGCCGTGGTCGGCCAGCACATGCACCCGCATGGCCTGGATCTTGCCGTCCTTGGTGGCCGCAAGTTCCGTGGTCATGTGGTAATCGCGGGCAAAGGACGTTGTGGAGAGGTTTTCCATCCGGTCCTCGACCCATTTGACCGGCACGCCGAGCACGATCGAGCCGACCACCGAGCAGACATAACCGGCATAGGCGCCGACCTTGTTGCCGAAGCCGCCGCCGATATCGGGTGCGATGACATGGATCTTGTGCTCGGGCAGTCCCGAGATCAGCGAAACCACGGTGCGGATCACGTGTGGCGCCTGGAAAGTGCCCCAAAGTGTGAGTTCACCCTTGACCTTGTCGAAGGACGCCACCGACTGGCAGGTTTCCAGCGGCGAGGGATGAGTGCGGTGATCGACCAGCATTTCCTTGATGGTCACATCGGCTTCGGCAAACACCTTGTCCGTGGCGTCCTTGTCGCCGATCTGCCATTCGAAAATGTGGTTGGGGTGTTTGCGCGGGCCGTGCGCGCCTTCCATCTTGTCCTGAATGTCTTCACGCAGGATCGGCGCATCCTCGTCCATCGATTTGAACGGATCGACAATGCACGGCAGTGCCTCGTAATCGACATCGACAAGCTCGGTGGCGTCCGACGCGATGTAGCGGTCCTCGGCAATGACGAAGGCCACTTCCTGGTTCTGGAACAGCACCTTCTCCTCGGCCAGCACCGCCTGCACATCACCGGCCAGCGTCGGCATGTAATGCAGTCCCAGCGGCTTGAGATCGGCGGCGGTGAGCACGGCGACCACGCCCGGCAGCGCCTTGGCGCGGCTGGTGTCGATGCTCTTGATCCGCGCATGGGCGTGCGGTGAGCGGACGAAATCGCCAAACAGCATGCCCGGCAGTTTCAGATCATCGACATAGCTGCCCTTGCCTTGGGTGAAGCGGACATCTTCAACCCGCTTGCGCTTGCAGCCCATGCCCTGGAGTTTTTCGGTCCGTTCGGCGCGATCCTGATCAATCTTGGTCTGGTCGTTCATTCTGCGGCCTCCTGAAACGGTGTTCCGTTGATCTTCGCAGCTGCGTACTGGATCGCCTTGACGATGTTGACGTAGCCGGTGCAGCGGCAAAGATTGCCGGCGATGCCATTGCGGATTTCATCTTCGGTCGGCGCCGGATTTTCCTGAAGCAGCCGATGCGCCCGCAGGATCATGCCGGGCGTGCAGAAACCGCATTGCAAGCCATGCATCATGCGGAAACCCTCCTGCAGCGCGCTCAGCGTTCCGTCAGGATTGGCCATGCCTTCGATGGTGGTGATGTCAGCGCCATTGGCCTGGACGGCGAAGGTCATGCAGCTCTTGACCGACATGTCATCCATCTCGACGGTGCAAGCGCCGCAATGGCCGGTATCGCAGCCGATATGGGCTCCGGTGAGGTTCTGCTGTTCGCGCAGGAAGTGGATCAGCAAGGTGCGGGGCTCGACCAGAGCTTCCACCTTCTTGCCGTTGATGGTCAGTTCGATGTGTGATTTTGTCATTGGTAATCTCCCCCTCAACCCTTGGCGCGGGACTGGGCCCGCTCAAGTGCGCGCCGCATCATGACGCCAGCCATCTTGGTCCTGTACTCGGCAGGTCCGCGCATGTCGGAGGCAGGCTCGGTAATGGCTTCGGCGGCGGAAACGGCTGCGTCCACCGACGCCTTGTCGAGGCTGGTGCCGACCAGCAGATCTGCAGCCACTGATGCCCAGAGCGGTGTTTCCGAGACGTTGGTCAGGCCGATCGAGGCGCTGGTGCATTTGCCGTCTTCCATGGTGATGACGACGGCGGCTGCGGCGGTGGCATAGTCGCCGACCTTGCGCTTGAGCTTCTCATAGGCATAGCCATGGCCTGCTGCCGGGATCGGGATACGCACGGCTGTCAGGATCTCGCCATGTTCCAGCGATGTGAAATAGGCACCCTGGTAGAAGTCGCGGGCAGCGATGTCGCGGCTGCCATCGGGGCCGGTGACCGCATAGGTTGCCCCGAGGCACATCATCAGGGCCGGCATGTCATTGCCCGGATCACCATTGGCGACATTGCCGCCGAAGGTTCCCTTGTAACGGATCTGCGGATCGGCGATCAGTCGCGAGGTTTCGGCGATGATCGGCAGATGCTGTTCAAGTTCGGTCGACGTGATCAGTTCGAACTGAGTGGTCATGGCGCCGATGACGATCTCCTCGCCTTGGACCGAAATGCCCTTGAGATCGCCAATGCCGGAAAGATCGACCAGATGTTCGGGCGATGCGAGCCGGGTCTTCATCAGCGGGATCAGGCTGTGACCGCCGGCAAGAATATTCGCCTCCTCGCCGAGCCTTGCAAGCAAGCCCACAGCATCTTCCACGGTTGCAGGGCGATGATAATCGAATGCGCCTGGTATCATTTAAGCTCCTCCCAAAGCTTGCCAAATGAACAACCGGCCAAGTGATCCATCGTGAACGACGATGTCTTGAGCGGCCTTCAGCAACTGATAGAAGAGAGGCAATTGGCGCCAAGCGAAACAGTCCGGCGGCGCCAGAACTGCATATTTTCACGAAATACGAGCTGTCCGCACGAACTGCGTCAACATGGCTGACGTAAAATTCAGGCGACTCCCGAGTGCTCGCGTGTCTGGTAGCTGGCAAGTTCCTGCCGGAGATCGGCGACACGGGCGCGGCTGATCGGCACTGTCCGCCGCACAGGAGAATCGAGTTCGGCGACCGCCGCGTCGCCTGATTTCTTCACCCGGCCGACATGCGCCAGATTGACAATGTAGCTGCGGTGGGTGCGGTAAAACGGCGGCTTGGGCATGCGTTCGTAGATTTCGCTGATCGACAACGAGCAGAACAGGTCGTCGCGTCCGTTGAAGACGTAGGTGTAATGGGCATTGGCATGCACCGAGACGACTTCGCTGGCAGCGATATGAAAGCGGTTTCCGTTCTTCTCGATCGGCAGCAGGCTGATTGATGCCGCGTCCACCAGACGAACCCGTTCAACAGGCGGGGCTTTGGTCCCTTCATAGCCGTCTTCGGCTTTGTCACCGGTATCAGCCGCGCTGTCATCCCCGCTCTTGTCCCCGGCCTCCTCCGGGTTCAGCCCCACGCGCTTGGGCACCAGTGTCAGCATGAATATGCCGGACACGGCAAAGGCGACGATACTGACGATCACGGCCAGGGTGTCGCTCGAGATGAACGATGTCGATGTCAGCTGCGAGGCCAGTGCGAAGTCGAAGCTGGTGCCTTCCATCGCAGAGTAGTGCATGCCGGACACTGCGCAGCCCAGAAACGTGGCGCAGAGAAAAAGCGGCGGCCGCCGCTCGGCGGAAAACGCCAGCCAGAGTGCCAGACCCGAGGCCGTCACGGCAATCAGGAAGCTCACAACCACATAGACCGGGTCATAGCTCAATTGAACACTGGAACGCAGAGCGATCATGCCAACATAATGCATGATGGTGATACCCACTCCCATCACGCCGGCCGCAATTGCAAGCAAGTGCGGTGAGCGCAGGCTTGCCAGGTAAATGGCGATCCCGGTCACCAGCACGCACAGCAGGAAGGACAGCAGCGTCGGCAGCACCAGATAATCGATTTGTGAGGTCATGGACATCGACAGCATGCCGATGAAGTGCATGCTCCAGATCCCCACGGCCAGAGTGATCGCTGATGCCGCGATCAGCAGGCGCCGATTGAGCGCAAAGGCTCCCGGGATTCGAATCGCAAGATTCAAACCGACATAGCTGGCCTGGATGGCGACTATGATTGACAGCGCAACCAGGTAGAGATTGTGATGCGACGCCATCACGCGGTGTCGCCGCCAGTTTGGCATGATGCTTGTTCGCGGATCATGCTTCCACGGTAACATGGTTCGGCTTTCAATTTCCATCTGGTCCGGTTGCCGGTTTTGACCCGGCCATCATGCCGGGGTCGCGGCAGCAGGATTGCCTTTTCAGAGGGCATCGCAGAGCCCGGATCAGAGGCTCTCCGCTGTCCTATACCCCGGCAACCGGTCTGATCTCGGGATGGTCACCGGGCCGATGACCACCCCCCCGAGCCACTCTGCAAGCCCGTAACCTGCCGCCGGTCAGATGACCACCATTGTCGGTGCCGGCTGATCGTCCAGAAGGATGCCGAGACTACCAGACACCGGGACTGCGGAGAATTCCGCGATCTGCACGAAACCGGCTGCGTCGCCTGTGCCGTCCACATCAACCTCCAGAACGCTGCCATTCATCTGCAGGTAATCCATCTCATGGCCGGCAACCGGGCTGGAGACAAGCAGGGCGGAGAGATCGATCCGGTCGCCTTCACCAAAATCATAATCGGCGATCAGGTCCTTTATGCCCAGAGCGGCATCACTCAGTGCGCCGTCATCGAAGATGAAGCTGTCAGCTCCATCACCGCCGTTGAGGGTGTCCCGACCCAGCCCCCCGGTCAGGAAGTCGTCGCCGGCACCCCCCGAGAGCAGATCGTCACCGCCGAGACCGGAGAGGGTATCTGCACCGTCTCCGCCAGCCAGAATGTTGTCATCGTCATCGCCGGTGACCACCTGGGGAGTGTCAGCCGCGTCGTCCAGGACGAGCGAGCTGACCATGAAGCCCTTTTGCGAATCGACTGTTTGGGCGCCATGAGCTCAGACGGACATCTCTATACTGTATCGACTGCCCTTACTTGATGCATTTTTTCACACGCCAGTGCCTGCCAATATTGACCCGGTTCACTCCGGTTCAAGCACAGGTCTCTGCTTGCGCAAGCGCCCGGGCCCGCTCAGCCTTGTCCAACGCACCGATCCGTGCAACCTCGGCATAGAAGCGGGGATAGTCGCTTGCGCACAGCTCGAACAAGCGAACAAATGCAGGAACCTGATCGCTGTAGACCGACGTCGCAGCAAGCTTTGCATTGTTGATCGGAGCTGCGAACCAGCCATCATACCCATGGTATCCATTCCAGCGCCCGTCGCGCATCTGCCGGTAGCGCCGCCGCAACCGCTCGATCGCGGCTGCTTTGGCAGCTCGCTTGCTCTCCACCGTGCCAGGACTGCCATAGAGCTGAGCCAGTTCACCGCGTGTTCTTGCTACCAGAGCAACAAAGTCTGCGCTTCGCTTCAAGCCGCTTTCATAACGGCGCAACCCGGCCGCATCACCAGCGGCGCGCAGCCAAGTCTTTACGCCGGTAACCTCCACCGCAACCGCAAAAGCCTCGTTGAAGGCGGTATCGTCGTTCACATAGACGCGCTGATGGGCGAGTTCGTGAAACACCAGGGCCGCAAGATAGGTCTTGTCCCCGTCAAACATCGTTGAGAGCAGCGGATCGTGCGACCAGCCCAATGTTGAATAGGCGGTGATGCCGGAGACGTGGACGTCCAGCCCCTCTCCCTGAAGCTCACGAGCCGTCCTGATCGCGGTGTCCCTGGAAAAGTATCCCCGATAAGGCACACAGCCAAACACGGGGAAACACCAGACCCGTGGCGTGAGCGAGAATTCCGGTGCTGCGAAAACCGCCCAGGTCACATAGTCCCGCCCGATATCGACATAGGAACGGTAGCTGGCGTTATCAGGGAGATCGAGCTCGTCGGAAGCAAACTGCCTGATATCGCGTGCTGACGCCAACTGCGCCCGCAATGGCTCCGGTGTTGAAGCTTGGCTGATCAGTTTTCCGACATTCTGCCGTGCTGCCATGATCTGCAGATGACCATTGAGCGACTGCGTGTAGTAGGACATGGTGGTACATCCGGCCAGGCCGGACACCAGTCCCATCACCAGGATCAATTGAAGCAGGATACGTTTCACGCTGTGTCCACAGGTTAGCCCACATGCGCCCCTGGGCAGGTGTCGCGAGTGCTCTCCAAAGCAGATCAATTGTTAAAGTGGTGCAACGGATTGATCAAGTCTGGCCCAAACCACGCAAATGGCTGACAGTGAAACACCAGCTTGAGGGAAGAATGGAAGTCAGGGCGAGCGTGATCGAGGTCCAATCCAGGAGCACGACCATCGGCGTAAGCAGCGCCAGACTGCTCATCTTGACCCGTTGTCCCGGGTCAGCAACCGCGAAACCTTCGGAAGCAGGAATGGTCGACAAGAGGACAGAGACTGACACGCGCCCTGCATCGCGAAGCACCCGCCTACAGCGCGCTGTCGGCGTGTACGGCAATAAGCATTTTGTTTCGGTTCTTTTCGTTTGACATTCGGTTGCGGTTCCTTTTAACTTTCTTGAATTCGGGAATGCAGGACTTAAACTCACCCGCGGCAAGCACCGGCAGCGGGTTCAAGGTGCGTCCGCCCCGCAATCCGGAGGCGAGGCTTGGGAGGGCTTCTTCTACATGCTGGAACTGGACAACGTCTCCAAGGTTTCCAACGGGGAATCCCACATCAGTGATGTCTCGCTGCGGCTGGAAAGCGGTTCGCTGAACGTGCTGCTGGGGCCGACCCTTTCGGGCAAGACCAGCCTGATGCGGATCATGGCCGGCCTCGACCGCCCGACGCACGGGCGCGTCCTGAGCGACGACAAGGATGTCACCGGGCTGGCCGTACAGAAGCGCAACGTCGCCATGGTCTACCAGCAGTTCATCAACTATCCGGCGATGACCGTTTACGAGAACATCGCCTCGCCGCTTCGGATTGCCGGCGCCGACAAGGCGACGATCGAGCGCGAAGTCGCCCGCGCCGCCGAACTGCTCAGGCTCGGGCCCTATCTGCAGCGCACGCCGCTCAACCTTTCGGGCGGGCAGCAGCAGCGCACGGCGCTGGCGCGCGCCATCGTCAAGAAGGCAAGCCTGGTGCTGCTCGACGAGCCGCTGGCCAATCTGGATTACAAATTGCGCGAGGAGCTGCGCGCCGAATTGCCGAAGATCTTCTCGGAATCGGGCGCCATTTTCGTTTATGCGACGACCGAACCATCGGAAGCGCTGCTGCTCGGCGGCGCGACTGCGACGCTGAGTGAAGGCCGGGTCACGCAGTTCGGCCCGACTGTCGAGGTGTTCCGCAATCCGGTTGACCTGGTGACCGCACAGACATTCTCCGACCCGCCTATGAACCTGCTGCCGATGGAAAAGAAGCAAGGCATGTTCGTCAAACAGGGCGTGCGCGACATCCCGGTTCCCGGCGGGCTTTCGCATCTGGCAGACGGGCCCTGCACGCTCGGTTTCCGTCCGCACAATCTCTCGCCGGTTGCCGGTGCCGGCACCACACCGCTTTCCGCCGAGGTGATGGTGACCGAGATCACCGGATCGGAAAGCTATGTGCACCTCATTCATGAAGACCAGCGATGGGTGATGCTGACCAAGGGCATCCACGATATCGAGGCCGGAAAAATGATGGATGTGCATCTCGATACGGCTCACTTGATGGTCTTCGACCGCAATGGGCAGACGGTTCGCACCCAGCCAGTGGGGGCATGAGGACAGACCATGGCCCGCATTGATCTCGACCATATCCGCCACGCCTACATGGCAAACCCGTCGCGCGAAGAGGACTACGCGCTGCGCGAAGTGCACCATTCCTGGGAAGACGGCGGCGCCTATGCGCTGCTCGGCCCTTCGGGCTGCGGCAAGACCACGCTGCTCAACATCATTTCAGGCCTGCTGACACCATCCGAAGGCAAGATCCTGTTTGACGGCAAGGACGTGACCGGGCTGCAGCCGGAAGAACGCAACATCGCCCAGGTGTTCCAGTTCCCGGTGGTCTACGACACCATGAGTGTGGCCGACAATCTGGCCTTCCCGTTGCGCAATCGCGGCATGGCCGAAGCCGAGGTGCAGAGCCGGGTGGCCGAAGTTCTCGAGATGATCGATCTCGTCGATATCGCAAACCGCAAGGCGCGCGGCCTGACAGCCGATCTCAAGCAGAAGATCTCGCTTGGCCGCGGCCTCGTGCGCGCCGATGTCAACGCCATTCTGTTCGACGAGCCGCTGACGGTGATCGATCCGCACATGAAGTGGCAGCTGCGCTCACAGCTCAAGCTTCTGCACCGCCGCTTTGGCCACACCATGGTCTATGTCACCCATGACCAGACCGAGGCGCTGACGTTTGCCGACAAGGTGGTGGTGATGTATGGCGGCGAGATTGTCCAGATCGGCACACCGCAGGAATTGTTCGAACGCCCCAGCCACACCTTCGTCGGCTACTTTATCGGCTCGCCGGGCATGAATGTGCTGCCGGTCGCACTTGATGGCGCACGGGCGCAGCTGGGTCAGCACTCGATCGCGCTACCGGGCGCTGCGAGCCTCAGCGACGGCAAGCGCACCGAGCTCGGCATCCGCCCCGAATTCGTGAAGCTGGGAACCGAAGGAATGCCGGTCAGCATCCGCGCCATCGAGGATATCGGGCGCCAGAAGATCGTGCGCGCGATGATCGAGGGAAACGAGCTGGCAATCGTGCTCAATGAAGACGAGGCAGTGCCTGCCGATCCGCACGTCACTTTCGATCCCGCTGGTATCAATGTTTACGCCGACGACTGGCGCGTAAAGCTGGGAGGCTGAGATGGACAAGACCTGGAACAACAAGGCCTGGTTCCTGGTGCTGCCAATGCTGCTGCTGGTGGCGTTTTCAGCCGTGATCCCGCTGATGACCGTGGTCAATTACTCGGTGCAGGACACATTCGGCAACAACCAGTTCTTCTGGGCCGGTACCGACTGGTTTTCCGACGTGCTGTCTTCGGCGCGTTTTCACGATGCGCTCTTGCGCAACCTGGCCTTCTCCGGCATCATCTTGCTGATCGAGGTGCCACTCGGCATCTTCATCGCGCTCAACATGCCCAAGAAAGGTCTGGGCGTGCCGTTCTGTCTGGTGTTCATGTCGCTGCCGCTGCTGATCCCGTGGAACGTGGTCGGCACCATCTGGCAGGTGTTCGGCCGGGTCGATATCGGCCTTCTGGGCTACACGCTCAACGCCATCGGCGTCGATTACAACTATGTCAGCGATCCCTTCGACGCCTGGGTGACGGTGATCATCATGGATGTCTGGCACTGGACCAGCCTGGTGGTGCTGTTGTGCTATGCCGGACTGGTGTCGATCCCCGACGCCTATTACCAGGCGGCCAAGATCGACGGCGCCTCGCGCTGGTCGGTGTTCCGCTACATCCAGCTGCCGAAGATGAACCGGGTGCTGCTGATTGCCGTGCTGCTCAGGTTCATGGACTCCTTCATGATCTACACCGAGCCTTTCGTCGTCACCGGCGGCGGTCCGGGCAACGCCACCACCTTCCTGTCGATCGACCTGGTCAAGACCGCCATCGGCCAGTTCGATGTCGGCCCGGCCGCTGCGATGAGCCTGATCTACTTCCTCATCATCCTGCTGCTGTCATGGGTGTTCTACACCGTGATGATCACCAACGATGCCAAGGGCTGAGGGAGAGAGAACCATGACAAATTCCATCCCCACCGCCTCACAGACAAGCCTCGATGCCACCGCCGCCATGGCGCGGCGGACGCGGCGGTCCAATGCCATCGCACGGTTTTCCTTCCTGGTCCCGGTGATCTACATCTTTCTTCTGATGTTGCCGATCTACTGGCTCATCAACATGAGCTTCAAGACCAATGCCGAAATCCTCGGGGCTTTCTCGCTGTGGCCGCGCGACCCGACGATTGCCAATTACATGGTCATCTTCACCGATCCGTCCTGGTACAGCGGCTATATCAACTCGATCATCTATGTGGTGATGAACATGGTAATTGCGGTGGCGGTGGCGCTGCCCGCTGCCTACGCCTTCTCGCGCTACCGGTTCCTGGGCGACAAACACCTGTTCTTCTGGCTGCTGACCAACCGGATGGCGCCGCCCGCCGTGTTCGCGCTGCCGTTCTTCCAGCTCTATTCCGCCTTCGGGCTGATCGATACTCATATCGCAGTGGCCATCGCGCACTGCCTGTTCAACGTGCCTCTGGCCGTGTGGATCCTCGAGGGCTTCATGTCCGGTGTGCCCAAGGAGATCGACGAGACCGCCTATATCGACGGCTATTCGTTCCCGAAATTCTTCGTCAAGATCTTCATGCCGCTGATTGCGAGCGGTATCGGCGTGGCGGCGTTCTTCTGCTTCATGTTCTCATGGGTGGAACTGCTGATTGCGCGCACACTGACGGTGACCGACGCCAAACCGATTGCCGCCACCATGACCCGCACGGTCTCGGCGTCCGGGCTCGACTGGGGTGTGCTTGCGGCCGCGGGCGTGCTGACCATCATCCCGGGCGCACTGGTGATCTGGTTCGTCCGCAACTACATCGCCAAGGGCTTTGCCCTGGGCCGGGTCTGAGGAGGCTGGGTTATGGATCTGTCATGGATGGCCTGGACCGGACCTACCGCGATCTTCTTTCTTGTCATTCTCATGCTGCTCATCGGCATGGGGGTCTGGGAGTACTTTGTCCCCGGCGGATCGCCGCGGGTCGGAATCTTGCGCTTTGAAACCACGCGCGGCGACCGTCTGTTCGTCTCGCTCTTGGGATCAGCGTTTATCCATCTCGCCTGGCTCGGACTTGTCGGTCCGAACCTGTGGTGGGCTCTTGCCCTGTCCGTGGTCTACGCCATCGGCGTGTTCCGCTTCGTCTAGGGTTTGAATACCGGAAGCGGCAATACCGCCGTTTCCGTTTCGCAAGTCGGGAGGAAACTGCAATGCGGAGACATCTACTGTTATCAACAGCGGCCATGGCGCTCATGTTCAGCGCCGGAGTCGCACAGGCCGGAATGGAAGAAGCCAAGAGCTTCCTTGATGCGGAAATCGGCGACATGTCGACGCTCGACCGGGCTGCCCAGGAAGCCGAAATGCAATGGTTCGTTGACGCCGCGGAACCATTCGCCGGCATGGACATCAAGGTGGTGTCGGAAACCATCACCACACATGAATATGAATCCAAGGTGCTGGCCCCGGCCTTCACCGCGATCACCGGCATCAAGGTTACGCACGACCTGATCGGCGAAGGCGATGTGGTTGAAAAGCTGCAGACGCAGATGCAGTCGGGCGAGAACATCTACGATGCCTATGTCAACGATTCCGACCTCATCGGCACGCACTGGCGCTACCAGCAGGTTCGCAACCTGACCGACTGGATGGCAAATGAAGGCTCCGAGGTGACAAGCCCGACGCTGGACGTGGAGGACTTCATCGGCCGCTCGTTCACGACCGCACCCGACGGCAAGCTCTACCAGCTGCCGACACAGCAGTTCGCGAACCTCTACTTCTTCCGCTACGACTGGTTCAACGACGAGAAGAACAAGGCCGATTTCAAGGAAAAATACGGCTACGATCTTGGCGTACCGGTGAACTGGTCGGCCTATGAGGACATTGCAGAGTTCTTCACCGGCCGCGAAATCGACGGCAAGAAGGTCTATGGCCACATGGACTACGGCAAGAAGGACCCGTCGCTCGGCTGGCGCTTCACCGATGCCTGGCTGTCGATGGCCGGCAATGGCGACAAGGGCATCCCGAACGGCCTTCCCGTCGATGAATGGGGCATCAAGGTCGACGAGAACTCGCGTCCGGTCGGCTCCTGCGTTGCTCGCGGTGGCGACACCAACGGACCCGCTGCGGTCTATTCGATCGAGAAGTATCTCGAGTGGATGGAAAAATACGCGCCGGCTGCAGCCCAGGGCATGACCTTTGGTGAATCGGGCCCTGTCCCGTCGCAGGGTGAAATCGCCCAGCAGATGTTCACCTACACGGCCTTCACCGCCGACTTCGTCAAGGAAGGTCTGCCGGTCGTCAACGAGGACGGCACGCCGAAATGGCGCTTCGCCCCCTCGCCACACGGCGTCTACTGGAAGGAAGGCATGAAGCTCGGTTACCAGGACGCAGGTTCCTGGACGCTGATGAAGTCGACGCCTGAGGATCGCGCCAAGGCCGCCTGGCTCTATGCGCAGTTCGTCACCTCCAAGACGGTCGACGTGAAGAAGAGCCATGTCGGCCTCACCTTCATCCGCGAGTCGACACTGGCTCACGACTCCTTCACCGAACGCGCACCGAAGCTCGGTGGTCTGGTCGAGTTCTACCGTTCGCCAGCACGCGTTCAGTGGTCGCCAACCGGCACCAACGTGCCTGACTATCCGAAGCTGGCGCAGCTCTGGTGGCAGGCCATCGGCGATGCTTCTTCGGGCGCCAAGACTGCCCAGGAAGCCATGGACTCGCTGTGTGCCGAGCAGGAAAAGGTGATGGAACGCCTCGAGCGTGCCGGCGTCCAGGGCGACATCGGCCCGAAGATGGCGGAAGAGCACGATCTGGAGTACTGGAACGCGGATGCCGTCTCGAAGGGCAACCTCGCTCCACAGCTGAAGATCGAAAACGAAAAAGAACAGCCGATCACCGTCAACTACGACGAACTGGTCAAGAGCTGGCAGTAGTCTGACCGGCAAAGGCCGAAACGACCAAACTCATGATCGGGGCCTTCGGGCCCCGAACTTTTTTCGGGAACAGCCATATGCCAATGCGCCTGATCCTGCCCCAATAGACCCTCAGCAATGATCCGGCCTTCAACTTGTCAACGCAAAGGCTGCGCGAAACTGCGAGCCGGCTTTGCTGGCGACGGCACCGGCCTCAGCGAATTGCGAGAAAGCAGCCAGCTACGGGCGCCGGGGGCGTCTGGCCGCATGCTTGCTCCGGACCTCAAGCAGCCGCGAATCCCGGACAGCCAATCCCGGTAGAAACTGCAACCAAGCCACAACAGGGCTGTTCCTGTCTGCCGCACAATTGCCGCGGCTCTCCGTCGCTCCCGCTCATGACAGCAGTTTCCGCGGGCCCTGCTGCAAGACCGGCAGCGAGCACACATCATACCGGTTGCTTTAGCCTGATTTCGGGGTTACTTTTCGGCATGACGGAAGTGAATTCCGCATAGCAGAATTGGAGAGGAGAAACTTATGAAACAGATTATTGTTGCAGCGACAGTTGCGCTCATGGCCGCCACCAGCATGGCCGCCGCTGAAACGACACTTATTCTGGGAGAAGCCGGCCCCAACCGCGGCGCCCGCGCTGCGGCGCTGCAATCCTTCGCTGACGACGTCACTGCCCGTACCAACGGCGAAGTCAAGATCGACGTCCAGTGGGGCGGCGCGCTGTTCAAGGCAAGTGCGGCAGCGCAGTCGATTGCCAACGGCGTTGCAGATCTCGGCACCGTGATCGCGGTCTATTTCCCGCAGGAAATGCTGGGTTACGGCATTGCAGACCTGCCGCTTCGCAACGCTGACGCCTGGGTCGGCATGCGCGCCACGGACGAGCTGATGCGCAGTTCCGATGCGATCAAGGCCAGCCTTGCAGATCAGAACCTGGTCTATCTCGGCACGTTCACGACGTCTGCGGTCAACATTGGCTGCAAGGACACGGCCATCCGCACCGTCGAAGATATTGACGGCCTGAAGGTGCGCGGTGTCGGCGCCTACGGCAAGGCATTCGGCGACTTCGGCGCCAACCTCGTCTCGATGTCGATCTACGATGCCTATCAGGGTCTGGATTCGGGCCTGCTCGATTGCTCGCAGGGTTATTCCTATGCGGTCGCAGCGCTAAAGCAGCAGGAAGTAATGACCAGCTACACCCTGCTCGACTGGGGCCAGGTCGGCGCGCTCGGCATCTTCATGAACAAGGACGCCTACGACGCGCTCGATGCGGACACCCAGGCTGCGATGAACGAGGCCGGTGTCGCCATGGCCGACAAGCTCGGCGAGCTGATCACGGCTGACAACGAAGCCGCGATCCAGACCATGAAGGATGCCGGGGTCGAGGTGATCGAACTGGATACGGCAGAGCGTGACAAGCTGGTCGAAAAAGGCGCGAAATACGTCAACGACTGGGTGGAACGCGCGAATGCGGCCGGCCTCGACGGCACTGCCCTGCTGGAGCAGTATCGCGCACTGGTGACCAAATACACGGAAGAACGCGACAATCAGGGTTACCCCTGGACCCGCAACTGATATCCGTCAAACCAAAGGTTACGGCGCGCATGCTCGCGCCGTAACCCCTGTTGCGCCGTCAGACTCTGGGAGGAGAGGTAATGTTGCATCGTGTCGAAAGGCTACTGCTCGATCTGGCCGTCTGCGCCGTTTTCGGCCTGGGAGCGCTTATCACCGCCAGTGTCGTGTTGCGGGTGACGCTGAACTCCGGCATCCCCGACACCATCGTCATGGTGCGTGAACTCATGGTGGTCGCGATCGTGCTGCCGCTTGCCATCGCAACGACGCAACGCGCGCATATCGTTGTCGAGTTTCTCAGCAACCTGATGCCGCACCGGGTCCAGAACTGGCTCGTGGTGTTTGGCGGCATTTTTGGCCTGCTGGCCCTGTCGCCCCTGATCTTTGCCGGTTGGCGCGAAGTCGTCCACACGTTCAACAGTGGGGCCTTCTTCTTTGGCCAGCTCAATCTGCCGAAATGGCCGGGGCGCGTGATCTTTCTCGTCGGCATCTCCTTTTGCTGGCTGCGGCTGTTGCTGATGGTGATCGGCGACATCCGGACCATCCGCGCCGGTGGTCACATACTTGCGCCGAACCCAGCGCATGAGGAGGGTGTGTAATGGACGGAACACTGGTTGGCATCTGCGCTTTTGCAGCCGTCCTGGGCCTTCTGGCCATCCGGGTCCCGATCGCCTTCGCCCTTGCAGGTGTGGCAACTGTCGGCACCTTTGTCATCTTTGCATTCCGCACCGGCGCCTTCACGCCTGACCGTGCGCTCAAGCCGACCACATCCCTGGTCTTTTCCAATTCCTTCGACCTGATCCATTCCTATGACCTGTCGATGATCCCGTTGTTCATCGCGCTCGGGCACATCGCCTACCGCGCCGAGATCACCACCAAGATCTATGACGCGGCCCGGGTCTGGCTGGCGCGCGTTCCGGGCGGCGTGGCGATGGCCTCGGTCGTCGGCTGCGGCGGCTTTTCGGCGATCACCGGATCCTCCGTCGCCTGTGCATCGACCATGGGGCGTATCTGCTGCCCCGAGATGCTGCGCATGGGATATGACAAGCGCCTCGCCACCGCGAGCGTTGCCGCAGGCGGTACGCTCGGATCGCTGATTCCGCCTTCGGTCCTGTTCATCATCTACGGCATTTTCACAGAAACCTCGATCAGCACGCTTTTCCTTGCGGGGATCCTTCCCGGGATCCTGTCGCTGTTGGGGTTCGTGCTCGTCATCTGGATCTGGGTGAAGCGCGACCCCGCGTCGGCACCGGCATTCACCGGCCGTATCACCATGCGCGAACGTGGCCGGGCGGCACTGGACGCCTGGCCCGCAGTCTCGCTGTTCGTCATCATCGTCGGCGGTATCTACGGCGGGTTCTTCACGGCCACGGAGGCAGCAGCAATCTGTGTCGCGGCTGCCGTGGTCATCGGCTTCATGCAGCGCAAGCTCGACATCGCAGGACTGATTGCCTCGCTGCGCGAGACCTGCGTCCAGACCGCAAGCATCTTTCTCATCGCGGCCGCGGCCAAGATCTTCGTGGCATTCATTGCGCTGACAGGGGTTGCTCCCGCAATCGTCAACACGGTAACGGATGCGCAGCTTTCGCCGATCCTTTTGTTGACCGTGATTGCGGTGATCTATCTGCTTCTGGGCATGTTCCTTGATCCGATCGGCATCATGGTGCTTACCCTGCCGCTGATGGTTCCACTGGTCGAGACCTACGGATTTGACCTGATCTGGTTCGGCGTCGTCGTCATCAAGCTGCTGGAGATCGGCCTGATCACACCGCCGGTTGGCCTCAATGTCTTCGTCATTGCCAATGTCGTTGGCAAGGAAGTTTCAATTGATAAGATATTTGCGGGAATCATGCGCTTTCTGACGGTAGACGTGATCGTGCTCATCTTGATCATTTCATTCCCCGTCATTTCGCTCCTCATTCCGAATTCGATGTGATCTTCGTCTGTCGACGAGCGAAAGAAAAAGCATGGCTGATGAAATCGAGACCGACCGGAGGTTCGCAACGACCCTGGCCCGTGGGCTGAGCGTGCTGCGGGCCTTCCGGCCTTCGGATGACGGCCTGGGCAATGCCGAGATTTCGGAACGCACGGGAATCCCGAAATCCACGGTTTCGCGGCTGACGTTCACGCTGCAATCGCTGGGCTACCTGAACCATGCCCGCCGGCATGACCGCTACCGGCCGGGCCCTGCCCTGCTGGCGCTTGGCAACATGGCAAGCGCGTCGATTTCCTTTGTCGACCTGTCAGCACCGCTGATGCAGCGGCTCGCCGATGAGACCGGAACGCTGGCGCTGCTTCTGGTGCGGGATCATCAGAAGATGCTGATCGTCAAGACTTGGCGGCCGCGCGGCGTTGCGTCTGTGTGGCTTGAGGTCGGGCACCGTCTGCCTTTCAACGGGACATCTTCCGGTCATGCCTTTTTGTCGGCCTTGCCGGAAGACAGCTTCAACCAGGCCGTGACCGATGCGGATGGTGACCGCGGACTGACACCGGAACGGGCTCAGGACGTTCGCCGCAACGGGCGCGGCCAGCTCATGACCGCGGGCTTCGTGGTCACGGACCCCGACCAGTATTTCGCGGCCAACATCCATGCGGTGGCGGTCCCGTTCCATTCCCGCGACCTGAGCGAACCCGTCATCTTCACCTGTGGCGGCATGCCTGATGTCCTGTCGGTCTCGCGCATGCAGTCCGAGGTCGGCCCCAAGCTGCTTTCGGTCGTGCAGGAACTCGAGCGCATGATGGGCCAGGGTCCATCGCGGGCCACCTGGGAATTGTAATTTCCCTACAATTGCGGATCACAAAGCACTGAATGGTTGCGGCCAGCTCCTAATCAATCGCAGGGGCCGTCGAGCGACCTCGCGCCATGGGTGACAATCGGTTTCCATATATCTTCGTCTTCGGCAGGATACCGGAACTCTATGTGGTGCAGGATGTCACCTGCGCAACCTGCGGGCCGCTCGACGCGTTGATAGAGGATCTGCCCGTTGCTGATGCCGGAGAGCACAAACCAGTTGTCACCAGAGGGCGTATAGGTGAGCCTCCACCCGTTCTCTTCCAGCACCTGCCGCGAGAAAGCGCGGTACTCGCTTAGACCGGACGTGAAATCAAAGGCCCCGTAGATGCTGATGGTGCCACCGTCCGGCGCTTCAAAACGCTGGCCATCACCGTTCTCCGGTGGAGGCATGAGCGTGAAGCCGTCTGGAACTTCCGCACTGGTACCAAAACGGGCGTTCTGGTAGTGCCGCCAGTCCATAGCCTCGGCAACCCCGCAAAGCGTGATTGGAATCAAAAACAGATATAAGGCTATTCTGCGCATGCTGTTTTCCGTTTGAGATTGCGGTCCGTTGACTATCTAGCCGGAACAAAACAACCACTGAGATAAATCAAGCCCGACAAACCCTTTCGCGTCAATTCAAACTTGGTCTCCGCTTCCAGGCACGGACATCCCGAGGACAGAACTGAACCGGCAAGACCTTGCCGAGAGCGGCGTGACGTGACATCGATCCCACAACAAAGTGCGGTTCATGGGGGGCAAGATGGGCAGGACGGACAGCTCGGAGGCAAGCGCGGACAGGATCGACCTGTCGCAGGGATGGAGCGTGAGCAACGGAGCGAACCACGTGCCATTGCCGGTTCCGGGCGATGTGCATTCGGCATTGCTTGATGCCGGGTTGATTGGTGATCCCTACTGGCGCGACAGCGAAACCTCGCTGGACTGGGTGCACGAAAGCGAATGGACGGCGAGGCTGGACTTCGATCTCGCCTCGAAACAGGCCGGGCAATGGACACTGAGCTTTGACGGCATCGATTGCGTCGCCGAAGTCTGGTTGAATGACGTGCTTCTCGGAAAGGCCGCAAACCGCTTCCTGCGGCATGACTTTGAGGCGGGCGACGCTCTGACGACAGGCCGGAATTGCCTGAAGGTGATCTTCCGTTCGAACTCTGCTGAAGCCAAGCGCCTCGCCGCTTCCTCGCCCTACACGGTGCCCTATATCGCGTGGAACAACCGGCTGCCGCATTACAATTTCCTGCGCAAGCCGCAGTGCGACGCCGGATGGGACTGGAACATCGCCCTGTCTCCGCTGGGCCTGTGCGGGCCTGTGACGCTGAAGCGCAGCACCGTTGCCCGGCTCGACGACGTGATGGTGCGCCAGCAGCACCAGGGCGGTTCCGTCACGCTGGAAGTCGATCTGCACTACACCGGGTTCGAAGCAGGCATGGTGGAGGCCGAGCTTGTTTGCGACCACCAGACGGTGCGCCACTCAGCCCCCGTCTGGCCGGGTGCGGGATCGACACGGATGACCGTGAAGATCGAGGCTCCGCAGCTGTGGTGGCCGGCCGGTCACGGAGACCAGCACCTGTATGACCTCAAGCTGCGATTTGGCGCAGAGCACCGGACATTGCGGATCGGGCTGCGGCAGGTCGAGCTTGTCACCGACGCCGATGAGACCGGTAACCGGTTTGCGTTCAAGGTCAACGGTCGCGAGATCTTCATGCGCGGCGCCAACTGGATTCCCGCCGACGCATTGCCGGCACGGGCCACGCCGGAAGCCGTGCGTGACCTGCTGACCTCGGCGGTCGAGGCCAACATGAACATGATCCGGGTCTGGGGCGGCGGCCAGTACGAACCGGACTGGTTTTACGACATGTGCTCCGAGCTGGGGCTGATGGTCTGGCAGGACTTCATGTTCGCCTGCAATCTCTATCCCGCGCATGATCACGACTGGCTCAACTCGGTGCGGTTTGAGGCACAGCAGCAGATCCGGCGATTGTCGTCGCAGCCCTGCATCGCCTTGTGGTGCGGCGACAATGAAGTGATCGGGGCGCTCAGCTGGTTCGAGGAAAGCAAGGCCAACCGAGACCATTATCTCGCCGTCTATGCGCGGCTGAACATGGCGCTTGAAGACGCCATTGCCGAAGCGCAGCCGGATGTCGGCTTCTGGCCGTCTTCGCCTTCGGTCGGCCGGCTCAACTTCGGCGACGGCTGGCACGACGACACGTCCGGCGACATGCACTTCTGGGATGTCTGGCACTCGTCAAAGGATTTCGAGCACTATCGCAGCGTCCAGCCGCGCTTCTGCTCGGAATTCGGGTTCCAGTCCTTTCCCTCCAACCGGCTCATCGGGAGTTTCACCGAGGAAGACGACCGCAATGTCTCCTCACGTGTCATGGATGTGCACCAGCGCAATCCCGGCGGCAACAGCCGCATCGTCGAGACGCTGGCGCGCTATTTCCGCTTTCCCGAGAAATTCGAGGACATGACCTGGCTCAGCCAGGTCAGCCAGGCGCTGGCGATGAAGACTGCAATCGAGTTCTGGCGCTCGGCCAAGCCACGCTGCATGGGCACGCTCTACTGGCAGCTCAATGACACCTGGCCGGTGGCGAGCTGGGCGTCGCTGGAATATGGCGGCGGCTGGAAACTCACCCATTACCTGGCGCGCAAGTTCTACGCCCCGGTGCTGGTAACGGCACAACCCGACGACAAAACCGGCGATATCGTGCTCTGGGCGGTCAATGACACACCCGAGACGGTGCACCTGCATGCCACCGCATGCCGGGTGTCCGTAACAGGCGGAATGGCCGAGGCCGGGGTGTGGGCCCGCCCCTGCCCGACCGATGGCGCGGTGGAAATCGCCCGGATTCCCTGCGGCACCCTTGGCGAAGACGAGTTCCTCACGTTCAGCTGGCAGGATGCCGAGGGCTTGCACACGGGAGAAAACGACTACCTGCCGCTGCGTCCGAAGGACTACCGCTTCGCAGATCCCAACATCCATGTCGAAGACGATGGCGACAGCATCTCGCTGACCGCGGAACGGCCAGCGCTTTTCGTCACGCTGGATCATGGCGGCTCGGATATCTGGTCGGACAACGGCTTCACCCTGCTTCCGGGTGTCCCGAAAGTGGTGCATCGCAGCCGCGCCCGTGGCGGGGTGCATGGCGATGTGAAGATCAGGCATCTTTGACGACACAAATTTGGTAGCCGTGACGGCATTGCGCAGCGCAAGCTCAACCACCAACGAGAGCGGACCGGCAATCCCGGACCATGCTTCGCTGTCAAAACCGGCATGCGGAGCCACGACTTTGCACGGCCACAGCGCCCACGCGTGGGAAAAGGGCTTGATCCTTCTTGCCTGCGGCGTCTATGCCAATGTCATTCGTTCTTTGTCGGACCTTGTCGAAGCGTCCATACGTGACGTTCATCTAGATATTGGAGCCACTGCCTCATGACCAGCAAACCCCTCGCAGAGATGCTGAAAGACCCAAGCCTTCTCGTGACCTCGGCCTATGTCGCCGGCTCCTGGATGAAAACCGCACCGAGCGGCAAGACCTTTGACGTCCTCAATCCGTCGACCGGGGAGCTGATCACCGCGCTTCCCGACCTCGGCGTCGAGGAAACCAGGGCCTCAATCGATGCAGCCTATGTGGCGCAGAAGGACTGGGCCGCAAAAACCGGCAAGGAACGCAGCGCCGTTTTGCGCAAGCTTTACGACCTGATGGTGGCCAATGCCGATGATCTGGGTGCGATCCTGACCGCCGAGATGGGCAAGCCGCTGCCGGAAGCCAAGGGCGAGATTCTATATGGCGCCAGCTTCATCGAGTGGTTTGCCGAAGAAGCCAAGCGGGTCTATGGCGACACCATTCCCGGTCATCAGCCCGACAAGCGCATCATCGTGATGAAGCAGCCCGTCGGCGTGGTTGCCTCGATCACGCCGTGGAACTTCCCCAACGCGATGATCGCCCGCAAGCTCGGACCGGCGCTGGCCGTCGGCTGCGCCTTCGTCGCCAAGCCTGCTGCGGAAACCCCGCTGTCCGCCCTGGCGATGGCAAAGCTTGCCGAAGAGGCCGGTCTGCCCAAGGGCCTGCTCAGCGTGATCACCTCGAAATCGAGTGCTGCGATCGGCCAGGAATTCTGCTCCAACGACAAGGTGCGCAAGATCACGTTTACCGGCTCGACCGAAGTCGGCCGCATCCTGATGCGCCAGTCGGCTGACCAGATCAAGAAAACCTCGATGGAGCTTGGCGGCAATGCGCCGTTCATCGTCTTCGACGACGCCGATCTCGATGCCGCGGTCGAGGGCGCGATGATCTCGAAATACCGCAACAACGGCCAGACCTGCGTCTGCGCCAACCGGATCTATGTCCAGGCCGGCGTCTATGACGCCTTCGCCGAGAAACTCGCCGCGGCTGTCGGCAAGATGAAGATCGGCGACGGCTTCGGCGATGGCGTGACCACCGGTCCGCTGATCAGCGAAGACGCGGTGACCAAGGTTGTCGAGCACATCGAAGACGCCAAGTCGAAGGGCGCCAAGGTTTTGACCGGTGGCAAGCGCCACGATCTGGGCGGCACGTTCTTCGAGCCAACCATCCTCACCGGGGTGACCCGCGACATGCAGGTGGCCGGCGACGAAACCTTTGGCCCGGTGGCGCCGCTGTTCAAGTTCGACACCGTGGAAGACGTGATCGAACAGGCCAACGACACCATCTTCGGCCTTGCGTCCTATTTCTATGCCAACGACCTGACCAAGGTCTGGCGCGTGGCCGAGGCGCTGGAATATGGCATGGTCGGTGTCAACACGGGCCTTATCTCGACCGAAGTCGCGCCGTTCGGTGGCGTCAAGCAATCCGGCCAGGGCCGCGAAGGCTCGAAATACGGCATCGATGACTATCTGCAGATCAAGTATCTCTGCCTCGGCGGCATCTGAGCTGCAGACTGTTGACCGGTGCGCCGGCCCCGGCGCCCGGTCTGCAGTCCCTCAATTTTCGCTCAGCGGCTGTCGATGGTGTAGCGCGAGGCCCATTCGTCCATAGCCGTGAGGAACTGATCCGGGTCAGCCTCCGCGTCGATGTCCAGATATGGCAGCTCGCGCAGAAGCTGGCGATAATTGCGCGCTCTCGGCGTGTCCCCGGAGACACGCTCCGCCAGCCATTTGAGGCTGAGCGGCACACTTCTTTCATGATGCAGGGGCGTGTAGTAGAGCGCCAAAGGTGTGGCATTCAATTTGGTGCAGATGTTGGCCAATGCCGGCATCAACAAATCATCATTTGCCGCATCAGCCGGATCCCGCACGCCAATGAGAGCGGAAAAGCTGCGTCCGGCTGCCACTGTCTGGGTCACATTGAGAACGAATGTGACCGAAAGGGTGAGTACGATCATCCCGTTGACCGCTGCGAGCATCGCCAGGTTGTCCCATATCGCAGTAGCTGCCTGAACATTGGACGAGCCGACGGTCGACAAGGCACTGCCAATGAAAGCGTAGCTTTGCAACCAGTTGGCAGGTTCGCCTGATTTCATAACCAGGCCGTCCGGATCACTGCGAAAGATCAGCAACCAGCCAATCGAGGTCATGGCGATCCAGCACAGCGCCAGGCCGCTCATCACGAACGGACCGGCAAAGCGCAACCCGATTCCCCGCCTCGAAAACCGGGCGATCAGTGTGAAGCAGCGCCACAGGCTGGTGGCTATCTTATGGGTAATGGGGCCCGAGCGATTGGCGCTGACCGTCGTGTAGGCAATGTCGAGCGCGACCGTGGCCAGGATGATGATGCCTGCTACCAACAAGATCCAGTTCATCGCTGCGCTCCCATAAAAAAGACAGGTGCTGCGGCAGCCGGCGTTTCCGGCTCGTCAGGAAGCGGATTCGCTTGCACTGTCACCTCAGGATTCCCAGTCACTGCCTGCCGGCTTCCGGGACCGATTGCTTTCCACCTCAACGGCTTCCTCGGCTTCATCATAGTCATCCCGCGACGGAGACGGGGATGGTTGATTGGCATTGCGAGAGGTGAGTGCCAGCCGGTAAAACATTGGAAAATGATCAGATCCGACAAATTTCTGCCGCTCGATCGAAACCAGCTCGAAATCCTGCGAGTGAAAAACATGGTCAAGCGGCCAGCGCAGATACCAGCGCCGGGCGTCAAACGTATTGTACATGCCGCGGCCCTGGCGTGGATCGAGCAAACCCGAAATCCGCAGGAACCGTCGCGTCGTGCGCGACCAGGCCACATCGTTGAGGTCTCCGGTCACGATGACTGGCAACGGCTCATCGCGCGCATGCTTGGCCGCAACCAGGATCTCCGCATCCCGCCCGAGCGTGTCGCGGGTCGGCACCGGCGGTTCTGGATGCACAGCAATTATCCTGATCTCCCGTCCGCCCGGTAATTCCGCCACGCAGTGGATGCTTGGCACCTCATCGTTGAGCAGGAACCGCACTTCGTGCTCGCCAAGCTTGAGGCGACTGGCGAGGATCATGCCATAGCTGTTATCCTGAGGCTGCTCGATCCGTTCGCGAAATTTTGAAAGACTTGCCCTTAGAGCATCGGCCCAGCCTTTGTCTGTCTCCATGAAAATCGCGACATCGGGCTCACGCTCTTCAATCAGATCGATCACCTTTTGGTAGTCGCGGTTGCCTTGTTTGACGTTGCAAGCCAGCACGGAAATCGTGGGCTCGCTCTGGCTGTCACCCTCGAACCGCACTGTCTGGACGGGCCACAAGGGGGTAAAGCGAACCACGTAAACAAGTTGAATGACGACAGCCACGGCAGCCATCGCCGCAGCAGCGATCAGGCTCATTGAATTCAGGCCAACAACCAGCACTGCCAGGATAACAAGTGAGGAAACGCCAATGGCCTGCAACCGGCCGAAATCAAACGAGCGGATCAGGCCATGGCCAAAAGGAAGCAACGGCAGCAGGCTCGCCACCAAGCAGACTGCGGCAAGCAGAAATAGAATAGCTGCGATCACGCGTGCCCTCCGACGCCTGGTATCCTGAAGCTCATTCCCAAAGAGAATGGGTGCTCGGGCTTCCCGCTGTCAATGCCGCGACCATTCAAATCAGACGGACGCTGCCCCGCAAGTGAGGCGCGCAGGCTCGAGCTCTTCGGCGCCAGGAGCGGATCGACTTCCACCCGTGCCGCCGCAACCGCAGCTTCCCGGCGTTTGAACGGGCCTGTGTAGCGGCTACCAAGCTTGTAGTACCAGGCGCCTCTCCAGCTTTCGATTTCAAACAGGGGCTCACTCATCACGGCTTCTCCGGCGTTTGCGTATGTTTCCCAACGCGGCACCACGCTGCTTGTTCCGTGACTTTTACGCAGCACCCCGGGGAACTTCCTCCCGTGCAACTCGTTAAGCTCTGCAACCCGCCTGAAGAGGCCCTTGGAGAGTGAGACCCGTACCGATGACCGACATTTCCAAGTCGTTTCAGCAATTTATCCAGAACGCCGAGTTTCCCTGTGTCGGCGCAAAATCCGCGCTGGCCCGTGATGCCCTCTCGGTGCTGCCGGTCGGCAAGATCGACAGCGCAACCGACGATGTGGAGATCCACCGGGCGCTTCGTGATTTCAGCGACAAGCTCGACCATCAGAGCCCGATCGTGCGCTCGTTCGTGGTAATTTTCGATGGGCCCGACGGGCTTGATGAAGAGGCTTTCGAGAAAGCGTTGTGGAACCGGCTGCAGTGCCTGCACAATCTTGACGTTGTCAGTGGCCAGTCCTGGAACGAGGCTGTTGACCCCGATCCGCAGTCGCCTCACTTCTCGCTCTCGATTGGCGGCGAACCGTTCTTTGTAATCGGCCTGCACCCCAACGCGTCGCGTCCGGCACGGCGTTTCGAAAAACCGGCTCTGGTGTTCAATTCGCATCTGCAGTTCGAGAAGCTGCGCGCCGATGGCCGCTTCGACAAGATGAAAGAGATTATCCGCAAGCGCGATGAGGCATTGGCCGGCAGTATCAACCCCATGCTCAATGACCACGGCGAAGCCTCGGAGGCCCGTCAATACAGCGGACGCGCGGTCGATCCCGAATGGAAATGCCCTTTTGCACACAAGGAAGTAGCCTGAGATGACCAATCGCATTCCCCCTCGCAGCGGCACAGCGTTCGAATTGAAGAAAGGCCAGCTGCTGACGGTTGTCGATCCGGAAGGCGAACAAGTCTCCGATCTCGTTGCCTACAACAAGGACGATACACGCGAGTACCTCTCCTCCGGCCGTTCGATCGACTATGCCGGGCGGATGTTCCTGACCACAGGTGACATCCTGTACTCGAACCGGTCGGTGCCGATGCTCAGGATCGTCGAGGACGAAGTGGGCCGGCACGACTTCAGCCTGACCCCGTGCTCGCGCGACACGTTCAGCATCATCTATGGGGACAAGGACCCGCATCATGGTTGCCAGGGAAATCTGGAAAATGCGTTGGCGCCCTATGGCATTGGACCGGACGCAATCCCGATCGCATTCAACGTGTTCATGCATGTGGCGGTCGACAGCGACAGCGGCGAGATCAAGGTGCTGCCGCCGAAGAGCAAGCCGGGACAGAAGACCGTGTTCCGGGCCGAAATGGACCTGATCGTCGCCATGACCGCCTGCTCCGCCGGACAGTCGAACAATTTCCGCTACAAGCCGATCGACTACCGGATCGAGGATGCCGCCTGAAAATCAGCCGGCGATGAATACCGTGACGATCTGCGGGAACACCAGCAAGGTCGCCAATGCCAGCAGTTGCAGGCCGATGAAGGGCAGGAAACCGCGGAAAATGTCGATCAGGGTGATGTGGGCCGGCGCCACCGACTTGAGGTAAAACGCCGCCGGTCCGAAAGGCGGGGACAGGAACGACACCTGCATGTTCATGCAGAATACCACGCCAAACCAGATCGCCACATATTTCGGATCGATCGAACCTAGAAAGCCGATTTCCTCCACCGGCAGGCGCTGCACGATGGGCAGAAACACCGGCATGATCAAGAGCACGATGCCAACCCAGTCCATGAACATGCCCATGATGAGGAAGATCAGCATCATCAGCAGGATGACGCCCATCGTCGGCAATTCGGCACCGATGATCAGGTTGGCGACATAGGTCGGTCCGCCGACCAGAGTATAGGCCGCGGCAAGGGCTGCAGCGCCGATCGTGACCCAGATGATCGTGCCGGTCGATTTCATCGTCCGCATCAGTGAATCCCAGACCACGTCAAAGCTCATCTCACCGCGGGCAAGGCTGATCAGAAACACCGCAATGACACCCATTGCGGCGGCTTCGGTGATGCCGGTAATACCGCCATAGATCGACCCGAGCACGACACCGATGACAACGATCGGGGCTACCAGTCCCTTGCCCATGGCCCAGCCGGTCAAGACCCGTTCACGGCCGAAACCGAACTGGAGCGCCAGGGCCCCGGCGACAAGAATTCCGAGAAAATAGGGAATGTGTGTCACCATGCCGAGCGGGATCGGATCAACGCCTTCCAGCACCGCATTGCCGCCGGTGACGGTCTGGAACACGGCCCTTACAAGCAGCAAGGCCGTAGCGCCCATCACCATGATCGTGAGAAAGGCGCCAAACAAGGCCAGCTTCTCGCGGCCCTCGGGATCATCAGGATCAGGTTCGGGAAGCGGCGCCTGTTCGGGGTTCAACTGGGTGCGGATGACGATGTAGATGATGAAGAACGACGCCAGCATCAAGCCGGGCAGGAAGGAGGCCGTAAACAGCGCCTTGATCGAGGTTTCGGTGATGAGGCCATAGAAAATGAGGACGATCGAGGGCGGGATCATGGTTCCCAGCGATCCGCTGGCACAGATGGTGCCAATGGCCAGGTTCTGGTTGTAGCCCAGGCGCAACATCTGCGGCAGGGCAATCAAGCCCAGCAACACGACTTCACCACCAATGATGCCGGACATGGCGGCCATGATCACCGCCATCACCGAGGTGACGATGGCGATACCGCCGCGGGTCCGCGAAAGCCAGACATTGAGTGACGAATACATGTCCTTGGCAATGCCACTTCGCTCGAGCAAGGCGGCCATGAAGATGAACAGCGGCACTGATATCAGCACGTAATTGGTCATCTGGCGATAGATCGCCTGGCCAAGGACCGCAAACGGGCCGCGCCCGAAATCCCTGAACAACAGATCCGGCCCGAACTTCATCAGCAGCACCGCACCAGCCAGCGCAGCGGAGGCAAAGCCCAACGGCATGCCCATTGCCAGGAGCACGAAAAGACCAATCAACAGCAACAGCGAAAGTGTGCCAATATCCATCCAACTAGTCCTTGATGCTGCGGCGAATGATTTCGATTTCGCTCTCGTCGATTTCATCCATGGGCGAATGGTGTTCCGGCATCTTGTTCCAGTCGGCAATCAGGTTGGAAAGCGCCTGGATCGCGACAAGAAGGATGATGAACAGAATGGCGGGCTTGATGGTGGCCGGGATCGGCGGATCCCAGGCAGTGCCGAATGTTTCCCAGCGCAGGATCTTGTCGCGGGATTCATTGTAGCCACCCCAGATCAGCATGAAGGTAAAGGCCCAGATCAGAAGCACCGACACGACATCGGACAGCTTTTGCAGCCAACGCGGGAACAGGTCATAGACCACATAGATCCGGATGTGGCTCCGCTGCTGCATGGCGTAGAGCCCGGCAAGCAGGAAGACGAACCCCGCGATCCAGAGCGACAGCTCATTGGCCCACAGCGTTGGCTTGGTGAAGACGTAGCGCGAGACCACCTCGTAGAACATCACAAGCACGATCAGGGCCGTTGCAATCATCGACAGGCGTGAGCAAATCAGGCTGACAACGTCGAAAAAACCTTCTGATTTCGATTCGATCATGCCGCGCGTGTCGGAGAGGTAAATGCTGGCCGACAGCAAGGCGATGGTGCCTGCGATCATGGTGATGGCAACAGACGTCGTCTCGCCGGGTGACAGAAACTGTTTCAGGCCGATGCCGGTGCCGAAAAACAAGGTGCCGGCTATCAGGAAGAGCGCCAGGGCTCCAGTCGCAATGATGCTGGCAATCATCAGCTTGCGCATAGGCTGGCGAAGCGGACCCAACCACACGCTTTCCCCGCGATCTTTCATGCTTGAGACCTCTGCCCTGTTTTCAATGCCTGAGGCGAACAAGCGGGCTCCGATGGAGCCCGCCTCTCGTCATTTGAAAGCGCCTTGTACAGACTACTCGATCTTGCCGGTACGACGCAGGAAGTCATGATGGGCTTCCACAAGCGCCTTGGCTTCAGGTGTCTTCTCCGCCCAACCATCCCAGGCACGCATGGCGCCGGCGCGGAACGAGGCGCGGTCTTCCGGGCTCCAGTCGTAGAGGGTCACGCCTTCGCTCTTGAGCTTGGTGGCCGCTTCAAGGTTGGCGATATCGAAGGTCATTGTGGTCTGCAGGGCCAAGGCCTGCGTTGCCGTGTCGATGATTGCCTTGATATCGTCAGGGAAGCTGTTCCAGACATCGAGATTGAAGGTCACGTGGTCAACCGGCATCGAGTGGAAGCCGGGGAACGTTGCATGCTTGACGATGTCGTAAAGCCCCAGCCCGACATTGTTGGCCAGGCTTGATGCGTCGGCGCCGTCGATGATGCCGGTTTCCAGAGCGGTGAAGATTTCAGTGAAATCCATCACGATCGGCGATGCGCCGAGTTCGGCGAAAATCTCGGTCTCAAGACCAGGAGGCGAACGGAACTTCCAGTCCTTCAAGTCTTCCGGGCCACGCAACGGCTTGGAGGACGACATGGCTTCCTGGCCACCGGCCCACCAGCCGACCAGGTGCATGTTGTAGGCTTCGTAAAGTTCGTTCGCCGCTTCACGGCCACCGCCATTGTAGAAGAAGCTGTAGAGCTCATAGGGGTTGTCATAGCCGCCCATCGGGTCGCCGACGAACTGGAAGGCCGGGTTCTTGCCGGTCTGATAGGCGCCACCATGCATCTCGCCATCGATGATGCCGGTTGCGGCAGCATCGAAGCCTTCAACGGTCGCGACCACGGCGGATGACCAGAACATCTCGATCTTGACCCGGCCACCGGACATGGTTTCGACATTGTCGATGAAGCCCTGGGCCAGCTTGCCCGAAACGGTTTCCGGCGCGTAATGCGTCTGCATGCGCAAATTGAATTCCTGCGACAGCGCGGTCGTCGATGTCGCTGCGATCATGGTCAATGACGCCAGCCAAATGAAGGCTGTGGAAAGGACGGTTCCCTTGTTCATTATGCTTTCTCCTCCTAATGGTGCGGCGACCGCACCCTCCCAGATGCCACTGCCTGTGGCGATCTTCTCCCGATATGCCCGACAGGTGCCTCCCAGCGCCGGCGGGCGGTAATTCAATCGCATCAGCTGGCTCCAAGTGACCGCTATGCGGGTCATTCTGCCGGTTTCACTTGCGCCAGCCTCCGTGCCGCGCCAGTGTTTGTTCAGATGCAGATATTCCGGGCCGTCTCCCTCGGCCCTCCCCCATGATCCTGATTTCGATGCCGTTCACAAGCAGCTTTTTATTTGTTGGACAATTGAAAGCTATATAGCTTGACTTCGGCTGTCAATCGGCTCTTTCCTATGAAATACGGCTCAAGACTCAGCGCCCCAAGCGCTATCATCCCACAATTTGGGTGTAGTGAAAGACAGGAGGGATGGGCTGAAGTCTGCCGCGGCGCACCAGACGGCGGGGCCGGTGCTAGAAAATCACGTCTGGAAGCCAGGTGGCCAGTTGCGGCAACAGCCAGACCAGCGAGATGCCGATGATCTGCAGCCCGATGAACGGCACCACGCCGGCATAGATCTGGCCGGTGGTGACTTCGGGTGGCGCAGCACCGCGCAGGTAGAACAGCGAGAAGCCGAAGGGTGGCGTCAGGAAGCTGGTCTGCAGGTTGATGGCAAGCAGCACGCCGAGCCAGATCGGGTCATGCCCCATCATGATCAGCGGCGGTGCGATCAAGGGCAGCACGATTACCGAGATCTCGACGAAATCGAGGAAGAAACCGAGCACGAAGACGAAGGCCATGCAAAACAGCAGCGCGCCCATCGGACCGCCGGGCATGCTGGCCAGAATATGCGCCACGCGCTCCTCACCACCAAGCCCGATGAAGACCAGCGAGAACATGCCCGCCGCCAAAATGGTGGCGAAGATCATGGCGGTCATGGTCAGTGTTGAATCGACCGCCGCATGCAGGGTGCGGGTGCGCAGGGTTCCGCGCAGGGCCGCCAGGATCGCCACCGCGCCGATGATGGTGAGGACAATGTAAAACCCGCCTGCCGTCAGCGACACGGCACCCAGATCGTTGCGCTGCAGCCGCACCGGAAACAGACCGGCAAGCACGCCCAGTGCGATCAGCGCTGCAGCCCCGCCGAGGATGATCTTCGGATTGGTGCCGGTTCTGATGCCAGCCATCAGCAGTGCGCCGATTGCGCCGACGGAAGCGGCTTCGGTGGGGGTGGCGACGCCGCCGAGGATGGCGCCAAGAACGGCGATGATCAGCAGCACCGGCGGCACGATGGCCGAAACGACCTCGCGCCGGTCGGGCTTTGGCGTATCGAGCGTGGCCGGCGGCATGTCGTTCGGACGGATCAGGCCGCGAAGCAGGATATAGATCAGGTAGAGCAGCACCAGCGTCAGCCCGGGAACGATTGCCGCGGCGAAGAACTGACCGACCGACAGCGCCTCGACGGAGAACTTGCCCTGCTCGTACTGCGCCTGCTGATAGGCATTGGACATGACGTCGGCGAGAATGATCAGCAGCGTCGAGGGCGGGATGATCTGGCCCAGAGTGCCGGCGGTGCAGACAATGCCGGAGGCAACGCGCGGATCATAGCCCGAGCGCAGCATGGTGGGCAGTGCGATCATGCCCATAGCAACAACGGTGGCGCCGACAATGCCGGTGGAGGCGGCAAGCAGCGCACCGACCAGCACCACGGAAATGCCAAGCCCGCCGCGCAATTGCCCGAACAGCCGGCCCGTGGTGTCGAGCAGCTCCTCGGCAATGCGGCTCTTCTCCAGCACCGCCCCCATCAGCACGAACAGCGGAATGGCGATCAGCACCTGGTTGGAAATCAGACCGAAGACGCGCTGTCCGGTGGCGCCCATCAGCGTGATGTCCATCGCGCCCAGCGCCCAGCCGAGATAGGCAAAAACTATCGCCACACCGGCGATTGAAAAGGAGACCGGGAAGCCGAGCAGAATGGCGCCCATCAGGGCGGCGAACATGACGAGATCGAGATACTGGCTCATGCGTCGGCCCTTGGCGCGGCAGTGTCAGGCAAAAGCAGCCGGATCAACAATGAAAGCGATTGCAGCACCAGAAGGATGCAGAAGGCGGGGATCAGCGATTTGAGCAGGAACACGGCTTCGATGCCGCCGACCGAAATCGGGCCTTCGAGAATTTTCCAGGAATTGCGCACCGACGGCCAGGACCAGTAGAGCAGCACCAGCATCGACGGGATCAGCAGGAAAAGGTGTCCGAAAATGTCGATGCGGCGGCGGGTGGCCTCGCTCGCCTTGGCATAGAACACGTCGACGCGGACATGCTTGTCGACCAGCAGCGTGTAGGCGGCGCCCAGCATGAACAGCGTCGCATGCATATAGAGCACGCTTTCCTGTACGGCGATGATGTTGACGCCAAAGACGTAGCGCCCCACCACGATGGCGAACTGCACCAGCACCATCAACAGAGCCAGCCAGCGGATCACGCTTGCCGTGGCCCGGCTGATGCCGTCGAGAATATCGGCCAGACGCTGCATGCCAGTCCCTCTTGTGGGTAAAGTATCCGGCGCGAGAATCACCCCGCGCCGGACGGAATTTCGCCGTCAGTAGCCCATCACGGAAGCGCGGGCGTTCATCTGGCCGTTGTCGGCATAGGTCATGTAGCCGCCCACCAGATCGCGGTAGGAAATGTAGCTTTCGGTGATGCGCTTGACCAGCTCATCATCGTTCTGGCGCAACTCGTCAACAACCTCTTCGGCCGCCTTGCCCATGGCGACGATGACATCGTCAGGCAGCTTGCGGACATTGACGCCATGCTCGGAGACAAGTGTCTTCAATGATTGAGCATGCTTGGTGGTGTATTCGGTCCAGACCGGGTTGTAGAGGCTTTCGCAGGCGAGCGAGACGACCTGCTGCAGATCTGCAGGCAGTTCCTCATAGGCCTTGGCATTGACGCCGCATTCTTCGGCCGAAGACGGCTCGCCGACGCCGGGCCAGTAGTAGTTCTTGGCGACCTGGTAGAAGCCGAGCGCGGAGTCGGTCCACGGTCCGATGAACTCGCCGGCATCGAGTGCGCCGGTCTGCAGCGCCTGGAACATCGGTGGCCCGCCCATGGCTTCGGCGGCCATGCCCATCTTGGTGGCCATCTCGGAAGCGAGACCGGTGGTGCGGAATTTCAGCCCCTTGAGATCCTCGACCGAATTGATCTCGTTGCGGAACCAGCCGGCCCACTGCGGACCCGAATTGCCGCACAGGAACGGCTTGACGCCGAAGCGGCCATACATCTCGTCGTAGAGCGCCTGGCCACCACCGTGCTGCATCCAGCCGAACTGCTCGTCGGCGCGCAGGCCGAAAGGCTGGGAGCCGAACAGCAGGATGCCCTTGGACTTGGAGCCCCAATAGGCGGGAACGGCATGGTAGAGTTCGGCTGTGCCCTCGGAGACGGCGTCGAACACACCGGGACCGGGGACGATTTCACCGGCGGCATAGAGCTTGACCTCGATGCGGCCGCCCGACAGCGTGGTGATGCGGTCAGCCAGAAGCTGGGCAGCAACACCCGGGCCGGGCAGGTTCTTCGGCCAGGCGGTGACCATCTTCCACTGGCGCTTGTCCTGTGCGATGGCCGGTGTTGCAAGTGTTGCAGCTGCGGCTGCTCCGGCGACGCCGGCCTTCAGGAATTTTCTTCTCTGCATGTCAGTTCCTCTCTGTTTCGAGTTTACCTTGTTGTTTTCATCCCAATATGCCGGGCAGATTGAGCCCGTGCTCTCGCGCACAGTCGAGCGCGATTTCGTAGCCGGCATCGGCATGACGCCAGACGCCGGAAGCCGGATCGTTCCACAGCACCCGCTCGAGCCGCTTGGCAGCCGCATCGGTGCCGTCGGCGACAACGACCATGCCGGAATGCTGGGAGAAGCCCATGCCGACGCCACCGCCATGGTGGATCGAGACCCAGGTGGCGCCGGAAGCGGTGTTGACCAGAGCATTGAGCAGCGGCCAGTCGCTGACGGCATCGGAGCCATCCTTCATGGCTTCGGTCTCGCGGTTGGGCGAGGCAACCGAGCCTGAATCGAGATGGTCGCGGCCAATGACGATCGGCGCCTTGAGTTCACCCGAAGCAACCATCTCGTTGAAGGCGAGGCCGGCACGGTGGCGGTCGCCGAGGCCGATCCAGCAGATGCGCGCCGGCAGGCCCTGGAAGGCGATACGTTCGCGGGCCATGTCGAGCCAGTTGTGAAGGTGGGTGTTGTCCGGGAACAGCTGCTTCATCTTGGCGTCGGTCTTGTAGATGTCTTCGGGATCGCCCGAGAGCGCGCACCAGCGGAACGGACCGATGCCGCGGCAAAACAACGGCCGGATATAGGCGGGCACGAAACCCGGAAAATCGAAGGCGTTTTCCAGACCCTCGTCCTGCGCGACCTGGCGGATGTTGTTGCCGTAATCGAGTGTCGGCACACCGGCGTTCCAGAAATCGACCATTGCGGCGACATGGACTTTCATGCTGGCGCGGGCGGCTTTCTCGACAGCCTTGGGGTCGCTTTCCTGCTTCTCGCGCCATTCGGCGACGCTCCAGCCCTGCGGCAGGTAGCCGTGCAGCGGATCATGGGCCGAGGTCTGGTCGGTGACGATGTCGGGGCGCGAGCCTCCTGCCTTCATGCGTGCGGCGAGCTCGACGAAGACATCGGCCGCATTGCCGAGCAGGCCCACGGATTTGGCCTCGCCGGCCTTGGTCCACTTGTCGATCATGGCCAGGGCTTCATCAAGCGTCTTGGCTTTTTCATCGACGTAGCGGGTGCGCAGGCGGAAATCGATGCGGGTCTCGTCGCATTCGACGGCCAGGCAGCAGGCGCCGGCCATCACGGCCGCCAGCGGCTGGGCGCCGCCCATGCCGCCAAGTCCACCGGTCAGGATCCACTTGCCCTTGAGATCGCCGCCATAATGCTGGCGACCGGCTTCGGCGAAGGTCTCGAAGGTGCCCTGCACGATGCCTTGCGTGCCGATATAGATCCAGGATCCGGCGGTCATCTGGCCGTACATGGCAAGGCCGCGCTTGTCGAGTTCGTTGAAATGGTCCCAGTTGGCCCAGTGCGGCACCAGGTTGGAGTTCGCGATCAGCACCCGGGGCGCATCGACATGGGTGCGCACAACGGCGACCGGCTTGCCCGACTGCACCACCAGCGTCTCGTCGTCGTTGAGCTTCTTGAGACTGTCGACAATCATGTCGAAGTCCTTCCAGGTGCGTGCTGCCCGCCCGATGCCGCCATAGACCACCAGCTCATGCGGGTTTTCCGCCACATCGGGATGCAGGTTGTTCATCAGCATCCGCATCGGGGCTTCGGTGAGCCAGCTCTTGGCCGTGATCTCCGTGCCGGTCGGCGGATAGATGTCGCGCTGGTTGTGTCTCGGATTGGTCATGATTGGCCTCCCAATGATGCTGCAAGGTCAGCAACTGAATTCAGAATTGTCCTGAGGTGCACGCGCAGCCGCTCCGCCTTGGCCTCGTCATAGGCGAAGGGAAGCTCCTCGGTAGCCAGATGCGTGCTTTGCGCCAGCTCCATCTGGATGGCGTGCATGTTTTCGGCCCCACGCCCGTAATGCCGCGTGGTCCAGCCGCCCTTGAAACGGCCGTTGAGCACGCTGGAATAGCCTTCCGCGCCTGCGCAGATGCCGGCCACAACGGCCTCGATCACCGGGGCGCAGGTTTCGCCATTGTTGGTGCCGATGTTGAAATCAGGCAACGTGCCGTCGAACAGGAACGGGATGTTGGACCGGATCGAATGGCAATCGTAAAGGACGGCGACGCCGTGGGCGTCGCGCACGCGCTCGAGTTCGGCTTCCAGCGCTGCGTGATAGGGAGCGTGCCAGGCAATCCGGCGCGCCTCGATCTCTGCTTCATCCGGCTCTTTCAGCCACAGCGGCTCGCCGTCGAAATTGGTCATCGGCACCAGCCCGGTGGTGTTCTGGCCGGGATAGAGGCTGGCGCCGGAGGGGTCGCGGTTGGCGTCGATGACATAGCGATGGAAATTGGCGCGGACGGTGGTGACGCCGTCGAGCAGGCCATCATAAAGCCGGTCGACATGCCAGTCGGTGTCGCCCAGTGTCCGGCCCAGTGGCGTCAGCCGCGCGAAAATGTCTTCGGGCACATAGGTTCCGGTGTGCGGCAGTCCGAGCACCAGCGGGCTATTACCGCGTTTGACCTCGACCGGGGTCATGCCGCCTCCCCTTCGAGCAGCGAGGCAACCGCGCATTGCGACTGGACCTTGCCATCTGCGACCATGGCAGCCGCGGTGGCGAGGTCGCCCGCCATGAAACGGTCATCGGTCAGAGTGGCGATCTCGGAGCGGATCAGGTCAACTGCGCCCTGCAGTGCCGGGCTGGTGGTGAGCGGCGCGCGGAACTCGACGCCTTGGGCTGCACAGAGCAGTTCGACGCCGATGATGACGTTGAGATTGTCGTTCATCCGCTTCAATCGCCGCGCGCCATGGGCGGCCATGGAGACGTGGTCTTCCTGATTGGCCGAGGTGGGCGTGGAGTCGGTCGAGCAGGGATTGGCCAGGTGCTTGTTCTCGCTCATCAGCGCCGCGGTGGTGACTTCTGCGATCATTAGGCCGGAATTCAACCCCGGTTTCGGGGTCAGGAACGGCGGCAGATCGAAGGACAGAGTTGGGTCGACCATGAGCGCGACGCGGCGCTGAGCGATGGCGCCAATCTCGGCGATGGCAATGGCGATCTGGTCGGCGGCGAAGGCCACAGGCTCGGCGTGGAAATTGCCGCCCGAGACGATCTTGCCCTCGGCGACCAGCACCAGCGGGTTGTCGGACACGGCATTGGCTTCGATCTCCAGCGTCTGGCCGGCCTGGCGCAGCAGATCGAGCGCGGCGCCTGCGACCTGCGGCTGGCAGCGGATGCAATAGGGATCCTGCACGCGGGCGTCCCCATCGCGGTGGCTTTCGCGGATCACAGAGCCCTGCATCACGGCGCGCATGGCGCGGGCCATGTCGATCTGGCCGCGATGGCCGCGGAAGGCGTGGATGCCTGCTTCGAGCGGCGCGGTGGAGCCCATGATCGCGTCGGTCGAGAGGCAGGACGAGACCACGCTCGCCTCGAGATTGCGGATGGCGCCGAAATAGCCGACCAGCGCACAAGCGGTGGAGAATTGGGTGCCGTTGATCAGGCCGAGACCTTCCTTCGGGGCCAGCACGGCCGGTTCGATCCCGGCCTTGGCCAGCGCTTCGGCAGCCGGCATGCGCTCGCCGCCAAAAATGGCTTCGCCTTCGCCGATCATCGCTGCCGCCATATGGGCCAGCGGCGCGAGATCGCCCGAGGCGCCAACCGAGCCTTGGCTCGGGATCACCGGAGTGACGCCTTCGCGCAGCATGTTCTGGATCACAGAGAGCGTCTTCCAGGTGATGCCGGATGCGCCACGCCCAGCGGAGAGCAGCTTGAGTGCCATCATCAGCCTTGTGGTGGCGACATCGAGAGGCTCGCCGACGCCGCAGCAATGCGACAGGATCAGGTTGCGCTGCAGCTGCGCGGTGTCGCCGGGCTTGATGCGCACGCTGGCGAGCTTGCCGAATCCGGTGTTGACGCCATAGACCGCCTCGTCACCGGCAGCCGCCGTGCGGACCAACTCGGCCGCCGCTTCGATGCCCGGCAGGGCGCTGTCATCGAGAACCACGGCAACGCCGCTGCGCCAGATCTGTTCGAGCTGGTCAAGCGTTGCCCGACCGGGGGTGAGCGTCAGCGTCACAATGCGCCTCCAAAAATCCGCTTCCAGAGCGGGTTGAAACCAATGCGGTAGGCCAGTTCCGCCGGGTGCTCGACATCCCAGACGGCGAGGTCGGCGCGCAGGCCCGGCTTGATCTGGCCTGTATCCTCGAGGCCGAGCGCGCGTGCGGCGTTGCGGGTCACGCCGGCGAGCGCTTCTTCGGGTGTCATCCGGAACAGGGTGCAGGCCATGTTCATGCTCAGAAGCAGCGAGGACATCGGCGACGAGCCGGGATTGCAATCGGTTGCGACCGCCATCGGCACACCGGCCTCGCGGAATGCGTCAATCGGCGGCGCGGCGGTTTCGCGTAGGGTGTAAAAGGCGCCGGGCAGGATCACTGCCACGCTGCCGGCTTTCGCCATGGCTGCAGCATCTTCCGCCGTGGCATATTCGAGATGGTCGGCGGACAGCGCGTCATACTCAGCAGCCAGCTTTGCGCCGCCGAGATTGGAGAGCTGCTCGGCATGCAGCTTGACCGGAATGCCGAGCGCTCTCGCCTTGTCGAAGACCCGCGCAATCTGCCTCGGCGTGAAGGCTATGCCCTCGCAGAAGCCGTCAACCGCATCGACCAGGCCTTCGGCATGGGCTGCCTCGAGTGCCGGGATGCAGACTTCGTCGATATAGGCGTCAGGACGGCCCTTGTATTCGGGCGGAACGGCGTGGGCGCCAAGATAGCTGGTTTGGATCAGGACGGGACGTTTCTCGGCAACAGCCCTGGCGGCGCGGAGCATCTTGAGCTCGTTGTCGATGTCGAGGCCATAGCCGGACTTGATCTCGATGGTCGAGACGCCCTCGGCAATCATCGCGTCGACACGGGGCAAGGCATGAGCGAGCAGTTGTTCTTGGGTTGCGGCGCGGGTGGCGGCGACGGTGGAGACGATGCCGCCGCCGGCGCGGGCGACTTCCTCGTAGCTCGCGCCTTCAAGCCGCATCTCGAATTCGCGGGCGCGGTTGCCGCCGTGAATGACATGCGTATGGCAATCAATCAGCGCCGGCGTCACCAGCCGGCCTTCCAGATCAATGCTTTCATCCAGCTTGAATTCACCAGGCAGCTCAGCGGCAGGCCCAGCCCAGGCGATGCGTCCGTCGCGAATCGCCACAGCCCCCTGCTCGACCAGCCCGTAAGCTGGCGAACCATCCATGGTCGCCAATGTCGCGTTGATCAGAAGCATGATTTCGCCGTTGTTATGTCCGTGTTATTGGACTATAAGTATATACATAAAAACCTGTCAAGAGGCGTGACACAATGACGATTGTCTGGGCTGAGAAAGCGTTGCTGGAAAGCGGCTGGGCCGAGAATGTACGGATCGAAATCAGCCCCGACGGCCTGATCAAAAGCATTGACCCGGACACCCCTGCTGAAGGTTACAGGACCGGAGTTCTTCTGCCCGCGCCGGCCAATTGCCACAGCCACGCTTTTCAGCGCGCCATGGCCGGACTGACCGAGAAACGCGGCCCCGACCCATCGGATTCGTTCTGGACCTGGCGGCAATTGATGTTCCGCTTTCTCGACCGGCTGACGCCCCAACATGTCGAGGCGATCGCCGCCTTCGTTCAGATGGAAATGCTCGAGGCCGGCTATTCCGCCAATGTCGAGTTTCACTATCTGCACCACCAGCCCGGCGGCGTGGCTTACCACAATCTTGCCGAGATGGCCGAGCGGATCGCGGCGGCCAGCGCCACCACCGGCATGGGGCTGACGCTACTGCCTGTGCATTATCAATATGGCGGCTGCGACAAGCGCGCGCTGGGTCCCGGGCAGATCCGCTTCGGCAACACGTTCGACGCCTATGCCGAGCTACATGCGAAGTCGGCGGAAGCTCTGGCCCACCTCCCTTCAGACAGCCGCATCGGCGTCGCGCCTCACAGTCTGCGCGCGATTTCGCCCGAGGACCTTGCCCATCACGCCAGGCTGGCGGGTGACAATCCGTTGCACATGCATCTGGCCGAGCAGATCGCGGAGGTCGAGGAAATCCATGCGGCTTATGGCAAGCGGCCGGTGGAACTGGTGTTCGACACGATGGAGCTTGATGCGCGGCATTGCTTTATCCATTGCACCCAGATGCTGCCGCACGAAACCGAAGGCCTGGCCCGCAGCGGCGCGGTGGCCGGGCTATGCCCGATTACCGAATCCAGCCTCGGCGACGGCATCTTTGATGGCGTGCGATGGTTTGACAACGGCGGTGCGATTGCGGTTGGCTCGGATTCCAACATCCGGATTTCGCTGTCGGAGGAACTGAGAACTCTCGACTACTCACAGCGCCTGCGCGATCACTCGCGCGCGGCGCTGGCGACACCGGATAAATCCACCGGACGGCGGCTGTTCGACGCGATCAATGCGGGCGGGGCCAGCGTGTCGGCGCGCAACAATGGTGCGCTGGCCGTGGGCAAGCTCGCCGACATGATGGCGCTGAATGCAGATGCTGTGGATCTGATCGGCAGAAGCGGCGACACCATTCTCGATTGTTATATATTCGCCGGCGACGACCGCATGGTAGGAGATGTCTGGTCGGCGGGGCGTCACATGGTGACGGGCGGCAAACATGTGAAACGGGAGGCCATCGTCTCGGCCTATGCGAGAACGATGAAGGAGCTTGGAGAGGCCATTTGAGCGGGGGAGAATTCAACAGCTGGCAGTCGGTGCAGGCGGAGGTGCTGCGCCGGATCAATGCCCGCGAATGGAAGCCGGGGGACTTCATACCGAACGAGGCGGAACTGGCGATCGAATTCGGCTGCGCCCGGGCCACGGTCAACCGCGCGCTGCGCGCACTGGCTGAATCCGGGTTGCTCGACCGCCGCCGCAAGGCAGGCACCCGGGTGTCGCTCAACCCGGTGCGCAAGGCAACGCTCGACATTCCGGTGATCCGCTACGAGATCGAAGGCAAGGGCCAGACCTACCGCCACACAGTTCTGACCCAGGAACGCGCGGTGCCGCCGTCGGGTATCCAGGCGCGAATGCAGGTCGAACAGGGCATCAAGCTCATTCACCTGGTGACGCTGCATCTGGCTGACGGCAAGCCCTATGTGTTCGGCGACCGCTGGATCAATCCGGCGGCGGTGCCCGGGATCGAGGCGGCCGATCTCACCGTCAAGAGCGCCAATGAATGGCTGGTGGCCAACATTCCGTTCGAAGGCGGCGATTTCTCGTTTTCGGCGATAACGGCCGGACCGCGAGAAGCCGAGATCCTTGCCTGCAAGGAAGGCGAAGGCCTGTTCGTCATCGACCGCAGCACCTGGAACAAGGGGCTGGTGATCACGTCAGTTCGGCTGACCTTTGCGCCGGGCTACCAGATGCACACCAAGATCTGAGTAGCGGCGCTACTTGCCCTTCCAGACCGGATCACGCTTTTCGGAGAAGGCGCGGAAGCCCTCCATATTGTCTTCCGAGCCGTAGAGCGTGTCGACAGTTCTGAGTTGCCGTCTGGTCACCTTGTTCATGGTGTCCTGGAATTTTTCGCCCTCGGCCTCTCGCACGACTTCCTTGATGGCGGCGAAGACCAGTGGTGGACCGGAGGCGAGCAGCTCGGCCATTTTCCAGGCTTCAACCATCAGGCGATCAGCGGTGTGGACGTGGTTGACGAAGCCCCAGCGGTTGGCTTCGGTCGCATCGAGCCAGCGGCCGGTGAAGAGCATTTCCATGGCAATATGATAGGGAATACGCTTGGGCAGCTTGATCGAGGCCGCGTCGGCGACCGTGCCGGAGCGGATCTCGGGCAGCGCGAAGCTGGCATGATCTGCGGCCAGGATGATGTCGCAGGAGAGCGCAATTTCCAGCCCGCCGCCACAGCAGATGCCGTTGACGGCGCAGATCACCGGCTTGTTCATGTGCGGCAGTTCCTGCAGACCACCGAAGCCACCGACGCCGTAATCGCCATCGACCGCGTCACCATCGGCGGCGGCTTTCAGGTCCCAGCCGGGGCAGAAGAATTTCTCACCGGCGCCGGTGAGGATCGCCACCCGCAGATCCGGGTTGTCGCGGAAATCGCGGAATACCTCGCCAAGAATCCGGCTGGTCGCCAGATCGACCGCGTTTGCCTTGGGCCGGTCGAGCGTGACTTCCAGCACGTGGCCGACGATACGGGTTTTCACAGGTCCGGTCATGGGTGTGTTTCCTTGTTGTGTTCAGCATCGTTGAGACGGATCAGCGCGTCGACGGCAACCGCATCACCCGCGCGGGCGATGAGCGGATTGACTTCGAGTTCGGAGAGCCGGTCTGCGTTGGCCGCAGCATAGGCGCAAATGGCCAGCACCGCATCGCTCAGCGCATGGATATCGGCTGCGGGTTTGCCGCGATAGCCTTCGAGCAGCCGGCCGATCCGCAGGCTGTTCAGTGCGGTTTCGATGTCCGACCGGGTGGCTGGCAGCAGCAGGCTTGCTGTATCGGCCAGCAATTCGGTCAGCACGCCGCCGGAACCGAGCGTCAGCAGGAACGTTCCGGTCGGATCGCGGGTGATGCCGACGAGCACTTCCGCCAGTCCGCCGACGATCATTTCCTCGACCAGATAGCCCTTTGCGACGCCCTGCATCCGTTCGGCTGCTGCCATCAGGGACGACGCATCGGACAGGTCAAGCGCAACCAGGCCGGCATCGCTCTTGTGCGCCAGTCCGGTCCCCTTCAGCGCCAGCGGATATTCAAGAGCCACGGCCTGCTGCATGAGGTCATCGATCGACAGGGCCGAGGCCGCGCGGGGTATTTTAAGACCGAATGCGGAAAGTGCGGCTTTGGAGGCAGCTTCACTCAGGATTGAGGTGTTTGAGGGCCCCTCTTGTGACAGCAGCAGAGGCTCGGGGGCCACCGCGTGCATCCGCCCCGCCTCGATTGCAGCAGCAATGGCGGCAATGCCTTCGCTCATGCCGTGGAGCACCGCGACGCCGCCATCCATGAACTGGCGGGTGAAATGATCCGACATGTTTTCCGGCAGGCTGGCGAGCACGGCAACACGGGCACCGGTCAGCGCCTTTGCGGCGATGATGGCGTCGACCGCGCATTGATAGCCCGACGGGTCGCAGCGGTCGGCGCGCGGCATGTCGAGAACGAAGACCGTCAGGTCGAATGTCTCGGCCATCACGGTCGAGAACATCCGGGTCATGCGCGGGACATCGCCCCAGATGAAGGTGTGGTAGTCCAGCGGATTGGCGATGGTGACCAGTGGCCCGAGCTCGGTCTTCAGCGCAGCGCGCTGGGGGGTGGCGAATTCGACAAAGTCGAGCGCGGTGCCGCCGCTGACATCCGCCATCAGGCTGGCTTCGCCGCCGGAACAGCTGACCGAACAGACCGCGGCACCGGGTAGCGGGCCCAGGGTGTGGAGAAGTTTGAGGGTTTCAAGAAACACAGCGATGGTGTCGACCTCGATGATGCCGAGACGCTTGAGCAGGGCCGAGCCCGCTGCGGCATTGCCGGCCAGCGAGGCTGTGTGGGTCATGGTCGCCGCGCGGGCCTTGTCGGAGCGGCCGATCTTGATGGCAACCACCGGCTTGCCCCTGGCGCGGGCCTTGGCTGCGAAAACCTCGAGCGCGCGGATGTCGCCAAAGCCTTCGAGGTAGAGGCCGATGGCGCTGACCCGGTCATCGTCGAGCAATGCTGAGGCGATGTCGCTGGCTCCGACCTGGGCCTGGTTTCCGGCGGCGATCACGTAGGCAATCGGCAGGCCACGGGCCTGCATGGTCATGTTGATGGCGATGTTGGAGGATTGGGCTACAATCGCCACGCCGGTTTCGACCGGCAGCCCGCCGTGCTGATCCGGCCACAGCGTAACATTGTCGAGATAGTTGATCAGGCCGTAGCAATTGGGCCCGAGGATCGGCATGGCGCCCGCCGCCCTGATCAGCCGTGCCTGCAGATCAGCCCCGCCCGTTGCTTCACTCTCGCTTTCGAGGAAACCGGAGGCAAAGCATGTCGCCCCGCCCGCCCCCATGGCGCTCAAGCGGTCGACCACCTCGATGGTCGCATCGCGGTTGACGCCGATGAAGCTGGCATCAGGCACGCCCGGCAGGTCGTCTATGGAGGCAAGGCACGGCACGCCGAGAATGTCGGCGCGCTTCGGGTTGACCGGCCAGATCTCGCCGGCAAAGCCGGATTTCTTCAGCTGCGCCACGACATTGACGGCCCAGCCGCCACCAAAAAGCGCGATGGACTTCGGCCTCAGCAGGCGGGAGAGGTCGGGCGTCATTCGTCGATCTTTGATGGCTCGACATGGCCGAGATCGCGGTCGGGGTCGATCCGGTCACGCACCCGGCCCTTGAGCGCCTTGACGTCCGGAAAGCCGCCATCACGCTTGCGCTCCCAGATCAGTTCGCCGTCGACCTCGATGGTGAAAATGCCGCCAGTACCGGGCACGAGTGTGACCGAACCGAGCTCCTCCGAGAAGGTGGAGAGCAGTTCCTGGGCCATCCAGCCGGAGCGCAGCAACCAGTTGCACTGACGGCAATAGGTGATGGTAATGGACGGTTTCATGCCTGTGGCACTCCATTGTTGTGCTATGATTGCTATGCGCCGAACGGTCGCAGCAGCGCCCGGGAAATGATGTGGCGCTGGATTTCCGATGTGCCTTCCCAGATGCGTTCGATGCGGGCGTCGCGCCAGATCCGTTCAAGCGGAAGCTCGTCCATCAGGCCCATGCCACCATGGATCTGGATTGCCTCGTCGGCGACCATCGCCAGCATCTCGGTGGCCTTGAGCTTGGCCATGGCCATGTCGGCATCGGACACAGTGCCCTGATCGAACTTCCAGCCGGCCTCCATGATCATCAGCTCGGCCGCCTTCATCTCCATGGCCATGTCGGCCAGCTTGAACGAGACGCCCTGGAACTTGCCGATCGGCTGGCCGAACTGTTCGCGGGTCGCGGCCCATTCGACCGAATGGCGGAAGGCGCGGTCGGCGCGGCCAAGGCAGGTGGCGCCGACCTGCAGCCTTGTGGCGCCGAGCCAGGTGTTGGCGACCTCGAAGCCTTTGTGGACCTCGCCGAGCACATTTTCGGCGGGGATGCGGCAATTGTCGAATTCGAGCACCGCGTTGGTGTAGCCGCGATGGGAGACATTGCGGTAGCCATCGCGAACGGCATAGCCGGGCGTCTCCTTGTCCACGAAGAAGGCGGTGATCAGCTTCTTACGCCCACGCGGCGTGTCCTCCTCACCGGTCGCCATGAAGGCAATGGTGAAATCGGCGATGTCGGCGTGAGAGATGAAGTGCTTGGTGCCGTTCAGGATCCAGTCGGATCCATCCTGTTTGGCAGTCGCCTTCATGCCGCGCAAATCGGAACCCGCACCCGGCTCGGTCATGGCCAGGCAATCCCATTTCTCGCCAGCAACGCACGGGTCGAGATAGCGGGCGCGCTGATCCGGCGTGCCGGCGCAGAGGATGTTGGAGGGCCGCGCGACGCAGGTCCAGTGCAGCGCGTAATTGGCGCGGCCAAGTTCCTTCTCGTAGAGCAGCCATGTCGGCGTATCGAGGCCAGCACCGCCGAATTCTTCCGGGATGTTGGCCGCATAAAGCCCGGCGGCAATCGCCTTACCCTGGATCTCGCGCACCAGATCCATGTCGAGATGGCCGCTGCGTTCGACCTGGGCTTCGTGCGGATAGAGTTCATTTTCGACGAAGGCCCGTGTGGTCTCGACGATCATCTCCTGTTCCTGGGTCAGTCCGAAATCCATTGTCTCACACCTTTGGGTCGGGGTTTTCAGTATGGCCATCGACAGGGATCACCTGGCCGGAGACCAGCCTTGCGCCCTCGGAGGCCAGAAACACTGCCATGTTGGCGACGTCCTGGGCGGTGACGAAGGAGCGCATCGAGACACCCGCCTCGTAGCCGGCCCGGATCACGTCCGGCGTCGTTCCCTTGGCTTTCGCCTCGCGTTCGATAACGCCATCGATTCTGGGGCCTTCGACACAACCCGGCGCGATCACATTGGCACGAATGCCGTAAGGACCGAGCTCCATGGCCAACGTTTTCATCAGGCCGATCACTGCCCATTTGGCCGCCGCATAGGGAGAGCGATTCGGGAAACCGTTGATGCCGGCATTCGAGGACGTGATCAGGATCACACCGGATTTCTGCGCCTTCATCAATGGCGCGGCATATTTGGCGGCCAGGAATGCGCCTTCGAGATTGACCGCGATGCAGCGGCGGAAGTCTTCGGGTTCGACGTCCTCGACCAGCGCCGTGGGACCGGCGATGCCGGCATTGGCGCAGACAACATCGATGCCATCCCACTCGTCTGCGACACGTGCAAAAACTGCCCGCATGTGCTCGGGATCGCTGGCGTCGCCAGTCATCTTCAACCAGTTGTCCGGGCACCCGGCCAGGGCCTGCTCGTCCATGTCGGTGACAAGCACCCGTGCGCCTTCGGCGGCAAAGGTCTCGGCCATCGCCTTGCCGATGCCCGATCCGCCACCGGTGATGAGAACGCGCTTGCTCATTGCCTAGTCCCGCATGCTGGCGGGTTTCGGCAGCTTCGACTGCGCTTCGCCCAAGGCAGTGATCTTGGCCAGAACCTCACCTTCGGGCTCGCAGGTGCGGCGGGTTTCGAGCGAGACATGCAGCAGAAGCTGGTTGCAGGTTGCCAGCAGCTCATCGTCCGCAGTCCGGATCATCTCGTGATAGAGCCGCAGCTTCTTGCCGCGGGCTTCGAGCACCTGGGTGCGGACATGGATGACGTCGCCGAGATGGGTCTCGCTGAGATAGCCGATTTCATTGGAGACGGTGAAATAGGACAGGCCGCCGGCGATATAGTCGGGATCGGCGCCGACCATCTGCATGACCACGTCGCCGGCATCGGAAAACACCTGACCGTAGCGGCTCTCGTTCATGTGGCCATTGTAATCCATCCAGTCGATCGGGATGACGCGGTTGAGTGTTTCGAGCGGCTGATCGATATCGGCGGGCAGAGGTGGCTTGCTGCGTGCGTCCTGGGCATTGAGCAGTTCGCCCGCGCCCCAGTTGCGGCCCTTCAGCGCCCGCATCATCGCCACCAGATTGTCGTCGCGGATGCGTTCGAGTTCGCGGATCGAATGCATGCCCGATTGCGCGTCCGACTGATCGGCGATCATGTCGGTCAGCTCATCGGTAAGTTCCGGCACATCCATCAGCTTGGTCCAGGGCCAGCTGAGGCACGGGCCGAACTGGGCGATGAAATGCCGCATGCCGGCCTCGCCGCCGGCGATGCGGTAGGTCTCGAACAGGCCCATCTGGGCCCAACGCATGCCGAAGCCGTAGCGGATGACATCGTCGATTTCCTGGGTGGTGGCGACGCCGTCCTTGATCAGCCACAGCGCCTCGCGCCAGACGGCTTCCAGAAACCGGTCGGCAATGTGGGCGTCGATTTCCTTGCGCACGATTAGCGGCTTCATGCCGATGCCGTCGAGCACGTGCTTGGCGCGTTCGACCGTTTCCTGAACCCCGACAAGCTCGATCACCGGCAGCAGATAGACCGGGTTGAACGGATGGGCGACGAAGATCTGTTCCGGCCGTGCCGCACCCTGTTGCAGCTCGGACGGCTTGAAGCCGGAGGTCGAGGAGCCGATCAGCGCGTCGGTGCGGCAATGGGCCTGGATTTCGGCAAATACCGTGTGTTTGATGTCGAGACGTTCCGGCGCGCTTTCCTGAATCCAGTCCGCGTCGGTCACGGCTTCGGCAAGCGTTCCCGCAAAGCTCAGCTTGCTTTCCTTCGGGACGGTCACATCCGAGAGCGCAGGCAGAGACCGCCGCGCATTGGCCAGCACTTCACCGACCTTGCGTTCGGCTTCCGGATCAGGATCGGAGATGATCACGTCCCAGCCGTTCAAGAGAAAGCGTGCAGCCCAACCGCCGCCGATGACACCGCCACCGATGATGGCAGCTGTTTTGGTTTCACTCATGTGTTTCGCTCACTGGCAAGGGTGGGATCGGTAAGGTCAACGCGTTCGCCGGCACGGATCACGGCGGGGTCATAGGCCTTGCGGGCGAAGACCTGCTCGACCATGTCGCGGAAGAATTCGATGCCTTCATGAGCATAGTCCGGGTCAAAGCTGTTCTGGTCCCAGCGCTCGCAGAAGGTGGCGCAATCGTCGTAATAGGCATGGCCCTTGTAGGCGTCGCGGGCATGCGGATTGCCGCCGACATGGTGGGCGTAATAGAGCTTCTGGAAATCGCCGTGCTTTTCCACCACCCAGGCGCATTGCTCGCGCACGAAGGGCTTGAGGATGGCGGCGGCATATTCATCGTGATTGTAGGGCGCGTAGATGTCGCCGATGTCATGCAGCAGGGCTGACACCACCCAATCGACATCGGCGCCATCGCACCAGGCGCGGGTGGCGGCCTGCAATGAATGGCCGAGACGCGTGACCTGATAGCCCGACAGGCTTTCATCGAGATCGACCATGGCTGCGAGCAAGCGCTCCGCGGTTTTCGACGCATACTCGATCTCGTGCTCGGTGAGGAACTCGTAGTCCTCCCGGTCCCCATGCTTCATTTCGGTGAACTTGACCTTGTCCATGCCACCCTCCCCCTTAGAGACTACGCCGATGCCGGCGCGCGCTTGGTCAGGTTGAGCCGCTCACGTACTTCCTGCGGGCCGATGACGCGGGCGCCCATGTTCTCGACAATCGTCACCGCGCGCTCGACCAGTTGCGCGTTGGTGGCGAGCTGGCCCTTGCCGAGCCAGAGATTGTCCTCAAGCCCGACACGGACATTGCCACCGGCCAGCACGGAGGCTGCGACATAGGCCATCTGGTTGCGGCCGAGCGCGAAGGCCGACCAGTTCCAGTCGTCGGGCACATTGTTGACCATGGCCATGAAGGTGTTGAGATCATCGGGCGCGCCCCAGGGCACGCCCATGCAGAGCTGCACCAGCGCGTCGGGAGCGAGCACGCCTTCCTTGACCAGTTCCTTGGCGAACCAGAGGTGGCCGGTGTCGAAGGCCTCGATTTCCGGCTTGACGCCAAGCTGGGTCATCATGCCGCCCATGGCGCGCAGCATGCCCGGCGTGTTGGTCATGACATAATCGGCCTCGGCGAAATTCATGGTGCCGCAGTCGAGCGTGCACATCTCCGGCAGGCATTCCAGAATGTGCTTCATGCGTTCGGACGCGCCAACCATGTCGGTGCCGACCGGGTTGAGCGGCAGCGGCCTTTCGGTCGGCCCGAAGGTGATGTCGCCGCCCATGCCTGCGGTCAGGTTCAAGACCACATCGACCTCGGCCTCGCGGATGCGCTCGGTGACTTCGCGGTAGAGCGCGACATCGCGGCGCGGCGTCCCGGTTTCGGGGTCGCGAACATGGCAATGGACGATTGCGGCGCCGGCCTTGGCGGCGTCGATTGCCGAATTGGCGATCTGCTCGGGCGAGCGCGGCACATGCGGGCTGCGATCCTGGGTGGAGCCGGAGCCGGTGACGGCGCAGGTGATGAAAACCTCGCGATTCATGGTCAGGGGCATGCGGTCAATCCTCCTCTTGATGATTGCGCAATGATGACTGTCTTGCAGCGGCACGTGTTTCATTTTACGAACAAAACATGACGCAAAGCGAAGCCATTACCGCCCTTACAAAGCTGCGCCCGCCGATCAGCGTCGATCTGCTGATTGTTCCGGGATCTTCGCTGATGACCGCGTCAAGTTCGGTCGAACCACTCCGGGCAGCCAACCGGCAGGCCGGCCGGACGGTTTTCGACTGGCGCTTTGTCTCGTTTGACGGGGCCCCGCCGATGACATCATCGGGGATCGGCCTGCCGGTCTCGGGGCGGCATCTGCCCTCCTCCCGATGTGACATTCTCGTGGTCGTGGCCGGTTACGGGGCGGCGCAGATGACGGACCGCAAGCTGATTGCCCATCTCTACAAAACGGCAAGACAGGCAACGGTGGTCATTGGCGTCGAATCGGGTCCCTGGCTGCTGGCACGCACCGGCCTTCTCGATGATCATCGGGCGGCGACCCATTGGGAGGACTTCGAGGAGTTCGCTGCAGCCTTTCCGAATGTCGAACTGCGACCTGACCGCTACGTCGTCGATGGCCGGTTCATCACCACCTCCGGTGCATCGCCCACCTTTGACCTGATGGTGGATGTAGTGCGGCAAGTACTGGGCCATCCGGCGGCATTGGATGTGGCAAGCAGTTTCGTTCACGACGACCTGCGTGCTGCAGGCGATGCCCAGGTCAACGTCACCCTGGGCGACACCAATCATGATCCGCGGCTGGTGCGGGCGATCCGGATCATGGAAACCCATATCGATGCGCCGGTGAGCATCGCGGCGATTGCCAAACGGGTGTCGATGTCGGCGCGCGGACTGGAACAGCTGTTCGCCCGGCAATTGGGGCAAACGCCGGGCAGCTATTTCCTGTCGCTCAGGCTGGCCGCCGCGCGGCGCTTTGTCGACAACACGCGCCTGACCATGACCGACATCGCCTCGAGAACCGGCTTCTCTTCCCAATCGGCACTCTCGCGCGCGTTCAACCGGCAGTTTGGTGTCTCGCCGACACTGAGCCGCAAGGGCCGGTCCAGCGTCATATGAAAATCAGCCGCCCTTGACCGGCACCCTCGCCTCGAGCCAGCGGAAGGCGAGCACCAGCACACCGGTCAGCATCATGTAGATCAGCGCCAGCAGCAAGAGCGGCTCATAGGTGAGATAGGTGTCCTGGCGGACCCGCGAGATGATGGCATAGACATCGACCACGGTGATGGTGGCGACCAGCGGCGTGGCCTTGAGCTGCAGCACGGTTTCGCCTGCCAGCGTCGGCAGCGCCCGATGAATGGCGCGGGGCAACCAGATCCGGCGGAACACGGTCAGGGGCGACATGCCGTAGGCGCGGCCGGCCTCGAGCTCGCCCTTGGGCACACCAGCAAAAGCACCGCGCATCACCTCGCCCTCGTATCCAGCAAAGGAGATGGTCAGCGCCAGCACTCCGTAGGGCCAGGCCGAACGCAGATAGGGCCAGGCCCAGGACTGGCGGATTTCGGGCCAGTAGGCAAACAGCGAACCCAGACCGTAATAGAGCAGCCAGAGCTGCAAGAGCAGCGGCGTGCCGCGGATCACGGTGCAGAAGGCCCGCGCCGGTGCGGACAGCCAGACCGGCCCTGCGGCCTGCGCCAACCCCAGTGGCACAGCCAGCAGAAAGCCCAGAACCGAGGTCAGGAACAGCAGCCACAACGTGGTGCCGACACCTTCGACAAGCCGACCGGAATAGCGCGGCAGCCAATCCCAGCGCATGTTGTAGGCGGCGAAAAGCACGATGCCGACCGCGATTGCCAGCAGCACCAGACGGTGCGGTTCATTCCAGCGTCTTTTGTCCGGGCTCATCAGCGCACCGTCGGCATGCCGCGGCGGGCGTAGCGCTCGATACGGCGGATGACAACATTGGAAAGCAGTGTCACCATCAGGTAGAGCAGCCCCGCAGCGCAGAAGAACAGGAAGTAGGATTTGGTGGTGCCGCCGGCCTGGCGGGTGACCAGCGTCAGTTCAGCAACGCCGACGACGGCCAGAAGAGCGGTGTCCTTGGTGGCGATCAGCCAGAGATTGGAAAGCCCCGGAACCGCATGGGGCAGCATGCCGGGAAGCGTGATGCGGCGCAGAACCTGCAGCGGCGACATGCCATAGGCGCGCGCGGCTTCGGTCTCGCCATGCGGCACCGCCTTGAAGGCCCCGCGCAGCACCTCGGTCTGGTAGGCGCCCTGCACCACGCCGATGACGAAGATGCCGGCAGCCAACCCGCTGATGTCGACACGCTCGGCGCCGAACAGGATCATGATCTGGTTGAGCGCGTCGGTTCCGGCGTAATAGAGCAGCAGGATGAGAACCAGCTCCGGCACGGCGCGCACCAAAGTGGTGTAGACATCGAGAATGTCGCGCAGGATCGGGCCGCCATAGAGCTTGCCGGTGGCACCGCCAACGCCGATCAGGAAGCCCAGAAGATAGCCGCCGACGGCCACCTGCAACGAGACCGCCAGGCCTTTCAGCAGCACGCCGCCCCAGCCGGGCGGTTCCAGCGCCAGCAGTTCCCAGGCGGCAAGGCCCGCGATCCAGTCAAACATGTGAAACGGCCTTACCAGCCCGGCGGATCAGATCCGCCGGGCTGGTGGCAGCGCAACGCGCCAGGTCAGGCATGTTACTGGCCGTAGATGTCGAAGTCGAAATAGGCCTTCGAGAATTCGGCATAGGTGCCGTTTTCGCGGATCGCGGCGATGGCGGTGTTGAATTTCTCACGCAGCTCATCGTCGCCCTTGCGCAGGCCAATGCCAACACCGGCGCCGAGGATTGCCGGATCGTCTTCAACCGCGCCGACGATCTCGCAGCAGGCATCGGATTTGACGAAAGCATCAAGCGCCAGCGAATCCGCCATGATGGCGTCGACGCGGCCGGCAACCAGATCCTGGTTGGCTTCATCCTGGGTCTGGTATTCCTTGATCTCGGCGGCTGCGTCGGCAAAGTGCGTGGTGACGTAGTCCTGGTGGATGGTGGACACCTGAACGCCGATGATCTTGCCCTCGAGGCCGGCAGCATCCGGCGTGATGCCCGAGCCCTTGGACGTCGCAATCACTGATGGCGTGTTGTAGTACTTGTCGGAGAAATCGATGGTCTTCTGACGCTCTTCGGTGATCGACATGGAGCCGATGATGGCGTCGATCTTGTTCGAAGTGAGTGCCGGAATGATGCCGTCCCAGGCCACCGGCGTGACCACGCAATCGAGCTTGGCTTCTGCGCAGACAGCGTTCATGAATTCGATTTCCCAGCCGGTCCAGTTGCCCGAGGCATCAGGCTCGGTGAACGGCGGATAGGGTTCGGCCGCGACGCCGACGCGCACGGTTTCAGCGGATGCGGCATTGGCTGCAAGCGACAGGCCGAAAGCGGCGATCGTGGTGATGATTTTGTTCTTCATGGTTTTCCCCTGTTAAGAGTTCGGGCTGAGCCCATTGAGCCTTGGACTATTCAACAGTCGCAAGGAATTTTCGCAGACGCTCGGATTTCGGCGCGCTGTAGACGAGGTCCGGCGGACCCTCCTCCTCAATCACCCCGTCAGCGAGGAAGACCACGTGATTGGCAACCTCGCGGGCAAATTTCATTTCGTGGGTGACCAGAAGCATGGTGCGGCCTTCGCGCGCCAGATCGGCAATCACGGCCAGCACTTCGCCGACCAATTCCGGATCCAGCGCCGACGTCGGTTCGTCAAACAGCATGACTTCGGGCTCGACAGCCAGCGCCCGGGCAATGGCCGCGCGCTGCTGCTGGCCGCCCGAAAGAAACGCCGGATAGACATCGCGCTTGTCGGACAGACCAACGCGCTCAAGCAACTTCTCGGCGCGGGCAATGGCTTCGTCGCGCGGTACGCCCATGACCTGCACTGGCGCCTCGATGACATTGCCGAGCACTGTCATGTGCTGCCAGAGATTGAAGCTCTGAAACACCATGGCGAGCCGGGTGCGGATGCGGCGGAGCTGGGCCGCATTGGCGGGCCGGAGACCGTCACGGCCATCGGGCTTCATCTCGATGGTCTCGCCCTGGATGCTGATGGCACCGCTGGTCGGAAGTTCAAGCATGTTGATGCAGCGAAGCAGGGTCGACTTGCCCGATCCGGATCCGCCAATGATGGCAACAACGTCGCCGTTGCCGGCTGTGAGCGAGACTCCCTTGAGCACCTCGAGGTCGCCGAATTTCTTGCGAAGATCGGCAACTTCAACGGCTGGCTTGGATACTGCGGCGCCGGTTCTGGCTCCGGGTTGTGGACTGCTCATGCGGCTCCTCTGATGCTCCGGGTGGAGCGAAGTTGGGCGATCGTGACCCTTGCGCAGTAATTAATCAAGTGTATAATTTCGGAAATTATTCCCCCTAACGGATCATCTCATGACATACGGATCTCAATCCATGACGCCCCCGCTCAAGCGGGTTGTAATGCGCGCGCCGGGCGACAGCCTGCGCCAGGCCAAACCCGAGGACTGGCATTACGGCGCAGGTTTTGACGGCGATCGCGCCATCGAGCAGTTCGGCGTCTTTGCCGATCTCGTGTCCGCCAGCGGTACGGAGATCATCTGGATCGAGGACAGCGGCGACGGCCTGGCTGACGCCATGTTCACGCATGATCCATCCCTGGTCACCGACAAGGGCGCAGTCATCCTGCGCATGGGCAAGCCCGGCCGGATGGGCGAGCCGGACCTGCATGAGGCCGCCTACAAATCCGCGGGCGTTCCCATTCTGGGCCGGATCGAAGCGCCCGGCGTGGTCGAGGGCGGCGACTGTATCTGGGTCGATGAAAATACGCTTGCGGTCGGACGCGGTGTACGCACCAACCAGGCAGGCATCGAACAGCTGGGCGCACTGCTGGCGCCGCTGGGCGTATCGGTTCTGGGCTTCGACCTTCCGCTCGGCAATGGCGCGGAGGCCTGCCTGCACCTGATGTCGGTGATGTCGCCGCTCGATGCGAAGCTGGCGCTGGTCTATGCACCGATGCTGCCGGTGGCGTTCTGGCAATTGCTGAAGGACCGCGGCTACACGCTGGTTGAAGCCCCCGACGACGAGTTCGCGGCCTCCAACGGGCTCAATCTCAATGTGCTGGCGCTGACGCCGGGCGAGGTCATCATGGTTGACGGATTTCCGAAAACCCGGGCGCTGATGGAACAGGCCGGCTGCAAGGTCACCGCGTTCAATGCGGACGCCCTTTGCATTCCCTGCGAAGGCGGCCCGACCTGTCTCACCCGCCCCGTGTGGCGTGAATGACACGACGGACCTTCCATCGCGAAACCGAGGCTGTCCGACAGAATGACCTGATTGCAGCCACTCTCGACAGCGTCGCCGAGCTCGGACTGGCCGGCGCGACCGTGCGTGAGGTTGCGTTTCGCGCAGGCGTCACGCCCGGGCTGATCCGGCGCTATTTCGACAACAAGGAACGGCTTGTCGCGGCCGCCTACCGGACCTTCATATCGGACCTCATCGCCGCGGCGGAAGCAGGCTGCGGCGAAGGCCCGGCCCAGACGCGTCTGGCCGGATTGATCCGCGCCAGTGTTACGGCACCCGTGGCCGACGGCCGGACACTGTCGATCTGGGCAGCCTTCATTGGAACGGTGCACTCGGACCCGGTGATGGCGGAAGTGCACCGCGAAGGCTACCAGGCATTTCGCGATCTGGTCGAAAGGCTGATCGGGGAAGTCTTCGCAGAGCGCGGGACACCGGCCTCCGCACAGGACATCCACCAGCGTGCGATTGTGCTTAACGCATTGCTCGACGGTCTCTGGATCGAAATTTCCATGGGCGGTGATGATTTCTCCCGCCTCAACGTGGTGCAGATCGCACTCAATTCCACAGCCACTCTGCTTGGCATCGACCCGGCCGACTTCAAGGACTGATCATAATGAGATACGCGGCAATCACCGAGCGGCTGGCGCACACCGGCGGCGCCAAATGGGCCATTCACCAGCGCAGCCGCGAGATGGAGGCCGCCGGCGCCGACATCATCGAACTGACCATCGGCGAGCCGGATCTGCCGCCGGATCCGCAACTGTTCGAGGTCTGCCACCAGTCGATGCTGGCCGGGCGCACCGGCTATTCAAGCGGCCGCGGCGAGCCTGAATTGCTCGACGCGATCGCAGCCCGCTATGCCAGACGCCGCGCAGGCGTCGATCAGAGCAATGTTCTGTGCTTCCCGGGCACCCAGACCGCACTCTACGCGACGATGATGGGACTGACGGGTCCCGGTGACGGCGTTCTGGTGGGCGATCCGTTCTACGCCACCTATGACGGCGTCATTTCGGCCAGCGGTGCGCACCGGCAATCGGTGCCCTTGAGGGCGGAAAACGGGTTCCGTCTCAGTGCCAGGGATCTGGAAGCTTCGATTACACCGGCCTCGCGGGTCCTGTTGCTGAATTCACCGCACAACCCGACCGGGGCGGTGTTGAGCGCCGAGGAGGTCGCGGAAATCGGTGCGGTCTGCAAGGCGCATGACCTCTGGATCGTTGCCGACGAAGTCTATGAAGAACTGGTGTTTGACGGCGCATTCGCCTCCCCCTTCGACATGCCGGAGCTGGCTGAACGGGTGATTGCGGTCTCATCCATTTCCAAGTCGCATGCAGCACCGGGTTTCCGCAGCGGCTGGGCGGTCGGCCCGCAGGAATTCTGCGAGAAACTGCTGCCGCTGTCGGAAACCATGCTGTTCGGCAACCAACCGTTTATCGCCGACATGACGGCGTTTGCGCTCAACAGCGATCTGACCACGTCCACCAGGATGCGGGAATCCTACAAACGCCGGGCTGCGCTGTTTGCCGATACGCTGGAGAAGACCGGATCGATGGTGCCGTTCCGCCCGCGGGCCGGCATGTTCATCGTTTTCGACGTCTCCGCTACCGGGCTGGACGGCGAGACCTTTGCCTGGCGTCTGCTGGACGCCGGCGTCGCCGTGATGCCTGGCTCGTCTTTTGGCGACAATGCCGGCAAACTGGTCCGGCTCAGCCTGACAGTGCCCGACGAATCTGTGGTGGAAGCCTGCCGCCGCATTTCCAGCTTCGTGGAAAGTATCTGATGACATCTGCAAGTCCCACAGTTGGCGAAGCGCTGGTCTGCATGCTGGAACAGGCTGGCGTCGACACCGTCTTCGGCATTCCCGGCGTTCACACCATCGAACTGTACCGGGGCCTGGCCTCAAGCTCGATCCGCCACATCACGCCGCGTCACGAACAGGGTGCGGGCTTCATGGCCGATGGCTATGCGCGTGTCACCGGGCGGCCCGGCGTCTGTTTCGTCATCACCGGACCGGGCCTGACAAACACGCTGACCGCGATGGCCCAGGCGCGGGCTGACAGCATCCCTATGCTTGTGATCTCCGGCGTCAATGCCACGGCGACGCTGGGCAAGGGCCGCGGGCATCTGCATGAGCTGCCGGATCAGGCGGCACTGGCTGCCACGGTGGCACTGTGGTCGCACACGCTGACCGATCCGGCGGATCTCGGTGAAATTCTGGCCCGCGCCTTCTCGGTCATGACCAGTGGCCGTCCGGGACCGGTGCACATTGAAATCCCGACGGACGTGATGAAACTGCCGGCAGACGCTGCCGGCTTCGCGATGCCCGAAGTTCAGCCACAGCATCCGGCGGCGCCTGATCTCGAGGCGGCAGCGAGTTTTATCGCGCAATCGCAGACACCGGCCATCCTGATCGGCGGCGGCGCGGTGCGTCACGCCACGGCCGTCCGCCGTTTCGCCGAGGCCCTTGATGCGCCGGTGATCAGCACCACCAATGCACGTGGTATCATGGCTGGTCACGCGCTGGACGTCCCCGCCAGCCCGAGCCTTGGCTGTGTGCGGGACATGCTCAACCAGTCCGACCTGGTGCTTGCGCTTGGAACCGAGCTTGGGCCGACTGACTGCGACATGTACGAGGATGGCGGCTTCACGCTTCCGGCAAATCTGGTCCGGGTCGACATCGCCGAAGACCAGCTTGCGCGTGGGGCCCACCCGGCCCTGGCGATCCAGGCTAACATCGGCTGGTTCCTGCAAGACATGCTTGCGGATTCCAAAAGCTGGACTCGACCGCCTTCGGACGGCAACGCCCGGGCAGCCGCTCTGCGCGAGCTTGCCAGCGCCGAAATCGGTGACAGCTATCTCGGTCACATCGACCTGTTGCAGGAGATCTGGCAGGCACTGCCGGAGGCCACGCTCGTCGGGGATTCGACGCAGCTTGTCTATGCGGGAAACATGTATGTCGCCGCCCCCCGCCCGGCCTCCTGGTTCAATTCCGCCACCGGATTCGGCACGCTGGGCTACGCCGCGCCGGGGGCCATCGGCGCAGCACTTGGGGAACCCGCCCGCCCGGTGGTAGCCCTGCTCGGCGATGGCGGATTCCAGTTCACGCTGGCCGAACTCGGCAGTGCGCGCGATTGCAATGCGAACGTGGCGTTCCTGGCGTGGAACAATTCCGGCTACATGGAAATCGAGACGTCGATGGAGGCTTCCCACATCACCCCGATTGGGGTCACCCCGTCCGCCCCGGATTTTTCAGCGGTCGCTGCTGCATATGGCCTGCCATCGCGCCGGGTCGAAAGCCGGGAAGCCCTGATCTCGGCTCTCAAAGATCTGCCCCGGCCCTGCCTGATCGAATTTGTCAACGCCGGCTCCGACTGAAGTCAGCAGGCGCCGCATGCCGGCCTTCCGGGCTCACGCACACATCGAATCAAGCAGCCGGTCGATGAACGCCTCCCCGGCGGCAAGCTGTTCGAGGCTGAGAAACTCGTCAGGCTGATGCGCCTGGGCGATATCGCCGGGTCCGCAGATGACGGTGGAATAGCCGCGCACCTGAAACTGGCTGCCTTCGGTGCCGTAGCTGACCACATGCTGGCCATTGTCGCCGGTCAAGCGGCGTGCCAGCGTTTCAGCCGGACCGTCGGTTTCAGGCGACAGGGCCGGAAGCGCAAATCCCCGTTTCAGCTCAAATCCCGTGTCGGGATGGATCTTCTGCATTTCGGCCGACAGTTCGGCTGCCTTTGCCTCGAACAGACCGGCCCAATCCTCGGGGCTTTCGCCGGGCACAAAGCGAAATTCGATAAAGAAACGGCAGTCCCTGGCGGTGATGTTGTGTGCAGTGCCGCCTTCGATCTGACCGACATGCAGCGTGGTGAAGGGCGGCTCGAAGGGGGCGGCGAGTTCCGATGGCGCACGCTGCTGATTTTCCGCGTTGCGCAGGTTGGCCCAGTCGATCAGTTTTGCCGCCTGCATGATGGCGCTGACGCCATAAGGCAACAGCGAGGAGTGCACTTCGTGACCCCGGACATGGACGTGATAGCCAAGCCCGCCCTTGTGGCCGGTGACCACCTTCATCATGGTCGGTTCGCCGACAATGACCTCCCGCGCGCGCGGCAAGGCTCCACGCATGGTTTCAACCAGATCGACAACGGCGACACAGCCCACCTCTTCGTCGAACGAGAACGCCAGTTGCAATGGACGCTTGAGCGGGCGTTTTGATGCGCGCGCCATGGCCAGCAGTGCCAGCGCGTCAAAACCCTTCATGTCACAGGCGCCACGGCCATAGAGCTTTCCGGCGCGCTCGGTCAAAGTCCACGGATCGGTGGTCCAGGCCTGCCCGTCGACCGGAACCACATCGGTGTGACCGGACAGGATCACACCACCATCGATCTCGGGTCCGGTCTGGGCATAAAGATGCGCTTTCTTGCCGCAGGGGCTCATCACCCTGTGCGATGAGATACCATGGCTTTCAAGGTAGGTTTTGACCCACTCGACAAGCGGCAAATTGGTGTCGCGGCTGACTGTTGGATAGGAAACCAGCTTTGCCAATATGTCGCGTATATTAGAATATTCTTCCATAAATCAGCCTCAAAACAGTTTAAATCATCGGCGTACGATCCGATTTCCACACTTTTGTCGATGCCGCCACTTCCTGTCCATAGCCGGTTTTACGGGAAATTTTATGTCGGGTTTTGTCAGGATTGAACAGTTATCGCTCAATCTGAAAAACCCCACTGGTCAACGTGACAGAAATTGGTCAATAGTATGCACCACCGGCGTCGCAAGATCAGACCGGCAACAAAAATAACGGGAAAACATCTCCCGAGGGGTACAGTATGCCAGACACGGCCATGCCAATTCTGGATGTTAAAGGGCTTAAAACGGTTTTCCGCACCCGCGGCGGTGAAGTGCACGCGGTCAACTCCGTCGACTTCGATCTGCGCCCGGGCGAATTGCTCGGCGTCGTCGGGGAAAGTGGATCCGGAAAATCCGTGACCATGATGTCGCTGCTTCGGCTTCTGCCATCTCCGCCTGCGGAGATGCGGGACGGAAAAGTGATGTTTGATGGTCAGGACCTGCTCAAGATCAGTCCGGAGGAGCTGCGCAAGATACGCGGTTCCAAGATCGGGTTCATCTTTCAGGACCCGATGACATCGCTCAATCCGGTCTACACGATCGGCTTCCAGCTGGCAGAACCGCTGCGCGCGCATCTGGGCATGTCGAAGGCGCAAGCCAGGACACGGTCGGTCGAGCTTCTGCAGCTTGTCGGCATTCCCGACGCCGAACGGCGGCTCAAGGATTATCCGCACCAGTTTTCCGGCGGCATGCGGCAGCGCGTGATGATTGCCATTGCGCTTGCCTGCGATCCGCAGGTGCTGATTGCCGACGAGCCGACCACGGCGCTCGACGTCACCATCCAGGCGCAGATCATCGAACTGGTGAAGGAACTGCGCCAGAAGCTGGGGATGGCGATCATCTGGATCACCCACGATCTGGGCGTCATTGCCGGTATCGCCGACAGGGTGATGGTGATGTATGCCGGTCAGGTGGTCGAGGAAGGGCCGGTCGGTGAAATCTTCAGAGATCCGCAACATCCCTATACCCAGGCGCTCCTCAAGACGGTGCCGGCTGTGCGCGGCCCCCGCGAAGAGAAGCTTCAGGTGATCGAGGGCCAGCCGCCGATCATGCATGGCGCGCCCGTTGCCTGCTCGTTCCGCAACCGGTGCCAGTATGCGTTCGACCGCTGCTCTGAGGAAAACCCGGAACTGCGCAGCGTGTCGGCGCCGGGCCACCGCGCCGCATGCTTTCTGCTGGACAAGGCCTCAACGCCAGAGCCGGAGGCCGTGAATGGCTGAAGTCGAGACTGTAGCCCCGCTGGTCAAGGTGCGGGATCTGAAGATGTATTTCCCGATCCATGCGGGGCTGTTCCGGACCCATGTCGGCGACATCAAGGCCGTTGACGGGATCAGCTTCGACATCCTGCCCGGCGAGACGCTCGGGCTGGTCGGCGAATCCGGCTGCGGAAAGTCAACCGTTGGACGCTCGATCCTGCGGCTTTACGATGTCACTGCCGGCACCGTTGAGATCAACGGCTTCGAGATCGCTCATGTCGACCGCGACAGCCTGCGCTCCAAGCGGCCGATGATGCAAATGATCTTCCAGGATCCGCAGGCGAGCCTCAATCCACGGATGACGGTGGCCAGCATCATCGGAGAGCCGCTGGACGAGCATATGAAACTGTCCTCGGACGAACGGCTTGCCCGGATCTACGAACTGATGGACTGGGTCGGCCTCAACCGCGAATTTGCCAAGCGTTACCCACACGAGTTTTCGGGCGGCCAGCGGCAGCGCATCGGCATTGCCCGGGCGCTGGCTCTCAATCCCAAATTCATCGTCTGCGACGAACCGATCGCAGCGCTCGACGTGTCGATCCAGGCGCAGGTGGTCAACCTGCTCGAGGAACTGCAGGAACGGCTGGACCTGACCTATCTGTTCATCAGCCACGACCTGTCGATGGTGCGCCACATCGCCGACCGCGTCGCCGTGATGTATCTCGGCCGAATCGTCGAAGTCGGGTCGCGGGAAGCGCTGTTTGCCGAGCCGCTTCATCCCTATACGCAGGCGCTGCTCTCGGCGGTGCCGGAGCCAGATCCGGAATCGGAGCGGCATCGCAAGCCGATCGTGCTTCAAGGCGATGTGCCCTCGCCTTCCAACCCGCCCCAGGGCTGCAACTTCTCAACCAGATGCCCCAAAGTCATGGATATCTGCCGGCAGATCGAGCCCGCTGTCCGTGACTTCGGAGAAGGAAGACAGGTGGCTTGCCATCTGTATTCCGAAAGCATGCAAACGACCGCGGAACCAACCGCTGGCGACATAACAAACTAATAAAAATCAACAAGGAGACAGCCATGAAACTCAAAGCACTTCTGATGGGCGCCGTCGCCGCTATGGCGATCGCACCTGTCGCGCACGCCGAGCGCGGCTCGGACGGCGAGGTCAAGATCATCTACTGGCAGGCGCCATCGATCATGAACCCGTATCTGTCCGGCGGCACCAAGGACATCGAAGCAGCATCACTCGTTGTCGAGCCGCTGGCACGCTTCAATGAAAAGGGCGCGCTGGTTCCCTATCTCGTCGACGAGATCCCGACCGTTGAAAACGGCGGCGTTGCAGCCGACCTGACCTCGATCACCTGGAAGCTGAAGGAAGGCCTCAAGTGGTCCGACGGCACACCGGTGACTTCGGCTGACGCCAAGTTCACCGCCGAATACTGCATGGCGCCGGACGGCGGCTGCGCCCAGAGCGCCAAGTTCGACGGCGTCGAAAGCGTCGAGACACCGGACGAGCGCACCATCGTGGTGAACTTTACCGGACCGAAGCCCGTGCCCTACGCAGCCTTTGTCGGCGCTCAGTCGCCGCTGATCCAGGCAGCCCAGTTCAAGGATTGCCTTGGCGCCAAGGCGCAGGAATGCACCGACGCCAATTTCGGACCGATCGGCACCGGACCCTTCGTCGTCACCGACTTCAAGCCGAACGACGTGATCACGATGAAGGCCAATGACAACTACCGCGATCCAGCCAAGCCGGCATTCGCGACACTGACCTTCAAGGGCGGCGGCGACGCGGCCTCTGCCGGCCGTGCGGTTCTGGAAACCGGTGAATACGACTACGCCTGGAACCTGCAGCTGGCTCCCGACGTCATCGCCAAGATGGCCGAAGGCGGCAAGGGCACGCCGATCTCCGGCTTCGGCACGCTGGTCGAGCGTATCGAGATGAACATGACCGATCCGTCGCCGGACCTGCCGGAAGGCGAACGCGCGACTGCCAAGCACCCGCACCCGATCCTGTCGGACGAAAGAGTGCGTCGCGCCCTTTCGATGGCCATCGACCGCACCCTGCTGGTTGAAATCGGCTACGGCCAGGCCGGTCGCCCGACCTGCAATCTGGTGCCTGCGCCGGAACTGTTTGCTTCCGACAACACCGACTGCATCGCGCAGGACGTTGAAGGCGCGAAGGCCCTGCTCGACGAAGCCGGCTGGACCGTTGGCGCCGACGGCATCCGCGAGAAGGACGGCAAGAAGTTCAAGCTTCTCTACCAGACCTCGACCAACGCCGTGCGTCAGGACTTCCAGGCGTTGATCAAGCAGTGGTGGGCCGACATCGGTGTCGAAACCGAACTCAAGAACATTGACGGTTCCGTGTTCTTCGGTGGCGACCCGGCATCCCCGGACACATTCCAGAAGTTCTACGCGGACGTGGAAATGTACGCCAACAACTTCGACGGCACCGATCCGGAACAGTATCTGGGCCAGTACACCTGCGAAAAGGCTCCCAAGCCTTCATCGCAGTGGCAGGGCGAGAACATCAACCGCTTCTGCGACCCGGCCTATGACGAACTGGTGGCTGAACTCGGCAAGACCGGCGAAATCTCCAAGCGCGCCGAAATCGCCAAGAAGCTCAACGATATGCTGACCAAGGACTCGATGACAATCGTGCCGCTGGTCGATCGTGGCCGCGTCTCGGCTCATTCCAACAGCCTCGGCGGTGTTGTCCTCAACACCTGGGATTCCGAGATCTGGAACGCAGCGGACTGGTACCGCATCAAGTAATGCAGACAGCGAATGGTCCCGCTTCGGCGGGGCCATTCCCCCCTGTCCGCTGTTTCCCCGCGCCATACTGCTGAACCGAGGCGTCGCCTATGCTGACCTTTACATTCCGACGATTGTTGTTGGCGATACCGACGCTTGTGCTCATCAGTCTGATCATATTCCTGCTCTTGGATCTCGCCCCGGGCGATCCGCTGGCCAACCAGCCGCTGAGCATCCCGCCGGAAGTCCGGCAAAAGATGCGCGATGCGCTTGGCCTCGATGCCCCCGCCTATATTCGCTACCTTTTGTGGGCCAAGCAGTTCTTCTGGGTTGAACCGCTGGTGTTCGTCGACTGGGTGATTGGGACCAACTTCTCCGAAGGCATGCAGCGCATCGTCTCGTGGCAGTTCCGCTCGCCGGTGTTCGACATCATCATCCAGCGGATTCCGCAGACGCTCTGGGTTGTCGGTCTTGCCTACCTCGTCGGCGTTCTGATCGCTCTGCCGATCGGGATCATTTCGGCCTACAAGCAATATTCCTGGTTCGATCAGATCGGTACATTCGTCTCGATGATCGGGTTTTCGGTACCGCCGTTCTTCTCGGGCGTGCTGATGATCGTGTTCTTCGCAATCATGCTGCCGTGGTTCCCGTCGATCTACGACACCACGCTGGTGGTCAATGATTTCGAGAGTTTCGGCCAGCAGATCCGGCAGATGACCTTGCCGGTGATGGTGCTGGCGTTGCAGACCACCGCGCAGCTATCGCGTTTCATGCGCGCCTCGATGCTCGACAATCTCAACCATGATTATGTTCGCACGGCGCGCGCCAAGGGCATGACCGAGAAGGTGGTGCTGCTGGTGCATGTGCTGCGCAACTCGATGATCCCGGTGGTCACCGTGATCGCGCTCGGCGTTCCGTCGATCTTCGGCGGCGCCATCATCACCGAGCAGATCTTCAAGGTGAACGGGCTGGGTCAGTTGCTGATCACCGCCATCTACGCCAATGACCTGCCGATGGTGCAGACGCTGGCCTTCATCTTCGCGGTGCTGATCGTGCTGTGCAATCTCATTGCCGACGTGCTGTACGGCCTGCTTGATCCGAGGATCCGCTATGACTGACACGCCTCTCGAGCCTGTTGCCAAGGACACCTCCGCGCGGTCGCAATGGTGGGATGTCTGGGATCAGTTCAAGACCCACAAGGGCGCGCTGTTCGGTGCTGCCGTGTTCCTGTTCATCGTTCTGGCGGTGACCCTCGGCCCGCTGGTGTGGACCATCGAACCGACATTCATCGACATCAGGGCGCGAAACTCGGGCCCGTCTCTGGCACATCCTTTCGGCACCGATCAGCTGGGCCGCGATATCATGGCGCGGATGATGGCGGGTGGACAGGTGTCGATCGCCGTCGGCCTGACCGCCATGGCGATCAGCGTGCTGCTGGGGACCCTGATCGGTGTCGTTTCGGGTTTCTTCCGCAGGCTCGACGGTGTGCTGATGGGGCTGACCGACCTGTTCCTGGCGCTGCCGTTGTTGCCGCTGCTGCTGGTCATGGTGATGCTGTTCCGCGAAACCCTGTCGCGCAGCTTCGGCCCGGAAATGGGCACCTTCATCCTGATCGTCTCGGCCATCGGCATCACCAGCTGGATGCAGACCGCGCGCATCGTGCGCGGCGAGGTGCTGGCGCTGAAGGAACGCGAATTCGTGCTCGCGGCACGGTCGATCGGAACGCCATCACGGCGCATGATCCTGCGCCACATCCTGCCCAACGTGCTCTCTCCGATCATGGTCTCGGCGACGCTCGGGATTGCGACGGCGATCATCACCGAGTCGGCGTTGTCGTTCCTCGGGCTCGGCTTCCCGCCGGATTTTCCGACCTGGGGCCGGCTGCTGTTTGACGCGATCGATTACCTGCAGCAGTACCCGGAACGAGTGTTCTGGCCAGGTCTGGCGATTTCGCTGACCGTGCTGAGCGTCAACTATATCGGGGACGGGTTGCGCGACGCGCTCGACCCGCGCATCCGCGGACGCTGAGCGAACGCCTTACCTACTCGCCGACTGGCGCGACATCCACGGATTGATTGCTGGTCTGCGCGCCCGCGATACGCATGGCGCCCCGCACCGGCGCGACATCGGCGTAATCCCGGCCATAGGCGACGACGATGTGGTCGGTGCCTGCGAAGGTGGCGTTGGTCGGATCATATTCGACCCAACCGACGCCGGGCCCGCACCACGCGGACACCCATGCATGCATGGCATCAGCGCCTTCCAGCCGCTCCTGTCCGGGCGGCGGCAAAGTGCGCAGATAACCGCTGACATAGCCTGCAGGAATGCCCAGGCTCCTGAGCGCAATGATCATGATGTGGGTAAAGTCCTGACAGACGCCGTGACGGGCGGCAAAAGCTTCCGCCGCCGGCGTCTCGACGGTGGTCGCTTCCGCGTCAAAGCGCATCTCATCGTGCAGCGCCCGGCCCAGAACAGCAACGATGTCGGCGCAGGCTTGAGCGTCAGATACCAGAGCACGGGCCCACTGCGCGATTGCCTGATCCGGCCGGGTATAGGGCGAGGCTGCAAGGAAATGAAGCGGCGAGCGCGCACCCAGATCCGTCTCGGCTTCAAGCGATCGGGCCAGTTCCTGAAGCTCAACCGAGGCTGTCCGAGGCTCGGCACCGCCTGTGACCTCCACCCTCGCCTTGAGCGTGATCTCGATGTTGCTGTGCGGTTCGTTGAAGGCCAGTTCAGTGAGCCGGTTGCCGAAAAAATCGTCCCGGTCCCGGCGCGTGGCAGGTTCTGGATCGACCTTGACGCTGCCCGCAATCAGACGCTGGCGCCCGGCAATGGTCATCGGCATGGCGTGCAGGGTCTGGCGCGCACCCGCCGCAGGGGATTGAAACGTGTAGTCGATCACCAGCTTGATGTCGTAGAGCATCGCTCTCACTCCAGAAACTGGGCATGAAGGTCATTGGTCAGCAGACCGATGGTCTGCCCCAGCTCCGTCAGTTTGGCTTGATCCAGGCTCTGTGGCGTGTGCACGGACAGATCGGCCTGGATGCGCAAAACCGCTCTCGACAGCTCGGACAGCTGTCCGTTCACATCCGCGCCGGGCAACAGGCTGACCTGATCCCGGATCTCATCGATATGAAAGGCGATCGAGCGCGGATTGAGCGGGTCAAGTGCCAGCAGGTCAACCACGGTCTCGCGGCTGGCCGTCACGGGATAACGCCTGCGGTGGCTCATGACGCTGTCGCCGACCTCGACACAGAGTTCAAACCCGCCATGCGGGCCAGACCATTCCGCAAACGTGCCGAGCAGATCCGCCATGGCGATGGCGCGCTCGAGCGAGCGGCCGATGGTCAGGAACCGCCAGCCGCTGAAGCGGTACATGTTTTCATGCACGAGGCCGGAAAACCCGGTGATCTTGCGCAGCAAAACGCCCATTGCCGAGGCTGCATCATCGCCGCGCACAACGGTCTTGCGCATGTTGCCAACAGTTCTCTCCAGATCGGCCAACGAAGCCCAGGCATCAACCGAAAACCGGTCGCGGACCTGGCTGGCGGCGTTGACGGCGGCGGCGATGGTTTGTTCGAGAGCAGCGGGCACGGCTTCGTCACTGTCGAGACCATGCTTGTCGAGATAGGTTTCAAGCCGGGTCATCAGCGGAGTGCCGCCGGCGGGCGTTTCCGGCAGTCTGCTCATATGGGCCCTGATCAGACGCATCTGCCCTTCGGCACGCTCGACATAGCGGCCCAGCCAGAACAGGTTGTCGGCGGCCCGGCTTGGCAGCAGACCCGGCGCTGACCGGACGAACACCTCGTCAGCATGGCTGAGCATGGTATCTTCAGGCACCGGCTTGTCGGAAACGACCCAGACATCGGCCACTGTGCCGCCGCTTCGCAGCGAGACCGCCGAGGGATCCTGACCGGAGGCGGCCAAGCGGGCAAAGCCGCCGGGCATCAGCTGCCAGCCACCTGGGGTGCGCGCCATGAAGACACGAATCCGCATCGGCCTGGGCTTGAGCTGCCCCTCTTCCCAGGTCGGCGTTGTCGACAGTGACACCAGTTCCTGGCCCACCAGGTTGCGGCCCTCGCGGGCCAGCCATGTATCGAGATCGAGCCCGATTTCGGACATCTCTCCCCTCAGCACAGCACCAGGTTCGGGCTCCAGCGGAAGACGCGTGGAATGGGCCGAGCCGATCATCATGTCCCCGGCATGGGCGCGCACATGATCACGCTCGGCCTCGCTGCCGCACCACCAGGTTGCGACATTGGGGATGCTCAGCTTCTTGCCGTGCAGGATTTCCGACAGGCGTGGCATGAAGGCAAGAAAGGCGCGGCTTTCAAGAATGCCCGTACCAAGCGCATTGATCATGGTTACGCCCTGAGACCGGACCGCGCCGAGCAGGCCGGGTGTGCCCAGACGCGAGTTTGCCTCGAGCTCCAGCGGATCGGACCAGGCCGCATCCATCCGGCGCCACAACACACTGATGGGTTTAGGGCCGGAGACGGTGCGCACCATCAGCTTGCCGTCATCGACAACCAGATCGTCACCCTCAAGCAGCATCATGCCGAGATAGCGGGCGATATAGGCGTGCTCGAAATAGGTTTCGTTCATCGGACCCGGCGTCAGGATCCCTGCCCGGCTGCCATCCTCATGGCGCATCCCGTTAAGACCGTCGCGGAAGCCGCGAAAGAAGCTCACAAGCCGCTCTACATTGGAGCCGCTGTAGAAACCGGGAAAGGCACGCACCGAGGCAACCCGGTTTTCCAGCGCATAGCCAGCGCCCGAAGGCGCCTGGGTGCGGTCGCCCAGGACCCACCAAGCGCCGTCGGGTCCACGGCCAATCTCAAAGGCCAGGAAATGCAGGAAATGCCCGGAAGCCGGCTTCACGCCCACCAGCGGGCGCAACCATTCCGGGTTGGAAGCAATGAGGCTGGCGGGCAGATGGCCCTCGCTGACCAGCCGGTTTTCGCCATAAAGATCCGCCACCACCGCTTCGAGCAGGTCGGCGCGTTCCGCCAGTGCCGTGCCCAGAGCCTGCCATTCGCTGGCAGGCTGGATCACCGGGACCGGACTGAGTGGCCAGTCGCGGGGATTGTTTTCTTCCCCGTAATGGCGAACAAAAACGCCGGCATCGCGCAGATATTGCGCACCCCGGGCGAAAGCCCGTTCACGCTCGTCCGCGCTCAGCCTGTCGAGATGGGCGATCAGGCTGAGCCATTCCGGCCTGACACTGCCGTCCTCGCGCACCAGTTCATCCGGAACGTCCGGCACGGTGGCGTAGCCCGCCAGTATCGAGGGACGATCCGGGTTCCGGATCGCTGCTGACTCGGGCACCGATCAGATCCCCGGCTTGCGACGCAAGTCGAGGGTGAAGGGAAATTCCGGGTGCGGCGTCTCGGGCGTGGGCATGCCGGCTCCGGGTGTGTGGCCGCGATGCTCGAACCGGGCCAGCCGCCGCGCCTCGGCCTCATTGCCATTGACCGGGAACGTATCGTAGCTGCGGCCGCCGGGATGGGCGACGTGGTAGACACACCCGCCGAGCGGCTTGCCGGACCACGTGTCGAAAACATCGAAGGTCAGCGGTGCATCGACCGGCAGAACCGGATGCAGCGCCAGGGCCGGTTGCCAAGCCTTGTAGCGGACTGCACCAACGGAGGCTCCGGCCTTGCCGGTGGCGGCCAGCGGCACCGGGCGGCCGTTGCAGGTTACCATGTAGCGTGACGGATCCGCGGTTTCGAGCTTGACCTGGAGCCGTTCGACCGAACTGTCGGTGTAGCGCACGGTGCCGCCGATGGCTCCGGTCTCGCCGAGCACGTGCCAGGGCTCGAGCGCCTGGCGCAGTTCGAGGCGAACGCCTTCATAGGTGACCTCACCGCAGAACGGAAAGCGGAACTCGGCCTGGGCTTCGTACCATTCCGAGCGCAGGTCGAAGCCGTGATCGCGCAGGTCGCGCAAGACGTCGAGGAAATCCTCCCAGATGAAATGCGGCAGCATGAAACGGTCGTTGAGCGCCGTGCCCCAGCGGGTGAAGCGCCCCTTGGCCGGGTTTTGCCAGAAGCGGGCGATGAGGGCGCGGATCAGCACCTGCTGGGCCAGGCTCATGCGCGGTTCGGGCGGCATTTCGAAGCCGCGGAACTCGACCAGGCCGAGGCGGCCCGTCGGCCCGTCGGGCGAGTAGAGCTTGTCGATGCAGATTTCGGCGCGGTGGGTGTTGCCGGTCACGTCGGTCAGCAGGTTGCGCAGAAGCCGGTCGACGAGCCATGGCAGCGGCGGCGTCCCGGCTTCAGGATGGGGGATCTGCTCGAGCGCCATTTCGAGCTCGTAGAGCCCGTCATGGCGGGCTTCATCGATGCGTGGCGCCTGGCTGGTGGGACCGATGAACAGGCCCGAAAACAGATAGGACAGGCTTGGGTGGCGCTGCCAGTGCAGGATCAGGCTGGCGAGCAGGTCGGGACGCCTGAGGAATGGGCTGTCGAGCGGTGTTGCGCCGCCGACGACCACGTGATTGCCGCCGCCGGTGCCGGTGTGGCGCCCATCGATCATGAACTTGTCGGCGCCGAGACGGGTCTGGCGCGCCTCTTCGTAAACCCCTTCGGTGATGGCCTTGCATTCCTCCCAGCTGGCTGCCGGGTGGACATTGACTTCGATGACGCCTGGATCGGGTGCCACCCGGATGACGTTGAGGCGCGGATCATGCGGCGGCCCGTAACCCTCGATGTGGACCTTGAGGCCGAGCCGGTCGGCTGCGACTTCGGCCGCGGAGACCAGTTCGAGATAGTCCTCCACCTTTTCGACCGGCGGCATGAACACGCACAGGCGGCCGTCGCGCGGTTCAACGGAAATTGCGGTGCGAACCGCACCGTCGAGATCGCTGATGGTCTGTTCGACCTGCTGCTGGGTCGCCTCGGCGGCAGTAAACTGGGCGCGCGGCTGAGATGCGGCATCGGCTGCACGGGAATCGGCCAGTGCATCCTTGAGCGCCTTGGTCGCCGGATCCGGCAGGTCGCCCTTGGGATCCGTCGGATCGGAGGGATTGACAAAGGGATAGGACGAGGCCGGCACATGCGGCAGCGAGCCGAGCGGCAGGCGATAGCCGACAGGGCTGTCGCCGGGAACCAGGAAGACATGGCCGCGACGGGTTTTCCATTTCTCCGAGCGCCAGCCGTGCCCGGCCGCCTTCGACTGCCAGCGCTGCACCGGCAGCACGAAACCCGATGGCGTTGCCAGACCGCGGGAAAACACGGTGGCGATGCGATGACGCTCCTCGGCATCTTCAAGCTTGGAGTTTTCGGGCGTGACGTTGTCGGGAAGATTGCCTTCCTTGACGATCCATTCCGCCGGGTCCTCATAGGCCGGGACGACATGATCATCGGCAATGCCGAGATTGTCGGCAATGCCGGCCAGAAGCTGCTTCGCAGTTTCGGGCGTGGCCTGCCCGGTATCCTTGCCCTCGTCTGCAATGAGTTCGGGATTGTTCCAGATCGGCTTGCCGTCGCGGCGCCAATAGAGCGAAAAGGTCCAGCGCGGCAGTGTTTCACCGGGATACCACTTGCCCTGCCCGTAATGCAGGAAGCCGCCCGGCGCGAAGCGGTTGCGCAGCCTGCGGATCAGCTTGTCGGCAGCCTCGCGTTTTTGTGGCCCGACGGCTGCGGTGTTCCATTCCTCGCTCTCGAAATCATCGATCGAGACGAAGGTCGGTTCGCCGCCCATCGTCAGCCGGACATCGCCAGCCTCGAGCTTTGCGTCGATGTCCTGCCCGAGCGCATCGAGTGCGGCCCAGGATTCCTCGTTGAAAGGCTTGGTGATGCGGGGATGCTCGGCCATCCGGTCGACGCGCATGTCGAAGGCGAAATCGACCTCGGCATAGCTGGCGAGCCCGGAAATCGGTGCCGCATTGCGGTAATGCGGGGTTGCGGCCAGCGGAATATGGCTCTCGCCGGTGAGCAGCCCGGATGTCGGGTCGAGACCGATCCAGCCGGCGCCGGGAAGATAGACCTCGGCCCAGGCATGCAGATCGGTAAAATCATGATCGGTGCCGGCGGGGCCATCAAGTGCCACCAGATCGGGCTTGAGCTGGATCAGGTAGCCTGACACGAAGCGCGCGGCGAAACCAAGGTGCCTGAGGACCTGCACCAGCAGCCAGCTGGTGTCACGGCAGGAGCCCTTGCCGGTCTCGAAGGTTTCCTCCGGCGTCTGGACGCCGGGCTCCATGCGGATAACGTAACCAATCTCGTTGGCCAGACGGGCATTGAGGCCGACAACGAAATCGACGGTGCCGGTTTCATCGCGCGGTATGCTGTCCATGAAGGCCTGCAGCCGCGGCCCTGCGGGCTCCGGCGACTTGTAGATCACCAGGTCGGGGGCGATCTCCTCGGGGTAGCTGAACGGCCATTTCTCAGCTGATTCCTCGACGAAGAAATCAAACGGATTGTAGACCGTCATGTCAGCGACCAGGTCGACCTCGATCTTGAATTCCATCACCGGGTCGGGAAACACGTAGCGCGCCAGCCAGTTGCCGTAGGGGTCCTGCTGATAATTGACGAAGTGCTTTTCCGGGCTGACCTTGAGCGAGTGGGACACCACCCGCGTGCGGCTGTGCGGCGCCGGCCTGAGCCGTATGACCTGCGGGCCGAGTGTGACCGGACGGTCGTATTTGTAATGGGTCAGATGGTGGACGCTTGCCAGAATCGACATGTGAGTTATCCGTTGATCGGGCGGCCTTTCGGCACGGGGCAGCATGCATGGCCTGAGAGACCATGTCCACAGCTCATGATGCAGCGCATCCAAAAACCAATCGTAATATGCTCATAAACGATGAGGCGTCACAAATGGCGGCGCCGGGCTCAGAAAAACATGAAAACGGACGCTGCGGATTGACCCGAAGCGCCCGTTCGAAAAAGAAGCATTGAGAAGTGCTGGAAGCCGACCGTCTGACAGATGTCAGGCGGCGAGTTCGCCTTCTTCATCAAGCAGGGAATCAAGATCGAGATGAGAGATCATCTGCTTGTCCTTGGCGATGATAGAAGTCGTCATGCGCTGCACTTCGGTGGCGCCGACTTCAGGCACCGACTGGATTTCATCTTCGCTGACCGTGACCATGTCGGACACATTGTCGACCAGAAGGCCGACCAGCTGGCCGCGGATGCTGGCGACGATGATGGCCGAGCGTTCGGTTGGATCGATGGCTTCAAGGCCAAGCCGCAGCGCCATGTCGATGACCGGGATGACCGTTCCGCGCAGGTTGATCACACCCAGAACATGGCTCGGCGCGTGGGCCAGCGGCGTGGCAGGCGCCCAGCCGCGAATTTCCCTGACCGACATGATGTTCACACTGAACACCTGCTCGCCGAGGAAAAACGAAATAATTTCAAGACCTGAGGTCTTATTGCCGGTTTGTGTCTCGTTCATCTTGTCCTCGCGTCAAGTTAGCCTTACCGCGACAAGGCGTATCAACGCCTTTCGTCTGCGGTCCCGGCCGGACCGGTTGAATAGTATATAACGCGGCACCTTATCCAAAGCTTGCATGTGCCGATGCGGAGCAACCCCGCGATGGGAAATGCATCATGCATGGGCAAAGCCCCTTCCCAAGCCGAAACCTTAAACATGCTTTCGTTAAGAATGGGAAAACAAACCGCGGCAGAATACAGCGGTATGCCGGAAAAAAGCCCGCAAAAACCGGCGTTTCAACTGCAAATATAGCCTGGACGACTGTACAACATACGCAAACCACTTGCCTGGGTGAGCATTTGCAGATGCGAGGCGCCCGTCGGCAGAGCCCGGCTGCTCCTTGCGCCGCCATACAAAGCAAACGGCGCTGAGACTGTCAAAGACAGCTTCAGCGCCGGTTTCTACATCGATGCGTTCACATCAGCTCATGTACGCCGCCGGGATCAGGACTTTGGCTTGCGCTTCAGGCCGCCCTTGCCGCCATCAGCTGGTGGCCCGGCCTTGGCCGGGTCTGCTGGCGGGCCTTTGCGGTGGGGCTTGGCAGGTTTTGCCGCTGCCTTGGACCCGGGTTTGAAGTCGGCCTTGTCGCGCTTGGGCTTCTTGTCCTTGGCAGGGGCCCGCGATGGAGCGTCCTTGGCTGCAGGGGCCACATCGTCATAGGGCCACACACCCGGCTTTGCACCGGCTGGAATGTCATCACGCACTGAGGGCTTGCGATCGGCATAGGGATTGTCGCGCGGCGGGCGATCATCGCGCTTCTTGCCGCCGGTGAACGGACGCTTCTTGGCGTAATCGGGCTTCGGCTTTTCCCGCGAACGGAAATCGTCGTCGCCACGCGAACCGCGGTCATTATTGCCGGAAGGTGTGAAATCACCGTCCCTGCCCCGTGGCGGTCGCGGCGAACGGGCCGGCATGGCCGGCACACCGTCGAGACGCGTGACCGTGACATTCTTCTCGATCTTGCCGGTTGGACCGATGGACGCCTCGAACCTCTTGGCGGCAGCACCCGAGATTTCAACAAAGGTTTCAAGATCGTGGATCTTGATCTGGCCAATGTCGGTCTTGGTGATATCGCCGGCGCGGCAAATCATCGGCAGCAGCCAGCGCGGCTCGGCCGACTGCTTGCGTCCCAGCGACAGGGAGAACCAGACCGCGTCCTTGATCGGGACATGCTCGCCGCGGGGGGCACGCTCGGCATAGGTTCCGCCGGGAGCCGAAACCGGCCCGGCATCATTCAACTCTTCCGGCGAGGAGCGGCCGGCGCGGTGCATGCGCATCAGGGCTGCGGCAACCTTTTCGGCGCCGTGCTTCTCAAGAAGAGTTGCAACCATCGTGGCTTCATCTTCGGCGATGTCCGCTTCAAAGGAAGGGTCCGCCATCAGACGCTCGTCATCGCGTGCCAGGATCTCGTCAGCCGATGGCGGACGGGCCCAGGTGGCGGTGATGCGGGCGTCATTCAAGAGGCGCTCGGTACGGCGGCGAGCATTGTAAGGCACGATCAGCGCAGACACACCCTTGCGCCCGGCACGGCCGGTGCGGCCCGAGCGGTGCAACAGGCCTTCCTGGTTCTTGGGCAGATCAGCATGAACCACCAGCTCAAGATCAGGCAGATCGAGGCCGCGGGCGGCAACATCGGTCGCGACGCAGACCTTGGCCCGGCCATCGCGCAAGGCCTGAAGCGCGTGGGTGCGCTCGTTCTGGCTCAACTCGCCCGACAGGGCGACGACCGAAAAACCACGGTTGGAAAAGCGCGCCGTCAGATGATTGACGGTGGCGCGGGTGGAGCAGAATACGATGGCGTTCTTGGCATCATAATAGCGCAGCACGTTGATGACCGCATTCTCTCGGTCATTCGGCGCCACGGTCAGCGCCCGGTATTCGATATCGAGATGCTGCTTCTGCTCGCCCGCGGTGGAGACGCGGACTGCCTTGTTCTGGTAGCGCTTGGCCAGATTGGCGATGCCCGACGGTACGGTTGCCGAGAACATCAACGTGCGGCGCTGTTCGGGCGCGGCATCGAGAATGAACTGCAGGTCATCACGGAAGCCGAGATCAAGCATTTCATCGGCTTCATCAAGCACCACCGCACGCATTGCGGAAAGATCAAGCGAGCCGCGATCAATGTGGTCGCGCAAGCGGCCGGGTGTTCCCACAACGATGTGCGCACCGCGCCTCAATGTCTGGCGCTCGGTCGTCATGTTCATGCCGCCAACGCAGGTGGCGATGCGGGCGCCGGCTTCGCCATAGAGCCAGGCCAGTTCGCGCTCGACCTGCAGCGCGAGTTCGCGGGTCGGTGCAATGCACAGCGCCAACGGGGCCTCGGCATGCGGCAAGGTCTCTTCGTCACCCAGCAGCGTCGGTGCAAGCGAGATACCGAAGGCTACGGTCTTTCCCGATCCGGTCTGGGCCGACACCAGAAGGTCGGCATCGCGCAGCTCGGGCGCAAGCACGGCCTGCTGCACCTGGGTGAGCTTATCATAGCCGCGTTTTTCCAGAGCCCGGGCTATTGCCGGCTGGATGGTCTCATGGTCTGTCATTTCGGATCTTTCGGACTTTGTGTTTAGGCCCGCTGAAGCGGGCGCCGTGCGCGGGTACAGACCCAGCCACAGCTTTTAGCTTCTCATAAAGCACAATTGCGCAAGATGAAACGGGGCCAAGCAAGAAAGTTGCTTTGGCGTTAATTCGGCAATGTTCTACCGGCCAGCCTGCACCGGCCCGGCTACCGCGGATTGCGACTTGAGCAAAAGGACAGCCAGCGCCGTCAGGGCAAAGGCAAAAATCGGGTAGTAGACGGCGGTATCCAGAGAGGCTGCATAGTCCGGGCCAGCGGCCTGCGGCCCGCCGCGCTGCAGGAGCTGGCTGAAAAACAACTGCCCCATGACCGCCACCCCCAGCGCTCCGCCAACCTGCTGAAAAGACTGCATGCCGCCGGCCGCGGAACCGGCATCTCGTTGCGGCACATTCGACAGAACCAGCTGGAACAGCGGGGACACCGCAGTTCCAAGGCCAAGTCCTGCGATCAGAAGCGGGAGCAGGAATGCCAAGGTATCCACTTCAGCGGCCGTAGCGCGGATAAGCCATTGCAACCACGTCATGGCGACGCACAACATGATCGAGCCGATAAAAATTCGCGGGCGCTGCCACCGCGCCGCGATTTTGCCTGACAGCATCGAGGCGAAAAACATTCCTGCAGAAAACGGGACCGTCGTTAGCCCCGACTGAAGCGGCGTAAGGCCGTAGCCGGTCTGCAGGAACAGGGCGAAGACCATGAAGAACCCAGGAACGGCCGAGAAGAACAGGCTGGCGACCAGAGCGCCCCCCATGAAATTGCCGTTGCGCATCAGGTCCACCGGCAAGAGCTGCGGGGCCCCTGCTGCAGCCTGATGATGCTGCCAGCGTACGAACATCCATGCGACCGGCACTGCGGCAACCAGCAACCCGAATATCCAGGCCGGCCAGCCAAGTTCACGTCCTTCGATCAACGGGAAGACCACCAGAACCAACGCAGCCGTCGCCAGGGCGATGCCGCCCAGATCAATACCGACATCACGGTTCCCCTGCATGACGGGAATGAACTTCAAACCGGCGAGGATGGCGAACAGGCCGACCGGAATATTGACCAGGAAGATGGGCCTCCAGCCCAGGCCCATGATGTCGGCGTTGATCAGCAGACCACCGATCAGCGGCCCGGACACTGCCGCGAGCCCGGCGGTTATGCCAAACATGGCAAAGGCAGTGCCACGCTCCTTCGGCGGAAAGATGACTTGAGCAATGGCAAGGGTCTGCGGCGCCATCATGGCCCCGCCTATACCTTGCAGAATCCGGGCCGCAATCAGTGTGTTGATGCCGGGTGCGACGCCACACAGTGTGGAGGCCATGGTGAAAACTGCAACGCCGAGAAGAAACATCCTGCGACGGCCGATCATGTCACCCAGACGGCCACAGGGCAGCAGCCCGATGGCAAAGGCCATGATGTAGGCGGCCACCACCCATTCGATCTCGGAGCTGGTTGCAGCAAGTCCGGACTGGAGGCTTGGAAGCGCCACATTGACGATGGTGACATCGATCAAATTCATGAATCCAGCAATCAGCAGCACCGCCATTGCGATCCAGCGGTGGTCGTGATGTTCATGACGGGCTTCCGCGATCGGTTCAGTCGGCATGGAAACAGGGCTCCGATTTCTCGGTGACAGACCTAGGGCTGATCGACCTGAATGGAAAGGTTTTTGTGGTGCGCAATGAACACCGTCTGAAACCCGAGATCCGGCTGAAGCGCCGCGGTCCTATCCTCTGCAAAGGAAGCCCCAAGCGGTATGGCAGTGGCTCCTATCAAAGCGATTGCGCCGCCCCCTGCTGGCCCATTGAAGATGGCTCGAAAGGGAACCAAGGCAGCCGTGCGGCGTTAGTATGGCATGAAAAAGATTGTTCTCATCTCCGCATCTGTCCTCGCCCTGGGCGCCGCCTCGATTGCGGCCGACGCGGATGGAGTGTCCCTTCTGAACGGCGCGACCGAGCCTGCGGTGATGTCGTTTGCTGCTCCTGTGTCCACCGCAAAGGCTGATAGCAATATGCGTGGCGCGCGGGTCGCCAAGCCGAAGATCGAACGCGATGTGCGGCTTGTCAAATCCGGCATTGAATCGGTCAATTCCTGCGACGCGGCCCATTGGCCCTATTACCCGGCCGAATGCCTCCAGCGCGTTGAAACAGCCGGGCTCTGAACCTCTACGCAAGGGTGAAGAGTCTGCCGGGTTTCTTGGCTCCACCATCGGCGCTTCCCCTTGGCACCTTTCACACAGATCTGCCGGGCAAATCTGATTGATGCGCTGTTCGAGTTGCCCGGCCCCGAAATAGCTCAAGCGCACATTCAACAGGATCGTCGCACGGCAAACCTGGCGTCAGAACCACGTCATAACTGCTCGCAATTATCAATTATTCTTGATATATGGAAATGACTCCACCAATCCGGGTGGCGGTCGCTCAAGGCCATCTGGCACAGCAACCCAATTTCCAAGGACGGGTGAGCACACCATGACTGATAAGATCTACAACGTCTTGTTTCTATGCACCGGCAACTCGGCACGGTCGATCCTGGCGGAAGCCATCATGAATCGCGTTGGCAACGGACGGTTCAAGGCCTACTCGGCAGGCTCTCAGGCCAAGGGCGAAGTCCATCCCTACACGCTGGATCTTCTGCGCCGCACCAATTTCGATACCGGCTTCGCACGCTCGAAGAACTGGGATGAATTTGCAGAGCCCGGTGCACCGGAGTTCGATTTTGTCTTTACCGTCTGCGACAACGCGGCAAACGAAGCCTGCCCGGTCTGGCCGGGGCAGCCAATGACGGCCCATTGGGGCGTCCCGGATCCCGCATCGGTCGAAGGTTCGGAAGCAGAGAAGCGGCTGGCATTTTCCGAGGCCTACCGGATGCTCAATGCGCGGATATCGATTTTCACCAATCTGCCTCTGGCAAGCATCGACCGGCTTGCCCTGCAGAAGCGGCTCGATGAAATCGGCCAGACACCGGATACAGAGATCGACGGCGCCGCCTGACCACTGCTGTTGGAAGCACAACGCTCCCCGGGGCCGGCACCCGGGACAGCCCCGGGGTGCCCGGTCAATGAGATACCGCATGGCGACAACAGGCAGTCGGGCGATGGCAAGGACATGTCGCTTTACGCTCTTGAGGACCATACCGCAGTGCGGCATGTAAGGATTGCCCGCGGCTAACTGGACTTAAGGCCATTTCCGGGGCGGGGTTGACCGGCCCGGACGGATGCTGCAAATCCGCCGGACGGTGGTCGACCACAGGACCATTTGAAACCGGAGACAGCCATGGCGCACCCGCATTTCGTTATCACCATCGCCTGTGCTGATCAGCCTGGCATCGTCGCGGCAATTACCACCGAACTGGCAGCCATTGGCGCCAATATCGCCGAGTCGAGCCAGTTCTGGGATCGCCAGACCAACCGGTTTTTCATGCGGATTGCGATTGAGACACCCGATGGGGTCGACGCGCAGGAGGTGAAGCGGGCGCTGCAGGCGCCGGTGGCGCGGTTCGAACTGCGGCTTGACATCAACACCGTCGCCAAGCGGCCGAAGATCGTCATCATGGTGTCGAAATTCGACCATGCGATGCTGCATCTGCTCTACCAGATCCGGGTTGGCTGGCTTGACGCAGAGGTGGTGGCAATCGTCTCCAACCATGAAGACAGCCGCCGCACTGCCGAGATCGAAGGCATTCCCTATCATTACCTGCCAGTGACCAAGGACACCAAGGCCGAGCAGGAAGAGAAACTTCTCGACCTCGTCACCAAGAGCGGCGCCGATCTGGTGATCCTTGCGCGCTACATGCAGGTTCTTTCAGACAAGCTGTCGCGCCGCCTGTTCGGCAAGGTGATCAATATTCACCACTCCTTCCTGCCAAGCTTCAAGGGCGCCAAGCCCTATCACCAGGCGCATGAGCGTGGCGTCAAGCTGATCGGCGCGACGGCGCACTACGTCACGGCCGATCTCGATGAAGGCCCGATCATCGAGCAGGAAACCGAACGTGTCTCCCACGCCATGACGGCCGATGATTTTGTTGCCGCCGGTCGCGATATCGAAGCCCGGGTGCTGGCCCGTGCGGTCAAGATGCATGTGGAATCGCGCGTCATGCTCAACGGCCACAAGACCGTGGTGTTTGGATAGGAGTCGATGAACTGGGATGACATCAGGGTTTTTCTCGCTGTCGCCCGGTCCGGACAGATCCTCGCCGCCGCCCGGCGGCTGGGGATCAACCACGCCACTGCCGCACGCAGGATCACATCGCTCGAGACGGCGCTTGGCGCACAACTGGTGGTCCGCCGCACCAATGGCTGTGGACTGACAGGGGAAGGCGAAGCCTTTCTGGCGCATGCCGAGCGCATGGAAGCGGAAATGCTGGCCGCGCAGGCCAATCTGGGCCGCACCGACAGTGCCATTTCAGGCACCGTGCGGATCGGAGCGCCGGACGGTTTCGGGGTGTCGTTCCTGGCGCCCCGGCTCGGCGCGCTGATTGCCAGGCATCCCGATTTGCGTCTGCAGCTGGTGCCGGTTCCACGCAGTTTCTCGCTGCCGCAACGCGAAGCCGATATCGCCATTACGGTCGAACGCCCGGCGGAAGGCCGGCTGGTGGCGCGCAAGCTGGTGGATTACTCGCTCTCGCTCTATGCCTCCAGGTCCTACCTCGCCGAGCACGGGTCACCAGAGAGCGCGGAGGATCTCAAACAGCACCGTCTGATCAGCTATGTCGAAGACCTGATCTTCTCGCCTTCGCTGCAGTTCACCCGCGAGATCCTGCGCAACTGGACGGCGCAGTTCGAGATTTCAAGCGCCACAGGCCAAACCGAAGCGGTCAGGTCAGGGGCCGGCATTGCCGTGCTGCATGACTATATTGCCGGACTGGATCCCGAGCTGGTCCGGGTGCTGCCGGAGCATTGCATCTCGCGTTCCTACTACATGGTCTACCATGAATCGGCGCGCGATCTGGCCCGGGTGCGAACCGTGGCGGACCACATCTCCGCGGTTGCCCAGGACCACAAGGCCCACTTCTTTCCAGATAGGACGTGAGCGCCTGACAGGGTGCCGTCTTCCGGTCCGGCGCGTAGATCGACGCTGAGACATCGAACGACGCTCTAAAAGCTGGCTCCGGCCCTATAGAAAAACAAAACGCCTGCCGGGCATAGCCAGGCAGGCGTTTGTACTTCGTCGTGGCGTTCGGACCGGTGCTTGGGAGGAGGATCCCGGCCTTGTCGCCCCGACTACTGCCATGCCGAATTGGGAGGAGGAGGAGTTCGGCGTGGCGTTGATCAATATATGGAGCAGTTTATGCTGCATTGCAATAGGAAATTCTGAAAAAATTTACCGCCCGATAAACTTGCGTAACCTGTTGTAATATTAGCAGTTTGTGACGAAGCGCTGCACCCGAGCCTCACAATCTCCAAAAAAAATGCGGCGACGCAACAAAAAACCGGGGCAGATGGCCCCGGTTTGATTGTCTGTCACGCGTTCTGAAGCGCGCCCGGCCCCGGTATCGCGTTGGGCGGACACTTGCCCGCGATGATCATGCCGAGCATATCATCCTCGCTGACTTCATCCACCTTGACGGTTCCGACAAGCTGGCCGTTCTTCATCACATTGGCCCGGTCGCACAACATCTTCACCTGGTGAATGTCGTGGTCGATGAGCAGAATGCCGATGCCTTCCGACTTGAGTTGCTCGATCAGTTCGGCAACCATCTGGGTTTCCTGCACGCCGAGAGCCGCCGTCGGTTCATCCATGATCAGGATCTTGGCATTGAAGTAGACAGCCCGCGCGATCGCAACGGATTGACGCTGGCCGCCTGACAGTCCCGACACCGGCGTGTGAAACCGCCGGAAGTTCGGGTTGAGACGGGCAAGGATCTTGCGGGTCTCGGCTTCCATCAAGGCATCATCGACAAAGCCGGTCTGATTGACCAGCTCACGCCCGAGAAACAGGTTCGAGGCTGCGTCGAGATTGTCGGCAAGCGCGAGATACTGGTAGATGGTTTCGATCTTGTAGTTCCGCGCATCACGCGGATTGTTGATCTCTGCCTTTTCACCATTGATGTAGATCTCGCCGCCATCGCGCGGCAAGGCGCCCGACAGCATCTTCATCAGCACGGATTTGCCGGCACCGTTATGGCCGAGCACGCCGACCACCTCGCCGGGGTAAAGATCAATCGTGACATGGTCCACGGCCTTGATGCCGCCGAAGGATTTCACCATGTCGCGCATTTCAACAAGCGGGGCGGTCATGTCCGGTCTCCCGTGCGACGGCGGTAGAGGATATCGAGGTAAACGGCGAGAACGAGGACGGAGCCGACCACCATGTTCTGATAGGGCGCGTCGACGCCGACCATGGCCATACCCGACTGAAGGCTCTGCATGATCAGGGCACCCAGCACGGCGCCGTAGATCGTGCCCATGCCACCGGCAAGTGCCGTGCCGCCAATGACGGCCGCCGCGATCACCCGCAATTCATCCAGCGTTCCGATGTCGTTGGAGTGAAAGGTCTGGCGGGATGAGGCGACAATGGCTGCGATGGCGCAAAGCATGCCCATGATGGCGAAGACCTTGACCGTCAGCAGCCGGGTGTTGATGCCCGCCAGTGCAGCGGCTTCAGGATTGCCGCCGGTGGCAAAGATATAGCGACCGAGCCGGGTGCGCCGCGCGACGATGGTCATGACAATGACGATCAGGATCAGCACAAGCACCGAGATCGGGAGGCCGTAGCCTTCGATGACGCCTTCCGGCAGGACCTCTCCACGAGCCTCATACATGCGCTGCAAGCGCGCAGTCGGAATCTGGTAGGCATTGAGGATGGCAACGAAACCAAGGATCGTTGCAGCGATGATCGCGCCGATGAGCGCTTCGGCCCAAACCGGTTTGACCGGGAATTCGTGCGCGATCTTGGTGCGGCGCGACTGGATCAGGGCGTAGAACGATCCTGCGATGGCAAGGGCTGCGAAAGCCCAGCTCCAGGTCTCGCCAAGCGTACCGTTGATGCCGCCGAACAGCTGAAAATTCTCGTCGAGCGGGCCGATGGTCTGCCCCTTGGTCAGGTGCCAGGCGACGTTGCGCCAGATCAGGAAGCCGCCGAGTGTGACGATGAAGGCCGGGATGGCCAGATAGCCGATCAACCAGCCCTGAAGCGCGCCAATGACCAGACCCGTCAGAATGCCGACCAGGACCGCAATCGGCATGGTGGCGGGGTTGTTGAGCCCGAAGCCAAGCCAGTCGGGAACGAACCAGGTCTGGGTCATCGCCATCATTGCCGAGCAGGTCGCCAGCAGCGAGCCCACCGACAGGTCGATGTTTCGCGTGACGATGACGAACACCATGCCTGTCGCCATGATGGCAACCGAGGCGGTCTGGATCGTCAGGTTGAAGAGGTTTCGCGGCGTCATGAAACGCCCGTCTGTGAGGAAATTGAAAACCAGGCAGATCACCACGAAAGCGCCGATCATGCCGAGCAGTCGTGTGTCAACTTCCAGGGCGGAGAAAAAGTTTCGCGGCTTTGGCGGCGCGCTCGCAGCAGTGGGCGTATCGGTCATGACCGTCTTCCGGATATGAAGCAAAGATGTGTCCCCAACCCTTGAGATTGGGGACACCACTTACTTGATTTGCAACGAAGGTGACGTCTTAGTTACAGGGAGCCGGACCGCCGGACACACCCTGACACAGATCTTCCTTGCTGATCCAACCGGCATCAACAACGGTCGCCAGATTGTCCTTGGTGATCGGAACAGGCGCCAGGAACATGGCCGTCATCGTGGTGCCTGAAGGCGACGTCCACTCGGTGGTGCCTTCAACATCGGCCATTGCCGTGCCGCTGGCCAGCTGGGCAGCGATTTCGCCGGCAGCCTTGCCGAGTGCACGGGCATCTTTCCAGACGCTGACGGTCTGCGTGCCCTTGGCCACACGGTTGAGCGCAGCGTGGTCGCCATCCTGGCCGGAGACCGGAATGCCTTCCATGCCCTGCGCGGTCAGAGCGGCAACAGCGCCACCTGCAGTGCCGTCATTGGACGCCACGACAGCGTCGACCTTGTTGTCTTCAGCGGTCAGGATCTGCTCCATGTTGCGCTGGGCGTTGGCCGGAAGCCAGCCGTCGGTGTAGGCCTCGCCAACGATCGTGATGTCGCCGGCATCAATGGCCGACTGCAGCACTTCCTGCTGGCCGCCACGGAGGAAGTCGGCGTTCGGATCGGTGGGCGAGCCCTTGATCATGACGTAGTTGCCCTTCGGCGCAGCGGCGAGAACGGCGCGTGCCTGCATCCGACCGACTTCGACGTTGTCGAAGGTCAGATAGAAGGCGCGGCTGTCTTCGATCAGGCGGTCATAGGCGATGACCGGAACGTTCTCGTCGGCAGCAGCCTGCACGGCGGGAATGATTGCCTGGGTATCCTGCGCCAGAACGATAAGCGCGTTGACGCCCTGCGCCATCAGGCTCTCGATGTCAGAGAGCTGCTTTGCAGCCGACGACTGTGCATCGGTGGAGACGTAGGTGTCACCGGCAGCTTCGATCGCTGCCTTCATGGCCGCTTCGTCAGTCTTCCAGCGCTCTTCCTGAAAGTTCGACCAAGACACGCCGATCTTCATGTCCTTGGCAAAAGCAGCCGTCGACATGGTGAGCGCAATGGCCGATCCGGCCAGAAGATGGATAATCGATTTCATGTAGTCCTCCCAAGGAATTTGATCCGCCGGACGGAGCCTCCTGCCCGGCCAAGTGTTCAACTGCACGACCCGCAAACAGTGCGCGAGCTTTTTCTCGACAGTCGAGAAAATTAATGTCAGGCTTGATCCACGCTGTCAACTCGGGCTCCATCACCGAGACTGCGCGGCACTTTCAAAGCGTCGTTGCATGCCCGGGGATAATGTGGATAGCCTGAAGACAGACAAACCGGTGGGAGATATCATGCGCGCCAACCGGCGCATGAGAACCGGTACAGGGAGAGTTGCGTGGGAGGAGCGGGCCGCGAAAAGCAGTCCGTCACGCGGTGAGGAACGGGAGTTAAATCGCAGCGATGAACCGGCGGCGGCGACCATGCTGACGAAGTCCAGCACAGAGCTTATTCGCCAGCACAACCGCGCGCTCGTGCTCGAAGCCCTGCGCCGCCGGATCGGACAATCCCACACTGATCTTGCGAAAGAGACCGGGCTCGCCTCGGCGACTGTCACTGCTATTACCCAGGAGCTGGAAACCGAAAACATCATCGAACGCACGGTCGCGGCTGCGGCGGGCGGGCGGGGGCGCCCGCGCATCCTTTTCAAGCAGCGCCGTTCTGCCGCCTACGCCGCCTTTGTCCGGATATCGTCGGATGTGCTGCAATACTCGATGGTCGATTATTCAGGCACCCTGATCCACCGGATCGAGGAAAAGCGTGACAATGCCGGCCAGAAGGTCGAGGCATTTGCCGCCGATATTCGCTCCGCTCTCAACCGGCTGGCTGACAAGTCGCGCGTTTCCCGAGACAATCTGAAGGCGATATCGATCTCGTCGAAAGGGCTCGTGGCCGACGACAACACGACGTTGCTGTGGTCTTCGGTCCTGGGCAGTCAGCAGATCGATATGCGCAAGACGCTGGCACCGGACTGGCAGGCAAACGTCACGCTCAACCACGAGAGCCTGCTGGTTGCCAGCGCGCTGCACAGTTCGATGAGCCGCAAACTTGGCAAGCCCATTCCCCGCCTGGCCGCATTGTCGCTGGGACACTCGATCGGTCTTGGGGTGGTTCATGCCGACAGCTACGAATCTCCAAGAGCACGCGCGCCCGGGTTTGGCCACATGATCCACAGCCATGGCGGCGCGCTGTGCCGCTGCGGCTCGCAAGGCTGCATCGAGGCCTATGCCGGCTCCTATGCCATTTTGCGCGCCGCGTTCAAGGTGCCGCCCAGCACGCTGCCGGCGCACTTCGTTCCCTTCATCGAAATCGAGAAGATTGCCGGTCAGGCCCGGCGCGGAGACCGAATGGCCAATTCGGCCTTTCGTGATGCCGGCACGGCCATCGGCAACGGGCTGGCGCGGCTGATCAGCCTGCACGGCAAGATGCCGGTTGTGTTCACGGGCCCCGGCGTCCGGTTCTTTGACCTGATGCGGCCGGGCATCGATGAAGGCCTGTCGGCCTCGCTCGGCGTACAGATCGAAGGACCGCCGGAGATGTCGACATCGCTTGATGAAGAAGGCCTGGTCTTTGAAGGTCATCTCAACCACACCATGACAGCGATCGACCGGGACGTCATCGCGCCGAAGATTTTCGGGCAAGGAGGAACAGCATGAATATTCCAGCTGGCAGGAGGCGATGGGGACGCCGCCTTGCAGCAGTCATTGCGCTGCAGTTGACGACAGCCGCGCCGGGACTTGCGGACGAGCCATGGGCAGAACGCACACAGGCCCTGGGGGCGACGACGGAGATGCCGACCGGCACTCTCTCCAGAGCGGACCTCGACAGGTTGACCGAGACCGGCAAGGCGCTGTTCGAAGCCAATTTCACCACGCTTGACGGGGTCGGCCGGCCCGGAGCTACGCAGGCGATCGACCCGACACGGCGCAAGCACCCGCGCCAACAGGCCTTCTTCAGGACCGCCGGCCCGGATGCCGGCTCCTGCGCCGCCTGCCACAATCAGCCTGCCAGCGGCGGCGCGGGCGACTTTGTCGCCAACGTGTTTGCCTCCGAAGGGTTTGAAAGCGCCGACTTCGATTCGCTTGACCCGCAATTTTCCAGCGAGCGCGGCACCAATCATTTGTTCGGCGCCGGGCTTGTCGAGTTGCTGGCGCGCGAGATGAGCCTGGAGCTGCAGTCGCGCCGCAACGAGGCGCTCAGCAAGGCGCGCGACACCGGGAAAACAGTCCGCCTGAGCCTGACCGCCAAGGGCATCGACTTCGGCTTTATCTCCGCTGACCCGGACGGGTCGGTCAACCTCGATGAACTCGATGGCGTGGATACCGATCTGGTAATCCGGCCGTTTACCCAGAAGGGCGTGATGACCTCGCTGCGACAATTCACGGTCAACGCGCTCAACCACCACCATGGCATGCAGGCCGACGAGCGGTTTGGTGCGCGCTGGACCGGGTCGGACGATTTCGATGGTGACGGCAAGACCGGCGAGATAACCGCGGGCGATGTCTCGGCTCTCGTCGCCTGGCAGGCCACCCTGCCCGCCCCGGTGCGGATGGTCCCCGAGATCGACGGCTGGGCCGAGGCAGCGGCGCGGGGCGAGGAAAACTTCGCGCAATTCGGCTGCACGAGCTGCCATCGCCCTGCCCTGCCGCTGGAAAGCCTGTCCTTTGCCGATCCGGGCCCGTTCGACCAGGCCGGCACGCTCAATGACCGACAGGTCGGGGCCAAAGCGATCTATGACATTGCGCTTCTGGACTGGGCCGAAGCCCTGCCTCGCGACACTGAAGGGCGGGTGCTGGTGCCGCTTTATGGCGATCTCAAGCGCCATGTCATGACCGACAACCAGATCGATGCTTTGGGCAATGAACTGCTGTCGCAGCGCTTTGTCGACCGCAACATTTTCCAGACCGCGGAGCTTTGGGGCGTGGGCTCGACCCAGCCCTATGGCCACCGCAATGATTTCAGCAGTCTCGACGAGATCATCCTGGCCCATGGCGGCAACGGGCGTCAGGCACGCGATGCCTATGAAGCTGCCGCAGATGACGAGAAATCGGCCTTGATCGCCTTTCTCAAGACCCTGGTGATCGTCCCATGATGAAATTTGCTTCACTGCTCGCACTGGCCGCGGTCTCGCTGACAGCCCTGGGGCCCAACGCCCAGGCGCAATCCGATTTCACAGCCGATGTGCCGATCCTGCACGAGGAAGCGGCAAGTGCCGGCATCGATCAGAGCTACACCGGCGGATGGGAGTTTTTCGTCGGCGGCGGGGCAGCGAGTTTCGACTGCAATGGCGACCGGCTTCCCGATCTGCTGATCGCCGGCGGATCCTCTCCGGCAAAGTTCTATGTCAATGAAAGCAAGACCGGCGGCAGCTTCAGCTTCGCGCCGGTGGACACCGGGTTGAAGCCAGAGGATCTCACCCGCGTCCTGGGGGCCTATCCGCTCGATATAGACAACGACCGGCATACGGACCTGGTGCTGCTGCGGCTCGGGCGCAATCTGGTGCTCAAGGGCGGGCCCGGCTGTCGGTTCGAAAAGGCCAACCGCGCCTTCTCGATTGATGGAGGACGGGCCTGGTCGACCGCCATGTCGGCGATATGGGAGCGCGGCAGCAGGTTCCCGACCATCGCAATCGGCAATTATGTCGACCGCTCGGCGCCGGGAACGCCGTTTGGCACCTGCGAGCCGAACCAGTTGCTTCGGCCAAGTGCCGGTGACCTGCCGGATTACTCAGATCCGCTGAAGCTCGAGCCCGGCTATTGTGCGCTGTCTCTGTTGTTCACGGACTGGAACCGCTCCGGTCAGCCTGATTTGAGAATTACCAATGACCGGCAGTATTATCGCGGCGGGGAAGAACAATTGTGGCAGATGACCGAGGGCCGGCCACCAAGGCTCTACACCGCCTCGCAAGGGTGGCAACGGCTGACCGTCTGGGGCATGGGCATCGCCGAAACCGATTTCGATGCCGATGGCCTGCCGGAATATGCCCTCACCTCGATGGGCGACACCAAGCTGCAGAAGCTCGACGAGGAGGCCGGCGAAGACCGCCCGACCTATCGCGACATTGCCTATGAGCGCGGCGCCACCGCACACCGGCCCTATGCGGGGGGCGATGCCAAGCCTTCGACCGGATGGCACAGCAGGTTCGCCGACATCAACAACGATACCAGGACCGATCTGTTCATCGCCAAGGGCAACGTCCAGGCAATGCCGGATTTTGCCAGCTACGACCCTGACAACCTGCTGCTCGGCGGCTTCGACGACACGTTTTACGAAAAAGGCATGGAAGCCGGAATTGCGCTCAACACGCGAGGCCGCGGGGCGATCATCGAGGATTTCAACATGGACGGCATGCTTGACCTGCTTGTGGTCAACCGAGAGCATCCCGCCAGCCTGTTCCGCAATCTGGGTGCGGCCACGGACTGGGGCCACCGGCCGCTGGGCAACTGGGTGAAAATCGAACTCGACAATGGCAAGATCAATCCGTCCGCGGTGGGAGCGCTGATCTCCGTGCGCACCGGCACCCGCACCCAGACCCGGAGGATCCAGGTTGGTGGCGGGCACGCCTCTGGCCAGGCAGGGTTCACGCATGTGGGCTTGGGTGTCTCCGAGCGTGCGACCATCCGGGTTCAGTGGCCCGATGGCGAGTGGAGCCATCCCTACCGGGTTTTTGCCAACCAGCATGTCAGGATCATTCGCGGTGAGGCCAATGCGCGCTACTGGTATCCGGTCGCGCAATAGGCAGCGCCGGGCTACCGCTCGCGACAGATTGCGGCCTAGGGGCCTGATCAGTCGATGAAGCCGAAGCGCAGACCGTGGGCCACGGCCTGGGTGCGGTTCACCGCATCAAACTTGCGGGCGGCATTGTTGAGGTAGTGATTGACCGTGTGTTCCGACAGGCTGAGAATCTGGGCGATTTCGACCGAAGTCTTGCCCACAGAGGTCCAGACCAGGCATTCACGTTCACGCTCGGTCAGCGGTGAATCCGGTTTTGACGGCCTGGCTGATACCTGACGCAGTCTCTGATGCGCCATGTGAGCATAGAGAGCCAATTCGGCGGTTTCACCTATGCTCATCGGCGCACGCTTGCCGATGAAGAAGACCGCTGATGGGCCGTGGTCCGGATGATAGACCGGGACAACAAAGGCGCAGTCCAGGTTGTAGGCGCCGGCAATACCTTCCATGAACAACCTGAAATCAGCGGGCGCAGGTGCCGCCGAGTTATCGAGCCGGAATTCGAAGGGTGCGCCGCCCTGAGCCAGAATACCAACCAGCGGATTGCTCGCAACGGGTTGCGTCGCTTCATGGGCCTGAACCAGATCGGCGGGAGCGGAGGTGATGACAATTGCCTCCGTGAAAGACTTTTCTTCGGGTGTCGCGCCATTGGCTACGAAAAAATACTGATAGCCGAACCCGGCTGTGAGTTCGCGCAACAGCCTGAGAATATCGAATTGAGTCTGACAATTGTGCAATTGTTCGCCGACGCTTGTAGGCTTTTCCTGCTGCTGGCTCCGCGCGCTCATGAGCATACCAATTTTCCAACGATCTTTTGGGTTGCTGACGGCAATACATCTGCTTGCGACAGGTTACCTTTTACGAAACTGCTGAAATTCAAATCACCAATCCAATTCCAAGTCCGCCACAAACAAACACGCATTGAAGATGAGCCAGATAAAGCAGCCCTGCCCCGGAGGCCGTTTCTTAGCTTCGGTTTATTTAAGACTATACTAAAATCCCACAGATGCAAAACATCAAATTCGATATAATTTGATGTTGTCTCCGCTCCCCCGCAAGCGCTACTGTTCCAACCAGGAAGAGGATGAAAAACAAGGGGGATCATATGCTTGGAATGATGCAGGAATGGCCGCTGCTTTGCCACAAGGTCATCGACCATGCCGCAATCTATCACGGAGAACGAGAGATCGTGTCGCGATCGATCGAAGGCCCGTTCCACCGAACCAACTACGCAGGGATTCGCGAACGCTCGCTCAAGCTCGCCCAGCGACTGGACCGGGATGGCTGCCGGGTCGGCGATCGTATCGCCACGATGGCCTGGAACACATGGCGCCACCTTGAGACCTGGTACGGCATTCTGGGTATCGGAGCGGTCTACCACACACTCAACCCCCGGCTGTTTCCCGACCAGATCGCCTGGATCATGAACGACGCCGAAGACAAGATGCTGTTCGTCGATCTCACCTTCATCAAGTTGGTCGAGATGATTGCCCCCAAGGTCCCCAGCCTCGAACGCATCGTCATCCTGACCGACGATGCGCACATGCCCGAGACGTCGCTGAAGAATGTGGTGTCCTATGAGAGCTACATCGCCGAGGCCGATGGCGATTTCGCCTGGGCGGAATTTGACGAACGGACCGCGGCAGGCATGTGCTACACGTCAGGCACCACCGGCGACCCGAAGGGCGTGGTCTATTCCCACCGCTCCAACGTGCTGCACGCGATGGCAGCGCTTCAACCCGACATGCTCAATCTGGCGTCTCGCGATCGGTTGATGCCGGTGGTTCCGCTGTTTCATGCCAATGGCTGGTCGACCGCCTTTTCCGGACCGATGTCGGGCTGCGCCATGATCATGCCCGGCGCGGGAATGGACGGCGCTTCCATCTACGAAATCCTGACACAAGAAAAGGTGACGATCACCGCAGCGGTGCCCACCGTGTGGTTGATGCTGCTGCAGCACATGGAAAAGCACAGCAGCAAATTGCCCGACCTGTCCCGCGTGGTGATCGGCGGCTCGGCCTGCCCACCGGCCATTACCAAGGCATTCCAGGATGATTACGGGGTCGATGTCATTCATGCCTGGGGCATGACCGAAATGAGCCCGCTTGGAACCCTTTGCTCGATCAAGCCTGAATACAGCCATCTTGAAGGGCAGGAGAAGCTGGACCTGCAGGCCAAGCAGGGCCATCCGCCGTTCACGGTGGAGATGAAGATTACCGATGACGAAAACAACGAGCTGCCCTGGGACGCCAAGACCTTTGGCCGGCTCAAGGTCCGGGGCCCCGCAGTCTCGTCGTCTTACTATAAAGGCCGTGGCGAGGAGCAATTCGACGCGGAAGGCTGGTTCGACACCGGCGATGTCGCGCATGTCGATCCCTACGGCTACATGCAGATCACCGACCGGGCCAAGGACGTGATCAAATCGGGTGGCGAATGGATTTCCTCGATCGAAATCGAGAACCTTGCCGTCGGTCATCCCGATGTCGCTGAAGCGGCGGTGATCGGTGTCGCGCATCCGAAGTGGGACGAGCGCCCGCTCCTGGTAATCGTGGCCAAGGAAGGCCGGTCCCCGGACAAGCAATCCATCCTCGACTTCCTCGACGGCAAGATCGCCAAATGGTGGATGCCGGATGACGTGATCTTCATCGAGGAGATCCCGCACACGGCAACCGGCAAGATCCAGAAGACGGCGCTGCGCGAGACACTCAAGGACTATCAGCTGCCCACCAGTTAACGCGTGGAATTGAAATGACTGAGGCCCGGATGCGCGAGCGTCCGGGCCTTTGCCATTGTGCGGCGGGAAGTGTCAGCGCAGACGCAGGCCGGTCGCTGCATCAAACAGGAACGCACGTTCCGGATTGAAGCCGGTCTTGAGCACATCACCTTCGCGCACATCACGGTTCTCGCGGATTTCGATGGTCAGCGGCAACTCGAGATCGGATCGCGAATAGGCGAATGACGATCCGCCGAGGTGTTCAATCACGTCAATGGGCATCGATACCTGAACGCTGCCGGCCGCATCGAAATGTTCGGGGCGGATGCCGAGTTGCAGTTTCGTGCCGGGCTGCGGGTGCGGAGTATTGATGGTCATCGGCACCTCGATGCCATCGAGATCGTCCAGCCGCACGGTCAGTTTTTCTCCGTTCGAGCTTGCCACCGACGCCGGGAGGAAATTCATCCGGGGCGAACCGATAAACCCGGCGACGAAGGCATTGTCCGGGTCATCATAAAGCACCAGCGGCGAACCGGTCTGCTCGATGACGCCGGCGCGCAATACCACGATCTTGTCCGCCAGCGTCATGGCCTCGACCTGATCGTGGGTCACGTAAATCATGGTGGCACCAAGCTCCTTGTGCAGCTTGGCGATCTCGAGCCGCATCTGCACCCGGAGCTCGGCATCGAGGTTCGACAACGGCTCGTCGAACAGAAACACTTCCGGCTGGCGCACGATGGCGCGACCGATGGCGACACGCTGGCGCTGACCGCCCGACAAGGCCTTGGGCTTGCGCTTGAGCAGCGGTTCGAGATGCAGGATGGAAGCGGCGCGGCTGACGCGCTGCTTGATTTCCGAGGCCGGGTGGCCGGTCATCTTGAGGCCGAAACCCATGTTTTCCTCGACCGTCATGTGCGGGTAGAGCGCATAGGACTGGAACACCATGGCGACACCGCGATCGGCCGGCTCGACATGGGTAACGTCCTTGCCGCCGATGGTCAGGGTGCCGCCGGTGGTGGCTTCCAGTCCCGCGACCAGCCGCAGAAGTGTTGACTTGCCGCAGCCGGAAGGGCCGACAAACACCGTGAATTCGCCATCCTCGACTGTCAGATCGACCCCGTGGATGACATCGACACTGCCGAACGATTTCTTCACCTGTTGCAGTTCAAGTCCTGCCATGACACTCCCTCTCAAAACCTAGCTTTCAATACTCCGGCCTGACCGGCTCCCGGCAACCCGCCGCTGCCACTCAATCTCGATTTCCGGCATCCCGCGTCACGTGCGCGGACCCAGCCTTGCACCCATGTCGTCCATGATCGAACTGGCGGTGTTGCGCACCAGCTCGGCCCAGCTCTCAAGCGCTTCGGCCGAGATCCGGTAGGCCGGACCGGTGACGGAAACCCCGCCGACAAAACTCCTGTCGGATGAATAGATCGGCGCAGCGACACAGCGGATGCCGGGCTCGTGCTCTTCCCGGTCATAGGCATTGCCACGGTCGCGGATTTCGGCGATCTCGTTGAGCAGCGCATCCGGCGTGATCAGCGTGCTGTCGGTAAAGCGCTTGAACCTGATTGTGGAGACCAGATCACGCAGCTCGGCTTCGGGGAGTGCAGACATTGCCGCCTTGCCGACGCCGGTGCAGTAGACCGGTGAGGCATTGCCGATCTGCGAATACATCCGCACCGCCTGGCGGCTTTCCACCTTGTCGAGATAGATCACCTCACTGCCACGCAGGACGCCCAGATGCACCGTCTCGCCGGTGAGATCATGCAGCGCGCGCAGATGCGGCTCGGCAATGGCACGGAACTGGTTGCCGGCCCAGGCCTTTGCGGCGAATTTCAGCAGCCGGATGCCAACGGAATAGGAATGGTCGCGGCCCAGTGACAGCAGGCCTTCCTCGACCAGGTTGGACAGCTGCCGGTGCAATGTGCCCCGCGGCTGGCTGGAAAGGGCCAGAATGTCGGTAAAGCGCATCGGCTCGTCGGCGGAAGCGACGATGTCGAGAACGGCAATGGCCTTGCCAAGCGTGCCGGTGTCAACACGGCTGCGCCCTGACCCGTCTTGCGCATCTGCGATCTTGTCCGATGGCGCACCCGCCCTGCCTGTCTGGTCGTCCACATTTCCTCCCCTGCCATTTGCGACCCGGCTTTGCAGCCGGCCGGAAACGGTCCTGTCTTCAAGCGCTTGGCTCTCCCGAACGCCTGGCGCCTGCCTGCGGTCGGCAGCGCCACACGGGAGGCAACTGCTTTTCGACCTTGACAAGTCATACACCATAGATCGATAATTCTAAATAGTCAAATTGAGTTCCATATAACGGAACATCAATTGACGCTGTCGGGGTGGTCTTGGAGGATTGCCCGCCCGGCAGGTGGACCGGCCGCCCGGACGCGGCCCCACACCGGAGGAACGGCAGCATCGTCAACACTTGGGAGGTTTACTGCATGACGCTTTCACTCAAATCGACGCTTCTTGGCACCGCTGCCCTTGCCCTTCTGGCAACGCAGGCGGTGGCCCAACAGCGCACTCTGAAATATTACGCCGACTTCGACCCGGCGCCGCTGGCTGCCTTCGAGGCCGTGATCGCGGATTTCGAAGCTGCCAATCCGGATATCGACGTCGTTCTGCAAAACTTCGACCACGAGGGCTACAAGACTTCGATCCGCAACTTCCTGACCGCCGATTCCCCGGATCTCGCCAACTGGTACGCCGGCAACCGCATGGCGCCCTTTGTCAATTCCGGCCAGTTCCTCGACATCTCAGATGTCTGGACCGACAACAATCTCGGCGAAAGCCTGGCGTCGGCCAAAGGCTCGATGACCATCGACGGCAAACAGTGGGGGGTGCCCTACACCTATTACCAGTGGGGCATCTACTACAACAAGGACGCCTACAAGCAGGCCGGCGTTGAAGTGCCAACCACCTGGGCCGAGTTCATCGACAATTGCGCCAAGTTCAAGGAAGCCGGCATCGACTGCCTGACCACCGGCACCAAGGCGCTGTGGCCCGGAGCCGGCATCTTCGACTACATGAACCTTCGCACCAACGGCTACGAGTTCCACATGGACCTGACCGCCGGCAAGGTGGCCTGGACCGACGAGCGCGTGAAGAACACGTTCGCCGAATGGGCCAAGCTGGTCGAACCTGGTTACGTGACCGCCAACCACGCAGCGCTTGACTGGCAGGATGCCGCCTCTCTGCTGATCCAGGGCAAGGCCGCAAACTACGTCATGGGCAATTTTGCCGTGGCTGTCTTCAAGGACGGCGGCATGACCAACGACACGCTGGGCTTCATGCAGTTCCCCGAAATCACCCCGGGCCTGCCGCGTGGCGAAGAAGCTCCGACCGACACGATCCACATTCCGGCCGGCGCCAAGAACGTCGATGATGCCAAGAAATTCCTGGCCTACATCGCCACTGCCGACGTGCAGACCAAGCTGAACGAAGCTCTCGGACAGCTCCCGGTCAACAATGGTTCGAAGGTCGGCGACGATCCGTTCCTGCAGGCAGGGTTCGAGTTGCTGTCCACGGCTGACGGTGGCATCGCCCAGTTCTTCGACCGCGATGCTCCGGCCGAAATGGCCAAGATCGGCATGGAAGGCTTCCAGGAATTCATGGTCAAGCCGGAAAACGTCGACCGGATCCTCGAACGCCTCGAAAAGGCGCGTGGACGCATTTACAAGTAAGCATCAGAACCGGGCGGCCTTGTCCGCCGCCCGGTTTACCAGAACGACCTGACAAGGCCGGAGCGAGACAGCATGTCCGCACCCGGCGGCGCACTGGGGAGGGTAGCCATGACGGGTTCAGCGACAACGCCCGCAATTGCCGGAACGCAAAGCGACAACCGCGGGATCTGGAAGCGAAACCAGCGCGCGCTGGCGCCATGGGTCTTTCTCGCGCCCGGCATCTTCATGTTTGCGCTATACGTCATCTACCCGATCATTGCCTCGATGTGGCTGAGCTTCTACGACTGGGACGGCCTCGGGGCCAAGACATGGCTCGGGCTGGACAATTATGTCGAGCTCCTGGACGACGACGCCTTCTACACCTCGCTCTACAACAACATCATCTGGCTGGTGCTCTACATGCTGGCGGTGCCCGCGGGGCTGTTCATCGCGCTGTTCCTCAACCAGACCGTCATGGGCATCCGCATCTACAAGTCGCTGTTCTTCTTTCCCTTCGTCATCAGTCAGGTCGTGGTCGGCCTGATCTTCGCCTGGTTCTACGCCCCCAATTTCGGCCTGTTCTACAATCTGATCGAGTGGATCACCGGGACCGGCATCGCGGTGCTCGCCGACGACCGTTACGTGACCTACGGCATCATCGCCGCCGGCCTGTGGCCGCAGATCGCCTACTGCATGATCCTCTATCTGACCGGCCTCAACAATGTGGCGCCCGACCAGGTGGAGGCCGCACGGCTTGATGGCGCCAAGGGCTTCAGGATGCTCTGGCACGTGATCCTGCCGCAGCTCAGGCCCGCCACCTTCATTGCCATCGTGGTGACCGTCATCGGTGCTCTGCGCTCCTTCGACCTGGTCTCGATCATGACCGATGGCGGACCTTACGGCTCGAGCCGGGTGCTGTCGTTCTACATGTACGAGCAGGCGCTGTCGGAATACGGCTTCCGGATGGGCTATGGCGCGGCGATCGCGGTGGTGCTGTTTGCCATCATGATGATCTTCATCTCCTTCTTCATCTGGAAGATGGTCCGCGACGAAAGGGGCATGTGATGTTTCCCAGACCGATCGAGAACACCGCTCCCGCGACACAAGTTCTCTACAAGCTGGCCCTTCCCGTCGCCCTGATCCTGTGGCTGCTGCCGCTGCTCGGCGTTGCCATGACCTCGCTGAAGCCATCAAGCGACCTGGCACAGGGTAATTATTTCGGCCTGCCGAGCTATCTCGCGTTTTCGAACTATGCCGACGTGTTCAACAACTCGCCGATCGGGCAGTACATCCTGAACTCGTTCAAGGTCACCATCCCCACAGTGATCGGCGCGGTTGCGATTTCCTGCCTGTCGGGCTTTGCGCTCGCGGTCTATCGCTTCCGCATGAACCTGGTGCTGTTCTTTCTCTTCGTGGCCGGCAATTTCGTGCCGTTCCAGATCCTGATGGTGCCGGTGCGCGACCTCACGGTCTCGACCGGGCTCTACAACACGATCACTGGACTGGCGCTGTTTCACATCGCGTTCCAGTCGGGTTTCTGCACCCTGTTCATGCGCAACTTCATCAAGGGACTGCCGTTCGAGCTGATTGAATCGGCCCGTGTCGAAGGCGTCTCCGAGTTCCGCATCTTCTGGTACATCGTGCTGCCCTTGATGCGGCCTGCGATCGCAGCACTTTCGGTGCTGGTCTTCACCTTCATCTGGAACGACTATTTCTGGGCCACGGTGCTGACCACTAGTGCCGAGACCCAGCCGGTGACCGCCGGGCTCTATTCGCTCAACGGCCAATGGATTGCGCAGTGGCAACTGGTCTCTGCCGGATCAATCATCGCCGCCATGCCGCCGGTTCTGATGTTCTTCCTGATGCAGAAGCACTTCATCGCCGGCCTCACCCTCGGCGCGACAAAGGGATAAAATGACCCGCGTGGATACGCCAGACTTCGCAGTCACCGATGTGTACAGGCTTGATGGAGGCGGTCGCACGGCCGCCTTCGCCAGCTTCAATAGAGGTGTTCCCGGCCTGATCCATTTCGGCCGGGTGCTGCCTGATGACGACGATCTCGCAGCTCTCGCACTCGCCACCATCCCGAATGTCGGCGCGGGACAGATCGATCCGTTCCTGCCGCTGACCTTGTGCCCGCTGGCGATCACTGGCTGGCAGGGTCACCCCGGCATGGTGCTGCAGGGCGAGGATGGCAGCGACTATCTCGCCAATGCGGTGCTGGTGAAGATCGAAGCTGTCGGCGCGCACGGTGTGCAGTTCACCTTGCTTGACCGGGGCAAACCCGAAGGCATCAAGCTCGTCATCTCGGCCGCGCTCGATCCGCACACCGGCATCCTCAAGCTGTCGCAGCGTGTGACCATACCCGACGGCTGGAGCTGCAGCTGGCTGGCCGCACCTGCCCTGCCCGCTCCCACCGGCATGAGCCGGATCATCGACCATTCCGGCCGCTGGTGTGGCGAATTCCGGCGGCAGGAAACCGGGTGGCGCACCGGCGCGCATGTGCGGGAGAGCCGCGAAGGCCGCACCGGACACGCACATTTTCCCGGCGTCACGCTTGCAACCGCGTCTACCGGCGAACATACTGGCGCTTGCCTGGCAGCCACGCTGGCCTGGAGCGGCGGGCACCGGATGCTGGCCGAGGAGCTTCCGGACGGGCGGCGGCAGCTGCAGTTCGGTATACTCGACGACGGGCTGGCCCGCGGCGAGATTGCCTCGCCCGAACTCCTGGTATCCTGGTCGGATGAGGGGCTCAACGGTGTCGCCCAGTCTTTCCATCGCCACCTGCGCGCCATCCAGGCTCCGATTGACGCCCGGCGTCAGCGCGAGCCACGGCCGGTGCATTACAATTGCTGGGAAGCGGTCTATTTCCGCCATGATCTGGAAGAGCTGAAAACCATCGCAACGCTGGCCGCAGGTCTCGGCGCCGAGCGCTTCGTGCTCGATGATGGCTGGTTTCGCGGCCGCAACAACGATACTTCGAGTCTGGGCGACTGGGAGATCGACCGGACGAAATTCCCCGACGGGCTGACGCCGCTGATCGAGCACGTTCACAGCGAGGGCATGCGTTTCGGATTGTGGTTCGAACCCGAGATGGTCAACAAGGACAGCGACCTGTTCCGCGCCCATCCGGATTACATGCTCGGTCCCGACGACCAGCCCAGCGGACGCCAGCAGCATGTGCTCGACATGGCCAATCCGGAGGTCCGGACACATCTGTTCGGCCAGATCGATGCAATCCTGTCCTCGCACAGCATCGACTATGTCAAATGGGATCACAACCGGCCGCTGACCGGGGGCAGTCCTGATCAGGCGCGCGGGTTCATGAGCTTGCTCGGCGACCTGGTTCGCGCCCACCCGGACGTCGATTTCGAAAGCTGCTCCTCGGGCGGCGGCCGCATCGATTTCGGCGTGCTCGAACTGGCAAGCCGGGTGTGGCTGTCGGATTCCAACGACGCGCTGGAACGGCTCAGGATGCAGCACGAAGCCAGCCGCTGGATCGCACCGGAAGTTCAGGGCTCCCATGTCGGTCCGCGTCACTGCCATACTTCGGGTCGGGTGCTGTCGATGCCGTTTCGGGCCTGGGTGGCGGCACAGCGGCACATGGGTTTCGAGATGGACCCGCGCGAACTCACGCCAGAGGAAAGCACGACGCTGCGACGGGTCACCAGCTGGTGGAAGGACAACCGGGCTTTCCTGTTTTCCGGCACGCTGCACCGGCTGGAGAGCGGCGACGTGGACGTGTTTGCCGAAATGACGGTTGATGCTGATGCGGACAGGTTTATCCTGTTTGCCGGACAGGCTGGCGCTTCGTCGCAGATCTTCCAGCGGCCGCTGCGGGTGGCTGGTCTCGACCCCGCAGCACTTTACGAGATTCGTCTGGTCAACCCGGAAGATGTCAGCCTACTCGCCAACCGCCGCATGGTCAGAAGCCCGGATGCGGAGCCGCAGCGGCTGTCAGGCGCGTTTCTGATGGAACACGGGATCCGCTTGCCCAATGCAGTTCCAGCCTCCATGACCGTGATGGAAGGACGACGACTCATACGGGAGGAAACCGATGACTGAGAAGACAGCGACATTTCCCGACCTGGAAGACGTGGCGGTTCTGATCACCGGCGGCGGCACCGGCATCGGTGCGGCGCTGACCGAAGGCTTCGCCGCTCAGGGCGCCAAGGTCGCCTTCATCGACATCGCCGAAGGCCAGAGCCGCGATCTTGCTGCACGGCTGGCACAGGGCAGCCGCCATGCACCGCTGTTCCTCCATGCCGACCTGACCAGTGTGGATGCGATCCGGCAGGCGGTCGAGACGGCACAAGATGCGCATGGCGCAGCCACGGTGCTGGTCAACAATGCGGCGCTTGATGACCGGCACGAATTGCTCGAGATGAGCGAGGCCTACTGGGATGACAATCAGGCGGTCAATCTGAAGCCGGTGGCGTTTGCCGCACAGGCCGTCGCGCCTGGCATGATCGCTGCAGGCGGTGGCGCAATCGTCAATTTCACCTCTACCTCCTACATGCTCAACATCGGCGCGATGCCGTCCTACACCGCTGCCAAGGCCGGTATTGTCGGCCTGACCAAGGGGCTTGCCGGACGGCTTGGCCCCGACGGCATAAGGGTCAATGCCATTGCGCCGGGCTGGGTGATAACGGAGCGACAGAAGAAGCTGTGGGTTACCGAGGAAGGGCTTGCGGCGATGGTCGACCGGCAATGCCTGAAGCGGCCGATCGAGCCTGAAGACATGGTCGGACCGTGCCTTTTCCTGGCCTCCAAGGCATCTGCGATGATCACCGCGCAGGTTCTGATTGCCGATGGAGGGATGATGTGACGACCTCCCCCGCACTCGTGGCTGTCGACTGGGGCACGACAAGTTTCCGCCTGTGGCTGTTGTCACGCGACGGAACCGTGCTGGCCGAGCACCGCAGCCAGGAAGGCATGAGCGAGGTGGTGGAGCGTGGATTCGAGACCGTACTGGAAAATCACCTGCAGGCGTTGTCGGCCACTGCCACCCTGCCGGTGGTGATCTGCGGCATGGCCGGATCGCGGCAGGGCTGGGTCGAGGCCGGCTATATCGACACGCCCGCCGATGTCACCACCATCGGCGCCCGCGCCACGATTGTGCCAGACACCGCGCGGCAGATAATCATCATTCCCGGCCTCGCCGTGCGGTCGGAAAGCGAGCCGGACGTGATGCGCGGCGAGGAAACGCAGTTGCTTGGCGCGCATCTGGAAATGCCCGGCGGCGAGCGTTACTGCATGCCGGGCACCCACTCGAAATGGGTGAGCATGAAGGGCGCGAGCGTGACAGGGTTCGAAACCTTCATGACCGGCGAGCTGTTCTCAGTGCTCTCCGGTAAAACAATCCTGATGCATTCCACAGACGGCGAGGGAAAGGTTGACGCCAACGATCCGGCCTTCCTGACCGGCGTGCGCGACGGCTGGGCGCGGCCGGAGAAAACCACGCACCATCTATTTTCGATCCGGGCCGGGCAATTGCTGTACAATCATCCCGCAGACGAAAACCGGGCGCGGCTTTCCGGTCTGCTGATCGGCGCGGAGTTTGCCGGCGCCGGTGTGCGCGGCGGCGAGCAGATCGGCTTGGTCGCCAGCGGTGCGCTGCAACGGCTTTACCATGCGGCCCTGCTGGCCTGCGGCGTCAAGGTGCGCGACATTGATGCCGATGTGGCCGTGCGGCGCGGCCTGATGGAATCCTGGCAGCATTTTTCCAACACCTGCGGAGATCGAAAACACGCATGATACGGATCAAATTTCCAGCGATGAAGCGCAGCCTTGTGGCGATCCTGCGCGGCATCAAGCCTGAAGAGACCGCCGATATCATTGACGGGCTGATCGAGGCCGGGTTCACGGCGATCGAGATCCCGCTTAATTCGCCCGACCCGTTCCGCTCGATCGAGATCGCTGCCAAGCGTGCGCCGAAAGAGGTGTTGATTGGCGCGGGCACCGTGTTGAGCTTCGAGGACGTCGACAGGCTCAACAGCGTCGGCGGGCGACTGATGGTCAGCCCCAATGTTGAACGAGAGGTCATTGCCCAGGCCGCATCGCACGGCATGGTGACGATGCCGGGTGTGTTCACGCCGACCGAAGCGCTTGCGGCCTGCGCGGCGGGCGCATCGGCGCTCAAGTTCTTTCCCGCAAGCGTTCTTGGTCCTTCCGGCATCAACGCCATCAGGGCAGTCCTGCCCAGAGATGTCCCGGTGGGCGCGGTCGGCGGCGTGGCCAACGGGGATTTCGCAGCCTATGCCAAGGTGGGCATTCGTACCTTCGGGCTCGGCTCGAGCCTCTACAAGGCGGGGATGGCGGCGGACGAGGTTGCGCGCCGGGGAACTGCCGCCATCGCAGCCTTCGATGCGCTGAGCGAGGACGGGCTATGAGCAGCGACACGGCACAGTTTTCAGGCCGCAAGCTCGACGCGCCGGCCTGCATGCTTGGCGAAGGCCCAACCTATGATCCGCATACCGGCACTGCCTGGTGGTTCGACATCGTCGGCCACAAGCTGATCGCGTACAAGCTCGCATCGGACGACGTCACGGTGCATGACCTGCCGGTGATGGGCAGCGTTCTTGCGCGGGTCGACGACGCACACCAGATCATTGCCACCGAGACCGGGCTGCATCTGCGCCATGTCGCGACCGGTGAGCTGGAACTCGTCACCCCGATCGAGGCGGATAATGAGGTGACGCGCTCCAATGACGGACGCGTTCACCAGAGCGGCGCCTTGTGGGTCGGTACCATGGGCAAGAATGCCGAGAAACATGCCGGCGCGATCTACCATGTGGCGCGCGGTGTGGTGACCAGGCTGTTCCCGGATATCAGCATTCCGAACGCGATCTGCTTTTCGCCGGACGGGGCGCTCGCCTATTTCACCGACACGATGGGCGGCCGGTTGATGCGGGTGGCAATCGACGCCGCGACAGGGCTGCCCACAGGATCGCCAGAAGTTTTTTACGATCATCGTGGCGGTGACGGCGGAATTGATGGTGCGGTGTGCGATGCGGACGGCACCATCTGGAACGCCCGCTGGGGCGGCGGCTGCATCGATGGCTACGCGCCTGACGGCACACGCATCAGGTCGTTGCAGGTGCCTGCGGGCCAGACCACCTGCCCGGCATTCGTCGGCGAAAATGCCGACCGGATGATCGTGACGTCGGCACGCGAGGGCCTGTCGGCCGAGCAGCTTGCAGCTGATACGGGTGCTGGCTCCACCTTCCAGCTCGACCAGCCGGTCAAGGGCCGGTTCGAGCCCGATTACATACTTTGACATTCTGGGACCTTGCCTGACATGAACCGTACGCTCGGCGTTTGCTATTATCCCGAACACTGGCCCGAGACGCAGTGGGCCGATGACGCCGCGCGAATGGCCGGGCTCGGGCTCACCCATGTCCGCATCGGCGAATTCGCGTGGTCACGGCTGGAACCAAAACGCGGCGCTTATGATTTCGACTGGCTGGCACGCGCCATCGACACGCTGCATGCGGCGGGCCTGAAAGTGGTTCTGGGCACACCGACCGCGACACCGCCGAAATGGCTGGTCGACGAAATGCCGGACATGCTGCCCGTGGGTGCCGACGGCATGGTGCGCAAGTTCGGCTCACGCCGGCATTATGATTTCTCCCATGACGGCTATCTGGAAGAAAGCAAGCGCATCACCCTGGCGCTGGCAAAGGCCTTTGGCGAGCATCCGGGCGTCACCGCCTGGCAGACCGACAATGAGTATGACTGCCATAACACCACCCTGTCCTACTCGCCCGCCGCACGCAGCGGTTTCCAGGCCTGGCTGCAACGGAAATACCAGTCGCCGGACGCGCTCAATCGCGCCTGGGGCAACGTCTTCTGGTCGATGGAGATTGCCGATTTCAGCGAGATCGAGCTGCCGAACCTGACCGTGACGGAAGCCAATCCATCGCATGTGATGGATTTTCGGCGCTTCGCCTCGGACATGGTGGTGCGCTTCAACAAGGCGCAGGCCGACATCATCCGGGCGCATTCGCCTGGCCGTGACGTGATCCACAATTTCATGGGCCGGACGCTGGCATTCGACTATTTCCGTCTCGGTGCCGATCTCGACATCTCGAGCTGGGATTCCTACCCGCTCGGATTTCTCGAGGACCGGTCGGACCAGGGCGACGAATGGAAGCGGCAGTTTGCGCGCGCCGGTGACCCCGACTTTCAGGCCTTCCACCACGACATCTATCGCGCCACCTCGAAGGGGCGCTGGTGGATCATGGAGCAGCAGCCCGGGCCGGTGAACTGGGCGCCGCACAACCCGGCGCCGCGCGACGGCATGGTGCGGCTGTGGAGCTGGGAGGCCTTTGCCCATGGCGCCGAAACCGTGAGCTATTTCCGCTGGCGGCAGGCGCCGTTTGCACAGGAACAGATGCATGCCGGCCTGTTGCGGCCGGATTCGACCGAGGCCGAAGGTTTTGGGGAAGCGGCGCAGGTGGCCTCGGAGCTCAGCAAGCTGGATGCTGAGCTTGATGCGCTGCCCGGCAAGGCCGATGTGGCGATCGTCATCGATTACCCGTCCGCCTGGGCCTGGGAGATCCAGCCGCAGGGCCGCGAATTCGATTATTTCCGGCTGGTGTTCGATTTCTACCGGTGCCTGCGGCAACTCGGGCTGTCGGTGGACATCGTCCCGGCCAGCGCGCCGCAGCTCGATGGATATGGCCTGGTGGTCATTCCCGGACTGTTTGCCTGGACAGAGGATCTGGTGACGGGGATCCGCGAATGCGAAGGGCAAGTGCTGATCGGGCCGCGCTCGGGGTCGAAGACGGCTGATTTCGCCATTCCCGCCTCCCTGCCCCCGGCCCTGCCGGCAGACATCCTGGCGCTGCGTGTGAGCCGCATCGAAACCTTGCGTGCCGATACACCCGTTGCGGTGACGGAAGCTGGCGCCTTCCAGTTCTGGCGCGAATATCTCGAACCCGGAGAAGGTGCCGAGACGCTGCTGACAGCGGAAGACGGCGTCCCGGCGGTGGTTGCCCAAGGCAACGTCACCTATCTAGGCGGCTGGCCCGATCAACCGCTGCTGAAGACGATCGCGGGAGAGTTGGCAACAAAGGCAGGACTGATCACGAAGGACCTCCCGGAAGGTGTTCGCCTGCGCCGGCATGGGCGTCACGTCTTCGCGATCAATTATGGTGCGGAGGCTTTTGACCTGAGTACTCTTGGCTGGAAAGGGACGCCCCTGCTGGGCGACCTCGTGCTTGCGCCGTCTGGTGTTGCGGTCACAGCAGTGGAGGATGCGTGAGAGGGATAGCGCGTGAATGCAGTGTCCGTCACTCCTCCATCCAGTCTTCATGGCTGTGCCGGATGCGGATGATAAGAACATCTCCCGTCTCGGATAGCGTGTGGACGATCAGATGCGCCTTGAACGGATGGATCCTGACCGGTGGTGATATCTCATCCCGCTCGCGGGCCATTTGCGGATTGGCCGCGATCAGGTCGAAGAGATCGAACAATTGGCTATGGTAGCTCCATGCCTGAGCTTCACCAAAGAGCCTGAGGCTGGTTTCGGCAATGTCGACAATATCTTTCTCGGCCTGCACGGTGAGCCGGAAACCCACTGTCAGTCCCCGGTCACAGCGTCAACCCGCGCCCGCGCTTCCTGAAACAGGCTGTCTCTCGTCTTATCGCCAGTCCCACTTTCCAGCCCCTCATCAACGAGGCGCTGCATGGCAGCAATCTTGTCGGTGCGCTCCTGGTCCTTGCGGATCAGATCACGGACATAATCGCTGGCGTTGGCATAGCGGCCCGTCCGCGCACGCGATTCAACCCATTCCTTCATCGGATCCGGCAGGGATACGTTCATGGTGGCCATTGACGGTCTCCTTCGGAACAGCCTAGCGATCAATGGCAATCTTTGTCAAATACTGCCGTCTGGGAGACACGATGACCACATCATAGCGTTCTGATGCCCGTAGCAAATTCCGTATTTTCAGTACCAAGCATCGGCCAGATCGGCCTTGGTCCGGTCAACGAAGTCGACAAGCGCCTCGTCTGTCGCGACATCCAGCGGCGGCGCTTGATACTCGGCAAGGGTCTGTTTCCAGCGCGCATTGGCCCGCATGGCGGCGTCGGTCCGGCCCGCCGTATCCCATTTCTCGAACGGCTCGTTGTCGGCGACGGCTGTGTCCCAGAACGCCGTCTGGTAGTTCTCCATCGTGTGTGCGCAACCGAGGAAATGCTTGCCAACGCCGACTTCTTTAAACGCATCCAGCGCCAGCGAATTGTCGTCGACGACGACGCCGGCGAGATAGGAGTGCAGCGCGCCACAGAAATCGGCATCCATGACGAATTTCTCGTAGGACATCGACAGCAGCCCATCGAGAAAGCCTGCGGAATGCAGGATGAAGTTTGCGCCGCAATGGACCGCCGAGAGCATCGACATGGTGCCTTCATTCATCGCCTGCGCGTCGGGGAGCTTGGAATTGGAGAAGTTTCCGGCACAGCGCAGCGGCAGGTTCAGCCGTCGCGCCAGCTGCCCGATGACCATCGAACCGATGGCGGGTTCGGGCGTTCCGAAGGTCGGCGAGCCTGACCTGAGCGACATTGACGAGAGGAAATTGCCGAAGATCACCGGCGCGCCCTTGCGTTCGAGCTGGGTCAGCGCACAACCGGCCATGGTTTCGGCCAGTGACTGGGCGATGGCGCCGGCACTGGTTACCGGCCCCATGGCGCCGCCGAGAATGAACGGCACGACGACGGCCGCCTGGTTGGCGCGGGCATAGGCGCGCAGCACATTGGTCATGGTGCCGTCCCAGACCAGCGGCGAGTTGACATTGACATTGCCGAGAATGACGCAGTTCTGGTCGACGAAATCGCGACCGAAGACGATCCGGGCCATTTCGATGTTGTCCTCGGCGCGGCTTTCCGCCGTGACCGAGCCCATGAAACAGCGGTCCGAATATTTCAGGTGCGCATAGACCATGTCGAGATGGCGCTTGTTGACCGGAACGTCCACCGGCTCGCAGATCGTGCCGCCGGAATGGTGCAGCCAGGGGCTCGATTGCGCCAGCTTGATGAAATTGCGGAAATCCTCGATGGTGCCATAGCGGCGGCCCTTGTCGAGATCCATCACGAAGGGCGAACCGTAGGCCGGCGCAAAGACCACGCTCTTGCCGCCGATCTCGACGCTGTTGGCCGGATTGCGGGCGTGCTGGGTGAAGCTTGCCGGGGCGGATTTCAGAATCTCGCGCAGCATGCCCGGCTCGAACCGCACCAGCAGACCATCGACATCCGCACCTGCGGCCTTCCAGTGCTGCAAGGCAACGGGATCGTCGCGGAACTCGATGCCGATTTCAGCCAGGATCCGATCCGCCGTTGCCTCGATCTTCAGGAGATATTCTTCGCCCAGAATGTCGTAGGTCGGGATGTTGCGGATGATGTAGGGCGCAGCTCGGTGCGGAGGCGCGGCAGTCTGTCCCGATCGCCGGCCATCGCGTCCGCCGGAGCGCTCACGTCTGCGGGCTTGCGATGTCTTTACTGAAGCCGATGGTTCGGCGATCTCGACAGTTGCCATGGCGTATCCTCCAGAACAAAACTCTAGGAGCATCACCGGCGCTTGTAATGCTGGAAAATTCCGGTGCGTTGGATAAGGTCAGCTTATGGATAACCTGCGTCACCTGCTGCCCTCGGCCGGCAATCTCATCGTCTTCGAGGCGGCCGGACGGCAGCTCAGCTTCACCAGGGCTGCCAAGGAGCTGGGCATGACCCAGGCAGCGGTGAGTTACGCGATCCGGTCGCTGGAAACCCAGCTCGGCACGGCATTGTTTCACCGTGTCCATCGCGCTGTGACGCTGACGGAAGCCGGACGGCGCTTTCATTCGGATGTGACACTGGGTCTGAGCCATATCCGCAAGTCGGCGGAGGACATCCGCGGGCACGGCCGGGCGAACACCGTCACGCTTGCGGCCTCGACCGCATTTGCCTCGCTATGGATGTTGCCACGGCTGCACAGGCTGCGTGACGAGCTGCCGGACATCGACCTGCGGATTCAGACTGCTGACCGCGATCTCGATATCCGCAACGAGAACATCGAACTTGGCGTGCGTGGCGGACGGCCGGAAGACTGGCCCGATTACGACAGCGCCCTGATCGCAGCCGAAATCATCGAGGCGGTTGCAAGTGCTGCCTACCTCGACAGACACGGTATGCCCGAAACCGTCTCCGAGCTCGCGCAGCACAAGCTCATTCATCTCGAGGAACCGTTCCGCAGGGCCTGCGACTGGCAGCAATGGTTCCAAAGCGCCGGCGTCGACGCAGGCAAGGCGCACCGGGGGCTGGCCATCAATGACTATGTGCTGGTGATACAGGCGGTGATGGAAGGCCAGGGCGTGGCGCTGAGCTGGCAGCACCTGACCGAACGGCTGGTGGCATCGGGGCTGTTGCGGAAAATCACAACTCACCGGCTGGAAACCGGCGCGGCATTTCATGTCATCTGGCCAAAGGGCCGGCCATTATCGGCGCAGACCGAACTGGTGCTGAACTGGCTGACAAAACAAGGTCGCGCTGTCAGCGAATGAGAAGGCTGGACCGGGTGGCGCTGGCGCGTGCCAGCTCTTCAGCTTCGATCAGGGCAAAGGTCGCCGTGGCGTCAACTGCCTTGCCGTAGAGCCAGCCCTGGCCCGACTTGCAGCCGAGTTCACGCAGTTTGGCAGCCTGTTCTTCGGTCTCTATGCCTTCGGCAATCACTTTCAGGTTCAGGCCTTCGCACATCGCCAGGATCGCCCGCACAATATGCTCTGCGGATTTGTCGATGGTGATTTCGCTGACGAAACTGCGGTCGATCTTGACCTTGTTGAAGGTGAAATCGCGCAGCCGTCCGAGGCTGGACTGGCCGGTGCCGAAATCATCAAGCGAAACCCGGATGCCGACGCTGTGCAACTCGTTGACCACCTTGGCGGCCACTTCGGGATCACTCATCATCGCGGTTTCGGTGATCTCCAGCTCGAGCCGGCGCGGATCGAGGCCGACCCGGTTGATGACGGCCAGCACATTGAAAGCGGTTGCCGGGTCAATCAGCTGCGCAGACGACAGGTTGAATGACAGGAACAGATCGGACGGCCAGTGCTTGGCAGTTTCGGCCGCCTTCTTGAGCAGGGTCTCGGTCAGAGAATCGATGAATCCGCGTTCCTCGGCGAGCGGGATGAAGAGGCCTGGCGAAACAAAGCCAAGTTCCTTGTCGGTCCAGCGCGCCAGTGCTTCAAAACCCTGGATCGATCCATCGGAGAGATCGACGATGGGCTGAAAATGGACGGCCACCTCATCGGCAATGATGGCTCTGCGCAGCGCCTGCTCGACCTGTGTGCCGCGCCGCATTTCTTCAGCGATTTCCTCCGAGTAGACGGTGATCTGGCCACGGCCGCGACGCTTGGAGCGATACAGTGCCGTATCCGCGCTCTTGAGCAGTTCGGCAAACTGCTCTCCGGCAAAGGGGTAGACGGCGAAGCCGAAGGACGCGGACAGGCGAACGTTGCGGTCGCCCAGGTCATAGGGTGCCGACAGCACATCCTTGAACATGCGACCGATCTTCTCGGCGCCCTTCTTCTCGAACACCAGCGGCAGGATGAAAGCGAACTCGTCGCTCTCGATGCGGGCAACGAAGCCGCCATCGGGCAAGCATGCGCGCAGCCGATGCGCGACCTGGCACAGGATTTCATCACCGGCGGCGTGACCGAAGAGATCGTTGATCGGCTTGAATCCGTCGATATTGGCAATGCCGATTGTGAAGGGGGCGGGATCATCGGCCCGCTCGGAGGCCAGCTTGCGAATCTTGTCCATCAGCCGGCGGCGGTTTCCCAGCCCGGTCAAGGGATCGGTGTAAGCCACAGCATTCGGGTTCGGGGACAAAGCGTCCCTATTCGCATCTTCAGGGGTCATCAACAAAAGCGGATCCGCGTAAATGAATGTAACTTTCAGAAATAAAATGCGTCAGATGTCTTAATATTGTCCTATTGCGCGAAAGACGGGGGACACTCAAGCCTGTCCAGCCCCGTCTGCTCAGCCAGCGGCGCGAAACCGCTCGGCGTTCTCGACCCATTTGTGAATGAGGGCCTCAAGCTTTTCCGGATTGACCGGCTTGGACAGATAATCGTCCATTCCCGCGGCAAGGCAGCGCTCACGATCCCCCCCCATGGCGTGGGCGGTGACTGCGATGACCGGCACATGGCCTGCCCTGTCAGGCTCATTTGCTTCCGCGTCACGGATGGCCTGGACCGCCTGAAGCCCATTCATCACCGGCATCGAAACGTCGATCAGGATGAGGTCGGGGACAGAGGCACGCCAGGCGGCAACGGCTTCCTCTCCATTGTTGACGATCCGGAAATCTACGCCGATTCCCTCCAGTATCTGTTCGAACACGATCTGGTTGACGTCATTGTCTTCGGCCACAAGCACCCGGACCTTGTCGCGCGCCTCAGCGGTCTGGGTGACCGGCGCCGGTTGCAGGGGCGTCCGACCTTCCGGCTCAACCTGTTTCATGCCGGCAACAGATTTCTCGCCGGCCGGGGCAGGTGCGGATGTCACAACAGACAGAACAGGCTTTTCCGCCAACGGCTCAACTACAGGTGCGGCACCAGCAGACCGGTCCATGTTCTCACCGGCAAGCCTGTTTTCGATAGCCCGCCCGAGCATGCCGTGCCGGGAGGCTTTGCCCTCGCGTGACAGGGCTCTTGCCATATGATCCGATATTTCTATCGCGTTGACTTCCAGCCCCATGGCTTCTGCGGCATCAAGGAATGCCATCGCTTCGATTGCATTGTTCGTCGCAACTGCATCGAACTCCTCGCCCTTCAAGGCAGCCACGCGCTCCACCGAGCGGCCTGGGTCCTCATCGATAACAAGAACACGTCCCTTGAGCACTGTTTCGGATCTTACGGCAACCCTGTTTTCGGGCATGCTTGCCATGAAGCTGCCAGCGTGACCGGTTGACACCACAGTCTTGGCCGTCACCATTTCGCCGATGTTGTCGAAAGAAATTGTCACGCAGTAGGCTCCGGGGGTTCCGGTGCGGCGCATTCGCGTAATGACCTTCATCACCGAGCCGTCAGCACTGTGAATATCTTCCAGGGCGTCGTAGGGGATGCCGGTTTCAAGCACCTGGGTCTCCAGTGCTTCAAATCGCGCTGCAAGCTCGTGCCCGACGAAATCGGCGGCCTTCCTTCCAAGGATGTATTTGCGCGGCAATCCGAATATCCGGCAAAAAGCATCATTGACCATGACGTAGCGAAGCTCGGAGTCCTTGACGATGACCTGTATGCTCAGATCATCGAGGATGACGTTGACGAGTTCGGCCTGTTTGAGTTTTTCGGCAACTTCTTTCTCGTTGTTCTTCTGATCGGTGACATCCTCGGAGGTCGAGATCAAAAAACCATCCGACATCCTGCGCTTGCGCAGCCTGATCCATCGCCCATCGGCAAGCTGTTCAACACTTTCATAGCGCTCGCGCCAGTGGATGGCGATACGCTCGGCAACCCAGTCCTCACGCGAGATCTGGCGCGTGGAACCTTCGAACGAACCGAATGAACGGGCATCGGTGTCGTAGGTCGCATTGAACAAGTCTCGCAGCCGGGCACCGGGCTTGAGCAATTCCGGATCAATGTCAAAATACTGGAGGAAATGTGAGCTGCAGGCAATCAGGGTATCGTTGCGATCATAGAGCATGATCCCGACACCGAGCGCGGAAGCGAGCGCCTCGATCCTTTTGACGTCATCTGCAGATCTTCCGCTATCAGTTTCGTCCAACGCCATATTACTTCGATCCGATGCCCGAACTGATGAACGGGATCACGTTAAAGACCGCACCGCGCGCCCCTTTTCACTGCCGTCAAGCAACCGTCCAGCGACTGAGCAGAAAAGCTGGCGGAAACTTGTTTTGACTATGTCAGCGGAGGGTTAAGCCGCACTTAACCACGAATGACAATCCATGCGGTTTGATGTGGAATGAGGACCGGCGTGAGCAACGAAACGCGTCAATAAATCCTTTTTCCTGCTTCAATTGGCCGGCAGACATTGCGCCCAAGTCCGAATCCCTCAACATGAGACCATGCGCGTTCATCAACTGCCAGAAACCCTGATCAACCAGATTGCCGCCGGTGAAGTCATCGAGCGGCCGGCGAGCGTCGTCAAGGAACTCGTCGAGAACGCCATCGATGCCGGTGCCCGAAAGGTCGAAATCGCGACGGCTGCCGGAGGCAAGGCGCTCATCCGCGTGATCGACGATGGCATGGGGATGGACGCCGATGACCTGACGCTGGCAGTCCGCCGCCATTGCACGTCCAAGATCGATCAGCGTCTTGATGACATTTCGACGCTCGGGTTTCGCGGTGAGGCCCTGCCTTCCATCGGCTCGGTGGCGCGGCTGACGCTCAGATCGCGTCCGCACAACACGCCGCATGCCAACGAGGTCTCGCTGGCAGGTGGCGTCCTGGCGCCGCTCCGGCCGGCAGCCGCCAACCAGGGAACCACGGTTGAAGTCCGCGATCTGTTCTTCGCCACCCCGGCACGGCTGAAATTTCTCAAGTCGGACCGCGCCGAGACCGCGGCGATCACGGAAACTGTGCGGCGCATCGCAATGGCCTTTCCCGCCGTCCGCTTCACGCTGTCGGGTCCGGACCGCTCGACGCTGGACCTGCCGGCGACGGGTGAAGACAGGCTGGCGCGTATAGCCCAGGTGCTGGGCGCCGAATTTGCCGCAAACACCATCGCGCTGGATGCGGCCCGCGAGGAGGTCGGCCTGGCCGGACACGTCGGCCTGCCGACGTGGAACAAGGCCAATTCGCTGTCGCAATACGCCTTCGTCAATGGCCGCCCGGTGCAGGACAAGCAGATCCTGACCGCCATTCGCGCGGCCTATTCCGACACCTTGCCGCGGGGACGCTATCCAGTGGCCGTGTTGTGGATCACGCTTGATCCGGCGCTGGTGGATGTCAACGTGCATCCAGCCAAGTCGGACGTGAGGTTCCGCGATCCGGGCCTGGTGCGCGGTCTTATCATCGGTGCCATCCGGCAGGCTCTGCTCGCGGGCGGAGACCGCGCTTCGCCGTCGGCCAGCGTCGGCCTTGCTCAGGCGTTTCGGTCACCTCAGAATGCAGCCGGATCCGCACCAGTCGAACCGTTTCGCCCCGGTTTCGCGGGAAGCTTCGCATCACGGAGCCCGGCCGGGGGCTGGCAAGCCACGACTTCGCCATCGCGGCCCCTGAACGGCGTCGGCACCGGCTTTTCCGAACCCGCGCAGCCGGAGATCGCCGAAACCGCCATGCCCTCGGCGCGGTCGGACGACAGCTCGACTGATCTTTCCACCGTCGAGAACCCGCTTGGCGCGGCGCGAACGCAAATCCACGAGAACTACATCGTGGCGCAGACGCGGGACGGGCTGGTGATTGTCGATCAGCATGCCGCGCATGAACGGCTCGTCTTCGAGCGATTCAAGACAGCGCTCCGGGCCGGAAAGGTTGCGTCGCAAATCCTGCTGCTGCCGGAAATCATCGACCTGCCGGAAGATGATTGCGATCGGCTGGCAGAGCGCGCCGATGACCTGGCAGAGTTCGGACTGGTGCTGGAACGGTTCGGGCCTGGTGCAATTGCCGTGAGGGAGACGCCCGCGATGCTGGGCGAAGCCGACGTGGCAGGCCTGGTGCGCGACATGGCCGACGAGATTGCGGAATGGGACAGCTCGACCGGTTTGCGCGACCGGCTCGAGGCTGTGGCCTCGACGATGGCCTGCCACGGGTCGGTCAGGTCCGGGCGGCGGCTTGTGACCGAGGAAATGAACGCCCTGCTCAGAGAAATGGAACGGACGCCGGGTTCGGGACAGTGCAACCACGGGCGGCCGACCTATATCGAGCTGAAGCTCAGCGATATCGAGAAACTGTTCTCGCGTCGCTGACAGCTCGCCGTCACCTGATCAGCAAATCTTGCAATTTCGACGCCGAAACGGCATAGAACAGCCAAGATCGAAACCGGAGCAGTCCGCATGAACCGTTTTGAAGGCCCCGGCGAGCGTCCGGCAAAAATTCGCTATCTCGACGGCGACTTTCAGATCCTGATGCCGGGCAATCACGTGGTCTGCGCTATCACCGGAAACATCATCCCGATCGAAGAGCTGAAATACTGGAGCGTCGAGCGGCAGGAGCCCTATGTCGACGTCAACGCCTCGGTCACGGCCGAACAGCGCGCCGGACGGCTGCCCCAGCCCTGAAGCCTTTCAGCGTTGCTATCCGCGACGCCGTTTGAACGCGGACAGGGCTGCCTCGATTATTGCGCCTGGAACATCGGGACTGTCGAAGGCCAGATCGATTTCCAGAACCGAAGTCTTCTCCACCAGCTCGGCTGCATTGCCGTGTCCGGCCTGCAGGCGGACGTAATCCTTGCCGGTGGTGATCAGTTCGAGGCCATAGAGCTCGGCTTCCGCAAGCAGCTCCCTGATTTCGTCTTCGGTGAACGGGTGATGATCGGGGTAGCTCTTGCACCGCGCCAGACGGACATGGGCGTCCTCAAGCGTCTTGAAGAATTTCTCGGGGTCGCCAATGGCGGCAAAAGCCAGACAATTGCGATCTCTGAACTGTGCGCCGTTGCGTGGCTGCAAGCGGGCAAGGTGTATCGGCTTTGCAGCCCGCGCGGCCAGTCTGATCATTCGATCGGCGCCATCTCCCTCACCCACAACGATCAGTGCATCGGCGTGGCGAAGCTGATCGATCACCGGTGCACGAACCGGGCCGGCGGGAAAGACGCAGCCATTGCCGACACCGCGGCGGGCATCGACCACCAGAAGCGCCTGATCAAAGACCAGCCGGGCGCTTTGAAAACCGTCATCCATGATGATGAGATCGACACCTTCGCTGGCCAGCAGATCGGCGCCTTCGGCGCGGTTGGGCGAGACGACAGTCGTGGCCTTTGCGGCCAGCAACATCGGCTCGTCGCCAACAAGCCGTGCGGTGTCTTTTTCGAGATCCACGACTGTGGCGTGATGAACACCGCCGCCATAGCCCCGGGACAGAAAGCCGGGTTTCAGTCCGCGCTCAATCGCCGCGCTGGCCAGCGCCAGCGCCGTGGGGGTCTTGCCGGATCCGCCGACGGTGAAATTGCCGACGCATATGACCGGCACGTCAACCGCCTTGCGCACTCTCTTGTCCATGATGCGGCGGGCGACACGACCATAGATCCAGCCGAAGGGCGAAAGCAGCGCAGACTGTATGCCGGAAGATTGCCACCAGAACGGCGGGGCTTCGCTTACCATTGCCCCCCTCCGCGGCTCTCCGTATTCTCGTTGTCGCGCGGCAGCAGCCGGGCCTTGACGGTCAGTGGGTTGATGTAGGGTTCAAGCGCGCGAATGGTGGACTTCAAGGCACCGCGCATGTCTCGCAGGGTCTTTTCGCCGCCCTCGGCCATGGTCTTGCGGGCCTGCGGGTTGGACAGAAGGAAATGCACCGCCTTTGCCAGCATCTCGCCATCGCGCACATAGCGCGCGCCGCCGTTCTTGAGCAGACGGGCGTAGCTTTCGCGGAAATTCTCGGTGTTGCTGCCCGACAGCACGGCGCAACCGAGCATGGCGGGTTCGAGCGGGTTCTGTCCGCCGCCGCCCTTCAACGACTTGCCGACGAAGACGATGTCGGTGAGATTGAGATAGAGGCCCATCTCGCCAATGGTGTCGCCGAGATAGACATCGGTTGACGGCTCGATCGGCTCACCCCGGGATCGGCGTGCAACCTTCAGGCCTCTTTCCTTCAGCATGGCCTCGATGGCATCGCCGCGCTCGGGATGGCGGGGAACCAACAGGGTAAGCTGCTTGTGGCGCGGCGCGAGCGACTTGTGCACCGCCGCGGCGATCTCGTCTTCGCCCTCGAAGGTCGAGATTGCCGCCCAGGTTGGCCGGTCCCGAACCTGCGCCTTGAGCTTGTCGAGCTCTTCCGCGTCCCAGGGCGGGGCGGTCGTGTCGACCTTGAGATTTCCCGAGACCGAAACAGGGCGGGCACCGAGCGCCAGGAACCTTTCGGCATCAAGATCGGACTGGGCCACAACGTGGGAGAGGTTTTCGAACAGGGCATCGGCAAGGCTCGGGCGCTTGTTCCAGCGCGCGAAGGAGCGGTCCGACAGGCGGCCGTTGACCAGAACCTGCGGCGTCCGCCGCGAGCCCAGTTCGAGGATCGTCATCGGCCAGATCTCGGATTCGGCGATGATCGCCAGATCGGGCTTCCAGTGATCGAGGAAACGGGAAACCGCAGGCTTGAGATCCAGCGGCACATACTGGTGGATCACGTTGTCGCCAAGCCGCTCGCGGGCGACGCCGGCCGATGTCACGGTTCCCGTCGTCAGCACGACGGCAATACCGCGGCGACGCACTTCGTTGATCAAAGGAACGACGGCCGTGGTCTCGCCGACGCTGGCAGCATGGAACCAGACAAGGGGCCCGTCCGGGCGGGCGATCTTCGAGCGGCCGTAGCGTTCGTTTCGGCGGGCGCGCTCTTCCTTGCCCTTGGCGGCGCGGATGGCGAGGTAGGGTCCGAGCAACGGGTAGATACCCGCGCCGAACCAGCGGTAGCCGACAAGCGCCGCGCGAGCCCAGCCGCGGCTCATGTGCCAGCCTCGACGGCGCGCATGGCTTCCTCCGTGACGCGATTGAGTTCCGCAGTCACCTTCAAACGCGCATCCGCCATTTCCTGTTCATCTGCCTTCGGAGTTACATAGATCGGCGGCGCCAGCCGCACGCTGCGTGTGCCAAACGGCAGGTTGATGGTGGTCTTGTCCCAGGTTTTCTCAAGCACCCGGCGACGGCTGGTGGCCAGGGCCACGGGCACGATCGGCCGGCCGGAAATCTTGGCCAGGGTGACAATCCCCTCCCCCGCCCGGCGCGGCTCGCCCTTCGAGATATCGGCAATCATGACAACATTGACGCCACGCTTGAGCGCGGTCCGCATTGAGATCAGCGCCTTGACGCCCCCCTTGCCGGTATCGGTGCGCGAGGATTCACGTCCACCCGAGCCACGGATCACGTCGATGCCGGCGCGTGTGAGAACCCGGGCATTGATTTCCGCATCAGCACTGCGCGAGACCAGCGAGGTGAATTTCCTGTCGGACGGGCTGGCATAGGGAACGAGCAAATGCTGTCCATGCCACAGCGCAAAGATCGCCGGCCATTCGCCGTCGAGCATTGTTTCCCAATCTGTCGAGGTGCCGTTGTCGCGGTTGCTCCGCCAGATCGAACCCAGTGTCCAGCCGATCAGCGCCGAACCGGTCCGCTGAACCAGTTCCGACTGCAACAGCCTCTTGCTCAGACGCCGCCTGTTGAACGTCTCGCCAAGCTGCCTGAGCTGTGGCGCGCTTTCGGCGTCCGGTTTAATCATCTCGTCTTTCGCTTACGTCTCAGGACGCGGTTTTGCTTTCATCATGCGGATCAAGCATCCGGTGCATATGCACGATGAAGTAGCGCATATGGGCGTTGTCTACCGTCATCTGCGCCTTCGATTTCCAGGCCGCATGGGCGGCAGCGTAGTTGGGGTAGATGCCGACGATGTCGAGTGCATCCAGATCCCTGAAATTCATCGATTCCAAGCTTTCAAGCTCGCCGCCGAAAACAAGATGCAAAAGCTGTTTGTTATTGCCATCAGCCATGGGATCACTCCAGAAAACGGTATCATTGATCAAAACGGGGTTTGCGGCAATTCGGCTAAAAGGTCAATGGCTCGCGGGCGACTGCAGCAAGCCCAGCAAATCCGGCACCTGCCGGTGAGATGCGGCCAGCAAAAGCCCGCGCGACGGATCGGGCTGATTGTACAGCATGCGCCGGCCCGCCCGATCGACGAGAACATGCCCGGTTTCGGCAAGCATCACGTCGGCTGCAGCCAGGTCCCACTCGCTGGCCTGGGGCCGTACGAACACCCCGTCCAGTTCGCCTTGCGCAACAGCCGCCACCCTGAGCGCCAGGGACGGACCGCCGGCGACCTTGTTCAGGCCGGTCTCGGCTCCGCGCCGCATCTCCTTGGCAACGATGTCGGGAACGGCAACCCGCAAGCGGTCGCCGGACACGGCATCGGTGGCAAGGAGGCGATCATTGTTGAGGAAAGCCCCGCCGCCCAAATGCGCCTTCCAGACTTCCCCGCGCGCCGGTGCTGCCAGAACGCCGGCCACGGGCCTGCCGTCTTCAACCAGGCCGACGCTGACACACCAGTCGGGGCGGCCACCGACATAAGCGCGGGTGCCGTCAATCGGGTCGACAATGAACACGCGACGGTCGGCAAGCCGGTGTTCGGTGTCCTCCAGTTCCTCCGACAGCCAACCGTAATCCGGCCGGGCGTTGAGCAGAACCTGCTTGAGAAGCTTGTCTATGGCGATGTCGGCTTCGCTGACCGGCGAGCGCCCCTCGTTCTTGTACCAGACCTCCGGATCCTTGCGGAAATGCGACATGCCGATATCGGCCGCCATACGCGACGCCTCGACCATCAGGGCAAGATCGTCGGCATATGGCGCGATGTCAGCCCCCATCATTCACCCGCAAGGGTCATGCCTTCAACGGCAATGGTCGGCGCGGCGATCGAGAACCTGGTATCGATGTCATTGGCGAAGGTCATCCGCTTGAACATGTCCTTGAGGTTCGATGCGATGGTCACTTCCGATACGGCGAAACTCAGCTTGCCATTCTCGATCCAGAAACCGGATGCGCCGCGGCTGTACTCGCCGGTGACGCCATTCACGCCCTGCCCGATCAGTTCGGTGACATAAAACCCGGTGCCGACCGAAGCAATCAGCTCCTCGGCGGTCTGATGACCGGGATTGACGATGACATTGGTGGAGGACGGAGACACACCACCGCCGCGGCTTGCGCGTCCATTGCTCTTGAGACCGAGTTCGCGCGCAACAGCCGTGGTCAGGTACCATTGCTGCAACACGCCATCCTCGATCATCGTAAGCGGGCCAACCGACACGCCTTCTCCGTCGAAGGGGCGAGAGCCGGGGCCACGGCGGACAAACGGGTTGTCGATCATGGTCAGCCCGTCAATGGCGACCTTCTTGCCCATCATGTCCTTGAGAAAGGATGTCTTGCGCGCGACCGACGCGCCGTTGATCGCCGACACCAGATGGCCAATCAGACCACGCGATACCCGGGGATCGAAGACCACGGTGACGTTGGAGCCGGTCTTGACCTTGCGCGGATTGACCTTTGCGGCGGCGCGCTCGCCGGCGCTGCGGCCAATCGCTACGGCATCATCAAGGTCGGCAAAGAAGACGCGACTGTCGAAATCGTAATCGCGCTCCATCTTGACGCCCTCGCCGGCAATGACGCTGACGGAGCGGGAGAAGCCGGAGCGTTCGAAGGCGCCGGAAAACCCGTGGGACGTTGCCAGTACCATGCCGAACAAGCCGGTCCCGGCACCTGCTCCAATGGAGCTTGCAACACCGGGAACGGCGAGGGCCGCATCCTCCGCAGCCTTCGCCGCTTCGATCAGGCTGTCGGCTGAGGGTTCGGTCGGATCAAACAGGTCGAGATCCGGCCAGGAACTGGCAAGCATTTCGGCATCGGCGAGGCAGGCATGCGGATCTTCAGGCGACACGCGTGCCATGGCCACGGCGCGCTCGGCCAGTGCTGTTTCATCTGTCCCTTGCCCGGCATGGACGGTCGCAACCCTCTGGCCGACAAAGACCCGGAGACTGAAATCGTCTGATTCGGCAGACTGGGTGTTTTCGACCTGGCCATTGCGCACCGAAGCCGACCGGGAGCGGCTGCGAACCACCAGCGCATCAGCCTGATCAGCCCCTGCAGAGCGGGCGTGGCCGATAAGTCGCTCGGCTTTTGCCAGCAAGCCTTCGGATTGTTGTGTATCACTCATGTTTTTTGGCCTTTCACTTGGCTCTCATGTATTGTCCCGAGGGTCAAGCATCAAGCCCAACATGGTCCTCTCGGGTCCGTAAATGACGAAGGAATGCCCTGAATGGCAGGCGACGAAGCCAACCTTTACTCCCAAGCTCTTGTCCTCTTGTGCGGCGCCGTGGTCGCAGCTCCCTTGTTCAAGAAAATCGGCCTGGGAACCGTTCTGGGCTACCTGGCTGCGGGTATCGTGATTGGGCCGCTGTTGCGGATTATCAGTGACGGCGAGGAAATTCTGCATTTCGCGGAACTGGGCGTGGTGCTGCTGTTGTTCATCATCGGGCTCGAGTTGAAGCCATCGCGGTTGTGGCAATTGCGACGCGATATCTTCGGACTAGGGCTGATGCAGGTTCTGGTGTCGGCACTGGCTCTGATAGCCGCGGCAGTGGTGTTTGGCGCGCAGCCCTGGCCCGCAGCCGTGGTGATCGGGTTCGGACTGGCGTTGTCATCAACCGCATTCGGGATTCAGATCCTGGAAGAACGTGGCGACCTCAACACGAGATACGGACAGCAATCCTTCTCGATCCTGTTGTTTCAGGATCTGGCGATCGTCCCGATCCTGGCACTGGTCCCCCTGGTCGCACCGGTCACGAGTGACGGCGGCGGCTCGATCTTTACCGATATTGCCATCACCGTCGGAGCCATCGTGGCTCTGCTGGCTGCAGGAAAGTATCTTCTCAACCCGCTTTTTCAGGTGATCGCGGGAACCGGTGCCAAGGAGGCGATGATTGCGGCCGCCTTGTTTGTGGTGCTGGCCTCTGGTTCCCTGATGCAGTTCGCCGGGCTTTCCATGGCAATGGGCGCCTTTATCGCTGGCGTCATGCTGGCAGAATCAGCCTACAGGCATGAGCTCGAGGCCGATATCGAACCGTTCCGCGGCATCCTGCTCGGTCTGTTCTTCATGGCGGTGGGTCTGTCACTCGACCTCAGCGTGATCAGCGAGAACATTGTCCTGATCCTGATTTCGGTTCCGGTGCTGATGGTCATCAAGGCGCTCGTGATCTACGGCGCCTGCCGGGCCTTCGGCTCGGATCACAACACCAGCATCCAGATCGCCGGATTGCTGCCGCAGGGCGGTGAATTCGGATTCGTCATCTTCAGCGCTGCAGCCGCGGCAGGGGTTTTTTCCCAGTCGACGGCTTCGCTGCTGGTCGCCATCGTCACCATTTCCATGGCGCTGACACCGCTGGCCGCGTGGCTCGCGAGCCGGCTGATGCGGGAGACAACGGACGAGGAGATGGACGAGGATTTCGCCGGTGCCGGCTCCGACGTTCTGATGATCGGATTTTCCCGTTTCGGCCAGATCGCCTCGCAAATCCTACTGGCCGGCGGCTCGGATGTGACCATCATCGATCAGTCCGCCGACCGGATCCGCTCCGCCTCCAAATTCGGGTTCAAGATCTATTTCGGTGACGGAACCCGCAAGGATGTTCTCGTGGCCGCCGGGATCGAACGTGCCAAGATCGTTGCCGTCTGCACTCACAAGCAGGAAATCACCGACAGGATCGTCGACATGATCCAGGCGGAATTCCCGACCGCGCGGATTTTTGCCCGGGCCTATGACCGAACGCATACGCTGTCGCTGCGCGCGCGCGGTGTCGACTACGAGGCACGGGAAACCTTCGAATCCGGCATGCTTTTCGGCCGCAAGACACTCGAAGCCCTTGGCACATCGGAAGACCATGCCGCCTCCATCAGTGAAGACGTGCGTCACCGCGACGAGGAACGGCTTGCAATCCAGGCGGTCGAGGGGCTGCTGGCGGGCCGGGAGAAACTGCATACGCGACCTGTCACGCCGGAACCGCTGATCAAGCCGAAGCGGGAATCCGAGCGGCTGGACAAACCGCTCAAAGACGATATCACCCTATCCGACCCTGCGTGAAAGTCAGGTTGAAAGAAAGAGACATCATGACGCCGTTCCATCTCGCATTCCCGATCAGAGACATTGAAGAAACCCGCCGTTTCTACGGTGAAGTGCTGGGCTGCCCGATGGGCCGATACACCGAAAGCTGGATCGATTTCGACCTTTTCGGCCACCAGATGTCAGGCCATGTCCGTGCCGATGCCGGCACCGGTGCCGCGTCGGGAACCGTTGACGGTCACGCCGTGCCGATCCCGCATTTCGGCGCAGTGCTGGAGATGAAGGACTGGAAGGAACTCGCAGCCCGGCTCGAGGCCGCCGACGGGATCGACTGGATCATGAAGCCGACCCTGCGGTTTGAAGGCGAGCCAGGTGAGCAGGCGACCCTGTTCCTGCGCGATCCTTCCGGCAACGCACTCGAATTCAAGGGTTTCGCGGATCTGGGACAGGTCTTCGCCTCGTGAGCAGCGAAAAGGCCGCGGCGACCGGTCAGCGGGCCGGAACGGGCGAGCCTGCAAAATTTGTCACCGGCTCGACCATGCGGCACGTCGTGGTCATGACCGCGACCGGTTCGATCGGGTTGGTCGCGGTGTTCATCGTCGACGCTCTCAACCTGTTCTACATCTCGCTGCTGGGCCAGCAGGAGCTTGCAGCCGCCATCGGCTATGCCGGGACGCTGTTGTTCTTCTCCACCTCGGTCGCCATCGGCCTGTCGATCGCCGCCACCGCGCTGACGGCGCGTGCGCTGGGCCGCGGAAACCGCAGCGAGGCACGGGAGATCGCCGGGGCCTCGATCGCCTACATGGTCATCCTGATGACCAGCACCGTGGCGCTGGCCTACCCTTTCCTGGGCGATCTGGTGCTGATGATGGGCGCAAGAGGCCAGACCGCGGAGCTGGCGACGGAGTTCATGCAGATCGTTTTGCCGTCCTTGCCGATCCTGGGGATAGGGATGTGTCTGTCTGCGCTGCTGCGGGCCGTGGGAGATGCCAAACGGGCGATGTATGTGACTTTGGGTGCCGGAGCCCTGACCGCGGTGCTGGACCCGGTTTTCATCTTCGGTTTCGAGCTCGGCATTCACGGCGCGGCGATCGCCACCGTGATTTCGCGTTTTGCGCTGGTCGGCATCGGGCTCTATTCACTGATCCGCATCCACAATCTCGTCGCGATGCCGTCGTTGTCCATACTCAAAAACGAGATCCGGCCGTTTCTCGGCATCGGCCTGCCGGCGCTGATGACCCAGATTGCCACCCCGGTGGGAAATACCTTCGTGACCACCACGATGGCTGAACACGGTGATGCGGCCGTTGCGGGCTGGGCCGTGGTCGGCCGTCTGATCCCGGTGGCATTTGGGGCGCTGTTTGCACTGTCGGGCGCTGTAGGCCCGATTCTCGGCCAGAATTACGGCGCCAAACGCTACGACCGGCTGATTTCGACCATGCGCGACAGCCTGATCTTCATTACCCTTTACACGCTTGTCACCTGGGCGGTGCTGGCGCTGTTCCGGAACCAGATCGCCGACCTCTTCGGAGCCACCGGCGAGGCGCGGGACGTCATCATCTTCTTCTGCCTGTTCGTGGCCGGCAGCTTTGTCTTCAACGGCATGCTGTTCGTAGCCAACGCCGCGTTCAACAATCTTGGCTATGCGCTCTATTCGACCGTGTTCAACTGGAGCCGGTCGACACTTGGCGTGATCCCGTTTGTGTGGCTTGGATCGCTCTGGTATGGCGCCCAAGGCGCGCTGGCCGGTTACGGTCTGGGCGCTGTGGTGTTCGGCCTAGGCTCGATCATCGTCTGCTTTCGGGTCATCACGAAGATCGAAGAGAGGGATGGCGGCGATCCGGGCGAACTTGTCGTGCGGCCACCACCTGCCGGGCAATCCGCCTTTACCAGCGGCAAGGCGTCAACGCTGTAGGCTCTCTATTTGAAAAACGCAAAGGCGGCATCGAGATCGCGTTTGAGCTGCTCGGCAACGCCCTCTGATTCAGCCAGGATGTCCTTGGCCTTGAGGAAATCGAGGACGCGGAACTGGTGCACCTCGGGCCTGAGAAGAATTTGCGGCGGATGTGCCTGGCGCTTCATCTCGATGATCGATTGCATCATCAGCTGGCTTGCGCCGAACATCATGTCGACCGTCGACGGCGGCTGCCCCGGAACACCCGCTGGCAAGCCGACCACATCAACTCCGATGACGATATCGGCGAGACCCGTGAGCTGATCAAACGGCACCGGGTTGAAGATGCCGCCATCAATCATGATCCTGTCTTCAATGACCACAGGGCGGAAGACGGCCGGTAGCGCAGCCGAGGCGGCAATCGCCGTGCGCAGGTCGCCCTTTGTGCAGGCAACAGCGCAATGACCATAATAATCGGTGACCATGATCCTGGTCGGGATCTTCAGATCTTCAAAATCCCGCGCCACGGTATCGGGCAGGAATGCTTCGAGAATTCGCTCGACATTGAACTGACCCAGACGAAGCCCGCCTTCCATGGCGTCTTTCATGCCGCGTGGCCGCGCTTTCCAGATCCGACTGATGGCGTTGCCCGGTTTGCCAACAGTCTCCAGCGTATGAGCGCGAATTTCTTCTCCGGACAATCCCGATGCCATCGTCGCCCCCATGATCGCACCGATGGAGGAGCCGGCAATGGCGACCGGCTTGATCCCCATGGCGTCCAGGGTTTCGATGACATGGATATGAGCTATCCCACGCGCGCCCCCGCCACCAAAGGCGATTGCAACCGTGGGGTCGGAAGACCGGGCCGGCTTTTGCGGGATCAGGGTTTTGACATCACTCATGGTCGGGACTGCTTTCCGTGGAGTCCGCAGAGACTGCCCGATCACCGGACGAGTTGGCTGCATTATAGCGGAAAAAGCGCATCACCGTATCTCCGAATGCGCGGCTGTCGAGAAGCTCGAAGCCACCTCCCGGGTCAGGATCCGCTGCGGCTACTTCTTCAAGCACGATCAGGGCGCCATCCCTGATCCAGCCGCCACCGGCGGCCGAGACCAGCGCGCGCTCGCCCAGCCCCTTGCCATAGGGCGGATCGGCAAAGACCAGGTCAAAGGCACCCATGGTGCCGGAAGGGCCAAGCTTGGTGGCATCGCGCCGGAACAGCCGGGCACGTCCCTGCAGTCCGAATGTCTCGATGTTTTTCTGGATGACGCCCCTGCCCTCGACACCGCTTTCGACAAACAGCGCCGAGCGCGCGCCGCGCGACAGGGCCTCAATGCCCACAGCGCCGGTGCCGGCAAACAGGTCAAGCACGCGCGTGCCATCAAGCACAGCCGGATGGGCGTGGCTCAGGATGTTGAACAGGCTTTCCCGGCTCCGGTCCGTGGTGGGCCGGATGGTCAGCGATTTTGGTGCGGCAAGTCCCCGGCCGCGGAATTCACCGCCGACGATCCGCACCAGGTCCACGTCCCTTGCCGGAAGCCGGCTTGCCGCCGCGGTTGTCTGCAGATGGACGACCGCCCGCTGAAGGCTTGCCAGCCCCCTTGGATGGGCCCCCGAACGACTTGCCGCCGCCGGGTTTGCCGGACGGCTTCATGCCGGGCTTGCCACCGGGCTTCCTGAAATCACGCGCCGGGCCCGCTTCCTCCTCGCGCGGAGGACGGTGCTTGGCGCGGCCCTTGGGGAAACTGCCGCGGCGTGTGTCCGCACGCTCATCCGAACGGGCCGGCTTTGAAGCGCGCTCGCTGCCACGTTCCGCTTCGTCCTTCTTGTTCTCGTTGACTGGACGCGCGCCGGGCGCCATCCAGACATTGGAAGCACGGCTGCGTTGAACGAAGCTGCGCTTGGCCGGCTTTCCACCCGGCTCTTCGTTCCGGCCACTGCCGGGCCGTTCGCCCTTGGAGGCTCCAAATGGCTTGCGATCCGACCGGTCCCGGTCCTTGCCGAAGGATTTGCCGTCGCGATCCGGACGTCCCGGCTTGGTGTCGAAGCGGGCGCGGGCGCGTTCGGTTTTCTCTGAGGCCGAGATCCATTCGCGCTGGGCCGGCTTGGTTGCCGGTTTGGGCTTGGGATCGGCCTTTGGCGGAGCAACATGCTCGCTCAGCGGCGCATCGAAATTGGCACCGGATTCCTCGATCATGCGCTCGCCCAGCTGCTCGCGCAGCGTCCGGCTCTTGATTTCGACCACGTCGCCTTCGCGGATATCACCAAGCTGGAAAGGCCCAAAGGAGATGCGGATCAGCCGGTTCACGTCGAGTCCGAGCGCACCGAGCACGTTCTTGATCTCCCGGTTCTTGCCTTCGCGCAGACCCATGGTGATCCAGACATTGTGTCCCTGCTTGCGGTCAAGCGTGGCCTCGATAGCACCGTAGAGCACGCCGTCAACGGCAATGCCGTCCTTGAGTTCATCCAGCCGGGCCTGATCGATGTCGCCATAGGCGCGGACGCGGTAACGCCGGAGCCAGCCGGTGGTGGGCAGTTCCAGCGTGCGGGCCAGGCCGCCGTCATTGGTCAGCAACAACAGGCCTTCGGTGTTGATGTCGAGCCGTCCCACAGTCAGGACACGCGGCAGGTGCTTGGGCAGCCTGTCGAAAACGGTCTCGCGGCCCTCGGGATCCTTGTTGGTCGTCACCAGGCCAGCGGGCTTGTGGTAGACCCAGAGGCGGGTGCGCTCGATACCGCCGACTTCCTCGCCGTCGACTTCTATCCGGTCGGAAAGAGAGACCACGACAGCCGGTGACTCGAGCGTCTTGCCATTGACCTTGACCCGACCCTCGGCAACCATCCGTTCGACGTCACGGCGCGACGCCACGCCGGCGCGGGCGAGGATCTTGGCGATGCGTCCGCTCTCGACTGTGCTGTCGGTTGGGGCAGCCGGGGCCTTGCCCGGTTTCGGAGTGCCACGTTTGGGCTTGTCTTGTTCTGTCATTTGTTGTTTGCCTGCCTCTACAGCGCGTGCTGCATTCCTTCAGGATCGCACGGGGACTGTAACATGTTTGGTTTGGCGATACGTCGTTCGACAGATCGGTTCTGTTGTCATGGGGTATGGCCGCTTAAATCGCTGTCTATCAGGTTGGACGTGCCGGGTTAAGGGGTTTCATGCATGGTCTTTTTGCGGCAGGACATTTGATGATCAGCAATGGATACATGGATCTCGCCCTTGAAGAGGCCCGGGCTGCTGCGGCGCGCGGCGAAGTTCCGGTCGGCGCTGTCATCGTGCAGGATGGGATCGTGCTTGCGCGGGCCGGCAATCGCACCCGCGAATTCAACGATGTAACGGCGCATGCCGAAATACTCGCCATCCGTCAGGCGGCGGAAGCCCTCGGCAGCGAGCGGCTGACCGATGCCGATCTCTACGTCACGCTCGAGCCCTGCACCATGTGTGCCGCGGCGATTTCCTTTGCCCGGCTGAGGCGGCTCTATTTCGGGGCGGAGGATGAAAAAGGCGGGGCGGTGACAAGCGGCGTGCGGTTCTTCAATCAGCCGACTTGCCATCATGGGCCGGAGATATATCCCGACATCGCCTCGGAAGACGCCACGCGGCTGCTGAAAGCATTTTTCAAGAACCGCCGGTGAGGACGGGACCAGAACGGAAAAACCCGGCTGTTTATGCCGGGCATTCCAATTCGTCAGCTTGATCAGGGCGAGCCTGTTACCAGGGCCACCATTTGCGCTTGCCGGTTCCGGCCTTGGCGGATTCTTCCTTCCAGCGGGCCTCCTTGGCGCGCTCGGATTCTCCCAGCTCCCCCACCGGGGCTGTCTCGGCCGGCTTGCGGTAGGTCAACGGCGGATCGGACAAGAAGCGGCGGCGATCAGAATAGGTCGCCTTCTGGATGTTGCGCCGCTCCTGGTATGCTTTGCGTTGCTGGGCAGCGCTCGTCATCGAAGGTGGGGCTTCAGCTGCACGTCCCACAAGTCGACGGCCGTTCGGATCGGTCTCTTTCTGTACAGGAGCGCTCTTCTTGGCCAAGGGAGACACATAACCCCTTCTGCCCGAGTTTGAATCGGCTTGCTCGAGCAGGCGCAGCCGGGTCTGCTCAGGTGATTCCACCCATTGCGGATTGTTTTCGGCAACGTTTTGCTGTGGCGCGGGAAGATCCGGCGTGCCGGCCGGTTTGACGATTGCCGGGCGCGGCTTGTACTCGATGTCCGCTCCCTTCCTTGGGGAGCCGATCGAAGCGATGTTGCCAAGATCATCAATGAGTTGCGCGCCCGCGGTCTTGTCGGTGCCATAGGTCGGGCCAAGACAACCCGACAAGACGAGACCGGCAGCAATGATTGCGCCCATTGTCACGCCGGCGCGATACTCGATCTTCATTGTCATGCACAGGATCCCGTCTCGACAGTCACTTGGAATTTACACAGCTTGTCGCCGCACAATCCGGCCATTTTCAGGCAGGGTTTTACCGGATTGAGACAGAGAGGGCAATTGACCCAGCAAATTTTGACCCAAACCGGTTTCGTCAACCACCAGGCCCCGGGTCTCCGGGGCCTGGTAAAAAATCACAGCCGCCCCAACGCCTTGAGTTCCTGCAGGGCGGCGGCGTCGCGCGCTGACACGTCCGGAAACTCGGGATCAAGACCGACATCGTCGGTGATCCGCCAGGAACGGGCACATTTTGTCCCCTCGGCCAGGGCGGGCACCACCGCGACTGCCTCAACATCATCAAGGCGGAACGCGTCTTCCGGACCTGCCGCGGTTTCGACCTTGACCCCAGAGGTGATGCAGATTTCGGCGAAATCGCTGTCGCCAACCGCATCCACCAGCGCCGGTTCGGTAATGTAGACCACCGGCGCAGCCTCCAGCGACGAACCGATGCGCTTCTCGCGGCGTTCGATCTCCAGCGCGCCGGTGACAACGCGCCGTACCGTGCGGATCTTCTTCCATTTGGCTGCCAGCGTATCGTCACGCCAGTCGCCGGACACTTCCGGGAATTGCTCGAGATGAACCGATTCCGCGTCCGGCTTGTGGGAAAGCCATGCTTCTTCCATGGTAAAGGGCAGCATCGGGGCAAGCCATGTCACCAGGCAATCGAAGATGGTGCGGATGACCTGCAGTGAAGCCTTGCGGCGCTGGCTTGATGGCGCGTCGCAGTAGAGCGCGTCCTTGCGGATGTCGAAATAGAAAGCCGACAGCTCGATATTGGCAAAATCTGTCAGCGCACGCGAGATGCGCTTGAAATCGAAATTGTCATAGCCGGTGCGCACCAGCTGATCGAGTTCGCAGAGCCGGTGCAGCATCAGGCGCTCGAGCTCGGGCATTTCCGAGACTGCAACATTTTCACCAGTATCGTGGGCCAGCGTGCCAAGCATCCAGCGAATGGTGTTGCGCAGCTTGCGATAGGCGTCGATGTTGGTCTTGATCACCGTCTTGCCGAGGCGCTGATCTTCCCAGTAATCCGTGTTCATCACCCACAGGCGCAGGATATCGACGCCCGATTCCTTCATGATGTCCTGCGGGAACACCTGGTTGTTGAGCGATTTCGACATCTTGCGACCGTCTTCGGCCATGGTGAAGCCATGGGTGATGACAGCATCGTATGGCGCCCGGCCGCGGGTGGCGCAGCTTTCGAGCAGCGAGGAGTGGAACCAGCCACGGTGCTGGTCGGAGCCTTCGAGATAAACATCGGCCGGCCATTTGAGGTCCGGGCGGTCTTCCAGTGTAAAGACGTGGGTGCAGCCTGAATCGAACCAGACGTCGAGAATGTCTGTAACCTGGATCCATTTCGGATCGCTGGCGAGATCGCCAAGGAAACGCTCGCGGGCGCCTTCGGCAAACCATGCGTCGGCACCCTCGGTCTCGAAAGCCTCGAGAATGCGGGCGTCGACGGCTTCGTCAAGCAGCACATTGCCGTCTTCATCGGCAAAGACACAGATCGGCACACCCCAGGCGCGCTGACGCGACAACACCCAGTCGGGCCGGTCCTCGATCATGCCGCGCAGGCGGTTCTGGCCCGCTGAGGGAACGAAGCGGGTGTCTTCGATGCCCTTGAGGGCGCGCGAGCGCAGGGTGGTGCCGTCGCCGAAATCCTTGTCCATATGGACAAACCATTGCGGCGTGTTGCGGAAGATGATCGGCTTTTTCGAGCGCCAGGAATGCGGGTAGTCATGTTTCAGGCGCCCGCGCGCAAACAGGTTGCCGGCATTGATCAGGGCCGTGATGACCGACTGGTTGGCATCACCCTTCTTGCCCTTGTCATCGATGACGCGCGCCGGACCGCCGTCGCGATCGGGTCCAAGGCCGGGGGCGTCCTTGGTGTAGAAGCCGGCATCATCGACGGTGAAGGGAATTGCAGACGAGATGCCGCGCGCCTCGAGCGCGCGTGCCGCATCCATCCAGGCTTCAAAGTCCTCGCGGCCATGGCCTGGTGCTGTGTGGACGAAACCGGTACCAGCGTCATCGGTGACGTGGTCGCCGGCGATCAGTGGCACCGGGAATTCGTAACCGCCACCGAGGCCCTTGAGTGGGTGCGACGCAACCATCCCCTCAAGATCGTTCGCCTTAACATCGGACAGGCGTTTGAATTCGAGCTTGGCCTTGGCAAAGCATTCTTCGGCCAAGGCATCGGCAAAGATCAATTTTTCGCCTGCTTGGGGGCCGAAGTCATTTTCTGCGGCTGTGACTTCGTAGAGGCCGTACGCGATCCGATCGGAATATGAGACAGCACGGTTACCGGGGATCGTCCACGGTGTCGTGGTCCAGATGACGACGGAGGCATCCGCCAGCTCGCCAGAGCCTCCGGCGACCGGAAACTTCACCCAGATCGTGTCGCTCTCGTAGGTCTGATACTCGACCTCGGCTTCCGCCAGCGCGGTGCGTTCGACCACAGACCACATGATCGGCTTGGAGCCACGATAAAGCTGTCCGGACCTGGCGATCTTGAGCAATTCGCCGGCGATGCGGGCTTCGGACTTGAAATCCATGGTCTTGTAGGGCTTGTCGAAGTCGCCTTCGATGCCGAGGCGCTTGAACTCCTCCGACTGCACATCCACCCAGCGCTGGGCCCAGTTGCGGCATTCCTGACGGAACTCGATCATCGCCGCCGGGTCTTTCAGGTCGGGCTTTTCCTTGCCCTTGGAGCGGTAGTTCTCTTCCTCGATCTTCCACTCGATCGGCAGGCCGTGACAATCCCAGCCAGGAACATAGTTGGAATCAAAGCCGCGCATCTGGAACGAGCGCGTGATCACGTCTTTGAGGATCTTGTTGAGTGCGTGACCGATATGGATGTTGCCGTTGGCATAGGGCGGACCGTCATGCAGCACGTATTTGGGCCGGCCGGCGGCGCTGGCGCGCAGCTTATCGTAAAGCCGCATCTCCTGCCAGCGCTTGACCAGCTCCGGCTCCATTTTCGGCAGGCCGCCGCGCATGGGGAACTCGGTCTCAGGCAGGTTCAGGGTCTTGGAATAATCGAAAGTGTCGTTGGTGTCGGTCATGGTGTCGCAATCTTGTGGGCTGATGGCCCGTGGTGGACAGTGTATCGGAATAGATGGAAACGGGCGCGTGACAACGCCGAAATGCCCGGTCTCCAGCGAGCGCAGCTCAGCGGGAAACCGGGACCATAATTCGTATCGGCGGAAAGCCTATGATCGAGACGACCTTGGTCATGGGAGGGGTACATACTGGTTTTTGCGGCGCGTGAAAAGAAGATTGCGCCAGCTATCTTTTGATCTTCCGATTCTCTCTCCAGAGACTACAGCCTCGAGTAGATCAATCGGCGCATCAGCGCTGTCACCGGCTTGGGCGTGATCCTGCCGATTGTCGCAAAAACGCGATTGGCAGCGCCCGGGATCGAGGTCTTTCGGCCGGCGAGCGCATCGGCCAATATCAGCTGCGCCGCCTCGGCCGGGTGCATGCGTTTGCTGGCGTCGGCGCCTTGCGGTGAATGACGCTCGGCATGATCGGTTCTCAAGGGGCCCGGAAAGGCGACGGTCAGGCCAATGCCTCTGGTTTTCGCGTAAGCGCGCATGCTTTTGGCGAAGATCGCCAGAGCATCTTTGGAAGCTGCATAGCTTGCTGCACCGGGATAACCGGTGAAATGCGACAGCGAGGAGACAAACACCATTGAACCGCCGCTGCGCACGGCTCCCGCTTCAAACAACCGTGCGGTGATCACCATCGGCGCCTCGGCGTTGACGCGAATGACATCCAGATGCGCGCCGGCTGCGATGTTTTCGAACCTACCTGACGCGTTGATGCCAGCGTTGAGAAAGACCAGATCATAGGGGCCGGCAGCGATCAAGTCGGCCATCACGGCGTCGAGCTCACTGCGGCTCGTCAGATCACAGGCGATATAGTCTGCCGCAGCGCCGTCGTCGTCGGGCCGTACTCTGTCGAGGACAACAACCGCATAGCCGTTGGCCTGCAGCCAGCTTGCTGCCGCAGCTCCAAGCCCGGCGCTGCCGCCGGTGACCAGCGCGCGTTTGCCGCAGTGTGTCACAGCCGCCTCCCGGTATAGGCGCCGCCATTGAGATATTTCACCCAGGACAGCGTCACCGGCGAGCGCCGCGCGGCAATCGCTGAGGCCATCATCGAGGCTATGTCTTCAGGAGCGAGAAACAGAGACCGCATCAGGCCGGGATCATAACCGGCCTTGTCGTGCATTTCGGTTTTCGCCGGGCCGGGATGCAGAACCTGAACAGACACATTGCCCTTCCATTCCGACCGGAGGGCGCGGGCCAGTCCGTGCAATCCCGCCTTCGATGCCGCGTATGCGGGGACCGTGGCCGACCCCTTGTGCGCGTCAGAGCCGATCAGCGTCAGGGTGCCACTGGTCTTTTTCAGCAGCGGATAGAGCGCCTGGGCCTGGAAAACAGCGGCCAGCAGGTTGACGTCCAGGGTCTGGCGAATGGCGTCTGTGCTGTCGATGCCGTCTACCGCCGCAAATCCGGTTCCGGCATTGAGCACCGCGTTGTCGAGGCCATCCCAGCCAAACTCGGTGACGCCATCAAGAAGCGCTGCGGCTGACGTCTCGGGATCAGATTGGTCGGCAACAATATAGCCAGCGCCGGGCGGCAGGCTGGCAGCCACTTCGTCCCGCGATTTGCGGCCTGACAGCAGAAGCTGGTGACGGCGGGCGAGCTTGGTGGCGAGTGCCAGCCCCAGGCCCGTGTTGCCACCGGTGATGAGAATGCGGCGCGACTTCGGGCCGATCATCCGGTCGGCCCGAAGGTCAGCGTCGCATCAAGCGGCGACAGCGGCTGCAACGAACCAAGAACCGCCCTCGCCTCGGCTTCGTCGGTTTTCATCTGCGCCACCAGCGCATCGAGTCCTTCAAATTTTTCTTCGCCGCGCAGCCGCGATACGAACGAAACCGTGCAATTCTCGCCGTAAAGGTCGCCGGAAAAATCGAACAGATAGGTCTCGAGCAGCAAAGCGGCGCCTTCTTCGGCCACCGTGGGACGGCGGCCGAAACTCGCGACCCCGTCATACAGGGCCCCATCGGCGCGGCGAAAGCGGACGGCATAGATGCCCGGCTCCAGACCGGTTTCCGGCGGCAGCGCCATGTTGGCCGTGGGGTAGCCCAAGGTGCGCCCCAGCTTCTTGCCGTGCAGCACTTCGCTGGTGACCGCATAGCGATAGCCGAGCAAGGCATTCGCCTCGCCGACATCGCCGCTCGCCAGCGCGTCTCGAATGCGGCTGGAGGAGACAACCTCGGCATCTTCGGCCTGAAACTGGTCGACCAGCGTGACACCGAAGCCATGCCTGACACCTGAGCGCATCAGGTATTCGGGGTTGCCTTCGCGGCCCTTGCCGAAATGAAAATCATAGCCCGTGACAACATGATGAACGCCAAGCTGGCCGCAGAGGATGCCGGTGACGAAATCCTCCGCGCTCTGGGACGAGAAGGCCTTGTCGAAGGTCTGTTCGACTATGGCATCAAAGCCCAGTTGACCCAGGATCATCGCCTTCATCGGCGCCGGGGTCAGCCGGAAGACGGGCTGGTCGGGGCGAAAGACGGAGCGTGGATGCGGTTCGAAACTCAAGACCACGGATGACACGCCGGCCGATTGCGAAATTTCGGTGGCGCGGGCCAGCACTGCCTGGTGGCCGCGATGGACGCCGTCGAAGTTGCCGATCGCAACAACGCCGCCCTTCAGTTCGCTTGCGAAGGTCCCGGCATTGTCAAAACGCCGTGCCATGTCTTTTCTTTTTCCGTTGACGTCAGGCAAGCCATTCCATCCAGTAGGCTGGGGCCACACCTTCGGCATCAAGGAATGCCTGGAGGCGGGTCTCGTCGGTCACCCGTCCGTCGAGATATTGGTTGGCGTGAATGCCGCGCGCGATGAAAATGGCCTCAAGACCATTGTCCAGGGCGCCGCGAATGTCGGTTTGAACACCATCACCGATCGCCAGCGTTCGGGCCGGATCGGCGTCGCCGCGGATCGCACGGGCCCGCGCCATGGCTTCTCGGTAGATCGGTGCATGGGGCTTGCCGGCAATCCGGGTCACGCCGCCGAGTTCCACATAGAGATCGGCGAGAGCGCCGGCGCAGGGCACAAGCCTGTCACCGCGCTCGACCATGCGGTCAGGATTGGCGCAGATCAGTTCCAGGCCGCGCCGGCTCAAACCAGAGAGCAATTCGCGATAATCTTCGGCAGTCTCGGATTCATCGTCAAAAAGTCCGGTGCACAGCACAGCCTGTGCCGCATCGGGCTCGACCAGATCCACATCCAGCCCCTCGACCAGCGACAGGTCCCGTTCCGGCCCGAGAAAATAAAGCGCCCGCGGCGCCTGCTTGACCAACTGCCTGGTCACATCGCCCGAGGTCACGATGTCATCCCAGCAGTCGGGATCAACCCCGATCGTGTCAAACTGGCGGATGACACCCTCGGCCGGACGCGGTGAATTGGTGATCAGCACAACCGTCTGGCCACGCTGCCGCGCAGCCTTCAGGGCTTCGACGGACAAAGGAAAGGGGTTGACGCCATTGTGGATGACGCCCCATACGTCGCACAGCAAAATATCGGCGCTGCCGGTCAACTGGTCGAGATCGGTAATCTTGCGGGACATGGGCATACGGTTCCTTCCGGACCAACGATGTCGCGCAGCTTGTCGCTGATTACAAGACCCTGCCTGAAAAATGGCGTTGGGGCGAAACGAACGACTCTCCGGAATGTTCCCCGATATCTTGACTCTTGCTTCCGTCATCCCTATCTCGGCTTCGCTAGCACTCTACCAAGGTGAGTGCTAACACCAACTCGATGGGGCCCAATTCGGGGACCTCAGCCGCTTCTGTCATTCGATCAAGGAATATAGACAATGGCACAAACCAAATTCCGTCCGCTCCACGACCGCGTTGTCGTTCGTCGTGTCGAGTCCGAAGAAAAAACCAAAGGCGGGATCATCATTCCGGATACCGCCAAGGAAAAGCCCCAGGAAGGCGAAGTCATCGCCGTCGGTTCGGGCGTCCGTGATGATGCCGGCAAGCTCGTCGATCTCGACGTCAAGGCTGGCGACCGCGTTCTGTTCGGCAAATGGTCCGGCACCGAAGTCAAGCTTGATGGCGAAGACCTTCTGATCATGAAGGAAAGCGACATCATGGGTATCCTCGGTTAATCCGGGCATCTCCCAATACAAATCCAATCTGCCTCAAGACTATGGGCCCCAGGCCCGGGAGTTAAGTTAAATGGCTGCTAAAGAAGTAAAATTCGGGCGCACCGCCCGCGAAAAGATGATCAAGGGCGTCGACATTCTCGCTGATGCGGTGAAGGTCACCCTCGGCCCGAAAGGCCGTAACGTGATCATCGACAAGTCCTTCGGCGCTCCGCGCATCACCAAGGACGGCGTCACCGTTGCCAAGGAAATCGAACTGGAAGACAAGTTCGAGAACATGGGCGCGCAGATGGTCCGCGAAGTTGCTTCGAAGACCAACGACATCGCCGGTGACGGCACCACCACTGCAACCGTTCTGGCCCAGTCGATCGTTCGCGAAGGCGCCAAGGCTGTTGCCGCCGGCATGAACCCGATGGACCTGAAGCGCGGCATCGACCTCGCTGTCACCGAAGTCATCGCCGACCTTCAGAAGAAGGCCAAGAAGATCAAGACCTCGGCTGAAGTCGAACAGGTCGGCACGATCTCGGCCAACGGCGAAGCACAGATCGGCAAGGACATTGCCGAAGCCATGCAGCGCGTCGGCAATGAAGGCGTGATCACCGTCGAGGAAGCCAAGACCGCTGAAAGCGAGCTGGAAGTCGTCGAAGGCATGCAGTTCGACCGCGGCTACCTGTCGCCGTACTTCGTCACCAACTCCGAGAAGATGGTTGCCGAACTCGAAGACGCCTACATCCTTCTTCACGAGAAGAAGCTCTCCAACCTTCAGGCGATGCTGCCGGTTCTGGAATCGGTCGTTCAGACCTCCAAGCCGCTGATCATCATCTCGGAAGACGTTGAAGGCGAAGCGCTTGCGACCCTCGTGGTCAACAAGCTGCGTGGCGGCCTCAAGATCGCTGCCGTCAAGGCTCCTGGCTTCGGCGACCGCCGCAAGGCCATGCTCGAAGACATCGCCATCCTGACCGGTGGCCAGGTGATCTCCGAAGACATCGGCATCAAGCTCGAAAACGTTACCCTGGAAATGCTTGGCCGCGCCAAGAAGGTCACGATCACCAAGGAAACCACCACCATCGTTGATGGGGCTGGCAAGAAGTCCGAGATCGAAGGCCGTATTTCGCAGATCAAGGCACAGATCGAAGAAACATCTTCGGACTATGACCGCGAGAAGCTGCAGGAACGTCTTGCCAAGCTCGCTGGCGGCGTTGCCGTCATCCGCGTTGGCGGCGCCACGGAAGTGGAAGTCAAGGAACGCAAGGACCGCGTCGACGACGCGCTCAACGCAACCCGCGCTGCCGTTCAGGAAGGCATCGTCCCCGGCGGCGGTACCGCACTCCTGCGCGCTTCGGTTTCGATCAAGGTCACAGGCGTGAATGCCGACCAGGAAGCCGGCATCAACATCGTTCGCCGCGCGCTGCAGGCTCCTTGCCGCCAGATCGCGACCAACGCAGGTGATGAAGCTTCGATCGTCGTGGGCAAGATCCTCGACCAGAAGAGCGACACCTACGGATACAACGCCCAGACCGGCGAATATGGCGACATGATCTCCATGGGTATCGTCGACCCGGTCAAGGTTGTCCGCACAGCGCTTCAGGACGCAGCTTCGGTTGCTTCCCTGCTGATCACCACCGAAGCCATGATTGCAGAAATTCCGAAGAAGGAATCTGCTGGCGGCGGCGGCATGCCTGACATGGGCGGCATGGGTGGCATGGGCGGCATGATGTAATAAGGCTTTTGCCTTGTTACTGCCAACTGTGCACGCACGCTGCGTGACTTTTGAAAGGGCGGCCTACGGGTCGCCCTTTTTGCTGGGTTGCATGGGGGGAGTTGCGCGCGTCAAATTTGATTGGCGCGCTTGTTGCAAAATGTACCAATCGTGGCCTAATATCACGCAGCAATCAAACCGAGACAAACGGTTATTTTAGCCAAAAGGGTCATAGTATTTTTGAGACGGAATGCTTTACCCTGCGTATTCATCAACCTGTGCCGGTGACAAAGAGAGATCAACCGATGTTTTCTGACCTGAAGACTGGTCAGATCAAAGATCTCGTCATACCACCTACATAGGACCGTGCATGATTTTTGCCCCTTACAAGGGCGCTACACATGCTGGATTTCATTGGGCACTGCCGAGGTGTACATTGTTTAAAATAGCTAGGGCGGACAGCATTTCAGGGATTGGCGCGCAGATGCAAGGCTTTGAAGTGCCTGATCTTGACGTTATTTCCCATTATTGCCGTATCGAGCCATTTGAAGCCAATCTTGCGACCGGTGCATTTCAGCTCGGGCCGGCTGCGCGGCATCATCACCAGCTCCCCGACCAGGGTGAATTCGGGCTCTACAATCTGGTGAAGTGTTACGATGACGAATACCGCAACCATGTTCTTGAGCTTTATGAACTGGCAGCAATGAGGCCTTCCTCGTTTTGTTTTTCCACCACGATTGTTCAGTCAGACGGCAGCCAGGTCCCGGTCATGTGTATCGGCGAATCGTCCAATTTCACCGAGGATGGAAATGGCGCCATCAACGGCGTCTTCGTTTTTCCGAAGTTCAAACTGCTCGACAAGGCACCTTTGATTTCCCAGTGAGTGCCTCGGTGGACGTTGTCCACAGACAAGGAACAGTGAACAATATGTTCAGCATCGTTCATCTTTGCGGAACACACATAGACGTGTAGGGGTCTCTCCAGTTTACAAACCAGGAGAAATTCATGTCGACCAACCTTCAGCTTCTTATCGGCCGCGTGCTGCTGAGCATCATCTTCATCGTCGCCGGTCTCGGCAAACTCGGCGGCGTCGCCGGCACCGCAGGCTACATGGCCAGCATGGGCATTCCGCTGCCCAACATCAGCGTCTGGCTGGTCATTGCGCTCGAGATCTTCGGCGGCATTGCCATCCTGCTCGGCTTCTTCACCCGCTATGCCGCCTGGGCGCTGGCAGCCTTCTGTGTGGTATCGGGCTATCTCGGCCACTTCCAGCCGGAAGACCAGATGCAGATGACAAGCTTCATGAAGAACCTGGCCATGGCTGGCGGTTACATGGCGCTGGCAGTTGCCGGTGCAGGTGCGTTCTCGATCGACGCCCGCCGCGCGTAATTTTCGCACGCTCTACAAGACCAAATCGAACCCGGTGCTTGTCGCACCGGGTTTTTCTTTGCCCTGTGGTCCGGACAGCAGGTGCCGGACAGATCCGTCCGACGGTCGGATCAAGCCGGCAAGCCGGGCCTTGCGCCGCGAGCGAACCTGGCAACAATCCAGACCGATCCGAGCATGAATAAAGCAGTCACCGTCAGTTCAACCGTGCGCGAGGCGAAGTAGCTCTCACCTGCGAACAGCATCAGCAGGGCCCCGACCGTGAGGCCGGTGGCGATGACCACCGACAGCATGGCAGGGAGAATCTCCCCGCGCAGAATGGCTGCATCCGGATTGGTCGTCGAAATCCGGGACAGGATGGCAAGCAGAAGCATTGACGACAGGACCACGACCGATCCGATGGTGAATTCCATGACAAACCCCACAATCCAAAATCATCCCGATGCCCGGGAAGAGGCTGAACCGGAGGAGAAGCGGCTTTGTGGTTGGCGGAGCCATTCGCTTGGGAGCTCGCCAACTCAATAGGGCGGCTGGGGCGAAGGACGCGTGCAGGCCGGGTCTTTCCCGGGTAAATCAGCTTTCGTTCAACTCAGGGAAAACGCAAGTGGGGCAAGCAGCCGAACCGCAAAAATAATTTGAAATGTTGCGTGCGAGGTGATCCGGGCGAGACGTGCTGGCGTAAGGGATGACAGGTCGCAGGTAAGTTCCCCCCGATCTGACATCCTGCGACAGACTTGGCCGGCGGGGTTCCCGATCCCCCGTCGCCATGGCCGCCTCCGCGTGAGGCGGCCTTCTTTTTGTCCAGCCTCACCAAGCTGCCGGAAAAGTCAGCTTGCAGACCGCACCGCATCGATCAGTGCTGCGACACGCGGGTCGGCACTGTGCTCTGGCGTGCGGGCACGGACCAGACAGGCCTCGGACTTGAGGATCACACCATCTGAGAGAACTCGCAAATGGTTGGCGGTCAGCGTCGAGCCGGTGGAGGTGATATCGACGATGATATCAGCCGCGCCCGAGGCCGGCGCGCCTTCGGTGGCACCGAGGCTTTCGACAATGCGGTAGAGCTGGATGCCGTGGCGGGTGGAGAAGAAGTTCTGGGTCAGCCGCCAATACTTGGTGGCAATCGTCAGCCGGCGGCCATGACGGGTGCGGAAATCGGCGGCCACGTCGCCAAGATCGGCCATGCTGTCGACGTCTTTCCAGATGTCGGGTACGGCGACCACCACGTCGGCATTGCCGAAGCCGAGCCGGGCGGTGATTTCCACGCGCTCATCAGCGCGGGAGAGGCCTTCGCGGACCAGATCTTCGCCGGTAACGCCGAAATCCACCGCGCCGGCGCCAAGCTCACGGGCAATCTCGGAGGCTGACAGGAACGCCACCTCAACGTCGTCGATGCCGTCAATGCGGCCGCGATAGCTGCGGTCATTGCCGATGGCCGAGACGGTCAGGCCGGCCCGGGCGAAAACGGCAATGGCGTCATCCTTCATGCGACCCTTGGATGGAAGTGCAACAGTCAGGGTCATTGGCCTGCCCTCACGGTTTCGATCCTATCGAGCCAGAGCGAGAAGCCGACGGCTGGGATCGGGTCCTCTGCGCCGAGCAGGGTCATCATGCGGTCATAACGGCCACCCCCGGCGAGTACCAGATTGTCGGGGCCTGCGGAGATCTCGAACACCATGCCCGTGTAGTAGTCGAGCGGGCGGCCGAAGGCTGCACGCCAGCGGATGGTCGCGAGATCCTCGCCACGCTGCTTGAGTGCATCGAGCCGGGCTTCAAAAGCCTGTTGCGCGACGGAGATGTCCAGCCCCGCATCGCGGGCAAACTCCGACAGCGCAGCGGCGGCACGATCGAGCGGCACATCAAGCGCGAGAAATGCCTTGAGCGCATCGAGCGATCCGGTTGAAAGCCGGGTGGCATCCAGCGTCTGCTTGCTGATCAGCCGGGCGGCAATTTCGGCCGGCGAGCGGCTGGCATTGGTGGAATAGCCAGTCTGCTGCATGACCTCTTCGATATGCGCTTCAAGCCCGGCCACATCGCCATTGGCGAGAAAACCGGCCACGGATGCATCGGGGACAGCCGCGGCTTCCGGGTTGGCGAGCTTGGCGATCATCGCATCAAGCGCCTGCTCGTTGCCAAACGCATGGATCAGGCGCTTCTGCCAGCCTGCGGGCAGGCCCAGACCTGCAACCACGGCTTCAAACACCGCCTGGTCACCAAGGATGATGGACAGGTTCGCAGCAGGCGCGAAACCGGCAATCAGCGCCCGGGCTTCCGACAGCGCACGGGCGTCGGCTCCGGCTTCATCGGGTTCACCGAGATCCTCGACCCCGGCCTGGAAAAACTCGTTGGCGCCATCGCGGCGCTGGCGGAACACCTGGCCGAGATAGCCGTAGCGGCGCGGGGTGGCGACGTTTTCGGCGATGTGGGCGCTGCACACCGGAATGGTGAATTCCGGCCTCAGGCAGAGGCTTTCACCGGTCTCGCTTTCGGTGAGAAAGATGCGGCGGCGCAGGTCCTCACCGGCCATATCGAGAAATGGTTCTGCCGGCTGGATCACCGGGATGTCGACGCGAATACCGCCCAGCGCATCCAGCGCGCGGGCGAGATCGGCGGCAAAATCAGGGGCTCCGAATGGCATCACAGCTCTTTCCCGGGTCGCTCTGTCATCTCACACATCCTGGCCATCGGATTCCTGCTCGGCCAGGATGCGCTTGACGGTGATCACCAGGTCGCTCTCGTCGACCAGATGTTCGCCGGCCTTGGCCTCGCGCCATTCGGCGTTGTCGGTGATGGTCTCGGCGATGCGCTTGCCCTCGATCAGGTCCTTGACGATGACCTTGCCAGCCTCTTTCTCGTTGCCGCCCTGGATGATGGCGATGGGCGAGCCGCGACGGTCGGCATAGCGCAACTGCTTGGGGAAATCCTTGGGATTGCCCTGGAACAGCTCGACCGGAACGGTGGGGCCGAGCGGTTGTCCGTCGCCACCCAGCGGGTTGAGCGCGGTTCTGAGTTCCTGCGCCATCTTCGCGTAATCGCCGATGCGATCGCGGTCCATGATGGTGACGAGGATCGGCCCGCTGGCCACGTCGCCGGAAAGCTTGCCGAGGTTTTTCAGCGCCGTCATGAGGCGCGAGACGCCGATGGAGAAACCGGTCGCCGGCACCGGCTGGCCCATGAAGCGCGAGACCAGCCCGTCGTAACGGCCACCGCCGCCGACGGAGCCGAACTGCACGATCTGGCCCTTCTCGTTGGGAATCCCGCCCAGAAGCTCGGCTTCATAGACCGGCCCGGTGTAATATTCGAGGCCGCGGACCACGGAGGGATCGATCTTGATGCGGTCGGGACCGTAGCCTGCGGTCGACGCCATTTCCGAGATCTTGCGCAGTTCCGAAACTCCACTCAAAACCGTGGCGCTGTCGCTGAAACTGCTCTCGGCAGAAGCAAGCGTCTCCTCGACATCGTTGCCTTCAGCAATGATCAGGAATCCCAACAGCCGCTCAACTTGTCCCTCATCCAGTCCCGCGCCCGGCGCGAAATCGCCCTCGCCTTCCTTGCCGCCGTCCCAGCGGCCGGCGCCGAGCAGAAGCTTGACGCCTTCGATGCCAAACTTGTCGAGCTTGTCGATGGCGCGGAGCACGGTGAGACGCTTGCCTGCATTGTCTTCGCCGCCAAGGCCGATGGCTTCCATGACGCCATCGAGCACCTTGCGGTTGTTGACACGGATGACGTAGTCGCCGCGCGGGATACCGAGAGCTTCCATGGTGTCGGCCATCATCATGCACATTTCGGCATCGGACTGGACGCCCGGCGCGCCGACGATGTCGGCATCAAACTGCATGAACTGGCGGAAGCGGCCCGGGCCGGGCTTCTCGTTGCGGAACACCCAGCCGGCGCGATAGGTGCGGTAGGGCAGCTGGATGTCGTTGAAATTCTCGGCGACGTGACGGGCCAAAGGTGCTGTCAGGTCATAGCGCAGCGACAGCCACTGGTCGTCGTCGTCCTGGAACGAGAACACGCCTTCATTGGGCCGGTCGGAATCTGGCAGGAATTTGCCCAGCGCGTCGGTGTATTCGACAAAGGGGGTTTCTACCGGCTCGAAACCGAAGCGCTCGTAGACGGTCCTGATCTTGGCCATCATCTGGTCGGTGGCGCGGATATCGGAGGTCGAGCGGTCGGGGAAACCACGCGCCAGGCGTGCCTTGAGCTTCTGAGGCTTCTTTTGCTTTTGCTTCTTGTCGGACATGAAAAAAGGGCCTGCGGCAGGAGAAACATTGTGTTGCGCTTCTCCTAACCGACAGGCCCTTTTGCTGCAAGGCTTGGGCGGGTGACGAATGCCACCCTGCCCTAACTCACGGCTTCACCATTGCCTCAATAGTAAGGCGAACGGCATTCGCGGCGCGGGCCGTGATAGGGCTGGAAGGTGTTGCTCCGCTGGTCATAGGAGCGATACTTGTTGTGGCACCAGCTCACATGCTGCGGATTGGTGTAGCCCGGGCGGACATTTCTGCCCCGGCGCGGCTGGTCAATGATGATGCCGAACGAGAAGGCTGCGGGCGGGAACCAGAAACCGTTGTGGCGGCGATAGCCGGGGCGCTTGCTTCGATGGCCACGGTGACCATTGTAGTAGCCGCGGTTGTTGTGGCGGTGAAATCCGCGCCTCTGGTGGATCTGAACCAAATCGCTGGTACCGGAGATCTGGACCGCCGGTTTCTGCATCATCACCGGCGCTGCGGAGGCCGGCGCAACAACTGCCAGGCAAAAGGATGCCGAGACCAGTGTCTTCATAAAAATCTTGATCATGTGAAAATCCTCGCGTTAAGCCAAATTAGTCCCTTCGATCTGACAACGCCTGCCAATCGCGTTGGTTCCACCCCAATACACGGTGTTTGTGTCCACAGCACTGCTCCTGTGTCAGCCGGGCTTTCAAGAGCTCACAAGGGTGTGATGGCGGCGGCGAACACGGAAGATCGACATGCGGGGCAAATCGGGCGATAGATCCGCCTTGCCAGTTCCAGCCATTCCCGAAAGCAGGTTCCCTTGCGCCTTATCCTGATCACCAGCCTGACCATGATTGCGTTCGCCGCCAATTCGGTGCTCGGCCGGATGGCGATTGGCTCGGGTGATGCGCCGCTGATCGATCCGGCGAGCTTCTCGGCGATACGGTTGATCAGCGGGGCGCTGACGCTGGCTGTGCTGGTGGGACTGACCGGCTCCGGCAGCGCCCGCTCGCCGCGGTTTCAATCAGGGTCCTGGGCCTCGGCATTGGCGTTGTTTGCCTATGCGGTTGCGTTTTCCTACGCCTATGTGGCGCTCGAAACCGGGATTGGCGCGCTGATCCTGTTTGCCTGTGTGCAGGCAACAATGATCGGCTGGGCGCTGAAGGAAGGCGACCGGCCCTCCGGGCTTGAGTGGCTCGGGCTTGCGACGGCCTTTGGCGCGTTCATCTGGCTGGTCTCGCCCGGTCTGTCAGCGCCCGACCCGTTGGCAGCGGCGCTGATGGCGGTCTCCGGCATTGCATGGGGCGCCTATTCGTTGCGTGGCCGCGGCCTGCCCGATCCGCTCAAGGCAACGGCCGACAATTTCATGCGATCGCTGGCGTTTCTGCTTCCGCTCGGCGCGATGGTGCTGCTGACGGGCGCGGACGTGCACGCCAGCGGCCGCGGCCTTGTTCTGGCCGTAGTCTCGGGCGCGGTGACGTCCGGCCTTGGCTATGCCTTGTGGTACCGGGTGCTCCGGCAGATCGGAGCCACGCAAGGCGCAATCGTGCAACTGACGGTGCCGGTGATCGCCGCAATCGGCGGCACGCTGTTTGTAGCCGAGGGCTGGAGCTTGCGGCTGTTGGTGTCGTCGCTGCTGATCCTTGGCGGGGTGGCGGTGGCGATCCTCGCCAAGCAACGCCGCACGCAGAAACAGATCGGCTAGCGTTTCTTGCACAGCTTGTAGGTCAGCGCCAGCGCGATGCAGTGCGACAGCGCCTCGCGGTCGGGCTCATCCTCTCCGCTCACCAGGATAGCGCGGTTGCCTTCGTAAGTCAGCGCTTTCGGATATAGCCCGCGGAATTCCTCGACCAGATTGGTGTGACAGATGAACATCAGCGCCGCGCTGCCATCTGGGCGCGGCTGAATCCGGACCGAACTGCCGGTGTTGCGCCTGACCGGGGTAAAACTCTGCTCGCCCCATTTCAGGCTCTCTTCCAGCGGCCCAATCTCCGGCCTCTCGGATGCGACCTCCTGGATCAGTGCCTTGAGCTGATCCGGGGTCATGCCGGGCGCTCGAAACTGTTGCGCAAGGCCTCGACCTCGGCGCGACAGCAACAGCCTTCAAGATGGTCATTGACCAGACCCATCGCCTGCATGAAGGCATAGACCGTTGTCGGGCCGACAAAGCTCCAGCCGCGCTTCTTGAGGTCCTTCGAAATACGCGTCGACACTGCCGTGGTGGGATTGGCCGTCAAGGTCGCATAATCCACCACCTCTGGCCGCTCATCCGGGCCAGGCTCATGGGCCCAGAAATAGGCTGCGAGCGAGCCGAACTCATCGACCATCTCGATGGCGCGGTTGGCATTGTTGATGGTCGAGGCAATCTTGCCGCGATGACGGATGATGCCCTTGTCGGCCACCAGCCGCTCGATGTCCGCCTCACCGAAGAGCGCGACCTGGCGGAAATCAAACCCGGCGAAACCGGCGCGAAAGTTCTCGCGCTTGCGCAGGATGGTCAACCAGGACAGCCCGGCCTGGAAACCTTCGAGACAGATCTTTTCAAACAACCGGATGTCATCGGTGACGGGCCTGCCCCATTCGTCATCATGGTAAGCCAGATAATCGGGAAGATCGCCCGGCCAGAAGCAGCGTGTGCGGCCGTCCTCGCCTGTGATGAGGCCGTTTTGATGCGCCATTTTGCGGCTCGCCTTCATGGTTAATCGGGAATCGGCGGCAATTAAGCGGGCGTTCACCGCGTTTGGCAAGACGGCGATAACCCTAAGAAGAGGTTTCGGGCAGAACCGGCTTTTTAGAGACATGGATTCACCAATTGATTCCACCCCTGCCCCAGCATGGATGGTGGAAGACAGATCCATCGGCGCAAGCCGCGCGGTGGCAGACTGTCGTGATCAGACGAAAGGTATTTGGTGCGTCCGATGAAACAACTTGCTCTCCTTCTGATGTCCGGCGCGGCGCTGAGCCTGGCCGCATTCTCCGGCGCCGCGGGTGCCGGTGACCGTTACGGGCAACGGCCTCCGGTGGTGCTGAGCCCCGACCTGACCGCCCCCTGGGTGATGCAGCTCCGCGGCCAGGCAGCGCCACGCGGCGGTGTGGTCTACAGGACCAAGCCCAAGGCCGTGCGGTCCGTTATCCGGCAGCCGCGCGCACAGCGGGTTCAGCGGCGCCAGGTGACCAATGCGTCGCTGGCCGCACCGCGCGTGAAGCCGAAGCCGGCGTCCCAGATCGATCAGCGCTTCCTGCCGCAGACCGTATCTTACTCCGGCAGCGAAAAGCCAGGCACGATCATCATCAACACCAGTGAGCGCTACCTCTACCACGTCATGGCCAACGGACAGGCGCGGCGTTACGGCGTGGGCGTCGGCAAGGAAGGCCATGCGTGGAGCGGCACCGAGAAAATCACCCGCAAGGCGGAATGGCCGGACTGGCGTCCACCGGCGGAAATGATCAAGCGGGTGCGCGAGAAGGAAGGCCGGATCCTGCCGGCGCACATGAAGGGCGGCCCGGAAAACCCGCTTGGCGCCCGCGCGCTTTATCTCGGCTCGACCCTGTACCGGATCCACGGCACCAACCAGCCCTGGACCATCGGCAAGGCAGTCTCGTCGGGCTGCATCCGGATGCGCAATCAGGATGTGACCGAACTTTACGAGCGCGCCAAGGTCGGCGCCAAGGTTATCGTGTTGTAACCGAAGGTTGAACACTTCGATTCCGAAGCAAACCCGGCCAGGCCCCTCGCCTGCGCCGGGTGTTTCGTCTCAAGAGACCTGATCACCCGAACAAACAGGCAGACCGGGCAGCATAAGACGTTGATTTGATTCAGTCCGGTTGCTGCGGCCATGATTCAGTCCTCAGGCGGTAGACAGTATCGGAAAAACAGGAGGTCCGTTTACACGCTGTGAAAGGTTGATCACTGCGATTTCGATGGTACCTTTGTGGTCAAGGGCCAAAGCCATCAACGAGGGGACATCATGACACTGCCAAGATTTTCAACCCGATTTGCGGCCATCGCGGCCGGCGCCCTGGCGCTGCTGATCGCGCCTGCACTGCCGGACGCATCTGCGATGCCGCGATCGACACTGACCGCGGCGTCGCAGAGCGCGTTGCCGATCGTCCAGGTGGCGCAATCGAAGAAGCCGAAACCGGAGTTCATGCGCAAGAAGGTCCGGCTTCTTACCGATGAGAAGCCCGGCACCATCATCGTCGATACCAACACCAAGTATCTCTATTACGTTGAAGGCAACAACCGGGCGACACGCTATGGCGTCGGGGTCGGACGCGAGGGGTTCGGCTGGTCTGGAACGGTGAAGGTAGGCCGCAAGGCCGAATGGCCGGACTGGCGTCCGCCGGCAACCATGATCGCACGGGAGCGCCGCAAGGGCCGGAAAATTCCATCCTACATGAAGGGCGGACCGAACAATCCTCTCGGTGCCCGCGCGCTCTATCTCTACAAGGGCGGCCGTGACACGATTTTCCGGATTCACGGCACCAACCAGCCCTGGACCATCGGCCAGAACATGTCGTCAGGCTGCATCCGGATGATGAACAAGGATGTCGAACATCTCTACAAGCGCGCCGGTGTCGGATCCAAGGTGATTGTCATCGGGCCGAACGGCAGGGGAGCGGAGAAGCTCTATACCGACCGGGGAATGGATTTCTTCGGCACGCTGTTCGGCGGCAGCTGAGCCGGCGGTTTCAAGCACCGCATAGACAAAACAGCAAGGCAGCGTTTTCGGGCGCTGCCTTTTTTTGCTGTCCGCCGATCAGCCCTATTCAGCCGCTTCCAGTCTCACCGCTTTGGCAGCAGGCAGCCCCGCTGGCTTGTCGCCACCATAGACCCAGTCGAGCAGCTCCACGGTGTGGATGATCGGAATGTCGGTGCCGCCGGCGATCTGGGTCATGCAGCCGATATTGCCGGTGGCGATGAGGTCCGGCTTTGTACGCTCGATGTTGCTGACCTTGCGGTCGCGCAGCGTGCGGGCAATCTCGGGCTGCATGATGTTGTAGGTTCCGGCAGAGCCGCAGCACAGGTGACCTTCGGGCGGATCCTTGACGGTGAAGCCCGCCGCCTTGAGAAGCGCTTTCGGCTGCACGGTGATCTTCTGGCCATGCTGCATCGAACAGGCGGAATGATAGGCCACGACCAGATTGGCGCCGTTCACCGGTTCGGGCATCTCGATGCTTGCGAGGTATTCGGTGATGTCCTTGGCCAGCTCCGACACGCACGCGGCTTTTTGCGCATAGGCCGGGTCCTCGCGCAGCATGTAGCCGTAATCCTTGATGGTGGTGCCGCAGCCCGATGCGGTGATGATGATGGCGTCGAGCCCGCCATTGTCGATGGCCCGGGTCCAGGCGTCGACATTGTTGCGTGCGGCATCGAGCGCGTCATGCTCGCGGCCCATGTGATGGACCAGCGCGCCGCAGCAGCCCTCGCCTTCGGGCACCACCACCTCGACGCCGATGCGGTTGAGCAGCCTGACGGTGGCCTCGTTGATGCCTGGCTTGAGCACCGGCTGGGCGCAGCCGGTGAGGATGGCGACACGACCACGCTTCTGGCCCGTCGCGGAATGTGACCCGGGCCTGGAAAATTTGGAGGGCTCGGGCACGGAAGCGGGAGCAAGCTCCAGCATTGCCGCCATCGGCTTCAGCCCCGGCAACGCCCTGAACAAGGGTGAGAAAGGCCGGCCAAGGCGGGCGGCATAAAGCGAGGCGCGGAAACGGCCGGGATAGGGCAGCACCATGGCCAGAAGGCCGCGGGTGATGCGGTTCATCAAGGGCCGCTTGTAGGTTTTTTCGATGTGGGCGCGGGCATGATCGACCAGATGCATGTAGTTGACGCCCGAAGGGCATGTGGTCATGCAGGACAGGCATGACAGGCAGCGGTCGATATGGGTCACCACCTTTTCATCGGCGGGCCGGTTGTTCTCGAGCATGTCCTTGATCAGGTAGATCCGGCCACGCGGGCTGTCGAGCTCGTTGCCAAGCGTGACATAGGTCGGACACGTGGCGGTGCAGAAGCCGCAATGGACGCATTTCCTGAGGATCTTCTCGGATTCGGCGACACCGGGATCCTTGAGTTGTTCAGCGGTGAAATTGGTCTGCATGGATTACTTTTCTTCTGAGAATTGAAAGTTTATTTGGTACTTCACGAGTTTGAGTGCTGGAACTACTCTCGCTGCGGAGCGTGATCTCTTGTCAAATTCGTGGGCAACCAAGATGCCGCTAATCTCTCGTCCGGGCTCTTCTTCTGCGAGATCACCCATGTAACCCAGTATCTGACCGATTGCGCGGCTGTCTGCCTTTCCGGCCTTCAATTCGAGAACCACCAGAGAACCATCGAGCTTGTTTTCGCAGGTGATGTCGATGAACCCAGAAAAAACAGATCGTTCAGCACCATCATCAACTATAATCAGGTCTTCGTCCAAACTCTGAATATTCTGCCTAATTGCCGCCTGCATATCCCTTTCCAGAGACAGTTTTTGAGAAATTTCCTGGTTATTGGTTTCTACATCCACGTCTTCCGACATATAGTCTTCGCTAGTGTCGTGGGTCATTCCACGAACCCAACCATTCAGAAACTTCTGATAACGTACGGTAGCATTTTTGTACGATTGCAAATTGTTTCGAATATTACCGTCGAACACCAACTTCGAGGGGTTTGGTAAATCGCGGCGCTCATCCTCCGAGGAGTATTGGAGCGCATCTATAATTGATTGCAGCGTCCCAGCTTTAAAGTGCTCGTCAAAACTTCCGTACGCAGCTTCGACTTTAGACACCCGATGGAGTTGAGCTGCTATAGTCGAATCCGAATATTTCTGGTCTTCTAACCATTTACGATAACTGTCTTTCATGTTGACAACCCTCCGACATTCATCTCCGACTTTGCCCCGTAAATCAGTCGACGCAATCAGGTATGCACGGCCAATTTGAGGGCTGATCCAGGTATACGCACCTCAAAGCAGCCAGCTTTTCGGATTGGCGATTGCTTCGTTGCGGCCCAGTTTCTGCAGCCCGACGATCGTCCGGATAATGACCCAGAGCGCCACCAGGGGCATCAGCAGCATGCCAATCATGACAATCATCAACAGACCGCTTACGAGCGCACCAAGCAGACCGAGCCAGAAGGTGCGGATTGTCCAGGTGTAGTGGCTTTCGAGCCAGGCTTCGGACTTGCCGCTATTGAGATGGGCGAGCACGATGCCGACAATGCCGGTGATGCCGATGACGAAGCTCGCCAGGTAGAGCACATAGATCACCTGCAGATTTGTCTTGCCGGGCTCGAGCCAGCGGTCGGTCTGGCGCGGTTCAGGGGTTTGATCGGGGTTGGTCATTGCCTGCTCCTGTGTATCGATACGATCAGCGTGTTGCCAAGGTCCGTGATGCTATCACATGCCCGCCGTCATGCGACCGGGATTGAGCAGGCCCGCGGGATCGAACTGGTCCTTGATGCGCCGCGCCAGAGCTTCCAGCGGTTTGGGCTGCGGCTCGAACACCGGGACGGAGGCCCGGGTTGCAGCGTCGGCGCGGACCAGCGTGGCGTGACCGCCGCCAAGCACCTTGATGTATTGCCGCACCAGATCAGCTTCCGGATCGGCTTCCATGCGCAGCCAGACGAGACCGCCCTGCCAGTCGTAAAAGGCATCAACGCCGGTCTTGAGCCTTAGGGCGGCGACCAGTTGATGCCCGGCAGAGGGCGCCACCGAGACTTTCCAGACCGGCTTCATGGTCCCGTCAGCGAACGGGGCGACGTCGCGGATTTCGCGCCACAGGTCCTGGGATGCCTGCCCCTCAAGCACCGAGGCAGTGCCGCGACGGCCCATTTCCGCAAGCAGCCTTTCGCTGCGGACCTCGACTGATGGCTCGAGGCCTTCGAGACGGAGGACGGTGGCGGGACCACACTTGAGGCTGCCGCCGGCGAATTTGTGAATGACGCTTTCAGGCAGGTGTGCTGCGCCCGACACTTCCACAGACATGGCAAGCGCTGCGGCCATGGCCTCGGCAGCTTCGGCATCGTTGAGCCCGGAGACCACGATGGTCACCGCCGTCTCGGGCCTCGGCAGCACCTTGAAGGTGACTTCGGACATCACACCGAGAGTACCCCAGGAGCCCGCCATCAGCTTGACCAGATCAAGGCCGGTGACATTCTTCATCACCCGGCCACCGCTCTTGACGATCTCGCCGGAGCCATTGACGAAGCGAACGCCGAGCAGATTGTCGCGCGCAGCCCCGGCTGAGATGCGGCGCGGGCCGGAGACATTGGCTGCAAACACACCGCCTATGGTTGGCTCACCGGTTGCGCCCAGCAGCGGACGGTGATCCATCGGCTCGAAGGTCAGCATCTGGTTGTTGGCAGCCAGCGCCGCCTCGATTTCGGCCAGCGGGGTGCCGGCGCGCGCCGCCATCACCAGCTCCGACGGATCGTAATTGGTAATGCCGGACAATTTGGCCACCGACAGGGCGGACGCCGATTGCGACGGCCTGCCGAGGCCCAGCCTGGTGCCACCGCCCCTGACCTCGATCGACAGGTTCGACGCCTTTGCCTCGGTGACAAGGCGCGCGACCTCTTGCTCGGTTTCGGGGTACTGAATATCGGTCGCGCTCATGCTGCTGTCTTTCCGGCGTCAAGCGCACTCTGGTTGCCAGGCTGGCTGCCGTTGCGGCCATCGAGCGGGAACACCTTGGAGGGATTGAGAATCCATTTCGGATCGAAAGCTGCGCGCACGCGCATCTGCTGGGCAAGATCGGCATCGGTGTACTGGTGACGCATCAGGTCGCGCTTTTCGATGCCGACGCCATGTTCGCCGGTCAGGCAGCCGCCGGCATCGACGCAGAGCTTGAGGATGTCGTTGCCAGCCATCTCCGCCTTCAGGCTTTCCTCCGGGTCATTGGCGTCGAACAGGATCAGCGGATGCATGTTGCCATCACCGGCATGAAAGACGTTGGCGACGCGCAATCCGTAGCGGCTAATGATCTCGCTGGTTTTTTCCAGCACATGCGACAATTGCCCAAGCGGCACGGTGCCGTCCATGCAGATATAATCCGCAATCCGGCCGGTGGCGCCGAAGGCCGACTTGCGGCCTTTCCAGATCAGTGCCGCTTCGGTCGCCGACTGGCTTTCCTTGATCGTCTTGACGCCGTGCTTGCGGGCGATCTCGATGATGCGCTCGAGCATGGCGTCCATTTCGGCATCGGAGCCCTCGACCTCGACGATGAGAAGCGCCTCGACGTCCATCGGATATCCGGCCTGGGCAAAGGCTTCGCAGATCTCGATAGCCGGCTTGTCCATGAATTCGATGGCGACCGGGATGATGCCCGAACCGATGATGTCGGTGACGCAGGCGCCGGCGGCAACGGAGCTTTCAAACCCGAACAGGACCGGGCGGGCGCCTTCGGGCTTGGCGATCAGCCTGACCGTTGCCTCGGTGACGATGCCCAGCTGACCTTCGGATCCGCAGATCAGGCCGAGCAGGTCGTAACCCGCCGCATCCAGTGCCTTGCCGCCGATTTCGACGATGGAGCCGTCGAACATGACCATCTTGACGCCCATCAGATTGTTGGTGGTGACACCATATTTGAGGCAATGGGCGCCGCCGGAGTTCATACCGATATTGCCGCCGATGGTGCAGGCGAGCTGCGAACTGGGATCGGGTGCGTAGAAGAAGCCATCGGCATCGACGGCCTGGCTGATCGAGATGTTGGTGACGCCGGCCTGGACGATTGCCGCACGGTTGGGGAAATCAACCTCGAGGATCCGGTTCATCTTGGACACGCCGATGACAACGGCATCCTCCTGCGGGATCGCACCACCGGACAGCGAGGTGCCGGCGCCGCGTGGAATGACCGGAATGGCATTGTCGTTGCAATATTTGAGAACGGCTGCGACCTGCGCGGTGGTTTCGGGCAGAACCACGGCCAGAGGCATGCGCCGGTAAGACACGAAGGCATCAGTGTCAAACGGCACCAGCTCTCGTTCCTCGGTGATCAGGCAGCCTTCGGGAAGCAGATCCGCAAGGACGGCAATGATTGCAGGGCGGCGCTGAATGACCGCACGGTCAGGTTCCTGAAAAGCAATCAATTCCGACATGACTTCCTCCCTCGACCCGCCCCATGCCGACGAAAGAGCGGCAAGCGGGCTGCAACTGGTATTTTTTATTTACCACTTTTTTCATGTCACGGCAATGCGGAATTGCCTATACCGCGCCTGTGACAAGGTTCTCCTGCGGTCGCGCCTCTTCAGGTTTTGTACAATAATGATCTAGACCGGCACCATGCGCGTATTGGTATCAATGCAGCCCCAATAGGGAGAAACCACCCAGCATGAACAATTTGGGAGACTTGGAGATTTTCGCCCGCGTCGTGTCCGCCGGATCGATGTCGGCGGCCGGGCGCGAACTCGGCCTGTCTCCCGCTGTGGTGTCCAAGCGGCTTCGCCGGCTCGAAGACAGGCTCGGCACCCGTTTGATGCAGCGCACCACGCGCCAGATCTCTCTGACCGAAGCCGGCCAGGGGTTTTACGAACGCGTGGTCGCAATCCTGGCCGGCATTGAAGAGGCAGAAGCTTTCGTGTCACGGCGCTCGGCCCTGGCGCATGGCGTGTTGAAAGTCTCGGCACCAACCTCGTTCGGGCGCATGCACATCGCGCCGCACATCAACGCCTTCATGCAAGCCAATCCGGATCTGGGTGTCAATCTGATGCTGCGGGACGAATTTGTCGATATTGTCGGAGATGGCTATGATCTCGCAATTCGCATTGCGGAACTGAGCGATTCCAGCCTCGTGGCACGAAAACTCGCGCCTGTTCGCCGAATTCTGGTCGCTTCGCCGGAATATCTGGACCGGCACGGGACCCCCGAGACGCTGGACGATCTCGATCGCCACGTCTGCCTGGCGCCGCACAACAATGACGCCTGGAAGCTCGAAGGCCCGCAAGGAGAAATGATCCACCGCCCGATCGGACCACTGCAAACCAACTCGAGCGAAGTGGTGCGCGAAGCGGTGATCGGCGGAGTCGGCATCGCCCTGCGCTCGACCTGGGACATCGGTGCGGAACTTAGCGACGGACGGCTGATCCAGGTTCTGCCAGCTTACGAAGGCTCCCGCAACGTGGCCATTCATGCGGTCTATGCCAGCCGCAGATTTCTGCCCGCCAAGGTGCGGCTGTTCATCGATTACCTGGCCGAACTCTACGGTCCAACGCCCTATTGGGACACCCAGCAAAACGACCGCTAGCTTGGCAAGACTCAGTGACCGCGGCTGCTGATGCCGTGAGGCCGAAACGTTTGCGATAGCGACCAGAAGAGCTGCGATGTGTACAATCCCCGCAGGCCCGGCGACGCCGCAGTGCGGTCCGAAGCCGCAATATGTTCGCTTCCACGGCCCGCTGGCGGCACGAAACTTGCCATAAACTGGATAAAAATATTGACCACCTTTCCCGACCCTTGATACGCTCCCGACGAGGATGGAGCGGGAAACGGCAATGGCCACTGACATTTTTGCACGGATCGAGCACAGCCGGACGGCTGATGAAGTTGTTCATCAGATCGAGATCCTGGTGCTGGAAGGCATCCTGCGCGTTGGTGACCGACTTCCGGGCGAACGCGAACTCGCCAAGCAATTCGATGTTTCCCGGCCGATCCTGCGCGAGGCTCTGAAGGTGCTCGAAGGCCGTGGACTGCTCAACACGCAGCATGGCGGTGGAACCTTTGTTGCCGACGTGATCGGACAGGTGTTCACCCGTCCGGTAATGGAGCTGATTGCACGGCACCACAAGGCGACGCTGGATTATCTGGAATACCGCCGCGAGATCGAGGGCATTGCCGCCGAATTTGCCGCCCGGAGGGCGACCGAGGCAGACCGGGCGCTTCTGACACGGATCATCACCTCGATGAAGGCGGCTCACGAGAAAGACGATTTCGAGGAAGAAGCCGGCATCGATGTCGAGTTTCACAACGCCATCGGCGAGTGCGCGCACAACATAATCCTGCTGCATACGCTCAGATCCTGTTACCGGCTGCTGGCCGAGGGCGTGTTTTACAACCGGGCCATGGTCTACAATCTACCGGGTGCGCGGGATCAGTTGCTGGAACATCACGTTGCGATTTACGATGCGGTGATGGCTGCCAGCCCGGACGCGGCGCGGCGTGCGGCCCAGGCGCATATTGATTTCGTCTCCCGCGCCATGACCGATGCAGAACGCTCTGGTGACTGGGAACGGGTCTCCAAGCTGCGGCTGCAACAGCGCGCGCCGGATCTCTCGGGCGGAACCAAAACACCCAAACAAACGGAGGCGGCAGAGTGACGTCGAGTGAAACGAAGTCCGCCAGGCAACCACGTGTCGGGCTTTTCGCGACCTGTCTGGTCGACCTTTTCAGGCCATCGGTCGGATTTGCCAGCGTCAAGCTGCTGCAGGATGCCGGATGCGAAGTGCATGTGCCGGTGGCGCAGACCTGTTGCGGCCAGCCGGCCTACAACACCGGGGACCGGGCAGACACGCGCGAAATCGCCGAACAGGTGATCGAGGCCTTCGAGGAATTCGACTTCGTCGTCGCGCCCTCCGGGTCCTGCGCCTCGATGCTGAAAAAGCACTATCCCGGCCTGTTTGAGGGCGATCCTGCCTGGGAAGAGAGATCCAGGACCTTTTCCGCCAAGTGCCACGAGCTGATTTCGTTTCTCACCGACGTGATGATGGTGCGCGACACCGGCGCACAGCTCAAGGCCAGGATCACCTATCACGATTCCTGTTCGGGTTTGCGGGAGCTCAATATCAGCGAGCAGCCGCGCAAGCTGCTGGGCAATGTCAGCGGGCTTGAAGTTCAGGAAATGACGGATTCGCATGTCTGCTGCGGTTTCGGCGGCACCTTCTGCGTCAAGTATTCCGACATCTCCAATGCCATCGTCACCAAGAAGGTCGGCAATATCGATGCGTCCGGCGCCGACATGCTGCTGGCCGGTGATCTCGGCTGCCTGATGAACATGGCCGGCAAGCTCAAGCGCCAGGGATCGGATGTCGAGGTTCGCCACGTCGCCGAGGTGCTTGCGGGCATGACCAGCCAGCCGCCGATCGCCGGCTCCGGCAAATAGGCGGAACAGGAGACACTCTCGATGGAACTCACCGCCAACAAGTTCAAGGCCAATGCCTCGAAAGCGCTTGTCGACGCGCAATTGCAGAAGGCGCTCGGCAATGTCGAGAAAGGCTTTATCGGCAAGCGCCAGAAGGCTGCCGACGCGCTGCCGGAATTTGATGCGTTGCGCGACAATGCCCGTGACATCAAGAACCACACGCTGGCTCATCTCGACCTTTACCTCGAGGAATACGAGCGCAAGGTCACGGCCGCGGGGGGACATGTTCACTGGGCGGAAACGGCAGAAGACGCGCGCCGGATCGTGCTCGACATCTGCAAAAAGGCCAATGCCCGCACGGTGACCAAGGGCAAGTCGATGATCACCGAGGAGATCGCGCTCAACGATCATCTGTCAGCCAATGGCATCGAGCCGGTGGAAACCGATCTGGGCGAATACATCATCCAGCTGCGCGGCGAGCACCCGAGCCATATCATCGCGCCGGCGGTGCATCTCAACAAGGAACAGGTCGAGGGCGACTTCCGCCGGGTGCACACGCATCTGGCCAAGGACCGCGATCTGACCGAGCCGGTCTCGCTGCTCAGCGAAGCCCGCGAAGTACTACGCCAGCGCTATTTCGCGGCGGATGTCGGCATCACCGGCGCCAATTTTCTGATTGCCGAAACCGGCAGCTCGGTGATCGTTACCAATGAGGGCAATGGCGACCTGACGCAGACGCTGGGCAAGGTGCATGTGGTTGTCGCCTCGATCGAGAAGATCGTGCCGACGCTGGAAGACACCTCTCAGATCCTGCGGGTGCTGGCGCGCTCGGCCACCGGGCAGGACATGAGCGTCTACACGACGTTTTCCACCGGGCCGAAGCGCGAAGAAGACCCGGACGGGCCGGATGAATATCACGTGGTGCTCCTGGACAATGGCCGCTCGGCGATGCTCGGCACCGAGTATCAGGACATGCTGCGCTGCATCCGCTGCGGCGCCTGCATGAACCATTGCCCGGTCTATCACGCGGTCGGCGGCCACGCCTATGGCTCGGTCTATCCCGGCCCGATGGGCGCGGTGCTGACGCCCTCGCTCAACGGCATCGACGAGACCGGACAATTGCCCAACGCCTCGACCTTCTGCGGCCGCTGCGAGGCCGTCTGTCCGATGCGGATACCGCTGCCAAAAATGATGCGGCACTGGCGCGAGCGCGAGTTCGAACGCAATCTGACGCCTGCAGTCGCCCGCTACGGGCTGAAGGCCTGGGCCTTTTTTGCCAAACGGCCAAAGCTTTACCGGTTTGCTGCCTCCTTGGGGATGCCGCTGCTGTCACTGTTTGGCGGTACGTCGCGGCGCTTCCATGCGCTGCCGTTCGCTGGTGGATGGACCCGCTACCGCGACCTGCCCGCACCCGAGGGCCGGACGTTCCAGCAGGCCTGGGCGCAGCGTGAGGCGCTCAAGCAGGAGGCGGGGCATTGAGCGCGCGCGACAGCATTCTGGGCAAGATCCGGGCCACCATGGGGAGCCCGGCGTCCAATGACGACCGCCGCAAGGCCGTGCTGGAACGGCTCGCAGACACGCCGACCGGTATCATACCCGGCAGGGCCAAGCTGCCGAAGGCGGAGCAAGTCGAGCTGTTTTGCGAGATGGCCGAACAGTTCGGCGCAACGCTGGCTCGGGTCAGCACCTATGGCGAGGTGGCCGGGGAAGTCTCGGGCTATCTCAGAGCCCGCAACCTGCCGGCAGCGATCCGAATGGGCGCCGACGAGCGGCTGAAGAAAGCCGGATGGGAAACCGAGAAGAATCTGGAACTGCGCTATGGGCTATCGGATGGCGGTGATCTCGCCGGTGTCAGCCACGCCACAGCAGGCATTGCCGAGACCGGCACCGTGGCGATGATGTCGGGACAGGACAATCCGACCACCATCAACTTCCTGCCGGAGCACCACATCGTCGTGATCAAGGCCGCCGACATCAAGGGCGACATGGAAAGTGTCTGGGCCATGGTTCGCAAGAAGCAGGGCAAGGGCGAAATGCCGCGTGCGCTCAACCTGATCACCGGGCCGTCACGCTCGGGCGATATCGAGCAAACCATCCTGCTCGGCGCGCATGGCCCGCGGGCGTTGCACGTCATCGTGGTCGAGTGAAGCCATCGGGCGGGCTTGAGACCAGGGCGGAGATAAGCAGAGGTTCGAAAACGGACATTTCACCCTGGCCCCAAGACCCGCAGCCGTTGACCCAAGGCAGATTATCCGGCTTGGTTGAGATGACGCCAATCATCGGGGCCCTCACATGCCGATCTCAGTTGAACATTTCGCCGCTTTCGTCCTGGCCAGCGTCATCCTGCTGGTGATCCCTGGCCCAACCATCATCATGGTGATCACCCAGGCTCTGGCGCATGGGCGCAAGGTTGCGCTGGCAAGTGTGATCGGCGTTGGCCTCGGGGATCTGCTGGCGACTTCGCTTTCCATTGCAGGCGCAGGCGCGCTGCTTGCGGCATCGGCCTCGCTGTTCCAGGTTCTGAAACTCGTCGGCGCTGCCTACCTGATCTGGATCGGTTACAAGATGTGGCGGACGCCGGTGACGCTGCCAGACATGGCCGATGCCGAAGTCGCTGAGACGCCGGCCAATACGGCAGTCATATTCCGCGATTCCTTTCTCATCACGGCGCTCAATCCGAAAGGCATCCTGTTCTTCGTGGCCTTCGTGCCGCAATTCATCGATCCCGCCCTGCCCTACGTGCCGCAGGCAGCGGCCTATGTGCTGACCTTCACAGCTCTCGGGATTATCAATGCAGCCGTGTTTACCTTTGCGGCGGCCGGTGCGCGGCAGACCATCCGCAGGCCGAAAGTGATGAAAATTGCCATGCGCAGCGGGGGATCGCTGTTGATGATGGCCGGAATCGCCGCCGCCTTCACCCGCCGGGCGTCGTGAGATGCCGTTTCAGAACAGGGTCGACCCGGCGGGCAATATCTGCATTCATCCGGCACGCGGGGAGTTCATGGGCAACCGTGGCGGCGTCCTGCATGATACGGACCAGCAGATTGTGCGGCACCAGAAAGGCAGAGCGTGGCTTGTCTGCGTGACAGAATTCAAGGGGCGCCGCCGAAAGCTGATGCAGCCCAACAGCTACACCGAACTGTTCTTTCTCGACGAAGTCACCGCGCTGGCAGCCGGGCATCGCCCCTGTTTCGAATGCCGGCGGCAAGACGCGCTCGCCTTTGCCGAAGCAATGGGAAAGAGCCGGTCAGAACCCCGACTATCCGCACCAGCCATCGATGCGCTGCTGGCGGTTGAGCGCAAGCGCAAACCGGACGCGCCCGAGCGCCAGGTTGCCCGGGATGCACTCTCGTCGCTTCCCGATGGGGTGATGATCGGCCAGGGCAATACGCATTACGCGTTGCTCGGCGGCAGGCTGCTGCCCTGGTCATTCGAAGGCTATGGCGCGCCGCTGGATGCTGATGCGCTATCCGGCGATCCGGTCCGTCTCGCCACCCCGCCTTTGACGGTTGCGGCCTTGGGGCACGGATACCGGCCCGCGTTTCATTCACGGGCGTGGAAGCCGGCCACTTGATCTTCGAAACGGCTTGAGCAAGAAGACCCGAATGCGCGCAAACTACAAACTTCAACGGCTTTATCTCGATGCGTCCCTTGCCGAAGGCGCGGTTGTGCCGCTTGGCCGCGAGCAGGCGCATTACCTGATGACAGTGCTGCGGCTTGGTGATGGGGCCGAGGTACTGGTGTTCAATGGCCGCGACGGCGAGCACGGTGCAACATTGAGACCGGAGGGCCGCAAGGCGGCAAGTCTCATGATCGGGGCGCAGACCCGCGAGCAGGATCCGCGGCCGCGGCTTGATTTCCTGTTTGCGCCGCTCAAGGTCGGGCGGCTGGACTATCTGGTGCAGAAGGCGACCGAGATGGGCGTCGGCAGGATCACGCCGGTGTTCACCGACCACACCCAGCTGCACAAGGTCAATGCCGCGCGGCTGGAGGCCAACATTCTTGAAGCCGCCGAGCAGTGCGGCAATCTTGCGATCCCGGAATTGGCGGAAGCGGTGAAGCTCGAGGCGCTGCTATCGGACTGGGATCCGGCGCGGCGGATCATATTCTGCAATGAAAGCCAGGCCGGCAACAATCCGACCGGGATCCTGTCACGCATCACCGAACGCGATCTGGCGCTGCTGGTCGGGCCTGAGGGAGGCTTTTCGGAAAGGGAGCGTGAGATACTCACCGCCCTGCCCTTCGTGACACCGATCCCGCTGGGGCCGCGCATCCTGCGTGCCGACACGGCTGCAGTCGCAGCCTTGACCGCCGTGCAGATGACAATAGGTGACTGGTAGGACAGGTTGAGCCCAAGGGATCAATCTTGTTTGATCTCGAGATCAAGGATTTTTGCTTGCATGGCGGACCGGTTCCGGTCCAATCAGCATCAGGATGCGTGGTTTCAGATCGCGCCTATGAGATGAAAAAGGGCCAGACATGGCGCGCGACACAACCGACGACACCCCGATCAGTTCGACTGAAGAGCTCGCGGGCTGGATGGCTGCAGGCTGCAAACCGCAGGACAAGTGGCGGATTGGCACGGAACACGAAAAGTTCGTGTTCTTCACCGATTCGCATGAGCCGGTTCCCTATGAAGGCGAGCGTTCGATCAAGGCTCTGCTGGAGGGCATGGCCTCGACGCTTGGCTGGGAGCCGATTATCGACGCGGGGAAGATCATCGGCCTTGTCGAGCCGACCGGCGCCGGCGCCATCAGTCTCGAGCCAGGCGGGCAATTCGAGCTGTCGGGCGCGCCGCTTGAGACCATTCACCAGACCTGCCGCGAATCCAACGCGCATCTGGCGCAGTTGCAGGAAATCGCCGAACCGCTTGGCATCCGGTTTCTCGGCATGGGCGGAAGCCCGGCCTGGTCACTGGCCGAAACCCCGAAAATGCCGAAATCGCGCTACGACATCATGACCCGCTACATGCCGAAGGTCGGCAGCCAGGGCCTCGACATGATGTACCGGACCTGCACGATCCAGGTGAATCTCGATTTCGCTTCAGAAGCCGACATGCGGCGCAAGATGCAGCTCGGCATGAAGCTGCAGCCACTGGCAACCGCCCTGTTCGCGGCGTCACCCTTTACCGAAGGCAAGCCCAATGGGCTGGTGTCCTGGCGCGGTGACATCTGGCGCGACACCGACAACCAGCGCTCGGGTCAATTGCCGTTCGTCTATTCCGATGATTTCGGCTTCATGGATTATGTCGAGTGGGCGCTTGATGTGCCGATGTACTTCATCCTGCGCGACGGCAAGTATCATGAAGCCACCCATGTCACGTTCCGGCAGTTCATGAACGGAGCACTCAAGGGCGAACTGGCGCAGCCGATGCCGACCATGGGTGACTGGACCAACCATCTGGGCACATTGTTCCCCGACGCACGGCTGAAGCGCTTCATCGAGATGCGTGGCGCCGATGGCGGGCCGTGGCGGCGAATCTGTGCGCTGCCGGCATTCTGGGTCGGCCTGCTTTATGATGAAAGCGCCATTCAGGATGCGCTCACGCTGACCCGCGACTGGAGCCTGGAAGAGGTCAACTCCCTTCGCGACACCACGCCGCGCGAAGGGCTGAACGCAAAGATCAACGGCCAGTCGTTGCGCGAGATCGGCCGCGAGGTGCTGGGCATCTCTCGGCGCGGACTGGTCAACCGGGCTGCCTTCAACTCCGAGGACAATGACGAAAGCCATTTCCTGGCGCCGCTCGAGGAAAGCATTGCCCGCGGAACGACGCTGGCCGAGGAAATGCTGGCGCTCTACAACGGCCGCTGGAACGGATCGGTTGACCCGGTGTTTGTCGATTACGCTTACTGAACATCCGGACGCCCCTATGGGGAGCCTGCCCTCGGAAGACGCTGGACTGCCCTAGGCACACAGCTCCGGGCGGTATAGTCTTTGCTCAAGCCCCTTGGGGTCATGGAGGAGAGACACAGTCCGATGATGCCGCTTTACGACATGATGATGAATGCGCAGAACGGCGAAGCCTTGCGCGCAATGGCAAGACAGTTCGGCTTGAACGAGGCACAGATGGATCAGGCGATGGCAGCCTTGATGCCGGCCTTTTCCACCGGTTTGAAGCGGAACGTGTCGAACCCCATGGACATGTCCAACTTCCTGTCGGCGCTGGCCGGCGGCAACCATGCGCAGTATTTCGACAACATGCAGAATGCCTTCAGCCCGCAAGGCATGCAGGAAGGCAATGGAATTCTGGGCCACATCTTCGGCTCCAAGGAGGTCAGCCGGGCCGTTGCGGCCCAGGCCGAAGCCGCCACCGGGATCGGCCAGGAAATCTACAAGCAGATGCTGCCGGTGCTCGCCACCGCGATCATGGGCGGCCTGTTCAAGCAGTCGACCGGACAAGCAGCCAGCCATGCTCAGTCCAGCGCCATGGGTGGCGCCAACCCGATTGGCGACCTGATCTCCGAGATGATGCGTCAGGGAATGGGCGGTGCAAGGGCAAAACCGACGCCCAAGGCTTCGCCGATGGACAATCCGCTGGGACAGATCCTCGAGGGCATGTTTGGCGGCGCACCGCAGCAACAGGCCCCCAGGGGCGCTGACAATCCGTTTGCCAACAACCCGCTGGGTCAGATCTTCCAGGACATGATAGGCGGTGCGATGGGTGGTGGCCAGGCTCGGCAAGCCCCCGAACCGGAGCAGCCGCCCGAACCCGATCGCATGCCATCGGGACGCCCACGCAACCCCTATGACGATCTGTTCGGGCAGATGTTCGACTCCGGCAAGGAAGTCCAGAAGGGCTACCAGAAGAACATGGAATCGATCTTCGACCAGTATCTTCAGGGCATGAAGCAGCAGCGCTAGACTCCCGAAGCCGGTTCAACTGCCATAGACGGCTGCAAGGAAAAGCCCGGCCGTGCCTGCTCGACGAGAGCATGCAGCGACCGGGTAAAGGCGGGACACAGGGCAGTATCCCGCAGGGGACCTCGGGGTGCGGATCAGACGTAGCTGTTGAGGCGGGCGCGGCGAGCCAGTTCCACGGTCGGATCTTTCGTGAGCGGCATCGAAAACCCATGACGCAGATCCTCGCGGGTCAGACCGATGTCTGACAATTCCCGATCCGAGAGGTGATCAAGCCTGTGAGCCTGACGACGGTTGAACAGGGCAGTGGTTACCGCGCGCGTCTTGCCAACAAGGGCGAAAAGGATGTTCTGGACGACTGAGCCGAAACTCAACGTACGGACAGCCGGCCGGGCGGCCGTGAAACTGCGGGCGTTCATTGCGGTGTTCCTTGACTGTATCAGCGCCGTTCGAGTGGGCGGCGGCGCAAAACCCTACTTGCAGTATCGGTTTCTCAAAAAACGATTGATCATACCAGCGAATGTTTCTAATCCTTATCATCAGAACTATTGATAGGATGCCGAGATGCCCGCGCCACTTGATATTGACCAGTTGCAGACCTTCGTCGCCATTGTCGACACCGGCAGCTTTACCCGGGCGGCGGACAAGGTGTTCAAGACCCAGAGTGCGGTCTCGATGCAGATGCGCCGGCTCGAGGAGCGGGTTGGCAAGACCCTGTTCATTCGCGATGGCAGGCTCAACCGGTTGAGTGAAGACGGCGAACGCATGCTCGGCTATGCGCGGCGCATCATCCGGCTCAACAACGAAACCATCGCGGCCTTTGACGATCAGCAACTCGAAGGATCCATCCGGATCGGCACGCCGGATGACTATGCCGACCGCTACATGCCGGCGATCATAGCCCGCTTTGCCAAGACCAATCCGAATGTCGAACTCTACATCGAATGCGAACCGTCAGGAGAGCTGGCCGCCCGCTTGGCCCGCGGTGAGCTCGATGTCGCGCTGGTGACCCACAATCCGCGCGCCCGGTCCTCGGAAGTTGTGCGGACCGAACCGCTGTACTGGGTGACGTCGATGAACCACACGGTGCATGAAAACCCGGTGGTCCCCCTCGCCGTCGGCCGACGCTCCTGCTTGTGGCGGAACCTCGCCTGCTCGGCGCTGGATTCAGCGGGCCGTGATTACCAGGTGCTGTTTACCAGCTGGTCCGCCACCGTGGTCGCCTCCGCCGTGCTATCGGGCCTTGCGGTTTCGCTGCTGCCGGAATGCGCGGTTCGCCCGGGCATGCGCATCCTCTCGCCGGCCGATGGTTTTCCGGCGCTTCAGCCGGCACAGATCGGGCTTATGAAAAGACCGGGCGCGCCGTCGGCCCTGGTCAACGCGATCTGCGGTCACATCGCCGCCAGCCTCGACAACATCACGCCGGTCGGGTCAGAAGAGAAAGCGTCTGCGTCGGGGTCCTCCTCGCGCCGGGACATGCGCATGCGCCCCGATCTTGCAGTGACACCAGCCTGGTAGCGAAAGACTGCTGATTGTCGGCAGCCGATCGGCGTTGCCTTGACCGACATCGGGCGCCGCCAGGGCGCGGCTGCGGCAAACTTACATCGTTGCCGAATTGGGCTATACTCTGGTGGCCAAGAGCCGAGAGAGGAAATGTCCATGACGTTCATTTCATCCATCCGCTACATCAAGCCCGATGAGCACAGAGCCTTCGTGGCAGAGCGGCTGAAAGCGCTCAAAGCACAGCTTGATGCGGACATCCACGCCCACACAGACGACGGATCGCTGCGGCTGGCAACCTGGAACATCATGCATTTTTCCGACGGCGGGGCCTATGACCGGACCACGGAATCGCTGCTCTACATCGCCGAGATCATCGATCATTTCGATCTGGTTGCGATCCAGGAGGTCAATCATGACCTGCGCAAGTTCGAGCTGCTGATGCAACGCTATCTCGGCAGTGACTGGGATTACATCCTCACCGATGCCAGCGGCAACCGCGAACGCCTGGCCTTTGTCTACCGCAAGGCCAAGGTCCGGTTCCTGCGCGAAGCTGGCGAAGTCGTACTGCCCGAAGGCCAGGAGATCGTTGCGCCGGACCAGCAGAATGCAACCCGCAAGCTGCAGTTCGCCCGTACACCCTTCGCGGTGACGTTCCAGTCCGGATGGTTCCGGTTCAAGCTCTGCACGGTTCACATCTACTACGGCAAGTCAGCGGACAGCTCTCCCGAGATGGAGCTGCGCCGCGCTGAAATCGAGAAGGTTGCGAAGTTTCTCGCCGATGTGCAGAAGGCGGAAAAACGCAGCACCGGATCTGACGCCAACATGATCCTTCTGGGGGATTTCAACATCATCAGCCCGGAGCACCGGACCATGACGGCCTTGCTCGATGCGGGCTTCGTCACCACCGACGGCATACGCGATGCCGCCACCAGCCTGTCCGGCAAGCACCACTACGACCAGATCGTCTTCAAGCTTGCCGAAAAGCGGGTCAAACTCGGAGCCTCCGGCGTTCTCAATATCTTCGACAGCGTCTATCGCAGCGAGGATGCGGAACATTATGCGACACATTCCGCAATCAAGAAGATCAGCCACGGCAGGGATGGGGCACCACGCAGCGAAGACAAGGCGATGGACTATTTCCGGCGTTATTACCGCAAGCATCAGCTCTCCGACCACAATCTTTTGTGGTGCGAAATCAGGACCGATTTCTCGGATCACTACCTCGATGCCGTCGCCGCGGGCCAGGATCCGCGCAAGATGTAGAAGGGGTGTGGCTCAGGCGATGTGGATGGCCAGAAGCAGCCACTGCACCAGATTGACGGCGAGGCTGACAATGAACAGCCGGCGGCGGAGAAGCACCCTGTTGCTCGTCAGATGAACATAGGCGTGCACCACCCGGACCAGCACGAAGGCCCAGGCTGCGACAAGGGCTGCTGTCCCCGCCGCACCAGTGACATAGAGCGACAGGCAGGCCGCAAAAAACAGCACCGGCAATTCGAACTGGTTGGACAGGTTGCGAACAGCGGTTGCACTGGGTTCAGGCTCGATTGCCGGAACCTTGAAATCCGACGGCTTGGCCGTTCCGGCCTTGATTGCACCAATGCGGCGCGCAGAGACCGTGAGATAGACTACGTAGATCAGAAGTACCTGGGCCAGAACCGGCCAGAAGATCGCGGTGGAAGAAGTCATGGTTCAATAGCCCCGGGTTGCTGAATTGAAACCTTCCCTAGACCGCATTCAGGTCAACGGCAAGGCAGGCTCAGGTTTCCATCTCCGGCCTGGTGTCTCGCAGGCGGTGTTTCCACCGCCAGAACCAAAGAGCGGCGGTGAACACAAAGGCCAGCGCCAGGCTGGCGAATTTGCTGCGGGTCAGCGCCTGCAGCACAAAGACCAAATCCTGGTTGAAAGCCAGATGCAATGCATCGGGCCCAAACATTGCATCAGCTATGTGGTTTTCGATGACGTCACTGACCAGATAGGTGAATGACGACGCCAGCACCAAGCCAAAGCCTATGCTAGCGAGGGACAGCCTCCGGCTGGAATGCGCAGGCTTTCCCAATGCAGCAAAAGCACAGAATGCGAGACTGGCAGCCAGAAGAGGTGGAAGCACCAGATCATATCCGGCATGCAATGTCAGGTAGGCCCGCGAGGCACTCGGCCTGCCCTGCGCCTCGGCAGCCAAGCGATCAGCCTGGAAAGCCCCGAACAAGGCGCGGGCCCCTTGATCATCATACCCCAGCAGCACCTGATCAGGCAGTTTCATGCCGTCAATCAGAGCAGTGATGGGCGGTATCTCGACAAAGAAGATCCAGGCGAAAAGCCCGGCTGTCAGCGCACAAAGCAGCCAGCCGGGCCATCGCCATTGCATTACATCGAGCCGGGGTAGTTCGGGCTTTCCCGGGTGATGGTAACATCGTGGGTGTGGCTTTCGCGCAGTCCGGCTCCCGAGATGCGGACAAAGGTTGCCCGCTCATGGAATTTTTTCAGATCCGCTGCGCCGACATAGCCCATCGCTGCCTTGAGGCCGCCGGCGAGCTGATGCAGCACGCCCGAAACCGGCCCCTTGTAGGGAACCTGACCCTCGATGCCTTCCGGCACCAGTTTCAGCGTGTCGCGCACCTCGGCCTGGAAATAGCGGTCGGCGGAGCCGCGGGCCATGGCGCCGACAGATCCCATGCCGCGATAGGCCTTGAACGAGCGGCCCTGGTGCAAGTAAACCTCGCCGGGGCTCTCATCGGTCCCTGCGAGCAACGAACCGACCATGGCGGCTGACGCGCCAGCGGCGATCGCCTTGGCCAGATCACCGGAATACTTGATGCCGCCGTCGGCGATCACCGGAATGCCATGCTTCTGGGCTTCCTCAACGGCGCCCATGATGGCTGTGAGCTGTGGCACACCGACACCGGCAACAATACGGGTGGTGCAGATCGAACCCGGACCGATGCCGACCTTGACGGCGTCCGCGCCGGCGTCAATCAGTGCCTTGGTGCCTTCCGCGGTGGCGACATTGCCGGCCATGATGCGGACCGAATTCGACAGCTTCTTGGCGCGGGTGACTGCATCGAGCACACGTTGCGAATGGCCATGGGCGGTATCGATCACCAGAAGGTCAACACCGGCCGCGATCAGGCGCTCGGCACGCTCGAACCCATCCTCGCCGACGGAGGTTGCGGCTGCGGCGCGCAGGCGCCCCTGCTCGTCCTTGGAGGCATGCGGGTTGAGTTGTGATTTCTCGATGTCCTTGACGGTAATCAAGCCGACGCAACGGCCGTCGCCATCGACAACCACCAGTTTCTCGATGCGGTGGCTGTGCAGCAGCCGCTTGGCCTCGGTCTGTTCGACGCTTTCCTTGACCGTGACCAGGTTTTCGTGGGTCATCAGCTCACGGATCTTCTGGTTCGGATCTGTCGCAAACCGCACGTCGCGGTTGGTCAGGATGCCGACCAGGTGTCCCGGGTCACCGGTTGCGCCGCGGTGCTCGACAACCGGAATGCCGGAAATGCCGTGCGCCTTCATCAGCGCCAGCGCTTCGGCCAGCGGCGCATCGGGGCTGATGGTCACCGGGTTGACGACCATGCCGCTTTCGAACTTCTTGACCTGGTGAACCTGCTCGGCCTGTTCTTCCGGGGTCAGGTTGCGGTGGATGACACCGATGCCGCCGGCCTGTGCCATGGCGATCGCAAGCCGAGCCTCGGTGACCGTATCCATTGCCGAGGAAATGATCGGAAGATTGAGGTCGAAATCACGCGCGATGCGGGTTGCGATATTGACCTGTCCCGGCATGACTTCGGAATGGCCTGGCTGCAGCAGTACATCATCAAAAGTCAGCGCTTCAGCGCCGGTAATGGATTGGATTATGGTTGCCATCGCCTGTCGGTTCCGTCTGTTCGGGGCCACCCAAACCGGGCTGCCCGGTGCTGTTTCGGGTATCTTGCGTTGGCAGCGGCAAGTACCACGCTTCCCGGGGTTATGAAAGAGCCCGCACGCGTTTGATCACCATAATTCGCTGCGCCGCACCCGTTCCGGCACCAGGCGTGAACTGGCCGGACGACAGAAGGCCAGACCACGCAAACAAAAAACCCGGGCATTGCTGCCCGGGCCCTGGCTCTCACACCGGGATTGGTCTCTGTCTAGGGATCGAACGGATTGGACGCGTGGTCGTGGCCGGTCAACGTCGTGTCCCCGAAAGCGATTCTCCTGCTCTCTCGAGAAAATGGTGCAGTAGGCCTTACCGGCAAGCGCAGTGTCGTTTCGACCGCGGTGACAGACCGTCTTTCTGTGATGAACAATTAACCCAACCTATGAATTTTTACCGGGACGAAACAGTATTTTGGCGTCTCCATATAAATTTAGGGTTGCAAAATACCCGTTATACGCGGCATAGAACAAGCAACAAGGGAGCCGGTCGTGAAGAAGCTACTCGTGCTGACAGTTGCATCTCTCGCATCTTTCCTGATCCTCTATGTCCTTGTGAGCAGAGACCAGCAAGCCCGACATTCAGGCTTGAAAACAGCGGTCTTGCCGGAACTGATCCCGCTGCATGAGATGTTTGCCGCTTCGGACAGCTTTCCGGACCACTCAGCACTGCTCGGCCCGGCAACGACAGTCGCCTGGCAACCGGGCAAAGCTGCGGAGAGCAGCTTCAGACCACGCCTGACCATTCCGCTTGACCATTCGATCCCGGGACCACTGCCAACAGTTGTGCTGATCGAGTGCGGGGCTTCGGGCACCTATGGACCTGACATCGCCGAGACTGTCCGGTTTCTGGTCAACCGCGGATACGTCGTGCTGCAGATCGATTGCCGCGACATCAACACGACCGTAGAGGCTGCAGGGGATGGAATATTCGGCACCTACGGCAGCTGCACCGAGACCACTGTCTTGCATGAAGCCCACGAGCTTATCAGGCAGGGGATCGCGGACCCTGCAGCGCTGGCGGTGCTCGGATCTGGAACCGGTGGAACGCTCGCCTTATCGGCAATGTCGACTGAACCTGGCCTGTTCAAGGCTGCAGTCATACATTCCCCGACGCTATATCAGACTGATCATCTCTACACCGGCGCCGTCCCGGAGCAGCTGATCAATACCAAGGTAGCCGCGAGCATTGGATCCGCCGAGCCGCTTGAGCCCTCAGCCGTCCTCCCGGACAAATCACCGATCGAGCTCATAGAAAGTCTGCAGGGCGCATTGGTCCTCACCCACGGCGGTGAGGCCGCCCTGCCCTTCGATCCGGCCGAGATCCGTGCCCTCAAGGCATTGAGAAGGAATGGTGTTCAGATCTTCCGTTTTAGCGGTGGAGGTCGGATCTATTCGCGATGGCAAACCCGCGTGCAAGTGGCGCGGCTGACGGAAACATTCCTGGCCCGGCAGCTCGGCGGCCGCAATGGCGGTTACGACTACATCGAGCTGCTGGCAAAACTGTTCTGAGCCGCGTTTGTGACGAAATCCACCCGGCTCCTTGCCGAAGAACACCGGGTGGTCGTTGCGCCTAGTTAGCGAACATATCGCGATGGTCAGAACCCCTCGATGACGATCTTGCCCTTCGCCTTGCCGGTCTCGATAAGCGCATGGGCTTCGCGCATGGTCTGCGCGTTGATCGGGCTCAGCACCGTGTCGAGCGTTGTGCGAATGCGGCCGGCATCGATTTCAGCGGCTACATAGGTGAGCAGTTTGTGCTGCTCGATCATGTCCGGTGTCTGGTGCATGGCGCGGGCGAACATGAATTCCCAATGCAGGCTTGCCGCCTTCATCTTCATGCCGGCCATCGGCATCGGCTGATCGGTGTCATCGATGGTGACGATACCACCCTCTGCCCGGATCAGCTCGACGGCGGCGTCCCAGTGGCGCATGTCGTTGAAAATGGCGATGTGGTCGACATGTTCGAAACCCAGCGCACGAACCTCTGCAACCATGTCTTGGTGGTGATTGACGACGTGATCGGCTCCGAGCTGTATGACCCAGGTGCTCGTTTCAGGTCGTGACGCCGTGGCGATGACCACCAGCCCTGCAGCCTTCGCAAGCTGAATGCCGATCGAACCAACGCCGCCGCCGCCGCCAATGATGAGGATGGATTGTCCCTTGTCGGCGCCATCGCGATCGATCCGGAGACGGTCGAAGAATGCCTCATAGGCGGTGATCGTCGTCAACGGCAAGGCGGCGGCTTCGGCGAAGCTCAGGCGCTCGGGCTTGAACCCGACGATGCGCTCATCAACCAGCTGGAATTCCTGGTTGGAGCCGGGCCGCGTGATGTCTCCGGCGTAATAAACCTCGTCGCCGGTCTTGAACAGCGTGACGTCGGGGCCAACGGCCTCGACAACGCCACTGGCATCCCAGCCAAGAACGCGCGGGCTCTCTTCGACCTGGTCCTTGGGCGCACGGACCTTTGTGTCGACCGGGTTGACGGACACGGCTTTGACCGCGACCAGGATATCGCGGCCGGAAGGCGTGGGCCTGGGCAGATCCACGTCGAGAAACGCATTTGGATCGGTGACCGGAAGGTAGTGGGTAAGAGCAACGGCTTTCATCGGATTTATTCCTGTTCCTGTGTGAGTCTGGAGATGATGGTTTCAACAAGGCTGAGGATTTCCTGAGACTTGCGAGGATCGAGGGCGTCGGGATGGGGATCGGCAAAGCGGCCGGCATCATTGTCGAAATATAACCCGTGAGCCGCGGCGAATTCTTCCTCAAGCGCCGCGCGGCGGAGGATGTCTGCGCCTATGGCCAGGTCGGCGCCTGCGACACCGAAGGCCTCTTTGACCATCTTGCTGCCAAGCAGGGAGCCGGGATTGACCGAAACAACGAGCGGGCCCTTGCCCTTGAGTTGCCGCCCCAGACTGCGCGACCACATGGTCAGAGCCAGTTTGCTTTGCGCGTAGGCAGCACCGTCGGAAAGAACGGTTTTCCCTGCCAGGGCCTGCAGATCGACAGGTGCCTGGGCGGCCGAAGACAGGTTGATCACACGACCCGTTGGCTGCATCAGCGGCAAGAGCTGCTGGGTGAGCAAATACGGAGCGATAGTGTTGACCGCAAAACGGATATCAAGCCCGTCTTCTGTCACTGGCTCGGACGCACGATAGACACCGGCATTGTTGATCAGCACATCAAGCCCCGAATGCCGCCCGGTCACCTCACTGGCCAAGGCTTCGACATCCGCGATGCGCGACAGATCGGCGGTATAGGTTTCCGCGCTGCCGCCATCCCTCATTGCAGAGAGAATCCTGGCTGCCTCAGCGAGCTTGTGCGGATTGCGCCCGTGCAGCAGCACATTGTGCCCCGCAGTAGCCAGGAGCTTGGCCGTTTCCAGGCCGATCCCGTCAGTCGAACCGGTGATGAGGATGGTTTTCGGCATGATCGTGTTCCTTCACTCTGCTGCTAGCGGGGGCCCTTGGCTGGAAAAGCCCGGGTTGTTCCTCGACTGCGATGAGGCCTATGTATCTCTCCTGCAAAGCCGGATAAACTGCCGCAAAGCAAATTGATAATACGGAAATTCCGCAAAATGCTGTTAGACAATATCGCCCTGTTCCGGACCATCGTCGAAAAGGGCAGCCTGTCAGGCGCTGCGCGCGAACTCGGCCTGTCTCCGACCACGGTTTCAGAGCGGCTTGCGGCGCTCGAAACCCATTACGGCGTTGTGCTGCTCAACCGCACCACCCGCTCGATCAGTCTGACCGAAGAAGGCCGGACGCTGATCGAAGGCGCCAAGCATGTATTGGGCGAGATCGAGGATCTCGAGACCCGCATAAAACAGGGTGCGCAAACCCTGTCGGGGCTGATCCGGATCAGCGCACCGAGCGATCTTGGCCGCACGATCGTAACCGACGAAATCAACCGGTTTCTGGCCCAACACCCGTCCATCTCCGTCGAGCTGATGCTGTCGGACGGCTATATCGACATTGTCGGACAGGGGTTTGACATCGCCGTCCGGTTTGGCGCGGTGACCGACAGCTCGCTGCGGATCCGAAGTCTCGGCTTGAAGCGGCGGCTGGTATGTGCCTCGCCCGGCTATGTCGAGAAGCACGGCGAGCCAGGCACGCCCACCGACCTGAAAGACCACAATTGCCTGGTCATGCGGTTCGGCATCAACCTCGACAATGTCTGGCGCTTTGGCTCCGACCCGGCCAGGCAGATCGTGACCGTACGAGGGGACCGGGTTGCCAATGACAGCGCGCTGGTGCGGCAATGGGCCCTGGACGGGCACGGCGTGATGTACCGGTCGGAACTGGATGTGGGCTCGGATATCGAGGCCGGCCGCCTGGTCGAGCTTCTGGCGGACCACGCCCCGCCGGCGACGCCGATCCAGATGCTGTTTCCGCCAAGCCGGGCTCAACCAAGACGCGTGCGGGCGCTGGCCGAGCAACTGGCCTTGCGGCTTCAGGGCGCGGGCGCATCCTGAACGCCTGACAGGTCTGGGCGATGCATTCCGGCATATCTCGTACTATCTCGCACCCAGCGGCCAGCAAGCAGTAACGAACGGCATCTGGCATCGCAGCGGCCTTTCGGCGACCGTATTTTGCTGTAGAAACAGGTTTCTGATTCAAGAGCGGACGACGCTGCCTGGCCTCCGCTTTCCCAACGGGTACCCATTGTGAACCGCTCAATACCGCTCGTCCTGGCTGTCGCCCTTTTCATGGAACAGATGGATTCCACCGTCATTGCCACCGCCTTGCCGGCGATTGCAGCCGATATCGACACCAGCCCGATTTCGCTCAAGCTGGCGCTGACGGCCTATCTGGTGTCGCTTGCGGTTTTCATTCCGATTTCCGGCTGGATGGCCGACCGGTTCGGCGCGCGACGGATCTTTGCCATCGCCATCGGGGTTTTCATGGTCGGATCCGTCGCCTGTGCGGTCTCGGGCAGCCTGGCGGAATTCGTGATCTCCCGATTTCTGCAAGGCATGGGCGGGGCAATGATGACGCCGGTTGGCCGGCTGGTCCTGTTGCGATCCGTCGAAAAGTCACAACTGGTAAGCGCCATGGCGTGGCTGACCATCCCGGCGCTTGTCGGCCCGATGGTTGGCCCGCCAGTGGGCGGCTTTCTGACCACATTCCTGAGCTGGCACTGGATCTTCCTGATCAACATTCCGATCGGGCTGGCAGGCATTGTCTTTGCGCTGAAGATCCTGCCTGATGACGGCATCCGTGTTCGCGAAAAGGTCGACTGGCTGGGGTTCGGGCTCTCGGGCGGCGCGGCCTCAGGGATCGTGTTCGGCCTGTCGGTGATCAGCCTGCCGGTGCTGCCGCCTCTCTGGGGCATCGCCGCCACCCTCGGCGGCATTTTGTGCCTGATCGCCTATCTGTTTCACGCCCGGTCCCACCCGAAGCCTTTGCTTGACCCGAAACTGTTCCGGAACCGGACCTTTGCCTTGTCCCTGCTCGGCGCGAACCTGTTTCGCGTCGGTGCCGGTGCGGTGCCGTTTCTGCTGCCGCTGATGCTGCAACTCGGTTTTGGCATGAGCCCGTTCCAGTCGGGGATGATCACTTTCATCTCCGCAGCCGGCGCCATCATGATGAAGTTCGTCATCAAGCGCATTCTCAGCTCGATCGGGTTTCGCACGACGCTGCTGCTCTCGGCCGGATGCGCGGCCCTGTCGATCGCTGTCAACGGCCTGTTCAGTCCGGCGACGCCGATTGCGCTGATCCTGGTGATCCTGTTTCTCGGCGGCCTTGTCCGCTCGATGTTCTTCACCTCGGTCAATGCGCTGACCTTCTCCGAGATCGCGCCTGAAACCGCAGCCCAGGCGAGCTCTTTCACATCGGCTTTCCAGCAGGTCTCGATCGCCATCGGAGTGGCCGTTGCCGGCGGGATTGTCGAAGTGGTCAGCACCATGAATGGCGGTGTGCTGGATCTCAGCGCGTTTCACACGGCGTTTTTCGTGGTGGCGGCGATCACCGCTTTCGCCATCATCCCGTTCCTGGTGCTGCCGCCCAGTGCCGGAAATGCCGTCTCGGGGCACACGCTCAAGCGGGCGGGGTCACGCGCCGCCTCACCCGTCCGCAGTTGAGTCGGGATCGCTGCGGCCTTTGAAGCCCTTGGCAAGAACAAACATCTCGACCGATTCCGCACGCGACGACGGCGGCTTGATGTGGATGACGGATTTGAAATTCTGCTTGAGCAGGGTCAGCAGATCATTTTCGGTTCCGCCCTGAAACGTCTTGGCAAGAAAATGCCCGCCCGGCGTAAGAGTTTCGATGGCAAAATGCGCCGCCACTTCGCACAGATGCATGGTTCTGAGGTGGTCCGTGCGCTGGTGACCGGTGGTCGGCGCTGCCATGTCTGACAAGACCACGTCCGGCGCGCCGCCAAGCGCATCTTTCAAGGCCTGTGGCGCGGCATCGTCGAGAAAGTCCATCTGCAGGAACTTGACGCCGGCCAGGCCATCCATCTCGAGAAAATCGATGGCCACGACCTTCGGATCCGCATCGGTGGAATCGGTGACCTGCGCCGAGATCTGCGACCAGCCACCAGGAGCCGCGCCAAGATCGATGATGCGCTTTGCCTTGTCGAGGATCTTGTGCTTCTCGTCGATTTCCAGAAGCTTGTAGACCGCGCGCGAGCGATAGCCTTCCTGCTTGGCCTGCTGGACATAGGGATCGTTGAGATGCCGTTCGATCCAGCGCCGGGAAGACGCCTTGAGCTTGCTCTTGCGCTTGACCTTCTGCCCGAGCTTGCGCCCGGTCGGGCCTGAGGGAGGACGGGTCATGATTTTTCCCCTTGGGCCGAGCGCTGGTGGCGATAGCGATAATTGCGGCCGCTGCGCCGCCAGGCGCCATCGGACGCCATCATTTCGTTGAGAAGGCCTTCACGCAAGCCGCGGTCGGCGACACGCATGCGCTCTGACGGCCAGCGCTTGCGAATCGACTGCAGGATGGCGCAACCGGCGAGGACAAGGTCTGCCCGGTCGGCGCCGATGCAGGGGTTGGCGGCGCGGGCCTCGAAATCCCAGGACAGAAGCCGGTCGAGCATCAGGTCTACATCTGCGTTCGACAGCCACAGACCATCCACCTTGCGGCGGTCATAGCGCGGCAGATCGAGATGCAGGCCAGCCAGCGTGGTAACCGTCCCGGATGTGCCCAGCAGATGAATCCGTCCCTCGCCCAGGCCGGAAAAGGCGGGCAATACGGGAGGATTGAAATCGGCAAGCAAGACGTCGACTTCCGCGACCATGGCATGAAACACCTCCGGTGTGACCAGGCAGCCGCCGTGGCGTTCCGAGAGCGTCACCACGCCAACCGGCAGCGAGGTCCATGCCTTGATGTGATTTGCCAGCCGGTTCGAGCGGTTCTCGGTCAGGTCGATCATGGCGATCTCCGAGGAGCCACCACCGATATCGAACAACACCAGACCATCGGTCTCCCGGCCCACGAGCGACGAGCAGCCGGCAACAGCCAGCCGGGCTTCGGTTTCGCGGGTGACGATTTCCAGTTCGAGCCCGGTTTCCCTGAGCACGCGGGCAAGGAACTCTTCCCCATTGCGCGCCGACCGACAGGCTTCCGTGGCGATCAGGCGATGACGCCGGACGGGGCGGTTTTTCAGCTTTCCGGCGCAGACCTTCAAGGCCTCGACGGCGCGGTCCATGGCGTCGACAGACAATTCGCCGGTGGCATCGAGCCCTTCGCCGAGCCGGACAATGCGGGAAAATGCATCAACCACCCGGAACTGGCCCGGCCGCGTCGGTTGCGCGATCAGAAGACGGCAGTTGTTGGTGCCGAGATCAAGCGCTGCATAGAGATCGTCTGCATGCCTGCGCGCGACCGGCGCCGATGCTGCGGTGCCTGGTGCAGCATGGCTGGCGGCTTCCCTGTGTCCGGACAGGTTTCCCTGAGGCTTTGGTTGCGACTGGCAAGGGGCCTTTTGTGGCGCCAGCGGACGACCCTGAATTTCACGTCCGGACTTGCGGCGCCTGCGGCGACCCTTCTTCTGGCCGGGCGCAGCAGGAACGGCGACCGTTGGCGAACTTGCACTGGTTGCTGTGCTGGCCGGGCCCTTGGCCTCGGCCTTGCGCGCAGATTTTCTCCGCCGCCGCCTGCGCCGTCCGGACGGCTCGGAGCCGCCCTTGTCGGTGGTGGAGTCACTGGCTGAAGCGCGCACTGATGGCGTTTCATCAGAAGACGAGCCCGGGGCCACGGAAATTCCGCGCCCCTGCTTCACGCCATCCGTCGCTGCCTGGGAGGCGCGTTCAGACGGCTTGTCACCTGCCAGTGATGCACCTGCGTTTGGCCTGTCGCCATCCCGAAGGTCTTTCACGGTCTGTCCTGTCGTGCGCGGCGAGCCGGTGGGCCCGCGCTGCGCGTCACGGTTTGTCGTTGGGCAAAGATTAGCAAAGCGGTGAACAGAACGCAAAACTCTTTTTCAGCCACAACCCCTTGCGCTTGCCCCGCGGCCGCAGCAAACCCGCAAACCGGGCTTTCGGGGCCACCGAAAAAAACTGTATTGTCGGGTTTGCATCTGCGTCCGTTATTGGTTATAAGCCGCCCCGCTGGCCCGATTTTTCAGGGCTCGCCCCTGCTGGGGAATAGGTTAACGGTAGACCCACGGACTCTGACTCCGTTAGTCCTGGTTCGAATCCAGGTTCCCCAGCCAATCACCTTCCGCATTTCCGGTCTGTCGATTTCCGTCGCCAATATCTGAGTTCTTTCCGCACGTTAGCAGAGCGCTTGGTGAACTGAGACGGCAAATATGCCCCATATAAGGCGGCAATTCCTGCTTCGTCTCAGTTTGCCATTTTCGGACTGACAGTTTGCTGAAACCGCATCGGCAGACCATCGGCCGTCGATCATGAGGTCTCGCTGTTTGCGGGAATCAAAGATGTTCGCTTTCAGACAGCGGCGGCAATGCGCCGCTGGGCCTGCCAGTCAGATGGCATCGGATTGAGCCCGAGCCACTTTGCGGTCAGACCAATAGGCTGGTCGCCATGTATCATCGACCTGACTATGTCTGGCGCCAGGAACGCCAGATCGATCACCTGCAGGATGCGGCGCTTGGAGAGGTTTTCCGTCGCGGCTACTTCCTCGAACGTCTGACCCTGCTTGATCGCTTCGTAGTATTGATGCGCCTTGGCGATGCTTCGGATCAGCGTGGCATCAACGGCTTTCGGTGATGCGGTACCGATCACCAACCTGGTTTCGACACCACGCTTCCTGAACTGGAACGGGGTGATGAACGAGAGAACTTCAGGGTACAGTTCACCCTTTGAGATTTCCATGCAATCGGCGATCCTTTCCGGATCGAGAACGATGTTCACAGCACCAGGCTTTATGGTCGCACGCTCCATGCAAGACAGGATCACTTTCGGACCTTTCATGCGTGCTTGGGCAGTGAGGATATCCAAAACGTTTCCGAGCCTTGCTATGGCATCCGTGGAGTGACTGACCAGCAAATCGACCGGGAGCCTATCGCGCAAATGCGCCAGCACCGCACCGGCGATCTGCTCCTCCAGGGGCTTGGCAGGCAAGCGCCAGCCGCTGGTGTTCGAGCCTGCATCCATGCCCCCACCGTTGATCATCCGATTGGAGACATAGTAGCGATAGCGCCTGCCCTTCTTGTTGGCGTGGCTTGGGGTCATTCGATTGCCGGACTCATCCACCAGCTTGCCCGCCAGCAAGGAGGCGTTCGCGCTGCCACCGACCTTGCCCCGTTTGCGACCAGCACCGTCCTTGAGATGTAACTGCACTCTTTCCCAGGTTTCCGGATCAATGATTGCCTGATGCTGACCCTCGTGGATGAGGGCACGATGGCGAATGCGGCCGGCATAGACAGGATTGGTCAGCAGATAGTGGAGGCCCGCCCGTTCGAACGGAACATTGCCGCCATTCCGGTGATGCCCTTCAACGTTGATCGCATCCGGGTTCGTGACAGCATCCGCCCGACGTTCATCGATCTCAGCTTCACCTTTTACGCTAGCCTGCTCGACGTTTCCGGTTCGCATCCTCGTCGGCTTCTTGATCCTCGCCTTGCTGCGCAGGCCCAATCGATCAGCATGCTCCAGGACCGCCTTGATGGACCCGTGCCGCAAATATAGATCAAACAACGTCCTGACGGTTTCGGCTTCCTCCGGCACGATCTTCAGAGACCGTCCATCCGGCTCATATCCCAACGGGATAGTCCCACCCATCCAGAGCCCCTTCTTCTTCGATGCCGCGATCTTGTCGCGGATACGCTCGGCGGTGACCTCGCGTTCGAATTGGGCAAAGGACAGAAGCACATTGAGCGTCAGCCGCCCCATGCTGGTGGCTGTGTTGAACGACTGCGTGACCGAAACGAAAGAAGCGTCGGCTGCATCCAGCCGGTCGACCAGTTTAGCGAAGTCGGAAAGTGACCGGGTCAGCCGGTCGATCTTGTAGACGACGATCTGGTCCACCAGTCCCTCATCGACATCCTGCAGCAACCGTTTCAGCCCTGCCCTCTCCAGCGTGCCACCGGATATGCCGCCATCATCATAGTGCTGGGGCAGAGGAACCCAGCCTTCATGCTTCTGGCTGGCGATGTAGGCGGCACAGGCTTCCCGCTGGGCATGGAGCGAGTTGAACTCCTGATCCAAGCCCTCCTCCGAGGATTTTCGTGTATAGATGGCGCAGCGGATCTTCTTCATGGCTTATCCTAATCCGAAGAACCGGGGGCCGGACCAATGGGCGCCAGTGATCTTCCGGGCGATGGCGCTGAGCGAGCGGTACCGCTTTCCGTCAAGCTGGAACCCATCATCCAACACTTCGACCTGATAGGTACGACCGTTCCATTCGCGCACCAGATGAGTACCGGGGCGCTGAACAGATTGCGAAGGTGGCTTCCACTTCCCGTTCTTCCCGACAGGCTTTTGATCCTGTTTCAAAGCCGCTTTGAGAGCCTTTCGAACCGCGGCTGAATGACCACCATGGACTTTCACTTGCGCTTCATAGGCCAGCGCTCTCCGCATGAACTGCACCGAGACATATCTGAGCGATTGCCCGCCAATCGTCCGCCTCCACTGATCGATGCATGCTTCGCGATCCAACGTTTCGAATGCGGCGGCGCAGGAGGATGGCAGATCAATGACCTCCCGCTTCATGACGATGCCTCGCTAGCTTCGCCGCTTTCCGTTCCGGGCCGTATCTTGATGGCATAGACAATCTCGCCGGTCTTCGCTGACTTCGAAGTCGCAACATCAAAGCCGCGCTTGCGTAGTCCTGACACCGCCGCCCGAACAGTATGGGCCTGCCAGCCCAGACGTTCGATGATCACTGAGATCCGCGCACCGTTTGGTTTTAAAAGCAAAGCGATCAATTGGTCCTGCTTGCTTTTCGCACCCGACTTGCTCGCTCCGGCACGGGATGCTCCCGTGGCCTGCCCAGGTCTACTCGTTGCAGCCGATTGCACGCCCCTATTCTGGTTGGCGTCACTTTTCGTCATTTGGGTGTTCATCATAATCTCCACTCAGCTTCAGAGACCGGACTATCCGGCCTCGCACTGAGGGAAGCCCGCGTTGCGGGCGGGGTCAGCCGCCGTTGTCCACGGCTCGACCTGAAACAAGTACTGCTTCCTTTGCCGGAGAAGTCCAGCGGGCTTTGCGCCGTCTGTGGGCACCAGCTTCGATTTATTGGTCCGTCGGTTGGCGGCCGATGGTCATCTCATAGACAGTGACCGCTTCGCGCCACCATTTCCGCCGTGCAGGCGTATCCGACTATTGTCCAAAAGCAGACATGCAAACTGCAGCAAGCAAACTGCAGCAAGCAAAGGTTCACAATGGCAGGCTGTTTTCTCCGCCACCGAACCACCCGTTCATTTAGACGGATCATCAAGTGCCCTGCGGCGACGGATCAGTCATACGGTTTTGGCTTGAGGCAGTGACCGATCGAAAAGTCGATTTTGCTGCCATCGCTTCTAATTACCCAGAAGCATCTCTTTGAAAATTGTGGGACATCTTTTGGCGGGATGTTTACCTCAAAGCCCACTATGCCAGTCCCAACCTTTTCTTCAAGCTCATCGTGGCGATCAAGTAGCGCAGACAAATCAGCTGCGTCTTCGCTGCTGACTCGTTCGCCGATTTCATAGCGCTTTAGTATGGCTGCAAAGAACGCCGTACCATCTCCAACCTTATCAAACGATCGCGTGGCGAGCGTAATCCGCCGTGCCTTACCCATAAGCCAATCCTCTTGCCCAAAAGCGTACCACACTTGTCGTTCGAAAACTCAACGCCCGCCCGGTGCTCGTAAGGGGTCGATATCTAACTGTTTTACTGCAGCGGGCGAACTGGCGGTGTCTCGCCGAGTAGCTTCTCCCGCAACTCACGCCCGATGATTGAAGGGATTCCGGCACCTTCCAGAGCGTCCGCGTTGGCACGCATCCAGTCGCGACACGCGTCCTGGTCCAAGTCGTCCATTGCGATCACCTCGTACAACGCGACGGCGCTCATCCTCGAAAGCCCTAGCTCCATCAGCGATAGCAGCGTCGTGGTCGAGATGCCGAACTCGAGAGCCAGTCCGATGTCGAAGTTTTCCCGGAGGAGATCGGCTCGTCCGACTCCATTCAGGTGGATCTTCAAGACATCCATGTAAGCGGCAATGTACTTCGGAGCGGCAAACCGTGCAGTTTGCTCAACCATCTCCATCGTCTGGCGGCATACTTTCGGCACATTGATAGCCTTCTCGCTTCGCCGAAGGTTCTCGATCCGTGCCTTGATCATGCGGGCAAGGGACCAACCGCGGAGCCACCGTTGAACGGTCACCGCATGACCGTACAACAGTTCATCCGGCTTAAAGGCCGGGTATAGGTGGTCGTTAATCGCCTTCATGACGAACATCATGGAATCGATAGCCTCGTCGTCCTCGGTGGCCGCGAGGATCAAGTTCTCGGGTTCGCCTGAATGCCGGCCGAAAAACTCGAAAAGGGATTGCATTCCGACGGCGCTGACTCCCGGATGCCGTGCAACCAGTGTCGCAGGCAGTCGAATAGCCTCACACAGCTTAGCGAGCACCACCTCCAGTTCTGCGACGAAACTGGCATCATGTCTCTTTGCGAACGCGGCGTCGGAGACAGAGCCGGAACGCAAAAATGTCGAGATGAGATATGACGAGACCTGTTCGAGCTTGGAAGCGCGGCCTACCTCCTCCATGGACAGGCTCGCGCGCTCTCTCAAAAAGCGGAGAATCGCCTCCGGCTCCTCCATCACCGCGTCTGTCTCGCGCTTGATTTCGTAACGCGCACGCTTGGGCACTCCTATTGGCCACGCTTTGTCGTCGTGCGGATCGATGCAAACGATCTTGCCTTGGAACTCGTCACCCCATCGACCTGCACGACCCGCCAAATTCCAGAAGTCGTGCGCCAACATATGCTTGCCGCTTCCCTTCCTCGGGCCGCGGAGCACGATCATTCGGCACGAGAGGTTAACACCCTCGATTAGGGTCGATGTACACACCAGGAAGCGAATCTTTCCTGATTTGAAAAGCCGCTCGATCTCCGAACGCAATAGGGACGGCATGTTACCGTAGTGAAACGCGACGCCACGTTCAACGAGCGGCGCGAGCAGGTAGTCTTGATGCACACCCTTTCGCGAAAGATCGGCGAGGGCCGCCAACTCTGGGTCGACAGCCCCTTTTGGCGAACCTTGGTTCAGTAAAAATGCGATCTTTTCCGCCTCGTCAGCACCGTTGGCGTAAATCAGGGTACCTGACCGCTGACCTGTCAGTGCTTCCGCAATAAACCCCACCCTCTTCCGAAGGCCTATCGGCCGGTCCGGCAGGCTCAGGATGCCGACGTCGTCAGGCTCGTCGCCGCGCCGCACGGCCAGTTTGTACTTGGTCGTTTGGCGCTTAACCTGCCGGACAAACAAAACGTTCTGCAACACCGTCGGTGCATCGCTTTCGACAACGCGGCGATCGGCGAATGTCGGAGCATCTTCCAGCAAGGTCTGCGGATTCTGCGTCGCTGGACTGATGAATACTGCCCGAACCTTTGGGCTGGCCCGAACCACGCGCTCAATCGCGTCTTGCAAGATCACCCCTCGTTTGGTGTCACCGATCTTATGAGCTTCGTCTACGACCATGAGGTCGATTTCCATCTCGTCGGACAGCGCATTTGCAAAGAGGTGCAGCCGCTCTTGGGTGAAGACAGCGATCAGCGAGGGACCACCGTCCCGCATGGCCAAATACTCGTCGATCAGTGGCAGCGAACTGACCCGCATTTGATCCGTGCCGATGCCTGCACTTGACAAAATGTTCCGGAGGTTCGTTTCAGTCTCGCTCACCAGCGCCCGCGTAGGAGCGAGGTACACCACCATCCGGGCCCGCTCCGCACGCACTTGGTCCAACAGCCACTGCAGCACCAGATATGTCTTTCCGCATGCGGTCGGTGCCGATGCGGACACCCAGCTCCCATCGTCCTGCGCGCCGGTCCAGAAGGACCGCTGGAAGGCGTTGACCTCCATGAGCGCCCCGTCTGCCTCGAGTACCACCGAGTTCTTGAGGCGGTTTCGAGTCAATTCCAGCAGGGCACCGACACCTAGGCGTGCATCTAGACCCGGCCCCACCTCGTTCCTACGCTGCGCGAGCAGGACCGCCAGCCTGTTCGACAACTGCTCGAACAGCAATGCCGCCGCATCCCGCGTCGGACCACGCTCCGCCAACGTCATTGCGGAGGTCGCAATCAACAGCGCCGCTTCGCGAGGACGTCGGCTTTCGGAGCGGGCCAGGATGCTGCCGGCGAACAGCAGCCGTTTCCAATCGATGGCAATCAACGCCTTGCCAATGGACTCCACCGGTTCCACGTTTTCGAGCTCTTGGAGCGCATTGACCCGCGATAGCAGGCCGAGATCGGCGGCCACGCCTTCTGCCATTAGCCAAGCGATGAGTTCTTCCTCGCTCATTTGGCCAATCCCAGAGAGGCCAGCACAGCACTGCGGAAGGCCTCGGCGTCAGGAAGCGGCAGGCAGAGGAATTCTATCTGGCAATCTGTCAGCTTCTCGATGGTCAGCCGGCTCCCAACATTTTTGGACCACTTGTTGAGCGCCTCCCTCGAAGCGTCCACGATGTCGTTTGCGCCACACTTCCCGCCCGCGGCGGGATAATCGCCGCTATCGAAGCCGACCAGGGCGACCGCGCGATACCGCTTCCTCTTCACGAGCGGGTCCGTCTGGTCAAAGAAGCGGCGCAACGAAGAGTTGAGTTCGGGCTTGCCGAGATCGGCTCGCTCGCTGAGCAGCACGAGATCACGTTCGCGCTTTGCCGCCTCCCCATCTTCCTCGTCGAGAAACGGCTTCAATGAGCTGAGGCACTCGCGGATCGCCTTGGTTGGATCCGAATGGATCTTCGACTCGCCCCAGTACAGATTCAGCACGCCATCTTCGTCGACGTTGGCATATACGCCGTCGGCGCCGTGATAATGCACTTGCGCGCTAGTCTTGAGCGACATCTTACAAAGGATCTGCGGCAAACCCAGATAACGCTCGGCAAGCAGATAAAGGAGGAGTTCGCCACCCTCGCCGGACGTTTTCAGATCGGTGAACATACCAAGCGCGCGATGATAGAGTTCGATCGTGGCGGCGAAACCACCTTCTCGGTCGTCCCGCTCCTTCGCGCGCTGACGGGACTCATGCGGGATCGCATAGTCGATCACCGCAGTTCGGATGAACTCCGCGAGCCGCGCGGCGCTCACGCGTCCGTCAGCGTCCACCTTAAGGCAATGGCAGTGAATGCGGACCTTGCAACCCGCGATCTCGACGTCACGCTCCACCAAGTCGAGGTGAACCTCGAGGGTGTTGGGCTTGGACCCGATCGCCTGCTTAAAGTCTGCTAAGGAAAGCGGCGACAATGCGTTCGTTTCGGTCAAGCCTAATCCTCTGTGCCACAAGTGTTTAACGTTACTATTACGTGCCGAAAACTTTAATAACTAGCCTCTCGACATTTAAGAATGCCGAATCCAAACAATAATCCAGTTTAGCTGTAACGATCACTCGACAGGCGGATAAAATCTATCAAGGCATTCTGTCGTGCAGGCACGAGCTAGCGATTAGCGACAGCATGAATTTGAGCTCGTCGAAATTTGGCGGTAAGAGCATGCAGACTGCTCAAGGCCAAGGTGAGATTTTGGCATGGCGGAGCGCCGAATGTCTGTTTTATATCATTCGGTGCCCAGAGCTGCCCAACCGCTCCCGGCCCCAAACAAGCCGGACGGGAATGCGCCCCCATGTCGGCCATTTAAGTCAGTCCGCCGGTTTCTCGAAAGCTGCCGTTCTGCGTAAGAACTGCGATGGCCCTGACGGGATGGTTTGTGGACTGTCCGCTTGTGTCAAGCTTTTCGCTCAAGCTAACATAGGCACAGCATGGCTCGCCCGCTCAAAACGCTCTCCCCTTGCGCGATCCCGCGTCCTGGATGGCGATCCCCACAATCTCATCAGCCGATGGGGCGCCGGGAAGTTCCCCAGTGTAGTGCAGGATGATTTCGCCGATAGCCTGCTTTACCAAGACGAAAATGCGGTGCATTTGGTCATGAGTCAGGACTAATCGCGATCCAGGCTTCGCCAAGTCTGCCATCTTTTTTAGCTTGGCGTGCTCCGTCGCGGTGACGGTGCCACCGGCATGGATAGCGGCCTTCCGTAGGATGCGCAGGTCCCCTAGGGCATCGAGTTGGATGGAGTTCGGCTCAACACCCCGGACTCGGGCAATGGCGGGACGGACCTCCTCATCCCAATAGGCAAACATGAAAACGATGATGGACGCGCACAACTGCTGCTCATTAAAGCCGCCGTGGGAATTGTCCGTTAGATAATCGGGCGCTCGGCGGATCGTGGAGAGGATGACGTCTGGTTGGCTCGGGTCCTCTGCGCTGGACCATACCACGACGTTTTTGCCGTCTTTCACCTCGATATGGTCTGGGCGGGTGACCCGATGGACCTGCCGCCCGATGCGCACAGTATTGCCTTCGAATCCCGCCAAACTATCCATGTAAACGGCGGACTGCTTGTTCACGAAGTCGATGAAGTCCCGCAGGATGGGCAGCTCGGCCGTCACCTTCGCAAAATCGTACTGAGTCATCTTGAACCTCGCTCCGCCCTCCTATCCTAAGTTTTATCGCATGCTCGGCACCATAGCCGCCAGCGTCCTCGTCGCGCTGCTTCTGAACTAAACGACACTCCCGCTGGCAGCCAAGGAATCGAGCTCCTTGGCTGTCGGCACTCGGCCCAGCTCCACACACCTGCTTAAGAGGATGAGCAGTATATCGCTGGCTTCTGCATATCCGCGCTCAAGTTGAGCCTGTGTAGCGCCGCCGCCATGCACGGCCTTGGACCGAATGGCGTAAGCTTTCTTTACCCGGCCGAAGTGGGCCACCTTTTCCTCGGGTGTGCCCGCGAGCATGATCGCCGCATAAAGTGCGATACGACGGGTCAGTTCTGCGTCGACTGACAGCAACCCTTCGATACCTGACCACAGCAACATGACCCGCATGTCATGGTCAAACAGGTAGTGAGAATTGCCGTAGCAGCGCATGGCAGTGTTGAAGGGCCCATTGGCAATAAGGGTATGGAAGCGAGCGTCGTTATCCTTCATCCATTGCAAGCTTGCTGCTCCAATCTCGGCCGGGCCGAACGGATTGAAGATGATGTTCCGATTTGCCGCCGATATGGCGACATCTTCCCAGCCCCGGCAAACCGCATACAGTGAACAGCATGGGCGCCGCGCAGCCAGCGACAGCAGATGGAAGCTCCAGAGTGCATTCCAAGCGCTCTCGACCAACTTCTTGCCGCCTTCGTTTTCCTGTACTCGGATGGTGACAGTGGCGTAGGGCCGGTTTCGCACAACAGCGGCGTAGTCAATGAAGTCTATAGAGTGCTTCGCAGCTTCATCGAGGTCAGCGACTGGGCTTCCGGGGATCAGCGTCACGCCTGGTCGAAGCTCAAATGGCTCAGCAATCGTAACGCCAAGCCCGGCTATCTCAACAGTATCCGCACCCTTTGCAACGCCAATCGATACCATGACCCTCAGAACCTCTTGCTGCTTCGTTAGTCCCTTGATTCCATCATATTGCAGAACCTAGTCACCGCCTCTGTCCAATGACAGCTAATTGGGAGAAGTCGATAGGTCACGAGTGACCGCAATGAGCTCGCGAAGCAGTCATGAAGGTGGCTGCCCGTGCTTTATGGCAACTATTTCCTCCTCCAGTTCCAAAACCTGCCATTCCGCTCCCGGCCCCTAAGCTGACTGGCAGCCTTCGGTACGAACAGTCAGTCCGCATTGCGCCCCAATTTCGAATGTTCAGGCAAACCCTGCATTTAGCCAGAAGCGGAAGTTCGGCTCTTCTTGGGGAACAGCAGCATTGCGCCCCCTCTATTGGTCACCACCACTGACCTGGTGGATCTCCAAAACGCCGACACGACAGCCAACTATCGGCGGATCGTGACTTTCAGGTTACCCTTGAACTCTGGCGTCCGTATTATGAATCTCCGCCATCGCTTGCGATTTCCGAAATGAACCTGCCTGTCCGCTCGACGATGAGGTCCTTGTCGTTGTCCAGTGTCGCGACGTGATAGGAGTCTTCGAGCCACAGGATTCTGGCGTCGCGCGACCCGATGCTTTGCAGGATCAGGGAACCGTTCGAGGGCGGCAGGACATGGTCCTCGCGAGACTGGATGACCAGCGTCGGGCACAAGATCTTGCCGAGCAGGTTGCCCGTAGCTCCCATCAGCGCGTTTGCCTCCCGTACGCAGCTGACCGGAACTTCCGAATAGGCGAGTTCGGCGACGCCCGCCGCCTTGATGTCGGAGCCGATACCCGGCACGCGCTCTGGAGCATCGTTGGCCAGTACCAGCTCCGACATCTCGGCGCTCAGCCTGCCGCCGCATCCGTTGATCGGAATGATTCCGGCAACCAGGTCTGGAAACCTGGCCGCCAGATTGAGGCTGAGCGTGCCCCCCATTGATAGTCCGGTGACGAAGACCTTCCGATGCGTAGCGGCCATTTCCCTGAGCGCCGCTTCCGCCGTTCCCAGCCAGTCGAGGAAGCCTGTGGTCGCCATGTCGTCGGGCGACGTTCCGTGCCCGGCAAGCCGCGGTCCACAGACATGGAACCCAAACCTGCGATGAAGCTCCTCGCCAAGGTAGCGCATGCTCTGCGTCGAGCCTGTAAAGCCGTGCAACACCAGCACCGCGGGTCGGCCTTCGGCTTCGAAGCGAAACGCTTCCGCGCCTTCCATGATTTTCGTCATTCGTCTCTCCCTCCTGAATGCCTGAATGGTCAGTTCTTGCGCTGCACGGAGTACGCCGCCGCGGCTGCTCCGATGATGATCCCCTGCAGCATCAGCTTGGCCGGCTCGCCGAGGCCGAGGCTTGTGAGGAGATTGAAGGTGAATGTCAGCATGAGGGCGGCGACAGTCGGGCCAAGGACCCCGCCCTTGCCCGAACCGAAGGTGACGCCGCCAAGGATCACCGCCGCCAGTGAATTGAGCGCCAGATCCCGGCCAAGATCCATGCTGCCGACGCCGACGAAGCCGATCAGCAGGAATCCGGCGAACACTGCGAACAGGCTCGACATGACATGCACGATCGTGACGACACGAACGTAGGGTATTCCCGAAACCCAGGCGGCGCGCGGATTGGCGCCGATGGCGTCGACGTAGCGTCCGAACACCGATTTGCGGATGAACACTGCAACTGCGATCAGCAGTGCGGCCCAGATAACCAGCACAACGGGCACGATGCCGATTTTGAAGCGCACGAGCTCGGTCAGGATTTCGGGAGCATCGCCGGGTGAGCGAAGCTGGCTGAATGCCACCGCAACACCGGTAATCACCATGGTAACGGCGAGTGTCACGATGACCGACGATGCCCGAAGCCGGGTGATGAAGAAGGCATTGAGCAAGCCCACCGCGATACCGAATGCGACGGCGATCAGCATCAGCACGGGTTCTGGATAGGGCAGAAGACCGCTGGTCAGAATGTAGCTGACGCCGACAACCACGCCGCCCGCGGAGAGATCGAGCGACAGCACGCGCATGCACAGGGACTGGCCCAGAACCGCGATGCCGAGCGGAGCCGCCTGCCGGGCAATCAGCAGCAGCAGCATCGGAGTGAGCAGCGACGGGCGCATGAAATAGGCGACGATCAGCAGGATGACCATGGCCGTGTAGGCAAAAGGAAGCGAGATCAGTGTCCTGCTGGCCTTCCGCAACCACTGCCCCGTCGTGTTGGATAGCGATACCGTGTCCCCCGTCATGCGCCTATGGCCTCCCGCCGTTGCAGCCCGATCGCCATCAGAAGGAGCACACCAGTCAGCGCAGCGCGCAGGAAGGGAGAAACGCCCAGAAGGTTCATGCCGTTTGAGATCAACCCGAGGGTGATCACGCCCGCGACGACGCCGAGCACGCTGCCGGTGCCGCCGGCGAGCTGGATGCCGCCGAGCGCCATGGCCGTGACCGTGTCCAGCGAATAGGGAGCACCCATCGTTGCATCACCCGCGCCGACACGCGCGGTCAGGAAGATCCCGGCGATCACCGCTGACAGGGAACAAAGGACAAAACAGGCCACCTTCAGCCGCATCACGGCAATGCCGTTGCGTCCCGCGCTGACCGGGTTGGCGCCTACCGCGTAGATCCTCGGTCCGAGGGGCGAACGGGTAAGCAGGAACCAGGCCAGAAGGATGGCCGCGGTGCACCAGAAGAATGCGGCCGGCATGCCCGCGACCTGCGATACCGCGAGGGTTCGAAGGTAGCCGGGCACGACGCCGCCCGGCACCGGGTGCAACAACAAGGCAACACCCTGCACGAACGTCATGGTCGCCAGCGTCATGACCAGCGGATGGACCCTGAACAGGGTAACGCCAAAACCGTTTATAAGCCCGACGCACACTCCCATCGCCAGCGCGAGAGGTATCCCCCAGGCCGGATCCGCGGTCACGAGGATTGCGCTCGTCAGGCTCATCACCGATCCGACGGAAAGGTCGATGCCACCGGAAATCGCCACGATTCCCTGGCCGAGCGACGCGATCATCAACGCCGTGATCTGGCTGTTTACATTGGCCAGGTTTTCCAGGCTCCGAAACGTGTCGGAAGACAGGCACAGCAGCACAAACAGGGCGACCGGGAGCGCCAGGACGATCGGCGACAACCCTGTGCGCCGGGATTTTCGGGCAAGTTCAAGCATCGACATGCACACCATTATCTGCGCGACCCACCAGAGCATGGCGCATGACTTCCTCCTCGGTGGCCTGCGCTCCATCGAGCTCGGCCACTATCTCGTTCTGGCGGACGACGAGAATGCGGTCGCAAAGACCCAGCAACTCCAGCAACTCACTGGAGAGCGTCAGCACCGCGCCCCCTCCCTTGGTGAATTCGCGCAACAACTCGTAGATTTCCGCCTTGGCGCCGACATCGACGCCCCTGGTCGGCTCCTCAAGCAGGAGCACATCGATCCCTGCCGCGAGCCATCGGCCGATCATCACCTTCTGCTGGTTGCCGCCGGAAAGTTCTCCCACTTCCTGGCGCGCGCCGGCAGAGCGGATATTCAGACGCCGCATGAGTTCGGCGATCACATCATGCCGTCGTGGCACCAGCTGCCAGACGTTCAAGCGGCGCAGCATTCCAAGCGTGATGTTGCGGTCGATCGACAGCGACAGGTAGAGCCCCTCGGTTTTCCGATCCTCCGGAACGAAGCCGACTCCCGACCGAACGGTCTTCGTCACATCGAATGCGAGCGGTGCAGAACCTGCCTCGCCAGATTTTATAACCATGCCCGAAGCCGAAGGCTCCAACCCCGACAGGGCGCGAATGATGTCGCGCTGCCCCTGGCCTTCCAGCCCGGCAAGACCGACGATCTCGCCCCGTTCAACATCGAAAGACACGGCCGGGCCGCCTTCTTGAACCTGCAAGTCCCGGACCGAAAGCGCCACCGGAGCCGCCTCGGAGCGCGCCGGCCGGGCCGGAAAGAACTTCGACAGCACGCGCCCGACCATCAACGATACCAGGCCGTCGCGGGTCAGCGCCCTCGTCTCCCGGGTTTCGACGTGCCGGCCGTCCTTGAGAACGGTCACCCGGTCGCAGAACCGGAAGATCTCATCAAGGCGGTGACTGACGTAGAACACGAGCTTTCCTTGAGCCTTCAGGCTGGCCAGAAGCTCGCCGAGCTTTTCGACCTCGGGCGCATTCAGCGCGGCCGTCGGTTCGTCGAAGATGAAGATGTCGGCGTCGGCGGAGACACCCTTGGCGATCTCGACCAGATGCTGGTCGGCGACGGACAGGTTTCCGCAGTAGGTGTCGATGTCCATGCCACTTCCCAGCCGCGCCATCATCGACCGCGCCTGCTCGCGCATCCCGGACCGGTCGATCCTGCCAAGACGGACAGGTTCACGACCCAGGAACAGGTTCTCCGCGATCGTCAGATTGGGCAGAAGGGTCAGTTCCTGGTAGATCGTCGAGATCCCCAGGCTGCGCGCATCTGCGGGGCTCTTTGGCGACAGCTGCTTTCCGTGCAGCCGTATCTCCCCGCCGTCCACCGGAAACAGCCCCGCCAGGAGGTTCATCAAAGTCGACTTGCCGGCGCCGTTTTCGCCGGTAATCGCGTGAACGCTTCCGGCCTCGCAATCGAAGGAGACGTCCCGGAGCGCGAAGTTCGAACCGAAGCGCTTCGAGACCTTGTCGAAGGAAATCATCATGGCTGCACAGACCAACGCTGACATTGATCCCTCCGCCCGCCGGAACGGGCGGAGGGGTTTCGGGGAAATTGCGGGTTACTGCGCGTACATTTCCTTTATCTTGTCGTCCGGCAACGTCGATGTCACCCAGAAGGCATCGTTGAGATCGGGACGGTAGTAATCGTCGAGGTTCGCGTTGGTGATCGGTTCCGGCGAGGAATAATAGTGGGTGTGCAGTGACTTGCCTTCGAGCAAGGCGACTGCCGCACGAACGGTCGCCGGCCCGAGACCCGGCGTGAAGATCGGCGCGGCACCGTCGACGCCGGCATCCTTCCACGCCCGGAGGAACCCGTTGTTGGATTCGCCGGTCATCGGCACCAGCGGTTTGCCGGCCTCAGTGAACACGTCGATGCAAGCGCGCGTCATGTCAGCGCCCGAAAACCATATTCCGTCGACCGGTTGACCGGAAAGCACGAGGTTTTCACAAAGCTGCTTGCCCTTGGCGTAGTTCCAGTCGCCGTAGACCTCGGTGCCGATCTCGATATCGCTGCCTTCAATTGCCTTGCGGAAGCCGTCATAACGCTGCTGCTCTTCCTCCACGCCGGCGATGCCGCGGAAGGCCCAGATCGTGCCCTTGCCGCCGAGCTTTTCCCTCAGGAACCCGCCCCCGACTTCACCGAAGCGCACGCCGCCGCCCATGACCTCAACTGTGGTGGTCAGAACATCCCCGCCGGTGCCGAAATTGACCACGGGGATCCCGGCTGCCAGCGCCTTCTCCACCTGGTCCTTGACCAGCGGCGGAGCAAGCGGAGCGACGATCAATGCGTCAACTTTCTGCGCAAGCAGGTCTTCCAGGTCGGCGACCTGCTTGGCCGGCTGCCAATTTGCCTCGGTGAAGACGAACTCGCCGATGTCGGGGTTGTTGGCCGCCTCCAGCTTCATTTCCTCGATCATCTGGACGATCCAGGTGTTGCCGACTCCGACAAACGACACGCCGATCTTCCAGGGCGGATCCTTCTTGAACTTGCCCTCCGGGGTCATGTTGGGCGATGTCGCCTCGATCAGGTTCGGCGGTAACAGTTGTACTTCGTCCTGGGCCATCGCCGGCACCGCGGTAGCGGTGGCGGTGGCGAGGCCGAAGCACATAAGTGCGATGCTTTTTCGCAACTGATTGGTCATTTGATCCTCCCGGTACAAGGGCCTTACGAGTGCGGCCCCGAAAACAAGCGCAGATCCTCACTGCACCTCCCTCACTTGACCTGAATCCGACAAGGTGATCCAATCAAGTGACTAAATCATATGATTAGATCGAGCGGTTCGTCAACGGGTCTGGAGTCAAGAACCAGAAAATCCACCGCCCTCCCGAACAGAAGGCATTTGGGTCAAACTGGGAATATCAATCGTCGCCCGGCGTGCGTACAAAGGCGGGATCGGATACAAGTTCAAACGTTTGGTGCGGGGTCGCCAGGAGAAGCATTCACGATGTCAGGCACGAAAGCACCGAAAGTACCGATGAGCCCCGCCCGGCCGCAGAGCACCGGCCGGCGCAAGCAGATCGTCGACGCTGCGCTGACGGCCATGATTTCCCATGGCGTGCACAACACGACCACCCGGCGGATCGCCGAAGCGGCCGGAGTCAATGTCGCGACCCTGCACTACCACTTCCACAACAAGGAAGAGATTATCTTCAGCGCCATGGAGGAACTGGCGTCACGCTACCGGGACACCTTGTCGGCGCATTTCTCCCAGCCCCAGAGCCTTCGTGACAGGATAGAATACCTCCTCTGGTTCATCTGGGGAGAGATCAAACAGGCGCCGGGCGAGCAACTCGTGCTGCAGGAAATGACGCTCTATGTGTTGCGGGTCTCGCATGCCGAGCACCTCGCCGCGCAGAAAGAGCGCGAGATCAAGTCACTGTACAGCGCGTCGATGGGGCACTGTGTCGACGTCGGTCCGGACGACGAAGCCCAGATCGAGGAACTGACCGATTTCATCTATGCCTGTTTCGTGGGGATCCTGAACCAGTGGCTGGCGACGAGGGACGAAACGTCGCTTGTCAAAACCACCGGCAACCTGATCGAGGCAGCACAGGCGCTGGCCTGCAAACTGCTTCCTCATTGCAGCCGATGATAGCGGTCCGACCGCCGATTCGCGAGACGAAGCAGCGTTGGCTCATCTCCCGGCCGTAACCGGGCCGGCAACAAGCGGGCCCATTTCAGACCTTGGAAAACAATCGACGATGTCACGGTTGGAGGTCCCATAGCGGGCGTTCCGGAATAGCGATGGCAATTCAATGGATTTCGAGCTCGATCGGCAATAAACGACGCAGATCGAAAACGTCGAGAAAACTCCGGGCAATGCAGTTCGAGTAAGTTATCCCTGCGTGCAACCGCCAAGCGTTTCCGCAAACCAGTCGGAATTGTAGTTGCGTCCAAAGGCCATGTTGTCGGCGCCGCAATGTTCAACTCCGCCCTCGCGTGCGGTGAAGATTTTCAGTTCGCGGCGCGCGCTGCCGGTGAGGCCAGCATAGGATTGGTGCGCATACTCCACGCTGATCTGCCGGTCGGCCTCACCATGGGTGATCAGGAACGGCATCCTGATCTTCTCCATGTGGCCGGTCAGGTCCATGCCCTTGGTCTTTGCGAGGAAATCATCCTGGTCGGTTGCGCCAAACACCCACCAGACATGTTTCCAGTAATGGGGCACGGGGTTCTCGCCTTCGCGCTTCATCCGTTTAAGCTGCACTTCGGCCCAGTTGTGATTGGCGCCCCAGACCGATCCCGAGGCAAACCGCGGCTCATAGGCTGCAATGCGCGGCACGTAGTACCCGCCAAGCGAAATGCCGGAAATACCGACACGGCTCGCATCCACATCGTCGCGCGAGGCCGCGTAGTCGTATAGCGGTGTGCCATAATGTTCGCTGTCAAAGCGGCCGTGCAGGCCCTGCAGGCGGATCGCCTCGCCCGTGCCGGGCTGATCGACGCAAAGGCAGGATATTCCCCGTTTGGCCAGCGCCTGCGGCAGCCAGGTCCAATAGAGCAGCTCCTTGCAGCTATCGAGGCCATTGAGGAAAACCACGCACGGTGCCGGACCATCGACACCTTCGGCGCGGGTGAAGTAGGCCGGAAGAACCTTGTCACCATAGGGGATTTCGACCCGCTCGCAATTCTCCCTGCCATAGTCGATGTACCTGGCGAAACAGTCCAATGCGCGGGCAAAGGTCTCCTCGCGCCCGGGATGGCCGTGGCCCTGCATGCGCTCCGCAGTCAACAGATAGAGCGAGGCACGGCGCAACTTGTCCGAAGCCGAGAACAAATGTCCCTTCGCCTCGTCTTCTGCGGCGAGCTCACACAGTGTGTCGGCCTGCCTGACCCATTCCTTCAAGAACTCGCCGGTACCGGCATCCTCGCCGGCTTCGGCCTTGGCGAGCAGCGGCTTGGACATGTCGATAATCTCGCCCAATTCCGCTCCCGACTGAATTGCGATGGAAAGCGAGAGGTTCCAGACATAGTTCGGGAAAAATTCAAAAAGTGCCATGGTCAAGTCCTCACGCTTTTACGACTTTTTGGTTCAGCGTGCCGAACACCGGCGCGCCATCGGCTCCGAAGACTTCCATCTTCACGCTTTCACCAAAGCGCATGAAGTGGGTCCTGGCTTCGCCATGGTCGATCATCTCGATGCCTCGGCGCTCGGCAATGCAGGACGATCCGACTTCACGAAAATTGGCGTTCGACACCGTGCCGCCGCCGATGACCGTGCCAGCCGGCAGGATACGGGAATAGGCGGTGTGCGCGACGAGTTCATGGAAGCCGTAGTTCATTTCATATCCCGATGCGGCACCAAACCTTTCACCGTTACGGAAGACGTTCAAAGTCATATCGACCCGGCAATCCCTCCAGTTCGAGCCCAGTTCGTCGGGTGTTACCGCCACCGGCGCCATGGCGCAGGCAGGCTTGGCGCGAATCCAGCCAAAACCGGTCTTCATTTCGACAGGCGCCAGTCTTCTGAGTGACCAGTCATTGATCTGCACGACGAGTCGGATGCACTTGGCCGCAACCTCAGGCGTCGCGCCAAACGGCACTTCGGATGTTATGACGCCAAATTCGGCTTCGAAGTCGATGCCGTCGTCTTCGCTGGTCATCGGCATGTCCGCGGCCGAACCATAGAATTGGTTCGACATGCCTTGATACATCAACGGAAAGTCCGGGTGTTTCTTCTCCTCAAAACCGAAAGCTGCATCCATCAGTTTCGAATGAGACATATAGGCCGACGCATCCATCCACTGCCAGGCGCGCGGCAGCGGCGCCATGGCTGCCATGGCGTCGAATGGCTCGCCGGCACCGGCGTTCACGGTGTCATACTGGGCTGCGAGCCCGGAGACGATTTCGTCCCAGCGTTCAAGCGCCTTAAGCATCGTGGTGGCAGCCTCGGCGGGTGCCGCGCGTGTCAGGTCACGGCTGACCACATGCAGGCGGCCGTCCCGGGAACCATCGGGTAAAGTGGCAAGTTTCATCGTGTTTCCTCAGTTCAAGGCGTTGCGGACCAGCTCATCGGCGCTCGCGTCGCGAATAAAGCCAAGCCGGTCAGCTGTTTCGGTTTCTAGGTGCGGGTAACTGCCGAACAGGCTCACCAGTTCGGCGTCGGGTGCAAAGACGACCTGCGAGGGACTGTCGGGAAACTTGCGGCGCAAGGCCGCCACCAGCTCCCCGAAGGTCAACGAGAGGGCGGGCAAGGTGAACGCGCGGTTGTCTCCGATCTCAGGCAACTTCACCGCATGAATGAAATTGCGGGCCACGGTGTCGATCGATGTCAGCCAGGTGCGGCTGTCCTCGGCGACGGGCAAGGTGATGTCTTCGCCACGCTTGACGCACCAGAACAGGCGCGACATGAAAGCTGTTCTCAGCGCCGCATCCGCCCCATCACGCGCCATGACCCCGGACGGCCGCAGCGACACGCCATCAAGCCAGCCCTTCGCAGAGAAATTGGCAAGGGCGACTTCCATCATCAGCTTCTGGGCGCCGTAGACCATCGTCGGTCCGGTCGGCGTCGCGTCGGTGACAGGGTCTGGCAGGGGCTTGGCGAACACTGCGATCGTGGAAGCAAACACCACGCGGGTTGCTCGGTTCTGAATGCGCAAATGTTCAAAGAGATCCAGCGTCGCATCCACATTGACACGGCGCGCCAGCGGGTAGTCGGTCTCGGCGCCTCCCCCCAGGATTGCGGCCAGCACAATGACTGCATCCGCTCGCTCAGTCGCTCGTTCGCGAACCAGCGAATCACCGAAATCGCCGGTGACCACCGTTGCACCGGCCACGGCCTCGAAGGGCGCCGCATCCGACAAGGTCAGCTTTGAAACCGCTGGATCGCCGGCCAAAAACCGCATGATCCGCTGGCCGACAAAGCCTCCTGCCCCAATAATACTGACGTGCATGATATTCCGTCTTGAAATTAGTTGGTCGTTCGTCCAATTAATATCCAACATCACCAACATTGGCAAGCAGCAAGGCACGGATGGATTGAAATGGCAAAATACCTGAAGAATGGCGCAGATTCCGGAGTGGTCAGGGCAGCAGATGCAACAGTCCGGAGCATCGTCGAGCAAACGCTCGCCGATATCGAGGCACGCGGCGATGCGGCGGTTCGCGAGTTGTCCATCAAGTTCGACAGTTGGGATCGTCAGGACTACCGGCTGAGCCAGAGCGAGATCAACGCATGTCTTGCCGAGTTGTCCCGACAGGACATCAAGGACATTGAGTTCGCTCAGACCCAGGTCCGGAACTTTGCCCAGATTCAGCGTGCAACGCTGACTGACGTGGAAGTCGAGACCATGCCCGGCGTGATTCTCGGACACAAGAACATCCCGGTCCAGAACGCCGGCTGTTACGTGCCGGGCGGCAAGTATCCCATGCTTGCCTCCGCGCACATGTCGGTGCTGACCGCAAAGGTCGCGGGTGTGCCGCGGATTGTCACCTGCGCGCCGCCATTTCATGGCAAGCCTGCCGCGGTGATCGTGGCTGCCCAGCACATGGCCGGCGCGGACGAGATCTATGCGCTTGGCGGGATCCAGGCGGTGGGCGCGATGGCGCTCGGAACGCAATCCATCCAGCCGGTCGACATGCTGGTAGGTCCCGGCAACGCCTTCGTCGCCGAGGCGAAACGGCAGCTCTATGGCCGTGTCGGCATCGATCTGTTCGCCGGCCCGACCGAAACGATGGTGATCGCGGACGAGACTGTCGATGCCGAAATCTGCGCGACGGATCTTCTCGGCCAGGCGGAACACGGCCCCGACAGCCCGGCGATCCTGCTGACCACTTCCGAGGCGCTCGCCCGCAAGACCCTGGCGGAAATCGAGAGACTGCTGGAGATCCTACCAACCAGGGCCCATGCCCGCATTTCCTGGGACACCTATGGCCAGGTCATCGTTGCCGACGACCACGACGAGATGCTGAAGATCGCCAACGAAATTGCCTCCGAGCATGTGCAGATCATGACCGATCGCGATGACTGGTATCTGGAGAACATGGTGAATTACGGGGCGCTGTTTCTCGGCGTGCGCACCAATGTCGCCTACGGAGACAAGGCGATCGGCACCAATCACACGCTGCCGACAAAGCGCGCAGGCCGTTACACTGGCGGGCTCTGGGTCGGCAAGTTCCTCAAGACTCACACCTACCAGAAGGTCCTCACGAACGAGGCATCCGCGCTGGTTGGCCGCTACTGCTCGCGATTGTGCATGCTCGAAGGGTTTCAGGGACATGCCGAACAGGCGAATGTTCGGGTGCGGCGTTTCGGCGGCCAGAACGTGCCCTATGCCGAAGGCGCGACGCCCGTTGCCGGCGTCGATCTGGCCGACCAATGATGGACCTGCCGCAAATACCGTCCTTTGATCTCACCGGACAAAGGGCGCTCGTTACCGGCGCTGGCCGGGGAATAGGTCTGGGGTGCGCCGTCGCACTGGCATCGGCAGGCGCGGAAGTCACTCTCGCCGCGCGCAGCCGCGACGAAATCCAGTTCGCGGCCAGCGCGATTGGCGCGAATGCGCGCGCCCTGCAGATTGACGTATCCGACCTAGCTGCCACGTCGGATGCCATCGCCCGGGAGGGTCCGTTCGACATTCTGGTGAACAATGCCGGCACCAATCGGCCCAAGCCTGTCTGGGACGTCCGCGAAGAGGATTTCGATGCGGTGCTTGACCTCAATCTGAAATCCGCATTCTTCGTGGCGCAGGCGGTGGCCAAGGGTCTGATCGCCGCCGGAAGACCTGGTTCACTGATCCATATGTCCAGCCAGATGGGTCAGGTCGGCGGACCGAACCGGACGCTCTATTGCGCATCGAAATGGGGGCTCGAGGGGTTGAACAAGGCGCTCGCGCTCGATCTGGCTCCGCATGGCATCCGAAGCAATACGATTGCACCGACCTTTATCGAAACCCCGATGACGCGACCGTTCTTCGAGGACAAGGCCTTCCTGGATGCGGTTCTGGGCAAGATCAAGCTGGGCCGCCTGGGCCGGATCGAGGACCTGATGGGTGCGGTTGTGTTTCTGGCGTCGCCGGCTTCTGCAATGATGACGGGCAGTACGCTGACCGTGGATGGCGGGTGGACGGCAGATTGAGCAATCCATTAACAGGTTTTCAGGTCGACCCGGGCGACTTGCGCTTTGTCGGAGAGGGGCTGGAGCGGCCCGAATGCATTCTGGCCGAGCGTGACGGCACGTTGTGGGTTGCCGATGCGCGCGGCGGGGTCATGCGGATCGCTGCGGATGGCGAACAGCAACTGGTCCTGCAAAAAGGTCAGACCACCAACACCGCGCAGGGCTTCGAGGACCGCCTGGTCATGACCAAGGGCAGTCTGCCCAACGGGCTGGCATTTGATGAGAATGGCGCGATCCTGATCGCCAATTTCGGCACCGACCGTCTCGAGCGCATGACGCGCGATGGCGAAACGGAAGTGTTGCTGGATGAAATTGACGGGCGCCCGATCGGTAAGGCGAATTTCGTGACCCGGGACCGCAAGGGTCGGCTCTGGCTGACCGTGACCACCCGGATGGTACCGTGGACGGATCATGTAAAGACCATGTCCCATGACGGCTATATCGCATTGATCGATGACCGTGGAGCCCGCATCGTCGCGGATGGTCTTTGCGGCACCAACGAGTTGCGATTCGATCCCGAGGAGGAGTGGCTTTATGTGGCCGAGACCACGGCACGGCGCATCACGCGATTCCGGGTGGTCAGAGACGAACTGACCAATCGTGAAGTTTACGGTCCGGCCAATGTTGGCGGCTTCTGCGACGGAATCGCGTTTGATGCCCATGGCAATCTGTGGACAACGCTGATCATGGCGGACCGCTTGGTAGCGATCACGCCTTCCGGCGACCTTCTCACTATCCTGGATCTTGGCGGCGATCCCGCACCCCTGGCGGAGCTGGATGCGGCTTGGGATGAAGGCCGTGTGACACCGGAACTGATGCAGGCAACGGGCGGGCTTGTCTGCCCGTGGATGGCCTCGCTGACATTCGGCGGACCGGATTTGCGCACAGTCTATCTCGGCTCCCTGCTGGGCAAGCGCATTCCGTTCTTTCGCAGTCCGGTACCGGGCCAAGCGTTGTTGGGGTGGTAATCCGCTGGATTTTCTGATGTTTTGATTATACAACCAATCAAGAAGCTGAGAAATGAGTGGAAGTATTGGCCAAATCACAACGGCAGACCCGCATAAATGGTGAAATCACGCGCTCCAAGATCCTGGATGCAGCGGAAACCCTGTTTGGAACCCGGGGCTTTGACGCGGTTTCCCTTCGGGAGATCACGGAGCGTGCGGAAGTCACACTTGCGCTCGCCAGCTATCATTTCGGCACCAAGGAGCAACTGTTTGAGGACGTGATAGCCCGCCGCGCCGCAATCTTGTGCGGACAGCGGATCGAACGGCTTGAAGCGCTGGCCGACCCGGATGTCGAGACCATCATCGATTCCTTCATGAGCCCGATGTTCGAAATGGCAACAAGCGGGGAACCGGGTTGGAACGATTACTTCAAGCTGCTGTCCAGACTAGGAGACGGAAACCAGTGGCTTGACGTGCTGACCCGCCATTTCGACGCAACCGCCAAGCGGTACATAGCGGTGCTGATCGAAGCCATGCCGAATGCGAAACCGGGCGATGTGGTGCGCGCATTCACGATGATGCTGAACCTGATGCTGGCCACGGTTTCGCAGCATGCCCGCATCGACCGGCTGACGGACGGCGAGCTCAAGGCGGCCGATCTTACCTCTGCCTACAAACCCTTGCTGAAGTTCGTTGTCGCAGGCATGAAAAGCATCAATCCCTGAATGCAAGCCGTGCGCGTTCTATTTCTTTCGAGTTTCGTTCAACCCAGCCCAGCAGGCGATCAAGCTCGTCCGCGAGTCCGGCACCGAGTGGTGTGAGACTGTAAATCACGCGCGGCGGCACGGTGTCATGAAACTCCCGCGCCACAAAACCGTCCCGCTCCAATGCGCGGAGCCTCAGTGTCAGCATCCGCTGGGAAATGCCTGCTTCGGCCGACACCTCTCCGATCACCCGTTTAAGGGTGGTGTGGCGATAGGCGCCGGTCGACAGGATCTTGAGGATCAAGGGCGACCAGTTGTCTCCAAGCCTTGCGATGACTTCGCGAACCGGAGCTTCGCGGTCGGGCGGTGGATCTCCCATCGCGCGCACCAGCCTCGAAAGGGCGGCCACGCGGGGATCATCCTCCATACCCGACTTTGCCTCTCCAACCCGCAGCAACCTCCTGATCTTGTCGTCGCGCACCCTCACCTCCGTATTCGAGCAGAGGAGTTTACGAGAACCGCAAGAAAGGAGCTAGCCCTTCCTTTTCTCCGAGGGAACAGACTTCCGAAACAACAGAGTGATCAGGAACCAGATAGTTCTGGCGTCCAGCAGCTTGAGCGCTGCGCGCGCCTCTTCCGGGCTGAGCTTCGCCGTCATAGGCATGGCTCCGAAAATCTTGCCCTTGATCACCAGGAAGTTTCGCTCGTCCGCCGAGATCTTGGAGACGGTCATCAGCTCTTTGCCAGTCGTATCGAGGAGTTTCATCGTGCCACCACGCTTTCAAAATCAATATCGAGATCATCAAACATGCGAATTGCGGTTGCTCGCCCGGCACCATAAACGCCGCCGCCCGGATGCATGAACGGTCCCACGAGATACAGGCCTTCGACTCCGGGAACGGTGTACTGGCCAAGGTCGGACGTGGGGCGATGACCCATCATCTGATAGACGTAAGGTGCGCAGCCATGCATGTCGCCGAGCACGAACGAGTTGGGCGAGGACCGCTCCATATCAAGCGGCGACCAGTGCGAAGCGGCGATGATGTTGTCGTAGCCCAGGTTGGAAATGAAGGGGTCGTATTGGCGCAGGGTTTCAGCAGCATACTGCTCCTTGTACTCGTCCCAGTATTCGGGCGTTTTGCCTTCGATACAGTAGGGCGCCATGGTGATCGAATGAAAGATCCCCGCTCCTTCGGGCGCGCGGGACGGGTCGCCGTGGGTTTCGTCACCGCCGCCCAGAAGGCGCCGCGGGGAGATCCGCTTGCGCCGAAGATAGTCAAAGTCGTCGAGCAAACTTCCGACGTCCTCATACGGGAAGTACTCCAGCATCGTGGCTGTGGTGATTTCCTTGCCGGCGGTGTACTTCGTCTGCTCCCGAAGGTCGTAATGGGAGACGAAGAGCGACTGCGGCGAGGGGTTCACAGCCTGATTGCGCCGTTCGACCTCAGGATCGATTCCCTCGACGAATTTCGACAGGACTCGCGGATGCAGCGCGGCTACGACGCCATCTTTCGCGCGGAACACTTCACCAGTAGTCAATTGCAGGCCCTTCGCCTCACCCGCCTCGACGATCACCCTGGAAACTTCGGCCTCGAGCCGCAATTCGCCACCCAGATCCTCGAAACACCTCACCAGCGCATCCGTCAGACCGCCCGAGCCGCCAACCGGCTGGCTAACGCCCCATTTGTGGATGATCCCCGGCATCAGGAAAATGCCCATGCCGGTTCCGAGTTCGTCAGGCAGTTGCAGGTTCTCGGTCACCAGCTTGAGCAGGTGGATCTTGATGTGATCACCCTCAAAATACTGGTTCACGAGATCCAGCGACGACCGGCTCATGGCATCCAGGATCAGTCGCCCCTCGTCAGAACTGTCGAACATCGCCATCGCCGGCCCAAGAGGCAACGGCGGTGAATAGAGGCCGCTGGCAAACATCGGCAGCATTTCCATCGAGCGCTTGGCAAAGGCGCGATAGGTTTCCGCATCCCGGGCGTTGAACTTGGCGATTTCGGCGCAGGCCTTGTCGAGATCCTTGTAGGTGATCAGCGTCTTGCCGTCAGGAAAGATCGACCCATAGGGAACGTCCGAATAGCGGTAATTGAGACCATACCTGGCCTTCAACCCGAGTTCGTCCTCGGTCAGCATCGGATTGCCCTGAATCATGATATGACACGAGCTGTGCAGGTCGTGGCGATAGCCAGGGCTGTTCAGCTCGAGCGTAACCACTCCCCCTCCGGGAAAAGCCTGGCGCTCTAGGATCAGAACCTTCTTGCCAGCCTTGGCAAGGTAACAGGCTGCAACCAGGCCATTGTGGCCCGCACCCATCACGACGACATCGTAGTCCGGCATGTCTCTCTCCCTATGTCTGTACGCCAACTCATAAGGCCAGCGCCCCGCGCCTGAACAGAAGGCACATTTTTGTTTCCTACTTTTCTTGATCTCTTGGCTTGCATCTTTGGGCGGATCGTACTTATTTAAACGACCAACCAATAATGGAGTCCGGGTCAAAATGATATCCAAAAATGTTCGCAGGGTGGTCACCGGCCACGACCCCTCGGGGAAGGCCGTGGTCTTGTCAGACGGTGAACCCCCACACGTGACCCGACCCGAGCATCAACCCGGGCTGGCGTTTCACGAACTTTGGAATACGCGGGCGACACCGTCGCTCGTTACTGCACAAGAGGCTGAGCCGACCGACCTGCACCACGATACCGCGCCGCCAAAGGGCGGAACGGTTATCCGAATCGTCGACATACCGCCGGAGGGACCGAACGGCCCGGAATTCGACAAGGAAACCGCGCGTGCCCTGTTCGAAAAGGTCGGCCTTGCGGAGAACGCGGAACACACCATCCCCGGTCGCCATCCCCTGATGCACCGGACAGAAAGCATCGATTACGGCGTTGTTCTTGAAGGTCAAATCGTGCTGCTCTTGGACGAGGACGAGGTTGTGCTGGAGCAAGGCGACATGGTGGTGCAACGCGGCACCATCCACGCCTGGACCAATCGCACAGACCGGATTACCCGCATGCTGTTCGTACTGACCGACGGCACTTTCGATGCGGACCTGGCCGCCCGGCAGGCCGAACATGACACGCGCGTCAAGGAGAAAGGCCATGTCTGACGGATTGTTTCCAGATCTCAAGTGGCACCATGCCGGTTTCAGCGTCAACGACATCGACCGCGCCATCGCCTTTTATGGCGAGGTCTTCGGGATGACGCTTGAACGGCGCTTGAACATCGAGGCGATCCAGACCAAGGTTGCCTTTCTGCGCCGCGACAATTTCCGCTTCGAACTGTTTGAAAGGGCCGGATCCGCTCCGGTTCCGGATCATGCCCATGCACCCAACACCGATCTGACCGTGCAAGGTATCAAGCACGCCTGCTTCTCGGTTGAGGATTGCCAGGCGGCGCTGGAGTTGCTTCATGCCCGTGACGATGTCGAGATCGTTGGCATCATCCGAGAAGTAGGCAAGCCGATGGTGACCGAGGACGACCCCGCCCTCACCCCGGACCGGCTGCCGGCAAAGGCCTTTTTCTTCCGCGATCCATGCGGACTGCTGGTGGAAATCCTCATTGCAAACGATTTTCCGGAGTAAGGCATGAGTTACACACTCGACGGCAAGGTTTCCATCGTTACCGGTGGAGCCGGTGGCATAGGCAGCGCCGTCTGTCGTATCCTGGCATCCCACGGAGCCCGGCTGATGGTGGCGGATATTGACCTGGGCAGGGCCGAGACGCTCGCAACCGAACTGCGCGATACCGGTGCCGAAGCCGAAGCGATTCACGTCGACCTTGGCGACGAGAGCAGCGTCAAGGCGATGTTCTCGACCACTCTCGCACGCTATGGACGGCTGGATGCCATCAACAACAATGCCGCATTGCTCACACCCGAGATGGCGCAACGCGATCTCGACATAGAGCACATGGCAACCGAAGACTGGGACGACACATTCCGCATCAACACGCGCGGCACCATGATCGCCTGCCGCGAAGCCTTGAAGATCATGACACCGCAGGGCGCCGGCGCAATCGTCAACACCGCCTCCAACCTGGCACTTCAGGGCAACGTCATCCAGGCAGCCTATTCCGCCTCCAAAGCAGCGATCATCCAGATGACCCGGTCGATCGCGACTAGCCACGGGAAGCGCGGAATCCGCTGCAATGCGGTGCTGCCCGGGCTGACCGGAACGCCTTCGGCGCTCGCTCACCTGCCGCAGGAATTGCGGGAAACCGTGGAGGAGGAGACCCTGACGCCGTTCCTTGGCGCACCGGCCGACATTGCCCATCTGGTGGCATTCCTGATCTCGGACGAAGCCCGCTACATCACCGGCCAGGCGATGGCAGCGGATGGCGGCACTTCCACTCACATTCCGGGCTATGCCAGATTGCAGAGGTTTTTCCAGGGATGATCATCGAAGTTGCCCACATCAAGGTGAAGCCGGGCCATGAGGCCGAGTTCGAAGCGGCCGTGCAAACGGCGAGCGCCGTGTTCCGAAAGGCCAAGGGCTGCAAGGGACTGCATCTGCAGCGCTGCATCGAGGCTCCGGCCGAGTATGAAGCTGTTATCAGGTGGGAGACGCTGGAAGACCATACCGTCGGCTTTCGCCAAAGCGAATTGTTCCAGCAATGGCGCGAGCTCGTCGGGCCGCACTTCGATGGCCCGCCGCAGGTCAGGCACCACGAAATCGCAATCCCCCGCATCGATTTCTAACGAAGCCCAGGGCTTTCCCGGGATGCCGCCGTTTGACGCGCGGTTCATAAGCCGCCACCCACACGGCCGGAGCCCGCGCAGCCCGTCCGTGTGGGTGCTGCCGCTTTAGTAGAGAGCGCAGCTTGCCTCGGTGGAGGCCTGCATGAGCGCTGCCTGTTGCTGCATCGGCGCGCCCGCCATCTCGAGCTCGCCCAGCTTCAGCGAGTTGCCGACAACCATCTTGGCGCGCTCCAGCCTGCGGTCCATGAACGCGCGGAAGGCGTCCGGCTGCGTGTCATGACGGCCGAGTTCCTCGACCAGGACGATGGCATCCTCGACCGCCATGCCTGCGCCGCTGGCGAGGTGAGGTGTCGTGGCATGCACTGTGTCGCCGATCAGGACAACACGGCCATTGTACCAGTCGCCATCGACCAGCACGCTTTCAACCGGTCGATAATTGATCGGCGTGTCCGCACCGATCACGTCACGAAACTCCGCCACCTTGCCGCCGGCATCCTTCAGCAGGTTCCGCAAAATCCCGGGCATCTCGCTGGCATCACGCCACGGATTGTCGGGTACGTGTTCCAGCAAGTACATGTACATCCGCCCCGGCGCACAGGGTGTGAATCCGACCTTGAGCGTCGGGCTGAGGAACATCGCCCCAACACCTTGCCATTCCTGCGGCAGGTCGAACATCACGCGCCAGCAAGCCTGGCCGGTAAATTTCGGCTTGGGCGCATTAGGCAGCACCATGTCCCGCATCGTGGAAAACAGGCCATCCGCTCCAACGACAAGATCGAAACGGCCTGTCGTGCCATCCCGGAAGGTCACATCGACGCCGTCGGCATCCTGGGATACGGCGTCCACGGTCAGGCCAAGGCGAACCTCGGCGCCCAGCGAGCGAACCCTTGCCGACATTATCGCGTGCAGGTCCGGGCGCATGATGCCGCCGCCCGCATCCATGGTCTCGCCCTGAAGCCGCGGCAGAGGAATGGTTCTGAGCAGCGAGCCACCCGCAAGATCGTGCAGGGCGACCACATTGTGAGGCGCGCCCATCGAAAGCAGTTCGTTCGCCAGTCCCAGATCGCAGAGCGCCCGGAAGGTCAGGGCCGAGCAGGTGATGCCCGCACCGTAAACCGACCACTCCGGATCCTTGTCAATCAGGGTAACGGCCGCGCCTGCATCCATCAGGCGCATGGCAGCCGACATGCCCGCGATGCCGCCGCCGACAACGAGTGCGGTGTCCGGTAGCGCGCTCATTCCTCCCACTCGCTGTCGCCGGCGCCATTCGGCACGTAGCTCGGATGCAGCCGGTACTGCCATTTCTGATCCGTTCCGAGAAACTGGGGGATCTTGTGCATCCAGCTGTAGGTGGCGAACACCTGGTTCCATTCCCGTGGAATCCAGTTGTCATCGATATAGTCGCTGTCAGCTCCATACTCCGCTTCGCCACCCGCGGGGCTTTCGATGTAGGAAAACAGCGCTGACGCGATCCGGTGCCGGCCGGACCCAAGCGCTCCGGTTTCCCAGCCGCGCCGGGTCATGTAGTTGGTGCCGACCATCAGTTCGTCGATGTCCTCGACGCCGAAATTGGTGTGGTGGAACACCGGATAGCCAGGCAATGGCCCGAAATTCATGTTGATCAGGAACAGATTGTGGTGCTCGTTGGCGCCATCACAGCGCAGATAGAAGCCCATGCCGATCTGCTCCTCGGACATGCGGAAATTCAGCATGTCGCGGTACCACTCGAACTCTTCCTTCGGCGAGGGAACCGTATATACCGTATGGGTGATGATCTTGGGTCGCGCACGGGTCTTCCACTTGCGCTGAACGTTCAAGCGCTTGACGTGCCCCGGCGCGTTGACCGGATCGGGCGCATAGGTGACCTTCTTGCGGCTCCAGAGCTTCAGCGCAACGTTCATCCCGGACGGCGCCTTGGTGCGCACAACACCATCATCGCCCCTTGTGACTTCCTGGTGCGCCTCGAGCCGATCAGCCAGCGCATCCAGCGATTCCTGGGTGTCCACGCCCCAGGTGATTTCCTTCACACCCTTGTCCTTGAACCCCTTGGGAAGAGCCGGATCGTCGAGGAGGCGCAAGACCACATTCGACCCTTCCTCAAGCCGGTAATGGGTCATCCCGTCGGTACGCGCATGCTGCGGCAGACCGAAATCGTCGAAGAAACGGGTGCATTCGTCGAGGTCCTCCACGCCATAGAGTAGGGTCTCAATCCCGAGAATTGGCATGCGTGCTCTCCTTCATGATATTTGTCGTTTGCTGCCCTAGGCCCGCGATTGCAGTCTCAATGATATCGCCATCGCCCAGGGCAACATTGCCCTGATCTCCGAGAGGCATCAGGACCAGGTCGCCGGGAAACAGGTGGCACTCCCTGGACACCTTCTGCAGAGCCGAAATTGCAGCCGCGGAAGTGCCGGCTGAATCCACGCCGGTTTCGCCATTGAAGGCGATGCGGGCGGTCAATTCAGGCGGGCAGAACTGCATCGGGACAAAATAGGGGCCTGTCGGCAACAGCGCGGGCGCGACCACGCCTCCGGCACTGTCACGGTATCGTGTCGCGACCATCAGGCCCGCAACGGACTGCGCTGCCTCGTCGTGCGTCGCCCGGTAGCTCGGGGCACCGACGACTGCGGCCAATGACGTGCCGGCAGTCAGATGGGTGCTGTCGGGAGGCATCGGAACCTTCGCACGGGGGCCCGCCAGCGACGAGACCGGACGACAGGTGACCGCACCCTCAACCTCAAAGATCTGGCGCGGAACGGAGATCGGCGCCACCAGATCAAAAAACTCAAGCGCGGCAAACGCCGACCTGGTGTATTTTCCCAGTTCCGCATCATCCAGCGCGGAGACGACGCGGCACAGCGCCTCAAAATTGCGCGACCAGTCCTGCAGCAATCCATGAATGCTTTCTGCACCGGTCAACCCGGCGCCAAGCCGGGCGGCCAGCGGCGCCACGGCGGCGACCGAAACCGCCGCGTCGTCATCAAGCACAAGGATCGGAAACGGCGGGCTGCCGCTGATCGTCGCCATGGCCATGACAAAAGGTATCTGCTCGTTTACCATATCTTCCTCCCGTGTTCCTGTTAGCCAAAGATTGGTATCGCGGAAAACGGTTTTTATGGATCGGTATTATCGATACCATCGATAGCATCGTGGCCGAGGATGCGTTCGCGCACCCATCGAAGACATTCGTCCTCATCTGCAAAGCGGTGCCATTGCAGCCGCTCCTCGATCTTCGGAATGTCGAAAGGCGCGGGCAACATGCGGATCGGCAAATGCTCCGCATAGATGCGGGCCAGACGCTTGTGGACCAGCGCGATCCGCCGGGATCCGAGGACGAAATAGGGAAGCGCCGCGAAGCCACCGGCCAGGACACCGACCTGCCGCTCCTGCCCGCTTTGGCGCGTGAACCAGTCCGTGTAACCAGGGACGACTGTGGGGAATGCCGCATCGACATGCGAGGCGGCGTAGAATTCCTCAACGCTTATCGAAGAGCCGATCTCCGGATTGCGCTCGCAGGCGATGACGCAATACTCGTCGTCAAAGCAATGAGCCGATGGATGCTGCTCGGCCAGATATTTTCCCGGCATCAGCAGGAGATCCGCCGACCCGCTGTCCAGTTGTCCTTCCGGATCGACCGTCGGCGGGTCAATGCGAAACCGCAGGCCGGGAGCCTCCATGGCGATGGCCGAAATCACCGGAGCGAGCCAGACGACCATCACGTAGTCGGACGCAATGATCCGGATTTCCCGATCGGCAATTGCGGGTTCGAAGCCGGGACGGGCAATGATCGTCCCCTCTATCTGGGTCAACGCATTGCGGATCTGCGGTGCCAGAGCCGCCCCGAGAGGCGTGGGCACCATGCCCCTTCCCTGCTGCACCAGCAGCGTATCACCGAAATAGTCCCGCAGCCGGGCCAAGGCCCCGCTGGTGGCTGACTGGCTCAGATTCAGAACCTCGCCCGCCCGGCTGACATTGCGCGTCGTCAGGAGCGCATCAAGCACCACCAGAAGATTGAGATCGAGGCCCTTGAATCGCATTTGATATCCGATGTGTCGATTTGCTTTATCCATACTATCCATTTTACAGATGCCGGTGCACCCCCTACCCTGACCGAAATCTCGGGAGGAATCATGCACTTGTTCGATCTGTCAGGAAAAACGGCGCTCATCACCGGTGGCTCGAGCGGAATCGGGCTGGCCATTGCCATGGCCTTTGTCGATCACGGTGCGAAGGTCATGCTTGCGGGTGACCAGCCGGAGGCATTGGCCGAGGCGGAAGCTGGTCTCAATGCGCGCCAGCAAGGTTCTGCGTGCTCACGGGTTGTGGACCTGGCGGAAAGGACGGCGGCAGAGGCCCTGATCGGTGACGCCATCGGCACGCTGGGACAACTCGACATCCTTGTTTCCAATGCGGGTATGGAGGGGCATGTCGGCCCGATCGGCGCGGTCGACGACGAGCTGTACCGCAAGACGTTTCAGGTCAATCTTGATGCCGGCGTCTGGCTGTCTTCGCGTGCCGCGCCACACATGAAGTCGCTGGGCGGCGGATCGATCATCCTGATGTCGAGCCTGTCGGCACTGCGTGGCAACGGCGCCATCGGGGTCTATTCGCTGACCAAGGCCGCGCTGATCCAGCTGGCCCGCACGCTGGCCGTCGAATGGGGCCCATCGAATGTACGCGCCAATGCCATCGTGCCGGGACTGATCGAGACACCTTTCGCCAAGGGTCTGATGGCCAATTCGGACTTCATGAAACGGCGGATGCAGGCCACGCCGTTGCGCCGGGTCGGCCAGCCATCGGAGATCGCAGCAACTGCGGTCTATCTCGCCTCACCGGGTGGCGCATTCGTCACCGGCCAGGCGATTGTCGTGGATGGCGGCACGATCATTTCCGACGGCAGCTAGATCTGGGGTCTCACCAGGCTGTCGCTCCGCCATCGATTGAAAAATCCGCTCCAGTTACAAAACCGCTTTCGTCGGAGCCGAGATAGATCGCGAGATAGCCGATATCCTCGGTGCGCCCAAGGCGGTCGATCATCAGCTTGGACCTGACCGAGGCCATCATTTCCGGATTGTCGAGGTGCTGTTCGGTTTCTTCGGTCACGGTGAAGCCCGGCGCGATGCTGTTGGCGCGTATGCCCCAGGGGCCGCCTTCCATTGCCAACTGCCGGGTCATGGCCAGAACCGCGCCCTTGCCGGCCGTGTGGGCCACTGCGGGCAGACCTTGCAACGCGACATGGGCGCTTGCCGAGGAAAAATTGATAATCGAGCCGCCCTTCATCTTCAGCTGCGGCCAGAGCGCACGGGTGACCAGAAACACGCTGTCGACCTCACTGCGCAGCGTCAGCTGCCAGTCCGAATAACTCAATTCGTCAATCCATCCGAACCTGACAACCGCGGCGGCATTGACGAGGATATGGAGTGGGCCGAGTTCCGTGGCATGCGCTGCCATGTCGGCCACCGCCTTCTCATTGGTGAGGTCGGCGGCAAAGGTTGCTATACCCTCGAGGGTGCCGAGTGCCTCCGTATCCCGATCCACGGCCAGCACCCGCGCGCCCTCAGCCGCCATCATTTTCGCGATCTGCCGCCCTATCCCGCGGCCGGCTCCGGTTACGACTACAGTTTTGCCCTTCAGCCTCATGTCATGCTTGCTCCATTAATTGGTTGGTTGTATAAACAATTTTTATCCACAAAACAATGAGGAGTTGATCATGCGGATTGCACTGGTAGGGGCAACAGGACAGGCGGGATCCCGGATATTGAAGGAGTTGACCGACCGCGGGCATAACGTCACCGGCATCGTTCGCAATCCTGACAAGGTCCCAACGGGCGAGCTGGTCACCGCCGTTGGCACCGACAGCAGCCGGGCATCGCTCGCGAATGCCATCAAGGGCCATGACGCGGTGGTGACCTCGGTGAGATTTCTCGATCTCGACCCGGACATCCTTGTCCCGGCCGTCATCGACAGCGGCGTCAAGCGCTATGTCATCGTCGGCGGCGCCGGCAGCCTGATCGGTCCGAGCGGCGTGCCCGAAGTCGATGACCCGAACTTCCCGCCAGCTTTCCGCCCGAATTCGGCGCGCGGAGCCTATATGCTCGATCTTCTGAAGCAGACCGAGGGGCTTGACTGGACCTATATCTCACCGTCGCGCATGTTTGTTGCCGGCGAACGTACCGGAACATTCCGCTACGGAAAGGACCACCTGCTGTTCAACGAGGCGGGCGACAGCCGGATATCCTTCGAGGACTTTGCGATTGCGGTTGCCGATGAACTGGAAGCCCCCAAATATGTCGGGCAACGCTTCACGATCGGCTACTGATATGCTGACCCTCTATCATTCCGGTTCGAGCGTCTGCTCGCAGAAAGTGCGCCTGGCACTTGCCGAAAAGGGCATCCCCTGGACGAGCCGCAATCTGGACATGACGAAAGGGGAACATCAAACCCCCGACTATCTGAAGCTCAATCCCAACGGGGTCGTGCCGACACTTGTCACGGATACCGGCGATGTCATCCGCGAAAGCAGTGTTATCATCGAATATGTCGATGCTCTCGCCGCACCCTTGTTGATGCCAGTCCGCGGCAGCGCGGTCTGGCAGACACGGCTCTGGCTGATCCGCTGCATCGAGATCCATGCCGCGATCAACTCGCTGACCTTTGCCACCGTCATTCGCAAGATGGTGCTCGGTTCGATGACTGCCGAGCAATTGGAAGATTGGCTCGCGCGCGCACCAGGACCCGACATCACAGAGAAGCGGCGCGACCTCATGAACAGGGGGGCTCAATCGCCTCATGTTGACGGGGCCGTCGCCACTCTCGATGGCGTTTTCCGGGATATGGACACGGCGCTCAGGAACGGGCCATGGCTGATGGGCGACGACTACAGTCTCGCCGACTGCGCCTTGTTGGCATATGTCGACCGTGTGCGACGTCTGGGCCTTGGCGGACTGTACGAAGGCAGGTTCGGTTCCATCGCCTACTGGCTGGAAAGGTCGCGCGCCCGTCCGAGTTACGGTTCGGCCATCCAGGCCTATTACGATGACGAGACCGAGACCAAATACCTGGCGGCGGGCAGCGAAGCCTGGCCGCAGATCGCGGCCAGGCTGTTGGTTCGACACTGAAAGTTCGCGTCCACGAACACGGGTAACAACAACAAAAAAGGGGACCAACCGGTCCCCCTCTTCATTGTTCGTCCTGCTCTACTTGCGGGGAGCGCCGCTCCAGACGTATTCGTCCGTCGCCGGTGCCCGACTGATGAACCCGTGTTTTGAAAGCCCTTCGACCTGCTTGGACCAGAGCTCCGTGTTGAACGCGGACTGCAGACCGGCATAGGGGCGCGTCTTCAGATACTCCGGCGGAAGCTTGGTGTTCTCCATGTCAATACGGCGGACCTCATCGGGATTTTCATTGGCCCAGTCGTGGGCCTTTTGCATAACCGCCACGAACTTTGTCAGGACCTCCGCATTCTCCTCGGCCCAGTTCTTGTTCGCCGCGAAGAACACCGCAGGCACACCGACCATCACCTGCTCGGCATACTCGGGAAGCTCGGTAAGGCCGGCGGCCTTGCCGAAATCAAAGAAAAGCCCGATCGGGATCCCGGCGTCGACAGCACCGGATTCGATGGCCTGGGTTACACCGGGAAACGGCAGGTTGACGAGTTCCACATCATCCCGGCTCATGCCGGCCTTCTCCAATGCTTCAAGCAGATAGAGGCCCTGGGGGCTGGCAATACCTGGCAGGCCGATCTTCTTTCCCTTCAGGTCGGTGATCTTTTGGAGACCGCTGTCCGCTTTGACCAGCAGGCCATGGGTCGGAACGTTGCCGTCGTCTTGACCGTTGATCACGGCAGTGACCGGAACGCCAGTTGCAACTGCCGCCACCAGCGTAACGCCGCCGGTCATGGCAATCTGAGACTGGCCCGCGACCAGTTCGGCGATAGCGGCGTCCGGCGACGTGCCGATCGCCAGTTCAACCTCAATTCCGTTTTCCTTGAACCAGCCCTTTTCCTGCGCGATAATCAGGCCTTGGAACGTGCTGACCGGCGAGCGGTTGATTCTGAGTTTCGTCATCTCTTCGGCGGCCGCGGCCCCCGTCGACAGCATCACCGCAGCGGCGACGCCCATTCTAATCCAAAGTGAAGTCATGTCTTCCTCCCATTATCAAGGTTGTATTCGTTCTATTTCCCCATGATCTCGCGCATGACGCGATTTCGGGCTTGCACGAATTTCGGGTCTGACTTGGTTTCGATCTGGTCGCGTTCGCGTCCCAGATCGACATCGACAACGTCGATGACATTGGCCGGCTTGCCGTTCAGGACGACAACCCGGTCGGACATGTAGACGGCTTCGTCGATGTCGTGGGTCACCAGAATCACGCTGATGCCGAGGCGGCGCTGCAGCGCGATCACCAGATCTTCCAGCACCAGTTTGGTCTGCGCGTCGAGCGAACCGAACGGTTCATCCATCAGAAGGATGTGCGCGTCATAGGCCAAGGCGCGTGCGATCGAGACGCGCTGCTGCATGCCGCCGGACAATTCCCACGGATACTGGCGCGCGGCATGCTCAAGTCCCACATCAGCCAGGCAGCTGCGTGCTATCTCCTCGCGTCTGGCGCGGGGCATCCCCTTGCCTTGCAGCGGAAAGGCGACATTCTCAAGCGTTCGCATCCAGGGCATGAGCGAACCGCGATAATCCTGAAAGACCAGTCCGATTTCACTTACCGGGCCGCTGACGACATCGGAGCCAATCGTGATCTCTCCCCCGGTCAGGGTGGTCAAGCCGGAAAGACTGCGCAAAAGAGTGGTCTTGCCTACCCCGGAAGGGCCTACGATGGAGACGATCTCACCCGGAGCGACCTCCAGATTGATGCCCTTGAGAATTTCCATCGCACCATAGCTTTTCGACAGGTTCCTGACCTGCATGCGCGGTGCCTTGGATATTGTGTTCATTGCGTTCATCGTACCTCAACCATTACGAACTGGACGTCGCATCGTCGCCGCCCTGAAAATGCCAGGCCAGAGTCCAGCGTTCGAAGTGCAGGAAGGCGGCGCTGAGCAAATAGCCGAGAATGCCCGTCAGGATGGTTCCGCCCCATGCTTCGGCCATGGCAAAGGACTCCTTCTTCTCGCGGATGTAGAAGCCGAGCCCCTTGCTGGCGCCGACAAACTCGCCGATGACCATCAGCACCAGTGCCACCGCCAGGGCAATCCTGATTCCAGCCATGATCTGCGGCAGCGCCGCCATGACCAAAACCCGCCGGTTGCGAAGCCAGAACGGGATGCGGAAAGCCCGCGCCGTCTCCATCAGTTGCGGGTTCATCCCGCGCACGCCGTCTATCGTGTTCAACATGATCGGCCAGACGCAGGCGAAGGCGATGATGAAGATCTTGGGAGCCGGTCCGGTTCCCATCGCGACGATAACGATCGGAACGATCGCTGCCGGCGGGATCGCGCGGACGAAATTCAGGAAGGGGCCCGATGCCTCGCGCAAAGGCCGGGTTTCGCCGATCACGAGGCCACTGGCCACCCCGATGATGATGGCAAAAGCCAGCCCCATCACCATGTTGCCGAGACTGGCCATCAAGTGCATCAACAGGATTCCGGACGTGATGTCGCGGATCGTGACTTCGAGAATTCGGCTTAGCGGCGGAAAGAAGAACGAGGTCGAGGATGCGGATACAAACCACCACAGCGCAACCAGCAGGAATGGCAGCCACCACATCCAGATCCAGGAAGCAAGGCGCTTTCGAAATGTCGAACGCTTCACGGTTTTGCCTCCCGATGATGCCAGTTGAGAAGCCGTCGCTCGACGAAATCCCAGGCGCTGCTCAACACGACGCCGAGCAGACCGGCATAGATCGTGTAGACAAACGCCACGGCGACTTCGTTGAAGGTGCGGGCCAAGCTGACCTGGGTTCCCAACCCCGGAACCTGGGTCAGGATTTCGGCTGCCACGGCAACCAGAATCGAGATGCTCAGGGAAAGCCTCATGCCGGTTGCGATGAAAGGCAGGGACGCCGGCAGTATCACCTTGCGAAAGCGCAGCGTGGCCGGAATGCGAAAGCTGGTGACGGTGTCGACCACGGTCGGATCCAGGCGCCGCGCCCCATAGATCGTCTGGACGAGGATCGGAAAAAAGCAGGCGATCGAAATCATTGCGATCTTGGTCGTATGGTTGGTTCCGATAATCAGAATGAAGATTGGCACAAGCGCGACCACCGGAAATGCCCTGCCGAAATCCAGAATAATCCGCGTCGACTTCTCGACCCGCGGGAACATTCCGATCCAGAGCCCCAACGGCACGCCGATGCTTGCGGCGATCGCCACGCCGGCAAGAGAGTCTCGCAGCGTGTACCAGATCGCCGGCCACAATTCGGGCCGGTCAAACAATAAAACCGCGGCCTGACCGACTTCGGCAATTGGAGGGATCACGTCCGGATTGAACCAGTGCAGTGCGTCTCCCGCCGCCCATAGGAGCAGAATACCCAACACGACAGCGATTTGCCGGACAGGAAGCGGCACATTCATTATCTGGCGCCTCCCACGCTTAATTGAACGGACGACCAAACAATATCAATCTTCCCGGAAGACACAAGATGGAAAATGAAAGATTCCCGATTTGCGCCGACTGACGCGATATTTCGCATTCTTGTTTTTGGGATTAGGCGCCCGAGAACCAGCACATGGATGCCCTCCAATTAACGACCGGCATTGGAAGATGCCTCTCGTCAGGACGTGCCACCAGCCCTGGGATCTACCCGTCTTACGCAAACGGAACTTGCTGATTTCGAGCAGTAGAACCGCGGATTAGGGTTACAATACGACCCGGCAATGCAGCACAATGCAATTTTGGCTAACCAACAGCATTTAGCGCTATTTGGACTCCATCTGTACCCGCAGACATTCCGAGCATCGTCTAGAGCATAGAATTCGTCCGATCATAGAAAACGTCAATGAATTCACAGAAAATTGCTGCCGAAGGGAATGGAGAATCTACCCGACGGCTAGTTGAACCTGCGCACGGCGTTCCAGCGATTGAAGACCGTTCGGATGTAGACGCTTCAACGGTCTTGACCTACACCACAAACTTCCTCGCCCTGAGCGTCCGAATCTTGCCGTCGTCATCCGAGGCGATCTCGAACCTGACCCGCTCGAACCGCAGTACCATTTCGAGGATGCCGACGCGGGCGGCAGGATCGTTCATCGCCCAGGCGTGGCCGGTCATAATCTGAAGCGCCCGATCAAATCCGGCTTTGTAGCCACGCCCGAATATCACGGGCGTAAGCGAGAGTTTGAGATCCTTGGTGTCGAGCACATGCCCCCGAAACCGCCAATCATTGTCGCTGAGTATTTTGCTGGCTTTGCCTTTCGCGCTGCGGAGCTCCCATAGTTCGGTGGCGATGCAGTCAGCCACCATGAAGAGCGCCAGGATCGGAGCTTCGTCACGTGTCAGTGCCTTGGGGTAACGTTCCGTGGCGCGCTGAACATCGCGCAAGGCCATTCTGTAGCCACGGAAAAACGGGGGAATGCTTGTCATGGCGCACCTATGCCTGTCTACGCGGGCGCCCAGAACGCGCCGCAATGGACGGAGCATTTGCGTGGCAATGCGTCGTCATTGCGTCCTGCTTGAGATAGGGAGCGGAAGTGCATGGGGTCTTTGAGGGCCTCGGGCTAATGCGCCCCTTTCCCATGAGACAATGGAACGTAACCGGACCCTCCATGCGGGGCTGATCATCGCTCGCGGTTCATTCTCTCAACTGGCGCAACAGGCGCTCTAACCGGTTCGCGATATCGCGGTCGGTCCTGACCTTCCCTTCATATGCATCCTGCAACAGCTCTGCGCAGCCGCCGGTGACGACTTCCAACATCGCCAGTGTTTGGTTGAACGACGGCGTAACCCATCCGCGTGGTTTGGGATGCCCGAACGACGCCCATGCGGTACGGGCTGACTTCAGCAATTCGCGCTTGGTCAATCGTCTGAGCTTGAACATATCCAATGTGATCTGAAGGTTCGACTTGGCAAACCGCTCGGGCATACCCTGGTTTAGGAACTGAGCCAACAGAAGGGCTGATCCTCCATCCGTCGATCCGTCCTTATGTGTCTCCAAATCCACCTCAGGACCAAGAAGCCGCTCCTCAAGGGCTGCCTGAAGGATGTAGAGATCTCGTCTGGCACAATTGCCGAGGACGACCTTCAACTCCGCCTCGTCCCATGGCCCGTGTACCTTGTAACCGACCCCTGGAATGATCTCGATGTCATCGGGATGGGGCAGGACGGTGTTGAGGTCCTGGCCTTCTTTCCTGGCCTTGTCGAGAAAGACCTGTTGGTGTGCCTTCACGCGGCGAGCGAACTCGATATCCTCCTCGATCTCCTGCTGCATGATCCGTTGTGCCAGGATAATCTCGTTGACCGCATTGCTGAGCGCATGGACAGACCCGCTGGCGGCCACCTGCAGAAGCTTGCGGGTAACCACCTGTTCGATCGAGACTTCCTGCTGACGGCCCTCACTGGTGATCGTGACCTTGCGGCCTGCCTCATCGAGCAGGATCTTCTGCAGCGGGGTAAGGCCGGGAGGAGTGACTTTCGGCGTCGCCTTGCGCGACTTGTTTCGCTTGACCGCCATCACCGATCTCCCGCGATAGAAGCTGGAATGGAAGAGCCACGGTCGATTGAACGGCAGGTGCTGATCAGACTCTCATCCTGATTGCCGTCCCCTCCTGAGCCATGCCGATCCGCCGTCACGTCAGCAAAGGTTCTGCCGGTCTCTGCCAATCGAGCCTGCTCTCCGGTCAGCCGCTCAAACCGTCGAATGATGGTGTCGCAGTAGAGTGGATCGATCTCGATCAACCGGGCGACACGACCGCATTGGTCGGCTGCGATCATGGTCGAGCCGGATCCTCCGAAGACATCGAGAATGACATCCCCACGCCTGGAGCAATCCTTGATGGCGTCCGCGATCAGCGCCACCGGTTTGACTGTGGGATGCATGGCGAGCTCTTCATTGCGGCTGGCCCCGAGCGAGCTGATCCCCGGATAGTCCCAGACATTGGTTCGGTACCTCCCCGTGTCCCCGAGGCCGAAGGTGTTGATGTGCGGGGCAGTACCCTTCTTGAAGACAAAGACCAGCTCATGCTTGGAACGATAGAACGAGCCCATGCCGCCATTGGTCTTGTTCCAGACACACAGGTTCTTCAGTTCCGAGAAGACGGCATGGCCGGCTGCCAGCACCTCGCGCATATGGCGCCAGTCCATGCAGACATAGGCAATCGCTCCATCCGCGAGCTGAGACGCCGCAGCCTCGAGGCTATCCGTGAGGAATGCGGTGAAAGCGGCTTCGTCCATCTCGCCTGAGGCCAGCGCGAACTCGCGATGCCGGATCCGGCCCAGGCCAGTGACATGACCATCGATCGGCACGTTGTAGGGCGGATCGGTGAACAGGAGCGTGGCCGGCTTCCCGTCACACAAGCGCGCAACATCCAGTTTCGACCGTGCATCTCCACACAGAAGGCGATGCGGGCCTAACAGCCATAGCTCCCCTGCCCGCGTCACCGCAGGTCCCTGCGCGACAGGTTCCACCCGATCCACAGCATCATCCGCTTCCCAAAAGCTTGCCTGCTTGTCGCCGATGGTGAGATCAATCTCCACCATCGAGAAGCCCAACCCCTCGATATCGAAGTCGAGTTCGATCAGGCCCTGCATCTCGATTGCGAGCAGGTCCCGATCCCAGCCTGCGTTCTGCGCGAGTTTATTGTCTGCGAGGATGTAGGCGCGCACCTCGTCCTTCGACAGATGCGATAGTCTCCGGACCGGGACTTCCGTCATCTCGATTAGTTTTGCGGCCTCCACGCGTCCGTGACCAGCAATGATCGTGTTGTCGTCGGCGATCAGGACCGGATTGCAGAAGCCAAACCGTCTGATGCTGTCGGCGATCTGCCTTACCTGCTTCTTCGAATGGGTTCTGGCATTGTTGGCATAAGGCGCGAGGTCTTCGATCGCGCAGGTTTGTTCAAGGCATGCGTCGTCGCTTGGCGGATGCATCTGCATACTCCAGTTTTGCGCCACCAGAGCGCGTCAGGTTTTCCAGGGACTTCGAACGCTTAACTGGCCGAACAATACCGGACCAAAATCAGTCGCCGCAACCGGTGATCAGCAGAAAGCAAAACTGTACTCCCACGTTCGTGGGTTAGTTTTGTGTATTTATGGACTTCAACTGCCTACGGGCTTTGAAGTCGTCTCGAGAAATTCAGCGTTATTTTTGAGAGGCGCGAGAAAGGCTTATTTCCAGGCTCTTAGAATATTATCCCAACAAGAAGCAGTCTTTTTCTGAATCATGGAGCCTTCTAGCTCATCAGCGACCAGAGTTCGGAAACGTATTCCGCGAATCAAACGCCGAGCATTAGCTCAAACGCGACCCCATCCCGCGCGGGCGCAATCTTGCTTCGTCAAAACGCAAGCTGAAGCACACTGAATGCCGGCAGGATTTCGTGAGACATCAAGCCAATCCCAACAACGCGCCAAGCAATCCCACATAACTGCAATCAGTTCCCGCGAAACGACAATCGAATCCCACGCAACTGCAATCGTATCCCACCGTTCGGCAATGAAATCGCCTACATACACCGTGCTAGGATCGCACCGACTTCGCCCTTTGGTCGCTTCCACTGACCGGGCATCGTCGGGTCGAAACCATTTATCCCTTTGAAATTGCAACTTAATCTAGGTAATCGCCTGAGCGACGGTTAGCGTTTTCTCCCGCTTTTCGCCACTCAAACCAAGAGACTGGTTCGCGCAGGAAAATTTGCACAGCCACTCTTTTTAAGTTTTTGATCTGATTTACTTTCTCGCTCGGATTGCGGCTATATTTCAATGGCTTACAAGCGCACTCGTGTGACTGAGACCGGATATTAGTCTTTTCCCGGCCCCTGAAACGCCGAAAGTCTCAGTCGGCCAATTTGGGGCTGACAGTTTGCCGAAAGAGCATCATCAGGTCATCGGGGTTCTTGGGGTATTTGGGGTTTGGTGTTCAATCAGAGAGTCGCAAGGATGCGCCGTTGGGCCTGCCAGTCCGAGGGCAGCGGATTGATGCCAAGCCATTTCGCGGTAAGGCCATCGGGCTGGTCACCCTGGACGATGAGCTTGACGATGTCCGGGGCGAGGAAGGCCAGGTCGATCACCTGCATGATCCGTCGCTTGGAGAGGTTTTCGCTTTCCGCGATCTCCTCAAATGTCCGACCGTTCTTGATTGCATCGTAGTACTGATGCGCCTTGGCGATGCTGCGGATCAGGGTGGTGTCGGCTGGTTTCGAAGTGTCCGACCCGATCGTGAGTTTCGTTTCAACTCCACGCTTTCTGAACTGGAACGGCAGTCTGAGCACCAGACCATCCTGGTTCAGCTCGTCTTCCGAGATCGCTATTGTGTCGGCGATCGCCTCGGGATTGAGGCTGATCTCGATTGCACCTGGCCTGACGGTTCCCTTTTCGATGCAGGACAGGATGCTTTTCGGACCTTTTGTGGACGACTGCGCATCCAGCAGATCGAGGTGGCTACTAATGTTGGACATTGCCTCAGCCGCGGGATTGATCAGCAGATCGACAGGAAGCCGATTGCGAAGGTGGGACAAGGTTGCCTTGGCGATCTGATCTTCAAGCGCCTTGGCAGGCAGCCGCCAGCCGCCGGTTTTTGTGTTGCTTTCGTTTTTCCCGGCAGTGTTGAGCAGCCGATTTGAGACGTAATAGCGGTAGCGCTTGCCCTTCTTGCTGGCGTGGCTCGGTGTAAGCTTGTCACCGGTCTCATCAACAAGCGTGCCGGCAAGAGGACTGATGATTGACCCATCCTTCCCCTCACCACGCTTTCGGCCGGCACTTTCCTTCATATGCTCCTGGACCCGAACCCAAACATCCGGATCGATGATTGGCGGATGCTGCCCCTCGTGGATTGTCTCCTTATGCCGGATGCGACCGGCATAGACCGGGTTGGTCAGCAGGTAGTGAAGTGCTGCGCGTTCGAAGGTGACACCACAAGCACCCGGATTGATAGAATGCGTTGCGGCGTCGGCCCCATCTTCGTCAGACCGCTTGTTGACCTCTTTCCGTTTCCTAGCCTTTGCCTTGCCACGCAACCCCAGCCTGTTGGCGTGATCCACCACCGCGAGGATCGAACGATGCTTAAGGTAGAGATCATAGAGCGTTCTGACTGTCTCAGCTTCCTCCGGTACAATCTTCAATGTCCGCCCATCCGGCTCATAGCCCAAGGGGATGGTGCCCCCCATCCACAACCCCTTCTTCTTGGAAGCCGCGATCTTGTCCCTGATGCGCTCCGCCGTCACTTCGCGTTCGAACTGGGCGAAGGAGAGAAGCACGTTGAGCGTCAACCGCCCCATGCTGGTCGCGGTATTGAAGGATTGGGTCACAGACACGAAGGAAGCATCGGCTGCATCCAGCCGATCGACCAGCTTGGCGAAGTCAGCAAGGGAACGAGTAAGCCGGTCGATCTTGTAGACAACGATCTGGTCAACCAATCCCTCATCGACATGCTGTAGCAGTTTCTTTAGCTCGGCCCTTTCCAACGTGCCACCGGAGATGCCGCCATCATCATAGTGCTCGGGTAATGCCACCCAGCCCTCATGCTTCTGGCTGGCGATGTAGGCGGCACAGGCTTCCCGCTGGGCATGGAGGGAGTTGAACTCCTGGTCCAACCCCTCCTCCGATGATTTCCGTGTGTAGATGGCACAGCGGATCTTCTTCATGGTCTACCCCAATCCGAAGAACCGTGGCCCGGACCAGTGGGCGCCGGTGATCTTCCGCGCAATGGCGCTCAGAGAGCGATATCGTTTGCCATCCATCTGGAAGCCATCATCCAAGACCTCGATTTGGTAGGTCCTGCCGTTCCACTCCCGGACCAGATGCGTTCCGGCTCGGAGAGAAGACTGAAGAGCTGCTTTCGGTCGACCTCCTGGTTCAGATGATCTTTGATCGGTCTTTAAAGCGGCTTTGAGAGCCTTTCGAACCACACTCGAATGGCCGCCATGGGTTTTGATCTGTGTTTCATAACCCAGAGCACTTCGCATGAACTGCACCGAGACATACTTGAGCGACTGACCTCCCATCGTCCGTCGCCATTCAACGATACAGTCTTCGCGGGACATCGCTTCAAAGCGAGCGACATCCAGGACCTCCCCTGCCCTCACCATCCGGTTCATGACGATGCCTCGGCAGCTTCGGCTTCACTCTCCCCAACTGCGGCATTGATCGCATAGACCATTTCGCCGGTTTTTTGGGACTTTGAAGTCACGATCTCATACCCACGCTTGCGAAGGCCTGAAATCGCGGCCCGCACCGTATGGGCCTGCCATCCAAGCCGGTCCGAGATCACCGAAACCCGGACACCATTCGGCTTCGACAGCAGGGCCACCAACTGATCTTGCTTGCTCTTGGTGCCCGTGTTGCCCGACTTCGCTGAAGTGGCCCCGCGCTTCCTTTTCGACGCAATCGCCGTCGCGGCGCCCGGGAGCGCATTCTGGTCGGTATCATTGTCGATCTTCTGTGTATTCACCTTGATCTCCACTCAGGTTCCAAGGGCTGGAACATCCGGCCCCGTACTGAGTGAAGCCCGCACTGCGGGCGGGGTCAGCAGCGACACTTATTCCGCTGAGCCGACATTAGGAATGCTTGCTTTCACGTGGAAGTCCAGCGGGAGTTCGGAGACGTTGCAGAGCGTACACTACAGAGGCTAGCCATCAGTCCAAAAGCGACCGCTATGCGCCTCCAAGGCGGTCGTAAGTGATCAAGCTGACTCTTATCCAAAGCAGCCGTTCGGTTGATGAGACGTTTCAGGAGACAAATCGTGCCGTGATTTCCTGTTTCGCCTAAATTGATCTAATATTGTCACCGACAATCACTGCTTCCCTCGGTATCAACCGAAAGGTGAGTATGAGAATGCAGAAGGTCCATAAGGCGACACTGACACTCACCCTCGCCGCATGTCTTGCCGGCGAAGCATCGGTCGCTCTCGCACAAGCACGCGAATACAAATTCGATCCCGCAGACAAGGCGCTCTGGGATGTGTTAAGTGACAGCGGTACTCCCGAAGCTTTCCATTCATATCTGGATATCTATCCCGACGGGCAATTTGCTGACGAGGCGAGAGAACGGCTGCAAGCCACCGAAGCCAAACCGACGGACGAAATCCGAACTCTGGAAACGGAGGATAGCCAGAAATCTGCCAAAGCATCAATCCCGAAGCCTCCGCCACATCGACGCCAAGGCTTCCTGGGTGTTGAACTGACCGCAGCTGCAAGCGGCGAAACCGACCAGATCCGACAGAAAGGCGCTTTGATCACTGAAGTCTCGCAAATGGGCTCAGCGGCGGAAGCCGGGCTCGAGGTCGGAGACATTGTCGTCCGGGCGAACGGCCTCATCATCAGTGAACCTCGCGATCTGGTTGATGTTTCCTCCCGCATCGTGCCGGGCGACATCATATCCATAGAGCTTCTGCGCGACCGGCGTCGCGAACAGGTTTCGTTGCCGCTCGGAGATCGTTTCGAGCTGCTTTGGCGCGAAGCCCATTTGGGCAAGCCATCATCGATGTATTCGCTGTACTTTGCATTTCGGGACGGAAATGGTCCGAACAAGGATCTAGATGCTGCGCTGGACTGGTTACACCGGGCTTCGGAAGCGGGACATGCGCGCGCCCACTACTCGCTGGCGCGGCGCTACCAGCTCGGTCGCGGCGTCGAGAAGGATCTGTCCCGGGCCCTGTCGCTCTTCGAGAAAGCCGGAGAGGCAGGCGACGGTCGCGGCATGTATCGGGTTGGACTGATGCATCGTCGCGGCGAAGGCACCGTCAAGAACCCGGCCCTGGCGGCCGCATGGTATCGCCGGGCCATCGACGCCGGGGAGCCGCGCGCACTCACCGGACTTGCCTATCTATACCGCATTGGAGAAGGCGCTCCAAAAGACTACGTGAAGGCTCGAAGGCTCTATGGCGAGGCTGTCGCCCGCAATCAGCGCAGCGCTCACCTGGCCCTGGCGCGGATGCATTTGCGTGGACTCGGCGGCCCCAAGAACGCCGACAGGGCCGTCGAGTTGCTGAGCAAGGCGGTCGAGCTCGGTCATACAAGGTCAATGGTGGTGCTCGGCCAGCTCTATGTCGAAGGCGACCAGGTCAGGCGCGATCGCCCACGTGGCATCAGACTGCTGCGCCGGGCCGCCGCCGAGGGAGACCGGACGGCGCTGCGCGAGCTCGACGAAGTTGGCGTCACTGCATACGACCCGCTGGAGCTGCAGCAATTGCTCGCCAAAGCCGGTTTCGATCCCGGCCCGCTCGATGGGAAACCAGGCAGAAAGACACGCAGCGCTCTGCAGAATTTCCAGAAAGTAGCGGGATTAAAGGTCGATGGCGTACCATCACTCGAGATGGTGCTCGCGCTGCGCAAACGCGTTGAATCCAGGGCGGGCGGAGAATGATGTTGCGCTTGGATAGTGCAGATTGAGCCAGCAGCGCTTGGGTCTTCCGACATTGGTTTGTACAAAAAGCATTACAATAGTAGTGTTGAATGGCTGATTGGGAACAGGGGGCAGGATCATGACATCCGCATCACCTGTATTACGGGAAACGCCGCATTGGGTTAATCTTCTGCGCGCAGCAATACTTACGGTCGCCGCGGCGCTGATATTCGTTTTTGTCTCGCTTTATGCAGCGCTTGCTCAGCAAACACTTGTTCCGGATGTACGTGACGCACTCAGTCGCATCAACACATCGAAATTCTCGCACGCAGATCAGGCGCTCTTGTTTGCCAACAATGACGCCATCAACGCTGCCCGGCTCAACAACGAAATCTCGGACGCATATTACCAAGCTGCCCAGGGAGACTATGACCGCGTCAGCCAGAACATCGCCGCGGCCGCTGCCGAGGAAGCCGGCGCAAGGTTTGACGTTCAGATCCGCACCTCTCCGGAATACAGCCCCGGCACCGATTCCGACTACATCACCGAGGTGCGCAGCAAGGCTCAGATCGAACAGATGCAGGAGAGCTATAACCGGCGGGTTAATGACTTTCTCAAGGATGGATTGGAAGACAAGGCGCCGCCCCGAAGCTCCACCTGGCACAACAAGCTCGACGTCGATTTCATGGCCGACCCAGAATACATTCGCGATCCGGCCGAGTTTCGCCGGATCGCAGAAGTCAATAACGACGCCTACAAGAGCAGGTTTGCCGCCCAATACGAGAAGATTTCACGACAGAAAGGCGGAGGCAAGATCGGCCCGCAGCACGTCAACGGCTACTTGTCCGAGATGGAGCGTTTCGCTTCCAAGAAGCGCGGCAAGATCGAAGAGCTTCTGAAGAAGCCTCCATCCCACTTCAACAATCCGGCGAACAGGGCCGAACTTTACCGTATCATGGCCCAGGAACAGAAATATGTTTCGCGGCTGGAGTCACTTGATGATTACCTGCGCGCGCAGGAAGGGCTGCCGCCGCGCAACCGGGGAGTGACCAGTTCCAAACTCGGCTCCAACCGCTCACCCGGCAATGCGGCTAACACGCGCGCGGGAAGCGCGCTTGCCGAGGCAGCACGGGCCGATGCGCTGGAAGATCTTGCGGACACGATGGCGCAGGTTTCACGCAACAATCCCAGTTTCGACCGCCATGCCGCCGACAGTATCGCCAATGTAATCGAGAAACTGCCGCCAAACCGGCGGGTCGCGGCGCTGGCGCGGATCCAGGCATCAGGACGTCCCGGCCTAGTGGATCAGATTGTCGATGCGAGTCGCAGAGCCGGCCGGATGCCGCCGGGATCGAGCCTGCTCGACGATGCAGCCAGGGCCGGAAGCAAGCTAGATGACGCAAACGATCTGGCGCGCAAGCTCGACGCGCTCAGGGATGCAGGTGGGGGCAGACGGGCAATCCGCCCGGCGATCGGCCTGCTGGATGCGATCGGGCGGGCCGCCAATGCGGCAGAAATGGTTGCCGTGACCTCGCAGCTTGCCGGACTGCTGGCCGAACTTGATCAGGCGCTCGATCTGGCCACACCGCCCGATGTCGCCCAGCAGCTTCTGGAGGACATCCGGCTGCGCGCCGGCGAACTTCGCGATTCCGCCATCCTCGGGGCGATCATGGAGCGCTTTCCGATTGTGGCCGGAATCTATGGTGGCCTGTTCGTCGGTTGCCTGACGGGGGAACTGATATCTCCCGGCGTCGCTGCCGGCGAACTCGGAGAAGGCACCGCGGCGACCGGGTCCTGTCTGGATCGGCATGTGGCGGCCATGGACCGGTTTTCGGACTGGCTGACCGGAGAAGAAGAAGCGCGCAAGCAAAACCGCGAACAACTATGCGAGAAATTCCGCGATGCGGTAAAGCAAGGCCGCGCCCGGATGAAGGATGACTGGACGGTTCTCGAGGCCTGCCAGTTCATCCGCTACGGCAACACGATCGATCACATGTTCGATCGCGTCGATCCGAATGCCCCGCCGGCGGATGTGGCGGAAGGCAGCGAAGAAGAAATCGCGCCCGATGCCGCCGCAGAAACGGTACGCGCGCAGATCGACAATCTGTTCGCGGCAATCGAGGCGATCATCGCGTCAGGCGAAGCAGATCAACAGGAAATCACTGCAATCTGTACACCCTTGATGGAAGCTCCCATCCTCACCTCATCGGGCCGGGAGAGCGACGGTGACGTCGCAGGGATCCATTCAGATCTCGACGCAGCGATTTCCGCGGCAAGACAGGCGCAGTCACGCATCGAACAAGGCGGAGAGATCGCCGATGTGATGCTCGCCGCGGTTTCCCGCTCCGCAATGCGAGCACGCGAGGAAAGCGATAACGCTTGTCGGCTGGCGGGTGCTCCTGAACCGCGTTTGGAAGATATCAAGAACGCGGCGCTCAATGCCCGCAATCATGCGGTTCTTGCTTCTCAAGTGGGACAAGAATCAATCAAACGGATCGGCGCTTCTCAAGCAGCCCTGGAAAGTGAGCTTCCTGACCCGGCTGACTTCGTGAGACGCGCAGCGCCGCCAGAGAGTGATGGCCTGGCCATTTGCGAAATGGCGGCGGGGATCGCAGGCGACCGGTTCATGGTCAACCCTCTCCCCGGAGCAGTGAAAAAGGCAACAAGCCAGCTTGCGGTAGCTTTCGGCTTGCTCCGTCACGACAATCTGCCGGACAAGGTCGATTACACGTTGCGTTACGCTTCGTTTCAGCAACGGACGGAAGCGCTTGCCGCATCGGGGGTCGACTTCGAGGCTTGCGCCGCACGTTTTCTGGAGATTTCCGCGCAATGCACCGGCGCCAACGGAGCACAGGGGCGCGATCTGCAGGCAAAACTGGATGCCTATGCCGCGGCTCACGGCGCTGCACAGGCTGCCAAAGCGGCAGCCATCGAGCACCATGCTGCCGCAACCGCCACGCTGCAACAGGCAATGAAGGATGCCGCTGACGCAGCCGATCGGGCACGGTTGTGCTTCGAAAACGCTGAGAACGGCATTTCCGACCCTGATGCAACGCTTAATGAACTTGCCGATCTCTCCGGCCTGAGTTGCAGCACAGCCGCAATACAGGAGCGGATCTCCGCGATCCGGGAAGCAGGCCTCGAGAAGAATCCCCGCGGTGACGGCCTCGTGGCGAGACTGGAAACGATCCGCGACCGGGTGAAGACCGCCAACCAGACACTCGGGACGGTCAATGAGCAAATCACCGGCGCAAGAAGGTCGGAGGAACTCGAAGGGATCTCGCAACTGGTGAGTACAGCCCGCCGCGCGCTGGCGGACGTACCGGGTGAGATCGATTGCGGCTGGCTGCGCGAAAGTCTCTCTGAAGCGTCCCGTTGGTCTGCGCAGCAGGCAGAGCAGCTGGACCGCAAGAACGAGACGTACGAAGAAGCCGAGCAACGTTGCATGCGCAAATACGGAGCCCGCTTCTCCCATGTTGGCGGTTCGACCGGCAGCTACAGTTGCCGGTATTGCGAAGAAGGAAGGCTGCCCAAGAACGGCAAGTGCTATAGGCCCGAAACCCTCGCCCAACAGTGGTGCAACGACAACAATCCCGGCAGCGGTTACGAAGCGTTCGATTTCAAGCCCAACGGCAAATACTCGTGCCGGCTGACCCAGGAAGCGGCCAATCGCTGGTGCAACGACAACAACAAGGGGGCCGGATGGACGGCGCATCTGAGAAGCAACGGCACCTATGATTGCAGACAAGACCCTCGAACGGCTCGTCGCGAGGCGGTGCAGTATTGCAAGGGGGTTGCCCGCAGCCAGGGCAAGGTCTACGCGATGACTGAATTCAGCCGTGATGGCTCCTACCGATGCCGCTGGTGCGAACGCGGTTTCTATTACTCCAAGGGCCGTTGCCATGCCCGCCAGCAACAGGTGCGCAAGCCGGCACCCAGGCAACAAGCCGAGCGCTGTTACCTTCCTCCGCCGTGTCACGTGGATTTGTCCATGACGCAGGCAGGTCAGGTACGAGAAAGGCAATGCAGGGCCGAATACAATCAGCTCATGAAACGATACAACCAATGTAAGGCACGTGGTGGGCGATAGGCTTGGAGTCGACCGCCTGATTTCACCTAGTTAAGATGTGCGGAATACAAATAGAAACGGATGCTGGAGCCCGGTTTATTAATGCCAAATTGGCACCTGAAACTAGGCAGTCCGCCGCCGCCCCAACGAGCCGGACGGAAATGCGCCCTCAATTGGGTCGTTCGAGACCAAACTTGGGGTTTCTGAAAGCAGCCGTTGAACTTAAAGGGTTCGAGGTCCGGGGTCAGCGCGAAGCGCACAAACGGGGGTACGGCTGTGCAAATACAAAGATCATGATAAGTAGCTATTCGCGCTGGGATCAGCGAAATGATTTCCGTATCGGTCGTGAGGGCGGAAAGCGGCGAAAGCGCTTCAAAAACAAGCACGGCGGTGGTTTGATCTGCGAGCCGATCTAAAGATGGTCCAGAAAAAGTTGATCTACATTCGCGAGCCCGGCATCGCAGAGAACAAATGGTAGGGAAGCTGCAGATACGGACGCGGACAGTGAATGAAAACCCCGAAAAGAATTCGAGGCCAGTAAAGAGCGGCTCCAGTCCGGTCGGGCGCGGGGGCGCCGGCACCTATATTGAGGGCCAGCTTGGCGCCTATTATCTCCTCCAGATGCTCGCTGGCAGCGACGCGCGCGGCCTCCCCAATGCCAGGATCGAGCGAGTGCAGCTTCAGGGCGAGAATGAAGGCTATGCCCTCGATGACCTGATCGTGCACGGTGTTTCGGACAAAGGCACCGCGCTTCTCGAGATCCAGTCGAAACGCACAATCCGCTTTTCGCCCAAAGACCCTATCTTTGAAGGCGTCTGCGAACAGATCGTGCGCAGCAATCCCGCTCAGAAGCCGACGGACCGCCATTTACTCGCGGTTGCGACCCAGCGGACCAGCTATTCGATCTCTGGCCCCTATCAGGACGTGCTCGAATGGGCGCACAGAGCGGAAAGTGGCGTTCAATTCTTCGCGCGGTTAGCCCTCCCAGGTGTTGCCAGCGAGGAGATGCGCAGTTTCGCCAAATCGTTCCGCAGCAATCTTGTGGCTCACGGAGTGGCGGACGAGGACGAAGCCATCTGGGCCATTATCCGCAGGTTCATGATCCTCGAGTTCGATTTCGAGTCTGCAGCACCGGAGGCGAAGGCCCATGCTCTGACACTGGCCCGTCAGGTCCTCGCGCCGGAGGATGCGATACGTGCCGAGGCACTTTGGAGCAATCTCATCGAAATCGTCATCGAAACGGGTAAGGCCGGTGGCTCGGTCACGCGCCAATCGCTCATTGAGAGGCTGACGACGCGTGGCTTCCACCTAGTCGGCGATCAGAATTTCTCGCTCGCCCGCGCCAAGCTGGCGGAGATGTCGCGCCACGCACTCATGGAGATCGGGACCACTGTCGGCGGCGTCAATCTCCCCCGCCTCGGCGCGCTTGCCGATCTCGAGAAAGCGCGCGACGGGCATCGCTTCATCGAGATCACTGGTAAACCGGGCGTGGGCAAGTCCTGGGTCTTGAGACATCTTGCTGAGCGGATAGGCCGTGAGGGCCATGTCATCGTCCTTGATCCCGTAGGCACGCCCGACGGGGGATGGTCGGCGCTCGCGCAACGTCTCGAAATGCCCGGGACCGCCAAGAATTTCTTGTGGGACCTAGCGGCCGGAGGTGGCGGGGTCTTGTTCATTGACGGCCTCGAGATGTTCACGTCCGTCGAGCGCCGCCGCACAGTGAATGACTTGCTGCGCGAGATTACAGAGGTCCCAGGCTTCTCCGTAGTCGTGTCCAAACGGCCCGATGTTGGCGTCGAAGACACTGGCTGGGTCGCCGAAGACGCACTCGCGAAGTTGGGTACGCCCTGCCAAGTGGTCGTGGGCGAACTGAACGACGACGAGGTTGCAGCCCTGAGCACTGCAGCCCCGGAACTGCGCGCTCTGCTGTCGCGGGATCATCCGGCCGCGAGCATTGCGCGCAATCTCTATCGGTTGGCCCAATTGCTCAAGGTCCCGAGCTCGGCCGACATTCAAACTGAAGCGGCACTCGCCGACCGTTGGTGGAAGAGTGCCGACGGCGCAAAGCCAGACGATGTCCGCCCGTCGCAACGGCTCTTGGCCGAGTTAGCAGAAGCGGCACTGGCAGGACAGGACCTGGTCGAGGGGTCGACCGACACACCGGCACGAGCTCATCTACTGCGTCGCCTGACGTTGTCCGAACCGAGGCGCGACCGTCTCAGCTTCTATCATGACGTGTTGCGCGACTGGGCGATCGGCGCGCGCCTCAACGAAGATTTGACGTTGCTCGACGGCGTCGATCTTTCCGTCCCTCCATCCCCGCGGGTAGCGCGTGGTATCGAATTTGCCGGTCGCTTCGCGCTCGAACAGGGACAGGATGGCTCGAACTGGACGGCCCTCCTTGGCGCCCTCTCGCGACCAGGCGCCCATGATGCTTGGCGCCGCCAAGCGCTCATGGCGATCGTGCGATCCGAGCTGTCGTCGCGGCTTCTGAGCCGCTGCCGCGCTGCATTGCTTGCCGATCGGGGCGCGTTGCTCGTCGAGATCTGTACCGCCATCGTCGCGACCGAAACGATCTCAGCCGCATCCGCCTTCAAGGAGATCGCCGCGACGGGCGCCGAGCTTCCTGTCGAGGCACCGGGCTCTTTGCGCATCGCCACGACGCTATCGGCGCCGACGGTTCTCGTGTGGTGCGCTGTGAATGCCGACGATATCCCAATCCAGGCGATCGCTGCCATCGTGAGGCTCGCTGAAATCCAGTTCCTCACGATTATGAGCGTCCGCGAACTCGGACGGGTAACGGCGAAGATGCTCTTCGGCTGGCTGATGCAACTCGACTTGCGTGACACCAACATCACGATCCCGGGTGCCGCGGATGCGCCACGGTTAGAACGCCAGTCGCGCACGACGTTGATCGAGGATCTTCGAACCATGGCGCTTCTTATGGCGTCGCACGCGCCGGAAGACACGAAGGCCTATTTGACGGCGATCGCGAAAGAGAACGATCACTACAAGGTCAAGGCAATTCGGCCGTTCAGCAAGGCCTTGGCCAGCGTCGCGCCGAACGAACTTGCGGCGCTTATAACGTCCAGTCTTATTGAACAGCCACGTCGAGGCCCATCACGACGGGATACCCTGAACGGCGCGTTCGGCTTTGCGGATAACGACTACATGCCGGTGTCGCCAGCGCAGCCTCCTTTTCTAGACTTGCTCGATGCAGACCCCGAGATCGGACTCGGCCTAATCCGAACACTCGTTGACGCAGCGGTTGCGCACCGCGCGGATGGCGTGAAGGCGGGAACGGACGGCTTTACTATCGTTTTCAACGGGAAGCCGCGCTTCTTTCCATGGGTCCAGACCTATTACTGGTCACGCTCCAGCCAAGCGCAGGAATATTCTGCGTCTTCTGGACTAATGGCACTCGAAGCTTGGTCACAAGAGCGCCTCGATAGAGGTGAAGATGTTGACGCGGTTCTTCGGGACATCCTCGGACCGGAAGGTAGCTGCGCCGCCTATCTGCTGATCGGGCTCGACGTGCTGCTATCTCATTGGCCGACGACGCGCGACGCGCTTGTCCCGTTTGTGGCTAACCCGGACCTGCTTGCCAACGATCGCACCCGTTTGACGTTGGAGAGTCTTGGAGGGGCGATGATGCTGCAGAAGGAACCCAAAGGCCGCGTCATGCTTGCCGATCTCGCAAAGCGCCAATCGCGCTCCATCTCGCTCGAGCGACTTATCCCCTATTACATCGGCGAGGATGACTCCGGGCAGAAGGTGCGCTCCTTGTTGGCTGAGGCAGTCGAAAATGCCGGCTCGTATAGCGACGAAGCGAATTTCGGCGATCCCGCTTTCATGGGATCCTATGCACTCAATATGCTCGACCGGACGAACTGGGTGGAGGTCGAAGGCGGCTTCGCTTACAGGTCGCCACCTGTTGAAGCCGAGCATCTCGAGCGCCTAGAGGCCCGCCGACAGGCCCATGAGCGTTCCAGCACTATTGAGGTGAGAATTCAGCTTGCAATCAGCGATCCAGTGAAAGGCTCGCCGGATTTGGCACGCGAGGCCGTCGAATATGCTGCCGGCGATCTACCCGACTACAGCGATACAGATTATCTCAAGTCGCGATCGACGCGCTTGGTTTCGACGGCCATGCTTGTTGCGCGGGACGGCGACGATGCCCTCCTTGCCGAGCATGAGGACTGGGTTCGAACAGTGATTGCCGCAGCCTTGGCGGAAGAGGTCGACCACTACGGCTCGAACGAACGGCTGGACTTCCACCGGCCAGCGCAGGGCATATGCGCCCTCATCCATCTTTGGCGGCGGAGGCAGCTTGTCTCGGACTGTAACCACCTGCTTCGCACAGTCGCTCGGCAAGATCACGCCGCCGTAATTGCGATCACCGCAGCGCGTGAGAGCATCCACGAGGTCAACCCGCAACTGATCAAGGCCGCGGTGCGTATCGCTTTCACCTCGTGTCGTTGGCGTTGGCACCCCCATGACGAGGACGAGTCCACTAGAGAGGCTTACGAGAAGGAGAAATCGGGACAGGACGCCGACGCGGTTGCTGCGGAGATCGCCTGGCTCGATGGCGGGCCCGAGCCGAACTGGCCAGACCTCCCCGAAGAGACGCCGTCGTTCTCGCGCCAGCCGCGTGCGATCCTCTCACCGAACGGCTCACGCGTCGAGCTCAAGCGTGATGATGACTCTTTCAGGCGCAGTTCCAGGGAAGCCGTAATTCGCGTCGACAATCAAGGACTCGCAAGGTGGATCAGTCTGCTCAGAGGCGAAGGTGACGCTCTGCCACGCTGGTATGAGGAGATTGTTGATGCCTATGCGCTTTGGTCCGCGCGGTTGAACGGTCATGGCTATTCCGCTGATGCCGAACTGAATCAGACGCCCGACGCATGGAATCATCAGTTCTACTCGTTGGCTGCGTCAGCTTTGATGGACGCCACGCAGGGTCGTTTCGAGTTCATCCTGCAGCCGATCCTTGAGCTGCCCGATCGGCCATTCTGCGATGTGGCCGAAACGCTAATTCATGCCGCCGACGTCCGTTATTTCAACGAGCCGAACCGGCCGTCAGATCGCGCGTTCGCTTTGCGGCAGCGGCTCGTAACGAGGACGCTCGCGCTGGACCGGTGGTCTTGGGACCGTCGCCGAGGAGACCTCGGGATCGACATCGAAACCGGTCCGACAATCGGCATGCTGCTGATGAACCTTCACAGTTCCTTCTCCGGCACCAAAACCTATCTAGTTCCCGCCGTGTTTGACCGCGTCGATCCGCTTCTTGAAACGGTGCGCCCCATGATGCGGGGCGGCCCCACAGCCTTCATCGCGCTCTGTACGATGAACACCTTGAACGTGGCGCCAACCGCGCGGCATCTCGGCTTCCTCCTGTTCGCAGTCGAGACGTGGCTCGAAGTAACGAATGGCGACCGGGCAATGTGGCATGAGCTCGGAATTGGTCGAAAGATCGCTGAATGGTTCGAAGCGACGGCGGCCGAGGATCCTTCACTGTATCGCCAGGTTCACCCTTCGCGCAGTCGGATTGACGCAATCCTTGGCCGCCTCGTCAGCCTCGGCGTGTCAGAAGCCCACGATTTGGAGTTACGGATCCAAGCGGAGACAAAAACCGGAACTCCGCCCCGGTGAGTGCATCACCAACCATGCCATTGCTGCTCGACAAACAATTGGCAGCTCTTACACGTGCCACGGGCAGCACGATGGAAGTTCAATAGACCGCTATGTGACGAAGACACCAAAGTTCTAGGTTGTATGCACGTCAGCTTAGCCTCTGCGCCGCCCATAAAGCTGTCAGTCCGCTCCCGGCCCCATTTCAGTCGTTCGACGAAGCCACAAAGGTGTCTCCAGCATCAGATCGCATAACGAGCGCTACGGAGCCTAACCCGATCCTGAAACCTCCGAAGGAGGGTAATTCACCTGGAACCCTGCTTCTGTCCTGGCGGAATTCATAATTGGAAAATTCCAGCGATAAATGGTCCGATTTGGCGGGAGCACGTCAGTGTCGGAGATTGGAGTACGATCCGGCGTTCCAACAGGGGGGACAGCGCGCCCACATCTAATAGTCAAGGTCGCCAACAAGCGACCACACCCCGTCACTCAACGAAAACCTTCCGCGTGCGCGAACGGGCAAAGCGGTCATCGCGCGCACCCCCCCGCCCACAATCAAATCAATCGCCGACTGGTCCGAGGCAGTGCCGGAGGAATCGAGACGATACTCCCAATAAAAATCCAGAGCGCAGTCCTGCACACTCTCGGATCCGGAACAGGAGAACTGCTCGATCCGATCGATCGACAATCGGAGATCATAGGCCCCCATTGCCAGATTTTGCGAAATCACGCACCAGCGCCCGGATACTTCAAAATTCACAAACAGATTACCAAGCGCAAGATCAGACGGCGCATTCATGTACGCCCCTATTTTGTTGCAGCGGTCCCGTTGAATATGTTGCAGTAGCGCGACACGCGCCCGCTCCCGCGATAGGGCAACCGGTCCACCGCCCTGTTCCCGAACCTGGTCCGAAGTCCCCTTTAGCTCATTTGCCTGCGCAAAATTGATTGCCGCGGTGGCATCGATGCCCCACTCCTCCGCAGCATGATCAAAGAACACGGAATAAAAGACACCGCCAAGCTTCGCTTTGGCATACCAAAGCTTGAAGTCAGCCTGATCCTGCGCCGATATGCTCGCAAAGTCCGTTGGCGCAATCGGCCTGTCCGGGATAAAATTGGTGCGGTTGCCCAGTTCCATCGCCAAGAGATACGATGCCACGGCGCTACCTTTAGCCGCGGCGTCTTTCATCAAGGCCGCATCCTCAATCTGCGGTGATCGCGTCAGACCAAGCCCGATACTCCCCGCCGCCAGATGCACCTGCGCCTGCAGATCGCCCCGGTCCGCCAAGGTCCGCAGCAAAGGCATCCCACCAGCTTCGGGCTTCTCGACATCTATTCCCGAAAGTGCATCCTTGTCAGAAATGCGGAGGGCATAAGCCATATCATAGAGGTAATCAGGGTCGTCCTTTGCTCGTGGCACGGGTTCGCGGAATAGCTTAATTTCATCGGCCCAGAATTCCCATTCTTCGCGCCCGATCAGCGCCTGCGCCACCAATTCGTCGCCATAGTAGAAGTCGGCACCAACGGTAAATCGCGCAACTGTCGAAACGTGCCGTCCGGCGCACACATCGTTGAGTACGTCCAGCGCCGGCCAGAACTGGCCCTTCGCATAGGCCGGCCGGTGCAACTGCGACAGCGAGAGTAAGCTGCGCAGATCGACATGAAGCCGCATGTCCTTGGAACATTTGTCGGGGGACGCCCATCTTTCAGGCAAATAGATATAGTCCCCAAATTGTGGGCTCAACAGAATGTGCCCCGGTTTGTGGTCAGCCACAGCCACCACCGGAGGCAGCGACGCCGTCCCTAACCCGGCAGAGGTAATGCCCGACGCTTCCCGCAGCATCGCGGATAGCGCGACTTCCAATTCCGCTGGCGGCACATCGCTCAGCGCCGCCGCCTTGTCGGCTATCAAAGCGCCAGTTGCCGCGATGGGGTCCGTAGCCGAAAGAGCCTGCCGCCAATCGCCAATGATGGACGCAGCGGTTGGCCGCCCCGCGCTGCGGTTTTCAACAAATGCCTGGAACTCCGGGGCAAGAATCACATCCTCACCGGTCACTGCTTCGCCATTCAGCAGCTTCCTTCGCGCTGCCGCCACAGACCGTTCGGAGGCAATTCGTTTCGAATAAACCTCATCGGTGGAAATCAAGCAGCCCTTTAGCTGCCCTATCAACCTATCGAACGCCTCAACTGGCATGTCCTTCGAGTTCATTCCGAAATATTTCGAAAATGCCTCATCAGAAAACATGGCTGCAGAGAGAGAACGGTCCGGGTTAAAATTGGCAAGATAGGGATCGAATTGATGGCGAAGTGTCCGCGACGCATCATAGAAGTCACTCGCCACCCGCGCCCACTCTTCAACCACCTTCTTGCAAAACATCTTTTGCTGTCCGGGCCACATTTCGCTGCGTGTGTTGTATGGGCGAAATGCAGCCAAATCCGGAATCACATCATGGCGAATGACAATTGCCTTGGTGCAATCCCCTCGAAAATCCGCCACCATAATTCGCGGCATTCCTTCGCCGGAATAAAGGGTCAACTGAGTGCCCTTCTTGTTCTGTCCAACCAAAATTTCATACTGAGCAGGACCCAGCGTCTCAAAGCGCAACTTCAAGTCATTGAATGAACGCATAAACCCCATATAGCGGCCATTGCGGTTGAAAATTTGAATCTCAACATCCTGGGTTTGCCTGCCGCAATAAAATGTCCCGTGCCAGACACCGGCAATGTCCTCATAGACATTAACGCCAGCAATCGCTTCCGCCACATTTTCCGCTTTCGCTTTTGATTCGCCTTTGCTCAGCTTGGCTGTATTTGAAGGTTTTTCAGTGCGCTTGACATCATGTTGGTCGGATTTCTTTGCTGCTGTTTCAGAATGACCAATTTTCGGGTCGTTTACTTGCACGAACGCGATTTTACCGGTCGCAAGTAGTTTGTTCTTTTTATCGCTGTGCCATGAGAATTCGTAGGAATCTCCTGTACGACGTAAAACAACATTCCCAGACTTTATGCACTTTGAACTGTTGGTAATTCGCTCCCCAAATTTTATGGTCTTTCCGTTGATTGACTGAAGAGTCCAATATCCTCCGCAAGGGAATGAAGGATAATTCACGCTGATACGCGAATTACGACTGGAAATATTGATGTCGTATTTTTTGCTCCGGCCCCGATCTTTAATCTTACCGTGCATCTCAAATGAGCGCCCCGAAGCCAGCAAGACCGACAATGATGTTCCATTGTTGAGAACCCACTCGTAATATTCGCTTGGCTCTAGAAATCTGGGCGGTAATTTGCCCCTTTCAACTGCGGCAGCGATCGCCGCATTGGTTTTGGGACCTATTTCTCCGTCTATGTCACCGGTCAAGTATCCCTCTTCCAGAAGGTGAGACTGAAGAACCTCAACTTGATCGCTTGAGATATTCTTCGCTTGCGCCTCAGCGAAGATCATCAAAAAAATCGAGATAGCAATGAACACAACAACTTTAGAAAAGTGAAACTGAACTTGCATCTAGGGCCTCGAAAATTTCTTTTGAGATTTTGTAATATCCATCTGTATCACCGATCGGACTTGTGCAACAGATGGGCCCCGCAACAACCTGTTTGCGGCTACAGAAACAGTGGCGAGGTTAATGCGGTATTCCAATATGCGGCATTGTCAGAACAAAATTCTTGAACGTGGCAGCGCGGTCGCCTAGCGTCGCGGCATGACCCAGAGATCTCCGTTCCGGTACTTCAAAACCTCACCCGAGATCATCCGCCTGGCTGTAATGATGTATGTGCGGTTCCCTCTGTCGTTGCGCAACGTCGAGGACCTTCTGCACGAACGCGGCATAGACATCAGCCACGAGTGCGTGCGGTTCTGGTGGAACAGGTTCGGTCCGATATTTGCATCAGAAATCCGAAAGCGGCGCGTTGAGGGGATGCGGTCGAGCCGCTGGCGGTGGCATCTGGATGAGGTCTTCGTGAAGATCAACGGCCAGCAGCACTATCTTTGGCGGGCCGTCGATCACGAGGGCGAGGTGCTCGAGAGCTTCGTGACCAAGAGGCGCAACAAGAAAGCTGCGTTGAAATTCCTCAAGAAATCACTGAAGCGGCACGGTCGCGCTGAGGAGTTGGTCACAGACCGTCTCCGCTCGTATGGCGCTGCGCTAAATGAACTCGGCATCCGCGACCGACAGGAATCAGGCCGCTGGAAGAACAATCGTGGGAGAATTTGCACCAGCCGTTCAGAAGACGGGAGCGGGCGATGCTGCATTTCAGGCGAATGCGAAGTCTGCAAAAATTCGCCTCTGTTCACGCATCGGTCTTCAACCATTTCAACCAGGAGCGCCATCTATACAGCCGACAGAATTTCAAGCTTAACCGCGCAGCTGCCCTCGCCGAGTGGCGCGACCTGTGCACGGCCTAACAGACTGCAATTCCTGGAAAACTGAGCCGAGTTCGCTTTACTATGACAGGACCGTCTCAAGAGACGGGACCACCTCTGTGATAAGCGAAATATTGACCTGAGCAGCCCCACTTGAGTGGTCCATTTTGAAAGTTAGTGCATGATCGGCCTTTGGTCCATCGGGACGATGGCCTCTGGCGCAGGTGGGTTGTAGCCCAGAGCACTGTGGGGTCGTTTGGTGTTGTAGTGGGTCCTCCAGCTTTCGATGATGATCTGGGCCTCACGCAACGAATAGAAGACTTCACCGTTCAGCAATTCATCCCGCATCCTCCCGTTGAAGCTCTCGCAGTATCCGTTCTCCCAGGGCGACCCAGGCTCGATGTATGCCGTTTTGGCCCCAACGGCTTTGATCCAGTCTCTGACGGCCTCAGCAATGAACTCAGGGCCATTATCTGATCGGATATAGGCTGGCACACCACGGAGGATGAACAGATCCGTCAACGCATCAATGACCTCGGTCGAGTTCAGCTTTCGCTTCACCCGGATCGCAAGGCATTCCCGGCTGTACTCGTCCAGGATGTTCAAGGTCCGGAACGCCCTGCCATCGTCAGTCCGATGATGCACGAAGTCGTATGACCAGACGTGATTGCGATACTCGGGACGAAGCCGGACACATGACCCGTCATTCATCCAGAGCCGCCCCTTTTTGGGTTGCTTCATTGGCACTTTAAGCCCCTCGCGCTTCCACAAACGCTCAACACGTTTGTCATTCACCTGCCAGCCTGCGCCTCTCAACAAGGCTGCGACCCTGCGGTAGCCATATCGGCCGTACTGGCGTGTCAGCTCGATCATGTCGGCCACCAGACGTTCTTCGTCAGCACGGCCTTGCGGCAAACGTCTCTGCGTGGATCGGTGCTGGCCAAGAACGCGACAAACACGTCGCTCCGAAACCTTCATCTTGCTGCGAACGAGGTCGATGCAGGCACGCCGACGCGAGGGGCTCAGAAGTTTCCCTTTGCGGCCTCTGACAGGATCAGCTTGTCCAGCGTCAGGTCCGACACAGCCCGACGAAGACGCTCGTTCTCTTTCTGGAGTCGTTTCAGTTCCTTGAGTTGTTCTGCGCCCATTCCGCCGTACTTCTTCTTCCAGCGATAATAGGTTTGCTCAGTCACGCCGATCTGACGGATCGCATCTATCCGGGGCATGCCTTGCCCCATCAGAACTTCAACCTGCCGCAACTTCACGACAATCTCTTCGGGCTTCGGTCTCTTAATCGCCATCTCTGGTCCTCCGTTTTCCTAAACATAGGGGTGGACCGCTTCAAAGGGGGAGGCTCAGCCAGCTGAAGCTCTACGGCATGAAGGCCGCCTACGATGAGATCATCGACACGGCGGTGAAGCGTCAGCATGAACCGCAACAGATCATCGGCGATCTGCTGAATGCCGAGATCAGTGAGAAACAGGCGCGCTCGATCAAATACCAGATGACGATCGCCAAGCTGCCTCTGGCGAAAGAGGTCGACGAGTTCAGCTTCGAGGACACGCCGGTCAACGAGACGCTGGTGCGCGATCTGGCCTCCGGAGAGTTCCTCGAACAGCAGCGCAACGTCGTGCTGATCGGCGGCACCGGAACCGGCAAATCCCATCTTGCCGTAAGCATCGCCAGGGCCTGTATCCGCCGTGGTAAGCGCGGCCGCTTCTTCAACGTTGTCGACCTCGTGAACAAACTCGACTCCGAAGCCCGTGCTGATCGCCAGGGGCGTACGGCAGACCTGCTGTGCCGCCTCGACTTCCTGATCCTCGACGAGCTCGGCTATCTCCCCTTCGCGCAGACCGGCGGCCAGCTGCTGTTCCATCTCATCAGCCGCCTCTACGAACGAACCTCGATCATGGTGACGACCAATCTCGACTTCGGCGAATGGCCTTCGGTCTTCGGAGACGCAAAGATGACCACAGCGCTGCTCGACCGCCTGACCCATCACTGCGACATTGTCGAAACCGGCAACGAGAGCTGGCGCTTCAAGACCCGAGAATAACAAAGCACCCGCTGGCCCGATACGGCTGCGCTGTATGCGGGCTACACCGCATCGGGCCAGCTACCCGCGCGCACCAAGGGGGGCATTTTTGGACGCCGATAGGGGGTCAAGATTGCGTGCCGATTGACAGCATGGTCTTCTCTCCTGTACCCAACCAGGGACATTATGAGAAAATTCTCGCTTCAAAGGGTCCAGTTCTTGGGGGGAGGGTCACCTTCCGCCCTTGGACCCGTCGCTGTAGCCGAGCCCTTCGACCAGCCAGCCACGGAAATATTCGAAATCCACAGTCGCATCGAGAACTTCAAGCGGATCGCCGTCCTTGCTCAGGCGCTCAAGGTGATCGGATAGGGAAAACAGGCTTTCGGGATTCATTGCAGCACCTCCGTGCCGCAAATGAATCACAATCTCATCGTCATGGCGAGGTTTTTGCGGGTGTCCAGCTATCGCCTCGCCCAAAGCCGCGCCCGAAAGGCCGGCTAAAGCCCGCTCCGAAAATCACAACGCACGCATGAGACCGCCGCTCGGGCTACGCCCGAGCGGCGGTCTCATGCGTGCACAAAGAGTGGCCGACTTTTGCGCCGCCGCCTGGCCGGATTCTACTCCGCCGTTGACAGTGCCTCCTGAAAAGCATTCTTGAATCAGAACCACGCTGATTTGGGAATCCCTTTTGTCAACAGGGCCTAGCGCAGTTCATTAATGTCATAATCGTCTATTTTAACTTTATCATGCGCCGAAAATGAAATAATATTTGGAAACAAATAATGATTATTACTCTTAGTTAGACACAAGCCTATCGCATCTTTTGTGAGGTTCGTATACCCGGAAGCAGCCTTTACTATTAATTCATGTATCGCAGAGCGAATTTCACTTTGAAACGGGCCCCGCGTAGTTTGCCAAGCCCGAACCATTAGCCACACAAATTCTGCTGGGACGCGCTTCGACACATCGCGAAGAGCTGCTTCCTTCTCTTCGCCGAACGGAACATTCAATACTGTTTCTTCATAGTCATCAATGAAACCATCGATCTCTTGTTCTTTCATGGGTTTCCCGGTACCCAAGTTGGCGGTATTGGGAGAATCCAAAAGCACCTGATCGATTAAAAACTGACGTTCATTCCATAGGAAATCTGCACGCAACACGCCGCTGTTTTTATTCCTGATCACCTGAATCCAAGGGCTTTCGATACAGAATTCTTCGTCCTGTCCCATTTCACGGAGCGAACTGGATAAGCTCTCCCCGCTGACTTTTCGGTTGAAAAGTGGAACATAAAAGAACCGGGTTTGGGCAAACATGTGGTTCGGCTTTGCGGCACCATGCTCTTTATCAGAGCGCATCTTTCCACGAATGTGATCTGTGATTGAGTCAACATATGCATCAAACTCGGAATCCTTCAGACCATCTTCATAGCCAATGATGGTGACGGCGGGATTATCAAAATTCTGCTTGTCTTTCATAAGATCCCCTGCGCTTGCTGTATTTGAAATTCCGATAGTGAATATTGAAATGTAAATACAATCTAATAAACCAAAATAGCAAATTTCCCTTAATTGACGAGCATTACAAAAAATAGCGCAAAAACGGCAAATAAACATCATGTATCCTCCGATATATTCAATATATACTGAAAATAAAATAACAAAAACCCATAATTTGGCTATCCATATTCAATAATAATACAGGAAATACTAAGTCGATTGCCCGGCTGCGAATTACGGTGTATTATTAATGAAATTATGACGAAGTTCAGGCTCCAAAGCCTTATCTGTTTGGAAGGGAACTGAAACCGATTCCGGGCATCATGTTGGTTAAGATAACATAAAAAACGATACATTTGTTGACATTAGTCAATGTGCGCAGCCCGAAAATGCGAAGCTTGGTAAGTAGGCGAGCATGATTTAGGGAGCGAGACAATGACGTTTGCAAATGTGGAAGCCAAGACGACCATCACCGGATTTTCTGACACCGACAAAGCGCTGATCTTGGCGGCTATGAAGACCGCATATGAAGGATCTGCCACAGCCAAGACAATGTTTGATACCTGGATTGCGACGCCGGCGAATACGATTGATATCAAGTTCGTGGCCGGGGCGTTCCAGGCCTATACAAATGGCGCAGCAGGCACCGGAAGGGTAGAAATAGACCTTAATTACGTAACGAATGCTACTTATATTAATAACACAGGCAAAGCAGTCAAAGATACTCTGCTGAGTGGTCTTGTACATGAATTAGGCCACGGCCTTGCGGGACTTAAAGATAATTGGAGAACGAATGATCAATTGAAGGGCGAAAACGTTGTATTTGTAAATATAATATACAAAGAACTCGGTATAGATGAGCAAAACTCATACGTATCATACGATAAAGATGGAACTATCGTTAAACTTGGGTTGGAATACACAAATAAAACAGCGATAGACACGTCGGTCAAAACCAATTCGAATTTGAGCGCGACAGGACTAATTAGCGACGCCAATTCAAATGACCTGTTTATTGGTGGCTCTAACGCAAACACGTTCGAAACAGGAGGCGGCAACGATTTTCTTCACGGTGCGGGTGGCAACGACATACTGAAGGGCGGAGCAGGCACTGATACGGCCGTCTACTTTGGCAATCCGACTGATTATGACATCCGGTTGCAAGCCGATGGATCCTGGACTGTACGCCATGCCCGTGGTGACAAGACAGATGGTACCGATAAGCTGGAGAATATTGAGAAGATCCAGTTCAAGGATGGGGCAACCAGCGATCTGATCAAGAAGGGGCTGGATTTCCAAACCGATTTCGCGCTCGTCATCGACACGACTGGGAGCATGGGATCGTCCATAGGCAGCGTCAAATCGTCGGCAGCAAGCCTCATCGACGCCTTGTTTAAGGACGGAAAGACGGATGCGCGGATCGGTGTCGTCGGCTTCAAGGACGAAACCAACGGCGAACCCACCTCGGCGATCCTGAAATTCACGGATCAGGATTCCTTCGCTGATCGTAAGGCCGCGGCACTCTCAGCAATTAACGGCATCTCCGTAAGCGGAGGGGGTGACCTTCCCGAAACGGCCTACAGTGGACTGCTTGCCGCTTTGGATGGCCGGATGGGAGAATGGCGCCCGGGTGCGGGTACCATGAGAATCGCACTGTTCACCGATGCTGCTGCAAAAGACAGCGACTTGATCGGTCAGGTGCTTGGATATGCAAATAATATCGGGCTTTCTGCAGCACGCACAGCGGGTCTGGAAGGCGCGAACGGAACGCTAAACCGCTTCGAATTCAAGATGCCAGCATATTCCGGAAGAGATGAGGATGATGGAAACGCAGACACCGGTGCTTTGCCTTACACCCCTGGAAATGAGCCGATAATTCCGGCAGCAGGAACCTCTTCACTGGAAGTCTATACGATCAAGACCGGGTCGACATCGATCGACACCACTGGCCTGTCGGACATAGCAACAGCCACCGGCGGCAAATTCTCCACATCGACAAGTGATGCAAACCTGGTTGACACTTTGCTCGACATCATCAACCTCCCGCCCGATGCGGCTCTGGTCTCACTGGTTTCTGCAAACCCTGACATAGAGAAAGGTTTGACGGCTGCATATCAGGTTCTGTTGAAAGGCGTTCCCAATCAATCCGGGATTGAGTTTCTAATGAGCCAGGCGCTCGCAACAAATTTTGGTGCTGGTCCGGGCGTGGTGTTCAATCAGGAAAACATCTTCATCAATCTGTTCAACAACCTCGTCCAGGGCAATGCTGACGCCGCGAGCGCTTTTTCATCCCTCGCGGGAACAGGCAGTCTGTCAGACCAGATTACCTCTCTCTACAATGCCTTCGTGCCAATTGGATCGCGGAAGCCAGAGGGCCTGGATTTCTTCAACCGAGCTGACGCTGTGTCATTCTACTCCGCCGCAGCAGCGGAGCGCGGGATAACGAGTGACAATGGTCCAGCAATCATTGCTGCGGCATCAATGCTCAAAGTGTTTGTGACGGCCAACACCCCCGGCATTGGCGATGCCGTCAATGATCTCTTCAATGCAATCATAAACTCAACATCAGCTCTTCCAACAACTGGGGATACATTGATTGACATCGAGGTCGCTGACGGCACATCGGGTGATACAGGTGATATTGCGCTTCGGTCATTCGCTGCCTTGTCCTCAACGGATACGCCTGAGCCCTATGCAAGCGAAACTGAAGTCTCCGAGTTGGCATTCGCTTCATCGGTCTCAATCATTGGCGTTGCTGATGATCATGCTGGGGTCGGGGTGTTTTGATCGGTCAATGAATTTACGGACGGATTGGTAAGGTTGAGCCAACCCGAGGGTGGAGGGATTGCGCCAAGGCCGAACGCTGATCATCATTCAACAGCGAAGACTTGCCGGGAGCTTTGCCATTGATCGGCCCGTCGAGCACCATGGGCGCCACCATCCCTGACAGGCGAAGGCCTGCGACCAGCGTTGTCGTCTTGCGATGGCCATGTGGATGTCCCATCCGCAGGCGCTCACCTTTGCGGCAGCGGCCATGACTGCGGGTCATGTTGGTGGCTGTCCATGTCTCATCAATGAAGACAAGCCGCGCCGGATCGAGATCGAGTTGGCCACCAAACCAATGGCGGCGCTGCCTCAGGATATCCGGGCGGTCCTGTCGAGGGCATGGCCAGTCTTTTTTTCCGCGTCATGCCGTGGCGTTTGAAGAAGCGGTGCAGGCCCGCAATCGAGACTGAAAGGCCGATCTTCGAGAGTTCGGTGCGCAGTTCCTCAAGCGTGATGTCCCGGTTGGCTTCCCAGAGCGCAAGAATGTCGATCGCGCGCTTCTCGACATGATGCGAGCGCATGTCGCCGCCCTGCGCCTTCGGTTTGAAGTGCCCGACCTCGCGCCGCTGCGCATGCCATCGGATGGCTGTCGAGGGCGCAACGCCAAAACGGGCCGCAGCCGCCCGGCAGCTCATCCCGTCATCAATCGCGGCGATCAAACGCGCACGCAAGTCCATCGAAAGAGGCTGTCCTATCCATGCCGACCTCCTGCACCCGGCAGAAAGCATGAATCAGAAAACAACTGATTTGGGAATCCCTATCGATTCAGAACGCTCGAAAACCGCTCTAATGACGAGTATCGTGGATTCGGTGCCGACAGAAACGCTCTGGTTACCGCCATTGAAATCGATGGATATTCGCTGGCTCGTCAAAACAGCACCTACTTCCCCGACCACCAGAACAGTGTTCCTGGTGGTTGGGATATGTTTGACGGTGGGCGGGTGGCTTTTGATTCCGCATACTTAGCAGATGCGTTTGCGGTCTTGCAAAGTGAGGACAAGTTCATCGACGGTGGGGCCGGTGTTGACACAGTCAGTTTCGCGGGTGGTCGCAGCGAGTATGAAATAGCCTACTCAGCTTCTAGCCCGATGATGGAATGGCTTGTTTCATCAGCCTCGGGCCGACATACACTTCATTCTGTTGAGAAACTGATTTTCGCGGACGGTACATATTCCTTGACCGCTGATGGAAAGCTGCTTCCAGACGACTTTCAGGTTGCCACTCTGAGCGATGTCTTCGCGGCAAGCACCTCGACGGCTGGTGCGCTTTCGGCCGCTTATGGCATCCTGTTGGGCGGCATCCCAAACCAAGCTGGACTCAAAGCCTTGATCGGCGCTGCGTTGTCGACAAACTTCGGCGCCGGGCCCGGTCCAGTGTTTAATGACGAAAATATCTTCATCAACCTCGTCAACAACCTCGTCCAGGGAAACCCCGCTGCCAAAACGACGTTTGACTCGTTGGCAACGGGCTCCACGCTCGCCGAGAAGATCGGATCTCTCTACATCGAAATCATTCCGGGAGAGGCTCGAACCGTCGATGGGCTTGCGTTTCTCACCCGCCCCGAGGGTATTGCTTTCTACCAGCAGGTGGCGGCGGAACGCGGTGTCGCCGGAGACGACGGCGCGGCAATCATCGCACTTGCATCCCTGCTGCGAATAGCCGTCTCCCAGCACATCGGTATCAGCAACGCTGTCAACGATCTGGTAAAGGCTGTTGCAGCTGGCTCTCACGCAATACCGGCAACGGGCACCACATTCACTGACATCGAAGTTGCTGACGGCACCCAGTTCGACAGCGACGAAGGTGCAGCTGCACGCGCGGCCCAAAGCGAGAATGTCTCGTATGTCTCGGAGCCACCGATGCTAGATGACCACATCGTAGTGACCGTGGGTACAGCGCTGTCGTCGGCCGATTGGGTCACGTGACCGTTATCGAAAACACCGAAAAGATCTGTGGTCCAGCATTCCCTGCTTGGCTTCCCTGTAGCGCTACATGCCTTGGGCAATTGGTCACCAGTAGCGGTTCATTCTCTCAACCGTCGCAACAGGATTTGCATACGATTTGCGACATCGCGGTCGGACCTCACCTTACCCTCAAATGCGTCCTGTAACAGCTCAGCGCAGCCGTCGGTTGCCACTTCCAAATAGGCGCGTGTTTCATTGAACGTCGGGGTTACCCAGCCACGGGGTTTTGGACTTCCGAACGACGCCCATGCAGTCCGGGCGGACTTCAGCAGTTCGCGCTTGGTCAGTCGTCTCAGCTTAAACAGATCCAGTGTGAGCTGCAGGTTCGACTTGGCAAACCGTTCGGGCAGCCCCTGGTTAAAGAACTGAGCCAACAGAAGGGCTGACCCTCCACCTGCAGAACCATCAGTCTGTGTCTCCAAATCGACCTCAGGGCCAAGAACCCGCTCCTCGAGGGCTGCCTGCAGGATGTAGAGATCCCGCCTGGCGCAGTTGGCAAGGACGATCTTCAACTCCGCCTCGTCCCATGGCCCATGAACCTTGTAGCCAACCCCTAGAATGACCTCAATGTCATCGGGATGCGGCAGGACGGTGTTCAAATCCAGACCTTCCTTCCTCGCCTTGTCGAGCAACCGCTCTTGATGAGCCTTCAAGCGATGCCCGAACTCAACATCCGCTTCCATTGTCTGCTGCTTGATCCGTTGCGCCAAGATGATTTCGTTGACCGCATTGCTCAACGCGTGGACAGATCCATTGGCCGCCACTTGCAGAAGCTTTCGGGTGACCACCTGTTCGATCGATAGCTCCTGCTGGCGGCCCTCGCTGGTGATCGTGACCTTGCGCCCTGCCTCATCGAGCAGAGACTTTTGCAGCGGCGTAAGGCCTGGCTGAGTAAGTTTCGGTGTTGCCTTGCGCGACTTGTTTCTTTTGACCGCCATCACCGGTCTCCTTTGGCCAGACTGGAGATGGCAGAGCTGTCCTGATAGGTGGAGTGGCGAGTGCCGGCAACACTCACATCCTGATTGCCAGCGTCTCCCGACTGATGACGATCCGCCATCACGTCTGCGAAGGTTCTGCCGGATTCTGCCAAGCGCGCCGGCTCCCCAGTGAGTCTTTCGAACCGGCGGATGATAGTGTCGCAGTAGAGCGGATCGATCTCGATAAGCCGGGCGACACGACCACACTGGTCTGCGGCAATCAGGGTCGAGCCGGATCCACCGAAGACATCGAGAATGATATCCCCGCGCCTGGAGCAATCCTTGATGGCGTCCGCAATCAACGCCACCGGCTTGACCGTTGGATGCATGGCAAGCTCTTCATCACGGCTTGCCCCGAGCGAGCTGATCCCCGGATAATCCCAGACATTGGTTCGGTACCGCCCGGTATCACCGAGGCCAAAAGTGTTGATGTGCGGGGCCATGCCCTTCTTGAAGACAAAGACCAGCTCATGCTTGGAGCGATAGAACGAGCCCATGCCGCCATTGGTCTTGTTCCAGACGCATAGGTTCTTGAGATCAGAGAACACGGAATGGCCGGCGGTCAGCACTTCGCGCATGTGGCGCCAGTCCATGCAGACATAGGCAATCGCCCCATCGACAAGCTGAGACGCCGCAGCCCCGAGACTATCGGTCAGGAATTTTGAGAACGCGGCTTGGTCCATTTCTCCAGAGGCCAGCGTGAACTCGCGATGCCTCACCCGACCCAAGCCTGTCACATGGCCATCGATCGGTACGTTGTAGGGTGGATCAGTGAACAGGAGTGTCGCCGGCTTCCCGTCACACAGGCGCGACACATCCAACTTCGACCGCGCATCTCCACACAGAAGCCGGTGCGGACCAAGCAACCAAAGATCCCCTGCTCGTGTCACCCCAGGCCCCTGCAAGACCGGCTCCACACGATCGAGAGCATCATCTGCAGCTGGGGAGCTTTGCTGTTTGTTGCCGATGGTGAGATCAATCTCCACTGTCGAGAAGCCCAGACCCTCAATGTCGAAGTCGAGATCGATCAGGCCCTGCATCTCGATTGCGAGCAGTTCCCGATCCCAGCCCGCGTTCTCCGCGAGCTTGTTGTCAGCCAGGATGTAGGCGCGCACCTCGTCCTTCGACAAATGCGACAGCCGGCGAACCGGCACTTCCTTCATTCCGATCAGCTTCGCCGCTTCCACCCGACCATGACCGGCGATGATCGTGTTGTCGTCGGCAATCAGAACCGGATTGCAGAAGCCAAAGCGACGAATACTGTCGGCAATCAGTCTTACCTGCTTCTTCGAATGGGTTCTGGCATTGTTGGCATAGGGCGCGAGGTGTTCGATCGCGCAGGTTTGGTCAAGGCATGCGTCATCGCTTGGCGAATGCATCTGCATACTCCAGTTTTGCGCCACCAGAGCGCGTCAGGTTTTCCAGGGACTTCAAACGTTTAACTGACCGAACAATACCGGAACAGAATTAGCCCCTGCAACCCTGGACCTGCGACCACAGGACTATTTTCCTGCGAACGTGGGAAAATCAGCGTGCAGCCGTCACCCGCAACCGCCCGCATGCATTGCTATATTTGCAGGAGCGCATCAGCCGCGGAAAACAGAAAAAATATTTGTGGTCTACACGGAGACAAGAAGAGAACCCATGAACCGGGCGCTTGGTTCCTGTTCAAGGTAGCCGTTTCAGTGCCTTCAAAGCGGTTCTGAAACAGCGGTTTCGCGAATCAAATACATCCCCCGAAACCCAAAACGATCCCTTCCCACGCCGGCGCAATGTTGCTTCGTCAAGACGCAAGCTGAAACACATTGTAAGCCAGCCTGATTCCACGAAACATCAAGCCAATCCCACCAACGCGCAAGGCAATCCCACATAACTGCAATCCGCTTCCACGAAACGACAATCGGATTCCACGTAACTGCAATCGCATTCCACCATGCGACAATGAATTTGCCCATGAACGCGGGAGCAGGATTGGGCCAACTTCGCCCTTTGCGCTTTTTGTCTGGTGCGAGCTTCTCAGCTCGACACTCGCCAACCCTTTGAAACTGCGCAGTTACCGGGGCCAATAGGAGATAGACAGTTAGCGCATCCTCTCGCTTTTGGCCACCCAAACCAAGAGACTGGTTCGGGCAGGAAAATTTGCACAGCCACTCCTTCCAGACTTTTCGCTACACTTCCTATTCTTCCAGAATTGCGCGGATTTTTCAGCGGCTTGCAAGCTCACCATTTCAACTGAGACGCGACGCGAGCCCCAATATGAGCTCGGAATCGCCGAGAGTCTCAGTCGGCCAATTCGGGACTGACAGTTTGTAGAAAGCGGTTGCTCTGGAGCATCCGGTAGCTGAGATTATCGGTCGTTTGGGGCTTGGTCAGAGCGCAGCAATGATGCGGCGCTGGGCCTGCCAGTCGGATGGCAGCGGGTTGATGCCGAGCCATTTCGCGGTGAGGCGAGCGGGCTGATCGCCCTGGACGATCATCTTCACAATGTCGGGAGCGAGGAAAGCCAGGTCGATGACCTGCATGATCCTGCGCTTGGACAAATTTTCGATTTTGGCGATCTCTTCGAAGGACTGGCCGCTTTTGATCGCATCATAATACTAATGCGCCTTGGCGATGCTGCGGATTAAAGTAGCGTCGATCGGTTGCGATGTTTCAGCGCCGATTACGAGTTTTGTCTCGACGCCACGCTTTCTGAACTGGAACGGCAGTTCGAATGTCAGTACATCCGGGTTTAGCTCATCCTCTGATATTTCGATCGTATCGGCGACAAGTTCTGGCGAGAGACTGATCTCTATCGCTCCCGGACGGATCGTTGCCTGTTCGATGCAGGTCAGGATGACGCTCGCATCCTTCGCGCGGGACTGCGCGTCGAGCAGATCGAGCTGGCTACCGATCTTCGAGATTGCATCGGTTGTTGGATTGATCAGCAGATCGACCGGAAGCCGACCTCGTAGATGTGACAGAATTGCCTTGGCGATTTGATCCTCGAGTGGTTTGGCGGGGAGGCGCCAACCGCCCGCCTTCTTCTGGTTTTCGTCTTTGCCAGATCCGCGGATTAGCCGGCTGGAGATATAGTACCGGTGTCGCGTGCCATTCTTGTTGGTATGGGTGGGTGTGAGCTTGTCGCCCGTCTCATCGACAAGCTTACCGGCAAGCAGGCTGATCGTTGCCCGTCGTCCCCTCCCCTTGCCACGCTTTCTTGAAGACGTTTCCTTGAGGTGCTGCTGCACCTGTTCCCAAACATGCGGATCGATGATCGGCGGATGCTGTCCTTCGTGAACTGATTCCTTGTGTCGGATCCGTCCGGCATACACTGGATTGGTCAGCAGATAGTGGAGCGTTGCACGTTCGATCGAGAACCCAGCCGCGAGTCGTGTCGTCGCAGATGTGGCAACGTCGACTGACAGCGCGAGGGATTGTCCGTCGCTCTGCTCCCGTTCTTCAACTCTTGCCTTCCCACGCAGCCCAAGCCGTTTTGCCTGATCCATGACGGCTGTGAGTGAACGATGCTGGAGATAGAGGTCATAAAGCGTCCTAACGGTCTCGGCTTCCTCCGGCACGATCTTCAGCGTTCGACCGTCAGGCTCGTATCCCAGGGGGATGGCGCCACCCATCCATAGTCCCTTCTTCTTGGACGCTGCGATCTTGTCCCTGATACGCTCCGCTGTGACTTCCCGTTCGAACTGCGCGAACGAGAGAAGCACATTGAGCGTCAATCGCCCCATGCTGGTGGCCGTGTTGAAGGATTGGGTGACAGAAACGAAGGACGCATCAGCCGCATCAAGGCGATCGACCAGCTTGGCGAAATCGGCAAGCGATCTCGTCAGCCGGTCAATCTTGTAGACAACGATCTGATCGACCAGCCCGTCATCGACATGCTGGAGCACTTTCTTGAGCCCTGCCCGTTCCAGCGTCCCACCTGAGATGCCGCCGTCATCATAGTGCTCCGGCAGCGCCACCCAGCCCTCATGCTTCTGACTTGAGATATAGGCCGCACAAGCTTCCCTTTGGGCATGGAGCGAGTTGAACTCTTGGTCCAACCCCTCCTCCGAGGACTTTCTCGTGTAGATGGCGCAGCGGATCCTCTTCATCGTCGATCTACCCCAGTCCGAAGAACCGTGGCCCCGACCAGTGCGAGTCCGTGATTTTTTTGGCGATGGCGCTCAGGGAGCGAAAGCGTTTCCCATCCATCTGGAAGCCATCCTCCAAAACCTCGACCTGATAGGTCCGGCCATTCCATTCTCGGACCAAATGCGTTCCGGGTCTGAGTGCGGATTGAAGCAAGGGCTTCGATTGACCGACCGCGCCAGAGGATTTTTGATCAGTCTTCAAAGCAGCTTTGAGGACCTTTCGAACGGCTCTTGAATGACCGCCCTGAGCTTTGATCTGCGCCTCATAGGCGAGTGCGCTGCGCATGAATTGCACCGACACATATTTGAGCGATTGTCCGCCGATCGTTCGCCGCCACTCATCGATACACTTTTCCCGGGACATGGCTTCAAAGCGAGCGGTATCGACAAGCTCCCCTGCCCTTACCGCCCGGCTCATGTCGACGCCCCGGCAATGGCGGCTTTGTCTTCCAACGGCTTCGCGTTGATCGCGTAGACCAGCTCCTCAGTCTTCGCCGACTTCGAGGTCACGACCTCATAACCCTGTTTGCGCAGTCCCGAGACTGCCGCTCGCACTGTATGTGCTTGCCATCCCAGTTTTTGGGTGATTGTCGAGATACGGGCGCCGTTCGGCTTGAATAGCAGTGCGACAAGCTGCTCCTGTTTGGTCTTGGCTCCTGACTTACCGGACCTCGCCGGCTTGACCACGCGCGTCGGTTTTTGGTCGCTGGCAACCGTCGCATCGGGGCCGGCGATCTGATCTTCAGCGTTCTCGGTTTCTTGGATAGCCACTTTATTCTCCACTCAGCTTCAAAGACCAGGACATCTGGCCTTGCACTGAATGAAGCCCGCTCTGCGGGCAGGGTCAGCGGTTAGGTGTATCGCCGTCCCGAGGACAGCAATGCTTGCTTTGCTTCGGAAGTCCAGTCGAGGACCGAAGCGGTGGCGAATGGGCCGGCACTGCGAGGAAGTCTACCTGATAAGTGGAGATCACTCCGTGAGAAACGCCATGGCTTATGACCGGATTGGGTCCGGGAGCGGACTGTCCAATATCCGGCTACAGAAAGGCGAGAGCAGACGTGAAATCATCGATTGTCGCGATCCGAATTCGGCTCACAGCCGACATCTGGCATGTCTGCTCATGGGCGGTATTCGCCAAATTTATCCACTCCGATTTCAAAGCTCTACAATGGCTCCAAACGCATCCAGCAAGGCATATTCCGTCAGATGGGCCGGCACACCCAGCGACTCCATGCGCTTCCGCAGCCCATCGAGATCCCCGTAGTAGCTAACCTTCCAGCGCACCCGGTTGACGTCGATGTTCGCGATGACCTCCTCAAAATACGGGTGATCAACCTCCGACACCGAGTGACCCATCACCACAATCCGATCGACATCCGACAGCTCCGCGAAGAAGGCTGCGTTTTTCTCGATGACTTTGGCAGTGGGTTTGAACGTGTCCTTGAAGTAGTCGTCGACAATCCCCTGCCCTTCAACGACACGCATATCCGCATCCTCCGGATCTTGCTCGAAACGGTAGGGGTCCAGATTTGGAACAGGCTCCCATCCATGGCCCAACACCAACGTTTCCGTGGGGTTCGCCGCCGCCCCATGAATATGCAACACGTTGATGTCGGGAACCCCATACAATCGTTTCAGCGACGGTGTGTAATTGAAGTTCAAGAAGACCGCCGACGGGTCCACCGGCACGCGCTGCCCGCCGAAGTCCGCAGCCCATGGGACAGGAAGTTGGCGTATCCATTCGGCGAAGCGCGCCCGCAACATCGTCGAGATCGCCTCGACCGCCTGCTGAATCTCGTACTGGTAATCGTGGTGGTATGCATCGCTCCAATCCTCGGCACCATATCCGACCAGGAAGTTGGAAGCGTCCTCGATCAGCGAATCGCTGTCGAAGGAGGCCAACCGATCCTCGAATTCGGCCCAGAACTGAGCATCCATCGTGAAGTATTTCTCTACGACCTCATAGGTTGTCGCATCCGACCGCCGGAGATACTCGCCGAACGCCTTATAGGATGATGGAATTCCGTGGTGGAGATCGAAGCCGTTTCCGATGATGTAAAGCGTTTTCCCCATCTCAGCCCTTTAGTGTTTTCCCATTCGACACAGTCGCTCATCTGCGCTGCTCTTCAATCACTCACATCCATATCTGGCTCCGCGAGCAACTCCTCCGCCAATTCCGAAAGCCAAGGCGAAACATCATCAATTTGAACCGCGCTGGCGTGTGCCGAGTAATAATCGCCGACCGTCTGGAAGCGCTCCCCGAACCGCTCCGTAAACATCCTCTGCAGCTTGGCGTTTCTGCTCAAGACGCTCGAAATGGCGCGACCACCTCGCAAAAACCTGATCGCATGCTCCGTTCCGAGCAAATAAAGGTGCTTACGCTTTGCGGTCGGATGCTCCGCAAGCAGCAGGTAGTCCTTGAAAACAGAATTCTGGCGGATCGTCTCGGGTCCGCCTCTCCATTGGATGAATTTGAACTCGGCAACCCGAACATTCGTCTCTAGATCGAAATCACGGCCCGTATTTCCCGCGCCGAGAGACACAGATTCGACGCGCTCCTCCGGCTCGAGAATATGTGGCAGGCACATGAGGATGCCGAGCGCATGGATCGTTACATTGATCTGTCCGGCAAGCCGCTTCATGCCGGCCGCGGCCGCAAGCACCTCACGTCCAGCTCCCGCATTCGCGAGGAAGCCCGTGCAATCGCCCGCGGACACGCCTCGCACCGCGCCTTCAATGGGCGATAACGTCTGCGTCAAATCCGGCCCGGTAAAGCGTTCGAGCAGTTTGACGATCTCGAAGGGATCTCTAGTCACCCTGCTTTTCCCAGCTCAGTGCGCATCCACTCAGTCAGTTCTTCGTCCAACGCGGCGTCCACATATACGTCGCAACGGGGCGCGATCCCCGCCTTCACGTCGATCACCAGATGAAGCCCAACCAAATACCCGTAAGACCCAGCCTGTTCCGTCATCCCCTTGAGCTTCCAGATGTCCCCATCGAAGTCCTTGTTGGTCGACTTCTTGACCTCGACAACTAGCAAATTTTCACGCTTACCGACCCGATGTACGATCAGGTCGGGGACAATCGCGTCCTTCCCAATCAACTCATCATCGCTCAGGTCATAGCGAAGGCGTTTGATCACATCCTCTCGGCGATTCCATTCCAGATCGATCGACCAGCCGGCATATTCCCCATGCAGGATATCCCGAATCCGAGCGACAAGCGCGCGCTCGGCAGGATCCGCATAGGCAAGATCCTTATCCTGCAAAAGTGTACGCACCGCCTCGGCGAATACTGAAAGTATTTCGCGCAAATCATAACTCATAACGTTCACCTAACATGAAACAAATCAATGAAAACTAAGAATTCGATTTGAAAGCCGAACTCGGCGAACTTCGAGCGTATCGGCATTGAGGGCGAGCGCAATGGACGCCGAGACTTTTTTCCCAGAGATAAAAGCTGTTAATCGAGACAGACTTCTCGCAACAGGCGTTCTGCTTGAATGTTCGCTTTTCGGCTCCGCACCGATGACGGCTATTGGCGCACTGGCGACAAAACACTCATCTGAAGCAATGTCCACTTTTAGGTATGAGTTCCACCGGGCTCTAGGACCGACATGGGCGCGCGTTTCGGACTGGCGGCTTCGCGCCCCCATTTCGGTCATTCAAAGCAACTCGTGAGACTCTCCAAAGCAGTCAGACGTTCGATCACGTTAGGTGCGCGGATCTGGGCCGCATTCTGCATCCCAATGGCGAGCAAAAGCAGTACGGCGGTGGGACCGGCGGATTCGTCCCGGTCGAGATCGCCCGCTTGAAATGCCCGCCGAAGATCAGCGCGACTTCGACTTCAGAAGCTCGTCCAAGAAGCCAGAACATCCTTTCATTGCAACGCGGGAGTGTGCCGTTGTCACAGTTTGACGGCAATGAATGTCAGTCATATCAGACGGCTAAGGATCGTATCGGATTGATCCGGATCGGCGCGCATGAAGTCGGCCCGATACGACATCCGCCCGCTAGATATTGTGGATTTCGACTGCGCAACCGACACTCGTGAAGAGTGCCTGCATCCGACCCACAGTGTTCTTTGGGATTGCCATTACCAGGAGCCGTTCGGCGCGTGACGCAGCGACGTAAATCTTCCGTGCATCCTCATCGGCGCCGTTTGATGTGTCGCCCTCAAGATAATCCAGGATCCTGCCGGCTTTCTGGCTCGTCATCACGACACACACAGCCGGGAATTCCAGCCCCTTTGCGGAGTGAATTGTACGCGGCGGTGGCGCATCCACCGGAGCGGTCGCAAGTGCCGTCGCAAGGTCGGTATGCGATCGAAGACGCTGATTAACTTTCAGACCCGTAGCCATGCCAGCACCGACAGACTTGCGGGCCTTGGCGAGCCACTCATCCGGGGTTTCGTCCGGCTCGTATCTGAGTATGTTCGCCACGGCGATCACGTCCGGCCGCCAGCGTCCGTCAACCATACCGCTTTCGGCGAGATGGTTGTGGTAGTCGCCCATCGCCTCGATGTGGCCCTGTATGAACAGGATCATCCTGTGCAGGGCTGTCAATGCCTCCTGGCGGTCCTGTCAAGTAAATCGACTTGAGCCGGTTAGGCCCGTGCCGTAGGGTCAGGTCATGACCGAACGCAGTCCATTCCGGTACTTTCGAACCAGCCCAGAAGTCATCCGCCTGGCGGTCATGATGTATGTTCGCTTCCCGCTTTCACTGCGAAATGTCGAAGACCTGCTTCACGAGCGTGGCATCGATGTTTGCCACGAGACCATTCGTTTGTGGTGGAACAGGTTCGGCCCGATGTTTGCTGCCGAGATCCGCAAGAAGCGCGCCGAGCAGCTGCGGTCGTGGCCGCAATGGCGATGGCACCTGGACGAGATGTTCGTGAAGATCAATGGTGATCAGCACTACCTGTGGCGGGCGGTCGATCACGAGGGCGAGGTGCTGGAAAGCTTTGTAACGAAGACTCGAAACAAGAAATCCGCATTGAGATTCCTGAAGAAAACCATGAAACGGTATGGCCGCGCTTCGGTCTTTGTGACCGACAAACTGCGGTCGTACGGCGCCGCCTTGAAGGAGATCGGTGCAGGCGACCGGCAGGAAACCGGCCGATGGATGAACAATCGTGCGGAGAATTCGCACCTGCCACTTCGAAGACGGGAACGCGCGATGCTGCGGTTCCGACACATGCGAAGTTTACAGAAATTCGTCGCCGTCCACACCTCGGTCTGCAATCATTTCAACCAGGAACGTCATCTCTACTGTCGACACAGTTTCAAAGCCAACCGCGCCGCTGCTCTTGCTGAATGGCGTCAACTCGGCACCGCGTAATGGACAGTTATCTTGCCATTATTGAGACCTGATCTCATCCGTCTGACAAGACCGGCAAAGGGTGTCCACGACACTCGCGGCTATTCAGTCGCCCATCTTGGCGCCGTCGATGGCATGATAATTTCCAGTTATCGTAACTGGATAGATGTCCGCCCGCGCGGTTACATATCGAGCGCTATGGATCACCTAACCTGCTCCTGCGGCGTCCCAAGAATGTTGATCCGAGTAGAATCCTGCTTCTGTCCACGCGGCGATCCAAAGACGGGGAGCACTTCACCAACGCCGGCAACGAACTCCCGACTGGATAAAACCTTGGGGGTAAGGTCAGGCTACTCCAATCGCTTGACGGATTGCCTTTGTCGTCGTGGCGCTGCCGTGGAGAACTTGGCCCATAGTGCTTCCTTCCATTCCAAGGAAAATAGTGCACCATCAAAACCTGGGATCGAACATCTAAATCCCAAACCCCGTCTCGCTGGTTTCCGGTGTGGCGGCTTTTTGTTTTGGCTGCGTCGACCAGTGCAACGCCTACTTCTCAGTCTGGGCGAGCTGATCTGGAGAAATAGTTTCATAGGCCAACGCTCGTTCTGCTTGCAAGTTGTTTAAAGAAAACGTTAACTAAAACAGGCCGTTCTGCGACTAGCTCGGTTGAATATGATTTAGATGCAATTGAGGAGAATATTGTGCCCTTGACATCCCTGTCCGCCCTGATAAATGCGACAACCCAAAATCTCTCACAGTTCAAGGCATTTTCGGCAATCTACCAGCTTCTTCAGGAAGGCGTACCGAATATAGCAGGTTACACTGCGCTTATTAATTCGAACAATGACACGAATTTCGGATCGAAGACATCTACCAGTCCGGGCCCGGTGTTCAACTCGGAAAACATTTTCATTAATGTGGCCAACGCGTTGTTCCAGGGCAACGCAACAGCAAAGACGGCTTTTGACGGGATAGCCAATGGGACGACGCTGGCAGAAAAGCTGGTATCGGTTTATCAGTCTCTGGTGGTCCCGTCCCAGCGAACTACGGAGGGACAACAGGCCTTTGCGGCTCAGGCTGATTTTTATGCTGCTCGCGCAGTTGAGCTTGGAATTCCGGGGGACACCGGCGGGGCAGTTGTAGCTTTTGGATCGCTCCTGGACATCCTGGTGCGGGAGAACAATGAGGGCATTGGGAACAGCGTTTCAGACTTGCTGATGGCTGTTAACGACGGGACGGCGCTGTTGCCGGAAACAAGCACCACAACCATCGATATCGAGATTGCGGATGGCGCTAGATACGACGCCGATGACGGGTTTACCAACACCATTACATCCGATTCAACCGTCCAGGCGCTTGTTGGGACCCCCGAAAACGATAAGTTCGTTGTTACGCCAGCCTCATTGAACGCTGGGGATTCATTCTCGGGTGGCAAAGGGACAGACATTGTCGATCTTCAGTTCTCTGGTGGATCAGCGCTTGTTCCAACCGGCCTGACATTCCAGGATATTGAGCAATTTGTTTTTTCGGGAACATATTCTGGCGGAACCATTGATGCGAGCAAACTAACAGGCGCTCAGGCGATTTCCCAAACGGGTAGCTCAAACAGCCCGGCAAATGTCAGCAATCTCGAAAGCGGCACAATCGTTTCTTTTACCGACAGCAAGCTGAAGGATACGCCAGTCAGTGTGGGGTATAAGGCCGGTGCCACAGAGGCGAACCTCCAAGTGACCAATGTACAAGACTTGAGCGAAATTACAGTCTTGGGAGGGGATCTTACCACTTTGAACGTCTCAGGCTCGGTGGCAAAGAACAGTTCTGGCGGTGCTGGCAGCTTTGATCTGTTCATGATCTCCCAAGATTTGGTGTCACCCTCAAAGCTCACCACACTGAACGTCAATTTTGAGAGCGATGTGAACATTATCCCGCATGCCGTTGGAGCGCTGTCAGTCACGACGATCGACAGCAGTGGTTCATCTGGCCAGATCAACATGGCGGCTATTGCCCTCGCTGGCGATGGTGTTACGCCACTTCAGGATGTGCTCTCAGTTTCATCGATCAAGGGGGGCTCTGGAGGTTCTTCTATCGCCCTGGCTCTGGAAAACTATAAGGCAAGCACACTCACACTGGACGCTGGTTCCGGCAACACGTCGCTACGAATCGTAGATGGCATCGATGCAAGCGCAACGGCGCTACAAGTTGTTATAAAGGGTGGCGGCGGGTCAAACACGTTGGTGTTTGGAGACGGCCCCGGGCCAGGCGCTGACGGATTGGGCAACGTTAAGTCGATAGATGAAGCTGGCATACGAAGCGGCATCATCAGCTTCGAAAACTTCGATGTGACGAAAGACGTTATCAATGTTTCCACTCTGGGAACGCTGGACGCTCTCACGACGTCGGAGATGGCAGCAGTCTCTGCAGCAGCAAACCTGAGCGCGGCAACGGCCCTGGCCGTCACGAATTCTGCAAATTCGTTTACGGTATTCGATTTTGGCGGCAACACCTACGTAGTCAGCGACACAAACACGGATGGTGCATTTAGCAGCGGCGACGGCCTGATTGAGATCGTTGGTGTCAGTTCAGCTGACCTTTCGGCCGTAGCGCTCGTAACCGCCTAGGGCTTACGAAATTGGCTACTATCCCTGCCGCCAGAGCTATTCAGCCCGGCAGGGATCAAGTGATTCCAGTTCAAGCGCCCCCAGTTTGCCTCGACGGCTTTCTCATGTGACCTGAGGCGAAGCCCTCAAATGCATAATCATGAACCGGCTGCAATTTAGGTAGATTTTGTACAAACAGGGTTATCGCAAATGATCGGTCGTGTGAAGAAAGCGTTCTTGGGACACTATCAAGTCGCGTGGAAATGGCCGACGGGCGCTTTGCCCAGTGAATGGGAACCCTTTGCAGTGCGTGGGCCAAGAGGTGCCACGCTATCTGCTTTGTTTGGCCATTCGCATACCGATCCGCGTGGGGTGTTGGTTTTCATTCATCCGCTCACGAAATCAGCGAAAGGTTTTTGGTTGACACATGGTCATGCAGCGTTCTATCGGCGTGCGGGCTTCCATGTTGTGCTTTTTGATCTCAATGGGTTCGGAGAAAGCAGTTCACGCTCGTTTGATTTTTCCGGAGACATGATTGCCGTCGCCCAGCACACAAGGGGGAATTATCCTGGATTGGAGATTGGGATAGTGGGCGCTTCGTTCGGAGCTGGTTGGGCAGTTTACGCTATGGCCCGAAGAAACCATCCATTTAGAGCCGCTATTCTGGAGGGTGCTTTTGCACATATCCCGGAACGCTTGCAGAATAGGGTTTCCTACCGAACACTAAGGGGAATAACGCGGTCAATTTGGCCGCTTGTTGAGCGAAACCATTTTCCAGTGGGATACGCCAAGAGAGTCAAACATCACCCCAAGGTTCTCCTTCTGCATGCGGAGGAGGATAATCTCATACCAGTTGAGCATAGCCAGCGCCTCGCAAATGCCATGGCGAAGAGCGCAGATGTGGCTATCCATCCCATTAAAAATTCAAGTCACAATATGATTTTCGTCGATCAGCCAGAAGAGTATGCAGGAAAGGTATTGCCATTCTTGCATTCGGCGTTCGACGCGAACCAAGATTAGATGTTTAGTCCCGGCATTTGATGGATCGGATCAATGATGAATCTTTCGGGTTCGATTGTCCACCGTTTGCAGATGAACTCGTATGGTGTGAGGCCTTTGAGCGTCTTAAGGCGACGGCCGAAATTGTAAGCGTCGTTGAAACCCTGGAGATGTCTCCGCAGCTGGTCGTGGTTGTCGTAGTGGAAGCGGTTGACGGTTGCATCCTTGATGGTGCGGTTCATCCGTTCGACTTGGCCCTGCGTCCATGGATGGCGAGGCTTTGTCAGGCGATGCTCAGTGTCGAGATCGATCGTGTCCCAAGGCGTGGTGTAGCTTCGGCGTTCGCCGTGCCCTCCGGACAGAGCCGGGAATGGATCAGCTTGCCGCTGGCAGGCTGATGAGAGGATCATCGCTAATTGTGGCGATGTGAATAGCCCCTAGATTCTGCTCTGATCCCTGTAAACTGGAGGGAATTCGGGTCTCAGTTCACTGATTGGACAAGCTCTTGCGTTATGTCAACGTTATGTAATCATGCGGTGTGGGTGCTGGTTGTTGGTCACGGAGAGAGGGTATGACTCTATCGCTTTGAACCGCCCCGGGTTTGCCGGAGGCTCCAACTCCTGAGTAGGATGGAGCATCATGAGCAAGACAACGAACAAGTTTTCCCCCGAAGAGCGTGAACGCGCGGTGCGTTTGGTTCTGGACAATCAGGACCAGCATGAATCGCGTTGGCAGGCGATCCTGTCTATTTCATCGAAGATCGGCTGTGCGCCGCAAACGCTGAACGACTGGGTCAAGAAGGTCGAGGTTGATACTGGCCAACGTGGCGGCATCACGACCGAGGTGGCCGAGAAGATGAAGGCCCTCGAACGCGAGAACCGTGAGCTCAAACAAGCCAATGAGATCCTTCGCAAGGCATCCGCATATTTCGCACAGGCGGAGCTCGACCGCCGACCGAAGTCATGATCGCATTTATCGATGAGCACCGCGGAGAGTATGGGGTCGAGCCGATCTGCAAGGTTCTGCCGATCGCCCCGTCCACCTATTACGATCATCTGGCCAAGCAAGCCGATCCCACACTACGCTCGGATAGAGCCAAACGAGATGCTGAACTTTGTGCCGAGATCGAGCGCGTATTCATTGCCAACTTCAAGGTCTACGGCGTGCGCAAGGTCTGGCGACAGATGCGCCGGGAAGGGTTTGATATAGCCCGCTGCACGGTAGCCAGGCTGATGAAGGAGATGGGGCTGGAAGGCGTCATTCGCGGCAAGAAGACCAGAACGACGATACCGGACAAGGCGCAGCCATGCCCACTGGACAAGGTCAATCGCCACTTCCGTGTACCCGCACCAGACATGCTGTGGGTTTCGGATTTCACCTATGTCGCCACCTGGCAGGGTTTCGTCTATGTCGCTTTCGTTATCGACGCATTTGCCCGTCGGATCGTGGGATGGCGGGTCAGCCGCACACCCCATGCAGGCTTTGTGCTCGACGCTCTGGAACAGGCCGTTCATCAACGCCAGCCGGGATCAGGCTTGGTGCATCACTCGGACCGAGGATCGCAGTATCTATCGATCAAGTACACCGAGCGCCTGGCCGAAGCAGGCATCGAACCATCCGTCGGCAGTGTTGGCGACTCATATGACAACGCGCTCGCGGAAACGATCAATGGTCTCTTCAAGGCTGAGGTCATTCATCGCCGTGGCCCATGGCGAAGCTTCGACGCCGTGGAATATGCCACACTTGAATGGGTGGACTGGTTCAACAACCGCCGCCTGCTGGAACCCATTGGAAGCATTCCGCCGGCAGAGGCCGAAGCAAACTACTATGCAGCTCTGGAAACTGAAGCCATGGCCGCGTAACTTAAACCAACCAGCCTCCGGTAGAACCGGGGCGGTTCACAGGACCGGAACATCCGGCCCCGCACTAAGTGAAGCCCGCGACGCGGGCAGGATCAGCAGCGACACGATTTCGCTGACCCGACAACAGGAATGCTTGCTTTGCCGTGGAAGTCCAGCGGGAGTTCGGAGACGTTGCAGAGCGTAGAACGCAGGGGTGGCCATCGCTTTCAGAGCGACCGCTATGCGCCCCCATGCCAGTCGTTCGCTAACTCTCAATCCTCTCCTGTAAGCAGTCGTTCGCTGCGTTCCACACAAGGGTCCCAATTGCGCGAGAAGTGTAAATTCGCTGCGCAACAAAGGAATTGTGCGGATACCGCCCGCCTTCACCAGAGGCCAACGTCCCGATGGATAGAAGGCCGATCGCCAATTATGCATCAATTTTCAGTGTGGACTACTCAAGACGGGTTGTTCAATACCACATTTATAAGTGCACAGCGCTGCATGCCATGGGCGTTTGCTGAACTGTGTTAGCCGATTTCATTGCTTGAACGAGCAAGGCATATCCCGAAAGATATCTGAACTGAGACAATTGCGATCAAACCAGTTGCTACCTGCGCCAAAAGATTGACGGGTTCTATGCGTGCCGAGAGAAAAACTGGATGAGGAATTGTGAAACCCGGACAGGCGCCCTTCATCCCGTCCTGACGCGCTGACTATTGCACGCCGGACAGAAGCCATCCGAAATCGCCTCTTGAGGGCTCGATCCCGGCAAGCCGGCACATATGCCAGCCCAGAACCTGATTGCTGGAGAAGACCGGCTTTCCTGTCCGGTCTTCAATCGCAGAGATTACATCCAGTGTGCGAAGATTGGTACAAGAGATGAAGATTGCCTCCGCCTCCGAATTGTCTGCAAGTTGCACCGCCGCCTGCAGGATGGAAGCCGGAGAGATCCGTGCGACAACCGCCTCCTCGCTGACTTCGAAAGAGCCGAAGACAGGCGTTTCGATGCCGTTTGCCGCTAGAACCGAGCGCATAGTGAAAGACACATCCTCGATGTAGGGAGACAGGAATGCAAGCCGTGTCACACGGAGATGCCGGCATGCGGCGATCAGTGCGGAGACCGGCTCGGTGACCGCCCGTGCCGAAGTGCCCGAACGAACGAGGTCTGCAACCCGCTCGATGCCTATCACCGAGGTTCCCGAGGTGCAGCCATAGCCGACCGTTTCAAAGGAGATCGAAGATGGGAACAGCTTCGCACTGTGTCCGATATGATTTTCCATTTCAGACAAACTGTCCGTGGTCACGTCGCGTCCGCACGGCACACGGGAAACATGCAGGGTCGCGTGGGACGGTATGATCCGGCGAAGCTCGTTCTCTATGGTTTCGTCGGCTTGCAGAACGATCAAGCCCAGCCGGGGCTCGGCGCGGCGTTCGGTTTCAAATGCCAGTCCCATGTTCGGTTGCCTTTCGGATCTTGCAGCCTATACGGTCCGGATCAATTTTGGCGCGCATATTTCCTTTCCAGCCAGATGGCGGCATAGGCCGACGGAATCGATACCAGCAGGAAAAGCGCCCCGACCAACGTCATGGGCTCAAGATACTTGTAGAAGCTGTTGGAGTAGATGTTGGCTGCGTTGAACAGTTCGACCACAGTGATGGCAGCGAGCAACGGCGTCTCCTTGAACATGGTGATCAGGTAATTCGCAAGTGGAGGGATCATCGGCGGAATCGCTTGGGGCAGGATCACCCGCGTCCAGGTCTGCGCCGTTGTGTAATTGAGCGATCTTGCTGCCTCCCACTGTCCCTTGGGAACGTTCTCGATGCCGGCCCTGAACACTTCCGAGGTGTAGGTGGCGAAATGCAGGCCAAGGCCGATGACGCCGGCGACGAACGGTGACAAGAAAATGCCAAGGTCCGGCAGGACGTAAAAAAGGAAATAGAGCTGAACCAGCAGCGGCGTGCGGCGGATGAACTCGGAAAGCCAGTAGAAGGTAAAACTGACCAGGCGAGAATGCGACATCTTCAGCACCGCCAGCCCCAGGCCGAGCGCGTAGGCGAGTATAGCGCCAACAAAGGTTGCCTGAACGGTGACAACCAGCCCCGCCAGCAGGCGAGGAAGCACATCGGCAGCGACAGCCCAATCCCAGTGCATATCAGTTCACCTTCACGGAGGTGAGGCCCCGCCGTTTGGCGATTGAGCTTGCCACCCAGTCGGTGAAGCCGACCAGTACGGAGGCGATGGCAAAATACATCACCAGGATGATGAGGAACGGCTCCAGCGTCATGGCGGTCTGGCCCCTTATGATCTGGGCAACGAATGTCAGGTCGGACAGAGTGATCAGCGAGGTGACCGCGGTGAGTTTCATCAACTCGATCAGCAGATTGCCGAAAGGCGGAATCATCATCGGGACAGCTTGGGGAATGAGCACGTAACGGTAGCGCTGATAGGTCGTGTAATTGAGCGAGTGCGCGGCTTCACGCTGGCCTTTGCCGACAGACTGGATGGCACCGCGTACCACTTCGGACCCGTAGCTGCCGAGGTTGAAACCACAGGCGATCACGCCGGCGAGAAACGGCGACAAAGTCAGGCCAAGAAGCGGCAGCACGTAGAACATGAAGAACATCTGCACCAGCGCGGATGTGCCTCTGAAGAATTCCAGATAGACCGTGGCCAATGCACGAACCCACCAATGGCGCGACAGACGGGCAAGCCCGACCACGAACGAAATCACAAGAGCGATGACAGCACTTGTGACCGTCAGCTGAACCGTCAGCCATGCCCCCTTCAGCAACAGGGGAAAGAATTCAATGATTATGTCCATGTCCACCCGGCACGAATGCTGCCCAACAGGGCAGCATTCGCTTCATTTGTTTGCGGTTACAGGATCAGTTTCCAGGGCAAAAGTCGTCACGCTTGACATCAAGCGTTGCTGCCGTGGAGAAGCCGTAGGGCTCGATGATTGAGGCAAATTCACCGCTTTCCTTCAGCTCGGCCAGTGCCGTGTCGTATGCCTCGCGGAACGCGGTGTCCTCCGGATTGAACGCCGCTCCGGCGCATCCCATTGGCACGCCCTTGACCGGCATGACGATTTCCAGATTGGGATCGGCCAGTTTTTTCAACAGATCCTGGGTGCCGAGACCGGACAGGGCAAAGACATCCACGCGGCCCTGCTGCAACATCTTCATGCCGCTCGGCGGATCGGTGAACACCTTGATCTGGTCAGTCTTGACGCCGCGTTCCGTCGCATAGAGCTCTTCGGCGCAGCCGGCACAGGTGGTCATGGTGACCTCCGGGTTTGCCGCAATATCCTCATAGGTCTGGATGTTGAGCGGGTTGCCCTTGGCCACGGCGAATGCTTCAGCGCCACAAAGATCGGGTTCGGAGTAGATAATCGCCTCGCAGCGATTGGGCTTGATGTAGAGCCCGGATGTCGCCATGTCGACGCGCCTTGCGAGCAGTGCCGGGATCATCGAGCCATAGGGAACCACCTGTGCCTTGAGTTCCGGAACGCCGAGCTTCTTCATCACGGCGCGGGCGACGTCGGGTGCGGCTCCGGTGACATATCCGTCCGACTTGATGTCGCTGTAGGGCGGTTCGTTTGCGACCGCGACAGTTGCGTAGCCCTGCTTGCGCAAAGTCTCGAGAGTATCGGCGGAGGACGGTGACGCCACCGCCGCTGTCAGCATTGCGCCGGCCAATGCCAGCCCGAGGTGTTGTCCGATAGATTTGGTTTGCATGACGTGTCCTTTTGGTTTTTCGGCTTTGGGGGAAGTGGTCAAGAAACGGATATGAATTTACTCAGAAAGCTTCGGGTTCGCGGTTCCCGCGGGTGCGTGAAAATATCTTCCGGCTTTCCTGCTTCAACGATCTGCCCCTTGTCGAAGAACAGCACCCGGTCGGCAAAATCCCGGGCGAAATTCATCTCGTGCGTGACCGTAAGCATCGTGGTGTCGGAACTTGAAGCGAGCTTGCGCAGGACGTTGAGAACTTCGTCGACGAGCTCCGGATCGAGCGCCGAGGTCACCTCGTCGAACAGCATGATCTTGGGATCCATGGCCAGCGAACGGGCAATGGCAACGCGTTGTTGCTGGCCACCTGAAAGCTGATGCGGAAAATGGTCTGCCTTTTCGCTCAGCCCGACCAGGCCAAGCAGCTCCATGGCTTTTTCGCGCGCCTCGACCTTGGAAGTCTTGCGAACCAGTGTCTGCGGCTGCACGATGTTCTGGAGCGCGTTGAGATGGGGAAACAGGTTGAAATGCTGGAAAACCATGCCGATCTCGCTGCGCATCTTGTGGAGGTGCGCCTCACTGGCATCGACCAGTTTTCCATCCTTTTCCTCATGCCAGAGATAGTCTCCGTCAACCGTTACATGGCCGCCACTGAGGGTTTCAAGTGTCATGAGGATTCTCAGGATGGTCGTTTTACCAGAGCCGCTGGGTCCGATCAGAGCCAACTTTTCGCCCGGCGCGACCTCCAGATTGAGATCGTTGAGAACCTTCAAGCTGCCGAAGCTTTTGTGGACGTTTTGAAACTCGATGATGTTGGCTGGATCAGTCAGGGTTCTCGACCTCTGGCTTGGTTGCCAGGCATAAAACCTGGCAAACGGGGTTTTTGACAAACCGTTCAACTTGTGATGCTAAAGATAATGCTAGCAAAGGAATTTGATAGAAAAGGTCGCAAACTCATTCCGATATGAGAAGATCAATCATATTGTTGTTTAATTTGACCGGGTATAGTCATTATGGAAATTTCAGCTGCTGACCAGATAATCCTGCGTATGCTGCAGGCCAATTCACGCGAACGCCTCGAAACCATCGCGATCGAAACGGGCCTTTCCGTTGCGACTGTCCAGCGCCGGGTTCGCAACATGAAGGCCGACGGAATGATCATGGCTGAAACCGCGCTCATCAATCCAAAGTCGGTCGGTTACGCGATGACCTTCCTGATTTTTGTGGAACTGGAGCATGAGCGGATCGATCAAATCGACGCCTTTCGAAGGAAGGCAAAAGCCGAGCCGCAGGTGCAACAGTGTTACTATGTCACCGGGGAGGCGGACTTTGCCATCATCGCCCTGGCCAAGGACATGGAGGATTACGAGCACCTCACGCACCGCCTGTTTTTCAAGGACTCAAACGTCAAACGCTTCAGAACATCGGTGGTCATGGACCGCACCAAGGTCGGACTGGATGTGCCGCTGGGATGAGCGGTGGGATCGCCTTGGCTGGTGTCGGGAGACGATTACGGCGTCGATCGCGGCGCCGTCTGGCGCTTCCTTCGGATCGTTGCTCATGTGAACTGCAATTCAGGCAGGAAGTTGCGTTTCGACCAAGCGCACCCAGAATTCGGTCCCTTTGTCGAGAATGCAATCATTGAAATCATAGCCTGGATTGTGCAGGGCACGACCATTGGCACCTTCGGTCCCATTGCCGAGAAAGAAATAGGCCCCGGGCCGCTGCTCCAGCAGAGCTCCGAAATCATCGGAGGCCAGCAGTGGCGGGCAGTTTGCATCGACCATGTCACGACCAAACAACGAGGCACCGAGTTCGGCAACGATGCCCGCTTCACGCGCTGTGTTGATCGTCGGGGTGAATTCACGATTGTAATCAACCTCGCATTTCGCACCATGGGCCGCGGCAACGCCGGATGCGATCCGCCGCATGGCAGCATCGATGGCATCGCTCGCCGGTTGGGTGAAAGACCGGGCATCTCCGCTGATGGTAACACTCCCGGGAATGACATTGCGCACGCCGGCGGTCTGGAAGTCGGTCACCGAAACGACGGCGTGGTCGAGCGGATCGAGTTCGCGCGCGCCAATTGTCTGCAGTGCGCTAACAATATGAGCCCCGGCGACGATCGGATCGATTCCCTTGTGCGGCATGGCCGCATGGGTTCCGCTCCCGGTGATCTCTATCTTGAAGATGTCTTCGCAGGCCATCACCGCCCCAGGCCTGACCGCGATGTGGCCAGCTTCGAGACCGGGCAGATTGTGCAAAGCAAAGACAGCGTCTGCGGGAAAGCGCTCAAACAGCCCAGCTTCGATCATTGCCCGTGCACCGCGACCATTTTCCTCGTCGGGCTGGAAGATGAAAACGACAGTGCCCTCGAAACGCCCGTGCGAAGCAAGGTGCAACGCCGCACCCAAAAGCATTGACGTGTGGCCATCATGGCCGCAGGCATGCATCCTGCCAACTTGTGTCGAGCGATAGGCGAATTCGTTGTGTTCGGAAATCGGCAAGGCATCCATTTCCGCCCGGATGGCAATGCTGCCAGCGCCGTTGCCGCGGCTGAGAATGCCAACGACGCCCGTGCCCCCGATCCCTTCGTGAGCCTCGATCCCGCCAGCACGCAATCGTTCAGCGATCATGCGCGCGGTTCTGGTTTCACCAAAACCAAGTTCGGGATGCCGATGCAGATCGTGCCGCCATTCCCGCATTTTCGAGCCTATGGCTTGCGGCAGGGCCGTAGCGGTGATTTCCAAAGCTGAACATTCATTCTCCATCGCTGAAACATCCCTTGCCAACTATTTGCTCACCTGCCTGCCATTTGTGCACGTATCTCAGCCAGCCGATGTGCTCTATGAGCATCAGGTTCAGTATGCGGGTTTCATTTGATCCTGTATGATCAACATTTGAGCAATTAGTGCCGGATTTTCTCATTAATTCAGACAATTTGATATCCTGGGATCGAATGACTGGCATATCGTACCGCCATGAGATTTACCAACCCACGATTGAACCAGCCGGGCGTAAAACGCCTTTTCCGCACGGAGCCGGATCGCCCCATGGCGATGCTGCAGCTGTGTCCCGTTTATGAGCAAACGCCGCTGCATGTGATGCCGGCCTTTGCCGGGGACCTCGGCGTTGGCGCGCTCATGGTCAAGGATGAAACCCGGCGGATGAGGCTAGGCAGCTTCAAAGCGCTGGGCGGCGTTTTTGCGGTGGCCCAGATGATCGAGGATGCCTCGGGTGCTACCGACCTGAACAGCGAGCAAGCCCGTACCGCGGCGGCAAGCATGACCTTCATCACCGCCAGTGCGGGCAATCATGGCCTGTCGGTCGCCGCCGGAGCGCGCATTTTCGGAGCCCGCGGAGTCATTGTCCTGTGCAGTGCTGTTCCCGAAGGCTTTGCCGAGCGAATTCGCAAGACCGGATCCGAGGTCGTCCGGGTTGATGGATCCTATGAGGATAGTGTCCAATATGCGATTGATGCGGCCGAGCAAAACAATTGGCTGCTTCTGGCGGATGGATCGTGGGGTGGTTACACCGAACGCCCCGCCCTGATTATGGAAGGCTATACCGTGCTTGCCGAGGAATGCCGGCGCGAGCTCGAGACAGCCGGGACCTGGCCGACGCACGTCTTCGTGCAGGCCGGCGTCGGCGGATTGGCCAGCACGCTGGCCGCGCATATTCGCTTGCATTGGCCCACCCAACCGCAGATCATCGTCGTGGAGCCGGAGGCTGCGCCCTGCCTGCTCAAAAGTGTTCAGGCCGGACAACTGACACGCGCCGAGGGTCCGACATCAAATATGGGGCGGCTTGATTGCAAGGACGCCTCGTTGATCGCCTTCGAGGCGTTGCGCCAGGACGCCGACCTGTTCGTGACAGTGACTGATGACAACGCGGAGACTGCATCGCGGATGTATGCGAGCAATGGTATTCAGACGACGCAAAGCGGTGCGGCCCCGCTTGCAGCCCTGCAAGAACTGGATCCAGGGCCGGATGCACGCTGCCTGCTGATTGCGACCGAGGGCCCGGAAGCGGCCTGAGCCCCATAGGGTCTTTTGCCACCCGGCCCGCAGGTCAGCGTGGAGGAAACATCGTGAAAAGACATACTCCAACATCAGGCGAGAGGCCGGACACCCTGACCGCCAGCCACTGGGGAAGCTATCGCGTCACCTATGAGAACGGCCTGCCTTCCCGGCTGACCGGCTTCGAGGCCGATGCCGATCCGTCGCCAATCGGGGATAGTATGCTGGATACGCTAGGGGGGCCATGCCGGGTCAGTGCACCGATGGTGCGCAAGGGATGGCGGGATGGGGATCGCGCCTTGCGAGGCAGAGATGATTTCATCGAGGTTTCCTGGGACGAAGCGTTGAACCTTGTCGCCGGCGAACTCGACAGGGTTCGCACCGACCATGGCCACGAGGCGATCTACGCCGGATCCTATGGCTGGGCGAGCGCCGGACGCTTCCACCATGCGCAAAGCCAGTTGCGCCGCTTCATGAACCTGTTTGGCGGCTGCACGGTGTCGAAAGATTCCTACAGCTACGCGGCAGCAGAGGTGATCCTGCCGCACATTGCCGGATCAATGTCGAAATTGCTGCAGGAGCACACGTCGTGGAAAGCAGTCACCGAAGGCGCAAAACTGGTGGTGGCCTTTGGCGGCGTGGCACTGCGCAACGCTCAAATGAACCCCGGCGGCACAGGCAGCCACAGCCAGCGCGCCGACATGCTGGCGGCGCGCCAGGCCGGTGTCGAGTTCGTCAATATCAGTCCCGCGGCAGGCGATGCCATAGCCGAGCTGGGGGCCGACTGGCTTCCCATTCGCCCCAATACCGACGTCGCCCTGATGCTTGCACTTGCGCACACGATCGTCAGTGAAGGCCGTCATGACAAAGCATTCCTGGCGAGCCATTGTACTGGCTTCGAGCGGTTTCTGCCGTATCTGATGGGCACATCCGGCAGTATGTCGAAGACCGCTGGCTGGGCCGAAGAAATTACCGGTATTCCTGCCGATACGATTATCACACTTGCACGCAGGATGGCGTCGCAGCCGACCATGATCAACGCCAGCTGGTCACTCACCCGGCAGCAGAATGGCGAACAGGCCTACTGGATGCTGGTCGTGCTTGCGGCAATCCTCGGCGGAATCGGCAAGAAGGGCACGGGTTTCGGTCTTGGCTTCGGTGCAGTCAATTCTGTCGGAAGCCATCGTGCACATCTGCCTGTCGCGGCGTTGCCGACGGGGCGCAATCCTGTCGACAGTTTCATTCCTGTCGCGCGCATTGCCGACATGTTGCTCAATCCCGGTGCGCCGTTTGAATACAACGGCCAGAAACTGCACTATCCGGATATCAAGCTGGTCTACTGGGCTGGCGGCAATCCGTTTCACCACCATCAAGACCTCAACCGGCTGCGCAAGGCGTGGGAACAAATCGAAACCGTCGTGGTGCACGAACCTTTCTGGACACCACTCGCCCGCCGTGCCGACATTGTGCTGCCGGCGACCGTGGGCCTGGAGAGAAACGATCTTGCCGCCTCGCCTCGCGACAACTTTCTCATTGCTTCGCAACGGGCTGCCAAACCATTTGGACAGGCCCGGAATGATCATGCGATATTCGCGGATCTGGCCGGACGCCTGCATCCGAGCAACTCGAACCACACCGGTTTCACAGATACCTTCACCGAAGGACGCGACGAAGTGGAATGGCTCCGGGAACTTTACGAAGAAACCCGCAAGCGCGGCGTTGCCGGGGGCCATGTGCTCCCAGACTACGAGACCTTTCTCGAAACGGGCTTCTGTCAGCTGGTGCCGGAAGATGAACCTACCACAATGCTGCAAGCCTTCGGCGATGATCCGGTCGCCAATCCACTACTAACACCATCCGGGCGGATCGAGATTTTCAGCGAAACCATCGAGAGTTTCGGCCTGCCCGGACATCCGGCCTGGATCGAACCGGATGAGTGGCTTGGCGCGCCACTCTCGAAAACCTATCCGCTGCACCTGATCTCGCACCAACCGGAACGGCGTCTTCACAGCCAACTTGATCACGGCGCGCACAGCCGCGCGGGCAAACTCCGTGATCGCGAACCGTGCAGGATGAATCCGCAGGACGCTTTGGCGCGGAGCATCGGCGATGGCGACATGGTGCGCTTGTACAACGGGCGTGGATCCTGCATCAGCGCCGCGATCCTTGACCAGAGCGTGCGGCCAGGCGTTGTCATGATCGCGACCGGCGCATGGTACGATCCGGACTGGGACACGGATCCTGATTGTTGCAAGCACGGCAATCCCAATACGCTCACAGCCGATCTACCGACATCGATACTCGCGCAGGGGCCAAGTGCGCAGACCTGTCTGATAGATATTGAGCGGCTGGCAACGAAGGCTCCAACCGTCACGGCGTTCACTCCGCCACGGGTGATAGACACGAACGCAGAATTCGAAGCCTGACGCGCTGCTTATGTCAGACAACAACGAACCGACAGGGCATTGCCAGACCAAAATTCCCGAATCGGGCAGCGCGGTCGCCTAGCGTCGCGGGATGGCCCATAGATTTCAGGAACCTGCAGTCTGGATCGCACGACTCAATGTCCGCTTTGGTCAACTGACGACGATTAGCAGCCAGTCCGCTCTCGGCCCCATTTCAGACGTTGGAGAACAATCGACGATGTCACGGCCGGAGATCGCATAACGAACGTTCCGGAACCTAGAGATCTCATCGTTGTCCCAGAGCCAGCACCAACGGCGTGCATAAAAATCGCTGCTCAACAGCTCAAGTAGACGCTGGCAGCGAATACCACGCCGCCGGTTTGGCTGAGACAATATCCGCTCCGGTTTGTCTGGAGTCACAAACCGTTTTGGCCGCGCCGTGCGACTATTGTAGCAGGGAAGCGCTTGCTAAGCTAAAAAAAGGCGAGGCAGGCATTATCCCATATCGCGCCATGCCTGGACACTGGGTCGAGCCAGCATCCGCTCATGCCATTCATGCAGATGGCAAAGGTGTGTGGGAATTTCGAGTTTGACGATTGCTGCAAAGACAAATGCAGCGACGACGGTAATATCCGCCATAGAGAAACTCTGTCCGGCGACGTAAGGACGTGTCGAAAGAACCTTGTCGAAATATCGGGCGCCCCGGAGCGCCTTGTCTCGCATGTGCTCGCCCCATTCCGCGTTCTGGTAAACTTCGACATCGGGGCCAAGTCCGGGTGTTGCGTGATGGAAATAGACGCTGATCGGGTCCAGGAATTCGATCTCGGCACGCTTGTTCATCATGTGAATCATACCCCTCTCGCGCGCTGTCGCGCCGGTCAACTGAGGAGATGGATCGAGATGGTCGAGGTATTCGGTGATGGCAGTGCATTCGGCGAGGAAGGTGCCATCCTCGATTTCAAGCACCGGCAGAGTGCCGGAGTAGTTCTTTTCAAGGAACTCCGGCTTTTTGTGTGCCCCGGTTCTAAGATCAACTTCGACGAAGCGCACCTTCTCCTGAATTCCCAGCTCAACCACCGCGATGCGAATGCGCGCAGGATATGGTCCGCGGTTAAAGTCACAAATCGTCATCATCGGAAAATCTCTCTACCTATCACTTGGTAGATATCTTGACATGACCAGCCACAGTGTCAATATCGATCTCCCCGAAGCGTTTTAAAAGGCCATCATGTCGGCGGACACCAAAGAGGCCATATTAGCGACTGCGCGATCCCAGGTGCAGGCGCATGGATATGACGGCCTGAATTTCCGCGACCTAGCGGCAAGAGTGGGGATCAGAGCGGCAAGTCTCTACCACCACTTTCCGAATAAGGCGGCACTCGGCGCTGCGGTGGCGCGACGCTATAATGAAGATACGGAAGCGGCACTCGCGGCGCTTTCCAAGATGCACGGCGACCCGAAGGCTTGCTTGCGGGCGTACCCGGACATTTTTCGCAAGGCTCTGGATCAGGATAATCAGATTTGCCTAGCGAGCTTCATGACCGCAGAATCGGATGATCTTCCAGAAGAAGTGCGTGTCGAGGTTCGCGTTTTCGTCGATCGCAATGTGAAATGGCTCGCCGGGCACCTCTCTGCCGCCGCGCTTCTCGGAGTGGAAGCGGCCAATTTGCGCGCAGAAGCGATATATTCCGCGATTGCCGGCGCGCAGTTAATGGCCAGGGGCAACGGCGGTTTGCGCAAATATGACGAGATCGTGGAAAGTTTCCAACAAGTCGGCCTTCTTCCGAAATGAACCGTTCCGGGCCTGACAATTGCAGCACCAGGCGGTCATGGTTGCCGTGAGTACCACCCAGCAGGTTCTCCTCCGGCGGTTAGCCGGAGTCGGAGTATTCAGTCCGACCTTGTCCCGGTTTTATGCAATTTAGAGTTCTTTTCGCCTTGATCGGCGGTTGATAAGACGGGCGGTGGGGCGGAGCTTTCCATTTTGCGAAGCGCCAGAGCCCGTCGTGGTGTGAAGGCTGATGCAAACTCGTTTGGGGTTTGCCAGTTGAGTTGCCAGTGCGGTCGGCTACTCCGCTTCGGACCAGTGAGGATATGTTACATATGCTGTCAGTGCGCCCTCAGCGTGCGAGCGAATGATCACGGCGCTCCCCTTTGGCATATAGATGATCTCACCAGGCCCCGCGGTAAGAGTTTCGCCATCCGCTTCGACCGATAACTTTCCTTCCAAGACCACCATTACGTCATCGACGAGAATGTCAGTCTTCAATACCTGGTCGGAGCCATATCGTCCGTAACCAACTGTTATTCGCCCACCATGGCGTTGATCCGCCAAGTTCGCGGCAAAGATGTCGGCATCCTGGCCGGGCGAGCGACCAAATATGGCATCGGCTGGTTCAAATCTGCGGACTTTCATCTCTTTTCCTTATATGAGTTTAGGTGCAGAAAGAGAGACATCTCGTCCGGAACAGTGGAGCGAGCGATGCTCTCGATGAATGTGGTGGTAGGATCAGGGGTGTCATTATTGGCTCAACAATGCCCTTAGCTGGCCAATCTTGCAGCCGACACTTCTGTCCATACAACCATCACGTCTTTCGACGAGATTGATCTGGCGGCTGAGGTTTCTTGCGTCCAGGGCATGAGAGGTAGCCGCCAAATTTTGTTGTCAGTCATCGCGCAATCAGCAAAGGCGACCGTCGGAGGCTGGAGAAACGTCCCGACGACCTTTTTGCCATTCCGCTGCGCACGGAGGGCGTTTCGTCGGGCGGCTGGCACTTCGCAATGTGCTGCAAACACGATAGAAGCTGATTGGTAGAACAGAAGTTCATTTCCGGTCTCGCTCATCAAGCTTTGCGATTTCGGTACCAGCCAGATCCAACATTTGTCGACCCATAGCGCTCAGGAAGACGAGGGCCCTTTCCCGGTAGATGACATGTTTTTCAGGCGTCCTGTCCCAAGATTGCTGAAGCGTGGTGCCGGGGCTCGCAATCTTCATTCCATCGCTGGCGAAAAGTGCTAGTGCCACTTGGTCGATGATGTCTGTTGTCATTGCTAAACCTACTCATTGTGTGTGATCAGGAATTTTCGTTGTATGGCGCAATGGACTGCAGCGGATTAGCTGTGAGTCTCATGTGCGAGTGAAGCATAGCTTGCTCGCAGGAACTCGGCCGGCGTAGTTGGTTTGCGACCAAGGAGTTTCTCAAGGTCTCCGGTCTCGCCCTCCCACTCGCCAGCGTTGACGCAATGAACCCACGTTAACACAAAACCCGCAGCCGGTTCGGGCATGCCTGTTGAGACGAGATTGGCGATGTACGCCTGATCGGAGACCTCCTTGAATGGCACAGGCTTGCCGCTAATGTCCGACAGGATCTGAGCGATATCCGAAAACGATACGGCCGGGTCGCCGTACAGAGAATAGGACTTGTTCTCATGGCCAGCCTCGGCCAGCACGACGGCATGGGCTTCCGCCAGCTCCGCCCGGCAGGCATAGCCCGCCTTGCCTGTACCGCTCGGCGTGAAGACACCCTTCTCCAGGGGATTGCCACCGACATAACCCTGAATGTTCTCAAGAAATGGCGGATGGCGCATCAGCGTGTAGGTCAGGCCGGAAGCCTTGAGTTTGTCCTCGACGAAGATGTCCTCATCGGTGACTTGAGGCAGTTTAATGCCGGAATCGGAATTGTGGATGACCGGCATGTAAACGACGTGCTTGACGCCGGCCTGCTTCGCCGCATTGATTACGTTCTCGTGCTGGGTATTGCGATCGGTAAAAGCGTGAGTTGACACGAGCATTACCTTGTCGATTCCTTCAAAAGCACGGACCAGACCCTCATTATCGAAGTAGTCCCCCTTACGAATCTCGATCCCTTCAGCAGTGAGATCTGCAGCTTTGTCTGGATCGCGCGCGAGCCCTACGATGTCGCTAGCCGGTATACGCTTCAAGAGATGTTTGAGCGTCATGCGGCCGATGTTGCCGCTGGCGCCCGTGACGAGGATCCTGGTCATTGTTTTTCCCTTCAATTGACGGGTTTGTGCAGCGCAGTTGCGTAGCAAAAGGAGTGGCATGCGTAGTCAGACGACCATCACCGAACGCCTCTCGCGTCGACATCGTCGTCCAACCCAGTTAAGTGGAGGCTGACTTTGGTTCCAGTACTGACTATTTTGTAAGTGTCGAATTTGGGAGATCACTATGACAGAGAAAGATTTCCGATGTGGCTTGGAAGCGGTTCTGGCCATCCTTGGCGGCAAGTGGAAACCGCTAATCGTCTATCATCTTGCCAGCGGCTCCAAACGTACCGGTCAACTCCGCCGGCTCGTCACAAATGTGAGCGAGAAAATGTTGATCCAGCATCTGAAGGAACTTACTGACGATGGCGTCATTCGCCGTATCGATCATCAAAAGGTGCCGCCGCACGTCGAGTACGACCTTACGGAGTTTGGTAGAAGCTTGGCGAGCCTGCTCGCGCCTTTATGCGAATGGGGAACCTACCACAATGCAGAGGTCGCAAAGATCGTCAAACGGCGGCACCAAGTGATGTAGATGGCCTAAGAGCTTTGGGTGTACGGGCGCAGTTCTACGAACGTCCACCTCCATGGTCATGGAAGCCTGCTCAGACTGCCGCTAGCCGGACTGGTCAGATGTTGGATTAGGAGACTTCGGTTGCAATTCAATCTTTAGTCAGTTGCGACGGACATCTTGTAATTTCCGACCACCCATGAAGCCTGGGTTGATCGCCATTGGATACAGAAGCCTTGATATAGTTCGTTGGACTGAGCTGTCACCAGCACTGTCTGTACCTTTCATCTCACTGCGATCATCGTCTGGCGCGTCGACCCCGCCGTCGAAATCAGTTGAGTGTGATTACACCTTGCTTGCAGTACCAACTATTTGGCAAGTCTGACTAACGAGATGAATGTCCAACCGAATCTCCAGTCTGATGGATGACAGGATTTGGACGTCGATGATGTCTAGCGGAAGCCCTTCAACTTTTACATTCCCCAAAACTGAGCATTTTACTGGCTGACTGTCGCAATGTAGTCGCTCGGCGCGGCCGCCCACCGGGTGCGGTCAACTTTTCTGCAACCTTGCGGCAATGTTCCCTGCTAAAGATGTCATGAGGTTGATGGGAGGTCTGTGTGCGCGTTTTGTTGGTCGAGGACGAACGGGAGATGGTAGAGTTGATGACTGTCGCGCTCGGCAGACAGGACATATTGGTCGACCACGTGCGGACGCTCGAACTTGCGAAGGAAGCTTGTCGGAACGACATTCATGACGCAGTCTTGCTGGACCGCAAACTGCCTGACGGCGATGGACTCGCTCTCATACCTTTCCTGCGTGAGGCGCGCGCCGGTATACCGGTGATAGTCCTTTCCGCTCTGGGGACACCAGACCACAGAATCGCTGGCCTCGATACCGGGGCGGATGACTATCTCGCAAAACCATTTTCCGTGGACGAACTGCTGGCAAGGCTTCGCGCCGTCATGCGGCGGCCAACAAGGTTGGAAGCCAGCTCAGCCAAGGTTGCAAAGCTGTCTTTTAACCTGGCGGACCGGCAGGCTTATATTGACAGTGTGCCGCTCGATCTTACGCGGCGGGAACTGCTGGCACTCGAGATTCTGGTAAGGCGAGCAGGTCGGACTGTTGCCCGTTCGGCTCTTGAGGAGGCCGTATATGGCTATGTCGACGAGATCGCCTCCAACACACTTGATTCCCACATATCGAGGCTACGGCACAAGCTGGCCCCGGCGGGCGTCGAGATTCATGCGATACGCGGCCTCGGCTATCTCCTGAGAGCTGCGCCGTGAAGCTTTGGCGATCGAACTCCCTGCGCGCTCGCCTTACCTGGCGGATCGTGGCTATGCAGGTCCTTGTGCTGATTGCCTTCACTGCCATTGCCGCAGTTCCAATCTATCGGCTCCTCAGCGAGGAACTCCGCTACGAAACCGATATCATCGATGATATTGCTAACGCCATCGTGATCGGCGAGAGCGGCAATTGGCAGCTCGTCATGGGTGACGACCTCGCAACGGTTGCGACCGACTATCCCGATTTCTGGTTCCATGCATACGATTCATTTGGCCAGTCGGTGCAGTTTGGCGAACTCCCTGACCGGCTGCTGACCATGATGGGAGCGCTTAAGAGCGTGCGCTCGGCCAATGTTTCGGGCCTGGGTCCAAATGAAGACATGGTCGCAATCCTGAGGCGCCGAGATGGGGTCCGGGGGCCAATTTGGATAGCCGCTGGCAATGGCCCTGAAATCGGCATCATCTCTGCCTTCGGCAATCCGATATTCATCGGTCTTCTCCTTCTGCTGAGCGTTATCTCATTTCTCATCATCCCGCGGATCGTGCGCCGGGATTTACGTGGCATCGATCAGGTCGCGCGCAATGCCGACATGATCGACTTTGAGCGGCGTGGAATAAGACTATCGATGGCAATGGTGCCCGACGAACTCCACCCCCTCGTTCGCGCTGTGAATGCAGCCCTGCAGCGTCTCGACGACGGAATAGAGCGGCGCCACCGGTTTATTGCCAGCGCCGCTCACGAATTGCGTACACCGATCGCCATCCTGCAAACACGGCTGGAGCTGATGGACGACGTCAAGCACCGCAGCAGACTCATGTTCGATGTCACGCGGCTCGCCAATCTCGCCAATCAGCTGCTCGATCTCGAGCGCCTGGAGGCGGAAGTTCCGCAGTTTCAACGCGTCAATCTCGTCGAACTGGCGAAAGACGTTGCTGCGGACATGGCGCCCATCGTGCTCGCAGCCGGCGATACGTTCACCTTTGACGCGGAGACCGCGAGCGTTCCGGTTCTTTGCGATCCACCCTCGCTGTCCCGGGCTTTGATGAACCTCATCCAGAATGCGGTCCATCACGGGGGCGCAAGCTCGACGATCAGCGTCACAGTCGGCGCGGATGCGACGTTTAGGGTCGCCGATACCGGTCAGGGAATCCCCGAGGCGTACCGCGAGGTGATATTCGAACCCTTCGGAAGGGTCGCCCCGCTCGACCACGGCGCCGGGCTGGGGCTTGCACTGGTCCGCAACATCGTCGCGCGGCATAACGGGCGTGTCACGGTGGGCGAGGCTTCCGGTGGAGGCGCCCTGTTCGAGATCTCGTTGCCTCGGCTGGCGGATTAGGGCGCTCCCCTGTAGCCGGCTGAGCCTTCATCCCCCGATATCGATCACAAACCACGCACAACGTTCCTGCAATCTTCGGCCTCAAAATTGGAGGCCGCAGACAAGGTCAGCGTCAACAGCAGCCAGCAATGTCCCCGGCAGGGACCTCTGAGGCTCAAACGGTGCGGCCTGCCAGGCGAACGCTGCGCTTGAACTGCACAACAAACTATTGGAGTAGAAATTGACATGAAACAGATCGAAAAATCATTGAACGGCCCGACGATGGGACGCCGCAGTTTTCTCGGGAGCGCGGCTGCACTCGGTGTCGGTGCCGGATTGGCAGCTCCGGCTATTGTAACACGTGCAATGGCGTCAGAACCATCGGTCATCGCTCTGCGCGACCAGGACTTGAAATTCATCGCTACGGAAGAGACCTATACCACAGACGAGCTCATCACCCTGAACGCGATCAACAAAGAGCACGTTGAGTACCTCAAGGAAACCGGGCTTGCCGAGCTGGGCCCTGGCCGCGTTGGCGCAATGGATGAGGCGGGGCTGAATGTCCAGATCCTTTCCGCGCATACACCGGGCGTACAGAACATGCCCATCAACGAAGGCATCGATCTTGCCTATCGCCTCAACAAAATGATTGCCGATGGCCCAATGGCCGTCTATCCGCAGCGGTTTCAGGCCTATGCGACCTTGCCGGTGCAGGACCCGGAGGCATCAGCCGACGAACTGGAACGCGCCGTTCGGGAAGATGGCTTTGTTGGCGCCATGACCAATGGATTCATTGGCGATAAATTCCTCGATCATCCCGATTTTGCCCCCCTCTTGGCGCGTGCCGAGGCACTTGGTGTGCCGATATATCTGCATCCAGGTTTCCCGCCCGAAAAAGTCTTCGATATCTACTACCGCACGACGCGGGAGGGTTATGATCAGGAGTTCCAGAACTACATTTTCAGCGGTTCGGGATATGGGTGGCACCAGGAAGTCCTGACGCAATGCTTGCGCCTGATCCTCACCGGGGTTTTCGACAGGCACCCGAAACTGCAGATGATTATCGGCCACATGGGAGAGGGGCTCCCGTTCTATTACGAGCGTATCGTCGGAGACATGAGCGAGTCCACGGAAGGTTCTCTGGACAAACCCCTCGGGCAATATTTCAGTGACAATTTCTGGTACACGACCAGTGCGTTCTTTCAGGACGAACTGCTTCATCTCTTGCTCAGATACATAAGTGTAGATCGCGTGATGTTCGGAACCGATTATCCCTTTGCAGACATGAAGCAAGGAGCCGACTGGTTTCGGGCCGTGGATCTGCCTCGTGAGGACAAGGAGAAGATCGCCTTCCGCAATGCCGAGAAACTGTTCGGCATTAAGGCCTGAATAGCCCCTAGATTTCTGGACACCTTCTTCCCTAAATTTGAGGCAAGGAGGCCATGATGGGGTCTGGTAATTTTAGTGATGAGTTCAAGCGCGATGCGGTCGCGCAGATTACCGAGCGGGGTTATCCCGTTGCGGAGGTTTCCAAGCGGCTCGGCGTGAGTCCGCACTCGCTCTATGCTTGGAAGAAGAAGTTCTCAAAGCCTTCGGGATCGGGCGATGCGGATGAAACAGCTGAGATACGGCGACTGAAGAAGGAACTGGCGCGCGTCACCGAGGAGCGCGACATCTTAAAAAAAGCCACCGCGTATTTCGCCAAGGATGCAAAGTGAGATACGCGTTCATAGCCGAGCATCGCCAGCAGTTCACGGTTCGGGCGATGTGCCGTTGCCTTCGTATCCGACCCAGCGGTTTCTACGCCTGGCTGAAGAATCCACTCAGCAAGCGGGCGTTGGAAGATGCGCGTCAGACGGAGCTCATCAGCAATGCCTGGACGGAAAGTGGCAGGGTCTATGGCTACCGCAAGCTTCATGACGACCTTCTCGATCAGGGAGAGACAAGTTGTGCCAACCGCATTGCTCGTCTTGCGAGGCTTGCAGGGATCAAGGCGCAGATCGGCTACAAGCGGCGGCCCGGCTCCCATGGCGGCAGGCCTTCGATCGTGGTCGACAATACCTTGGCACGCCAGTTCGATGTGGAGGCCCCGGACAGGGCGTGGGTGACCGACATCACCTACATCAGGACCCAGGAAGGCTTTGCCTATCTGGCCGTGGTCATCGATCTGTTCTCACGTAGAGTTATCGGCTGGTCAATGCAGAGCCGCCAGACAACCGACGTCGTGTTGCAGGCTTTGCTCATGGCTGTGTGGCGTCGAAAGCCCAAGAGCAAGGTCCTGATCCATTCCGATCAGGGCTCCCAGTTCACCAGCATGGACTGGGCAGCATTCCTCAAGCATCACAATCTTGAGCATTCGATGAGCCGACGAGGGAACTGCCACGACAACGCTGTGGCAGAAAGCTTCTTCAATCTGCTCAAGCGTGAGCGGATACGGCGCAGAACCTATCGAACACGCCAAGAGGCAAGGCAGGACGTGTTCGACTACATCGAAATGTTCTACAACCCAAAACGGAAGCACGTCAGGAACGGGATGCTGTCACCCGTCGAGTTCGAACGGCAGCAGGAAATGTAACCCGAGGGTGTCCACGAAACTCGGGGCTATTCACACGAAGGTCAGCAAAGGGCCGGGAGTGCCAATGCGACAGGGCTCATCCACTGCCTCAAACGGGCAGGGAGCTGCCGATCGCCGCACTTGCAAGCTATCGATCCGCCGCCAGCGAAAGCTGACATTGGCGTCGCGCATGTATCCCCACACAAAGGCTTCGTGCGCCTTTAACGATTCCAACTGCAAACAAAGGAATGAGCTTCCGTTGTTAGTCAGGCACTTGTAGTCTTCTGACTTTGAGAGCCATATTTTGTTAGAGAGATTAATACGGTGATGTCGGACAACACGATTATAGATAAGAGAGAAGATACTGTTCCTAGACGTATCTTGGCTTGGTCTGAGGGCCGTCCACTGTGGCAACGCGATGCGCTGCGCCGCATTGTCTTGAATGGTTATCCAGATGAAGAGGCGTTGAAGGAGTTATTGGCGCTCTGCAGAAAAGAGCATGGCGATCTAACGGTGACGCTGGTGGCCAAACCACTTTCGCAGGACCATTTGCCGGTTGATCCTGGCACTGGCGAGTCGATTTCCCTGTCCGGCATTGCAAATGTCTCCGGTGTAAACCAGCTCGCAACCGGCCAGACGCTAAACTTTGAGGAGACCGGCCTGACCGTTGTTTACGGGCAGAACGGCACAGGAAAATCCGGCTACACGCGAATTCTCAAAAAGGCGTGCCGCTCACGGCATGCCGGTGAGATCATGCCCGATGTTTATAGCTCTTCCCTACCGCAAACAGCAAAGGCTGATCTGAAAATCACCCGTACCGGCGGCGCAGCGGAAACGGTCGTGTGGGAAGATGATGGGGAGCCCGCTGAGACGCTTTCCGCCATCACGGTCTTTGACCGTGATGCAGCTTCGGTACACGTTCAGAAGAAAAACGAGGTTTGGTTTCGCCCCTTCGGCCTCGATATTCCGGATGACCTCGCCGGTGTCTGTCAGGAAATCAAGGCGCGCCTGACAACCGAGAAGGAAACATTGGAGCGAAAGGGTAACTCCGTTTTCGTCAATCCAATCTGGTCGAGCCGCTCTGCGCTCGGCAAAGCCCTTTCTTCGCTTCGTCATGATACCGATATCGCGGCCATAAAGCCCAAAACACCCTTTTCGGATGTGGACGAAGCGCGCCTGACTAAGCTTCAAGCCGATCTCGCTCAAGACCCCGTTGTGGCGGCAAACGCGCAGCGCGACTACGCGGCCCAGCTCGATCGACTAGAATCCTATTTGAAGCGCATCGAGCAGGCGCTGAATGACGAGGCCATTCAGGCGCTTCATGCTACAAAGAAGAGTGCTGACGACATGCGGACGGCCGCCAACACGGCAGCGCATGAGGCGTTTTCCGGATTGGCGATTGAGGGCGTTGGGGAAACCGTCTGGCGGACCCTCTGGGAATCCGCCAGATCATATTCGCGAGTGGCGAAGGATGCTGGGGCGGCGTTTCCACCACCGCAAGGGGATATATGCGTTCTGTGCCATCAGGAGATCGACGAGCCCACCGCCGCGCGGATGCTTGGCTTTGAAGACTTCATCAAAAAAGACACAGAAACCAAGGCGGCTGAGGCCGAGCGCGTCTTCAAGGAAGTAGAACTAGAATTCCGTGCTGTAGCTATCCACGTCGACAAGGCCTCTGCGGCCTATCGGAGTTTGAAAGCTGCTAACTTCACACTCGCAAGGCAAGTGCTCAGATTCATCGCGCTCGGGCGTCGTGTGCAGGTCCAGACGCTTGCGCAGCTCTCCGGCGAAGATGTACCGAATCCGTTGGCTTTGCCTGAATCCGTCGCGGAGGCCGTAAACACCGAAGCCGCGCAGACCCGTGCCTATGCGGCTTCTCTCGATGACGCATCCGGCGGCGAAGCACGAGAAGCCGTGCTCAACGAACAGGCCGATTTGCAGGATCGGAAACAAAGTCATGAGCTGCTGAATATCGCAAAAACAGAGATCGCGAGGCTCGCAGAGCTAAAGCGCATTGAAGACTGCTTGCGCGACACCGCCACCACGGCGATCACGCGGCTCGGGAACGAAATTGCCGACAATTTGATCACGCCGCGTATGCGCGACCGGTTTCAACAAGAGATCGTCGCGCTGGCTGGTAATCGCGTGCGGGTCGAGGTCGTGCGCTCGGGGGGCAAATTCGGATCACCGCAATACGAGGTGAAGCTCTACGCCAACCCCAAGGCCAAGGTCCATGATGTGCTCAGCGAGGGCGAGCAGACGTGTGTGGCGTTGGCCTCATACCTTACCGAACTAGCCAATGCATCGCATGCATCGGCGCTTGTGTTCGATGATCCGGTTTCATCCCTCGATCATCGCTGGCGCTCAAATGTCGCCAAGCGCCTGGCAACGGAAGCCGGCGTGCGGCAGGTTATCGTGTTCACGCATGACATGATCTTCGTAAACGATCTGGCGCAGCTGGCTTCGGAGCGAAATACGCCGACTGCGCTGGCGCATCTCTCGCGCGGACAGGATGTCGTCGGCATCGTCAACAGGGATTTGCCGTGGACGGCATCTAGTATTCGAGACCGGATTGATAAACTTGAAAAAGAAGCCCGCGACGCAAGGCGCTTGTTTGAAGCGAATGACGACGAAAGTTACAATACGGCAGTATCTTCGCTCTACAGTCGACTGCGGGCGACTTGGGAACGGGCGTTAGAGGACATCGTATTTGCCAATGTCGTGATGCGTCACCGTGATTACATAGACACCAAAAATTTAAAGCGTGTCACGGCCTTGGAAGAGGCCGATGTACAAAATTTCCAAAATGGATTTAAAAAGTGCTGCGACTTCGTCGATGCACATGATCCTTCCCGTGGCCATGATCCCGAGCCACCGGAGCCGTCCGAAGTCATGGCCGACATTAAGTCGTTGAAAGACTGGTCTGAAGGTTTGCGCACCAAGATGAACCGGGTTTCTTGAAGCCATAATAACTATGTCATGGCTCTTTCTGAATGCCGTCCGCTTTGCCTTTGATATCAATGTATCTTATCGATGTAATCAACTAGTACCAACGCACTTGAAGGGAAGTTGAACTATGAATCAGGCGACTAGTCAGTATACCCCTCTCCAGCCCCTCGCCGAACAACACCGCATCGCGGCCAAGGTCGATGCCCTGATGGTCCTCTGCGATCGGCTGGAGGCCGACCTCACAGCTACTACCCGCAGCAAACTCCTCAACACCGTCCTAAACGAGGCACCGGAGCCTGCTGTAGAAGCAGTCGACGTATGACCAAAGTTTGCGCGCTTCATTGGTTCTTTCCAGTCGGCCAAGGCTTGTTTGCTACCGGTTCGGTAGAGTTCTGGCCTCCCGCACGACGACCGCGCCGAATGATAGACACTGGCAAACCGCCCAGACCGGCTCCAGTCGGACCTTATCGCTGGGTCTATGACTGTGGGTCCAGTTCGGGAAAGCGGCTGGTCACCAACGCGATCGACGATCTGAAAAGCCATTGCCAAGGTGAGAAAATCGATCTTCTCACCCTGTCTCATTTCCACAATGACCATATCAGCGGTGTGGTTGAACTTCTGAATAAGATCGGTGCCAAGACGGTAATGCTACCGTGGGCACCCTTGTGGCATCGCCTGCTAATCGGCTTTGAACAAGGGTTAAGAGCAGAAGACCCCGAGATGTTGTTCTATGTCGACCCAGTGCAATATCTCATCCAAGAAGCGGGTGACGGTTTTGAACAGGTCCTGTTCGTTATGCCCTCTAACGATGATGGGCCGCCATTCTCGACCGAGCCGACCGTAGCCCCCGAACCGCCCGAAGACTTAGACGACCCCGAAAAACCGTCTAAGCCCGGCGAACCAGTTTCATATGGCGATTTGGAAGGGGCAAACGGTGACTTGGACCATCGCATTCGGATGCTTCGTTCTGGTAAGGCAATTGTCATCCTTGGGGTTTGGGAATTTCTGCCCTACAATGATCCCGCGACAAAACCAGATGACACATTCGGATTTGCGTCAGAAGTCGAGTCGTATCGAGGTTCACTTCTGAACGGCAACAAAAACGAACGGAAAAGTTCTCTTGATGACCTAAAGATGTTCTATGAGACAACGTTCGGTCGTGGGGCAGCGATGAACAATGTCAGTCTAATGCTTTATGGCGGTGCAGTTGGCCCTTGGACGGGGCAGAGAATCTGCAATTGCGAATGCGTTTATCACCGACTTATCGGCGCTTGCGGCTGTTGGAAGGAACATGAAACGAGAGGTGCGATCCTGCTAACAGGCGATGGGAACCTGAATAGTCCCGCAAAGTGGGACGGTTTGGAGAGTTACCTTGATGCGCGCCGCGCAAGACGCGTTAGCGTATTTCAGGTTGCGCATCATGGCGCGAGGGCCAATTGGCACGATGGCCTTGCGGCACTTGCTGCACCAAAGACAAGCGTATTCAGCTCTGAGCCAACCCGTAGCTACGGCCACCCGCATGCAGAAGTGCTGCGAGATTTCTGGACGTTCGGACCGATCCAAGTGGATCAGCTGTCAGGGTTTTCATTTCGAATTCATCTGGAGCGTTAATTTGGGTGTTAATAAATAGACTGAACATAACGGGAGCGCAGCGACTATCCGAAACGTCCGCACACCGACGTTTGCGCCGACAGAATGATGTGCTCTGTATGAATACCCGCAATGCCAAACCGCATTGCAGCATTTTGAAGTGGTAGGCAAGGTCAGCTCTGGGCCGAAAGCGCCAAAGAGAATTTGGAAAGCATTGCGAAAATGCCAATTTATACGTCGGTCAGGACATTTTCAGCCACGCCAGTAATTGACCACCAGAAATCCCGGTTCAGTACCGTTTTCAGTGAACCCTGATGCGCCATCACCTTTCCATTCCTAAAAGGCGGCGCACTTCATCTCCCGACATCACGCCAGCCTGATTGAGATGGCTGGCAAGCTTCATCAGCTTTGACCCTTGCTCCTCAAGCAAACCGCGCGCAATGGTCTCCGCAGTCAGGAGCCTTGTATTCACCCGTTCAGCGAGGTCACGATCCAATGTCAGCATATCGAAGCCGCGGGTCGACAGGCGATAAAGCAGCGGTTGATGCACTGGATGCCGAGACTTGTCTCGGCATCCAGTGCGATTGCTGTTGCCTTCGCCAGATCGCTGCCTTCGCCACCACCCGAGCCCACCATTGGTTCACCGACAACAAGCATTTCCGCGACGCGCCCAGCCAAAATGGCCGCCATGGTTTTTGTCAGCCATTCTTCGGTCTGCGACAAGTGGCGATATCGATTGACGGTCACTTGCCCAACTTCCCCGATGCCAAGGGTCACGGACTCGACATCGCCAATCCCGAGCAGCGTCCAGGCCGTCGCATGACCTGCCTCATGGACAGAGACACGCCAGCGGAGATCGTCCGACATAGCCATTCGGTCATCGCCAAGCGCCCGCTCGATGTCGATCCAAGCCGGCTGACGCTTTTCCCGTCGGGCCTTTTGGCGCACTTCGCGGACAAGGCGTTCAATATCAGCACCGGTCCTGCCGATGGCCATCAGAGCCAGAGATTGAAGCGCCGGTGAGGGTGAGGACGTTGAAACAAACTCAGACATGGGCTTGTCCTTTCTTCAAGGCTGCATCTGCCTTTGATGGCTTCCGATGAGTGGAAGCACACGACGGCATGTCCTGTGCGGAGCTTTCAGAATGCGAGTCAGCACGTCGGGGGGCCGACGCCAGTACCGCAACGAGATCAGAGCCGAGATGATGTGCGAGAATCCCAGCCAGGGCTTGGGCATCTGGCGGTGGGATGAGGACGTGTTTTTCGAGCCTGCCCGATCGAAGCAGTGCCGGATCGACCCGATCGGGCAGGTTTGTTGCAGCGACAACGATGACGCCTTCGGTTTTCAGCGCGCCATCCAACAATTCAAGCAGCCGGGTGATCACAGTTGTCCAGTAATGTTCGTGACGGTCATCTCCGCCTCGTCCGCCACTGCGGCTACCGATCGCGTCGAGCTCATCGATGAAGACGATGCACGGCGCATTTTCCCGCGCGGTCTCGAAAACTTCCGACATTTGTTGAAGGACGTCCCCGAGAAATCCGGGTTCGAGCCAGGACGCGACCGAACTCACGATCAAGGGCACATGGAGCGTATTGCAGAGCGCCCTGGCGAAAGTGGTCTTGCCGGTGCCGGGAGGTCCCGACAGCAGCATCTTGCTGCTCATTTCATCCCAACCGAGGGCACCTTCGCGCCAGAGAGCGAGGTCGTCCTTCAGGTCGAGTGCCCACGGTCGCGCTTCGCCATAGCCGGCCAGATTTTCGACGCGCAGTGATCGCACATGATGTGTTGATGATGCGGCCTCAACTGCCCTTCCAGAGATCACGGTATTCGTTTTGTCGGTGGCTGCATCGGTCGATGGTTCGACCTCCGGCAGGATCATATCGATCAAAGAAGCCTTTGGCTTGTCCCGTAACGCTGACAAAGGATGTGATGAGCGCCCCCTGCGAGACCTGTTGTCATCATATTCAGCCTTATCCTCGCCCGCCGTATCCGCAAGGATCGCCAGCAGGCTCAGCACTGTCTTTGCTGTGCGTCCAGGCCGCACAGCAAGCGCCAGATCATCGACACTCACACTGCCTGGATCGAACATCATTCCTTCCATGACGGAGACAGATTCGCTTGCCTGAATACCGAGACAGACATGAAGCAGGTCGGCGATCAATGCCTCGTCAATGCCCGCACACTGAAGCACGATGTCAGCGGCGGCGGTGAATTCGGTCCTGATCGTTTCGGCTGTTTCGTCGACAATAAGAAGTGACATTGGGTCGCCAAGCATTGCCGTGCTCAGGGAGCGCTTCAGGTTTGCCTTGGTCACATCGACGACTTTTCGGCCCGAGCCGGTCAGAACATTTCGTTTCCGCATTTCAGGTCGGGTTTCACGGAAATGCGCCGACAGCGGGCGACCGTCAAGGATATCGACCAGAGATGCATAGAAGGGAGCAATCAGGGCCTCTTCCAGCATCAGACCGAACTGCCTCTCAAATCCCCGAACCGGAATTTTGAACAGGATCACCGGATTCCGCCGCATCAATACATCTCGAAGCGTCTTGAAATCAGCAACACTCTCGCCAACTGCGCGGGCAATCAGCAGGGCCGTGGCAACCTGAGTTGGGTTTGGTGGTGGCAGGAATTCCCGCAGCAGCGCAAACATCGTCATAGAATCCAGTGGCTGAGCAAACCTGCGATAGACTGATGCTGACCGTTCTTTCTTGCGCTTTGCCGGCTTCACGTCAGCGTCACCGCCATTCGCCTGAAGCTGGTACACAGGCTTACCGCCAGCCTCGCCAGTGACGATAGGCTCAATGGATTCCCCGTGGTCACTATCAACAAATCCGTCATGCGCGGTCACCGGCCCGCGTTTCAGCGCCCGGGCGACCAGGGCTCGGGCACGGTTCCTGTCGCCGGCAAGCCCCGATGCTGCCTGTGCAGAGACCTGCCAGGCCACACCGCGTTTCTTCTCGCCGAACGGGTAATTGATGGCGAGCAGTCCTACGTCGGATGCCCGCTGGTAGAGATCAAGGATCGCCAGTCGTCGATTGCGCAGCAACAGATATCGGGTGATGCGTTCGGTTAGAGTCTCCATCATGCATCCTCCTCGTTGATGGAGGCAGCGCTGACGGCTTCTTCGAAACCGTCGGGCAGATGCGCCCGGTTTCCCATCAGCCAATCACGGACAACCAAACAGGTCGGGTCTCCTTCGTCACACAACTTCAGGAGCCATCCGCGCGGAATGGACAGCATGCTCTGAAGGCTGACGCCTCTGCGCTTGGCTGAACGGATGGCAATCCGGACGACGATGGCGACGTGGGCTGCATGGTCTTCCGCAGTCCACGGCTGTGGCCTTGCTGTTCTGGCAACGGCCATGGTGGCGGCCGTCTGCTCAGGAGACAACGGCTCGGCGCGGTGCCTCATGGTGTTATCACGCCGCTGTTGACGACTCCCGGACTGTTTTGGGCAAGGAGGAATGGCTTCGGAAATGGAACGATGTCTGCACTCATGGCATGGTTCTCCGTGCGCCGACCGGTCACGGTCAACGTGTTCAATTGGATGGGAATTGTTGATGGGTTAATGGAACCGTGAGCGCGCTAATGTCTCAATGGCACTTTTGCAAAGCCAAGCTTGATCAGACGCGGTTCGGAGTGGGCCTCGGCGACAGCATCTTCGCCATCGTTTTGAACATCTTCGTCATCAGGCTCTGCATCCTCTTCCCCCGCTATCGATACGACAGGTTGATCGCTGTTCAGATTGGGTGGTCGGGTGAAGGTCTGGCGAGCAATCTCCCAATTTTTGTTGATGCGGTCTTCGAAGCTTTCTTTGAGGAGTCCAATCGCTTCGCCAGCGCCGGTAACTTCGATCAGATACGCAAGGTGCGACAAGGGCCAGATACCGCCTTCAACATCGCATTTCCGCTCCTCGGCGCTGAGGATAACAGCCCGCACCTCCTCAGCCACCAGGCGACGGTGCTCTTTGAACAGCAGGTCCGGCACAACAAGGGCAGCTGCCAGCATGCGGTTCTTGAGCTCATCGATTCTGGTGTTTTCATAAGAAATGAGGCTTCGTTTCACATCAACGACATGAGCAACTTTTGTCTGCTTATTGAGGATGATCAGATCGGGCGTGTAAGTTCTGCGACCGCCGTGATCGGCATCCAGCGTCAATGACCGATAGTGCTCCGGGCTGTTCATGCCGACCAGTTGCAGCGCTGTCGGCGTGACCGGCAGACGCAGATTCTGCGTGAGAACAATCAAATCAGGATTGCATCTGGCAATCATGGCAATGCCACGTTCGAGCAGCCGTCCTTCGTGGCCAGGGATTGAACGAAGAATGGTGCCAACCTTCTCGATGCCGCCAGAGAGTGCATCTTTCAGCGCTTCAGCCGACAGACTGGAGGCAATGAGTTCGTCAATGATCTTGTCAAACCGCGCCCGCAGTTCTTTGCAATCGGCGGAATGGACATAATTGGGCACGGTCGTGGTCTTGAGGATTTGTTTGGTCATTGGGTGTCTCCTGTTGAGGAGCGATGACGGCAAAATCCATGCAGACAAGCGGGGTCACAGGCGGAAATAATTTCCGCATTGGCTGCCCATACGGGCGGCAGCAACCATGATGTCAGCAAGGAATTGGGCGTGATCGCAGTGTGTCGGAACAATCAGCGGTGCGAAAGCGAGATAGGTGATGGCGACAGGTCGCCAAACAGCCGAAGGCCTTGCCGCGATCGTGTTTCAACAGGAGAGCAGTGCGAATGGTCTTTCCCATTCAGGGAGATGGCGTTAAGGGTCAACATAGCCCAATTCCTTCTAATGCAAGGTTGCGGGTCAGGCCCTCGTTCGATGTTGACGCATCGGCGGGGGCCACTAAGTCACTGCAGATATTTGGTTTCTGCCGACACATGAGAGGTAGCCCGGAGTTTCGTATCCGGCAAGCAAGAAGAACGCATCCGGAACAAAGAGCTCCGGCATGGTTAACAGGTGACGCGGGCCACTCATCTATCCAGATACGAAGAAGCCCGCCGAAGCGGGCCCTGAATTCCCAAATGCGTTGATGCCGGTCAGGCCGCTTCTGCTACCGTTGCTTGGCTTCCGCCCTTTTTGGGTATTGAAGTAATCTTGGGTCGCTGTGCTCTCTCTGTGATGGCCGTATCCGGCGCGCCCGACGGAGTCTCTACCACCATCGTCGCCTCTGGATGCTCAGTCGATTCCACTGACTCTACCTCTGAAGCGGCAGTGCTAGCGGTCAGCGGCGTGGCCGTCAGTGGTTCCCTATAGATGACAAAGCGAAGTGCCGGATTCACCTCATCAACCAGCCAGCTATTCAGCTCCTTCGCCGGTGGCCAATCATCGGCACCGCCCAGTTGACGTAGCAACCGCTGAACCTTGCCCCACGAGGTCCTATCGTCCAGCTTGCCGATCTCCCAGTTGCCATTCTCGTTCCAACTGTGGGGCTGAATCGGTGCAACGATCACTTTGAAGAGATCGTGGGCATGTCGACTCTGGATTTCAATGTTGGCAGCAAGTTTATTCTTGACGACCCGCTTGCCGCGCTCGATCGTATCCAGCGCCTCACCGACATGAACCAAAATGTGCTTCACACGCTTCTCGAACTCGGCGATGTCGGTGCTCAGCTTGATTTCGGCCGCTTTGCGAAGCCCCGCAAGTCCACCGACGTCGAGAGGAGGAATGTCGGACTTCGGTTTTCCCCCGACCGCTTCTTTGATATCCTTTACCTTTAGACGCTCGCCAGCCGCGATGCGGGCAACGAGGGTTTCGATCTGCGCCGGTTCGCCCTTGGCCAACTCGAACATCACTGTGGGCAACACCGCCGATGCGATCAGCTGCTCGCGATGGTCCTGAAGGCGTTCGTGCACCGAGGTGTAGTTCCACGCAGAGCGGACTTTGTAGTCGGAGAAGGTCTTCAGCCACTGTCCGAATGATTTCTCAGGGACGAGGTATTTTACCTCCGCGAATATCGCACCCTTCTCGAAAGCTTGTCTGTAGAATCGCGATTGAGCGCTGTGATTTTTGCGGCCGCTCGTTTCAGTGTGCTTGCCACTTCAGGTGATACCGCGTTTTCGGTCGAACCCGATTGCGCGCTTTCAGCGCCTAGAAACGTATTTTCAGTATTTTTATTAGAGTTATTGTTTGATTTACTCGACATGTTGATTGATTACCTTTCTCATCGATCCAGAACGTTGCTGTACGTCTATGATCATCTCGATTTTTTAGTAAGTCAAACTATTTTATATTGTCAACATATTGACGTTAAAAGTGTTTTGTTGATTTTATTGAGTTTTTCAATGGTCGGAATCCAGCGATTTCGGGAAAATCACAACATTCTGGTGCAGCCAGATTTGATCGATTTCAACCAACTCGAAAAGCAACAAGACGAGCATTTATGACCAACCTGCGGACATAACGGTGATGATTTCTTCTTGCGGAGAAATCTTTATCTCGCGGCGCTTGTTCGCCAAATTTTCAGGTGGAGAGGCCGTGTTTTGCATGTGCGCCGCCGCCGCAATCAAGAATGCTCTGACCAGGCCTCACTGGCGAAGCTGTCGATCTATCCGACGACACCGCTTGCTTACCAGGTGGCCGAGTTTGTCGGCCATTTCTTCGCCTGCGCCTTCTCCACCAAAGAGGGGCTGATGTCTGCCATCCAGCTGACTCATGACCTGGTCAATCATTTCGCGAACACGCCTGACAACCGAAACTGGGCTCAATCCGACAGCCTCTGCAAATTGTCGCCAATCTTTCCCGTGGAGTTCATTGGCGTTTCGCTTTGTAGCAAGTTGCTGCGGAAGTGACTGGTCCACTTGTTTGTAAACTGCTGCGCACATCAAGTCATAAAGGGGTGCAAGTTTGGCAGTTCCTGCCGCACCAATGAGAACTGAATAGTTCTTGGCATGGGAGTCGGAGTTGCAAATCAGGATGTTGAAAATCACGGCGTCGAGCAGCTTCAGCCTTTCGCCAGGGGAAACGTATCGCGTCAAGACATCGAACATCTGCACCAGTGATGCGCCGCTGCGCTGACCAAGCCCCGCACGTTCGTATTTTTCTGACGGGAACAGGCCGAGCAACTGGCAAAAATCTTCCTGGTGGACACGGCGGATTGTCCCCTGGCTGTCGGCGATGCGGTCGTAACGCTTGACCAGAAGGTAATCACGCTTGCCCGCTCTGCCGGTGGTCACCTCGGCCGTCTCCAGACCGCAGAGCTTGGCCAAGGTCATGCAGAAGGCTTCATTTTGAACGCTGCCGGCCAGGCGTTTGATATCCGGCTTCAGTATGTGTGTGGAGGGCGTGCCATCGACGGGAATAGCTATCTTGCCATGTTTACCAATGTAGACAGGCAGTTTGTCCTGCACACCCGCCAACGACATGGAGACCCCCTGCTCTCCAATCAGGAAAGGGCGCTCTGGAAGTTCGTTCAGGATGCGCTCAAGCGCTGCCTCATCGGGAACAATGCGGAAATTATTTCCGTCTCGGCGCGGTTCGCCGATCGCAAAGGCCCCTGCTGTGTCGCGGCCGATGTTCATGAGAAGGCCGACAATGTCCTGAGGCGAAATCTTGAGCTGCTGACCGATCTCGGAGAGATGCGATTCAGGCAGAAGATTGGCAAGCCAGGGCATGATCTGATCTGCACCATAGGGGCCTGACCTCAAAGGCATGGTCAGCGAGATTGGGAATGCTGAGGCGCGACTTTCCCAACTCGGCTCATAGGTGAGCGAAATCCCATCCTTCTCGGTGAGCTGAGCGACTGGCCATGTTTCGTAGAAGATCGTCGTCACGATGGCACCTGGTTAGGAGAAACGGGGCAGATAGCCGAGATCGTCATCGGCTTCAGGGGCATCAGGCGGTGTCGCAGATTTCAGGTCACCGAGATCGATGCCCACCGTCCGTGCTGCGATGAGTGATTTCTCAAGATGGCAGCTGGGCTTGCCGCTCTCCAGGTCGACGATAAAACGTTCACCGGTCCCGCAACGTTCGGCAAGTTGGGTCTGGGTCCAGCCCAATTTTTTCCTGTGGTCTCGAACAAGTGCGCCGAAATCTGCCGCTGAACGGATCATGAGGTGCTCTCCATATTTTGTCTTACCGTACAGGAAGAATAATCAATAATCCATGAAAACTTCCCGATAAGGAAGCTCGTGAAGAAAATGAAGAATTCTTCCCTCTCGGTAAGGCGACCGCGAAGTCGCTTGATCACAGCTGATCTTTTGCTAAGCTGAAATTGGATGGAAGCAAGACAAATGGCTTGCTTGGTGTCGTAACAGACGATCTCGTCAGCGAAACGCCTATAAGGCGCTCGTACCGTTCAAAGACTGCGGAGTGACGTATTACGTATACGTCGTCTTGTGCGAGGATAATTCCTCCCAATTGAGGGATGACCCATAAGGGTCATTGCACGTCCGCTTCAGTAATGAAGCAAAGGACGTGGACTCATGACTTCAGGAAACAGACTCAAGAAACTCAGAAAACAGGCGGCCCAGCGACAAGGCGGTTACTGTTTCTATTGCCGGTACCCGATGTGGGATTCCAGGCCCGAGGAATTCATCGGGCGCTATGGGATTTCACCTGGGCTGGCAAAGCGGTTTCAATGCACTGCCGAGCATCTCAAGGCTCGATGCGATGGCGGCGAGGATATTGCGCCGAACATCGTGGCTGCCTGCCACTTCTGCAACACGACGCGACACAAGGTGAAGCACCCATTGGACGCAGCCAAGCATGCTTCCGTCGTGCGTTTGAGGCTTGCGAAAGGCAGATGGCACCCGCCGCAAGTGAGAACGACTTTCAGAGAACGAAGAGCTGTCCCTAACTGATCCTCACGGGCGCGGTGACGATCGGTCAGCCTGGCTCATCAGCCTGACGATCCGTTTGGGAATTGTCTTGCACGACTGTCCCCCGGGAGTGTATGACAATTTTGTCTTACAAGAACTGCGGTGATCGGATTTCACCAACCATTTCAGATGCTTGTGAGGGGGTCGAAAAACCTTAGCTGGGAATCCAGGTTCCCCAGCCAATCTCCCTCTTCAAGCATGACTGCTGCGTCTAGCCATTAGCCGGCAGGTGTATGTTGAGGCGTGATGGAATACCAACTCGCAATACAGCCTGCCTCCGATGAGCGCAAAACAGCGGCAAGCTTCGACCCATTCGCTTGGGGAACAGGGCGCCTTGTGTCAGCTATGCGCCCCAAGTTCGGCCTTAACGGGCAGTTTCGGCATTTCCCGAAAACAGCGCTGCTCACGATCGTGCCAGAGGACAATGCCTTGGACGTTCGAGGCTTACTTTGCGGAACGATCGTGTTGAAGTGGGCGGAGTGCGGCGCCTTCGGTGCAGATCCAGCCGTTGACTTCTTGGCACCAGCAGCGAACGCGGCGGCTAATCCTTGTCTCTCGAGGCGCCGCAGCCGTCATGCAAGCTGGCTTGCTGCCAGGCGCAACCTATCTTTCAGCCAGTTCAAGGCCGGATCGTTGCTGCGGTAAGCATGCCACTGGATGGCCTGCCTCATCGGCGCAAGGGTGAAGGGCAGGGGCATGATCTTCAGCGGAAGATGCAGGCAGGCCTGTTTGGCAAGCCGGGCGTGAATGGTGGCAAGCCGCTCCGTGCCGGCGACGAGATAGGGCAGCGAGGCAAAGCTGAAGGTCGTTGCGTCGATATTGCGGTCAATGCCGTGCCGGCGCATCCCCAGGGTCTCGAATGACGTGGCGTCGTGGGGCGGCTGCATCACGGCGTGCCGCTCCCGCGCAAATGCCTCAAGGTCCAGTTCATCACCGATACGCGGATGGTCGATGTCGGCAATACAGACGAAATCCTCCGTAAAGATCACCTCGGAGGGGTGGGCTTGTGATGCGTATTCCTCGGGAATGATCAGCAGGTCGGCATCCCCCGCATCAAGCGTCTTTCTCGGATCGCTCGATTGCGGCCGGAACTCGAAGCGGATCGGAAAGCGACCCGGCGACACCAGTTGCAGGAACTGCGGCACCAGCGTTGCCAGGGAATAGTCCGAGACAAAGATCCGGAAGGTCTTGTCGGAGACAGTTGGATCGAAATCCGGTGTGGCGGTCACCGAGGATTCGATCCTTACCAGAATGTCGCGCACCGGCTCCCGGAGGAGTTCGGCCCGCGGTGTCAGATCCATCCTGCGGCCGACCTGGACCAGCAGGTCATCGCGGAAGTAATCCCTCAGCCGCGCCAGCGCATTGCTCATGGCTGATTGGGTGATGTGCATTTTCGCCGCCGCCCGGCTGACATTGCGCTCCATGAGCAGCAGATCCAGCGCGACCAGCAGATTGAGATCCAGGTTCTTGAAGCGCAACGCAGCCTCCCGAAGTATTCACAAAATCCATAATACATATTTTGCGAAACAATTTTTCAAATAGTTGGCTCTGACCTATCCGTCAAATTGGAGGAATTACCGGTCGTTTCGACGACCGGTAATCAGGGAGAACCGGATGCTGTGCGCCCGGAATGGAGGAGAGTCAAAATGACCTGGAAAGTTCTAGCTGCGACCACTGCGCTCGCTGCTGCATTGCTGACGTCACAGGCGTCGACTGAAACGAAATTCGTCACCCTCGGTACCCAGGGCGGTCCGATTACCTCGCCCCACCGGGGTCAGCCCTCAAATCTGCTGGTGGTCAACGGCGTCAACACGCTGGTTGATGTGGGCGACGGCACCGCCGAGCGCCTGTCGAAAATCCGGATTCCCACAGCACGTGTCGACAACATCCTGATCAGCCATCTGCATTTCGATCACATGGCCGGCCTGCAGGGCATTCTCGGCCTGCGGTTCCAGACCAATTCGCCCAAGCCGGTGCAGGTCTATGGCCCTCCCGGCACGAAGGAGCTCGTTGACGGCCTCCTGGCCAGCATGAAGCCTTCGATGGAAGCGGGCTACGGCGTCCCCGGCCAGAAAAGCTACACCGCCGAAGAACTTGTGGTGGCCCATGACATCAAGGGCGGCGACAGCTTTGAACTGGGCGACGTCAAGGTAAAGGTGTCCCACAACACCCATTACAGCTTTGAGCCCGGGAGCGATGAGCACGGCAAATACCAGTCGCTCTCATTCCGGTTCGAGACCCCCGACAAGATCATAGCCTTTACCGGCGACACCGGCCCCAGCACCGATGTCGAAGAGCTGTCCAAGGGTGCAGACATGTTGATCGCCGAAATGATCGATGTCGACTTCACTGTCGAGCAGATCAAGATGATCGACCCCAAAATGCCCGAAGACCGGCTCAATGGCATCAAGATCCATCTTGCCGCGCATCACCTCACACCAGCAGATCTCGGCGCGATGGCAGCAAGCACCGGGGTAAAGGAACTCGTGGTCACGCACCTCATTCCTGGTGCAGCCATGACCGAAGAGCATTTCAGGAAATACGGCGAAACAATCGCCGGCAAATACTCCGGCAAGGTCACCTTCGCCAGCGACATGGATGAGTTCTGATCATCTGAAATCGAACCCCGGCGCGGAACGATCCGGGCCTGGGTCTACTCGAGACGACTGGAGACGCGGTTTGTTCAAGTACTTCCCCACCAACTATGTCTGGAACCTCTCGGTCGATCTTTCGATCGAGATGGGCGCACGGATCGGCGAGATCGAGGAAATGTGCGCGCCGCTGCAGGAGGCCGCCAAGGCCCCCGATGCGGCAGGCACTAGGGCATTCCGCGAGACTTGGGTGAAGATGGCGGACAAACTCGTCTCGCTAGCCGAAGAGGATGATGCCAAGGGCCGCGTGATCTCCGCCGGCGACAAGCGCATCCGGGCCTCCAACTACATGCAGATCGCCGAGCGCCTCCAGGCGCATGACGCCGAGGGCCGGCTCGATCTTTACAAGCGTTTTCTTACCACTTTCCTCAAGGGTGCCGAGCAGTCCGGCGCGCCGGTCGAGCGTGTCGAGATCCCCTATGAAGGCACGCATCTGTCCGCGCTTTATGTTCCTGCAAAAGGTGTAAACGGGCCACAACCACTGCTGGTGCAGGTCAACGGTCTCGATTCCACCAAGGAGATGAAATACCTGGTCGGTCTCCCCGAATGGCTAAGACAGCGCGGCGTGGCTTCCCTCATCGTCGACCAGCCGGGAACCGGCGAAGCACTGCGCCTGCAGAATTTGCATGCCCGTTACGACAGCGAACACTGGGCCTCGGCCATTGTCGACTGGCTTGAAACCCGCGACGATGTGGATCCAAAGCGCATCGGAATGGAAGGGGTTTCGCTCGGCGGCTACTACTGCCCGCGTGCCGTCGCCTTCGAGCCTCGCTTTGCCTGCGGCGCCATCTGGGGCGCCAATCATGACTGGCGCGACGTCCAGAAACGCCGGCTCGAAAAGGAAGGCAATTTCCCTGTCCCGCACTACTGGAACCATGTCTGCTGGGTCTGGGGTGCCAAGGACATCGACGAGTTCATGCAGATCGCCGAAAACGTTCACCTCGACGGCGTTCTCGACCGGATCAAGGTGCCTTTCCTGGTCACCCATGGCCAGAAGGACAGCCAGATTCCGCTCAAATGGGCCGAACGCACCTATGAGCAGCTGGTCAACAGTCCCAAGCGCAAACTGAAGGTGTTCACCGATCGCGAAGGCGGCGTGCAGCATTCCAGCTTCGACAATTCGGCCAATGCCGGCGCCTATATCGCCGACTGGGTCGCAGAAACACTCGGCGGTCGCACCGCCAATTCGGACAAGAGTTAAGGACGACCTCTGATGAACATTATCGGACCCGACTACCTGGTGTTTGGCGTTGACGATATTGCTGCCTGCACCGAATTTCTGACCGCATTCGGCCTCGAGCCGGTCAACCTTACCGAAAATGGCGGATTGTTCGCTGCCCTCGACGGCACCGGGATAATTGTCCGTCACAAGAATGACCCGGACCTACCCGCTGCGCTGCCCAACGGCGCCATGCTGCGTCAGCAGGTCTACGGCGTGCGGACGGACGCCGATATCGTGGCCATTGCCGATGAGCTTGCGAAGGACCGCAAGGTACACCGGCTTGCCGACGGCACCATCGAGACCACCGATGATCTCGGCTTCGCGCTGAAGTTCCAGATCACGGTCCGCAAGCAGCTCGACATGCCTGCCGAAAAGATCAACGCCCCGGGTGCTCCGGCCCAGCGCGCGCCGAACGAGCTCGGGGTCTGGGACGACATGCCGGCCAAGCCGCGCACGCTGAGCCACAACGTGTTGTTTGTCCCGGACATGGAAGCTGCGACCGGGTTTTACTGCAACCGGCTTGGTTTCGTGATCACCGACGAGCTGCAGGGGGCCGGGCCGTTTCTGCGGCCAAAAGCCAATGATGACCACCACACGCTGTTCTTCATCCGCACGCCCGAGCACATGAAGGGCATGGAACACCTGGCTTTCCATATGGGCGGGCCGACCGAACTGATGGTGGCCGGCACGCGGCTGATGAACAAGGGCTTCGAGAGCTTCTGGGGCCCCGGCCGGCACAAATTCGGATCCAACTGGTTCTGGTATTTCAAGAGCCCGCTGGGTTGCAATGTCGAGTACGACGCCGACATGGACAAGCATGACGACAGCTGGGTTGCGCGGCAGAGGCCGATCAGCCCGGAAGCCTCGCAGATGTTCCTGCTGCAGTTCCGTGAAAAATGGATTCCCGGACCGGGTCCGAAGCCCTGATTGGCATGAGGGAGGAGGCCATGGAACTTTGCAGGAAGAATGATCTCGAAGAAGGCCAGGCGCGCGGTTTCACCGTGGCCGGTTTCGATCGCAAGATCATTCTCGTGCGCCGCGACGGGCGCATCAGGGCCTATCGCGATGCCTGCCCGCATTATTCCGCTGGCACGCCGATGGCCTGGAAGACCGACGCCTATCTCAACGGCGCGCGCACTCATCTCGTCTGCCACGCCCACGGCGCGCAGTTCGACATCGACACCGGAAAATGTGTGAGCGGGCCCTGTCTCGGCCAGTCGCTCACGGCAATTCCGGTCACCATCAATCAATCGGGCGGCATCGAGATCGCCGCCCAGACCGAGGGGGAGGAATCGGTATGAACAGTGCGGTTGAAAAGATCCTTGTCATCGGTGGCGGGTTTTCCGGCATGTCGGCAGCCATCGAATTGCGCAAGCGCGGGATTGAGGTCGATCTGGTCGAAATCGACCCGGAATGGCGCTCCTACGGCGCCGGCATTTCGCTGGGGGGTGCAACGCTCAGGGCATTCCGCACCCTCGGCATTCTCGAAGAGTTTCTGGAAAAGGGGGCCGGCGCCGATGGAGCCCATGTGCATCTGCCCAACGGTGCGCTGCTGGCAACCTTGCCAACACCGCGCATTGCCGGTCCCGACGTTCCCGGTGGCGGGGCGATCATGCGGCCGGTGCTGGCAGCGATTCTTGCAGAGGCAACACGCGCCGCCGGCGTCAACGTCACGCTTGGCGCCACATTCGAGACCATGACGCCGGCCGGATCGGGCGTTGAAGTCAAGCTCACCAACGGACAGCAGGACACCTATGATCTGGTGATCGGCGCTGACGGGTTGTTTTCGAAGGTGCGCGAGACGGTGATGCCCGATGCGCCCAGGCCATCCTATACGGGACAAGCCGTATGGCGGGCGGTGCTGGACCGGCCGGCAGGCCTCGACAGCACCATGATCTATGTGGGGCCGAAGGTGAAGGTCGGCATCAACCCGGTCTCGAAAACCGAAGTCTATGTCTTCGTCACCGAGGACCGCCCGCAAAAACGCCGCCTCGACGAGAGCGAATATCTCGACACTTTTGTTGGCCTGCTCGCGCCGTTCACGGCTGACGAGGTGGTCAGGGTCCGGGCCGAGGTCAGCAACACGTCTCAGGTCATCTACCGGCCTCTCGAGGAGCTGCTGGTGCCGTTGCCCTGGCATCAGGGCCGCATCGTGCTGATCGGCGACGCCGTTCACGCAACAACGCCGCACCTGGCATCGGGCGCCTGCATCGGCATCGAGGATGCAATCGTGCTGGCGGAGGAACTGGAGAAGGCCGAAACCGTCCATGCTGCGCTCGCGGCCTTCGAAGCGCGCCGTTGGGAGCGGTGCCGCATGGTGGTGAAGAATTCGCTGCGCCTGGGAGAGATCGAGATCGAGGACGGCGACAAGCAGGAGCATGCGGGCATCATGCGCGATTCCATGATCGCGCTGGCCCAGCCAATCTGAATTCAATCTGTGGGAGGACAGAACATGACAACAACGAAAAAATGGCCAAGGCGCGTCGCGCTCATGGTGGCGCACTGCGCCGGTATGGTGGATCTGGTCGCACTGCCGGTCTGGGTCGGCACGCTGATCTCAGCCTACAAGTTCGATCCGCAGCAGTCCGGCGGACTGGCGACACTCTTTCTCGTCGGTGCTGTAGCGTCGAGCCTTTTCTTCGCACCGCGGTTCAACCGCCTGAACCGGAAGCTTGTTGCGTCCCTTGGCTTCGGCCTGTCGGCGTTGGCCTTCGGGATCACCTCGACACAGACCGGCTTCGGAATGATGGCCTTGTGTCATGTGCTGGCAGGTCTTGCCGCCGGATCGGCGCTTTCGGTGACCCATGGCACCATTGGCCGCAGCGCCAATCCACACCGGATGTTCGCCATGGTCGGGCTTGCGCTTGGCATCTTCGCAGTGATCTTCCTGGGCGCAGTTCCCAACATCGTGGCCGCCTTTGGTGGTGCAGCGATGTTCCAGATTTTCGCCGGCGTGATGGTGGTTGCCGCGGTCACTTCCCTGCTTCTGTTTCCGCAACCCGAACAGGCCCAGGGCACGGATTTCGACATCGCCCATCCACGCTTCAGCAAGGCGGTCTGGGCCGGTGTCATCGGCGTCAGCCTGATGGCGCTCAATCAGGCCATGGTGTTCAGCTTCTTTGAGCGGATCGGCGCGGACCGCGGCTATACCGTCGAGGCCATAACGCTGGTGCTCATCGTGCTCGGCTTCGTCAATCTGGTGCCGGCGCCGCTCGCCGCCTTGCTGCAAAAGCGCCTGAGCGCGGAGAAGGTGGTTACCACCGGGCCGATCGTGCAGGCAGCGCTCGCCCTGCTCATCACCATGGTCGCCGCCTATCCCGCCTATGTTGCCGGTGGTGCGGTTTATATTGCGGTGATGATCTTCACACACACCTTCGCGTTCGGGCTTCTGTCGCGGCTCGATCCGACCGGACGCGCCCTGGCCGCCACTCCGGCCATGCTGATGACAGGGGCTGCGGTCGGACCGATCCTGGGCGGAACGCTGGTGAAGTTCTCGGGCTACCCGGCCATCGGTATCGCCGTGGTGATCGTTGCAGTCCTTGCGGTGATCTGCTTCAGCCAGGCCCGGGTTTCGCACACAGCCAAGGTGCAAGCTGCCGCCTGAGCAACAAGGGGAGCAAACATGGCCCAGCGCAGGATCGTCGACTTTTCAGTCTTCCTTGAGAACGATGTCCTCTCGGACCCGCCGCTGTTTGCTCCACGGATCGAGTATCAGGCGCACAAGGACACGGGTCGGCGAATTCCAGCACCTCTATCCCGGACCCTCGCCGTCGGACTATCCCGACGGCTAGGCCGCGGCCGCCGAGAAGCTCTTCGTCACCACGCGTAACGGCACCCATCTCGACGCGCCGTGCATGGTGACGCGGCAGCGGTTTCAACTCACCCGCGTCGACCGGTCCCTTCAAGGACCAACCTTCGTGTTCATCAATACCAATGTCGTCCGGATGGGGAACGCACCAGGCCGGGACAACTCCTTCTTAGCCAGTTTGCCGGCCGCGGGTTTGCTATTGCTGCTCCAGAATACTGACGGCCTGGCTGATGTCGCCGAACAGGTTGTCGCCGGCTTCGGTCTCGGTCCGCATACGGACGCGGTCTCCGTGCTGCATGAAAGCGGTTCTTGCCTCGCCGTGCTTGATGGTCTCGATGGCGCGGCGCTCGGCGATGCAGCTTGAGCCGACGCTCTCATAGTCCTTGTTGGAGACCGTGCCCGAGCCGAGGATGGTTCCGGCGGGCAGGTTGCGCGAATAGGCAGCATGGGCAATCAGCTGGTCGAAGCCGAATTTCATCTCGTCGCCGTTGGTTCGGCCGAATTCCTCGTCGTTGAGGCGCACCTGCAGCGGCAGGCAGACACGATTGTTGTTCCATGCCGCACCCAGTTCCTCCGGGGTGACGGCGAGTGGTGCGATGCCGCAGGCGGGTTTGCATTGCAGCCAGCCGAAACCCGTCGCCATCTCGATGGGGCCGAGGGCGCGCAGGCTCCAGTCGTTGATCAGCACGACGAGACGAATGTATTTGGCCGCATCCTCCGCCTTGGTGCCCATCGGCACGGCATCGAGGATCACACCATATTCGCCCTCGAAGTCGATGCCGTCCTTGGCCGATGGAAACACCGCTGTCGCGGTAGGCGGCAGGAAGCGGTCGGACATTCCCTGATACATCAATGGGCGATCGTTGAGGCCAACTTCCGGCTGGCCCCAGGCTTTCTGCAGCAACAGGGAATGGGTTTCAAAGGCCGAGCCATCGAGCCATTGCCATGCCCGCGGCAGGGGAGCGAGAACGGTATCTGCGGAAACAGGCTGCGCACCGGCCGCCTCGCCCGCGTTCAGCTTTTCATACTGCGCTTGCCAGACCGAAGCGTTGTCAGCCCAGGTTTCGAGTGCCTGTTGCAGGGTTTCGGCGTTTTGAGCAGGCACCGCGCGTTCTCCGTCGCGCGAAGCGATATGAAGGCGTCCGTCCGGTGTGCCATTGGCAAGCGTCACGAATTTCATTGCTGTGTTCCTTGTCTCATCCGGGGCCCTGGCTGGCATAGGTTCCAGAGCCGAAATTGATCTGTTGTGCTGCGCCGAGGGATGTCAGACGGCGATCCCGTCGGTCGCGCCGTTGACGAAAACCCTGGTCGTGGTCGGCACCGCATTGGCAATGGTGGCGATGGCCATGCAGGCGTCACGGCAGACCGCGACCAGCGCGTGGATCTTTTCATCCGGCTCGTCGCTGTCGATGAGTACGTGGCAGCCATAGGCATCGCAACGGCCGACGCCCTGGCCGCCGTTCTGCGGGTCAGGCTGCAAAGTCGCGTATTCGGCGCGGATCTCGACCTTGATGCTGGAGATCTGCATCGGCGCCTTGTGCAGATAACCCTTGATGTGGGTCAGCAGGCAGAAGGCGACGCCCATGATCAGGTAGCCGAGCGGCGAAGGCGCCTCGTCATCGCCGCCCATTCCCGTGCCCTCGTCGCAGCGCACTTCCCAGCTGCTGTAATCCGGCCGCGGGCTGAGGATCACGCCGCGCTTGCTCTGTCCCTCGCCGGGCTCGGCGATGACATGATACGGAAAACAGACGGGCTCGCCCGGCTTGATCCTGGACCGCTCATAAGGCTCGAAAGACTGCAATTCCGGCGGGTTTTCGCTTCGGGTGACGATCTGCAACGTGGTGTCTCCTCAATTCATGATCTGGTCTGCGCGCGTGAGAGTGAAAGGGTCAGTCCCTGAACACAGCCACCGGCCGGCACCAGCCGGCGCTCGCATCCTTGACCTTGACCGGGAAGCAGATCACCTCGAAGCCGGTGGCGGGCAGTGTGTCGAGCGCGGCCATCTTCTCCATGTGGCAATAGCCGCGCACCATGCCGGCCCGGTGACCTTCCCAGATCAGCGAGGCATCGCCGGTCTCGGCCACTTTCTCGGCGGTATAGGTAAAGGGGGCGTCCCAGCTCCAGGCATCGGTTCCCGTCACCCGAACGCCGCGCTCGGTCAGGTAGAGCGTGGCGTCGCGGCCCATGCCACAGCCGGTGCCGACATAGGCGGGTGTGCCGTAAGCCTCGGCCGCAGCGGTGTTGACCAGCACGATGTCGCCCTCACGCAAGGTGTGCCCGATGCGGGCGAGTTCGTCTTCCACATCCCTGGCGGTGGCGACATAGCCATTGCCGAAATGACGGAAATCGAGCTTGACGCCCTGCCCCCAGCACCACTCCAGCGGCACCTCGTCGATGGTGATGGCGCGCTTGCCGCCGTCCATCGTGGAATGAAAATGGTAAGGCGCGTCAAGATGGGTGCCGTTATGGGTGCTCAAGGTCACCAGTTCCACGGCCCAGCCTTCGCCGCCGGGCAGCTGGTCGCGGGTCACTCCGGGGAAAAAGCCAAGCACCTGCTCCGCCGAATCGTCATGGGCTGTGTAGGCAATCTTCGGACCAAGGCCCGGCGGATCGGCATAATCGGTGTTTTCCAACGGCCGGGATAGATCGACAAGTCTCATGGTTTTCTCCGTTTGGAAGGGGTCAGCGACCCAACAGGCCGGTTGCGATAACCGGGAATGCGATGACGAGCGCCAGGCAAATCAGCATCATCAGGGCAAAGGGAGCTGCGCCTATGAAGATGTCTTTCAGGCTGATTTCCGGGTCATTCAGGGTGGATTTGATCACGTAGACCGAGATGCCGAAGGGCGGTGTCAGAAGCCCGATTTCGACGGCGATGACAGTGACCACGCCGAACCAGACCAGATCGACCTGCAGCCCGGTCATCACCGGCAGCATCAACGGCACCAGGATCAGCATGATCGAACCGCTGTCGAGGATCATGCCGAACAGGATGACCACCACCACATAAAGCAGGATGATGGAGAGCATGCTCATGTCCGCGCCCGCCACCATGGAACCGAATTCGGCCGGAACACCGGAGAAGGACAGCATCCGGGAGTACATCTGCGCGGCGATGATCAGGAAGGAGATCGCAGCGGTGATCAGGCCGGTCTCGACCAGCACCCGCCACAAGGCCGCCAGCGACAGGCGGCGCTTGGCGACACCGATGATCAGCGCACCGGCCACGCCCACCGCGCCGGCCTCGACAGGCGTGAAAAAGCCCATGTAGAGCCCGCCCAGCACCAGGCCGATCAGCAGGGCAATCGGCAGGCCCTTGGAGGCGACTTCGGACAGCGGCATGGTTTCGCTGTCGGAACTCAGCGAACGACCGATGAAACCGGGCGTCACATAGGCCATCAGGATGGTGCCGACGGCAAACAGCAGCGCCAGAAGCAGGCCCGGCACGACGCCGGCCAGAAACAGGTCGCCAATCGACTGTTCGGCAAGCAGCCCATAGAGGATCATCAACAGGCTTGGCGGGATCAGCATGCCCAGAACCGAGCTGCCTGCCACCACGCCCACCGAATAGCGGGCGGAATAGCCATGGCGGCGCAGTTCCGGCACCGCGAGTTTGGTGAAGACCGCAGCCGACGCAATCGAAATGCCGGTAATGGCGGCAAAGATGGCGTTGGCGGCTATGGTGCCGATCCCCAGTCCGCCCTTGATGCGCTTGAAGGTGGCGTTGGCCACGTCGAAGGCATCGCGCCCCATGCCGCTTTCCGAGACCAGGAATCCCATCAGAACAAAGACCGGGACCACGCCGAAGAAATAGCTGGAAATTGCGTCATTGGCCGCAAGACCCAGCATCTTGGCCGCCAGAAGCGGAGTTCCCTTGATCGCCCAGACACCTACGAAAGAGCACAGGATCAGGGCGATGGGAACGTAAAGCCCGCCAAGCACCAGCGTGCCCATGGCAAGCAGGCTTACCATACCGATGGCAAAATCAGTCACTCGGGAGTCCCTTTGCTCAGCCGCATCACGATCCTGGCGACAAACTGCAAGGCCAGCAGCACCGCCCCGATGAGGATCATCAGCTTGGCGGGCCATGTCGGCATGGTGAAATTGCCGACCGCACCGACGAATTCATGGCGCGTGATGGCTTTCATCAGCATCGGCCAGTGGGCATAGATGATTGTGGCGATGACCAGAAAACCCAGAAGCTCGAACACGATCTCGAGAAGATTGGCCGTCCGGGGCGACTTCTGCCGCAAGGTGGTGATGACCGCGTCCGACTGGGTCAGGCGTCCGGCCTTGAGTGCCTGGGGCACCTGCAGGAAGACGATCGCCACGATCGACAGCGAAACCATCTCCGGAACGCCAGGCAAGGGCGCGCCGAACAGGTTGCGGCCGAGCACATCCGTGCAGATCATCACGACCAGCCCGACAATCAGCATGGTTCCGGCGATATTCGCCCCCTGCGTGGCCAGATTGAGGACACGCAAGGGGAAAGAAGTGGCTGACATTTATTCCTTGTCCCAGTCGCGAAGCGGCTTGGCGCCTCCGGCGCGCATCCGGTCCATGTACTCGGCCAGAACGCCCGAACCATCCTTGCCTGCAGCGTCAAGCCCATCGGCCCATGTCCCTGCGGCATTGTCCATTCCGTCGGCCCATTGCGCACGCAACTCGTCACTGGCGTCAGTGATGGTTGCACCGGCTTCGGCCATCTTGCCGTAGGCGATGTTCACGAAGGCTTCGAGGTCACCGATGTACCATTCGGCAGCCGCGTCAGACCCTGCCCGGAAGGCTTTCTGCACGTCATCGGGAAGTCCATCCCACCAGTCCTTGTTGGCGCACAGCGAACCGGCATATTGCGCGCCAAGTCCGGCCTTGGTGATGTAGGGGGCGACTTCGTAGAGCTTGCCCGGAAAGGCTGCCGAGGCGAAGACGATGACGCCGTCATACACACCGGTCTGCAGCTCGTTGTAATAGGTCGTCAGGTTGCCCTGCACGCCAACCGCGCCGGTGCCCGACAGCCAGTTGATCGCAGCGCCGGGCGCCGCAATCTTGCGGCCTTCGAGGTCAGCCAGCGAATTGACCGGGAAATTGGTCATCAGCGTGTAGTCGTCGATCGATGTCGGCGCGCCGAGATAAACCACGCCGTTGTCGGTATAGGCCTGCTGCATGCGCGGATCGTCAACATGGAGATCGTGCATTGTATCGGCAACCAGCCTTGCGTCTGCGCTGACAAATGGGGTGTAGTAGGACACGTTCTGGACGGCCATCTTGCCGGGGTCAAACAGGCTCGAGCAGACGCCGATTTCGGCCAGGCCCGCCTCGACGGTCTCGAGCTCCTCACCAACGCCGGCAATCGCGCCGCCATACTGCTCCGAAAAAGAGACCGTGTGGCCCAATTCGGAGAGTTTCTCGGTCACTGTCGGGATGAACGCTTCCGGCAGCATCTTCACCCAACGGAAAACCGGCGGGTGCCCGGCAACGAGTGTCACGTTGTAATTGTCGGCAAGCACCGCTGTCGACGACATGAGAACGAGCGCGGCTGCGCTCAAACCAGCAATTTTCATAGAACCCTCCAAATATGTCACGCTCATGCGGGCTCCTCCCCGTCTGCCGTGACGTCAGGCAGACCTTAGCGCGAATTTTCTCAAGTAAGGAAATTGATATTGACGCTACCGGTCAGTGATGCTGTTAATACCTCATGCACCTTGAGAAACTCGATCTGAACCTGCTCGTCGTGATCGACGCGCTGTTGCGCACCAGCAGCGTTACCGTCGCGGCCGCGGAGCTTAACCTGACGCAATCTGCGGTAAGCAGTGCGCTCAAGCGCGCGCGCGCCCATTTTGAAGACGAGATCCTGTTTTACGACGGGCAGAAGATGAGTCCGACGCCATTCGGACAATCCATCGCCGGTATCATTCCCGAAATGGTGATGCGGCTACGCGCGCTGTCGCGCATGCGGGCAACAACGGACCTGGTGTCGCTCAACCGTCAGTTCACGGTGATCGCTTCGGATTACGTCGCTGCCGTTTTCCTGTCTTCCGTTTCCAAGCGGCTCTCCTCAGAGGCGCCCGGCGTATCGCTGGCGGTGGTCCCGTTCAGCGAAGATTCGATGGACCGGTTCAACCGCGGCAAGATCGATTTCATGATCGGGCCCTCGTTCTGGTCCGGGCCTGATCTCAATCGCGCAGCCGTGTTCGAGGACGGCTTCAAATGTGTCGTCTGCAAAAGCAATCCGGTGTGCAAGACGGGACTGACACTGGAGGGGTTTCTCAATGCCCCGCACGTGGTGACGAATTTCTTTGTCGGCCACGGCAAGAGCCATTTCGAAAACTGGCTGGATGAACAGAATTTCAACATCAAGATTGCCGCGTCGCTGCCAAGCTTTGTGGTGCTGCCGCACTACATTTCCGGAACCGCAAACATTTCGACCATTCATACACGGCTGCTCAAGCAGATAGAGCATCTGGAGGATCTGGTTCATATCGATCCGCCATGCGACATACCTCCCTTGACGGAATACCTCACCTGGAAGGACCATCAGGAATTCGATGTCGAGGCCAGATTGTTGCGGAACTTCATGCTTGAGATCGCCGAGACCATGTGAAGGTCAAACCCCGGGCCGTAGCTCAAAACCCTCTCGACCGGCGTTGCAGCAGACACAGCCTGCCTCTTGAACCCGTTCTGAAAACGGCGTTTATAGCGTCTTGTTCTTCGCAGCACCTGTGCAGAAAGCCTTGCGCTCCATGCACGACACCGCTTTGCTCAACACGTATTTGAGGCGCCTATGACTTTTCCAGACATTCAACGGGTCGTGACCGGACATGACAAAAACGGCAAGGCCATCGTGGTCTCCGAGGGGCCGCTGCCCGTGGTCAAGGAGCTGGCCCATGTTCCCGGCACGGTCTTTCACGAAGTCTGGAGCACCAGCGCGACCCCACCGGTGATCGACAATGGCGATGATCCGACATTTGGCGAACTGACGATTTCTCCACCGGAAAATGGTACAAGGATCCGCTTTGTCGATATCCCGCCCGAGACCGAGGACTTTCTCAAACATGGCGCCGCCAGCATGACGGCGGCATTCAGCGAAGTCGGCGAGGGCAAGGCTTCCACGTCCAGCGAAAACTCACCGCATCCGCTGATGCACCGCACGGAAACGATCGATTACGGCATCGTCATTGCCGGCGAGTTGACACTTGTTCTCGATGACAGTGAAGTCGAATTGAAGCCGGGCAGCGTTGTCATCCAGCGCGGCACCAATCATGCCTGGGCGAACCGCTCGGGCAAGCCTTGCCGCATGTTGTTCGTGCTCATCGACGCCACTTATGATCCTGAGCTCGCCAAGGTGCTGGCGGACAGGTAAGTCATGTCCAACAGTCTTTTTTCGCTGGCAGGCAAAACTGCGCTTGTAACGGGGGCTTCCAGTGGCCTGGGCCTCGCCGATGTCCAATCAGGCATTCATGGACCGCCGTCTGGGGATGACGCCATTGCGACGGGCTGGCGAGCCTGAGGAAATCGCCGGAGTGGCCGTGATGTTGGCCGGCAAGGCGGGGGGCTTCGTCACCGGACAGAATATCATCGTTGATGGTGGAACCACTATTTCGGATGGAAACTGAGCTATGAATTTGGCTGTACTCCTGAAGGTATCCATCGCCAGCGATCATCTGTTTCCCTGTGCGCCGCCGGACCTGGCCCGCTGTGTACAATGGCGCGTGGGCCAACATTTCATGTCTTGAAGGACCAGCAGATGCGTATCATCATCACCGGCGCCTCCGGCTTTGTCGGCAACGGCTTGGCTCGTCATCTGTGCCATCGGCCGGATGCATTGGGCCGTCCGATCTCAAAGCTGATCCTGGCCGACCTTACTGAACCTTCAGATCTCCGCGCTCTGCAGGATTACGCGTTCGCCGAATGGCGCTGCGGCGACCTGACTGACCCGTCCTATCTGGATCAGTTACTGGATGAACCGGTGGACTGCCTGTTCCATCTGGCAAGTCTGCCCGGTTCACTTGCCGAGCAGAAACCCGAGCTGGGGTGGTCAGTCAATCTCCAGGCGCCCTTGTTGCTGGCCCGGCGCCTGGCAGACCAAAGCCGCCTTGGCGTCATCACGCCGCGCGTGGTGTTTGCCAGCACGATCGCAGTCTATGGTCCGATGGGGCCGGAGGCGGTGACCGAGGATCACCCTGCCATTCCGGCCATCAGCTATGGCGCCCACAAGCTGATGACGGAAATAGGCCTTGCCGATCTGTCGCGGCGCGGCGAAGTCGATGCGCGAAGTATCCGGTTGCCCGGTATTGTTGCCCGACCCGAGACAGAAAGCGGTCATGGGTCCGCCTTCATGAGCCTGCTGTTTCACAAGGCACGGTCCGGTTCTCCCTATGTCTCCCCGGTTTCGCCGCAAGCCACGTCCTGGTGGATGTCGCTCGAAACCTGCATTGCGAACCTGGTGAACGCGGCAGCTGTCGAAACGGACGGTCTGCCTGCGTCGAGGTCCTGGCAGCTCCCTTCGCTCCATGCCAGTGTCGGCCGGATTATCGCAGCGCTCGAAGGCCGGTTCGGTGCGGAGAGCACAGCAAAATTCAGTTTCGAACCGGACCCCAAAATCGAGGCCCTGTTCGGTCGGCTGCCTCCGCTCCAAACTCCACGCGCGGAAGCCGCAGGCTTCGTGCAGGACGAGGATGCGAATGCTCTGGTGGAGAGTGTGTTTCGAAACACGTGACCGCTTCCATCGACGGCTTTGAGCACACACTTTGGTACCAGCAGGAAGACCATTCGCATGAAGCGAGTGCAGTTCTCGTTGACTATGGGTTTCGCGCGGTCACGGGTTGTCCGACCCGCTCTTTGACAAAGTGATGCCAGACCAGCAGGGCTACAGCACCGGCAATTCCGATAGTCATCACCAGCGGCGTTTTCCACAAGACCAGCACCGCGAGCAGCAGTCTCAACCACAGTTCAGCGCCAAAAATCCGGCTCTTGTCGAAACGCGCCAGCGCGGAAGCCATCAGATAAAGCGAAAGCAGCAGCCGCAGCAGAAGGAAGCTGAGCTGGCCCCAGTCCGTCTGGCCCGAGTAGCCGTCAATCAGCACCTTCTGTCCTGCTTCATTGGTGATGGTGACCGCTTCTTCGATCAGCAGCAATTCCGGATACCAGGCAAAGACAAAAGGTATGGTGAACATCACGATGCCCACGCGCACGGCGGCCAGTCCTGTGCGCATCGGCTCGCCGCCGGTGATCGAGGCCGCGGCAAAAGCAGCCACGGCGACCGGTGGCGTGATGGCGGAAGCGACGGCGAAGTAAAACACGAACATGTGGGCGGTGAAGAAGCTGACGCCCAGATTGGCGAGCAGCGGCCCCAGCAACAGCGCCACGTTGACGTAGGCCGGCACCGTCGGCATTCCCATTCCGAGCAGGATGGCGCAGAGCATCGCGCAGGTCAGCGCCAGCATCAGGTAGACGCCGCCGACAATCGGAATTTCGAAGCCGAACAGATACAGCATGTTGGCTGCTTCCAGCCAGGTTGTGACCGCGCGGGTCAATTCGCCAGTGAGACCGCTTTCATTGAGGAAGGCGGCAATGATCGAGACAGCAAACAGCAACAGGAACAGGCGCGAAATCAGGATCCCGCCCTGGGCGAGCGACACCAGCACCTTGGAGGGCTGCGCCCTGGTTCCCGGGTCGAGGAACAAGAGCGGGATCAGGGCCGCCACGGCCCACCAGCCGGCCGACACCGCATCGCCGGTGGCATTGACGATGGTCTGCAGTACGCCAGAGCGTTCGGTGACCACGCGAACCCCGTTGCGCAGTTCGGTTTCAGCCCCCAGAAGCCAGCCCAGTGGCCCCAGCCCCACGGCATCCTTGTTGCCCAGAAGCAGGAGCAGAATAATTAGGATCGGGACGAAGATGATGATCAGGTTGCTCCAGTCCTGCCGCTCCATGACCAGATCTTCGGGGATCTCCTTCATCGCCTCGACCTTGTCGCGCCGGGCCTGGAACATCACAGCAAGAAAAATCGAAAAGAAGAAGGCCATGGCGGGCAGGAAAGCGGCCGTGATCACCTTGGTGTAGGGCACCGCCGTCAGTGCCACCAGCACGAAGGCCGCCACCCCCATCACCGGCGGCATGATCTGCCCGCCTGACGATGCCGCGGCCTCGACGCCACCGGCAAAATACTTGCTGAAGCCGTTACGCATCATCATCGGGATGGTCAGCCGCCCGGTCGACAACACATTGGTGACCGGCCCGCCGGTGATGGTGCCGAACATGGCCGAGGAGACAATCGCCGCGTGGGCCGGGCCTCCGCGCAAGTGACGGGTCAGCCGCACGGCGAGCTTGATCAGCGACGTGCCGCCGGCAGAGGTGCCGAACAGCGCGCCGAGGATCACGTAAGGAAAGACCTGGTTGACGACGATGTCCATGAACCGGCCCATGAAGCCATCGGGCGAGATGAAGACGTTTGTGGCCTTCTGAGTGGCGGCTGCCATGACGTCGCCGCCATCGGCGCCGAGCTTGGTCAGCAGGAAATTGTTGTCAGAGAGATCGAACATCCAGATCAGGGCGGTGCCGACGGTGTAAAGCACCACAGTGCTGGCCACGATCACCAGCGGCAGACCCCAGACCCGCACATTGTAGAGGAAGAACAGCGTGATGATGGTAAACAGCAGTGGCAGGGTCCAAACACCAAATCGGGTCTGGCAAGCAGGCACTTCGGCATCAAACGAGATACCGGGTATGACGTCGGAACGGGATGCGGCTTCCTCAATCAGGTGGGCACGTTCTCCGGTAATCTGGTCGATCAGGCAGACACTGTCGATCTCGACGAGATAGCCGAAGGCCGCCAAGCCAGCTGCCAGCAATAGCCCCAGATCCAGAGCCAGGCCCAGCCAGGCCAGACGTGGCTTTTCGACTTTCCAGGCGCGGTAGATACTGGCGTCGAAGACCACGATGGTCATCATCAGCAGGAAGACAGGCGGGAAGAAGTACTCGGTTTGAAAGCCTGAGATGCGAAAGAACGGTTGTCCGGTAACGTCGCGGACCCAGTCCTGCAGCCCGGCTATTTCGGGCATGGTGTTGACCATGCCGACGACGACCAGGATCAGCGCCAGAACCATGGCGATATACCGTCCCACGGCACGGCGCGGTAAGCTTTCAAAGGTCAAGGCACGGATCCAGTCAACGAAGGGAACATCCGGCTCCCAGGCGCCACGGAATCAACCGGGCGCCTGGGAGCCGGAACGAAGGCATTACGGGCGCAGGTAGTCGGCAATCGTATGGCCGGCTGCTTCGTAGGCGCGGATAGCGCCGGGATGCATCTTGATCTGCACCGCACCGCAAGCGCCCTGGCTGACACCATCAATGTCGCCAAAACTGATGCGCGCAAAAGGCCCCCTTGGCGACCCGGTGAGGAAGCGCTCTTCGCCTTCCAGGAACGCCGTGACGATGTCATAGACCAGTTGCTCGTCCATCCCGGCTGGTACAATCTGACCAAAGGCCGTGGCAAAGCTGTCAAAGCTGTCATCATCGACCACAACCGTGATGTCATTGCCCGCATAGGCGTTGCGGAAATCCTCGATTGGCACTGAATATGGGGCGTGGCCCGGCGCCTTCAGGATTTGCTGACCCAGTTTGCTGGCCAGCAGGTCAGAGGGCACATCATGAATGGTGATACCGCCTGCCGAAGCAATGGTGATCTCGCGACCCGATGGCAGCCCCTCGGGAATTGTCCAGGCGTCAACTCCGCCGCCTGTGATGGTGGACACGGCATCGGGCCAGGCTGACTGCACACCCTCATAGCCTTCGCCATCTTTCAATCCGGACAAAAGCTGGATCATCGCACGCCCCGACGTCAGCGCGGCCCCGCGTGGCGGTCCATTCCAGATCCGCTTTCCGGACATGTCGCGAATGTCCTCGATCGGGTTGCTGTTGTAGTAGCCCAACATCTGGGCCGAACCGGCATTGAAGAAGATCACACGCAGGTTGGCGGCCAGTTCAGCGCCTTTGTCCGGACCTACACCACTGTAGGGACCAATGCCCCTCGACAACAAGAATGGAAGGATCAACGGCGCTGGCGCCATGTCAAGACGCCCTTCGGCCACGGCCTGAACCGAATTTGTAAGCGTTGCACCCTCAGTGATCTGCAGGGTTGCGACGCCAGTGCTGTCGAGCACGGCTGCCAAAGTCGAATCAATATAATGCGGGGTTGAGCCCGGGGTTGTGGTTTCCGATGTCAGCGTAACCTGCTGTGCGGCCACGGTCAGCGGGGCAAGCGCAAGCGTCGCTCCCAATAGTACGGACTTGATCATTATGTTCCTCCCTGTTGAGCACCCCTCCAAAGGTGCAACGCCCCCTGGCCGGAAGCATTTAAACAAGCGTTGCAGATAATATATGACTTGTCACGCATTTTTTTTCGGTGTCTACTCCATGCCATTAAGGGAGACGGGGATGAAACAGCCATCGGCGCGCCAGGCCGAACGGATAAGTCAGCGACGGGAGCGGGAGGAACAGAACCTGTTTTCCCGCCTGCCTGCGGCCTATGCGGCATCGCGGTTGCAGGGGCAGCGGGTGCTGCAGCGTGCCGGCGGCCTCTCCATCGTGGAATGGCGGGTGCTGTGGGACCTCTATGAAGCCGGTCCGATGACAATCCGTGACCTGGCTGAAATCCAGCGCACCGATCATTCACAGCTGAGCCGGGCCCTGCCGGCGATGCAGAAGAAGCAGTTCGTCACCATGACCCGTGACAGCGCAGACGGACGGCAGATCGTGGTCGCACTGACGGAAACGGGACGGCGTGCCTATGAAACCACGGCGCCGACCATGAAACTCCGGCGTGAAGCTCTGAAGGCAGAATTCTCGCCCGAAGAGATTGCGACCTTCGTCAACCTGCTGGACCGGTTCGAGAATTTCCTGCGCCGTCCCATCGATACATTTCTGGAAAGAGACTCTGTAGAATGACCGATACGCCAAATGTCTTGTGGATCATGGCCGACCAGCTGCGGTTCGATTACCTGAGCTGCTACGGGCACCCGCATCTCGACACCCCGAATATCGACGCTTTGGCGGCGCGCGGTGTCCGCTTCAACAAGGCCTATGTGCAATCCCCCGTATGCGGCCCTTCGCGCATGTCGGCCTATACCGGCCGGTACGTACGCAGCCACGGCTCCACCTGGAACGGCATCCCGCTGCGCGTGGGCGAACCAACCCTTGGCGACCATCTGCGCGAAGCCGGCGCCCGGGCGGTGCTTGTGGGCAAAACCCACATGATCGCCGATGGCGAGGGCATGGCCTGGCTCGGCATCGATCCGGCCAGCGAGATCGGCGTGCGCGTGTCGGAATGCGGATTCGAGCCATTCGAGCGCGATGACGGGCTGCACCCCGACAGCCATCGCCAGCAGTGGTCGGCCTATGACGACTACCTGGTCAGTCTCGGGTACAAGTCCGACAATCCCTGGGAGGATTTCGCCAATTCAGGTGTCGATCCTGATGGCGAGCTGATGTCGGCCTGGTTGCTGAAGAACTCCCGCCTGCCCGCCAATGTGCCCGAAGAGCACTCCGAAACCGCCTATATGACCAACCGGGCAATGGACTTCATGAGCGAAGCCATGCAGGGGGGCAAACCATGGCTGTGTCACCTGAGCTACATCAAGCCGCATTGGCCCTACATCGTGCCCGCGCCCTATCATGACATGTATGGTCCTGAGCATATTGTCGAGCCGATCAGATCACAGGCGGAGCGGGAGACCGACCACCCGCTGCTGCGCGCCTATCATCAGGCGCGGGTCTGCCGCAGCTTCTCGCGCGACCATGTGCGCGAGCACGTGATCCCGGCCTATATGGGACTGATCAAGCAGCTTGACGACAATCTGGGACGCCTGTTTGCCTGGATGGACGAGAAAGGTCTGAGCGAGAACACGATCATCGCATTTACCTCCGACCATGGTGACTACATGGGCGACCACTGGCTGGGCGACAAGGATTTCTACCACGAGGTTGCCGCCAAAGTGCCCCTGATCATTGCAGATCCAAGGCCCGAAGCGAACGCAACCCGCGGGACAACCTCCGAGGAACTGGTCGAGATGATCGACCTCGCGCCGACCTTCATGGCGGCGATGGGTTGTGCACCCAAACCGCACATCATCGAGGGCCGTGACCTGACGCCCCTGTTGCATGGAACCGAGGGCTTCTTCCGCCGCTATGCCATCAGCGAGCATGACTATTCCAGCTTCGAAATGGCCACCGCCCTTGATGTCCCTCAGGAAGACGCACGCACGGTGATGATCTTTGACGGACGCTGGAAATATATTCGCTGCGAAGGCTTCCGCCCGGTTCTGTTCGACCTGGAAACAGATCCGCAGGAACTCACCGATCTGGGTGGATCCGAGGCGCCCGAGCACAAGCAGGTTCGCGACGAGATGCAAAAGTCACTGCTGGCCTGGTCGATGCAACATCACACCAGGATCACCGCGACCGCAGAGGTTCTGGCACGGCAGCGAAAGGCCGCGGACAACGGCATTCTGATCGGGTTCTGGGACGAGTCCGAATATGAGGAAACCACCGGCAAACCTTTCAGCAGCCTCATCCCGACAGGGGCGCCCTCCCCCAAGCCAGCGGCAAAATAGCTGCCCTCGCCTGCGTGGGGTTTGACCACCCGGTTGCCGGCCCTCAATCGAGGGTCGGATCGAACTTGTCGCGCAACCAATCGCCAAGAATTGAAATCGACAGCGTTGTCAGCACGATTGCAGCACTTGGCGCCAGCATGATCCAGGGCGCCGACTGGATGTAATCGCGCCCATAGCCAACCATGTTGCCAAGCGATGTCATCGGAGGCTGCACGCCAAGCCCAAGAAATGAGAGGCCGGATTCGAGCAGGATCACCTCGGGAAAGTTCAAGGTCAGCGAGACGATCAGCGTCGAGGCAATGTTGGGCAGGATGTGACGCGAGTAGATCCGGTATGGCGTTGCGCCGAGGTCGCGTACGGCCGTTGCATATCCGCGTTCATTGGCGGAAATCGCCAGCCCCCTGGAAATGCGGGCAATCCGCTCCCAGCCGTAAAACCCCATCAGCACCGTAAACAGGAACAGTGAGCTGCCGAGAAAGGCCAGCACAGCGAGAGCGATGATCATGAACGGCATCGCCGCCTGGGCATCGATCAGCATCAGGATGACCTGTTCGACGCGGCCCCGGAAATAGGCGGCGAGAAAGCCGAGCGTGACACCAAGGACTGCGGCAATCATGGTCGACAGGAAGGCGATCACCATCGAAATCCGGATCGAGACGATAAGGCGTGAGAGCACGTCACGGCCCAATTCATCTGTCCCCAGCGGGTGCGCCCAGCTTCCGCCCATGAAGACCGGCGGGATCAGTCTGGCCCGCAGGTCGAGTGCCATGAAATCGTAAGGTGCAATCCACATTGCGCCGACGACCAGCACCGCAATCAGCGCGATCCAGAAGAGTGCGATGAGCACCAGTGGCGGCCAGGCTTCGAAGAAGGCCTGGACACGGTTCTTGGCTGTAAACACGCTGCCGCTGGTGTTGGCAGGGGTCGCGGGTTCGAGACCCGGTGCTGTTTCAAGTGTCATCTTCAACTCCCGGCCTTGAGCCGTTTGATACGCAGGCGCGGATCGACCATTCCGTAGAGAATATCGACAGCGAGATTGGCGCCGACCATGGTCAATCCGACGAGCAGCAGGATCACCTGCACCACAGCCAGATCGCGGTTGGCGACCGCATTGACCAGCAGGCGCCCGACACCCGGCCATGAAAACACGCTTTCCACCACCACCGCGCCGGCAACGAGAGAGCCGACCAGAAACCCGATGATCGTCAGCGTCGGAATCGCCGCGTTCGGAAGCGCATGGGTGCGGACCACGTCACGCCAGAGCAAGCCCTTGGCCGAAGCGGTGCGGATGTAAGGTTGCCCCAGGACCTCAAGCATGGCCGAGCGGGTAAAGCGGGCGATGACGGCGGCGCCGACGAGACCCATGGTCACGGTTGGAAGCACCGCATGAGCCCAGGTGTCAGAGCCGCCGGACGGCAGCCAACCGAGCCAGACCGCAAACACCATCGCCAGCACCAGACCAAGCACGAAGCTGGGGACGGTAAAACCCGCGACCGACAGCATCATGATCAGCCGGTCGACCCAGCTGTTCCTGTACAAGGCAGCCGTCACACCGGCAGGCAGGCCGATGCAAAGCTTGAGAAACAGTGCCGGCAGCGTGATCGCCAGTGTCAGCGGAATGCGTTCGCTCACCACTTCAAGTGCGCTTCGCCCGTCACGCATGGAGACACCCAGATCACCCTGAAATACCGCTGCGAAATATTTGAGGTACTGCACCCAGATTGGCTGATCGAGGCCCCAGTTGCGGCGGAAAGCCTCGAAGGCTTCAGGAGGAGCTTCCGGGCCTAGAATGATGATCGCCGGGTCCCCCGACAGCCTCAGCACCACAAAGGCCGCGGATACGATGAGGGTCACCGTGACAAGCGCTCGGAAAATCTTCATCAGCAAGTATTCTACCATCTGCTCTACTCCGCTGCCTGAACCGCTGTCGCGGCTCCGTCATTGACCAGGTGGCAGGCGACCGCGTGGCCACCACTGGAAACCAGTTGCGGGACCGTGTTGCGGCACGAAGGTTGCGCGATCGGGCAACGGGTGTGGAAGGCGCATCCCGGCGGCACATCGACGGGGCTCGGCGGATCTCCCTCCAGCACGATGCGTTCGCGTTTCCCACGCCGTGCCGGTGTCGGAATGGCCGAGACCAGAGCCTTTGTGTAAGGGTGCTGGGGACGCAGGAAGACATCTTCCGGCAACCCTGCCTCGACAATGCGTCCGAGATACATCACAGCGACCCGGTCCGACATCTGGCGGACCACCTTGAGATCGTGGCTGATAAAGAGAGCGGCAAAGCCGGTGCGCTCGCGCAGGTCATCCAGCAGGTTGAGCACCTGCGCCTGGATCGACACATCAAGCGCCGAAACCGGTTCGTCGCAAACAAGCAGATCCGGTTCAAGCGCCAGCGCACGGGCAATCACCACCCTCTGACGCTGACCACCGGACAGTTCATGCGGGTATCGCATCGCCTGATCCGGCCTCAGTCCGACGGCGTTCATCAAGCCGGAAGCGCGCTCGGTACGCTCGACCCTGGACATTTCCGGATTGTGGATCTCGAAGGGTTCGCCGATCTGGGTCACCACTGGAAGCCTTCGGTCCAGAGCACCGAGAGGATCCTGATAGATCATCTGCATGCGGCGTCTGAGCGCGCGCCAACGGGCATCATGTTTGGCCGTCACCGGCGTTCCGGCAAATTCGACAGAGCCTGCGGTTGCCGGGATCAGACCAAGCACCAGCTTTGCGGTGGTCGACTTGCCGCAACCGGATTCACCGACGAGACCCAGCGTCTTGCCCTTTTCGATCGAAAAGGAAACACCATCGACCGCCTTGAGCGATGCCTTGCGGCCAAACAGGCCTTGCGGAACATGCACCTCGTAATGCCGCTTGAGATCGCGGACCTTCAACAACTCACTCATGCCGGCACCAAGCCGGGTTTGACGGCCTCGCCGGGAGCTGCTTCCCCGAAGGGAGCTTCCTCCCGGCATTTGACACAAGCGGCAAAATGGTTTGCGCTCTCGCCGAAGGGCAGGAAACCAGGCATCGCAGCATCGCAGATCTTGCTGGCAATGGCGCAGCGTGGTGCAAAGCTGCAGCCGGGGGGCAACTGATCAGGAGCAGGTACGGTGCCGGGAATGGATTCCAGGCGACGGCGCGGGCCATCAATGTCGGGCAAGGCCGCGATCAGACCCTTGGTGTAGGGGTGGGCGGGGTTGTCAAACAGCGAACCGGTATCGGCTTCCTCGATCACCCGCCCGCCATACATCACCGCAACGCGGTCGCTCATGTCGGCGACAACACCGAGATCGTGCGAAATCAGAACCAGCGCCATGCCGGTGTCGCGGCGCAATTCGGTCAGCAGATCGAGGATCTGTGCCTGAATCGTCGCGTCCAGCGCAGTGGTCGGTTCATCGGCGATCAGCAGTTCGGGCTCTCCGGCCAGAGCCATGGCGATCATGATGCGCTGGTTCATGCCGCCCGACATTTCGTGCGGGTATTCACGCAGCCGCCGCGTGGCATTGGCGATGCCAACCCGGTCAAGCAGCCGGGCGGATTCGGCATCGGCCGCAGCGCCGGTCAGGCCCCGGTGCAACTTGAGCGCCTCGTTGATCTGGCGACCGATACGGTGGACCGGATTGAGCGAACTCGAAGGATCCTGGAAAATCATGGCTATGCGCCCGCCGCGCAGTCGGGAGAGATCGGTCTCGTTCATCCCGGCGATCTCCTCACCATCGAGCCGGACCGAACCGGAGATCCTTGCCCGGTTGCCAAGTAGCCCCAGCGCCGCAAGCCAGGTGATCGACTTGCCGCAACCGGATTCGCCAACCACTCCCAGAACCTCGCCTTTGGCAACGTCGAGATTGACGCCGTGAAGCGCCCTTACGAAGCGTTTTCCCTGATCGAAATCGATCTTGAGATCCTTGACCGACAAAAGCGTTTCCATGGCAGTTTCCCCGTTGCAATAGAAAAGGCCGGGGCGCCTCATGCGCCCCGGCCTTGTGACCTCAGTTGGCAGGTACGACGACCCGGAAATTGTCAGGCCGGAAGTCCATCGACTGCAGACCGGACCAGTTCCATTCCAGATCCTTGCGCTTGCCAAAGAAGATCGCGCTCTGATGCAGGACCGTGTAGGCAGGATCTTCCCGCTCGGCGATTTCGAGCATCCGGCGGAATGCCGCGCGGCGCTCTTCGAGATCGGTCGAGGTTTCCAGCTTGATGCAGAGCTTGTTGAACTCTTCATTGGTCCATTCGCCGACCTGCTGCTGCTGGCCGTTCTGGCAATGCTGGTTGACGATGGAGGAAACCGGATCCGGGAACGGAGCCGAGTTCGACCAGTCGCGAACCATGCGCGGGCCGCTTTCCGTGTCGAAGATCTGCTGCCAGTTTTCCTTCATCTCGATCTTCACGTTGAGACCGATCTGGCGGAAGGATTCAGCGTTGATCTGCGCGGTCGACACCTGGTTGGTATAGTAGTTGTTGAGAACCCGGAAGGTGATTTCCTCACCGTTGTAACCGGATTCCTGAACCAGCTTCTTCGCCAGTTCCATGTCGTATTCCGGCACCGTCCAGTCGGACAGGAACATGTCGCCATAGTAGGACCACTGCAGGCCGGCCGGGACTGCGGTGCGGCCATCCCAGAGGGTTTCCACGATGGTGTCGCGGTCGATGGCGTGGGTCATCGCCTGACGGATCTTGGCGTTCTGCATCGGACCGTTGTTCTTGTCGAACACCATCAGGCGGTGGTTGGTGATCGGGCCGCCGACAACTTCGAACTTGGCGTTGGATTCCACCGTGCTGATCTGATCCGGCGGAAGATCGGTGATGAAGTCATACTCGCCGGAAAGGAGACCGTTCACGCGGCTGGCAACTTCCGGCACCACAGCGAAACGCAAGGTCTTGACCGGCGGTGTGCCACCCCAGTAGTCGTCATGGGCTTCGAGCACGAGAATGTTGTCAGGCTTGAAATCGACAACCTTGTAAGGGCCGGTGCCGACCGGCTTCTGGGCGAAGGCCAGCCAGGATTCGGCTTCTTCATAGGCGCGCTTGGACAGGATTTCCGCGCCATAGCGGGAGATGCGGCCTTCAAGCGTCGGGTCGGCGACGGTGGAGACAAAGCGGACCGTCATGTCGTCGACTTTTTCCACACGGTCGAGGTTCGGCCAGGCGCGCTTGGCGACAGCAGCAACTTCTGCCGGCGGAACCTTGCCGTTGGCAACAGTGCTGGCACTCGAGGTGAACAGCGTCTTGCCGTCCTTGCGCGCATCATCCTGTTCGTCGAGAAGACCGAAGCGTTCCTTGGAGAAGGTAAAGACAACGTCATCGGCGGTCATCACGTCGCCATTGTGGAACTTGACGTTGGGGCGCAGCTTCAGTTCGACGGTCTTTTCGTCAATGCGCTTCCACTCGGTAGCAAGACCCGGCTTCTGCGGCAGGTCGGCGTTCTGGCGATCGTAGTCGATCAGGGTTTCGAAGATCGAATAGAATACGCGGGCGCCGACATTGGACTGCTCGCGCAGCACGTCGAGTGCACCGGCATTGACGATCTGCTGGACTGCGACTGTGATTTCGGGGCGCTCCTGCGCCAATGCCTGCCCGGGGACAGTCAGCATTGTGGTTGCCAGGAGCAATGCGCCAATCATGGCTTTAGGCTTGCGGGTAAGGGTCATGTTCCGTTCCTCAAATTCCGATATGGGGCTTGTACTTCGCGATCTTGCCCAGGGTCCGTCACCAGCCCCGAAGACCCGGCAAGAGGTAAGGCCGGTTTGTGACGTTCCGGATTCGAGTCCGTAAATTTTTAGTGACAGTTCACAGGTTCAGGCGTTGTCGCCGGCCCGGAAAGAACCGGCATTCAAATACGGCCACCTCTTAGCGGGATGCCTTGCCTCCCGCTGTCGGCGGCCCGAACAAGATATTGCCGGAACTCACCCGCGCCGGCTTCGTGGCGTGTCTCACGGCTCTCGGGAGCCTGTTTGCCGAACACGGCATCCAGCGGCAGCCCGGTCATCGACGCAGGCCGGTCAATTCCGAGCGCGGCGAGCACGGTTGGGACAATGTCTGTCAGGTTTGCATGATCATTGACGTGAGCGGCAGCGATGCCTGCACCGGCAAAGGCAAGCAGGGTGTTCATCTCGTAGGGGTTGAGACCACCATGCATGCCGCCTCCGACCGGCACATTCACGCCTGTTGTATAGATGCCGGATCCTGCAAGACCGTGCTGATCGGCCTTCTCGCAGGACCGTCCGACCCAGTAGATGTCGGGAGCGCGGGAATGGTCGGCGCCAACCAGAGCCCGGTCGAATGCACCGTCAATGACTGGCTCTCCGTCCTCACCGGCCCGGCAGAACAACATGCCTGTTTGCGGCATCTCCATCAGTGCCGCGCCAAGCGATTGCAGGAGAACCGGATCCCCGGATTTCAGCGTGATGCCAGCCGTCGCCCCCGGTGTGACCAGAACCTCTGTTCGGGCCTCGTCGCGGTGTCCCGCCTCAAATCCCCTGGCCCGGAGCGCGGCAACAAGATCGAACGCCGAAGTGGTCGCGATCTGGCCATGATCGCTCATCACGATCAGCATCGTTTCGTCAGCCTGAGCCGAGGCACGGACGGCATGCAGAACTCGGCCGAAACAGGCGTCCACATGTGCCGTGGCAGCCGCCGATTGCTGCGATCCGATCTCGTGGAAGTGATAGGACGTGTCGGGTTCCGAGTACCAGATGACGGCAACATCCGGCTGCACTTCAGGCAATACCAGTTCGGTCAGGACCCGTGTCGCATAGGTAGCCTGATCAAGTTTCGGCGAGGGTCCGGCTGGAAGCGCGCCAAAGCGTTCCACCGCCTGATCAACCGCCTCCGGCGTATCGCTGTGGTCCCGCCCGTTGATGGAAAAGGTCCAGTGACCATGTTCCCTGGCGCGGTGATTGAGAAGCCAGGCCGAGCCTGCCGATCCCGAATGGACAACGGCAAGCCTCTTGCCCGCAGCGGCCAGAACGCAGCCAAGCCCCTCCGCCTCGACAAACGCCCCGTCATGCCAGGCATTTGCGCTTCTGATATGCGCGGCGCGCGAGGTGTCGAGCGGCTCACCTCCCTCGATTGCCGGATGGAAGAAGGCATTGTTGACAATGCCGTGCTGCGACGGATGCGATCCGGTGGCAAAGCTGGTGGTGGCAACACGGGTCATCGAGGGAAACACTGACCGCGCCTCCCGGTACCAAAGCCCGCCTGCCAGAAAACCATGCAGATTGGGGGTTAGCGCTTGCGAAATCCGGTCGGGCCGCAGCCCGTCAAACACTGCGATGACCACGCGCGAAACATTGTTTGCCACTTTTGCAGTCTCCTCGATCTGGCTCCCCCCGGTCTAAGCCCGCAATGCGACAGTCATGCTACGGGCCTGGGGAAATCCGGCGGCAAAGGCCAAGCTTCATCAAACCGTCATGCTTCTGATAACTGCCCGTCGCATGACCGGCGCTATAGCGGATCCCGCATGCGGGGCCCGATTGACCTCGCTCAATCAAGAGAAGGTCTGACCATGAGTGACTTGCCTGTAATCGGCGCGGCGATGACCATCGCCGACTATGAAACCCATCATGAGCTGATGCGTGAATTGCCGCGCGACATCGAGATCCAGGATTTCTTTGACGCCAGATTGCTCAATGGCGACTGGGCTTCGGTGGCCGAAAAAGCCCGCAAGCTGCTCGACGGCCACACCGGCCGTATCGGCATTCACGGCCCGTTCTGGGGCTTCAACATTGCCTCGCAGGATGCTGATGTGCGCGACATCGTTCGGCGCAAATTCCATCAGGGACTGGATGTGTGCGAGGCGATCGGCGCCAACCAGATGGTCATCCACTCACCCTATTCGACCTGGGACTACAACAATCTCGACAACCTGCCGAACGCCCGCGCCTCGGTGGTCGAACGGACCCACGAGACCATTGCCGATGTCGTCAAGCGGGCTGAAGACATGGGATGCGTGCTGGTTGTCGAAAACATCGAGGACGTTGATCCGCAAGCGCGTGTCGATCTGGTGAAAAGCTTCCAGTCGGAAGCCATTGCCGTGTCGATCGACACCGGTCATGCCTGCTATGCGCATGGTTCGACCGGGGCGCCTCCGGTCGATTATTATGTTCACGCCGCGGGCAACCTGCTGCAACATGTTCATCTGCAGGATGCCGACGGTTACGCAGACCGGCACTGGAGCCTTGGGGAAGGCATCATTCATTGGCATTCGGTGTTTGCCGCTCTCGGCGCGCTGACCTCGAACCCGCGCCTGATTGTCGAGATCCGGGACAAGTCCAAGATCCCGGCTTCGATTGCCTATCTGCAATCGTTGGGCCTCGGACAATAGAGGCGCCTCCATCGCACTTCAGTCGCAAGCGGTTTCAGGAGCACTCACCTCTCCCGGCGAACCGGGAGAGGTGGCTAAGACAAGGCAATCGACGGGAGATGCGGCAAGGCTCAAAACGACTCTCAGGCTGTAGACAACGCGTGCTGATTTAAATATGACTGTTTTAGTCATGTATTACAGCTCCGCTTCTGCCAGCCCGGCAGTCCGCGGGTGTCGCTTCGAGTCGAGTAGCCTTATGGAAAAGCCCGCCCCTCAATCACCCCTTGCGCCAAAGCCCGATCGGCCGGCATGTCTCGCCGGCCAAGCTCCGGCGCCGGATGCGCAGGCGTTGGCCAATGCTATTCCTTCAAGCAAACTGTTTCACAAACGCCGGGAGATCACGATTTCCCACGAAGGTGCTCTTTACCGGTTGCGCATCACCCGGCAGGGCAAACTCATCCTCCACAAGTGAGCCTGACATCACAGATGACAGAAGCCGAGACCCAAGCCTTGCAGCCGACCCTGCGCGATTACGAGCGCAAGGCATACGACCTGCTGAGCCCGGACAGGGCGGCGTATTTCTTCGGCGGCGCCGCGGATGAGCGGACACTTGACGCCAACCAGAGCGCATTCTCAGATATCGAACTGCTTCCGCGCATGTTGCGCGATGTCCGTGGCGGCTCGACCCGGACGACGCTGCTTGATCAGACCATGGCGCACCCGATCATACTCGCGCCAGTCGCCTACCAGAAGCTGGTTCACCCCGAAGGGGAAGCCGCAATGGCGCTCGGCGCCGCCGCGCAAGATACCGTCATGACACTGAGCGCGCAAAGCAGCGTCGACGCCGGCGCCGCCCGTACCGCCGGTCCGAGCTGCACCTGGTTTCAACTCTACTGGACGGCTCAGCGTGAGGCAGTCATGGCGCTTGTGCAGCGTATGGCAGACCTCGGTTTCACCGCCATCGTGCTGACGGTGGACGCGCCGGTCCAGGGCGTCCGCGATCGGGAAACACGAACCGGTTTCGGGCTTCCCGCGGATATCTCCGCCGTCAATCTTGCCGGCATGCCGATGCCGCGCTTTGCGCCTCTGGAGCCCGGCGAATCCATCCTGTTTGACCGGATCGCCCACGTCTCGCCCCGGTGGGCCGATGTGGAGTGGCTTTGCCAGAATTCGCCCTTGCCGGTGATCCTCAAGGGCATTGTGCACCCGGACGACGCGCGCCAGGCCATCGAGGCGGGCGCGAGCGGGATCATCGTCTCCAATCATGGCGGCAGAATCCTCGATACGGTGCCGGCGACGATCACCTTGCTGCCCGCCATCGTGAAGGCGAGCGACGGCGCTGTCCCGGTGCTGATGGATGGCGGAGTTCGCCGCGGCACGGACGTTCTCAAGGCGCTGGCGCTGGGGGCTTCCGCGGTGCTTGTCGGCCGGCTCGCAATTGCCGGACTGACCGTGGCTGGCAGCGCCGGCGTAAGCCATGTCCTGAGGCTGCTGCGCGACGAGCTGGAAGTTGCGATGATGTTGACCGGATGCCGCAGCGTGGCCGACACCACACCAGACATCCTGCGCCGGCAGACCGTTTCTGACGCGAAAGATTAGCTTAGCGGAACGAATAGCGGATTGGCGCCAGCAGCGTGAAGCGGTCACCTTCAAGGTAACGCGGCGGTGTCGGCAGCTTGCCGATTTCTTCAAACACGGCGAGTGCCGCCTCATCGAGCACTGCTGACCCCGACGATGTTTCAATCTCCGTGGCCAGGATCTCGCCATACTGGTCGACCGTGAAGCGAACCCGCACCTCGCCTTCGATGCGCTTTTCACGCGCCAAGGCGGGATATTTGCGGATCTTGCTGATCCTGAGGACGATATCGCGCTGCCACTCGCGCACCTCCTCTTTCTGCTCCGCCGTCAAGCCTTCGCCGGTAGCTTTGGTGGTTTCCGCGGTTTCTTCAGCGGCAACGGACGCGACCGAAGCATCCGCTGCATCGCTTTCCTGGGCACCGGTGGTGCTGGGTTGCGCGACGTCCTCGGGCTTGTATTCGGCGGCGATCTCGTGGGCGAGTTCCTCGGTCTCCTCGACCGGCTCCGGACTCGCAACACCAAATTTGAGGCTCTCATCCTCGACCTCGTAAGGGATCTGGCTGAGCATCGGTTCATCCGCAGCCTTGGCCGGATCGACGACTTCGGGGCTTTCGGTAATGGTGGGGGCCTCGGCGGATTCATCTGCCTGGGCGCTGTCCTCCGCCATGTCTGCAGGTGCTGCAATCAGGTCCGACAGATCGAACATGATGGCGCCGGTAATCCCGGTATCGACCGGCTGCTCGTTTACTGGAACAGGCTGCTCACGCAAGGCGAGATAGGACAGCCCGCCATGCAGGCCGACACTCACGACCGCCGCGCATGCCCAGAACCAGATGCCGGAAGCCGACCGCTGGTAGATCAGGCTCATGGCTGCGGCCCTGCCGCTGGTGATGGCGGGGTTGCACCGGGAACCCCCGCCTCCTCGCCCGGCACGGCATCTTCATCGAGCCCCACCAGACCGATCTTCAGGAAGCCGTCGGCGCGCAGGATGTTCATCACCCGGATGAACTCGCCGTAAGGCACAGACTTGTCGGCGCGAATGTAAAGCCTCGTGTCGCGCTTCTGCATCGTGGCGATGCCGACATCGATATAGAGCCGCTCGAAGGTGGTGCTGGTCTCGCCGACCGAGAGCTGCAAATCCTCCGCGATCGTGATGAACACCGGCTTGAGCGGGCGCTGGGGCGGCTCGGCCACGGCCACGGGCAGTTCCACCGGGATATCCACGGTCGACAGCGGCGCTGCAATCATGAAGATGATCAACAGCACCAGCATCACGTCGATGAAGGGCGTGATGTTGATATCGTGGCTCTCGGAGAGTTCGTCGTCGTCAGCGATCTTGCCAGCCATGGCGCTTACTCCGCAGCCTCGGCGAGATCAACCACTTGCGTTGCCGGCATCGCCGCAGGCGCAGTGTTTGCTTCTCTCTCGGCAAAATCCAGATCACGCGACAAGGTGCGTTCGACCAGTGCCGAGGCATCGGCGAGCATCACCTTATAGCCACCGAGCCCGCGCGCGATCAGATTGTAGAAGATCACCGCCGGGATTGCGGCCACCAGACCAATCGCGGTGGCCAGAAGGGCTTCGGCGATGCCCGGCGCCACAACCGCCAGGTTGGTGGTGTTGCTCTCGGAAATCGAGATGAAGGAGTTCATGATGCCCCAGACGGTGCCGAACAGACCGACAAAAGGCGCCGTCGAGCCGATATTGGCGAGAATGCCGGTGCCGGTCATCATGCTTCTGGCCGCACCTGCCTCGATCCGCGCCAGCTCGGACGAAACCCGCTCCTTGACCCCGGACTTGTCCAGGCCTCCGGCGCTGCTGCGTTCCTGCTCGCGCAGGGCTGCATGCACCATGCGGCCCACCACGCCCTTGCCCTTGGGAAAGATCGACTGGACCCGGTTCAGGGTGGCGTGACCATCAAGCCGGCGGAAGTCGCGCTTCAACCGGCCCCGCTGCCAGATCAGGTCGGTGGTTCTGGCGAAGAAGATGATCCAGGTCAGCACCGACGCAAAGGCCAGCGAAACCATCACCGCCTTGACCACCCAGTCGGCAGCCATGAACATGCCCATGGCGCTCAGATGGTCTTCGCCAGCCTCTTCAAGCCAGGCGGAGAGGCCTGCGCCGATATCGCCGAGCCAGGCAGCCGGTGCGGAGGTCTGGGCAGCGTCCTGCGCCACCGCGCTCCCCGCCAGCATCACCAGCGCGGTCAAAACTCCATATCGGATCAGTTTGGTCTTCATGATTTAAGTCTCGGCCCATGTGCGTATGAGGTTGTGATAAATGCCGGTCAGGCGAACGACTTCGCTGTCTCCGGCGTCCAGGCGCCCGGCAAGCGTCTGGATTGTCTGGTCAAGATCGAACAGCATGGTGCGGTGTGCATCGGAGCGGATCATGCTTTGAAGCCAGAAGAACGAAGCCACGCGCGCGCCGCGGGTCACCGGGGTGACCTGATGCAGGCTGGTGGCCGGGTAAAGCACCATGTGACCGGCTTCGAGCTTGACCTCCTGAGCCCCGTAGTGATCCTCGACGATCAGCTCGCCGCCGTCATATTCATCCGGCTCGCTGAGAAACACCGTCATCGACAGGTCGGTTCTCAGACGCTCCTGCGTGAGGTGGTTGAGGCGGATGGCATTGTCGACGTGAACCCCGAAGGTTTCTTGCGTCTCGTAGCGGTTGAACATCGGCGGCAGAATGCGCAACGGCAGCGCAGCCGACAGGAAAAGCGAATTTGCCGAGAGTTTCTGCAGCAGGAACTGGCCGAGCTTGAGGGCCGCATCGCTGGACACCGGCAATTGCTGGTTCTGCTTGACCGACTGGGACTGGATCCCGGCGGTCTTGGAACCGGACTCCCACTCCGCCTTGTCGAGCACATCGCGGAAGTGGCGCACCTCATCCTTGTTCAGGATATCGGGGATCGTGATCAGCATCTGGCAATTCCAACTGAATGTGCGTTCCGGACGGGTGCCGCCCGGAACGCGGTTTCGTGTCAGGCCCTAGAACTTGGCCTTGAAGTTGAACGAGAACTCGCGACCGGGCGCCACATAGGTGAAGGGCGAACCCGAACGGTATCCCGAGTCGTAGTAGGTGGTGTCGGCGACATTGTTGACGTTGAACTGCAGTTCCGCATGTTCGGAGAACTTGTACGTCGCCATCAGATCAAGGGTCGTGTAGTCCGGCAAGGTGTTGCCGTTTTCCACCGGACCGCCAAGCTTTCTGCCGCCGGCATAGGTGACCCTTGCACCGAGTGTCAGCTGGTCATTGTACTGGTAGGTTCCCAGAAGGCTGAACTGCTGGTGGGCAATGTTGGCGATGTCCTTGCCGACATTGTCAGGATCGTTGCTCTCGAGGATCTTGCTGTCCATGAACACGGCACCACCGAACAGGGCGATCCGGTCGGTCAGGTTGCCGGAGACGCCAAGCTCGACACCGGTCATGCTGTATTTCAGGCTGTCGAGATACTGGGTTGGAGCCGGGCCGCCGCGACCATCGGGATCGTAGTCTTCGCGGGCATCGGACTTGACGGTCTGGAAGACCGCGGCAGTCAGCAACAGGTGCTCATTGTACTCGTATTTGACGCCGGCTTCGTAGGACATGTTGCGCTCGGGCGCCAGAATGACCCCGCCATTGTCCAGTCCGCCGTAGAAGCTTCCGCCGGCTGCAATTTCCTGTCCCGAGGGGTTGGAGGAACTCGCAACGGCCGCATAGAAGCTTGTGCTTTCCCACGGCTTGTAGGTCACACCGGCATTCCAGTTGAACAGCGTGTCCTTGCGGGCCAGATCGCTGGAAGCGGATGTGCGCTCGTTGTCATAGAAGTCGACACGGACGCCACCATTGATCAGCCAGCGTTCGGACAGTTCGATGGTGTCGAGGGCATAAAGCGATGTGGTGCGCACGCGGGTGGTGGTGGCGGAGGTTCCCCGGACAGGAGTTTCACCGGACCAGCAGCCTTCGCCGATCGGATCGGGATTGACCGCCGATACCGTACAGCCACGCTGACCTGCGGGCGGAAGATAGTCTTCGCTCTGGAGATTGTCGTAGCTGAAGGCTCTTACCTTCTCGTCGCTGTAGCTCAACCCGGCCACGTAGTTGTGCGAGACACCGCCCAGCGAGGATTCGCCGGTCAGCTCCAGGGTATCAGAGAACACGTCCGTCTCCTGGTACTTGCTCTTGAAGCTCAGACGAACCTGCCAGTCGTTGATGTCGGTCGAGCCGTTGGTGATCAGGCCGCTCGGAGCGGTCAGCACGTAATCATTGATCGACCGCGAGTAACGGGCGGTGTTGGTGAGCTTGGCGCTGTCTGACAGCTCGTAGATGGTCTTGAGCGTGCCGACTGTCTGCGCCACGTCCTGGTAATCCCGGCCAACGACGCCGTAGAAGGTCGCCCGATCGACACCATATTCGGTGACAGGACCACCATCATCCGACAGAGAAGCCACGCCCCAGTCCGGTGTCTGGTTGAGGGTGGTGTGCGAAACGTCGGCCTCGACGGTGAAACGGTCGGTCGGCTTGAGGGTCACGGCCCCCGCAAGGCCGCGGCGATCATCCTCGACATGGTCACGGCCAGCGACGTTGCCATCCTGGATGAGGGCGTTGATGCGCAGCTGGACCTGTTCATTGAACGCATGGTTGAAATCGATCGTGCCGCGCTTGGTGTTGGCACTAGTGTAGGTCGTCGATGCTTCGAAGAAGGAGATATCCTTGGCCTTCTTGGAAACGATATCCAGCGCACCGCCGGTCGTTCCACGGCCGCCGACTGTTCCGGCAGGGCCCTTGATGATTTCGACCTGTTCGGTGTTGAAGGTTTCATGCACGCTGATGCCGGGATCGCGGATGCCGTCAACATAGATGTCGTTGTTGGCCTTGAAGCCGCGGATATAGATGTTGTCGCCGAAGGAGTTGCCGCCTTCACCGAAACCGATCGACATGCCGGGGGTGGTCCGCGCGATTTCACGCACCGAGGTCATGCCGGTGGTTTCGAGGACTTCCTTGCCGATCGCAGTTACCGTACGCGGCGTGTCGGCGATGGAGCCGGGCAGACGCGAGTTGGCCAGGCGATCGCTCTTGAAGGGCGCGTCCGGGTCGGCGAAGGGGTTGCCGCGGGCAATTTCCTTGGCCCTGGCTTCTGCGGCAGCCGCTGCTGCTGCTTCGGCTGCGGCACGCTGATTGGCCGCTTCGATTGCGGCCGCGCGCTCGGCAGCCGCAGCGGCCTGGCGCCTGGCGTTTGCTGCCGCAGCACGTTGCGCTGCGCGACGGCTCGCTGCTGCTGCCTCTTGCCGCTGAGCCTCGGTCGGAGCAGTCGACTGCTCTTGCTGCGTGGTTTCAACTTCAACAGTGGGGAGAACGATTGTCTCGCCATCCTGCGCCATCGTGCCGTGGGTGCCCACTGCAACGAAACAGGCTGCGGCCACAGTGGCGCTCAACATGTCGGAAATCTGCGAGTGTGAATTTGATCGAGTGCCGGAAGTCGGCGCGCCTCTGAGCGAGACTTTCATGTCCCATCCCCCATATAAGATGTACAAAGATTATGAGCCTCCCAATCGGCTAATCCGAAGGGAGTCCTGGATTGGCTGGCTCACGATCCTCGCACGGGATGGCTGGCTGGCTACGATGGATTACCCAATAGTTGACTATTTTTCTCAAGTAAAGTGCTGGGGCCGTGGCGAGGAAATTGTTCGCAATGAGGCGCAGTCAAGCCAGGCGGCAGACACAGCTCAAATAACTGATAATTATATATTTTTCCAAGAACCCGTAGAATATAGGAGACCCCAACTTTAGAAATCCCGAACATCAATGTGGCATATTTGACACATTTCCGGGACGGCGTTTCATAGGTTTTCAGGCGCCATGTGATGTCTCCGCAGACCCCCGAAGAGCAAGACACCAGCATGACTCCGAAGAGTGAGTCCCGAGATGGAGCCGGCCATCCGAAGTTTCGTGTCGTCAACGAGAGCGTGCGTTGCCGCCCCTGCTCCGGCCAACGATCCGCATTGCCATGGCGCACTTCATCGTCGATCTCACAGCCGCATGGATGCCGCCATCGACAGGGACTGAGAGATCTTCAGCAGTCCACGTTTCCTGGCGGTCATCCTGATCTGGATGTCAGAGCGTGGAAACGCCAAGTTGTTCCCCGAAATCCAGAGCTTGGTGCGCGACGTCGAACTGCATCTCGACAGCCGGTGGGCGGACGCGTTGCAGGACAGCGGGCTGACGATCAGGGAAATTTCCGCGCTCCGGCATGTTGTGCTTCCAGCTTGCTCGGACTTGCCCTGCGCACGGTCTCGATCGACAAGAATGCCACCTGGGACAAGGAGCTGGAAATGCTCAACGGATGGTGCGGCAATTGTTGACCACGACCGGAACGGACTGAGACAACTCACCGCATGCCGCACGGCAAAATTTCACCGGGATGGCGAATGCGCCGGCTACGGACGAGTTGTGTTTGACGCAAATCGCTGTAGCATCCCGGGCCAATGCACTCGAAGCGAAAGTTGTCCCGTTGACGATAGCCAAACCGCCGTTTGACGACGGCTTTCTGCTCAGATCAGACCCATCCGACCCCCGGCTCTCCGCCGAGGTTACCGGTGTCGACCATCTTGGCGCGGAAGTCACCACGCGGGTGGTCACCGAAAAGCCGCTGACGCTCTATCTCAACCGGCAGGAAATCGTCACCATGATGACGATCGGGGACCATCCGGACCTGATGGCGGTCGGTTATCTGCTCAACCAGAACATGCTGCATGCCGACGACGAGATCACGGCGATCGACTATGATGACGATCTCGAAGTGGTGGTGGTCCGGACCGAGCGCGAGACCAATTACGAGACCAAGCTGCAGAAAAAGGTGCGCACCTCGGGCTGCGCGCAAGGCACCGTGTTCGGCGATGTGATGGAGAATTTTTCCGACATCGAGCTTTCGCCGGACGCGCGGCTGAAAACCTCCTGGCTCTACAGCCTGACCCACAAGATCAACACCGCGCCGAGCCTTTACCTGGAAGCCGGCGCCATCCATGGCTGCGTGCTGTGCCAGGGGGACACGCCACTGGTCTATATGGAGGATGTCGGGCGGCACAATGCGGTCGACAAGATCGCCGGCTGGATGTTCATGAACAAGGTCAAGCCGGACGACAAGATCTTCTACACCACCGGGCGGCTAACCTCGGAAATGGTGATCAAGACCGTGATGATGGGAATCCCCATCCTGGTCTCACGATCCGGCTTCACCGCCTGGGGCGTGGAGCTGGCGAAGGAAGCCGGACTGACGCTGATCGGGCGGGCGCGCGGCAAGCGGTTCGTGGCTCTGGCAGGCCTCGACCGGATCGAGTTTGACGGCGATCCCACCGAGGCCGCCGGAGAATCGTCCAGGCACCGCAGCAAGGGCGCGTCAGAGGACAAGTCGTGAGCGGGGCGATTGCAGGTCTGGTGCTGGCGGGCGGTCTGTCTCGGCGGATGGGCGGCGGCGAAAAGGGCCTGCAGCTGCTCGCCGGACAATCGATGATCTCGCGCGTCATCGAGCGGATCTCACCGCAGGTGGTGCACCTGGCCATCAACGCGAATTCTGATCCTGCCCCCTATCTCGCCTTCGGCCTGCCGGTTCTGCCCGATACGATCAGTGGCCATGTCGGCCCGCTTGCCGGTGTGCTCACCGGCCTCGAATGGGCGGCCACGCTGCCCGGTGTCACCCATGTCGTCACGGCCGCAACCGACACGCCTTTCCTGCCGCTAGAACTGGTCGAGCGTTTCACCACGCTGTCCGGGCCGGAGCGCATTGTCATCGCCCGTTCGAATGGCAACCGGCACCCGGTGTTCGGGCTGTGGCCGGTGGTTTTGCGCCAGGATCTGACGGAGTGGCTTGCCACCAGCGACACGATGAAGGTTCTCGCCTGGGTTCACCGGCACGATTTTGCCTTCTGCGATTTCGAAGCTGGAGACAACGGTGCGCCGGATCCGTTCTTCAACGCCAACACGCCCGAGGAACTGGCCGAGGCACAGACCTACCTCGCCGGAGCGTCTGCATGACACCGCGTGTCTTCGGCATTACCGGCTGGAAGAATTCAGGCAAGACCACGCTGACCTGCAAGCTGGTGGAGGAATTCACCCGGCGCGGGTTTCGGGTGTCCACCCTCAAACACGCGCATCATGCGTTTGATGTCGACCACGAAGGCACTGACAGCCACCGCCATCGCCAGGCGGGCGCAGGGGAAGTGGCCATCGTGTCGGGCCGCCGCTGGGCCCTCATGCATGAACTCAAGGACGGGCCGGAACCATCGATGCAGGAGATGCTGGCGCGCCTGTCACCTTGCGACCTGGTCCTGATCGAAGGCTACAAGCGCGAGAGCCATCCGAAGATCGAAGTGCGGCGGCAGGCAGCGCTTGACCGGGCACCGCTGCCCGATACCGACAGCAGCCTTCGCGCCATCGCCTCCGATCATGCCGTCGATGACGCAGAAGTTCCCGTCTTCTCACTGGACGACGTCACTGCCATCGCCGATATGATTGCGCTTGAAACCGGACTGGGAGAGACCGCCGCATGACCTCGCGCAAACTGCTCAATGATTGCTTCCTCACCGACAAGGACCGGCTCAGCCATGCGGAATGCCTGGAAATCCTGACCGGCCGACTGTCAGTGGTGGCCGGCGTCGAGGAGCTGCCGCTGGTCGAGACTTCCGGACGCTGGCTTGCCGCCGATATCATCGCGCCGCGCAACGTGCCGCTGCATGACAATTCCGCCGTTGACGGCTACGCCTTTGCGGCGCCTGCCACCGGGCCGATGCCGGTGGTTGCCCGCATCGCCGCAGGTGATCTTGGCAGCTACCGCATCGAGCCGGGTCAGGCCGCGCGCATTTTCACCGGCGCCCCGATGCCCGAAGGCGCCGACACGGTGGCGATGCAGGAAGATTGCACGGTTGAGGGTGATCGGGTCACCATTCCGTTCGATCTCAAATGCGGCGCCAACGCCCGCCGCGCCGGCGAGGATGTGGCCGCCAATTCGGCCGTGCTGCACGCCACCTCGCGGCTTCGCCCGCAGGACATGGCGGCGCTGGCCTCGTTCGGCCTTCCAAAAGTGGCGGTGCGGAAACCGGTGCGTGTCGCGATCCTGTCAAATGGGGACGAGCTGCTGGAGCCCGGCGCCGAGATCGCCCAGGGCCAGGTTTATGATTCCAACCGCTCGATGCTGCATGCGCTGCTTGGCACCCTGCCCTGCGAGATAACCGACCTCGGCATCCTGCCCGACAATGCTGAGCTGATCGAGTCCACGCTGTCCGAGGTCGCCAAGACCCATGACGTGATCCTGACCAGCGGCGGCGCGTCGCGCGGCGATGAGGACCACATCATCAATGCCATCGACACGCTGGGGACGCGGCACCTGTGGCAGATCGCGGTCAAGCCCGGCAGGCCGATGAGCTTCGGCCAGATCGGCGACTGCATCTTTCTCGGCCTGCCGGGCAATCCGGTCGCAGCCTTTGTCTGTTTTCTGCTCTATGTGCGCCCGGCGCTCACGGTGCTCGGCGGCGGCAGCTATCAGGAGCCGATCCGGTTTCCGGTGGCAGCCGGTTTTGAAGTGCCGGGCAAAAAACCCGGCCGCCGCGAATTCTGGCGCGGATGGCTGGAGCCCGGTCCGGACGGACGCCCCGTCGCGCATAAATTTGCGCGCGACGGATCGGGGCTGATTTCCGGTTTGCGGCAGGCGACGGGCCTGATCGAGATCACCGAAGAGGTAACATCGGTGGCCAGGGGCGAGCTGGTATCGTTCCTGCCCTTTACCGGGTTCGGGATCGACAGCTGATCACTTGTTCGCGTTGGCGAAGAACAGCTGCTTGCCGTCAAGCTTGAAATCGTTGATCAGCTGCTGCCCGTGCGGCGAAGTCAGCCAATCAATGAACTGCTGTCCGAGATCGGTCTTCACGCTCGGGCACTTTTCCGGATTGACCAGGATGATGCCGTACTGGTTGAACAGCACCGGATCACCTTCAACCGTGATCTTGTAATCGCCCTTGTTGCCGAAGCTGATCCATGTGGCGCGATCCGAGATCGTGTAGGCGCCCATGCCGACGCTGGCATTGAGTGTCGCGCCCATGCCGGAGCCGGTGGCGCGGTACCAGTCGCCCGAGGCTGCCTCGGTGTCGATGCCTGCCTTTTCCCAAAGCCTGAGTTCGGCCTTGTTGGTGCCGGAATCATCGCCGCGCGAGGCAAACAGCGTCTTCTTGTCGGCGATGGTTTCGAAGGCCGCGACGGCATCCTTGCCGCCGTCAATTCCGGCGGGGTCGGCAGTTGGACCAACGATGACGAAATCATTGTACATCAGGTCCGAGCGCGCCACGCCGAAGCCGCCGTCTACGAATTTTTCCTCCGCCGCCCTGGCGTGGACCAGCAGCACGTCCGCGTCGCAATTCTGCGCGTTCTTGATCGCCTGCCCGGTGCCCACGGCGACCACGTTCACCGTTACGCCGGTCTCGGATTTGTAGATCGGCAGGATGTAGTCATAAAAGCCCGAATTCTGCGTTGATGTGGTCGACTGAACCAGAATTGATGGCTCGGCAGCGGATGCGCCTGTCGCAAGGATGGAAAGCAATGCCGCCCCGAAAATGCTTGTTTTTGTCATCATATCTTCCTCTGCAATATGGTTCAGCTTCAGCTCAAAGCACGATACGTCCGGCCAGATAGGCATTGGCAGCTTCGGATGCCGGGCTGGTGAAAAACTCGGCCGCCGGGCGATGTTCGATCAGTTGGCCGTGATGCAGGAACGCCACGTCATCGGCGAGCCGTCGGGCCTGGCCCACATCATGGGTGACGAAAATCACCTTTGTCTCTTCCGCACTCGCTGCCAGCACGATCTGCTCGATCATCTGAACCGATGCCGGATCGAGGCTGGCTGTCGGCTCATCGAGGAGCAACACCTTTGGGCGTGTCGCCAGGGCGCGCGCCAGTGCCAGCCGCTGCTGCTCGCCTCCTGAGAGGAGCCGCGCCGGTTGTTCGGCCTGGCCGGCAAGCCCGACCCGGGCCAGCAATTCCTCGCACCGCGACCGGCGTTCGGCCCTGGTTCCCGCGCGGTGGCGCAGCACGAAATCGATGTTGGCGGCCACTGAGCGGCGCAGCAGCACCGGCTTCTGGAAGACCATGGCTTGGGTCGAGCGGGTGGCTTCACCGCAGGCAACCTCGCCCCAGCTGACCCAGCCGCTGGTCGGCGGGATCAAACCGTGGACCAGGCGCAGGAACAGGCTTTTGCCGGCGCCGTTGGGACCCATGACCACCGTGACGGAGCGCGGTTCCAGCAACAGTTTCTCGATATCGACCAGCGTCTTCCCCGCGACTTGCAGCGTGAGGCCATCAAGCCGGAGTGCACCCGGCAACAAACGATCACGCGGCGTCGGCGGTCCCTTGTCCGATTTTCCAGGTGAGACGATCGGTGCGGCGTCAGGCATAGGCCTGCCTTTCCGCCACCGCCCGCAGCGCGCTTGCGCCGAGATTGACCGAGACAGCGATGCTCATCAGGATGATCCCGAGCGCCAGCGCCATTCCGAGGTCGCCTTTCGAGGTCTCGAGCGCAATCGCCGTGGTCATCACCCGGGTCAGATGTTCGATATTGCCGCCGACAATGATCACCGCTCCGACCTCGGCCACGGCGCGGCCAAAGCCTGCCAGTGCGACGGTGACAAGACCGTAACGCCCGTCGATGATCAGCGCCAGCATGGCGGAGCCGCGCGAAACCCCGAGCGAGCGGAACTGCTCGTCATACTCGGCCTGCAGGGCTTCGAGCACCTGGCGTGACAGGGCGGCAACAATCGGCGCGATCAGCAGGGTCTGGGCAATGATCATCGCCGTCGGACTGTAGAGCAGGCCAAGCCAGCCCAGCGGGCCGGCGCGCGACAGCGCCAGGTAGACCAGAAGCCCGATCACCACCGGGGGGAACCCCATCATCGAATTGACAAGGGCAATAACGATGCCGCGGCCAAAGAATTTTCGCACCACCAGCAGCGCGCCGATGGGAAAACCGATGAGACAAGACAGCAGCAGCGCCGTCAGGCTGACGCGCATCGACAGCCCGACAATCTCGAACAGGTCCGGATCGCCCGAAGCGATCAGCCCGAATGCCAGCCCGAATGCACCTGCGAAATCCTGCATGGCCTAACCGTGACCTCCCGCCAGCATCCGTTCTTCAGTCAGCCGGTCCCAGATCAGCCCGGCAATGTCGCGATAGATCTGGGCCTGAACGCTTTCGGGATCGGACACCACGATGGGGGTGCCGCTGTCGGATGTCTCGCGGATCTGCATCACCAGCGGGACTTCGCCCAGAAACGGCGCACCAATGCGCTCGGCTTCCGCGCGTGCGCCGCCATGGCCGAATATCGCATGCCGGCCATCGCAATCGGGACAGCTGAAATAGCTCATGTTCTCGATGATGCCGAGAATGGGCACATCGACCTTGCGAAACATGTTGAGCCCCTTGCGGGCATCGATCAGCGCCAGATCCTGCGGCGTCGAGACGATCACGGCGCCGGCCAGCGGCACATTCTGCGCCATGGTCAGTTGGGCGTCACCGGTGCCCGGCGGCATGTCGACGATCAGCACATCGAGCTCGCCCCAGGCGACTTCGCGCAGCATTTGGGTCAGCGCCTGCATGATCATCGGCCCGCGCCAGACCGTGGCGGTATCCTCGTCGACCATGAACCCCATCGACATCACCTTCAGGCCATGGCCCTCAAGCGGGATGAGGACGCGGTCGCCGCCGCTTTGTGGCCGGCCCGAGATATTGAGCAGCCTTGGCAGTGACGGCCCGTAGATGTCGGCATCGAGTATGCCGACCTTGAGGCCGCGGGCCTGTAGGCCGAGCGCGATGTTGACCGACGTGGTGGATTTGCCGACACCGCCCTTACCCGAGGCAACGGCAATGATCGCCCCGACCCCGGGCACAGGAGCCCTGGTCGCGGATTGCGGCTGTGGTGCCTGTTTCTGCATCGGCGGAGGCACCGCAGCGGCCTGCTCGATGGACGGTGCCGAGCGCACGGGCGCGGGCTGTTCCTTGCTGTCCGCCGTCAGCGTGACCAGCGCCTTGGCAACGCCCGGCGCAGCCAGGGCCGCTTTTTCGGCTGCGGCGCGTAACGGCTCCAGCTGGGCGGCGCGATCGGCTGGAACCGTGATCGAGAACGCGACCTGATCATTGCTGGCTGCGATATCCGAAACCAGTCCGAGATCGACAATATTGCCGCTCAGGTCGGGCCCCTTGACCCGTTTGAGTTGTTCCAGAATCTGATCGATGGCGATTGTCACTGCGTACCCCATGGTCGATAGTGCGCCCCAGTTGTCGCAGCTCTCATTCCGGTTCCGGTCTCGGATCCGGGCATGGCGCTTCGACAGTCATTGAGTGATGGAGAAGACCCGCGATGGACAGCACCGCAACGGAAAAATTTGTCAGGCTTGCCGATCGGTTCGTCCGCACCGCCAACACGGCCAATGCCAAGATCCCCGCCACTGAGATCCACATGGCGTTCCTTTATGGCGCAGCGCGCTACAACGCATTTGTCGCCAAGAACGTGATCGACGTCGCCGATCACGAAGCCTTCGTGAACGAGATGGCCGCAGCCTATAGCGAAATGTTGCGCAACCATCTGGCCGACCCCAACGTCTGACACGTGCATCATCCGTTCAGCCGCTGCCTGATCGACACCCGCTTGTGTTGCGGCGGTTCAACCTCTGCGGTTTCCGGTTCCGGCTGTGCATCGAGGGGCTGAGCCTCCTCGGCCTGAGGGTCGTCAGAGTTGGTGGCCGCATCCGCCTCAGCGCTTGCCTCGTCACCAGCAGGAACTGACGTTTCCGCCGCGTCGGCTTCCAGCTCTTCGGGAACCTCTGTCGAGGCAGCGTCAGGAAGCGGTTCATCGCGCGTGAGACGTCCGGTTGCCTGCTGCAGCACCTTTTCCGCCTCCGTCAGGAAACCCCGGCCCACGTCCCAGGACGACTTGTAGACCATGTGCAGCGGGTTGTTGAAATCCTCGTCGTAGTCGTTCAAGCCATCCAGATTGGCGAGAACCGGGTTGGAGTTGAAGAATTTCTTCAGCGCCTTCTTGCGCAGGACATCGGGCACGCCGCGCTTCATGAAGATCGAGAAATCGAAACCGTATTCGACCTTCTCCAGATCGACCTCTTCGGCAGCCAGACGGTTGGCCTCGGCTTCACTGCGCTCGGCTTCCAGTTGCTCCTCATCGATCTCGACCGGTGCGGCCGCAGGCGCCCCATCGTCGGGATCCACATCCGGATTGGACAATTGCGCCTGCTTGCGCTTTGACCAGCGCGAGAGAAACCCTTCTTTTTCGTCAGCCATCGAGGTCTCCCCGGTCCGAGCGCTTGCGGCTCAGAAAGATCGGCTGCTTGCCGAATTTCTGTTCCTCTAGATCCAGCTTGTCGCGCCGCCGTTTCAGGAAGGGCGTCTCGACATGATAGGCGTCGAGAAACTCGAGGATTGCCTCGGCAATCTCCGGCGGCATCGGCAGGCGCTCGATGATGTCTTCGCTGCCGACCTCGTAGTCCTGGGCGGCGTGCGGAGAGGCGGTGACGCTTTGGACATACCAGTCGAGCGGGTGCTCGTTTTCGCTGTCGCGCCGCAACACCACATAGAGCGCGGGATTGCCGCTGTCGAAATTCTCGACATAGGCATCGGTGTCGGCGGCATAACAGGTGAGATCCACCCGCCCCATGTAGTAGCGGGTCATGCGGTCATCGCTGACCAGGATGTCTCCCGCATTGAGGTCGGCCGGCGCCAGCATCACGCCGACGGGCATCCAGTAGTCTTTTGCCCAGCGTGAGACCGATTGCCGCTTCTCGGCAATCACTCCCAGCATAATTGTCAGTTCCCGCGACACGCCCGCCAGTTCCTCCACGGTCTTGAGGCAATCACGGTTGTCTCTTCCCGTTGAAAGTATAAGGTGTTTGCAGACGACAACAAGGGTGCTGAGATGGTTTTAGACGCAACCAAGTTATTTGTATGCAGCTGCGAGAAGACCATGTCCATAGACCCCGCAAAACTGGGGTCAGCCTATGGCGAAGTGTCGTGCCACACCCAGCTTTGCCGCAGTGAAATGGGAGCGCTCGAGACCGCGCTCGCCACAGAATCACCGATCTGCATTGCCTGCACCCAGGAACGTCCGCTGTTTGAGGAAATTGCTGCAGAAACAGGCCATGACGCCCTGTCATTCGTCAATATCCGGGAGATGGCGGGCTGGACCGCTGACAACGCATCGAAGACGCCGAAGATCGAAGCCCTGCTGACTGCAGCCAAGCTGCCGACGGTGCCTGCGCGGCTGAGGTCGATCGAGAGCGACGGGCTGTGCCTGGTGATCGGGGCCGGCCAGGCCGCGTTCGATGCAGCGCAACGGCTCAACCGGAGCTTGTCGGTGACCTTGCTGCTCAGTGCAGTCGACGATCTGGTGCTGCCGTCCGAGCTTGAGTTTCCAATCTTCGCCGGGCGCGTCAGTTCTGCAACCGGTTCGCTTGGCGCCTTCGAGCTGGTCGTGGACGGCTACGCCGCGATGCTTCCATCGTCGCGCGCGAAGCCGGACTTTGCGATGCCCCGCGACGGAGCGAAAACCAGCTGCAGCGTGATCTTCGACATCTCCGGCGAGACCGCGCTGTTCACGCGCGCCCACGGCCGGGATGGTTATTTCCGGGCCGATCCGGGCAATCCGGTGGCCATCCTGGAAGCGGTGATCGAGGCCTCGGATTACGTCGGCAGCTTCGAAAAGCCGCTTTATGTTACCTATGACGCTTCGATCTGCGCCCATGAGCGGTCGCGGAAAACCGGCTGCACCAAGTGCATCGATCAGTGCCCCGCCGGCGCGATCACCGGTCAGGGCGACATCATCACCATAGATCCTGGCATCTGCGGCGGCTGCGGCAATTGCGCGGCCCATTGCCCGACGGGTGCGGTAGCCTATGCCTATCCGACACGGACCGACCAGATCCTCAAGGTCCAGACGCTGGCCCGGACCTACCTCGCTGCGAAAGGCCAGGCGCCGGTGCTGCTGCTGCATGATGCGAGCCACGGCACGCCTCTGATCGGAGCCATGGCGCGATTCGGCCGCGGCCTGCCGGCAAGGGTCATTCCGCTGGAGATGCATGCGACCAGCGGCATCGGCCACGATGTGATGGCAGCGGCGCTGGCCGCCGGGTTCCGCCAGATCGTGGTGCTCGGGGATCCGCACAAGGCGGAGGAGTTCAGTGCGGTCGCAGAAGAAAGCCAGTTGATGGAAACCCTGCTGTCGGGCTTCGGCCATAGCGGCGGACGGATCGTGACTTTGCTCGAAGCCGATCCGGATCAGGTGGAATCCGCGCTTTACGCCCTGCCCGACCTGCCGGAACTCACACGCGCCGCCCCCACGCCCTTTGGCGGCAAGCGGGAAGTCGCGCGCGCCGCACTCGGTGTGCTGGCCGATGCCGGTACACCCGTTTCCGGCATCCTCCCGCTTTCCGGCAGCGCCCCTTACGGAACAGTGCTGGTGGACACGGAAGCCTGCACGCTGTGCATGGCCTGCACATCCTCGTGCCCGGCCGATGCGCTGCGCGACACACCCGGCTCTCCGCAATTGCGCTTTGTCGAAGCGGCCTGTGTCCAGTGCGGCATCTGCGAATCGACCTGCCCGGAATCAGCGATAAGCCTTGAGCCGCGCTACAATCTGTCACCGGCCGTGATGCAGCCTGTCACTCTGCATGAGGACGAACCGGCCTGCTGCACCTCCTGCGGCAAGGCTTTTGCTGCCGGCGGCATGCTGCGGGCGGTGGAGCGGCGGCTCGAGGGCAACTGGATGTTTGACAGCGAGGAGCGACGGGCCCTGATCCACATGTGCGAGGACTGCCGGCTCGAATCGCTGTCGCGCGACGGGGCGGACCCCTTTGCCATTGCGAACAAGCGCCGCACCCGCACCACCGACGACTATCTGGAGGCCGGCCGCCAGGGTCTGACGGTGGAGGATTTCCTCAGCGATAAATAACGGCGTTGATGCCCGGTCTTTGCAGCGCGGTTTGCATGGCTGACAAAGGCTCTTGCGGGAATGACAGGACAGGCGCATAGCTATGCGGCAACACGTCGTATGGAGGATCGCATGCGCCTGATTTCTGCTCTTGCACTTCTTGGATCTATGCTCGCAACACCGGCTCTGGCGGACACCGCCGGAGGCACGGTTGTCGCCTATGACCGGGTCGATCATGTCCTGGTTCTCGATGACAAGACGGTCTGGGATCTGGCGCCGGCAGGTGACCTCGTGCCCGAAGGCCTGAGCGCCGGAAACAAGGTCACCATCGAGTACGATTCCGCAGGCGACAGCGGCGTTGGAAAGATCACCGCCATTGCGGTCGAGTCCCAGTAACTCTTCCAGCAGCCTTTTTTCGGACGCAGATGGCCGGGAGACATATCCCGGGCGGTGAAACCTTGTGCTGCTTTTCCGGCGAAACAGCCGGCGACGGTGCTGGGCGCTACTGGAGCACCTGGTTGAGCGGCAGGTTGATCAGGAGATTTTGCGGCTTCATGCGAATGCGGTCATGCGCATCGACAGCCAGCCCGAGAAAGGCCGGCTTGCGGCGCATCTTCTCCACCACCCGGTCGTAATCGAGAAACTCCATCCGGAACAAGGCAACGATGCTGCCCTGCCCCTGCTCGGGCAGATACTCGCCCTCATAGAGCGCGTTGAGGATGCGGGTTGCCTCCGCATCAAGTCCGACATGCCACGACCAGCGCTGATCCTTGACCGACTGCAGTGGCTGCACCCGGACCCGCATGTCGAGGAAATGCCTGATCCAGCGTTCGATCAGCCGGGCAAAGGCATCCTGCCCCGGCTCGGCAAAGCGGAAATCGAGCGCCAGATCAAACCGGTCGGCGCGAGCCCAGTAGTCTTCCGCGCCTTCGGCGTTGAGGATTTCGAGGTCGACTTCGGTGCGGCGGGGATCGCTCAGAGCCAAAAGCGCGGTCTGCTGGGCGCGGGTTTCCACAACCTCGGCATCGGCGAGCATCATCCGCTCGTTTGATGTGGTGGCGGTCTGCTCCCGGAAGAACAGCTCAGCCCCGCGCGCCACCATCGCATCGGTTTCGCCCATCAGGATGTTGCCCATGATCAGATGCGCCATCTGGCTGATGAACACCGGTGGGACCAGCGGCGCGCCGGGGGTAAACAGCGAAGCATAGGCGGCCTCTATCGACCCCTTGGCGACCAGGTGGTCGCGAAACCGCAGTACCACGGCATAGTTTTCCGCCGCATCCGGATCGGCAATCTTGGCCAGTTCCTCGGCGCTGACCGGCGCAAACGGGTCGGCCATCAACCGTTCGAACAGTGCATGCTCGACCGCACAGCTTTCCTCGACCGGATGGATCTCGGGCCTTGTGTAATAGGCGCGCAGGAAATCCCCGCTCACCGCAAGCCAACCATTGTCGAGCCTGTGGGTGAGATGCTGTCCGGCGGATTTCCAGATCACGCCCCTTACCCTGTCATTCGTCGATGTCACTCGGCCATCCCCAATCCTTGCGCCAGCGACAGGCCGTGGGCACCGTCAGTGCCTTTCAACAGCAGGCCGCCATCTTCATCTATGCCGATCATCCGGCCTTCATGTGTCACTGGCCCGATCTGAACCGCGATGGTGTCCGCCGGTTGCATGCGGCCGTGAAAATCGGCGTGGGCTGCGGCAAAACCGTCATGTTCCCAGGTATCGACCCAGGACAGGAAATGCCGGGCCACCGCTTCGATCACCTGGGTCCGGTCAAGATCACCGCAACCCTCTTCAAACAGCGCGGTGGCATGGCTCGTCAGTCCCGGCGCGTCGATGATTTCGGGCGGCAGGCTCATCGCAATCGAGAACCCCAGAACCATGAAGTCGGGTGTTTCTTCAAGCCCGATGCCATCAGGCGCGTGCAGGAACACATCGCCAACCTCGCCACCATTGACGAGCAATGTCTGCGGCCATCGATACATCAGCGCCAGATTGGGCGGTCCGATGGCACCCAGCGCATCGCCGATGGCAACCATAAGCAGCGGCACCATCTGCAGTGCCTTGCCCAGGCTGCAGTCTGGCTCGAGAGCGATCGCGGCACGGGCGTGGGTTTCCGCCATCGACCAGAACAGATCGCCGGCTTCGAGCCTGGCTTCGCGCATGCGCTCAAGCGCAACGATCAACGGGTCTTGCGAAGCAGGCACCGCATGCCCCGTCAACAGGGGCGGAAATTCGGGATCGGGCAGCATGTTTCCGGTCAGGGCAACTCGACTTCGCCGGTCACGACATGATGCATATCGGTGCCCTCGGCTGTCAGCACCATCTTGAGCTTCAACGGGCCGCTGCCCGCGGCGCCCGAGCGCACCAGCTCCTCGATCTGCTGCTGCGACGTGACGCCCACTTGCTTGAGGAATTTGCGCATCGACAGGTTGAAGGTTTCGTCGCTCATTGTGTCACTTTCATTTCCGGGGCCGGTACGGCCGAAAAGCACCCTGTGCCCGCGGCCGGGTAAAGCCTATCAGTGGAGGCGCACATTATCTGTCGAATAAGCCACCGCCGACGGGGTTTCCCACAGCGGCTTGAGGCCAAACCGGGCTCCGGCGACAATCAGCAGCAAAACTGCAATGCTGAGAAGAAATGCTTTCATGGTCTCTTCCTTCCCGTCTCACTCGGCCGGCGCGGGTGAAGACCGCTCGGTCTTCTTAGCCATGACTTCCTCAACCCACAGGGAATGGTGTTCCCGCGCCCAGTTGAGGTCGACCTCTCCCGAGCCCATGGCATCGTAGGCGCCCTGCATCCCGATGGTGCCGATATAGATATGGGCGAGGACCAGACAGATCATCACGACTGCAATGATACCATGCCAGGCGCTGTTGAACTGCTGCTCCTGAATGGCGGTGTAAGGCGGCTCCGGCAGGCCGAGAATGGCCGGAACATCGATACCGATATTGCCCAGAAGCGCGAAGGTGCTGGTAAACAGGTGGTGCTCGAAAGGAAACAGCAAAGCCCAGCCCGAGACCGACACCGACAGGCCGAGAAGCATCACGCCCCAGAAGATAAGCTTCTGGCCGGCATTGAACTTCCTCGCCGGCGGATGGTTCGACTTGCCGATCAGTCCGCCGCCCTTGGCCAGCCAGTTGAGATCGGTCCGGTCAGGGATGTTGTGGACGATCCAGAGCACAAAGGCGAGAACGAGGCCGACCATGAAGGCAAAGGCGGTGTAATTGTGCGTGGCCTTGAGAAAGCCGGACAAGGGGCCGAACAGGTCCTTGCCGATGACAGGCAAGACGAACGAGCGGCCGAAGGTGAAGTTGAGGCCACTGATTCCGAGTGTGATGAAGGACAGCGCCATCAGCCAATGGCTCATCCGCTCAAGGGTGGAGAAGCGCTTGATCTTGATCCCTGACATTCCGTGCTCGACCTTGATGCGGCCGCGAATGGCAAAGAACAGCGCCAGCAACACAATCGTGGCCAGCATGGCGTAGCCCAGGTAATCATTCATCGGGCCGTTGCGATAAAGCCGCCAGTCTTCGCCCTGCGACTGGATCATCAGCCCGGCCGACTTGTCGGGGATCGGCACATAACCCACCTCACCCTGACGGATATCACGCCAGATATCGGCATCCGATTCGGTGCCCTGAACCCCGCCCTGCAAGGGCGGTCCGGGCGGCGCGATCGAGGTCGTGGCATCTTCAGGTGGGCGAACCGAGCTCTGGGCATTGGCCTCGAGCGGCAGCAGCAGCCCGGCAAGAAACAAGAGCGCAAAAGCGATGCCGGGTAGGAGGTATCGCGCAGACGCGCGGCGCGTCGTGAGATGTTTCATCGGTGAACTCCCGGTGTCCGGATACGATCTGGCGACCACCAGCCGACCGGCAAGAATGCTCCCGCCGGCCGGTCTGGCTGTGATGGGCGAACGCCGATCAACCGCCCTTCTGCTCGTAGGCTGTACCCCAGCCCCAGGCTCCAGCACCGAAGCCGCGTGCAACGATACGTTCGCGGTAGATCTGCGAAACCGTGTCGCCGTCTCCGGCCAGCAGAGCCTTGGTCGAGCACATCTCGGCACACAGCGGCAGCTTGCCTTCCGCAATGCGGTTGCGGCCGTATTTCTGGAACTCGGCGGCGGAGGTGTCTTCTTCCGGACCGCCGGCACAGAAGGTGCACTTGTCCATCTTGCCGCGGGAGCCGAAGTTCGACGCCTGCGGGAATTGCGGCGCGCCGAAGGGGCACGCATAGAAGCAATAGCCGCAACCGATGCACAGATCCTTGTCGTGCAGCACGATGCCGTCCGCCGTCTGGTAGAAACAATCGACCGGGCAGACCGCCATGCACGGCGCGTCAGAGCAGTGCATGCAGGCGACCGAGATCGAGCGTTCACCGGGCTTGCCGTCATTGATGGTGACGACGCGACGGCGGTTCACGCCCCACGGCACTTCGTTCTCGTTCTTGCAGGCGGTGACACAGGCGTTGCACTCGATGCAGCGTTCAGCGTCGCAGAGGAATTTCATTCTAGCCATATTGTATATCCTCCCTATGCCCGCTCGATGCGGCAAAGCGTGGTTTTGGTTTCCTGCATTTGCGTGACCATGTCGTAGCCGTAGGTCTGCGCGGTGTTGCACGCTTCCCCAAGCACGATCGGATCAGCCCCTTCAGGATACTTGTCTCTCTGGTCCACACCCTGGAACTGCCCGCCGAAGTGGAACGGACAGAAGACAACACCTCTGCCAACCCGTTCGGTCAGCATCGCCATCACCTTGATCTTGGCGCCGGACGGGCTGTGCAGCCAGACCGCTTCACGGTCCCGGATGCCAAGATTGTTGGCGTCGAAGGTGTTGATCTCGACGAACATCTCCTGCTGCAGCTCGGCCAGCCAAGGGTTGGAGCGGGTTTCATCGCCGCCGCCTTCATATTCGACCAGACGCCCGGAGGTCATGACCAGCGGGAAGTCCTTGGAATGATCGACGTCCTGGATCGACTTGAAGGCCGTCGGCACACGCCAGAAGGTCTTGTCGGCGATCGTCGGATAGTCGGCCACGAGTTCGCGATTTGGCGCGTAGAGCGGTTCGCGATGCAGCGGCACCGGATCGGGGAAGGTCCAGACCACGGCGCGGGCCTTGGCGTTGCCGTAGGGCGCGCAGCCGTGCTTGATGGCAACACGCTGGATGCCGCCGGAAAGATCAACCTTCCAGTTCACGCCTCCAACCTTGTCGTCATAGTCGGACGGGATATCGCCCTGGTGCGAGGTCTCGCCGACCTCTTCCTCGTTCGGGCGATCCTTGAGGATGCCTGCGACATATTCGATCATCCTGCGCTCGTAAGCAGTCAGATCCTTGTCCCAGCCAAGCCCCTTGAGCATGGCCATGGTGAACTCGGGATAACCGTCCTCGATCTCTGAGCCAACCGGCCAGCTGTTTTCGGCCAGCAGGTTGTCGCCATTGCGCTCGACGCCAAAACGGGCACGGAAGCCCATGCCGCCCTGGGCGACGGGAGTCGAGACGTCGTAGAGGTTGGCCGAACCGGTGTGCTTCATCTCCGGTGTTCCCCAACACGGCCAGGGCAAACCATAAAATTCCCCGTCATGCGGCCCGCCGACACCACGCAGGGTGGTCTTGTCGAAAGTGTGCTGGTTCTCCATGTGAGACTTCAACCGCTCGGGCGACTGCCCGGTCATGCCGATGGTCCACATGCCACGGTTCCACTCGCGGGTGATGTCCTCGACCAGCGGCTCTTCGCCATTGACCTCGATGTTGCGGAACAGACGATCCTCAAAACCGAACTTCTTGGCGAACTTGTACATGATGGTGTGGTCAGGCAGCGATTCGAACAGCGGATCAACCACCGCCTCACGCCATTGGATCGACCGGTTGGACGCCGTTACCGAACCGTAGGTCTCGAACTGGGTCGAGGCCGGCAGCAGGTAGACGCCATCCTGGCGGTCCTGGAGCACCGCGGTCATGGTCGGATAGGGGTCGACCACGACCAGCAGGTCGAGCATTCCCATGGCCTTCTGCATTTCCGGCAGGCGGGTTTGCGAGTTCGGCGCATGGCCCCAGAACACCATGACCTTGGTGTTGTCGGGCTGCTCGAGATTGTCCTTGGCTTCGAGAACACCGTCGATCCAGCGCGACACCGGAATACCGGTCTCGTTCATCATCAACTTGTTCTTTCCGTCCTTGCCTTTCATGGTGGCAAAACGGCCCTTGAGCCAATCGAGGTCTTCACCCCAGACGCGCGCCCAGTGAGCGTAGGCGCCCGCGGTCAGGCCGAAATAGCCCGGCAGCGTATCGGCGAGCACGCCCAGATCGGTCGCGCCCTGCACATTGTCATGACCGCGGAAGATGTTGGCGCCACCGCCGCTCTTGCCGATATTGCCAAGTGCCAGCTGCAGGATCGAATAGGCGCGGGTGTTGGACGATCCGTTGGTGTGCTGGGTTCCGCCCATGCACCAGATCAGGGTGCCGGGACGATTTTCAGCCAGCGTACGGGCCACCCGCTCGAGCTGCGAGCCAGGCACGCCGGTCACACGCTCGACTTCCGCCGGGTTCCATTTCTTCACTTCTTCACGGATCTGGTCCATGCCCCAGACACGGGAGGAAATGTATTCCTTGTCTTCCCAGCCGTTCTCGAACACGTGGTAGAGAATGCCCCAGATCAGCGCCACGTCGCTTCCCGGACGGAAGCGGACGAACTCGTCGGCATGCGCGGCCGTGCGGGTAAAACGCGGATCGCAGACGATCAGCGGTGCATTGTTCTCTTCCTTGCACTTGAGAAGATGCAGCAACGACACCGGATGTGCCTCAGCCGGGTTCGATCCGATCAGGATCATCGACCTGGCATTGTGGATATCGTTGTAGGAGTTGGTCATCGCGCCGTAGCCCCAGGTGTTGGCAACACCGGAGACCGTGGTCGAATGGCAGATGCGGGCCTGGTGGTCGACGTTGTTTGTCCCCCAGTAGGCCGCGAATTTGCGGAACAGATAAGCCTGTTCATTGGAGTGCTTGGCGGAACCGAGCCAGTAGACCGAATCCGGTCCGGAGGTCTCACGCACCTCAAGCATCTTGTCGCCGATCTCGTTGATGGCATCGTCCCAGGAGACGCGCTGCCACTTTCCGCCGACCAGCTTCATCGGGTACTTCAAACGGCGGTCGCCATGCGCATGCTCGCGGACCGACGCGCCCTTGGCGCAATGGGCGCCGATGTTGAAGGGAGAATCATAGCCAGGAGCCTGACGGGTCCAGACACCGTTTTCGACTTCTGCAATTACCGTGCAGCCGACCGAGCAGTGGGTGCAGACCGATTTCCGGGTCACGACGTCTGCGGTGCCTGCGGCTGTCTGAGCTTCCGCGCGTTTGACCATTCCGCCCGAAAGCGTGGAAATGGCCGCAGCCCCACCGATGGTGAGACCCGAACGCTTGAGGAATGTCCGGCGATCGATCGCGGTCACTCCGTGCTCTGCTACCGTCGAGGACAGCCGGGGGCCTCGCGCAACCCCATTTGTCTTCTTCCTGAGCATAGTATCCTCCGTTGGGTTTAATTCGTCTCCATGACGATCAGCAAGGATTCTCCTCAGAACCGCGTGCTGGCAGATGTGGCCCTAAAACCGTGTGCTGGCGTAGTAGGCCTTGATGTGGTCGGTTTCCCGGTAGCCGGCGTCACCCGCAGGTTCGGCAAGTTCGACAGCCTGGCTTTCGCCGCCTGCGACAAGAGCCGCGCCGCCGGCAACTGTGCCCAGCCCGGCGAATTTCAGAAAACCGCGACGGTCGGTCGTGACGTCTTCGGTCTTAGCCTTCATTTTCGTCTCCACTTCTCGACGCCTCTAACCGTTTTCTGCAGTCTGGCCGGGCGTCTTTTCCGGACTGCGATACACCTTGTACAAACACTCACCGCAAGGGCGGCCTACATCTCGAACGCACCTTGCTCGATTGCCATGAACAGACGACCTATGCGGCCAACAGGTTTAAAAAACCGTGCCGACGAACAGGTCTCGAGATCCTTGAAAAAATGCGGCGTCCAGCTGCCGACATGGCTGTCGAAGAATGACTTCTGCACGGACAGTGGCTGCACTGCACCAAAAGTGCCGTCGATCAGACCTGCCATCATTTCCATCAATGCGGCCGCGTGATCCTCGGGATCCTTGACATCGTCGCTGCGGGCAATGCCCAGCGGACGCATGTCGTCGCGCAAGCGCGCGAGGGGCTTTTCGTGCATGAAACCCGTAAGATAGTAGGAACCGAAAGGCGTCAGAATGCCACGGCCGAGGCCGATGAACAAAACGTCGTACTCATCGCGCGCCTCGGCCAGGCTCATGCTGGCCGCAGCGTTCGAGAGATCGGCAATCGCCGTGCCGAGTTCAGACTCGTCGCCTGTCATCTGGGTCAGAATGGAAATGAGAGATGCGTCGGGCGGTTCGCGCAGAAGCCGTGCCAGAAGCCTGTAGACATTGACCCGAGACTGATCGGTTTCATCAACTGGATCTGTCGAACGAGCTTGTTGATTCAGCACATGCTTTCTCCCTTATGCAAAAAGATCATCTTTCCTGACCTAAAGCAATCCAAATCGATATTGCTTTGCAATATGATGAGAGAAACCGGGCATTGGCCGCGCCCCCGTTTGCCCCATTGGTAAACGAAGACTTTCGGTCAGGCAGCGCCGGACCCGCAAATCGCAAGAGATTTCGCCGTTGTGGCTTGCAATTGTGGATATCTGAGCACCATCAAACCGCCGACCGGAAGATGAGGGACAAAGCGTCGCAGGCGCAGCGGCGCGGTGCCGATGCGCCTGACCGCCTAACGTAATGCGGCCTCGATGTTGCCGCCATCGACGGTGATGACATGGGCCGTGGTCCGCTCTGACTTCGCCAGCGCCATGAAAGCATCGGCGACATGATGCGCTTCGACCTCTGCCTTGAGCAGGTTGCCGGCCATGTAATCGGACGCGGACACACCTCTCGCCTCGGCGCGGGACTTGATGAAGTCGTCGGTCAGCAGGCCGGAGCGGATGCGGTCGGCATTGACGCCGTTGACCCTGACGCCGGAGCCGCCGAGTTCAAGCGCCAGTTGCCGGACCAGGAAGAAGGTTGCGGCCTTGGGAAGCCCGTAGGCGCCAAAGCCCTTGCCCGGGTTGACCGCCTGCTTGGAGACGTTGAACAGCATCTGGCCGCCATGCTCCTGCGCCGCGAACACCCGTGCCGCAGCGCGCGCCATGGCGAGATGGGAAAAGAAATTGAGCTCGAAGCTCGAGCGCAGCGTGTCCTCGTCGAAATCGAGCAGCATGCCCTGAATGGCGGCGCCGGCGTTGGACACCAGCACATCGAGGCCACCGAAGCGTTCAACGATCTCGGCCACGGCCTTGTCTGCTGCACCCTTTGCGGTCAGATCGGCGACCACGGCAAGGCAATTCGGTCCGATCGCGGCGGCGGCGGCCTTGCAGGCCTCGGCGTTGAAATCGATCAGGGCGATCGCTGCGCCCTCACGCGCAAAGGCCTTGGCCGTCGCAAGCCCGATGGCGCCGGCGCCGCCGGTGACGGCCACCACCTGCCCGGTGAAGGGCTTGGCGGCAGCCTTTGCCAGCTTGGCCTGCTCGAGCGACCAGTACTCCATGTCGAACAGATCATCCGGACCAATGGGGCGGAACCCGCCGGCCGCTTCGCCGAGCGTCATGACTTCGACGGTCTGTTCGGCAATATCAGCGGCGGCAGCAGCGGCCGATGCATCCTTGCCGATGCCGATAATGCCGAGCCCTTCGACCCAAGCGACGCAGGGGTGCGGCTCCAGCATCACCTTGCCGCCGCCGACCCGCTGGTTCTGGGCGTCGAACATCGCATGGTAAGCCTTGGCGAACTCATCCACTCGCGCCTGAATGCCCTCGCGTCCGCTGGCCAGATCCTGCTTGCCGAGAACCAGCATGCGGCCCTTGGTGCGAATGACATGATCGGGCGATGCGACCCCGCGTTGGGCCAGCTGTTCGAGATCACCGCGATGCAGGAAAGCGTCGATCGCCTCGCCGCTTCTGACGTCCATCACCACCGGCCGCGGGGCGCTTGCGTGATGCGCGCCTCGCAGACGACCGATCGCGCCGCGCAAGAGCGGAAGGACCGGTGCGGCCAGGTCCGCATCCGGTATGGAGCGGTCGCGCTGGACGGTGAGATCAAAGCTGCGGCCGTTGGCACGGGCGGCCAGCCATTCCTCGACCATGTTGGTGTGCTCGATGACCTTGTCATAACTTTCGCGCGCCGTTGCGCCGAAGGTGAAATGGCCATGCTTGAGCAGGATCAGGCCTTCGCAGTCGGGATTGGCGTCAAACACTTCGGCCGCCTTTTTGGCCAGCGCGAAACCGGGCATGATGTAGGGCACAACAGCCAGCCGGTCACCGAAGATCTCATGGATCGCAGCTTCGGCATCAGGCAGGTTTGCCAGCGCCAGAAACGCCGTAGCGTGGGTGTGGTCGACAAAATTGTGCGGCAGGAAGGCGTGCAGCAGGGTTTCGACCGACGGGTTGGGGGCGCTCGAATCAAGCAGGTTGGAGCGCTGCATGTTGACCATGTCTTCGTCAGACAAGGCGTCGAGCTTGCGCATCTCGAGCAGCGGCGCCAGCCGGACACCGGGCAGACCGGGCGCTTCAAGCGTGTCGAGGTCCCACCCGCTGCCCTTGACGTGCAGCACCTTCTGGAGGTTGCCGAACAGGTCCTTGCGCTCGGTCTTGACCGAGGTGTTGCCGCCGCCATGCATGACAAGGTCGGGATCCGCGCCGATGATGCGGGACGAATAGACCCTGAGCGCCAGTGTCTGATCGGCGGGATCCGAGCCTGCTGCGTCCACCCGCGCCTGGGCTTCCTTGTCATTCCACCTGTTTTGCCGCATTACCTTCTCCTGCCCATGTGAATTCGCTGCATTTGACAAAAGTCATCGTCTATTGTCAAATGTATATATTGATGATGGATTGAAATGCCTCAGAACTCGACCAGGCGCTCTACCAAGCAGATCAGCGGCGAGGATATCGTCGTCGAAACCGCGTGGCTTTATTACCACGACGGTCTCAATCAGAGCGAGATCGCCAACAAGCTGCTGGTGTCGCGAGCGACGGTGGTCAATTATCTGCAGGAAGCCCGCGAACGCGGCTACATCCACACCAAATTGTCACCAGAAGCCTTCAACACCCACCGTGCGGCGCTGGACCTGCGCGAACGGTTCGGACTCAAGGCGGCCTATGTGCTCCCCGACGGGACCGGCGGTCAGGACGACCACGCAAGCCGCATCATTCGCGGGGCCGCCGACTGGCTGCCAAGCCTTCTCGAGCCCGGCGACAGGCTCGGCGTGGCTTGGGGCAAGACCATCTATGATGTTGCCGAGCGGCTTGAACAGACCAACATACCCGACCTCACCGTGTTGCAGCTGGTTGGTTCGATGGCCACGCCCTACGGATTTTCGGCCGATGTCTGTTCCTCCAATGTGGCGCGCAAATTCTCCGCCAAGTGCATCAACCTGCATGTGCCGGCCATTTTGAGCACCGCCGAGATCGCGGCCACGCTGCGCGCGGAATCGCTGATCGCCAGGCAGCTCGATGCCATCAGCGACTGCAACAAGACGCTGTTCGCCGTCGGGTCCTGCAATCCCGACAGCCACGTCGCTTCGAGTGGCGTTGCGACACAGCAGGAGCTGGAAGACTATATTGCCAACGGCGCGGTCGGGGTGATGTGCGGACGCTTCATCGATGCCAAGGGCGACCCTGTCAGCGGCCCGCTGGATGACCGGATGATGGGCATCGAGCTGGAAGAATTGCGCCACCGCGACATGGGCATCCTGGTCTCGGTGGGCGAAGAACGCGTGCCGGCTGCCATTGCTGCGATCAAGGGCGGATATGCCACCCATCTGGTCACCAACCAGAGTTGTGCCGCAGCAATGATGGCGCTCGCCTGAGACATTTGCGCCCCAGGCGAGTGATCATCAGGCTGCGTCGCGGCGCTCCGGAAACAGTCCCAACAAGCCTTCGCGGGTGGCTTCGGCAACACCGCGCTCGGTGATCAGGCCGGTAACCAGCCGCGCCGGGGTAACGTCAAAGGCCGGGTTGCCGCCCGGGGTGCCGTCGGGCGAGATCTGAACCGAGGTCACGCTGCCGTCTTCAAGCCGTCCGAAGACATGGGTGACCTCGCGGTCGTCACGCTCCTCGATCGGGATCTCGCGGACACCGTCATCGACGGTCCAGTCGATCGTGCTCGACGGCAGGGCCACATAGAACGGCACATTGTTGTCGTGGGCGGCCAGCGCCTTGAGATAGGTGCCGATCTTGTTGCAGACATCGCCCGAAGCAGTGGTCCGGTCGGTACCGACAATGACCAGATCGACTTCGCCGTGCTGCATCAGATGACCACCTGCATTGTCGACGATGAGATGGTGCGGGATGCCGTGGCTGTTCATTTCCCAACTGGTGAGCTGGGCACCCTGGTTGCGCGGGCGGGTTTCGTCGACCCAGACATGGATCGGGATCCCTGCCGTCGCGGCATGATACATCGGCGAGGTGGCCGTGCCCCAATCCACCGTCGCCAGCCAGCCGGCATTGCAATGGGTGAGAATGTTGACCGCTTCACCCGGCTTCTTGGTGGCGGCGATCTTCTTGATGATCTCGAGACCGTGGACGCCGATCATCCGGTTGGTCTCTACATCGGCATCGCAGATCTCTTCGGCCTTGCGGAAGGCGGCGGCAGCCCGCTCGCCTTCAGGGAGACCGGACAACGCCTGGCGCATCTCATCCAGCGCCCAGCGCAGGTTGACCGCGGTCGGACGTGTTTCGTGTAGCCGTTCCCAGGCATTGTCGAGCGAGGCATCGGAAGCATTGCGCTGCATCTCGATGGCGACGCCATAGGCGGCAGTGGCGCCAATCAGCGGCGCACCCCGCACCCACATGTCACGGATCGCCGTGGCAAATTCATCCAGCGTGTCGAGTTCGACCACCCGGAATTCGTGCGGCAGCCAGCGCTGGTCAATGATCATGACCCTGGACTTTTCACCATCAAACCAGATCGACCGGTAGTGCGTATCGCCAACCTTCATTCCTATGCTCCCGTTTCAGCGCGCCGCGCTGCTGCCAGTACGGCATCCATGCCCGTCAGGCGATTTCTGTTGATGACAAGGAACTGCCCCAGCTTCAGGCACCTGGCTTCGCAGCGTGCCTTGAGGTCTTCATCCTCGATGGTATCGAGCTCGGCGACATGCGCCAGCCCGAGAATGCGGCGATGCATTTCAATGCCGGCGAAGCCGACGAGATCGCGGAAGATCTCTGCCAGCAGCTGTTCGGCGGCACTTTCGGAGGCAAAATCATGCCCCTGATCCTCGTAAAGCGCCTTGGGATACAGGATGCCGCTGCGCTCGGTGCGCCACAGCCGCAGGAACTCTTCCCGGAAGACCGACCAGGTTTCCTCGATCACGGAAAGAATCCAGTCCTGAAACTCGCTGCACTTGTCGGCATCGGCGATGTGGGCCGGCATGGCGTGGTAGGCCATCAGATAGTTGCCTATCAGCATGCCGATGTCGAAGCCGAAAGGTCCGTAATAGGCAAACTCCGGATCGATGATCCGTGCCTCATCGTCGGTGACCATGATCGAGCCGGCATGCAGATCGCCGTGGCACATGGTTTCACCACGCGAGGTGAAGGCACGCTTCATGTGCTGAACTTCAACCTTGAGCGCGATGTCATTGCGCAGCTCGGCAACAATGCCGTCAAGCTGCGGCGTGGTGTGCCGGTTCATCTCCGCATCGTAATAGGGGTCCGTGAAGACGAGCGATTCGGTGATGTCGCACAGCTCTACATTGTCGGCGAACAAAGCCACATCGGCCTTCTTGTCCCTGGCCGCCATTGACAAATCCGACCCACGAAACGCCGTGCGCGCAGCAAACAATCCCAAGGTCTTGCCCAGTCCCGCAACCTTGCGCCCTTCCATGGTCTGCTGGCGCAAAATAATATGCGGCTGCAGGCGTTCCATGATGATCAGCGCCTGCTCCTCATCAAAATGCAGGACTTCGGGCACGCTGCCCGGATCCCGCGCTTCCTGACGGATCAAGGCATGATATTCGAAGAAGGCCCGCTTGAGCGGCAAAGGCCAGCTGTCACCGACCAGGCGCACGTAAGGAAGCGCCTGCTTGACAATCACGCTGCCGGCATCGCCTTCCACAATAAAGACGAGGTTGAGGTTGCCGTCGCCGACTTCCCGCACCGTCCAGGCGTCGACATTGCCGCCGACGGCCTTTTTCATGACGTCGAGTTCACCCAGCCGCTGGCCCAGGCTCTCCGGCGATAAAGGTTTGTAGTTGTTGCTCAAAACTATCCTCCCAATTGACAGTCGAGGCTATTTGTCGGCCAAGCCTAGTGTCGGTATCAATCATTTGTCAATACGTATTGACTTTTGTCATTGCTGCTGTTTTCATCATAGCGGGAGGACAGCATGAACGGAACTCTTTGCGATCTGCGCGGCGTCAACAAGTCGTTCGGGGACAATCGTGTCCTCAAACAGCTGAACCTGTCGCTGCCTGCCGGATCCGTCACCGTGCTGATGGGCGCCAATGGCGCGGGCAAATCCACACTCGTGAAGATCCTGAGCGGCGTGCACCACCTCGACGCCGGTTCCATCAGCCTGCTCGGCAAGGATTTCCGGCCGTCATCCCCGTCCGAAGCCATTCGCGCCGGTGTGGTGACCGTGCACCAGAACATCAATGACGGCGTCATCCCGGACCTTGATGTCGCCTCCAACCTGCTGATCGACCGGCTGGCCGAACCGGGTTACGGCTTCTTTCTCAAGCGGCAGAAGAACTATGCCGAGGCGGAGCGCATCGCCAGCCAGATGGGATTATCGCTCAATGTCCGGCAATCGGTCGCAGAACTTGGCGTCGCCGACCGTCAGCTGATCGCGATTGCCCGTGCGATGGCGCATGACCCGCAATTGCTCATTCTCGACGAGCCGACCTCGTCGCTGTCGGCGTCGGAGGCGGAACGGTTGTTCCTGCTGATCGAGCGCCTGTCGGCCAAGGGTGTCGCCGTTCTCTACATCTCGCACCGCATGTCCGATATCCGCCGCATCGCCGACCGGATCGTTTCGATGCGCGACGGTGAAATCTCCGGCGTCTTTGAAGGTGAAAGCCTCGACTATGAAGGTGCTGTCAACGCCATGCTCGGGCACCGGATGACCGATGCGGACATTACCATTGCCGCGCCGGGCAAGCGCGTGCTCGAGATCAAGGACCTGCGGCTGCTGCCCGGCAGCGCGCCCTTCGACCTCGATCTGTGCGAAAACGAGGTTGTCGCCGTGACCGGGCTGCTCGGCAGCGGCAAGAGCGCATTCGCCCAGAGCCTGTTCGGTCTTGGCAGGCCAGCAAGCGGGCAGATCCGGATCGATGGCCAAGATTATGCGCCCGCCAGCCCTCAAGCAGCCATCAGGCGCGGCGTGTTCATGTCGGCCAAGGATCGCGCGAACAATGCGGTGGTTGCCGATTTCGACATCACCCGCAACATCACCCTGCCCTTCCTGGCGCGCTATTCGAACCTTTCCTTCGTCCGCCGCTCCGACGAGCGCAAAACCGCTGACGAGATGATCGGGGCGCTGTCGATCGTCTGCCAGGGCAACGCCGATTCCATCGGCACGCTTTCAGGCGGCAACCAGCAGAAGGTGATGCTGGCGCGCTGGCTGGCCGAGGAATGCCGGCTGCTGCTGCTCGACGAGCCCTTCCAGGGCGTCGATATCCGCGCCCGCCGCGACATTGGCCGCAAGATCCGCGAGACAGCGACAAACCGCGCGACGCTGGTGTTCGTCTCCGAGCTCGACGAGGCACTGGAAGTGGCCGACCGCATCATCGTCATGACCGAGCATTCCGTCTCGGCCGAATTCCGCAACGAGAACGTGGATCTCAACGAGATCCTGACCGCAGTAACCGGGGCTGTGCCGACAGACAACGGCAGCGCCGCAAGGACAGCACACGCATGAGCATGAACCTGGACCAGACAGACCCATCCGGCAGCACCACACCTGGCGCACGCAAACCACAACCGGCTTCATCCGGCCTGATCGACATCGCCATCCGCTATGGTTTTCTGGCGCTTCTGGTCGGGCTGGTGATCTTCTTCTCGGTCTTTGCCAACGGTTTTGCCGGTCCGCGCAGCGCGGTGTTCATCTTCCAGTCGGTGGCGATCACGGGCATTTTGGCGCTGGGTGTTACCTGTACGCTGGTGGTGGGCGGTTTCGACCTTTCGATCGGCTCGGTGGCCACCTCGTCGATGATGCTGGCCGCCTACATGATGGTTGTGCTGGAGCAGCCGGCCTTCGTCGCCATCATCGCCTGCCTGGCCATGGGTGCGTTCATCGGCCTGATCAACGGGTTGCTGATCGTCAAGACCAAGGTTCCCGACCTGCTGGCGACGCTTGGCATGATGTTCCTGCTTGTCGGGCTGCAGCGCATTCCCACCGAGGGCCGCTCGATCGCCATGGGCATGACGCTGCCCGACGGCTCGACCGCCGAAGGCACGTTCTCGCCGCTGTTCCTGCAGCTTGGGCGTCACCGCTTCGATTTCATGCTCGAAAACCTGTTGCCGGCGCCGGTGATCTTCCTCGTCGTGATCGGTTTCCTGGTCTGGGTGTTTCTTGAGCTGACCCGTCACGGCCGGCTGATGTATGCCATCGGCTCGAACGAGCGCGCCGCCAGCCTGACCGGCACCAATGTCAACCAGTACAAGATCATGGCCTACGTGATTTCCGGTGTGCTGGCCTCGATCGGCGGCATGCTGCTGGCTGCCCGGCTGGGCCGCGGCGACATCGCCTCGGGCACCAACCTGCTGCTGGATGCGGTTGCCGCCTCACTGATCGGTTTCGCCGTCCTGGGAGCCGCCAAGCCGAATGCCTTTGGCACCTCGATGGGCGCTCTGTTCGTCGGCATCCTGCTGCAGGGCCTGACGATGATGAACGCGCCCTACTACACCCAGGATTTCATCAAGGGCCTGGTGCTGGTCATCGCCCTTGTCTTCACCTTCTCGCTGTCGGCCCGGAAAGCCGGCGGCCACTAAGCAAGACGAAACATTTAACGGAGGAAAACAGCATGAAAATCTTACGCAGAAAAGCACTTGCCCTGTTCGCGGGCCTGGCGGCCGCAGCCGTCACCCTTCCCGCAGGCTTGGCGCAGGCCGCAGACATGCCCGCGCCGCTCGACAATCCCGGCGACGTGAAAATCGCGCTGGTGCGCTATCTCTCCACCGGCGACTTCTTCCAGGCCTATCTGTCGGGCGTTGAAAAGCAGGCGGAAGCGCTCGGCGTCGACCTTCGGGTTCTCGACAGCCGCCAGGATGCAGCGCTGCAGGCCGACATGGTCGATCAGGCGATTGCACTTGGTGTCGACGGCATCATCATCCAGCACGGCCTGACCGAATCCATGCAGGAAGCCGCACAGCGCGCCATCGATGCGGGCATCAAGGTCGTTGCCTTTGATGTCGACGTCAAGAACGACGCGATCCCGCAGATTGAACAGTCGGACTACCTGCTCGGCAAGCTCGCCCTGGAACAGGCGATCAAGGACAATGGCACCGAGTGGAAGGCCGGCTACGTTTACGTGCCCGGCATTGCGCCGCTCGACCGTCGCCATGTCGCCTGGGAAGAGGTCAAGGAAGCCAATCCGGGAATCATCGAAGCCGCGCAGATGGGCACGCTCGACAACCCGATCGCCAACTCCAATGCCAACCAGGCCCGTTCCGTCCTGCAGGCAAACCCGGACATCTCGGTGTTCTTTGCTCCCTTCGACGAATTCGCCAAGGGCGTGAAGATTGCCGTTGACGAGGCCGGCCTGTCACAGGACGTGAAGATCTATTCGGCTGACGTCTCGACCGCCGACATCTCGGCCATGCGCGAGCCTGGCAGCGCCTGGGCCGCAACGGTTGCCACCAACCCGGCCGTGGTCGGTGAAGTTTCCGTTCGCGCTCTGGCTCTGATGCTGACCGGTGCCGAGGTCGACGCTCAGGTGGTGGTGCCGCCGACCCTGATCACGCAGGACTTCCTGGTTGAAAACGACATCAAGAACATGGACGAGCTGTCGGCCAACATGCCCCAGTTCGCCCATGCCGACGTCGCCATGGCAGACTGGATGCCGCTGCCGGCACGCTGAACCCAACATCCCTCCCGGGGTAATTATAGGCCGCATCTTCGGATGCGGCCTTTTTTATTGGCGGCATTGCCGCCCCGCCAAAGCAGACACATGAAAAAAGAGGCCGGTCTTTCGACCGGCCCCAAGGTCTCCAGGGACAGAGCTTTAGATTTTTCGTTTTGCTACGTGTTTTCTGGGAAAAACCGGTTCCCACTTTTCGGAACACGCTTAAATCAATCGGCCGTTGCCGTGTCGACGGCGTCGCGCATGGCGCGGACTGCATCGCCAATGCCATCGCCCGCACGCAACAGGCTGCCTCCGAGCAGGAAGACCACGTCTTCGCCATACATCGAGACCATGTCGCCGGCTCGTTCGACACTCATGCCGCCGCCAGGGCTCGGCATCATCGCGCGTCCGATTCCATCGGGATCGCGGCAGGCGGCTGCGATGGAGAGGCACTCCTCAACGCTGAAACCGAACCGGCCACCGACATTGGGAAACACCGAAATGTCGGAACCGGCCAGACGCTGGAACACACCATACATCAGCGCGTGGGACACGCCGGTCTCGGGTGTGAGCACATAGGGACCGGTGAAGCTCGGATGGGTCATGATCGGCAGATCGAAGGAGGGATCGCGTGACAGCGCCTGCACCACACCGAAGCCCATCAGGCCGGGCATCAGCAACACGCCACCGGCGCCGGCTTCCTTGGCCTTGAAGGCCTCGTCCACCGGCGAACCTGTGTGACCGGTCACGTTGACGAAGTAGAGCGCGGTGTTGCCGGACTTCGCATTGGCGTCGGCCACCGCTTCGCTGACCGCCTTCACCCGGTCTGCGAACGGCGCCATCTTCTGATTGGCCAGACCGTGGTCATCCTTGATGATGTCGGCGCCGCCGAGCGTACAGCGATGAGCAATTTCAGCCAGCTGCTTGACGCTCGATCCCTGCGGCTTGATCACCGGCGAAATCAATCCGCCCCTTGCCCGCCCCGAACGGGCGCGCACGCCTTCGATGCCGAAGCGTGGTCCGGCAAAGCGCTCACGGATCACAGCTCCCGGTTCAAAACCCACGACCCGGATGTTCTGCTGGATCGAGGAATTGCCAAAGATCACGTTGATCAGCTGGATGACCTCGTCACCGGCACTGTCGGGACTGTAGTAAATCACCGTCTCATAGGCATTGCCGGAGACTTGGCTGACGCTTTCGATCTGGCCGACGATCTCATCGGCGATGTAGCCCACAGGCACGATGTCACCGGGGATCTCGACCGTCTGTTCAAGCGCAATGCCAAGGGCCCGCTGATCGGCGTCCTGCGGATTGTCGGCAAGCAGCCGGTAGCGGACGCGAAACCTGGTATCTTCCGCCATCCCTACAGAGCCTCGGCCTTGACCGCGGAGTGCACCGCATCCACGCGCGCAGTGGCGAGAGCTTCCTCGTCGATGCCGGTCTCGATACCCATGACACGTTCGATACCGCGCACCAAAGCGCCGGCGTCGAGCCCATAATGCTTCATCAGGTAGCCGCGCGAGCCGCCATGGGCGTAGGTGTCCTTGAGGCCGAGCCGCACCAGCGGCTTGCCGACCCCGTTGTCGGCCATGATCTCGGCGACCAGCGAGCCGACGCCACCGGCGATGACATGGTTTTCGAGTACCACGACGCCCTTGTTCACCGAGCCGATATGGTCGAGCAGCGCCTGTTCGTTGAAGGGCTTGATGGTGTGAATGTGCAGATGGCGGATCGAAACCCCGGCATTGGAGAGCGCGTCGCGGGCGCGGAGCGCTTCTTCGGTGGCAATACCAGTGGTGACAACCAGCACATCGTCGCCGCCGGCCAGTTCGCGCATTTCGCCAACCTTGATCGGGGTATCGAACAACCGCGGCACAGAGCCGCGCAGCACCCGGCAATAGACCGGACCGTCGATGGAATCGGCAGCCTCGCAGATGCTTTCGACTTCTGTGGCGTCGCCGGTCTCAAGGATCGACATGTTGGGGATCGAGCGCATCACCGCGATGTCCTCGATTGCCTGGTGGGTCATGCCGCCGGGCGTGGTGATGCCGGGCAGAAAGCCCATGAGCCGAACCTTGCGGCGCGGATAGGCGACCGAAGCCATCAACTGGTCATAGGGACGGCGATAGAGAAACACGCCGAAGGAATGCAGGAACGGCCGGTAACCGGCAAGGCCGAGGCCGCCGGCAAAGCTCATCATGTTCTGCTCGGCCATGCCGAGCGAGAGGAACTGGTCCGGGTGCCGGTCACGGAAGCCGTCGATCTCGCAGGACGAGGTCAGATCGGCTGACAGGCACAGGACGTCGGGATTCTTGACCGCAAAGGCCTCGAATGCGGAGGCATAAGGGCGACTGACCATCTCAACCATCAGTGCGTCTCCAGTTCGATTGGGTCGATGCCGAGTTCCGCGGCAATCGAAATGTTCATCTCTGCCCGCTCCTCTTCGGATTTGAAGCGCACATAATGCAGGCGGGGGAAGCGTTTCTGCAGGAAGCTCATGCCTTGCGTCGGAGATGACCGCGCCAAAATGATCAGCGGCTGGCCTTCATGCGGCTCGGCCTTGGCCTGGCGCATGGCGTCGAGGTCATGGGCGTCGATCTCGACGCAGACCGCGCCAAAGGCGCGGAACTTGGCGGCGATGTCGCGGACTTCCATGACCGAATCCATCGCGCCGTCACACTGCTGATCATTGACATCCATCAGCGCCCAGAGATTGTCGATGCCGTGATGGGCGGCTGCCTGGACCGCTTCCCAGGTCTGGCCTTCCTGGACTTCGCCATCGGACATGAACACGCAGGTCTGGCCTTTTTCGCCGCGGCGCTTGCGGCCCCAGGCGAGGCCGGCGCCGGTCGACAGGCCTATGCCCAGCGTTCCGTTGTGCACTTCCATGCCGGGCGAATGTTCCGCACCGATCATCTCGACCGACGAGCCGTCCTTGTTGAACATTTCGAGACCTTCGGCATCCATGCGGCCGGTTTCGATCAGCGTCGCATAGGCGACCAGCGCGTAGTGCGCGGGCGCGATGAAGAGGCGGTCATATTGCGGCTCGAACGGACCGTTGTAGCCCGCACCGGTGACATAGTCCGGGTTGTCCGCTGAGGGCACACCGGCAAAGGGTTTGGGAACGGCGGGCAAGACGGGCTCGCCGAGATTGAGGCCCTCATTGTACAGAAATGCCAATTGCTCGGCCGCCGAACAGGCCTGACTGAGATAGCCGCCATTGTTGCGCATCGAGTGTTCGAACACCCGTCTGCGAATCCCCATCGCGATGTCTTCTGTTGAACGTTCGTTGCGCACGGATGCCTCCCTGTTTCGGCTCAACAATGTCTCTATAATCGACAAATGTCAACGCTCGTGGCAAATGTACAAAATTCGTTTCGCGGCAAAAGGATTTGGGGGCCACCGAGGGAACAATCATCGATGTGCCCGATCTGCAGGCGACGGCACCGGAAGCTTGTTCAAAAGCTCCTGAGCACTTCCATCTCCCCTGCCCTCTGGTATACTCATCACCAATTCTGAATGGATAGAAGATGATGCTGCTGGCTGCCGCTTCTTGCCCGGCGCGCCCGCCAGCCTTCACGGCTCGACAGGAGAATGTTTTCGCAATGAACCATAGCGGTCCGATCATCCGACGCAAACTGTCCGACGAAGTGCTGGACCGGCTCAAGGGCCTGATCACCGGCGGGGAACTGCAACCGGGTGACGAAATGCCGTCGGAGCGCGAGTTGATGGCCCGTTTCGGGGTCGGGCGGCCGGCGATCCGGGAAGCGATGCAAGCGCTTGCAAGCATGGGACTGGTGGCAATCTCCCATGGCGAGCGGGCGAAGGTCCTCAAGCTTTCGGCCAGGTCGATCATCAACCAGGTCGACGCCACCGCCAAGATGATGCTGGCGTCCTCGAAGGACTCGCTTGAGTATCTCAAGAACGCCCGGATCTTCTTCGAGCGCGGCATGGTGCGCGAAGCGGCGGAAAAGGCATCGCCGGAAGACGTAGCCCGGCTGCGGGAAATGGTGGAGACACAGCGCGCGGCGCTTGGCGATGCCGAGGCTTTCATTTCAGCCGACATGCTCTTGCACACCCAGATAGCGGTAATTTCCGGCAACCCGATCTACATCGCCTTCAGTGAAGCGATGCTGAGCTGGCTGAAGGAATACCATACCGAGATGCTGATCTGGACCGGCAAGGAAAACACCACGCTGGCCGAACATGAAGAAATCATAGACTGCATCGCCCGACATGACACCGACGCCGCCGAGAATGCCATGATCAAGCATCTCGAGCGGTCACGCGCGCTCTATGTGCAGAATGAAGCATCCTGACCGCTGACGGCCTGACCAGCGGTCTTTGCGCTATCGAAATGCCCTGGGCCAAACAAGCCGTTTCCCGGGACATTTCATCGATCAGCCCTCCCCCGCGACAGGCCTATGTGATGCGCTGGATGCTGGCGGCAATTTCGTCAGGCTCGAAGACCCGCTTCCAGTCATCGCGCATCAGCGCAGGCTTTCCGAACTCGATGGCCTTGTTGCAGGCATCGGAAAACACGCCTTCGGTTTCCCCGAAGATCACCGCGCCGAGCACATTCATATGGCCGAGCAGGAAGTCGGTTGCCGTCTGCCGGTCGACCCCGCGGTCGACCACTTCATCAATGGCTTCCTTCATCACCATGAGAAGCGACGCGCACACGGTTTCAGACAATCCGGGTTCGAGAAGCGCCATCTGCTCGACAGTCACCCGATGCGACCGCATCACCGGCGCCCAGATCACCTGCGCGATCTCCTCGCCCCTGGCATAATCGGCTTCAGGCCCCTGCATCAGGGCGCTGACAATGTGCTGCTTTGCCTTTACGCCGCCGAAGTGATCCCGCTTGGCCTCCATGTCGGTTTCATCGTTGAAGATCGGCGGGTGACACGGGTGAGTGATGAAATAGGTGAGGTCCGGCCGGTCTGACAAGTGACCGGCAAAAGGCGCCGCCGCATCGAGCGCGATAACCATTGTGCCGGGCTTGAGCTTGCTTTCGATGCCGGCCATCACCTTGCCGATATGGGTGTCGGGCACCGCAAGGATGACAGCTTCCGCCCCTTTAAGCGCTTCATCGGGCGACACCGTGTCGATGTCGAGCCCGGTCTTGAGACGCTCGCAGCCGGCCGGGCTGACCTCAACATGGGCGATCGTGTAGCGCGATCCGCGAAAGTTGGTCGACAGGCGGTAGCCCATCTTGCCCCCGGCTCCAAACAGCGCAATTTTTGTCATCTCGGTTTACTCCTGCTTTGGTGTTTGCCTTTGCCACTCCGGGTCGAGAAGCGCTGGCTTGTATTCTGATGGCTCTTCCAGGCGGTTTCATTGCCGCCGATGGCCGGTCTTGTGCGGCCGCCGGTTCAGCTCAAGGGCTTGATCTCCGGCTCGGTATGATCGTCTGCTATCGTGTGGTCCGGCTTTGACGACGAGGCGCCCCGGCCCAGAATCGGGGCACCGCTGGCGAGGAAGAGGACGGCGAGAACAAGGAAGCCCTTGAGCACGTTCTGGCCGGCGTAGCTCCAGCCGATCAGGTTGAGCAAACCGTCGAGCAGGATGAAGAACAGCGCACCGCCCCAGACACCTGCCGGCACCGCGCGGCCACCGGTCATCAGCGTGCCGCCGATCACCACGACGGCGATGGAATCGAGCAGGTAGTCATTGCCCAGCTCCACGTTCGGGGCCGAGAAGGACGCCCGCAGAGCGCCCGCGAGTGCAGCCAGCACGCCCGATGTCAGATAGACGAAGACCATGACCTTGCTGGCATTCACGCCTGCGTACTCCGCGGCGCGCCTTGCCTGCCCGACAGCCAGCATCTGCGCGCCCCAGATGGTCCGTTTGAGAAACAGCGAGACAAGCACCGTAAAGATCAGCACGACGACGGCGAAGGCCGGAATGCCGAAAGGGGCCCAGCTCAAAAACCCTTTGAGCATAGGATCGGGGGAGCCCTGAAACCCCTTGGCCAGGGTGAGCGAGATCGCAGATGCAATCAGGCTGGTGGCGAGGGTTGCGACAATGGGCGGAATACGCACAAGGAGAATGGCAATGACGCTGATCGAGGCCATGGCAAAACCGGCCGCGACGGCAGCAGCAAGGCCCAGAACCCAGGATCCGGTGACGTCACCCACGGCAATCGCGATCAGGCCGCCCAGGGAGAACACCTTGGCGACCGAGACATCGATGTTGCCGGGCCCGGCGCTCATCACCAGCATCTGGCCCAACCCGACCAGGACGAGATAGGGCGCGATGGTGAAAGCCAGCGTGATGGTCTGCGAGCCGCCGCGGCCCGAGACGATGTAGGTCAGCACGAGAACAATGATTGCGGCCAGGAATGACCAGGTCCAGGGCGGGATTGCGCGTCTTTCCAGCTTGATCATCGGCTCATCCGCTCCACGACAAGCCGCCCGGCCAGAACGGCGATCACGATAAAGCCCTGGACCGCGGGCTGCAGGTTCGACGACAGGCTGAGCAGCGTGAGCAACACGGTGAGAAGGCCAAGCGTGATCGCGCCGGCCAGGGTGCCCCAGGCCACCGCGCGGCCACCGGTGAACATGCCGCCACCCAGAATGACGGCGGCCACCGTGGTCAGCGTGTACCCCGGCACGGCGTTGACATCGCCACCTCCGATTTCGGCCGTCAGGGTGATCCCCGCCAGCACGCCGAGAACGCCGACCATCGCATAGGCAAGCATGCGGGTGACGACGAGCGAGCTTCCGGAGCGCGTCAGGGCGACGGGGTTGCTGCCCAGGCTGCGAAAGCGGACACCAAGCCCGGTGCGGCGGGTCACGAACCAGGTCAGGGCCGTGGCCGCGACCATGGTGACAAGCGGCGCCGGGATCGACAGCGGCGGCTTCCAGAACGCATAGGCAAACAGCCAGTCCGGCGCCATGCCTCCGGGCACCGGCAGGACAAACAGGCCCAGCCCCAGCCAGACGAAGGAAGCGCCGAGCGTTGCAATGAGAGAGGGCACCGCGCGGAGCTGAACCAGGGCACCCAGCAGCGCATAGGCCAGCACTGCGCCGGCCAGGGCCAACACCCCGAGCACCGGAGTATCCCTGAGCAAGGTGGCGACGATGGTGGTGACCATTCCGACAAAGAAGCCGATGCCGAGATCGATGTCGCCAATGCTCATCATCACCATCTGCGCCATCGAGGCGATGGCGAGCGCGACAATGGGCGACATGATGAGAGTGAGCCCGTTCTGCGACCAGATGCGCGGCTGGATCATTCCGCAGACAATCAGGATCAGCACCATGGCTACAAGGGTGAGACAACCGGGCAGGACGCGGCGGCCGAGACCCCGGGGCCAGGTAAGCTGCGCCTGTTGAAGGATTGCAGTGTTCACGCGCGGGCCTCCCTGGCTTCTGCAAAGGACAGCGAAATGATCCGCTCATCGGTGATCTGGGGGCCGTGCAGTTCGCCGGCGATGCGATCGGCGCGCAGGACATAGGCACGGTCGCAATGCTGCATCTCGGAGTTCTCGCTCGAGTACCAGACGATCGTCCGCCCCTTGCGGGCTTCCGACTTGATCAGCTGGTAGAGCTCGGCCTTGGTATGGACATCGACGCCGCGGAAGGGATCATCGAGCAGGATGGTGTCGGCGTCGGATGCAAACGCCCGCGCCACGATGACCTTCTGCTGGTTCCCGCCCGAGAGGCCGGTGATGGCGGCATTGGCACCGCCGCTGATCTTCAAACGGTCCACCCATTCGGCGACCAGGGACGCTTCCTTGTCGGCGTCCCGAATTCCGTTCTTGCCCAGTTTGGGCAGTGTGGTGATCGTCAGGTTGCGGGCGACGTCCCAGATCGGCAGGATGCCGGAACGCTGCCGGTCGCCGGGCACATAGGCGAGCGCCTGGCTGACCTCAACATCGGGGTTGCGGCACCAGAGCCGGTCCAGCACCCGTTGCTGCCCCTGGCCGGCAATGCCTGCCAGCCCGATCACTTCGCCCTTGCGGGCGACAATCTGCGTTGCGGCTCCCTCGACCGTGGCCATCGGCACCTTGACCGACACCGGTCGGGCGGTGTCGGTGGCCGTTGGCCTGGCGCCGACGCCCTCCTTATCGCTGACCACCTCACCGCCCATGGCCAGAAACAGATCCTGCTCGGTCACGCTGCCGGCGGCATGAGTGGAGACGACGGCGCCATCCTTCATCACCGCGACCCGGTCGCAGACCGAGAGGATTTCCCTCAGCCGGTGGGACACCAGAATGATGGCATGGCCCTTGGCCCGCAATCTGCGCACATAGTCATAGAGATGATCGACGGCGCTGCCGCTCAGGGATTCAGTGGGCTCATCGAGGATCAGCAGGCTCAGATCATCCGCGATTGTCGCACGCGAGATCTCGACCATCTGGCGATCCGCAAGCGGGAGATCATCGACGTAATCGGCCGGACTGATGCCGTGGCCGGGAAAGATCTCATCGAGCCGCCGGGCTGCGCGCCGGGCCGCGGGTCCGTGCCACCGACGATCCGGAATCCAGCTGTGGCTGGAGAGATAGATGTTCTCGCAAACGGTCAGCTCGAGCGCAAGCGAGCCTTCCTGGTAGGCCATGCGGACGCCGGGGAACCCGTTCCCGAACGGCCTGGTGACCCCATTGATCTGCACCGATCCGGAGTCGATTGCGTCAAGCCCGCTCAACACCCGCATCAGCGTGCTCTTGCCGGCGCCATTGTGGCCAACCACACCAAAGACTTCGCCCGAATGTACATCCAGCGTGACGCCGGAGAGGGCTTTTGTGGGTCCGTATGTCTTGACCGCGTCCCGGACCTGAACCAGAGGCTCGCGGTCGGCAGTGTGGAGATCTCGTAATGTCGTTGCATGTGTCAGCACGGCAGGTATGGCACCATTTTGGAGTGAAAGGGTCCGCGCCCTCTGGCGGGCGCGGACCCGGGGCATGGACTTGATTACCTGACCGGAACCGGAGGCAGCGCCGCCTCAGCGACCATTCCGTCGATGTTGGCTTTCAGTTGCGCGTCGACAAGCTCCTGGGTCCACTGCCAGGATGCAATCTCGTCATCCCCGACAGCGGCAATCCACTGGTCGCGTTCCTCATCACTGACCACCACCGGCGGGAAGATCGTGGTGCGGGGTACCTCCTGGCCATTGTAGATATTGATGGCGGTGAACAGGGCTGCGACGCCCTGGCCGGGGTCGGACATGACCGCGACCGAACCGGGTGCACCATTGCCCTCGCCCCAGAACTTGAGCGCCCGTCCGCTCGGTGCGAAGGCAACCACCGGAATATCCCGTCCTGCCGTCTGGAAGGCCTGGACAGCGCCGAGCCCTTCGCCGCAACCGATCACGCCGTCAACTTCCGGCAGGCTGGCGATGGTGCCAAGCAGTGCCTCCTGCGCCTTGGCGCTGTCACAGAAGGTGAAGAACTCGCCGACAACCTTGACGTCCGGATTTGCTTTCAGCAACTCGGTCTGAACCTCGTACATCTCGATTTCGGGCGGCGAGCCCTGGACGCCGCGCGCAATGATGACGTTGCCCTTGCCGCCGATGCCGTCGATGACCGCCTGGGTCGACAGCCGCGCCCAGTCGCCGAAGCTGTTGGTGACGATGTGTACGCATTCAAGGTCCGTCGAGCTGTCAAAGACGGCAACGACGATCCCCATGTTGCAGGCCTGTTGCAGCGTCGGATTCAGCGCCGTCGGCGACGCCGGATTGACCAGCAGGATATCGGGCTCGTCGAGCAGAAGCGCCTTGAGCTGCGCGATCTGTTCGGTGGCCGAGTTTTCACCCGGCGCGTTGGAAACCTGGAACGAGGCGATCAAGCCATCGGCTTCCGCCTTGGTCGCAGCCTCTTCGAATGCGGTGATCATCGAACGGCGCCAGGCATTGCCCAAAAATGCATTGCTCAAGGCAACGGTGGGCTTGTCTGCGGCCATCGCGGGGCCAGCCACAAGGGCCGACGTGGCAGTGGCTGCAGCAACCAGAGTTGCAGCGAATAGATTTTTCAAGTTTCTTCCTCCCAGAATGTTGAGTGACCGCTCCATCCCCCGATGGACGTCATCTCATCAACATGTTATACCAGTTTCATCCGGATGCAAGGGCGCGTCCGCGAACTCGATTTGCGGCCTGCCTTTCCGGCGCGAGGGGAGAGACACATTTTGCATGCACATCTGGACGGGGCAGGCTTTGACCTGATTGACCCGCGCTTTTCCGCCCTCTTCGCTCCCCATATTCATGTCGAACGGCTGTGGTCCGGCGCCCGATGGTGCGAAGGACCGGCGTGGTTTGCCGCCGGGCGCTATCTTGTCTGGTCGGATATTCCGAACAACCGGATGATGCGATGGGACGAGACCGACGGCTCGACATCGGTCTTCCGCGCGCCATCGAACAATTCGAACGGCAACACCGTCGACAGGCAGGGCCGGCTGGTCAGCTGTGAGCACCTGACCCGGCGCGTCACCCGTACCGAACATGATGGCTCGATCACGGTTCTTGCCGATAGCTACAACGGCAAGCGGCTCAATTCCCCCAATGATGTGGTTGTGCATTCAGACGGATCGATCTGGTTCTCGGACCCGACCTACGGCATTCTCACGGATTACGAGGGCGACATCAGCGCGCCCGAGCAGGACGGCAATCATGTCTACCGGATCGACCCGGCCGACGGCGCGGTGCGCAAGATGACGGATGATTTCGTCAAGCCCAACGGGCTGGCGTTCTCGCCGGATGAGAAGCAGCTGTATATCGCCGACACCGGCGCCACCCACATGCAAGACGGCCCGGCCCATATCCGCCGGTTCGATGTCGGCGACGATGGATGTCTGAGCGGCGGGGAAGTGTTTGCCACCTGCACCTCCGGGCTTTTCGATGGTTTCCGCCTCGACCGAGAGGGCCGCATCTGGACCAGCGCCTTTGACGGCGTGCATTGCTACGATCCCGACGGAACGCTGATCGGCCGGATCCGGATTCCCGAGATCGTTGCCAATCTGACCTTCGGCGGCACCAAGCGCAACCGGCTGTTCATCTGCGGCACGACCTCGCTCTACGCGGTCTATGTGTTCACCAACGGCGTCACCATGGGCTGAGGCAATCCGGCCATCATCGACAGTGAGCAAAACGAGGGATCATCAAGCTTGGATGCGGAAACCCGCCAGATCTTTGAGACAGGAACGACTGAAAGCCCTGCCGCGCCCCATACGGTGACGGCCGGCAAATTGTCGGCTGTCATCGACAACGGCGCGCTGCGGCGGATTGCGTTCGGTCCGGTCGAGGTGATGCGCCAGATCGATTTTCCGGTGCGGGACGAAAACTGGGCCACGCTGCCGCCACGCGTCATCTCCGAGAACCTGGAGAAGGCGTCTGACGGTTTTCGCTACGAGCGTCGCTTCGAAGTCGCTGATGGGGCGCTCAGCTGCCGCGTCGTCTTCGAGGCGCATGAAGACGGCACCGTGCTTGCTACCGGCGAGGCGGAAGCGGCGCGCGACTTTGTCACAAACCGGACCGGTTTCACCCTGCTGCACCCGATCTACGGCGTTGCAGGCTTTCCGGTGACGGTGACAACGCCGGATGGTGAGCGCCTCAATGAGACAATGCCGGAGGCCATTTCGCCGGCTCAGCCGATCAAGAACATTGCCGGGCTGAAATTTGACATTCACGGTGTGGCGCTCGAGATCGGCTTCAAGGGTGACGTGTTCGAGATGGAGGACCAGCGCAACTGGTCCGACGCGTCCTACAAGACCTATTCCCGGCCGCTGGTCGAGCCGTTCGCCTATGAAATTAGCGCCGGCACGTGTGTGCGGCAGCAAATCCGGCTTGCGGTTTCCGGAACTGTAGATGCAGAAGCAGCTGCCGCACCGTCTGCGATCAGGGTCGGGCCGCCGCTTACGGAACGGCTTCCCGACATGCTGCTGGCAGTGGAAAACGACTGGCTGCCGACTGAACGTGAGACAGCAATTCTGGCGGCTGCCCGGCTGGACCGGCTGCTGCTGCGCACCACCCCTTCGTCTGCCACCGGTGATATTGAAACAGCCGCTCGGCTGCTGGCCAACACCGGTGGATCGCTAGATCTGGAGATCGTGCTGGATGGCGACAAGCCTGCCGGAGGCCAGCTGCACCGCGTGGCGTCAGCCTGCCGGAGCCATACTGTTCAGCCGCAGCACGTCATCGCCCTGCCCTCGGCCTATCTCGCCAGCTACCAGCCCACAGGCCGCTGGCCGGGCGGGCTTACGCTACTTGAAGCGAGCCAGGCCACGCGCGATGCCTTTCCGGACGCCCGGATCGGCTGCGGCATGCTGACCAATTTCACCGAGTTCAATCGCTGCCGCCCCAAGGACGATGAGGCTCATTTCATCACCCACGGGAACGCGGCAACCGTTCACGCCGCGGATGACTGGAGCGTGGCGCAGACACTCGAGACGCTTCCGGACATTTTCGCCAGTGCACGCGGCATTGCTGGAGACCGCGGCTACCGGCTCGGGCTCACCGCCATCGGCATGCGCACCAACCCTTATGGCTCTGCGGTTTCGCTGAACCCGGATCAGAAACGAATGACGATGGCCACCTGGGACCCGCGTGCCCGCGCCCTGTTCGGTGCGGCCTGGGCGATCGGGGCTTTGGCAAAGACCGAAGGCTTTGGCATCGAGGCCATTGCGCTGGCAGCACCTGCAGGGCCCTTCGGCGTGCTCTCGCGCTTCGGAGAGGTAGCCCGTCCCTGGTATGACGATCATCCGGAAGCATTGGTCTACCCGATCTTTCATGCCTTGAGATTTGTTGCCGGGGGCCGCCAACGGTGTCGGGTCGTCGGCGCGCCTCCCGAGCTCAGCGTTGTGGCATTTGTGACCGCCACCGCTACCCGGCTGGTGATCGCCAACGTGACCCCGGAACCGCAGCAGATCCGTCTTGGTGAAAGCGGCCAGGCGGCAATCCTTGATACCAGTAGCTTTGAAGCGGCCGTGACCGATCCCGAGTGGTTCGATCATTCCTGCAAGCCGCTGCGGTCCAAATCCCTGGATCTCGACCCATGGGCTATCCTGTTCGTCGAGCAAGCAAAGTGAGTGCTTATGCCTGACCCCGTTCGCATTGAAGCCGATTACCTGATTGAAACCGCCTTCGATCCGGCCGAGGCCGCCGCGGTGATGGCGGGCGAGCAATCGTCGGGCACCTTCGTCGCGGTGCCGGGCGAAACGCCGGAACTGAAGGCCCGATCAGCCGCCCGGGTCGAGACGGTGCGGATCATTGATGAAGTCCCTGGCCCTTCGTTGCCCCGCGCAGGCGTTCCATCCGGATCAGCGCCGGCCTACCGGCGGGCGTTTGTCACCCTGTCCTGGCCGCTCGAAAACATCGGCCCGTCGCTGCCCAACCTGGTGGCGACAATTGCCGGCAACCTGTTCGAGCTCAAGGCCTTTTCCGGCCTGCGGATTCTGGACGTCAGGCTGCCATCCGCATTTGCCGATAAATATGGCGGGCCGAAATTCGGGATGGCAGGCACCCGGAAGCTCTCAGGCGTCCACGGGCGCCCGCTGATCGGGACCATCATCAAGCCGAGCGTCGGGCTGACAGCCGAGGCCACTGGCGATCTGGTCGGCGTGCTCGCCGACGCCAGGATCGATTTTATCAAGGATGACGAGCTGCAGGCAGACGGACCGGCGTGCCCGTTCGAGGACAGGGTTTCGGCTGTGATGAAGGCCGTGAACCGGGCGGCGGACAAGACCGGCAAGAAGACCATGGTGGCCTTCAACCTCACCGGGGAAATCGACGAGATGAAGCGCCGGCATGATTTCGTCCTTGCCAAGGGCGGGACCTGCGTGATGGCCAGCCTGATCTCTGTCGGCTATGCCGGCATTGTCGAATTGGCGCGCCACACCGAATTGCCGCTGCATGCGCACCGCAATGGCTGGGGCGCCCTCACCCGCGCGCCGAGCCTGGGATGGTCGTTTGCGGCCTGGTCAAAGCTCTGGCGGCTCGCCGGCTGCGATCATTTGCATGTCAACGGACTTGCCAACAAGTTCTCGGAAGCCGACGAGAGCGTCATCGCTTCTGCCCGATCGCTGCGCGATCCGCTGTTTGAAACAGCGCCGATGGTTGCAGTGCCGGTGTTCTCGTCGGGCCAGACCATCCGCCAGGCTGCCGGCACCTGGGCAGCACTGAAATCGCCCGACCTGATCTTCACCGCCGGCGGCGGCGTGGTGGCGCACCCGATGGGAGTTGCGGCAGGCGTCGAAGCCCTGATCGAAGCCTGGGAGGCAGCCATGTCAGACGTTGCAATCGAAACCCGGGCCGAGAGCAGCCCGGCGCTTGCGGCAGCACTTGATGCCTATCCGGCGTAGGAAGGGGTCGATGGCAGATCCTCTCCTGGCCTTTTACGGCGATGATTTTACCGGTTCCTCCGCGGTGATGGAGGTTTTGTCCTTCGCCGGCATTCCCACCGTGATGTTCCTCAAGCCGCCGAGTGCCGAGGAGCTGGCGGCGTTTCCGGGCCTTGCGGCGATGGGGATCGCCGGTGTGGCACGGTCGCGCGATCCGGGCTGGATGGAAGACAACCTGCCGCAAGCCTTTGCCGCCCTGGCTGAGTTCGGCGCGCCGATCGTGCACTACAAGGTCTGCTCGACTTTCGATTCGTCACCCAGCTGCGGCTCGATCGGCAAGGCCATCGACATCGGCGCACCGATTTTGGGTGGCGCCTGGCACCCGCTGATCATCGGCGCTCCGGCCATCCGCCGCTACCAGGCCTTCGGCAACCTGTTTGCCGGCACGGATGACGGCGTCTACAGGCTCGACCGGCATCCGGTGATGAGCCGGCATCCCGCGACACCGATGGATGAAGCCGATCTTCGGCTGCACCTGTCGCGCCAGACGGACCGGCGGATCGGTCTGGTCGATCTTGCAAGCCTCAAGACCGGACAAACGGACAGGATGCTCGCAAACCAGATCGAAGACGGGGCTGAGATCATCCCGATTGACGTTGTCGATGACGAGACACTGGCTGATGCCGGACGGTTGCTGTGGAACGAGGGGCGCGGCCCGGTCTTCGCGATCGGCTCGCAGGGGGTGGAATATGCGTTGGTGGCGCATTTGCGCGCGCTTGGGGACTTGCCCGCCACGTTCGAGCCACCGAAGCTTGCCGCGGTCGATCAGATTTTCTGCGTCTCCGGATCCTGCTCTCCGATCAACAGCGCGCAGATTACAGCCGCAGAAGCGCACGGGTTCGAGATCATCGATCTTGACGCAACCTGCGCCGTTGACGTGGCAGAATGGGACAAGGCGGTGGAGCAGGCGCTGCAGGCGTCGCTTCAGGCACTTTCCGCCAGGCGCGATGTCCTTGTCGCCACCGCGCGCGAACCCGACGCTTCAACCAGCCCCCTCAAGCAGGCGATCAGCCGCTCCGGAAGTTCCGCGGCCGAGGTCAATGACAGGATCGGCGCAGGTCTTGGCAGGCTGGTTGCCGATATCCGCTCAAGGACCGGGTTGCCGCGCGCGGTGATCGCGGGCGGCGATACGTCGGGGCATGCGATGACGGCACTGGGTGTCACGGCCCTGTCAGCGCTCGCCCCGCTTGCGCCGGGAGCACCGCTGTGCCAGGTGCATTCGCAAAACGAAGCCATTGACGGGCTGGAGGTAACACTCAAGGGCGGACAGATGGGAAGCCGGGAGTTTTTCATCAAAGCCAAGACGGGGCTTTAGCCTGCCGTCGTCTTCGGTGAGCGCACCCTGGATCAAGGCACCACCGCAGCCTCTCACAGACTGCGGTACGGGCCTTACTCGGCGATCAGCACCTTAACACCACGGCGTTCGAATTCCTTGGCGTCGGCGTCGGAAATGCCGTCATCGGTGATGAAGGAATGCACCAGGTCGAGCGCACCCAGACGGGTGAAGGAGGTGCGGTTGATCTTGGTCGAATCCGCCACGAGATAGACATGGCTCGCCGCCTTGATCATGGCTTCCTTGAGTTGCAGGTCGGCGAAACTCGGATAGGTCAGGCCCGCATCCAGCGCCACGCCGGCGGTGGCCAGAAACAACTTTCCGGCAAAGATGCTGCGGAAATAGTCGACCGACTTGTCGCCCGACAGGGACAGGGTCGGCGCCTTGAACTGACCGCCGGGCATGTGGATCGCAAAGCCCGGCACGGTGCCGAGGGTCACGGCGATGTTGAGCGCATTGGTGATGACGGTCAGGTTCTTGCGGGCCGTCAGACGGGTCGCGATCTCGGTGGTCGTGGTTCCGGCATCGAGAATGAGCGTTTCGCCATCCTCGACAAGACTGGCGCCGTAAGCACCGATCTTGCGTTTCCTGTCCATGTTGACCTGGTGATGCAGGACAAAGCCCTGCACCTGGCCGCGCATGGCATTCAGGAAGGCGCCGCCATGTTCGCGGGTGATGTGGCCTTCCTTCTCCAGCCGTTCGAGATCCTGACGGATGGTGGCTTCGGAAACCTGGAAGGCAGCAGACAGATCGCGGACGCGGGCAGAGCCCTCCTCCTCGATCCATTCGAGGATACGGCGGCGGCGGGGCTCGGACAGCAAACCGGCCATGCTTCCGTTGCGTTCGGTATCCGGTTGTTCCTGCAAGCCGCCACTCCTTGATATCGGCCGTTTGTCGCAAAAGGCCGCATGCCTATCTCACTTAGTTTCAAACACCAGCAAGAGCAACAACCCGGGCCAAACTACGCACAGGCTGCGCCTCACTTGTTCAGGGCAACCTCCTGGGCCAGCGCCACCTTCGCCTGCAGCCGGCTCTGCGCCTGGTCGATGACCACGGCGGCAATAATGACCAGGCCCTTGACCACCATCTGCCAGAAGGACGAGACGCCCATCATGATCAGCCCGTCAGACAGGATGCCGATGACGAAGGCGCCGATGATAGTGCCGGCAATGCGGCCACGGCCACCCGACATCGAGGTTCCGCCCAGCACCGCCGCGGCGATGGCGTTGAGCTCGAAGAATTCGCCGGTTGCCGGATGCGCGGCACGAAGCTGCGAGGCAATGATGAGACCGACGATGGCGGCCATCAAGCCGGCGAACATGTAGACAAACATCTTCACCCGGCGGACCCGGACACCCGAAAGTGCTGCGCCGCGCTCGTTGCCGCCGGTGGCGTAGATGTGGCGTCCGAGCGGGGTTCTGCTGGCGATATAGGCCGCGCCGAGCGCCACCACGATCAGCATCCAGATCATCACCGGCAGGCCGAGAAAGGTCCCGGTGCCGATCAGCGGGAATGTGTCGGAGCCATATTCCGGATTGCCGTTGAGGTTGGGGAAGGTGCGCCCGCCGGAAAACAGCAGTGCGGCGCCGCGCGCGACATAGAGCATGCCGAGCGTCGCTATGAACGGCGCCACATTGAGCCTGGTTATCAATATGCCGTTGATCCAGCCAACGGTTATCCCTGCCAGGCAGACAATTGCCGCGATCTCGAAGGTGTTGAAATAGAGCGTCCAGCCCATCCCCACATCGATGCCGTTAAGCACCAGCCAGCCGGCGATCATGCTGGTCAGCCCGACCACCGAGCCGACCGACAGGTCGATGCCGCCGGTGATGATGACGAAGGTCATGCCGATGGCCAGGAAGGCGTTGATCGCCACATGCTTGGAAACGAGAATGGCGTTGGCGGTGCTCAGAAAATTCGGCGCCATGACCGAAAAGAAGGCCAGCACCAGCAGCAGCGCCACGAAGGTGCGGGCCTTGAGCAACAGCAGGAGCCAGTTTGTGTTGGAGCCGGGTTTCGCCGGGGCGCTGTCACTCGTCGACGTCATGATACCATGTCCTTGTTCTTGCTTTTCGCACTGGCCGGAGAGGCTGCGGCGATCACCTCGGCCGCATTGGCGCCCCTGCCGAACTCGCCGCTGATGCAGCCATTGGCCATCACGATAATCCGATCCGAGAGCGCCAGGACCTCCTCGAGATCGGAGGTTACGAATATTATCCCGATCCCGTCGGCGGCCAGCGCCCGCATCTTGTGGTAGATTTCTGCTTTCGCACCAATGTCGATGCCGCGCGACGGTTCGTCCATCAGCAAGACTTTCGGCCCGGTCATCAGCGCCTTGCCGATGACGACCTTCTGCTGATTGCCGCCCGACAGCGACGAAATCGGGTTGTCGGGGCTTGCCACTTTCACCGTCATCCGCCTGATGAATTCAGCCGCCCTGGCGGCCTCCTTGCGCAGGCTCAGATGAAACAGCGTGGTGAACTGAAACAGCGATGACAGGGTGATGTTCTCGCGCACCGACATGATCTGGACCAGGCCATCGCGCTTGCGGTCTTCGGGCACCAGCGCGATGCCGCGGGCGATGCGGCCGGAGACATGCTTCTCGCGCATTTCCCTGTCATCGACGAAGAACCGGCCCCTGGCTTCCGGGTGCTGTGCCATGATGCATTCGAGGAACTCGGAGCGCCCTGCTCCCATCAGGCCATAGAGGCCGAGAATCTCTCCGGCGCGGACGCTCAGAGACACGTGATCGACCATGAAACCACCACCCATTTTGGGCAACGCGATCTCTTCGGCGCGGAAAACTTCCTTGCCGAATTCATGGCCAAGAGACTCCGAGAAGTCCTTGGATTTTTCGCCGATCATGGCTTGGACGATCCAGGGAATATCGACACCTTGCATCGAGCGCGAGCCGGTGATCTCGCCATCGCGCAGAACCGTGATGTAGTCGCCGACGCGGATCAGCTCTTCAAGCCGGTGCGAGATATAGACGATGCCGACGCCCTGGGCCTTGAGCTCGTCGATGATGCGAAACAGAACTTCCACTTCTGCTGCGGAGAGCGCGGATGTCGGCTCATCAAGGATCAGGATCCTGGCGTCCTGCGCCAGCGCCTTGGCAATCTCGACCACCTGTTGCTGCCCGATCCTGAGATGGCCGAGCGTGGTGTTGGGATCGATGTCCTGTTCCAGTCGCTGCATGAGTTCGCGGGTGCGCTCTTCGACCAGGACATGGTCGATGTCGATGCCGAACCGCGCCGGTTCGCGGGCCATGAAGACGTTCTCGCTGACACTCATGTCCGGGAACAGGTTGAGTTCCTGAAACACGATGCCGATGCCGTTGGCCACGGCGTCATCCTTGGTGCGAAAATGGACAGGCTGACCTTTGATGCATATCTCGCCGCTGGTCAGGGTCTCGACGCCGGCGATGACCTTCATCAGTGTTGACTTGCCGGCGCCATTTTCGCCGACCAGCACATTGACCGCACCCATGCGGATGTCGAAGTCGACATCCTTGAGCGCCACGGTGCCGGGATAGACCTTGGTCGCGCCACGGATGGTCAGGCCGACCGGATGGGTTTCGCCGTTTTGCTGCGGCAATGTCATGGCAGGATTTCCACGCTCACCGGGGTGACGAGAAGCTTCTCATCGGCCTTCTTCAGCGGCACAACTCCGGTGAACCTCATGGTGCGGCCGATCAGATCGCCATCGGGCAGAACGACTTCCGCGGAAATCCGGTCATTGAGGGCGCGGCCGAGCTTGGCAAATTCGATCTGATCGCGAAAATCGTCGAAATTGTAGAATGGCGCGATATCGCGCAGCGCGTTGCCGCGGATCACCGGACCAAGCTGGATGGTCATGTCGGCAGCACCGTCGCCGTCAACATCCAGATCCGCAACCCTGGCGCGGGTGTCGAGCTTGGCCGCGACGATCACGCCCTCGTCTGCAATGGCGAAATTCCAGGCAGCACCTTGCCCCGAGCCGCGATTGCCGTGAATGTTTCCGGCTTCATCAAGGCCGCCGGCAAGGGCTGTCCTGAAGGCCGTAAAGCCGAGCGCCTTGTCGCGCACATAGGGCAAGAGCTTTGCTTCGAAGGTATCGGCAATGCGCTGCTCGGTGCGGACAGCATCGCCGCTGGCCCCGGCAGAGACCGCCTTTTCGTCCTCGGGCAGGTTCTTGACCAGCTTGCAACCGGACAGATTGAAGGCGGCGATGGCACATAGGGCCAGAAGTGTCTTGCGGATCATGATGCTCTCTGGCGTGTGAATTGAAATGCAGCAGCGGACACGGCTGGCCGTCTCGCTGCCATTTCACATCCGGTCCAACGGCCGGCCGGCGCATAAACCGAAACCGGAGCGCGGATGCCCGCGCCCCGGCTGACTAAGCAGCGCCGTTAGTTGGACAGAGCAAATGTCTCAAGCTTGGATGCATTGTCGCCGTTGATCAGCACGCAATCCATCAGCTGCTTTTCATCCAGGCCGGTGGAACCGGTCTTGATGTACTGGTCCGCCTGTTCGACAGCCAGCTGAGCCTGCTGATAGGCAGGCTGCAGCACGGTCGCCTTGATGCCACCGGCCAGGATTGAATCGCGCACATCGTTGGAGCCGTCAAAGCCCACCACGATGACGTCGTTCTTGCCGGCTGCCTCAAGCGCTGCGCGGGCACCCATTGCCATGGTGTCGTTGCCCGAAATCACGCCCTTGATGCCGGGATTGGCCTGAAGCATGGATTCCATGACGGTGTAGGCTTCGGTCTGCGACCAGTTGGCGGTCTGGCGGGCGACCATTTTCAGATCGGGATACTGATCGATGACGTCGTGGTAGCCCTGGCTGCGGATACCGGCATTGGTGTCGGATTCCTTGCCAACGAGTTCGGCATATTCGCCTTCTTCACCCATCAGCCTGACAAACTCTTCAGCGCCGAGCTGGGCGCCCTGATAGTTGTTGGACACGATCTGCGAAACGGCAACGCCGGTGGCGGTGATTTCGCGGTCGATCAGGAAGGACGGAATGCCCGCGTCCTTGGCCTTCTGGACAGCAGCCACGGAAGCATCAGCGCCCGCATTGTCGAGAATGATGGCCGAGACGCCGGCTGCAATAACCGTGTCGAACAGCTCGGACTGCTTGTTGGGATCATCATCGTGAACCAGCACCATGGTGTCGTAGCCCAGCTCCTTGGCCTTGGCTTCCGCGCCGTCGGCTTCGGCCTTGAAGAACGGGTTGTCGTGGCTTGGGGTGATGATGGCAATTGTGGCGGCGGATGCGGCCAGTCCGGTGGTGGCTGAGAAAACGCCCAAAGCCATAGCGGTGATAAGCAAACGTCTCTTGATATGCATGATGTAACCTCCCTGGAAAATCACACCCCCTCCGGGTGCAATTTCTGGATGGAATTCGGCATTAATTTTTAGTTGTTGTCAATATTTTTTTCGTTTACTGCGCTTTTCGCCCCCAAACCGCAATCATTCGCAGCTTCCTGCGTTGGGTTTAAGGCAAGAATTATTCGCTATTTTTCAATGCAATAAAAAAAATTAGCGCCTTGCCCGCCACAAGCGCGCGGACGAGGGCAAACGCGACGAGATCGATGCTTGCTTCAAAACGCACTATTCGCTAACATTCGCAAACATACGAAAGTCGCCGGTCTTTTGAGCCGGCAATTTTCGCGCCGGCATGATGGTATCGGGAGGACCAGATGATACGGACTGTAAACCGCAAAATTTCGCTTGGCGTCGTAATCGGAAGCCGGGCCTTCTTCAGTCCGGCTCCCTGTATTGATGCACGCACGCAGGTTCTCGCGCAACTGGAAAAGCTGGGCATCGAGGCCGTCATCCTGCCGGTTGACGCCACCGACAACGGCGCCGTTCAATCGATCCCGGACGCCAAGCTTTATGCCGAACATTTCAAAAAGCACCGCGATAGCATCGACGGCCTGGTGATCTGCCTGCCCAATTTCGGCGACGAGATTGCCATTGCGGAACTGATCAACCGTACCAAGCTCAATGTGCCGATCCTGCTGCAGGCATCCAATGACGAGCTCGACAAGGTGGATGTGCGTTCGCGTCGCGACGCGTTTTGCGGCAAGCTCTCGGTGGCCAACAATTTCTGGCAATATGGTGTGGCGTTCACGGAAACAACCAACCACACCTGCGATATCGACAGCGATGAGTTTCTTGGCGATCTCGACCGGTTCTCCCGAATCTGCCGAACTGTGCACGGTTTGAGGAACGCGCGCGTCGGCGCGATCGGCGCGAGAACCTCGCCGTTCCAGACCATGCGGTTTTCGGAAAAGCTGTTGCAGAAGTCTGGCATCACGGTGGTAACGGCCGATCTGTCGGAACTCATTGGAGCCGCGGAAGCCATCAAGGATCAGGACAGGGATCTGGTGGCGGGGCTCGACCGGATTCGCAATTATGGCCGCATCCCGGCCCATATCCGCGAAGAGCAGGTGCTCAAACAAGCGAAATGGACGCTGGCGGTCAATCGCTGGATTGATGAGAACGAATGCGATGCCTCGGCAATCCAGTGCTGGCGCTCGTTGCAGGACAATTTCGGCTGCGCCACCTGCCTGACCATGTCGATGATGGGCGAGGACCTTGCACCATCGGCTTGCGAGGTTGACGTGATGGGAGCGGTGTCGATGTACGCGTTGACGTTGGCGTCCAGCGCACCAGCCGCGATTCTCGACTGGAACAACAATTACGCCGATCATGTCGACAAATGCGTCTGCACCCATTGCGGCAATTTTCCCAAATCGTTCCTCGGCACCACACCGGAAATCGGCGAACTCGATGTGCTCGGCGAAGTCATCGGCCGCGAGAAGTGTTTTGGCGCCGTCAAGGGCAAGGTGCAGGCCGGTGACATGACCTATTTCCGGCTCTCCTCGGACGACCGGAACGGCATGCTCAAGGCCTATCTCGGCGAAGGCGAATTTACCGATGATCCCTTCGGCATGGACGGCGGCATCGCCGTCACCCGGGTCAAACGGCTGCGCGAATTGATGCGCTTCGTCACCCAGAACGGTTTTGAGCACCACGTCGCCATGGTGCGGGGGCATTATGCCGAGGTCATCAACGAAGCCATCACCCGCTATCTCGGCTGGCCTGCCTATCACCATAACGGCACGCCCGAGCCGGAACTTTTCTTCCCGAACCGCAAGTGAGACAGGCGTATGACCCACGCACTGAAAACCGACAATTCTGACGCCCTGATCCGTGACAAGGCGCTGTGGATGCGGCAGCAGGCCATGAAGATGGTCTATGCCAAGCAGCTTGGTCACCTGGGCGGCGATTTTTCCGCGATCGACGTGCTGGCGACGCTCTATTTCGGCGTGCTGCGCTACGATCCGGCGCGGCCGGACTGGGCCGAGCGGGACCGTTTCGTGATGTCCAAGGGCCATGCCACCGGCGCGCTCTATACGGCTTTGTGCGCGGCAGGTTATTTCCCGCAGGACTGGCTCGACACCTATATGGAGCATCATTCCAAGCTTAACGGCCACCCGAACCGGCAGTATCTGCCCGGCGTCGAGACCAATACCGGGCCGCTCGGCCATGGTTTCCCGGTGGCTGTCGGCATCGCCATCGCCGGCCAGATCAACGGGGCGGACTACCGGACTTACGTGCTGACCGGTGACGGCGAACAGCAAGAGGGCTCAAATTGGGAAGCGGCGATGACGGCCGGTCACCGCAAGCTGAAAAACCTGACGCTGATCGTCGACCGCAACCGGCTGCAACAGGGTGCACGGACGGAAGTGACCAACGGGCTCGATCCGCTGGATGAAAAATACCGCGCCTTTGGCTGGGATGTCGTCGAGGTTGACGGCCATGACTACGCGCAGCTGCTCGACACGCTTGGCGCCCCTTTGGGCACCCGCGACAAGCCGCTCTGCGTGATCGCCAACACGGTGAAGGGCAAAGGCGTGTCGTTCATGGAAGATCAGGCAAAATGGCACCATGGCGTGCCCAATGCGGAGCAATTCGCGCAAGCAATGAAGGAACTGGTCTGATGGCCGTCGCTCAACCCACCCCCACCCCCGGTCTCGATTGCCGCAAGGCCTGGGCCGAAACCCTGGAAGGTCTCGCCGCGACGGACGAGCGGATCGTCGTCGTGGTCAATGATTCCGTCGGCTCGTCCAATCTCGGCGGGTTCCAGACAAAGTTTCCGGACCGTACGGTCAATGTCGGTATTGCCGAACAGAACATGGTTGGCGTCGCCGCGGGTCTTGCCAATGGCGGGCGTATTCCGTTCGTGTCTGCCGCCTCGTGCTTTTTAAGCGCGCGGGCGCTGGAGCAGATCAAGGCGGACGTCGCCTATGCCGGCTTCAACGTCAAGCTGGTCGGGCAATCCTCCGGTATCGCCTATGGCGAACTGGGCGCGACGCATCACTCGATCGAGGATTTTGCCTGGATCAGGGCGCTCGGCCCCATCACGCTGATTGCGCCGTGCGATGCCTGGGAAACCGCCGAAGCGGTCAAGTGGGCCGCGGCGCACGATGGCCCGGTCTATCTGCGTCTGTCGCGGATGAAGGTGCCGACCCTCGACCTGCCCGGCCGGGCTTTCACACCGGGCAAGGCGGAACTGCAGCGCGCGGGCAGCGATGTGACCATCATCGCCAACGGCACCACGGTTCATCTCGCCATGGAAGCGGCCGAAGCACTGGCCGAGGAAAGCGTGTCGGCCCGCGTGCTCAACATGCACACGATCACGCCGCTCGACACAAATGCAGTGATCGCAGCCGCCCGCGAAACCGGCGCAATCGTCACGGTCGAGGAAGCGCTGGATCGCGGCGGGCTCGGTGGCGCGGTGGCGGAATGCACTTCCGCGACCTATCCAGTGCCGGTGCAGCGGGTCGGATTCCCCGGCTTCATGCCGACCGGTTCGATTGCCAGCCTGTTCGAAGAGTTCGGCCTCAGCCGCGAGGGTATCGTCAGCGCAGCGCGGATCGCCGTGCGCCGAAAAGGGGCCTGATTGATGCTGGTACTGGCGATCGACCAAGGAACGACAAACACCAAGGCGCTGATCGTCGACGAGACCGGACAGATCCATGCGCACGCGTCGGCCCCGTCGAGCACGGACTACCCGCATCCCGGCTGGGCCGAGCAGTCAGCCAGCGGAATCTGGGACGACACGCGCACCGTCATCGACGCCGTTGCGGGTCAGCTGCCCGGGCGCAGCATCGACGCGATCGCCATCTCGAACCAGCGCGAGACCATCGTGGCGTGGGACGCGGAGACTGGCGAGCCGGTGGGCCCCGCCATCCTGTGGCAATGCCGGCGTACAGCGCCCGAATGCGCAGCCCTGATTGCAGCGGGACACAACGATACCGTGGAGGCAGCAACCGGGCTCGGGATCAACCCGATGTTCCCGGCGTCGAAACTCGGCTGGATCCTGAAAAACCGGCCAGAGGCGATCAGGCTGCTTGACCAGGGCCGGCTCCGGGCGGGCACGGTGGACAGCTGGCTGTTGTGGAAGCTGACGGCGGGCGCGTCGTTTGCCACCGATCATTCCAACGCATCGCGCACACAATTGTTCGATACCGAACTACTTCAGTGGAGCGACAAGCTTTCGGAGATTTTCGGAACGCCCACCGCCTGCCTGCCGACCCCGCTTGCGTCTGACAGCCGCTTTGGCGAAACCGCAGCCGGGGCGACCAGCCTTCCCCCGGGCATCCCGATCATGGCGATGCTGGGCGACAGCCACGCGGCACTTTACGGCCACGGCGTCCGCCGCCCCGGCACAGTGAAGGCAACCTACGGCACCGGTTCCTCGCTGATGACATTGACCCCGCAGCGCGTGGCCTCCAGCCACGGCCTGTCGGGAACCATTGCCTGGACAGACAAATCCGGCACCGCTTATGCGCTTGAGGGCAATATCCTGGTCTCGGCGCAAGCCGCCGCCTTTGTTGCCGGTCTTCTGGGGGTCGGTGATGCTGGCAAGCTGTCGGATCTGGCGCAAACCGTGGACAGCGCCGAGGGCGTCACCTTCGTCCCTGCCCTGTCCGGGCTTGGCGCACCGCACTGGAACGATCACGCCACCGGCACCGTTGCCGGAATGACCCACGGCACCACCCCGGCGCATCTGGCGCGGGCGACATTCGAAGCCATCGCGATGCAGATTGCCGATGTGTTCGAGGCGATGCAGGCAGATGTCGGCGAACGTTTGGTCGGGCTCAGGACCGATGGCGGCGCCTCCTCCAATGCATTCCTGATGCAGCTGCAATCGGATCTCCTGCAGCGTCCGGTCGAAAGTGCCGTGGTCGAGGAAGTCAGCGCCCTTGGCGCAGCTGCCATGGCGTTCCGTGCTCTCGGCGCGGAATGGCGCCCCGACACCCGCAGCAACCGTTATGAACCCTGGATGGACGCGAAAGCCGCGACCGCGCTGCGCGACACATGGCGAGAGGCTATCAGGCGCGCCTGCAGCTAGAGCATCGTGTGGTCAGAAAGACGCACTCTGGCACTCGGAAAGTTCGCATCGTCAGAAGTTCTCAAATACCGGGCTCAATATCTGATACCCCAGTGTCCAGGTGGCGTCGCTGTTTGACCGCTTCGCCACTGGTTGGCGAACGTAAAACGCCGGACACCACATGGTGCCCGGCGCTTGGGTTCTGATTGTACGGCCAGGCCTCAGTTGCCGCCGACTTCACCCGAGATGATCTCGCCGAAGTTTTCCCAACGCTCGCCGTTGAACTTCATCAGCTGCATCTGTTCGATCGGGAAGTAGTCGGTGTCCGACGTGTTCATCGACATGCCGGGCAGGAACAGCGGAAGGGTCACGTCCTTCATGCTGGCGGCCTGCTTGAGCACGTTTTCACGTGTCAGATCATCACCGGCCTGCTCGAGGATATGCACCATGGTCTGCGCTACCGAATAGCCGTAGGTGGTGAAGCTCGAAAGCTTGTCGCCGTCCGCATAGTACTTGTCCATGAAGGCGTTCCAGTCCTTGACGCCCTGGTCATCCGCCCACTGCGGATCCTGCATGTCCTTGAGATAGGCGGTCGAAATCAGACCTTCCGAGGCTTCGAGACCCGCAGGCGTGAGAACCGCGCCGACCGAGTTGGAGACGTTGGCGACGATCTGGGTCGCGTCCCAGCCGATCTCGTGGGCCTTCTTGATGCCCTGAGCGGCGAATTTCGGGGTCGAGAAGCTGATGAAGACATCGGCGCCGGACGCCTTGAGCTTGACGACCTGCGAATCCACCACCGGCTCGGCAACCTCGTAGGAAGCTTCGGCAATGACCATGTCGGCCTTGTCACCAAGACCGGTCTTCAGGCCATTGAGCAGATCCTTGCCGAAATCGTCGTTCTGATACATGACGGCAATCTTCGCATCGGGCATCTCGGCTGCGATCCAGCGGCCATAGATGATGCCTTCGCTCTGGTAGTTCGGCTGCCAGCCCATGGTCCAGGGGAAGTTTTCCGGATCACCGAACTTGGTGGCTCCTGTCGCAACGAGAAGCTGCGGCACCTTTTTCATGTTCATGTATTTCTCGATCGCCGAATTCGACGGCGTTCCGAGCGACTGGAAGATCAGAAGCGCCTCATCGCTCTCCACCAGCTTGCGCGCCTGTTCCACGGCCTTGGGCGGCGAATAGCCGTCATCATAGGACAGGAAGTTGACCTTGCGGCCGTTGATCCCACCCTCTTCGTTGACCTTGTCGAAGTAAGCGGAAATCGTCTTGGCGATGGTCGAATAGGCCGAGGCCGGTCCGCTGTATGGCGCAATATTGCCAATCTTGATTTCGGTATCGGTGACGCCGGGCATGTCGGCTGCCTGACTGATCGAAGCAAATGCCAGGCTGGAACTTACAACAAGCCCCGCCCCTACATATTTCAGTATGTTACGTCTCATGTGCATGGTTTCCTCCCATTAAGGTTGCACTACCTAGTCTTACTCCTCTTGGACAACGCTGTCAGCGCTGCCTTCAACAGGCCTCCCAGCCCTGTTGGTATGGCGTACATCATGAGGATCATGATCGCGCCATAGACGGCTCCCGACAGACCCTTGGACAGCTCCTCGGCAATGTTTGGCACAAACATGATGAAGGCGCCGCCGAACAGAGCGCCGGGCAGCCAGCCGACGCCGCCGACGACCAGGCCGACGACGAGGGCCACGGAAAGTGTAAAGGTAAAGGAATCAGGGGAAATGTACTGAACGACAATGGCGCCGAGCGCGCCGGCCACGCCGGTGTAGAGAGCGCTGACGCCAAAGGCGAGCGATTTGAAAAGCGCCGTGTTGACGCCCATCGATCCGGCCGCAATCGGATTGTCACGGATCGCCATCAGCGCACGCCCGGTCCGGCTCGCGACCAGGTTCCGGGCGCAGACATAGGCCAGCAATCCGATGGCAAGGGTCAGGAAATAAAGCCACTGATCAGGATTGAGCGGCAGTCCGAAGGGGGCTTCCGGCTTGGAGATGACAATCCCCATGACACCGCTGGTCCAGTGCTCGAATGGCGACAGCTTGAACAGCTGCGGCGTGACAACGGCGAGCGCAAAGGTTGCCAGCGCCAGGTAGACGCCTTCAAGCCGGAGCGCCGGAAGGCCGAACAGAAAGCCGACAATGAAACAGATTATTCCGGCGACAGGCAGTGTCCACAGATAGCCGACACCGAACTGGTCCATCATGATGGCGGCCGTGTAGGCGCCCACGGCGTAGAACGCGCCATGGCCGAGCGAGAATTGCCCGTTGATCCCGGTCAGGATGTTGAGCCCGAGAATGGCAATGCCGTAGATCAGCATCATGGTCAGCTGGAAGATCAGGAAATTGCCGGCCATGAAGGGTGCCGCCAGCCCCATGATAAGCAGCACGATGCCGGCAGTTCGCATGATCTTTGCATTGCTGCTGGCCGCGGCGGGTTTGGGCAGGCTGACAGCCTTGACTGAACCAGCGGAGCCTGTTGCGGCCTGGCTGCCGTCGGTGGTCGTGGTGTTTACGGACATATCTCAGACCCTCTGTACGACAGTGCGGCCGAACAGGCCGGTGGGCTTGAACACCAGAACGGTGACGATGAGGAACAGCGCGATGGGCAGCTTGAGCTCGCCGCCGATCTCCGGAATGTAGGTTCCGGCCAGGTTTTCGATGATGCCGACCATGAACCCGCCGAAAACGGCGCCGGTGGGGCTTGTGAGGCCGCCAAGCACCGCGCCGGCAAAGCCGTAAAGCAGGATCGACAGCATCATGTTGGGCTCAAGGAAGACAATCGGCGCGATCAGGATGCCGGCAATGGCGCCGATCGCCGAGGCCATGCCCCAGCCGAGCGCAATCATCCAGCCGACCCGGATGCCGACCAGACGGGCCGAGGCCGGGTTTTCCGCGGCAGCCCGCATCGCAAGACCGACGCGGGTGTACTGGAAGAAAAGGAACAGCATCACCAGCACCGCCATGGTCACCGCGATCATGCCGATCTGATGGTTGCTGATCAGGCCACCAAATTGCGAACCCTCGCCAAAGGGACTTGGAAACGGCTTGATGGTGAAATCCCAGATGAAGCCGGCCAGACTGTTGATGATGGCGAACAGGCCGATGAACACGACAATATGGCTGAGCACCGGCGCATCGCCGAGCGGGCGGATCACCAGACGTTCGATGGCGACGCCGCCGACGAAAGACAGGGCGACCGTGAGCGGGATCACCAGCCAGTAGGGAACGCCCCAAGCCAGCATCTGCCAGGCTATGAAGGTGGAGAACATCGCCATCTCGCCCTGGGCGAAGTTGAGGTGATGAATTGCCTGATAGATCATCACAACGGCGAGTGCCATGCAGGCATAGATTCCGCCGGTTGCAATGCCGGTGATGAGTTGTTGTGCCAGAAGCTCCATCGTGTCTCCCTCAGTAGCCGAGATAGGCGGCGCGAATGGTTTCGTTGTCGCGGACTTCCGCAGCGGTGCCGGACATGACGATGTCCCCGGTCTCGAGAACAAAGGCATTGTCGGCAAGTTCGAGCACCACGCCGGCGTTCTGCTCGACGATCAGCATGGAGACCTGCTCTTCCTGATTGACCTTGCGCAGGATTGAAAACATTTCCTGCACGATCAGCGGTGCCAGGCCAAAGGACGGTTCATCAAGCAGCATCAGCCGTGGTCTGAGCATCAGCGCGCGGGCGATGGCGAGCATCTGCTGTTCGCCGCCCGACAGGGTGCCCGCCTGCTGGTTGCGCCGTTCGCGCAACCGTGGAAACCAGTGATAGGCCTGCTCGAGATCACGCGCGATCTCTGCCCGCGACCGTCGCGTCATGGCGCCGCATTGCAGGTTTTCTTCCGTCGTCAGACCGGTGAATGTCCCCCTCCCTTCCGGCACATGCGCCACGCCGAGACGGACAATGTCCTCGGTCGCCTTGCCGCTGATGTCATTGCCTTCGAAGCGGATGGTGCCGGTGCGCTTGATCATCCCGCACAGCGCTCTGAGCGTCGTGGTCTTGCCTGCGCCATTGGCGCCGAGCAGCGTGGAGATGCCGCCCTTCTCGACCGTGAAATCGAGACCGTGCAGGACCCGGAAATCGCCATAGGAGGCGTGCAGGCCGGTAACTTCAAGTAGCATGCTCATTCGGCTGGACCTCCCAGATAAGCTGCGATCACGTCGGGATTTTGCTGGACTTCGGCAGGGGTGCCTTCGGCGATCTTGCGGCCGAAGCTGAGCACCACCACCTTGTCGGAGATCGACATCACCAGCCCCATGTGGTGTTCCACCAGAAGCACGGTGACGCCGCGGTCGTCCCGGATGCTCCGGATCAGGCGTCCGAGCTCACCAACCTCGTCGTGGTTGAGACCGCCTGCCGGTTCGTCAAGCAGCAGAACTCCCGGCTTGGCCGCCAGGGCGCGGGCGATCTCGACCCGTTTGCGGGTGCCGAAGGGCAACCCGTCCACCGGCAGATCTGCGACATCGCCAAGGTCGAGATAATCGATCAGTTCGCTGACGGTCGCATCGACCTCGGCTTCCTGACGCCTGACCCAAGGCAGATGAAGAGCATCGGAGAAAAAGTCACTGCGGCTGGCGGCGTGGGCGCCGACGCGGATGTTGTCGCGCACCGTCATGCGCTGGAACAGCGCCACATTCTGGAAGGAGCGTCCGATGCCGACTGCAGGCATTTCATGGGGGCGCTTGGAAAGAACGGAAGTCCCGTCGTAGAGGATGTCGCCGGACGCTGGCGTGTAAAGCCGGCTGAGACAGTTGAAGAGGGTGGTCTTGCCGGCCCCGTTGGGACCGATAAGTCCCAGGATCTGACCCTTGTGCAACTCGAAGGCTATGCCATCCAGCGCTACGATGCCTCCAAAACGCACGATCACGTCGTGTACGGCAAGTTGGGGTGGTGCGCTGGTGGTGTTCGCTTGCATCAGGGTCCTCCATGCTCCGGTCTGTTGTATGTCCCTCCGGTTTTTGATGGGGACATCCAGGTCTCATCCGGCCTGTGTGGCCGTCGTCCGTTCAAGGCGTCATCGACGACACGGACGAGCGATGCCATCACCGGTCCGACTTCGTTGTAAAGGCGCTCGGGCGGAAAGTGGTGTGGCGGCGCGCCGCAATTGAAAGCGTAGGTTCCCGATCCGTCGGCTGCGACAAGCGGAGCTCCGGCAGCAAAGATGTCGGGCCGCCATTCACCGGTGGAGACCACGAAGCCATATTGCTCGTAGTCGGCAACGGCCCTGTCCATGGTCTTGCGCAGCAGCATGCCTTTTTCAGGGTGCTTGTCGACGGCGAGCGCCAGATGTTCCTCGCGCTCGGCCTCGGGCAGACTGACGAGCAAGGCCTGGCCCATGGCGGTTTCGACCAATGGAATGCGGGAGCCGATTTCGAGCTGAACCGTGAATGTCGCGGAGCCGCGCGAGATGCCGACATAAAGCGCCTTGCTGCGATCGAGCACTCCCAGCGCGACCGGGGCCGCAAGCGCCTCGGCTGCCTGGTCCATGAATTCGCGGGCGACATGGCGGATGCCGAGATTGGCAAGCGCTGCATAGCCGAGCGTGATGGTGCCGGGCGCAAGCTGGTATTTGCCAAGCCTGGGGATCTGCATGAGATAGCCAAGCTGGCACAATGTATAGGTAAGGCGGGTGACCGTCGGCTTGGGCAGGTTGGTGCGTTCAGCGATCTCCTGATTGCTCAGAAACCCGTCACGCGGATGGAAGCAGCGCAGAACCTCAAGTCCCCGCGCGAGCGCAGTCACAAACTTGCGGTCGCCATCATGAGCATAGCCCAATCTGTCGGCAGCAACGCCATAGACGTCGCCACGTGCATTGGCTGTCATGCAGCCGCTCCTCCCTTTATTGACAAACAATCCATCACATTCTAGCAGAGAGGTCAAATAATAAAATTGAATTTCGCAATGCGGAACTGGGAGGTTTTTTGCGGACTTTGGAGGAGACCACTTCCGTGCACGAAATGCTCGACAGCGCCCCTCACGGGAGCTCGCCGGAGTGGTCGAACCATGCCGCTTTCGCCCCGGTGGCGGAGCTGAACCGCGAAGCCCGGCGGACTGAGGTGGCCACCGAGGAAGGCTTTGCAGTCTGGCGCGAGTGGGGCACGGGCCCGGCGCTGGTGATGCTGCATGGCGGTGCCGGCTCATGGAGCCACTTCTTCCGCCAGATTCGCTTCTTTGCACAGAATTACCGGGTGATAGTGCCAGACCTTCCGGGCTTTGGCGACTCGGCTGACTGCAATCGCGATGCCGAGCCGCACCGGATGGCGCGCATTCTGGCTGCGGGGATCGACCGGCTGGTCGAAACCGAACGGTTTCACTTGGTGGGATTCTCCTATGGCGGGATAATCGGCAGTTTTCTCGCGCGCCTGCTCGCGCCGCGGATCGACGGTTTCGTCATCGTCGGCGGTGTGGGCTTTGAAGCCCGACGCAACGACGTCAACCTGTCGAGCTGGCGGCGCATTTCCGACACCGAGCAACGCCGCGCCCGGCACCGCGACAACCTGCTGGCCATCATGATCGCCGACCCGGGCCGGATCGATGAGACGGCTATCCTGATCCAGCAATCCAATGCAGAGCGCTCGCGTCATGATACGCGCCCGACGGCACGGACAAAACCGCTGACCGCGAATCTCGATGCGACCCGGATCCCGCTGGCAGCGATCTGGGGCGAGCGCGACCAGCTCGCGGTCCCCTATTTCGACGAGCGGCGGGCCTGGCTCGCCGCACGCGACCCGGACGCCTGCTTCAAGCTGATTGAAGATGCCGGGCACTGGGTTCAATACGAAGCCGCGGATGCATTCAACGCAGCCCTTACCGATTGTCTCCGTTCGTTCGCAGAACGGGCGGACAAGTGAACTTATTTCTGGGAGAAGAACATGGCAGGTGATGCAAATTACGAGGTGGACGGAACTGTTGCCGTCATCACGATCAACAACCCACCGGTCAACGCCTTCGGATTCGATGTCAGGCGCGGCGTCATCGACGCCATGGATCGGGCAGAAGCCGATTCCGCCGTCACCAGCGTGGTTCTGACCGGCGGTGGCCGGACCTTCAGCGGCGGCGCCGACATCACCGAATTCGGCAAGACGCCGCGCGAGCCGTCGCTGCCGGACGTCAACACCCGCTGCGAAACCATGAGCAAGCCGGTGGTCGCGGCCATTCACGGCTTTGCCTTTGGCGGCGGGCTGGAAGTGTCGCTCTCCTGCCATGGACGGATTGCCACGGCGGACGCCAAGCTCGCCCTGCCCGAGGTCAAGCTCGGCCTCATTCCCGGCGCCGGCGGCACCCAGCGGCTGCCCCGCCTGATCGGCCCGGAAGCCGCTCTTGATGTGATTGTTCCGGGCAATCCTGTTTCCGCACAGAAAGCCCTGAAGGTCGGCATTCTGGATCGTATTTCGGAAAACGACCTTGTCGAAGACGCCAAGGCCTTCGCGCGGGATCTTGCCGCCGGCGACATGCCGTCGGCGCTGCGGGATCGCGAAGACAAGCTGGAAGCGGCGCGCCAGGACCCATCGGGTTTTGATGCACACGCCGCCAAGCTGACCAAGAAAGCAAGAGGCCTGGACGCGCCGCATGCCTGCGTGCGCGCGGTTCGGATGGCATTCGACACGCCGTTTGACGAGGCGCTTGCCAAGGAACGCGAAATCTTCATCGAGCTGATGAATGGCGAACAGTCGAAATCGCAGCGGCACCTGTTCTTCGCCGAGCGCGAGGCCAACAAGGTGCCCGGCATCGGCAAGGACGTGCGCCCGCGTGCGGTAAAGAAGGCTGCCGTCATCGGCGCCGGCACCATGGGCGGCGGCATCGCCATGGCGCTGGCCAATGGCGGCATCCCGGTCACCATCCTGGAAATGAGCCAGGAAGCAATCGATCGCGGCATGGCGGTCATCACCCGCAACTATGACACCTCGGTCAAGCGCGGCTCGATCTCGCAGGAGTTGCGCGACGAGAGGCTCGGGCGGCTGAGCACGACGACCAGCTATGACGACATTGCCGATTGCGACCTCGTCATCGAGGCCGTGTTCGAGGAAATGTCGGTCAAGAAGGATGTCTTCGGCAAGCTCGACGAAATCATGAAGCCCGGTGCGATCCTGGCCAGCAACACCTCCTATCTGGATGTTGATGCGATCGCCCAGATGACCAAGCGGCCTGCTGACGTCCTGGGCATGCATTTCTTCTCGCCTGCCAATGTGATGAAGCTGCTTGAAATCGTCCGCGGCAAGGAAACCGCGCCGGACGTGATTGCCACTGCGCTGGCGCTGGGCAAACAGATTGGCAAGGTGCCGGTCGTTGTCGGCGTCTGCCACGGCTTTGTCGGCAACCGCATGTTGTCGGCGCGCTCGTCGGAAAACGAGCCGCTGCTGCTCGAGGGCGCCTCGCCGTCCAATGTCGACAAGGCATTTCTCGATTTCGGTTTCTCCATGGGGCCGTTCGCGATGGGCGACCTTGCCGGTCTCGACATCGGCTGGCGCAACCGCAAATCGCTTGGCCAGACAGCCGTTATCTTTGATGCCCTGTGCGAGGAAGGCCGCTTCGGCCAGAAGACCGGCAAGGGCTTTTACAGCTACGAAGACGGGCCGCGCGACGGCAAGCCGGATCCGTGGGTCGATGCGCTGATCGAGGAAAAAGCCAAGGAAGTGGGCGTCAACCGCCGCACCATCGACACGACCGAGATCATCGAACGCACGATCTATCCGATGATCAACGAGGGTGCCCGGATTCTGGAAGAAGGCATTGCGCTGAGGCCTTCCGACATCGACATCGTCTGGATCAACGGCTACGCCTTTCCCGTCGGCAAGGGCGGTCCGATGTTCTGGGCCGAACAGGCAGGTCTCGCCCACATTGTCGAGCGGCTGGAATACTGGCACGGCAAGACCGGCAATCCGGTGTTCGAGCCGGCAGCGCTCCTGCGCAAGGCGGCAGAGTCGGGCCAGACACTGGCGGCGGCGATGGCGGACAAGGACGCTGAGGCATGACTTCCGGCCGACATGCCTGGGAGAAGTCCTACCCGGACAACATGAAATGGGATTCCCCGATCATGACGGGGACTCTTCCGGCGCTGCTGGACGAGGCCGTTGCCGATTGTCCGGATCAGACTGTGCTCGAATTCCGTGACTGGTCGATCAGCTATGCAGGGCTGCGGGACGAGGCGGAACTCTTCGCCGCGGCTCTGATGGCGGCGGGCCTCGCCAAGGACCAGACGGTCGCCCTGTTTCTGCCCAACACGCCCTACCACCCGATCGCGTTTTTCGGCGCCTTGAAGGCCGGGGCACGGCTTGCGCACATGTCGCCGCTCGATGCGCCGCGGGAACTGGCGCACAAGCTCACCGATTCAGGCGCCCGCACCATCGTCACCACCAATCTCGCCGGAATGCTCGAGGGCGCCATCAAGCTGATGGAAGCCGGTCTGGCCGATCGCGTCATTGTCGGCGACGATTCTCGCTTCGGTGGCGACATTCCGACGCGCGAAGCCATTCCCGAGCGGGACGATGTGATCAGGCTCGATGCATTTTGCGCCGGCGCAGCCGCTCCATCGGCCTGGCCCGAGATCCACGAGGGCGATATCGCGCTGTTGCAATATACCGGCGGCACCACAGGCCCCGCCAAGGGCGCGATGCTGACCCACACCAATCTGACCGCCTCGGTGGCGAGTTATGACGTCTGGTTCGAGGCGCTTTACGGCAGCGCAGGTTCGCGGGAAAAGGTTCTCTGCGTGCTGCCGCTGTTTCACATCTATGCGCTGACGACAATCCTGTTGCTGTGCATCAAGCGGCGTGGCCAAATCGTGCTGCACACGCGGTTCGACCCGACAAAGGTTCTAAGCGACATCCAGTCGAAGCGGATCACCACATTCCCGGGCGTACCGACAATGTGGATCGCGCTTGCCAACCATCCCGAGCTGATGAACACCGACCTTTCGTCGCTCAAGCGCTGCTCGTCGGGTGGCGCGCCCCTGCCCGTCGAAGTCGGACAACGCTTCGAGGGACTGACCGGCCAGCGCCTTGCGGGCGGCTGGGGCATGACCGAAACATCGCCTGCGGGAACCAATCTTTTGCCCTTCGGCGAGCCCAAGCCCGGATCCATCGGCATGCCGCTGCCAGGCGTCGAGTTGCAGATCGTTTCGCTGGACGATCCGCACAAAGTGCTTCCCGCCGGGGAAGTCGGTGAATTGCGCATTCGCGGCAAGAACGTCACGGCCGGGTACTGGAACAAGCCGGAGGAAAACGAGGCAGCCTTTGCCGACGGGTTCTTCCTCACCGGCGACGTCGGCTACATGGCCGAAGACGGCTATTTCTACATTGTCGACCGCAAGAAGGACATGATCCTGTCCGGCGGCTTCAACGTCTACCCGCAGATGATCGAGCAGGCGATCTACGAGCATCCGGCGGTCGCCGAGTGCATCGTGCTCGGGGTTGCGGACGAATACCGGGGCGAAGCGGCGAAAGCCTTTGTCACGCTGAAATCCGGCGCGGAGCCGTTCACGCTCGAGGAGCTGGTCGCCTTTCTGGAAGACCGTATCGGGCGTCACGAATTGCCCGCAGCGCTGGAGTTCAGAGACGAGCTTCCCAAGACATCCGTCGGCAAACTGTCGCGCAAGGAACTGCGCGACATGGAGAAAAGCAAACCCGCAGCCGCCCAGTGACGGCCAACACCAGACAGAATGAAGGATAATGCAATGCAGGATGCAGTCATTGTTTCAACCGCACGCACTCCGATCGGCAAGGCCTTCCGGGGCGGGCTGAACGACACCGACGGCGCGACACTCGGTGCCCACGCGATCAAGCACGCTGTCGAGCGGGCGGGCATCGAACCGGGCGAAGTCGAAGACGTGATCATGGGCTGCGCCTTGCAGCAGGGGACGACGGGAGGCAACGTCGCCCGCCAGGCTCTGGTGCGTGCAGGCCTGCCGGTGAGCGTCGCCGGCGCCACCATTGACCGGCAATGCTCCTCGGGCCTGCAGGCGATTGCCGTTGCCTCACGCTCGATCCAGCTCGACGGCGTGCCGGTTGCCGTCGGCGGCGGCCTTGAATCGGTCAGCCTGGTGCAGAACGAGCACATGAATGCGTTTCACCGCCAGGACCGCTGGCTGATGCAGCACAAGCCTGACATCTACATGCCGATGATCGACACGGCCGAAACCGTCGGCAAGCGCTACGGCATCAGCCGGGAAGCCCAGGATCTCTACGCGCTGGAAAGCCAGCGGCGCACCGCCGCGGCCATGGAAGCAGGCCGCTTCGACGCAGAAATCGTGCCGATCACCACAACCATGGCGGTGATGGACAAGGCAACAAAAGAGGTCTCCTACAAAGAAGTGACGATCAAGGCCGACGAAGGTCCGCGGCCGCAGACCACGCTGGAAGGCCTCGCCGGCCTGACGCCGGTGCGCGGCGAAGGCGCGCTGATCACCGCCGGCAATGCCAGCCAGCTGTCCGATGGCGCGTCGGCCTGCGTGGTGATGAATGCCAAGCTCGCCGAGCAGAAGGGCCTTGAGGCAATGGGCGCCCTGCGCGGCTTTGTTGTTGCAGGCACAGAGCCCGACGAGATGGGTATCGGCCCGGTTTTCGCCATTCCGCGTCTGCTGGAGCGTGCTGGTCTGAAGATCGATGACATCGGGCTGTGGGAGCTCAACGAGGCATTCGCGGTGCAGGTCATCTATTGCCGCGACAAGCTGGGCATCGATCCGGAGAAGCTGAACGTCAATGGCGGCGGCATTTCGGTAGGCCATCCCTATGGCATGACCGGCGCACGGCTCTCGGGCCATGTGCTGATTGAAGGCAAGCGGCGCGGCGCTAAGTACGGCGTCGTGACAATGTGTGTTGGCGGCGGCATGGGTGCTGCCGGCCTTTTCGAGATTTTTTGAGGAGCCGAGCCATGGACTTGAGATTTACAGAAGACGAGCTGGCGTTCCGCGACGAGGTCCGCAGCTTTTTCCGGCAGGCGCTTCCTGCAAGCATTCGCGATAACATTGTCGCCGGACGCCACACCAGCAAGGAAGAACTGGTCACCTGGACCCGGATCCTGCACGACAAGGGATGGGCCGTGCCGCACTGGCCGGTCGAACATGGCGGCACCGGCTGGAGCCCGGTCAAGCAGTACATCTACCTTGAGGAAATGAGCCAGGCCCCGGCGCCAGCGCCGCTGGCTTTCGGCGTCAACATGGTCGGCCCGGTGATCTACACTTTTGGCAACGAGGCGCAGAAGAGCCGCTTCCTGCCCCGGATCGCGACGCTGGAAGACTGGTGGTGCCAGGGCTTCTCCGAGCCCGGCTCGGGCTCCGACCTTGCGTCGCTGAAAACCCGCGCCGTGCGTGACGGCGACCACTATGTTGTCAATGGCCAGAAGACCTGGACCACGCTGGCCCAGCATGCCGACTGGATCTTCTGCCTGGTGCGCACCGATCCCGACGCGCGCAAGCAGGCCGGCATCTCGTTCCTGCTGATCGACATGAAAACGCCCGGCATCACCGTGCGTCCGATCCAGACCATCGACGGCGGCAAAGAGGTCAACGAGGTGTTCTTCGACGACGTCCGGGTTCCGGTCGAAAACCTGGTCGGCGAAGAGAACAAGGGCTGGAACTATGCCAAGTTCCTGCTCGGCAACGAGCGCGTCAACATTGCCCGCGTCGGCGTCTCGAAGGAGCGTATCCGCCGGATCAAGGAACTTGCGGCGCTGCAGCGTGTCGGCGGCGAGCGCATGATCGATCAGCCCGAATTCCGCGAGAAGGTGGCCGCGGTCGAGGTTCGCCTGAAGGCGCTCGAGATGACCCAGCTGCGCGTTCTTGCCGGCGAGGCGAAGCGCGAAAAGGGTACGCAGGACCCGGCCAGTTCGATCCTGAAGATCAAGGGTTCGGAGATCCAGCAGGCAACCACCGAGCTGCTGATGGACGTCGTTGGTCCCTACGCCATGCCCTACCAGTCCGAAGAGGCAATCGACGGCCGCAACGAGCCGGACATTGGTCCCGACTGGGCGTCAACGATCGCGCCGGCGTATTTCAACACACGCAAGGTCTCGATCTATGGCGGGTCCAACGAGATCCAGAAGAACATCATCGCCAAGGCCATTCTCGGCCTCTAGCAGACAACAGCATTCGGGGCCCGCAGCGACGCCCTCAATTCGACGCCGGTGCCGCCGGCAAGTCGGGAGAACACAAGATGGATTTTGACCTTTCCGAAGAACAGACCATGCTCAAGGACAGCGTGGAGCGGCTGCTCAAGGACCAGTACGGTTTCGAAGCACGCAGCAAGCATGGCACCGGCGAAGCCGGTTACAGCGACAAGATGTGGAACCAGTATGCCGAACTCGGTCTGCTGGCCCTGCCCTTTGCAGAGGAAGACGGCGGCATCGGCGGCGGCGCCACCGAGACCATGATCGTGATGGAGGCGTTCGGCGGGGCGCTGATCCTGGAGCCGTTCTTTGCCAGCATCATCCTTGCCGGCGGTGTGCTTCGCCATGCGGGAAATGCCGATCAGAAAGCCGCTCTCATCCCGGCAATGGCCGAAGGTTCGCTCAAGATGGCTTTCGCCTGCGCCGAACCGCAGGGCCGCTATGATCTGTATGATGTCGAGACGACCGCCACGAAAGACGGCGACGGCTGGGTGATCAACGGCAAGAAGGCACTGGTGCTGCACGGCGACAGCGCAGACAAGCTGATCGTATCCGCCCGGACAGCCGGAAACGCGCGCGATGAAGATGGCATTTCGCTTTTCATCATCGACGCGGATGCCGAGGGCGTGACACGCAACGGCTACCCGACACAGGACGGGCTGCGCGCCGCCGAAATCACGTTGCAGTCAGTCAAGGTCGGGCCCGATGCGCTGATCGGCAGCGAGGGCGAAGCCTGGCCGGTGATCTCGCGGGTGGCCGACGAAGCAATCGCCGCGCTCTGCGCCGAGGCTGTCGGCTGCTTCGAGAAAATGCACGAGCTGACGCTCGAGTATCTCAAGACCCGCAGCCAGTTCGGCACCACCATCGGCTCGTTCCAGGCATTGCAGCACCGCGCGGTCGACATGTTCGTCGAACTCGAACAGTCCCGCTCGATGACGATGTATGCCAGCATGCTGGCAACCGGCGACGACGCGGTGGAACGGGCCAGGGCCGTATCGGCTGCCAAGGCGCAGATCGGCGAATCGGCCAAGGTCATCGGCCGCGAGGCGGTGCAGCTGCATGGCGGCGTCGGCATGACAATGGAGTATGCCATCGGTCATTACTTCAAGCGCACCACCATGCTCGACATCCTTTTCGGAGACGCCAACCATCACCTGAAACGGCTTGCGCAACTCGATGGCCTGATCCGCGAAGACAGCTGAAAGATCGAGCCACGGCAACAGGGAGGACACCGCGCCATGGACGCATCAATGCCATTCTCGCTTGAGGGCAAGGTCGCCGTCATCACCGGGTCAAGCCGCGGCATCGGCCGGGCGACGGCGGAAACCATGGCGCGGCTCGGGGCCAGGGTCGTCATCTCCAGCCGCACGGCGGAAGCCTGTGAACCGGTGGCGCAAGCGATCCGTGCGGAAGGCGGCGACGCGGCCGTTGTCGCCTGCAACATCTCGCGGAAAAACGAGGTCGAAGGGCTGATCGCCAGCACGGAAAAGCTCTACGGCGCGCCGGATATCCTGGTCTGCAATGCAGCCGTCAATCCGGCCTATGGACCGCTGGCGGAGCTGTCGGACGAAGCTTTCGACAAGATCATGGGCTCGAACGTCAAGAGCAACCTCTGGCTCTGCAACCGGGTGATCCCGGCGATGAAGCAGAAGGGTGGCGGTGTCATCGTCATCATCTCCTCGATCGCAGGCATCCAGGGCAATTCGGTGATCGGCGGCTACGGCATCTCGAAAGCGGCCGATTTTGCCCTGGCGCGCAATCTGGCTGTTGAACACGGTCCCGACAATGTCCGCATCAACTGCATCGCGCCGGGCCTGGTGAAAACCGATTTCGCCCGCGCGCTGTGGGAAGACGAGGACAATCTGAAGAAGCGGACCCGGACCACGCCGCTGAGGCGTATCGGCCTGCCCGAGGAAATCGGCCCGGTTGCCGCGTTCCTTGCGTCTCCAGCCGCCAGCTTCATCACCGGACAAGTCATCGTCGCCGATGGCGGCGTTACCATCGCCTGAGCCGCCCCTGAAAGGAACACATCATGCCTGACCAAATGCAGCGGATCGTGCTGGCCAAGCGCCCCGAAGGCCAGCCAACGCCGGAGAATTTTCGTCTCGAGACCGTGGCGATGCCGTCGCCCGGCGAAGGCGAAGTGCTGTTGCGGGTTCTCTACATGTCGCTCGATCCCTATATGCGCGGGCGGATGGATGACGCCAAATCCTACTCGACACCGGTGGCGATCGATGAACAGATGGGTGGCGGCGCGGTCGGCGAAGTCATCGAGAGCCGTTCCTCGCGTTTCAAACCCGGCGACATCGCCATGGGCATGTTCGGCTGGGGCAGCCATGGCGTGGTTGCGGCCAACGAGCTGAGAAAGATCGATGCCGGCGTCGCGCCGGTTTCCACCTCGCTCGGTGTGCTGGGCATGCCGGGCTTTACCGGCTGGTACGGCTTCAACGAGATCGGCAAGCCGAAGGCCGGGGAAACCCTGGTCGTTGGCGCGGCTACAGGTCCGGTCGGCTCGATGGTCGGCCAGCTGGCCAAGCAGAAGGGCCTGCGCGCCATCGGTATTGCCGGCGGGGCAGACAAATGTGCCTATGCGGTCGAAGAGCTCGGTTTTGATGCCTGTATCGACCACCGCGCCGCAAGCGACGTCAAAGCGCTGCGCAAGGAGCTTTCCGAGGTCTGCCCCGACGGGATCGACATCTATTTCGAGAATATTGCCGGAATGACGCTTGAGGCGGTGCTGCCGATGATGAATGTCGGCGGCCGGATTCCGCTCTGCGGGATGATCGCCTGGTACAATTCAGGCGCGCTTGGCGCCGGGGAAACAGCCGGTCCGGACCGCCTGCCAAAGGCCTGGCGGACGATCCTGGTCAACCGGCTGACGGTGGGCGGCTTCATCATTTCCGACCATTTTGACCGCTTCGCCGATTTCCTCTCGGAGGTCGGACCACTGGTTGGCAACGGCAAGCTCGTCTATCGCGAAGATGTCACCGAGGGGCTTGAGAATGCGCCGGACGCGTTCATCCGCATGCTCGGCGGCAAGAATTTCGGCAAGACGGTGGTCAAGGTCTCGTAATCAGACCCTAACACTCATTTGATGATCTCGAAAACGCCCGGACGCGAAGTGCGCTCCGGGCGTTTTTAATGCGTGGCCGAGTTCGAGAGCATGTTGAGAACAAGCACGCCGGCGACAATCAGAGCGATGCCGAGATAGGCGTACAGGTCCAGCTTCTGACCAAACAGCACGATGCCGATGAGCGTGACCATTGCCACGCCTGCTCCGGACCAGACTGCATAGGCAATGCCGACCGGAATGGTCTTGAGAACAATCGCCAGTATGTAGAGCGAGATGGCGTAGCCGATGATGGAAATGCTGCCGTAGCCCCATCTGGTGAAGCCCTCGGAGGCCTTGAGCGCTGTGGTGGCGATGACTTCGCCGATGATTGCAATACCAAGAAACAGCCATGGCATGTCATTGCCCTCCTTTGTCGGCGTGTGGTGTCGAGGTCGCGGGACCGGGGTCGAGAGTTTGCAGAAACTGCAGGATTTCGCCGCGTTTCGAAGAAACCGAATCCGGCCCGCCGCCCAGATCTGACAGCCACAATCCATCAGCCGCCAGACGCAGGGTGCGGGCCATCGGTGACGTATCGGTCCTGTGGTGCTCCCGCAGCCGCTCATCGACCCAGCTGTTCCAGCGGGCGCAATAGTGCGGGTCGGAACTGAGCATCAGGATGAGCACCGCCAGGCGCTTTTCTGCCGGTACCGACATGTCGATGTTGGCAATCACCTGCAGATAGGCCCGCGAGAACCGCGCCGGACGGTTTTCCTCCGGCTCGATGGCCGCGTCCACCTGGCTGCCAAACCATTCGACCACCATGTCGAACAGCCCGCCAATGAGAGCGTCTTTTGAACTGTAGTGATGCAACAGGCCGCCCTTGCTGACCCCGGCCTCACGGGCCACGTTTTCCAGCGTCAGCGCCGGGACCCCGTGGTCAACGATCAGCGTGGCCGCGCAGTCGAGGAGCCTGAGCCGCAGGGCTGCCGGGTTGTTCTTGCGTTGAGGTCGGGTCATCATTCACAAAACATACCGTCTGGACGGTTTTTATGGAAGCAGTTCCTGGTCGCCGGACGAAATTCAGGGGTTTCACCCTCAATTGTGGGATGATTATCGGATGATTCCGTCGCGTTATGGCATTTGCGGCTATTGACTTCGGTTTGGACCAGCCGCTATCTTTTATTTGTCCAACAATTGAAAGATAGCATTGTGACCGACCTGCCGCCGAAGATGGATGACGAGACCGACAGCGCCACCGCGACCCATTCCGCTGCCAGGGAGGCAGGCGGCCAGGAATCAAAAGCCTCGGCGGTTGATGAGCTGGTCGACCATATCCGCACACTTATTTCGGAGGACGGGCTGAAGGTTGGCGACAGCCTGCCGACAGAGAAAGAGCTGTGCGAACGCTTTCATGCAGGCCGCAACACGGTGCGTGAAGCCATGCGCATCCTCAAGACCTACGGTGTCGTCAAGGTGCGCCCGAAAGTCGGCGCCGTCCTCATCGACGAGCGCATGGCGCGCGCCTTCGACCTGTTCGCCTTCAACACACTCGAGGTCTCGCGGGAGACATTTGTCGACATTCAGGGATTTCGCAGTCTGCTTGAAGTCGCCTCATTCGAAACGCTGTTTGACAATGTCACGCCGGAGGACATCGCCGATCTGCATCAGGTGAACAGCGAATTCCTGGCCGCCAAGACGGCTGTTGACGCCTCGGAGATCGACTTCCGCTTTCACACTCGGCTGGTCGCGGTCATGGGGAACAAGGCGATCCTCGACGTCTACAAGATCATGAAGCCGGTGATCATGAAAATCATGCTGAAGGCGAAGACGGTCCAGACCTTCTCGACCGTCACATACTCGGAGCATGCCGAGATCCTGGAGACGCTCGAGCGGCGCGACCGGACTGCCTACCAGTACAAGATGAAATCGCATCTCGACGCCGGCTTCCGGCATTTCGAGACGGCTAAACCGGCAGAATAAGCCCGGCGCGACGGATAACCGTCGACCAGCGGAGGAAATGATCGTCACACATCGTGGCATCTGGGAGGGTGCGATGAAGCACCGTAGGAGGAGGAACTGACATGAAACTGGGAACTCTAGTCTCAACAACAATCATGGGCCTGATGCTGTCCACCAGCCTGACGCTGGCCGGCCCTGAAACCGTGTCCGGCCCGGGCGCGAACCCTGAGTGCTTCGCGCCATGGGATGCGGACACCAAATACATGCAATGGTCGGCCAAGGAAGGCCCCTACAAGATTGCCGTGGTCAACGGTTTCGTCGGCAATGGCTGGCGCATCCAGATGATCAAGACAGCCAAGGCCTTTGCCGAAGACCCGTCGATGAAGGACAAGATCGCCGAATTCAAGGTGGTTTCGACCGGCACCGACGCCCCGGCCCAGCTGGGTGCGATCGAGGATTTCATCAACCAGGGCTACGACGCGATCGTGACCATCGCGGTTGCGCCGGAGGGCTTCGACCGGGTGATCCGGCTTGCCGACAAGAATGACGTCGTGCTGGTTCCGTTCGACAATGTGCTCGACACCGACGCTGTCATGCAGGTCAATGAAGACCAGCTCCTGATGGGCCGGACCTGGGCCGAGTTTGCGCTCAAGGAACTGGCAGCCAAGGGCATCACCTCCGGCGACATACTCGAGGTCCGGGGCCTGGCCGGCAACTCGGTCGACCGTGACCGCTCGATCGGCATCAATGAAGTTCTCGAAGCCGATGCCGGTGACTGGAAAGTGACGCAGGTCGTCGGCAACTGGGATGACGGTACAGCGCAAAAGGTTGTCGCCGACGCCATTGCGGTGCATGGCGAGTTCGACGCCATCATCGCCCAGGGCGGCACCGTCGGCGTGGTGCAGGCAATGATCGATTCCGGTCATCCCTTCGTGCCGGTCACAGGCGAGTCCGAGAATGGCTTCCGCAAGCTGGTCGCCAAGTATTCGGGCGAAGGCCTGAAGGGCATTTCGATCGGCCAGTCGCCCGGTCTGGTCGCCATCGCCATGAAAGCCGCCGTCTCCGCGCTTGAGGGCAATGTCATGCCGCAGCTGATCTCGGTGCCGCTGCCGATTGCGGACTACACGCAGCTTGAAGACGGCAAGAACTTCTGGAGTGAATTGCCGGACAACTTCTTCACCGTGAACGAGTTTCCGCCCTGCGGCGTCAACATTTCGGGCCCGTCGATCATGGCGCAGTCCGAAGCTGACGTGAAGTAAACGTCAACACCATTCGGGGCGCCGTGCCGGAACCGGCGCCCCCTTTTTCCTGTCTATCCTTTGATTGCCTGCGAGGAGTGCCCGCGCAATGCCCATTGACGTCCCCATCGTCAAACTGACCGGAGCCTCGAAGCATTTTTCGGGAACGCGCGCGCTTGAGGGCGTGGATTTTCTGTGCCGTACCGGCACCATCCACGGCATCCTCGGCGAGAACGGCGCTGGCAAATCGACGCTGATCAAGATCCTCTCCGGCGTGTTGCAGCCTGATGCGGGCACCGTTGAGGTAAACGGCGAAACGGTCCGCTTTTCCAATCCGACCCAGGCCGCGGCTGCGGGCATCGTCTGCATCTTTCAGGAACTGTCCCTGGTCCCGGATCTGTCGGTGGCCGACAACATCTCCATCTCTGCCCCGCCGCGCAAATTCGGCCTGATCGACAGGCGCGCGCAACACCGCCGCGCCGAAGAGCTGCTGGCGCAGATCAAATGCGAGGATGTCGACCCCAATTCGCTGGTGCGTGAGCTCTCCCTGTCGCGAAGACAGATGGTCGAGATCGCCAAGGCGCTGGGCAAGGATCCGAAAGTTCTCATTCTCGACGAAGCCACCTCTGCGCTGACCAGCCGCGACGTGGAGACGGTCTACGGGCTGCTTGCGGATCTCAAGGCGCAGAACGTGGCCAGCCTGTTCATTTCCCACCGGATGCAGGAGATCGAAAAGCTCTGCGACACGCTGTCGGTGTTCCGCAACGGCCAGCACATCGAGACGTTTGCCAAGGGCGCGCATTCGGAAGGCGAGATCGTCAAGCTGATGATCGGCCGCGAGGTGACAGCGCATTATCCGCCGAAGCCGGCGCCGGCGGAGAAGCCCGAATATCTGAAAATCGACCGGCTCGCCTGGGAAGGTCAGCTCAAGGGCATCGATCTGTGCGTCGGCAAGGGCGAAATCGTCGGACTTGGGGGGCTGGACGGACAAGGCCAGAAGGAGCTTCTGCTCGGCCTTTTCGGTGTGCTCAGGGGACTGGATGGCGACATAGCAATCAATGGTCAGCCCTGCCATCCAGCCTCCCCGGCCCAGGCCAAGAGCGCTGCCATGCGCATTGCGCTGGTGCCGGAAGACCGAAAGACGGAAGGCCTGATGCTGGCGATGTCGATTGCCGACAATCTGCTGGCCGCATCCTACGACCGGATCTCGGACGGGCCGTTTATCAATCCGGACAAGGCGCGGCAGGCTGTGGCCGAGGGGATTGCAAAACTGCAGATCAAGGTCGCCAGTCCCGATGACATCGTCTCGACGCTGTCGGGCGGAAACCAGCAAAAGGTGGTGATTGCAAAATGGCTGATGACCGATCCGGATGTGATCCTGCTCAATGATCCGACGCGGGGCATCGATGTCGGCACCAAGCAGGAGATCTACAAGCTCATTCGCCAGTTAGCGGACCGGGGCAAGACCATCTTGTTGTACTCGAGCGATTATGCCGAACTCATCGGCTGCTGCGACCGCGTGGTGGTGATGTATGACGGGGAAATTGTCTCCAAGCTCAGCGGAGACGCGATCACCGAGGAAGCCATCGTTGCGGCCTCGCTGAACGTGGGCACGCAGGCCTCAACTGCAGCGGCAGGTGCGCATCATGGCTGATATCCGTTCCGCCCTCGCGACCAACATGCGGCAGAATGTTGCCTTCTACATCGCCATTGCGATGCTCGCATCGCTGTATCTTGTCTACAACCTCATGCATCCGCGCGGCTTTTCCGCTGCGGTGTTGATACAGAATTCCAATGAATCCGTCGCCATCATATTCTTGGCCATGGCGCAGACGGTCCCGGTGCTCCTGGGCGGGCTGGATCTGTCTGTCGGCGCCATCATGACGCTGGCGAACTGCGTGGCGTCTGTGGTGGTCAACGGATCTCCAGGGCAGATCGTGCTCGGCATGATCATCACACTGGCCACCGGCACCGCCTTCGGCTTCATGAACGGCTTGATCGTTGTCTATGGCCGTTTGCAGCCGATCATTGCGACACTGGCAACCGGGGCGATTGCCATCGGGCTTGCACTGTTCATCCGCCCGGTGCCCGGCGGCAATGTCGATGGTGACATCAGCTGGGCACTGACCAATGATCTTTACGAGTTTGTCGCCACCTACGGCCTGTTTGATGCCGATGCGGCATGGTTCAAACCGATCGCCTGGATCCCCGTGCCCCTGCTGATAGTGGTGGTGATTGCCTTCGGCGTCTGGCTGCCTTTCAAGCGCACTGTGACCGGGCGCACAATCTACGCCGTCGGTTCGGCTGAAGGGGCTGCGTTCATGTCCGGCCTTCCGCTCAATCGCGCCAAGATTGCGGCCTTCACTCTGGCGGGTTTTTTTGCAGCCTGTGGCGGACTGTATCTCGCCATCCAGACATCGTCGGGCAATGCCGACATCACCCAGGCCGGCGCCTACACGCTCAATTCCATCGCAGCCGTGGTGGTCGGCGGCACCTCGCTGCTCGGCGGCGTTGGCGGAGCCATCGGCTCGATGGTCGGCGCGCTGATCCTGCGTGTGATCTCGTTCTATTTCCGCATTGTCTCGATAGACCCGCTGCTACAGCCGCTGATTGAAGGCCTGGTTCTTCTTGCTGCCGTCAGCCTTGGCGCATTCAGAACCCTGCAAGTCAAAAACCGGCTCAACCTTTTCCGATAGGAACGATGGCTATGAAGTTTTCGATCCCGAACCTGAAGACGGAAGACAAACCGATCGTCATCGCGTCGGCATTCATTCTCGTCATTCTGGCTGTCGGCACTGCCTACACGCTGTCAACGCAAGGCTCGGCTCCGCTTCTGTCGCCGGGCTATCTTTTGCAGCAACTGCAGACCGGATCATTTCTGGGGATTGTCGCTGCCGGCATGATGGTGGTCATTCTGCTCGGCCACATTGATCTGAGCGTTGCATGGACCATGACGGCGGCGGCGATGATGGCGACGACCGTGGGCGGTGAGATGGCCATTCCCGTCGGCATTGCGATTGGTGCGAGTGTTGGCCTGGTCAACGGTTTCGGCGTCGCCTATCTGCGCGTGCCGTCGATGATCTTCACGCTCGGGGTGGATTCGGTGTTGCGCGGCCTTATGGTCGCACACACCGGCGGCTTTGCGCCGCAGGACGCGGCGACACCCCTGATGCGGACCCTTGCCGCGAGCAAGACGCTCGGCATCCCCAATGCGATCTTCGTCTGGCTGGTGATTTCGGTGATCATTGCCGTCATGCTCAAGCGGACAGCCTTTGGCCGCGAGATCTATGTGACAGGCAACCGTGAGGTTGCGGCCTATCTGTCAGGCATTCGCACCCGCCGGGTGATCCTGGGATCGTTCATCGTTTCCGGCATCTGCGCCGCAATGGCGGGCGTGATGCTGGCCGGCTATTCGGCCCGGGCCTATCAGGGGATGGGCAACGCCTTCCTGCTTCCGGCAATCGCCGCGGTGGTGATCGGCGGCACGCGCATTCTGGGTGGTCAGGGCCGGTACATCGGAACGCTGATCGGCGTGATCCTGATCGTGCTTCTGAATTCGGTGCTTTCCATCATGCAAATGCCTGAAGCCGGACGCCAAGTGATCTACGGGTCCGTGATCATCTGCATGCTTCTGGTTTACGGCCGTGGCAACAGGGTGCATTCATGAGACAGGACGAAGCCAGACCACCGAGTGCAAGCACCACGGATATATTCGATTTATAACGGGACAAAGGGCTGCTAACACAGCATCTCTCGAAGCTGCTGCCCGTCAGCACCTGATCGACCGGGCTCCCAGAACGGGCAACGGACTACGGGCAAATTGAAGTGCACGCCAAACGGCATTGGAGACCAACATGTCAAGCAAGGACAAGCCCACCCGACTGCGTTCGCAACTGTGGTTTGACAACCCGGAAAACCGGGAAATGACGGCGCTCTATGTCGAGCGCTACGTCAATTACGGCCTCACCCGTGACGAATTGCAGTCGGGAAAGCCGATCATCGCCATAGCCCAGACGGGCTCCGACCTGTCGCCGTGCAACCGCCATCACATCGAGCTCGCCAAGCGGGTCCGCGACGGTATCATCGCCAATGGCGGCGTTCCGCTCGAAGTGCCCGTTCATCCGATCCAGGAAACCGGCAAGCGCCCCACGGCAATGCTCGACAGGAACCTTGCCTATCTCGGCCTCGTGGAATCGCTGTACGGCTATCCGCTCGACGGTGTCGTGCTGACCATCGGCTGCGACAAGACCACCCCCGCCCTCTTGATGGCCGCAGCCACCGTCAACATTCCGGCGATCGCGTTTTCGGTCGGCCCGATGCTGAACGGCTATTTCCGCGGCGAGAGAACCGGTTCGGGCACCATCGTCTGGAAAGCCCGCGAGTTGCATGCCGAAGGCAAGATCGACGATGAGCAGTTCGCCGAGCTGGTGACCTCGTCGGCGCCTTCGGTCGGCTATTGCAATACCATGGGGACGGCCTCGACGATGAACTCGCTTGCTGAAGCGCTCGGGATGCAGCTGCCGGGATCGGCCGCCATTCCAGCGCCCTACCGCGAGCGCGGCCAGATGGCCTATGCCACGGGAAAACGCATTGTCGACATGGTGCGGGAAGACCTCAAACCCTCCGACATCATGACCCGGGAAGCGTTTGAGAATGTCATCGTCACCAACTCCGCACTTGGCGGGTCGACCAACGCGCCGATCCACGTGGTTGCCGTTGCCAAACATATCGGCGTCGAGCTCAACAACGACGACTGGCAGACCCTGGGACACCACGTGCCTCTGCTGACCAATCTGCAGCCGGCGGGCACCTATCTCGGGGAAGATTTTCACCGGGCCGGCGGCGTGCCAGCCGTCGTGGCCGAACTGATGAGAGCCAACCTTCTGCCTCATCCTGGCGCCCTGACGGTCAACGGACGCAGCATCGGCGAGAACTGCGCCAATCGCGAGATCGAGAACCCGGACGTGATCCGGCCGATCTCCAAGGCCCTGATGCAGGATGCAGGCTTTCTCAATCTCAAGGGCAACCTGTTTGACAGCGCCATCATGAAGACCTCGGTGATCTCCGGCGAATTCCGCAAGCGCTACCTGTCCAACCCCGATGACATGGAAGCGTTTGAGGGCACGGCCGTGGTGTTTGATGGGCCGGAACACTACAACAGGATGATCGATGACCCGAGCCTCGGCATCGACGACAACTCGATCCTGGTCATGCGCGGCACCGGACCGCTGGGCTATCCCGGTGGCGCCGAAGTGGTCAACATGCGCCCGCCAAGCTATCTCCTGAAAAAGGGCATCTCCGCTTTGCCCTGCATCGGCGACGGGCGGCAGTCGGGCACGTCGGCCTCGCCCTCCATTCTCAATGCCTCGCCGGAAGCTGCTGCCGGTGGCGGGCTGGCCCTGTTGCGCAATGGCGACCGGATCCGCATTGACCTCGGCAAGAGCCGCGTCGATGCGCTGGTACCCAAGGACGAATGGGACAAGCGCGCAGAAGAATTGGCGGCCTCGGGTGGCTATCAGCTGCCAGCGAGCCAGACGCCGTGGCAGAAATATTTCCGCGAACTGGCAGAACCGTTCTCGGAAGGCATGGTGATGCGCGGCGCTGACGAGTTCCAGCGTGTCGCGCAGAAATCGAGTCCGCGCGACAACCACTGACACGGCAGACGGCCGGTTCTTGCAGCATCCCGGGCGCAGGCACCGCGCTCGGGATACGCGCCCAAATGAGCCCGCCGCGTCCCTTCAATCTTGTTGCTCTGCACACGAATAAATGCCGTCCCGGGCTTTACCGGGTCGGGGAACTCCTATACGTGCACACGCTAACATGTTAGCAACAACCAACTGGCGTATCCTTCATGACCAAACCGATCTTCGGCCTTTCTGCAGCTCTGGTGACACCCTACACGGCGTCCGGCGAAGTTGACCTTCCCAGGCTTGCCAGCCATGCCGGCAGCGTGCTGGCGCGCGGCTGCGACGGTGTCACCTTGTGCGGCACCACCGGAGAGGGGTTCGGGCTCACGCTTGACGAGCGCAAGGCGATGTATGACGCGGTAGCCAAGGCGGCGCCGGCAGGCACCCGCATTCATGTCGGCATCATGGCCCCTGCCATTGACGACGCGGTCAGCCAGTCAATCGCGGCACTTGATGCCGGTGCCGCGGGCCTCCTGATGGCGCCGCCCTTCTTCATGAAGGGGATGGATGATGATGGTCTCTTCAACTGGTTCAACCAGGTGTTCACGCGCATCGGCGACAAGCTCCGCGGCGTCATCATGTATCATATTCCCGGCCAGACCGCGGTTGCGCTGTCGCCCGAGCTGATCGCCCGGCTGCGCAAGGCCTGGCCCGGCATCATCACCGGCATCAAGGATTCATCGGGCGACTGGGCGACCGCGGAACGCTTTCTCGCCAGCCATGGCGACATCTCGGTGCTGGTCGGCGATGAACGGCTCTTGCCGCGCGCCATGGCCAAGGGGGCGGAAGGTTCGATCTGTGGACTTGCCAATATCGTGCCGGATCTGCTCGCGCCGGTGATCCATTCGAAAGACGATGGCCACGTGCTCATCGAGCTTACCAATCTGGTCGTCTCCAATCCGATCATTCCCGCGGTCAAGGTGCTTGCAGGACATCTGGCGGGCGATGCCGGTTTTGATGCCGTGCGCCCGCCCTTGACGGAACTGAGCGCAGAGCAGAAATCGGATCTGCTCGAAGCCTTCGACGCCATCATGGCCACTGCCTGAGGAGCAAGCATGAGCTCGCTGCCCCCACTGCACAGCAAGGATGGTGAACCGCTCAAACTGCGCGAGCAGGCCTATGAGGGCTATACCAGAAGCCTGCTCGCGCAGGAGATCAAGCCGGGCCAGTTCATCACCCAGCGGCAGCTGGTGGAGATCACCGGCTATCCGCTCGGCGCCATTCGCGAGCTGGTGCCGCGGCTGGAAGCCGAAGGCCTGATCCGGACCGCGCCGCAAAGAGGCATGCAGGTTCCGCAGGTGGACCTCAACCTGGTGCGCAACGCCTATCAGTTTCGCGAGTTCATCGAGGTGGCGGCCGTGCGGCTGTTTGCGACCAGCGCCGATCCCGAGCTGATTGCAAGCCTGCGAGCCAGTCACGAGGGTATCCTCGAACGGTTCGAACGCGGCGACGAAGAAGGCTTGATGCAGGATGCGGAGGCTGTCGACCTGCAGCTGCACGAAGCCATCATTGACGGGCTCGGCAACGACATCATAGCCCAGGCCTACCGCGTCAACTGGATCAAGATCCGGCTGATCCGGCTCGCCGAAACCCGGCTCTACGTGCCGATGATCCCCTCGGTGATCGGCGACCACATGACCATCATCAAGGCGCTTGAAGCCCGCGACCCCGAGGCCGCGGCCAAAGCCATGCAGACTCATATCGAGGTTGCGCGGCGGCGTGCCATCAACATGGGATAACTGGTCGGCGAACCGACTTCGGGCTTTTGCTGGCGTTGCCGCTAAGCCTGCTTGCCGGACGCCTGCTCCAGCCGTTTCACCTCGGCCTGGGCCCGCTCGAGATCGGCTGCCGTGGTGATCTTGAAATTGGCTTCCGAGCCCTCGACGATTCTGACGGCCATACCTGCAGTACGCGCCACCGCCACATCATCGTGAGCCTCGCCAGCGTGGTCGCGGTGAGCTGCCAGAATACGGTCGAAATGAAACCCCTGCGGCGTCTGCGCCCGCCAGAGGCCTTCGCGGGAGACCGGCGCGATGGCCTGGTTGCCCTCCGCACTCCAGAGCGCATCCACCAACGGCAGCGCAGCGAAGGCGCCCTCGGCTTCGGCCAGAGCTTCGAGCACGGCCTCGATCACCGTGGCCGGAATGAAGGGCCGCGCTGCGTCGTGAATGAGGATCTTGCCGGTGCCGGTTTCCGCGAAGGATTCCAGCCCCAGCCGCACCGATTGAGCCCGCGTGCTGCCGCCATGCACCGGCGCAAGCAGCCGCCGGTCATCGATCCCGGCCAGGGCCTGCTCACAGAGAAGCTGGTCATCGGGGTGAATGACAACGCGCAGCAGGTCGATTGACGCCAGCGCCAGAAATGCCTCCACCGACCGGCGCAGCGAACTGACGCCGCCGATGGGAAGAAACTGCTTCGGGATCTCGCCACCCAGGCGGTGGCCGCGCCCGGCGGCAACGATCAGCACGGAATTCAACATGGAGCTTGCACTAAACCACCCGCTCCGGAACTGCAATCACCGTTGCCGGTAGAGCCACCTAAGAGGGTCATGAGACCTTGCAAGCCAAGCTGACATTCCCTGCCAACCGGAGTGCAGCAGGCTTTGACCCACAGCCTCGCACCCGCAAAAAGGAAAGCCGGCCCCGGCCTGTCATCTGTGGCAGAACGGGGCCGGCCTGAGGATCGACTCGCGGCGAGGTGCTTCAGCCGAAATCGCCCGGCAGCAGGTCGCCGGGCATGTTCTGGTAGCAGACCGGGCGCAGGAAACGGCGGATCGACAGCGTGCCGACCGAGGTGGCGCCGAAATTGGTCGAGGCCGGATACGGGCCGCCGTGCACCATCGAGTCGGCCACTTCGACACCGGTGGGGAAACCGTTGGCGAGAACGCGGCCGGCCTTGCGCTCGAGGATCGGCATCAGCGCACGGCCCTGCTCGGTGTCGGCCTTGTCGAGATGCAGGGTGCAGGTCAGCTGACCGGCGAAGCTCTTGGCGATCTTCGTCATCTCGTCGAAATCGGCAACCCGCACGACCAGTCCGAGCGGGCCAAAGACTTCCTCGCCCAGCACTTCATTGTCGAGCCATTCCTTGCCGGTGGTGGCGAAGAGATAGGGTGTGGCATTGCGCATGTCGCAGGTCGAGGTCAGCAGCTCCTGCACACCGGTCACACCGGCCACCCGGTCACGGCCGGCACGGTAGGCCTGGGCGATGCCGTCGGTCAGCATGGTCTGGGCGCCGACGGGGGCGAGAGCCTCGGTAGCCGCTTCGACGAAGGCATCGGATTCGGGGCTG